>NZ_QJSP01000006.1:49877-330164 GCF_003217475.1 Williamsia limnetica | reverse complement strand
CCCACACAGGAAGGCTTCGTCACCGTGACAGAACGCAGCACCTAAAGTGGCACTAACAATCCATCGACACACTATCGAGTTCTCAAAGAACACACCCCCACCGACTTCGACACCACACACGCAGCGCCATCCCGGCAAAGATATTTTGTTGTCTCCGCGACAATACGCTCCACACTGAAGTGGACTCGTAACTGTCGTGGGCGGCCAGCGTTGTTCCTTCAGGAAACTTCCTGTCGGTGTTAGGGCCGCTCCGGACTCTCGCTCTCCGGCGCCTCACTCGCTGACTTGAAGAAAGTTACGGGACTACCGTGCCAGGAGTCAAATCGCCTGGTTAACGGCGTGTTGCGGCAGCTTGTCCGGGAGGCAACGTCGCGATGCCGCCCGTTTCGGGTGCGATCCTCCATCTGCCTTCTCGCTACTTCCACTGATGGGGCTCTGCTCGCTGCGCCTTTTCGATGATCCACTTGTGTCTGGCCAGCTCGGCGGCGTCGACTCGGTCACAGAGCTCCCGCAGTGGCACATCGCGGTTGTGTCCGACGATGTTTGCCAGGGCCTGGTACTTGCTCACGCTGGATCCGAACCTGCGATCGAGGTAGTCGCCTTCTTCATCGTTGATGGAGCTACCCAGTGGTGCGGCTCCGGCTTCCCCGAAGACCAGGAGTCGGTTGGTGACCGGACTCCGCGGTGTCGTGTAGCCGGGGTTGACATACGCCCGCAGGATCGGGCGCAGCGCCGACAACGCCTCACCCAGCCCGGGGTCGGCATGCCCGGAGGTTGAGGCGACACGGCCGAGCTCCAGCAGGTAGGTCGCAGTGTTGAAGTCGGCGTCTTGCGGGCGAGCAGCCGCACTCCCCATCCCGAACAGGCAGGCCCGGAGTGTTCTCAACTGATCGACCCGCTCGAGCGTCCGCGCCTTTGCCGCCCGAGCGATCAGCCCGTCCTCTCGGATGATCTGCCTCTCTATATGCCTGGTCTTGCTCTCTCGCTCGGCGGCTTGCTCCGCGGCAACTCTGCGGTATCTCTCGATCAACGCCAGCTCGCGCGGACCCACGTGATCCTCACGGGACGATCCCCGCGGCGGTTCGCCGACGATCTCCCGGCACACCAGGTCACTGGCGCCGAGCTTGGTCACGTACCGCAGCAGATCTATGCGACGTAATTGATCGGGATCGAGCCTGGTGCGCAGCAAAGTTATCCGTCCGGCCGGCACCTCGGGTCGGGACAGGTACAGCGAGACCGTGGCGGCGAGTTGGTCCGACGTTGCATTGGCAGACCACTTACCGGGGATCTTCAACGCCGATTTGATCAGCGCGTCGTCGCGCCACAGGCAGTCCCAGGCCTGCTGGTCGGTGAGGTCGGATCGGCGCAGCAGATCACGCCACGGCTGAAACAGGGGGTGGGCCGTGGCGGCCATCCACCCGATAACCGGTCCCGGCAATTCGACTGTTGCCCTGCACATTGCATGCATCAGCAATTCCATGAGCGCTCCTTGCGAGCAGTACTTCGGCAGTTTGCAGCTGCCGACGAGTCTGAGTCGCCGGCAGAGACTGCGCGCCAGGAAGAGGTGGGCCGCGCTCAGTCGTCGTCGGGAGGTAGCAGATCGTCGGGGTAGCGATATTCGCAGCCGAGGGCGTCGGTGGACTCGGTCGCCCAGTTGTCCCGGAACCAGGTCACACAGATGTCGGCGAGCAGCTCCGGGTCACGACTGAACAGGTAGCCGTCGGTGCAGTCATCGAAGTTGTCGTTGTACAGCCACTTGTTGAGCGGCAGCTTGTCCGAGGAGTAGTCGGCGATCAGCAGGTGACCGAGTACGGAGCGGGATCGCCGCAGCATCATCACGCCGTCGGCCAGCATCTGAACTTGCGCACAGACGACCTCGTCCTCGTGGTCATCGTCGTAGTCGATGTAGCCGCTGGGCCCCATCTCGAGGATGAAGCCGACCGGCTTGTCCGTCAAAGACTCGACGAGCCAAGCAGCCATGTCGGACCACTCGTGCACGTCCGACTTCTTGTCGGGTTCATCCATCGTGGTCCTCCTCTCGTCGCTTCCGAACACAACATGCTTCCGAACACAACATAGCGCCGGGTACCGACAGGAACGTTCGCAGCATCACCCGTCGGCGATAACGTCCCGCTCGCAAAACTTGGTCCCGCTCGCTCCGTGGAGCGAGCGGGACCGAGAACAGTGAGCGGGAGCAGCGAAAACAGGTAGTCGACTACCCAAGCGAAATCTGTATCGAACGGCGCACAATCGTACATCGGATCAACCGCGAGAGCCAGAGGTGGCCACATGGACGAGATCTCGGCAGACGAACAGGCGCGGCTGGAAAAGGCCCTGCGCAAGCACCGGAAGTCTCTGTCCGCTCTCCCCAACGTGCACAACGTCGACGTCGGATTCGAGTACGCCGACGGCTGCCCCACCGGCCGGCTCGCGCTGCGCGTTCACGTCACAGAGAAGAAGCCGACGACCGAACTCAAACGCGCCGAACGGGTTCCCGAAGAGATCGACGGCACCCCGGTCGATGTCATCACCTACAACCCCACACCTCACATCGCCCGCACCGACCGCTTCGATCCCGTCCGAGGCGGCGTGCAGATGATGAACACGTCGAAGACTTCGGCCGGCACCTTGGGCATGATCGTCTTCGACCGCGACAGCCTGCAGCCCCTCGCATTATCCAATTGGCATGTCATGCTACGAAACCCGGCGATGCCGGCTGACGTCATGGCCCAACCGTCGGGAGCCGACCTCATGGGCGGTGTGCTCCGATACGACAAGGCGCTCGATTGCGCCGTCTGTGTGCTCGGCGGGCGCACCTGGTCGCTCGACCTCCATGAACTCGGCTCCGCGAGTGGCCAGAGCGAACCACGGCTGGGAGCCAAGGTCATCAAATCGGGCCTCAACACCGGGGTCACCTGGGGTGTCGTCGACGGGGTCACCGCCACCACCTTCACGATCGTTCCCGACGACCCGGCCATGCCGGAGATCAGCCTCGGCGGCGACTCCGGTTCCGTCTGGATCAACCGCTCGGACAGTCTCGCTGTCGGCCTTCATCGAGCGGGCAACGACGAATCGGTCGCCGGCGGAACCGAACGTGCCACCGCCATTCGAATGAATGCCGTCACCTCGAAACTCAAGGTCCTCATCTTCGACGGTCTTGCGGTGAGTACCGCGTGGATCGGCGGCACTTGCAGGGTGCTGGCACGAACGGCGCCCAACGCCGAGTGCTCGGTCGAGATCCGGTACCCCAGCGGACGACGCAGCAGTGCATCAGGCTTGGCACCCAAACGCTCCGACGGTACGGGCTGGGTCGAATGGACCTGGCGAATCGGCACGTCCACCGCGCGCAAACCAGGGATCGAACATCTCGCGGCCACGGTCACCCTTGGCGGTACCACCAGGACCATCCAACGCAAGTTGGAGGGACACACGAGCACCGAGCACTAGTGCCGCTTCCCGGCCGGTCTTCTCCGGCCCACGCAAAGCACCACGACCGGAGAGCTTCCGCATCACTGCACATCCGCATACTTCCGCGCGATGATGCGGCCCATGTTGAGCAACGACACCGAGTTCTCGTCCCAGTAGTTGCTGTGCGCCTCGAGACTCACGCCCGGTCCTCGCTCCGACGCGAATACCTGTGCGCCGAAACCACCGTCATGCGGGTCAGCCCCGTGCACCACCTCGATGAGGTTGATCACGTCGTCGGTGGACACCGTCGCCCATACTCGCCGCGAGTTGGCGCGGTCGTCGGGACCGGCGAGGTTCAGATCTCCCACGTCATCGGGTCCACCGAGCCCGGGACTGGCGACGAACACAACGTCGTCGACATTCAATGCACGTCGCCCCGACGCCGCCTCGGCAGCGACGACCGTGCCGTAGCTGTGGCTGATGATCGTGTTGTGCGATCGGCCCGCACCCTCGTGGGTCGCTCGCAATCCGTCTTGGAACTTCGCCAACGGGTCGGCGCCTCGGGCGGCGTACACGCCGGCCCCTGCCTCGATGAGATTCGGCGGCGCGTCGTAACCGAACCAGGTGACCACCGCCGTCTGCGCGGACTCGTCGACATCCGCGGCGGACTGCACCATCTTCTCGGCCCGGTCGACTCCGCCACCGATCCCCGCGAGATTCGCGCCGGTGCCGGGCACGTACGTGGCGACGTTGTCGGCCGTGTCGGGGTTGTTGACCGCAACCGCGGCAAGGCCTTTGCGATCGATCAGCATCAGGTGGCGCTTCTTGGCGCCCGGTTGCCCCGTCACGGTGTTCTGCAGTCCGATCAGTGCCGCCAGGTCAGCTGTCGCCGAATCGTGGAGTCGCTGCCAGTCCTCGAGACGCCGGCGGTAGCCGCTCGGGTTCCCCTGCTCACCTGGCCCGTTTCGGGTCGGATACTCGGCGGGGTCCGGTTTGAGGCCTTCGAGCTCGATGACCTTGCCGCGCGCATCGTTCTGCAGCTCGCCGAGATACCTGCGGTTGAAGTGGTCACGATCGGCCACCGGGATTCCGTCCATGCCCCCGATCGCTCGATTGTGATCCCACAGCGCCGCCTTCTCGGCCGAGGTCAAGCTGTCCCAGAACTCATTCAGTGCCTGCGGATCCGCGGGCAATCGGCTGCGGCCGGCAAGGATGTCCCGGACTGCAGGACCGAGCGGGACCACGGTGGTGGCCCGGTCGGCATTCTGAAGGAGTTCGCCCAAGGTTGTGGTGATCTCGGCGGCCAAGATCGCATCCGCGCTGCCCGCGGTCGCCAGTGCGCCTGTCAGGTAGGACTGGTACTCGGCCGCCCTGCGAGCAGCGAAGGCGCGGGCGTCTTCGTACTCCATATCGGCTGGTATTTCTCTCGGATGCCCTGGACAAGAGTCGGCCGGCGCTGCCACGCTGCCGTCCTCGGAGACGAGAAATCCCGCGTCGATGATGCTGTCTGCCCAGTTGCGGACGACCTCGGTCGAATGGAGGACGTCCGGTCCCAGCCGAGTGATGGCGTCGGCGATGTCGAGAATTGTGATCGCGAGCCGATTGCTCGCTTGCTTCTCCGAATCCGATTGCGCCTGGGAGGCTTCGGCAGCATCTCCTCGCCAACTGTCCATGGTCGTCGCCACCGATGTGGCGATGTCGTTCATGGCGGTGTCGAAGGTGTCGACCGCGGTGTCGATCCCGGTCGCTGTCGTGGCCAGGAAGTGCGCGTTGGACGCCCAGGTACGCGCCTGGGACACAGTGGGTTTGCTCACCGGCTCACAGCTTCAGCAGGCCGCTGATCGAGTCGGCATACTGCTCGTCGGTGATTCCGACAGTCCGTGCCGCCTCCTTGTTCTTCTGCGCCAGCGCGTCCACTCGCGTCGCGACTGCTGTCAATGCCGCTTCGATCTGGATCTCCGCTGTCGTCAACGCGGCGGCCACATCGGAGCCCTTCAGGCCCGCGAGCAAGCCCGCGAACGTGCGGTTCACATCGATGCCGCGGATATCGGTCGCGGCATTGCCGAGATCTGTTGCAAGCGTGCGGATTGCCTCGAGATCCGCCCTCAGTACCGGTGCCATCTCAGTTCCCCCAGATCCTCGAGTGTTCGAGGTTGACGCTAGGACGCGGCCGAGTCGGCATGAGGGTTTACCGAGGCGCGAAGAGAAGGTCTGTGGATCGCCGGCAACTCTGTGGACAAGTCAGCGAATCGGCGCACCGTTCCACGACACGTCGAAGAACTGCGACGCCACGAGTTGCTCGCGCGTATTGCGGTCGACTCCCAACGCTTTCCGGTATCGCAGCACGTGCTGTAGGGACAACGCTGTATAGAGCAGCGGCAGATGATCGTGCTTGGGTCCGTAGACGTCGCTCGCGCCGTGCGCGGCGCGCAGGTTGGCCCGGGCCCGGCTCGGGTGCAGCAGCGCGTCCCGGAGGACAGCGACCTTGATCGACCGTTTTCGCCCGGCGGGTACCACCACCGGAGCTTGCGGTCGCGGCCCGAACAGCGCAGCGTCGAACTCCGCGGCAGTCGCGACGGTACAGCCCGATGTAGGGCGGGGATTGCATTCGACCATGTGATGCACGCCGTCCTCGGTGACGAGGTAGTCAAAGCTCAGCTGGCCATGCCAGTTGAGTTCGCGCGCAATGGTCTGCGCCGCATGCAGCGACTCGGGTGAGTCCACCGATTCGAAGATGATGCCGCCACGGTCATCGATGGTGAGCGGATGTTCGTAGCAGGAATGCAACACCACCTCGCCGTGGTGGACCACGCTCCAGCTGCAGCGGTCGACGCCCTTCAGGTACTCCTGCACGAG
Source organism: Williamsia limnetica (assembly GCF_003217475.1). Taxonomy (GTDB): domain Bacteria; phylum Actinomycetota; class Actinomycetes; order Mycobacteriales; family Mycobacteriaceae; genus Williamsia; species Williamsia limnetica. The sequence continues at coordinate 323,900 of NZ_QJSP01000006.1, read as the reverse complement.
CCAGGGTTCGGCGGGTGTCGGCTCGATGTCGTCGAGACTGGACTCCCCGGCGAGTGGACCGGTGTTGGTGATGACGTCGAGGCCACCGCGCCCGTATGCGGCGCGCGCGAACCAGTGGTCCCACTTCTCGACAGCTTGCCGGATCTCGGCATTCGAGGTCGCAGTCACCGACTGCGCCACGGGTAGGCCGAGCGATTCGCACAAATCGCTGAAGGTCACCTTGTCGTGCACCTGCGCCAAGGTCTCGAACGATGGGAAGAACAACTCTGCCCGTCCGGCGAATTGCTCTCTGTATGCCGCCAGGTAGAAGACTTCCTCGAACATGGGGATCAGCCAGTTGATCCGGTGCTTGTCGATCAACTCGTCGACGGCAGCGATGAACGCGGAGGGGTTCTGCGCGGGCGCGGGCACCTCGGAATGCCGTGCCGCTCCCCGCGAATGGCTACCCGGCGACGCCTTGAAGGTGTCCACCGCCGTCACGTCCCGGCCAGTTTCGCCCAGTTTGCGAATCTCGTCCACCGCGAACGGCATGCGCGATGTGGTGGCGAGAATCCGCGGCTCAGACGTGCTCATGACCTGCAGATCCTACGGAACCCTCTCTGAGCTGCCTCGCGCCGATCGATTTTGCGCCGACCGTGTCGTAGCGCACCACATTCAGCCCCCGCACGCGGGCCCAAGGGCACATTTCCCTCGGCACCCTCTTATGGGGCCGAAAATGGTGTGGTTTCCGGCTACGTCGCCTCGAAGTACCGCCGCGGATTGTCGACGAGCATGGTGGTCATCTGTTCGGTCGACACCCCACGCTCGCGTAGTGCAGGTAATACGTCGTCGCTGATGTGGGTGAAGATCCAGTTCGGCACCGCCGCGGCTTTGGCGTGTTCGTCGAACCAGTCGATGAAACACGAAGCGTCGTGGGCCAGCACCATCTTTTCTGCATATCCTCGGCGCACCATCTCGGCGACTGTGTCGACGCGTTGTTCAAAGGGCAGCAACACATCCAAGCCGAATCGGTCCATCCCGAGATACGACCCGGCGTCAGCGATCTTGCAGAGGTAGTCGAGGTCGGTGGTGTCGCCGGAGTGGCCGATCACGACCTTCGTCAGGTCGGCGCCCTCTTCTTTCAAGACCCGCTGCGCCACAAGTCCCGACCCGGTATGGGGATTGGTGTGCACGGTGATGGGCACTTTCGTCTCGGCCTGAGCAGCGCCAACCGCCCGCATCACCCGCTCGACACCGGGAGTCAGGCCCTGCTCCTCGATGGCGCACTTGAGAAATGCCGCCTTCACACCTGTGTCCGCGATACCCTCCCGGATGTCCTTGACGAACAGCTCCACCATGGGCTCAGGCGCGTCGAAGAGCAAACCCGGTCCCATGTAATGGAATTGGAACGGAATCTCGTTGTAGGTGTAGATGCCGGTGGCGACGATGATGTTCAGATCAACCTCGGCGTTGATCCTCTGCAAACGAGGAATATAGCGACCCAATCCGATGACCGTCGGATCGACGATGGTACGAATCCCGCGCGACGGCAGCTCGGACAGCTTCTGGATCGCATCCTCGACGCGGCGCTCCTCGTCCCAGGAGTTCGGATAGTCGGGATAGTTCTGCCGCATCTCCTCCCCCAGTACGAAGACGTGCTCGTGCATGAGCGTGCTCCCGAGATCGGCGCTGTCCACGGGGCCTCGAACGGTTTCGACAGTCGACACACCTGCTCCTCACCGGGCGTCGGGGGTGACGCCCCACCTTTCATGGTGGCGCAGCGGCGCAGCCGAGGAGATCGGTTCGACGACCTGGCGTCGAGAACCTAGACGTCGTCGAGGTCGGCGAACTCGTCGTCGTCACTCAGATCAGGGATACCCGCGAGGATGGCCGGACGCAGCGGCGCCGGAACCTCCAGTAAACCGTCGACCAGCACGAAGTAGCCGTCATCGACAAAGCGTCTCGCAAGCACGCTCGCGAATGTCTTCGCGAAGACCGTCTGTTGGTCGTCATACTCGTCGTCCACAGGATCGACCGGCGACAGTGGCTCGTCAGTCATTCCGGCAAGGAGCAGTTGCAGGACGATGAAGCCGCCGTCCCTGGAGATGTCCGTCGACAGGTAGTCCATCAACTCCGCTCCGATGGTTTCGGTCAGCGTCTCGCGCCGCACCTGGAGATCGCCGTCCGACCACAGCGTCGCGCGGTCGGTCGCCGCCGCCCGCTGACCTTCGACGGCGACAAGCCCCACCGATGTCAGCACCGTCCACGGGATGGCAACCCCGGACAGGTCGTACATCGAGTCGGGACGGTCGCCGATGTCGAACCCGAGTTCGGCAGCCAGTTCGACGGTGTCGTCTACGGACAGCGCACCGGACTCCGTCACGTCAACCCCGGCGCCGACCCATTCGAGCACGGTCGTCAGGCGCGCCATCAGGGGCAGAGCGCCCAGCGCCTCGCTTTCGACCTCAGGTTCCACCAGATCGAGTTCGATCATCGACGGTGTCCGAATCGGTGGGACATCAAGCCGATCGAACCCCAGCATGCCCGTGCAGTAATCCCAATTCGCATCGGTGCCCGTCCACCGGTCGGTCTTGTCGAGGAAGTGCAGCCACGCCATGGCGGCGAGCTGCAGACCGTCGGAAACCTGGAGATCGACCTCTGACCCGTTCGCTTCCACGTCGTCGAGGAAAGCCGCGAACACGTCGAGATCGGCCATTGTCCACGCCGTCGCACTGAAACGCGGATTACCGTGGGCGATCATCCCCAGCACCGGTCCGATTCCGCCGACCGCCTGCTCAGGGGTCATTTCATCCGCGAACTCGGATTCCGGAAGCCAGTCGATGAACGCTTTTTCCAACGTCGGATTGAGTACGAATTCTGTTCTCGACGAGGCACGACGCTGGTCGCGAGCCTTCTGCTTGTCGGCGCGACGCTTGCGGTTGTTGCCCTTGTTCGATGCCATCACACCCCGAATGGTAAATGCCAGGCGTGTTATCGAACGAAAGCCGGCAGGAACCCGAGTGGGTAGGCGCTGCGAAAACCCCTCACCTGGCGCAGCATCTACACAATCGGGTTCCGCACAAGAGCGTCACCAACTCGGGTGACTGTGATTGCGGCCGAACCCTACTCTTCAGTAGGTAACTGATAATGCACCTTGGTCAAGAGAAATACAACCATCGTTAGCGGGACTAATTCGGGCGGAACACATTTCGTTTCTCACCAAGCGTCCAAAACGTAACAATGCTTATGAAGGGGTTGATCGCGCCCACCTTTTATTCGGTGAGCAGAATCGATCGATGATCGCGTCGAACAGGTGAACAACGCCTACTTGCCGACTCCTGCCGCCAACGCCTCCAGCGTCTCGGTGGACGAGTACTTCGGCGTCCAGCCCAATTGATCTGTGGCCTTGGAAATATCCATCACCACGGACGTCTTGCCTATGTGTATCCATTCGGCGTCCGACGGGACCCTCGGCAACCGTTTGATCACCTCCGCGGCGACGGTCACCGTGGCCGACGGGACCTTCACCGGCCGACCACCCAGAGCAGATGCGACGTCCGAGATCGAGACCGTGCCGGTCCCGGCGATGTTGTAGGCCCCCGGGGGTGCATCGGTGGTGGCACACAGGGCAATTGCGGCGGCAACATCGTCATGGTGGACCAGTTGTACCGGAGTGCCGGGGTCCGGGATCGGCATCTTCAGGCCGGGCACCGCACCCGCCGCCTTACGGACGACGCCAGGAAACCAATTCCAGGGCATGACGTCGGCCAATGCCGTCGCCTTCGGGCCGGCGACGATGCACGGCCGCAGAATGTAGACCGCCAGATCTGTGCCGTCGACGATGTCGGCGACCGCAGCCTCGACCTCGGCCTTCTGCTCGGAGTAATAGTGCTCGCTCGATCCACGGACGGGTGTGTCCTCGGTCAACGGCACCGGGTTGTCGGCGTAGTACCCGTACGCCGCAACCGACGAGGTGTAGACGATGCGCGTGGGCCGCTGCGCCGCCACGGTCGCCTCGAAGACATTCCTGGTCCCCTGGAGGTTGACACGCTGGCCTTCTTTCCTCGACCCGAGAACCAGGAAAGCGAGGTGGACGACGACGTCAGCCTCGCTGACCAGCGCCTGCACCGCATCGGTGTCGAGGATGTCGCCCTGCCGGTACTCGGTCTTCGTCCACCCGTGGGCCGCGGGGTCGAATTCGCGCCGCGCCATCCCGAGCACTCGATCGACCCCTGGGTCCGCCTCGAGAGCAGTGACGGCAGAAATTCCTATTTCACCCGTCGGACCGGTGACCGCAACTGTGAGACCCATGCTGCGGGACGTACCCAGATCACGGTCCAATCATGCGCGCCCAGCCGACCTGCTGGTCACTTCTGCGTGAGTTTGGCGCCCATCTTCTCCGCGAAAGCCTGGGTCGCCTTCATCGGCCGCAACATCACGGTGAACTCGTCGATCAAACGGTCAGGAGTCTCATGGATGAAGTCACAGCCCTCGATGTCGAGTCCATCGACTTTGGCCTTGAACACCAGACCGGTATAACCGTCGAGTGGCGAATCCAGTTCTCGCACATACTCAAAGTCTTCGAAGGTCTCGAATGCGGTCTGCAGGACGAACGCTACCGTCTCGCGACCGTCAAAAGATTTGAACGCCACCGGGCTGTTGAACGTCACCTTCTCATCCAGCAGAGATGCGATGTCGTCGACCTTGTTCGACTCGACTGCAGAACGGAATGCGTGCATATCCTCGACCTCCTCGTCACGGGTCCCCCCACGCTAACGGCACAGGACGCCTAGCACGCGCAGAACAGACTTTCGGGCTCGTCACTCGGGCACTTGAGTGCTAGAGGAGCAGCTTCTTCTGAACCTTGCCCATGGCGTTGCGTGGCAACTCGTCGACAACCCGGATTTCCCTGGGCCGTTTGTGATTCGACAGCTCGGTGGCCACCAGGTCGATGAGCAGCGCCTCATCGATGTCGTCTCCGACCACCACGGCGACGATGCGCTGGCCGAGATCGTCGTCGGGAACACCGACCACGGCCACCTCACGCACGCTCGGGTGTCCGAGCAACACCGTCTCGATCTCACCCGCGCCGATTCGGTAGCCCCCGGACTTGATGAGGTCGATGGACGAACGGCCGACGATCCGATGCATGCCGCCGGCGTCGATGACGGCGACGTCGCCGGTGACGAACCAGCCATCGTCAAGCCATGACTCGGCCGTCGCCTCGGGCCGACCCAAATAGCCCTGCGACAGCATCGGGCCGCGAATCTGCAGTTCACCGATGGTTTCGCCGTCGTGGGGTACATCGGTGCCGTCATCTGCGCGGAGCCTGGTCTCGACACCGGCCACCGGCAACCCGACCCAACCGGGTCGGCGTTCGCCGTCTGCGCGGGTACTTATCGTGATCAAGGTTTCGGTCATGCCGTAGCGCTCGACGATCTGGTGCCCGGTCAGCTGTTCGATGGTGTCGAACACCGGGACGGGTAGGGGCGCGCTACCCGAGACGAGCAGCCGGGCAGAGCTCAGTGCGCGGGCGGCGTCTGCGTCTGCCGCGATACGGGTCCAGACGGTGGGCACACCGAAGTACAGGGTGCCCCGCGCCGCCGCGTAGTTCGCTGGGGTGGGTTTGACGGTGTGGATCACCGAGCCGCCGACCCGCAGCGGCCCCAGGAGCCCGAGAATGAGGCCATGGACGTGGAACAACGGAAGCCCGTGCACCAGAACGTCATCGGACGTCCAGGCCCAGGCGTCGGCAAGGGCGTCGAGTCCGGCGGCGATCGCGCGCCGGGTCATCGGGACGCCTTTGGGCAGTCCGGTGGTACCGGAGGTGTAGAGGATGAACGCAGCCGAGTCCGGATGCGGTTCGGGGTGGCTGTGCCACGACCGGGCGAACATCCGGACCGGGAGCACAGGCAGAGTGGGCTCGTCGGGTGCGGCACCGAGCCAGGCCTGTGCCCCTGAGTCGTCGAGCATGTGCTGACGTTCGGCGGTACCGGTGTCAGGTGGGACGGGAACGATCACCACGCCCGCGATGAGCGCACCCACCACCGCGACCACGGTCTGTGCCGTGGGCTCGGCCAGGATTGCGATCCGTCGAGCGCCGCGGATGCGTTCGGCGACCGAGGTGGCCGCACCGATCAGATCGCTGCGCGAGAGGGTGACGTCGCCGACCGTGACGACCGCGGACTTGTCCGCTCCGTTCGCGAGGGCGGATTGGGTCAACGACGGAAACAGCAGCACATGGACCACTTTCTCACATCGTTTCTGCACATCGCACTCGTGACGGGTGTTCACAGGCAGAATCGTTGCCATGAGCCAACACGACGGATTCCATCCTGATCTCGAGACGACCGGTGTCGAGTACGGCCGGCAGTCGCTTCGGTCCCGGCTGCATCACGTCAGGGCATCCGCCGTGACCGGCGACACCGCGCAGACCTATGGGATGCGGCGACTCGCGGCGATCAGTGGTGAGACAGTCGGGTCGGAAAAGCTGTGGATGGGCGAGACCCACGTCGCACCGGACACCGCCTCGGCAAACCATCGTCACGGCGAATCGGAAACCGCGATCTTCATCCGTAGCGGACACCCGGAGTTCGTCTTTCACGACGGTGCCGAGGAAGTACGGATCAGCACCGAACCCGGCGACTACATCTTCGTGCCGCCGTATGTGCCTCACCGCGAAGAGAACCCGGATCCGGATCATCCCGCGGTGGTGGTGATCGCGCGCAGCACGCAGGAGGCGATCGTCGTCAACCTGCCGGAGTTGTACGCGCTGGACGAGGACCCGTCATGACCGGTCGCACGGTCACGATCACCGTCAGCGGTAGCGCCCAACGGCACTACTCGCCCAACCGATGCACGGTGCATCTGGGCCTTCATGCCGACGGCTCCGATCGACAGGCCGCCGCCGATCAGGTGACCGCTGCCGCGGTGAGCATCACCGATGCGGTGACGGCCCTGGTCGAACAACCTCGCAGCCCGGTCGCGCGGTGGTCCCTCGATCAGATACAGCACAGCAGATCCCGGCCCTATCACCGCGACGGCAAGCAGCGACCGTGGGTTTACCGGTCGTCGGCGTCGGCAACGGTCACGTTCAAGGACTTCGCAGCCCTGGGACCCTTCATCGACGAGGTGGCTGATGTCGAGGCGGTCAGCGTGGGCCATCTGCAGTGGTGGCTCACCCGAAAGGTCGAGGCAAAGAAGACCGCCCACGTCCGTGACCTGGCCGTGCAGGATGCCCTCGCCAAGGCCCAGGAATACACGCAAGGTCTGGGCTACAGCGAGTTCCACGCCATCGCCATCGCGGATCCGGGCATGCTCGGCCTGTCCACCGGCGGTCAGCAGTACCTGTCGGCTCCGGGCGGGATCCCCGCCGCACGGGCGATGTCGGCTCTGCCCTCGGACGAGATCCCGATGATCGAGCTGACGCCCGACCGGATCACGGTCTCGGCCGACGTCGAGGCGCGGTTCGAAGCGATCCGCCCAGGTAGGGAGCAAGATTCATGAGCAACGCAGGATTCAGTGTCGTCGAAACGTCCATCGCTGATCTGCGTAGGGCCTTGGACTCCGGTGAAGTGACCAGCGTCGACCTCGTCCAGCGGTATCTCGACCGGATCGAGCACTACGACCACGGCGGGATCAAGCTGAACGCCGTGGTGGTGATGAACCCTGACGCGATCGCCGAGGCGCGGGCGTCGGATCAGCGGCGCGGGCAAGGCACGCTGCTCGGTCCTCTCGACGGCATTCCGTACACCGCCAAGGACAGCTACAAGGTGCGCGGACTGACCGTTGCCGCCGGCTCCCCCGCGTTCGCGGATCTGGTGGCAGGTGACGACGCCTTCGTGATCTCCCGGTTGCGGGCCGGCGGTGCGATCTGCCTCGGATTGACCAACATGCCCCCGATGGCGGCCGGCGGCATGCAGCGTGGGGTATATGGCCGCGCTGAAAGCCCCTACAACGCAGACTATCTCACCTCGTCGTTCGGGTCGGGCTCTTCGAACGGTTCCGGCACGGCCACCGCGGCGAGCTTCGCGGCCTTCGGCCTGGGCGAGGAGACGTGGTCGTCGGGGCGTGCCCCGGCGTCGCACAACGGCCTGGTCGCATACACGCCTTCCCGTGGCGTCATCTCGATGCGCGGCAACTGGCCTCTCTACGGAACGATGGATGTCGTTGTCCCACATACCCGGACAGTCGACGACATGTTACAACTGCTCGATGTCATTGTCGCGGACGATGACAGGACGCGAGGGGATTTCTGGCGCATGCAGCGACATGTCGCCATCCCGAAGGCGTCCGCACTTCGTCCGGATGACTACCGCGCGGTGGCCAACTCCACAGCACTGCAAGGTAAGACGATCGCCGTCCCCCGGATGTACATCAACCTCGACGACACCGGTAAGGATCCGATACGCACCAGGCAATCCATCATCGACCTCTGGAACAGCGCGCGTGCCCATCTCGAGGCGCTCGGTGCCACTGTGGTCGAGAGCGATTTCCCGGTCGTCGAGAACCACGAGGAAGATCGCGAGGGCGCCCACAACATGGTCAGTCGCGGACTGGTGCCCGACGACTACTACTCGTGGGAGATGGGCGTGCTGATGATGTGGGGCTGGCACGACTTCCTCGACGCCAACGGTGATCCGACCCTCCATGCACTCGCCGATGTCGATGGGCCACAGATTTTTCCGCTTCCACCCGGTGCCTTACCCGACCGCTACGACGTCGAAGACGAGGACTTCTCGGTGACGGTCGAGCGAGCCAAGAAGGGCGTCCCGGCGCTCGAGGACATACCGAACCTGAAGTGGGCGCTGACCGGGCTCGAGGAGACCAGGAGGGCCGACTACGAGGATTGGCTGGACGCCAATGGTTTCGACGCGGTTGTCTTTCCTACGCAGTCCGACGTGGGGCCCGCCGATTCGGATGTCAATCCGGCCTCTGCAGACATCGCGTGGGCCAACGGGGTGCGGTACTCCAACGGCAATCTCGCCATCCGGCACTTCGGCATCCCGACGGTCACCGTGCCGATGGGACTGATGGTGGACACACAGATGCCGGTCGGCCTTACGTTCGCCGGGCGGGCGTATGACGACAACCACCTACTCGCGATGGCGTCGGCGTTCGAGGGATCGGCCGATCGTCGGCCGGTGCCGCCGCGGACACCGGAGTTGCCTCAGGCCTGATCGGTGTCAGACGCCCCCAGCATCGACTCCGGCCTGAAGAGTTCTGGTACCGCCGACTCGGTCACCGACTGCGCGAGGGCTTCGCCGAGCACCGGCGCATGCTTGAAGAGGTTGTGGCCCATCAAGAAGAACGTGTTGTCGGCCTGCCAGATGGCGACGCCGTCGTCGCCCCACGGCAGCGTGGTCACCCAGCAGTGGACGTAGCCGATGGGCTCGGGGTCTAGGCCGGGTAGAGCTCTCGACACGTACGCTGCCGCTTGATCCGCCACTGCCGCAAGCATGCCCGGATCTGACACGCCCCCGAACTCGTTGGGCGCGACCTCCGCGGACGTGCCCAGCCCCATGGCCGACCGGTCCGGGTAGGCGGCGGCGTACACCCCGGTCTCGCCGAACGCGCCGCTGCCGTCCTGCAAATTCGGGAGGGTCGTCAGGCCCGGCTCGCGCACCCGGAACGAAGATCGCGCATGTGCTGTCACGCGGACAGGCACGGAGATCCCCGCGGCAGCCGCCAGAGCTGCTGTCCCCTGACCTGCACACACCACCACCGCGCCATGGGAGCTGACGTTCGCGCCGGTCCGCACTTCTACCCCGCCGGTACCGAGCGGGCGGATGGCCAGGACCGGATCGATGATCAGCGACCCTCTCAGCTTGCCTGCCAACGCATCGATGGCTGCGTGAGTACGAATTGCACCGGCACGTTCATCGAACATCGCAGGTCCCTCGTAGTCAGCGAGAACCGGCATCACCGAGCGCAATTCGGCGGCATCGAGAGCCCGGACCGTCGTGCCCGGATGCGCGCCGAGTGCAACGAACCGGCGTGCGGCGGACTCACCGAGCGCAACAGCCCCGTCGGTCGACACCAACTCTGTTCCGAACTCCGCCGACCAGGCGTCCCACAGCAGGCGGGCCCGAACGGCCAGATCGATCATGCGAGCGTCATCGTGAGCGTGCCGGAAAAGCCGCGATGTGCCGGTCGACTGACCGGTGCCCGGTGAGCCCCTGTCATAGACGGTGACCGACAAGCCGGTCTCTTGCAGGGCGTGAGCCGCCGACAATCCGATGATGCCGGCGCCGATGACAGCTACGTCTGACGTGTGCACCTACGCCATTCTAGAGCGGCCGCCGCGACCGGCACATCGACACAAGCCCGCGGACTCTACCCGTCGGAGCCTGTCGCGACGGGATTGTTCGGATCCGAACTCCATTGCGACCACGATCCCGGGAACAACGCTCCCTCGATGCCGGCGAGGTGGAGGGCGACGAGGTCGACAGCCGCAGTGACCCCGGATCCGCAGTAGACACCAACCGCGGTCGACCCGTCTGCACCGGCGGCGGCAAAGAGACTACGCAATTGGGTGGCAACCCGGAACAATCCGTTTTCGTCCAGGGCTGCGGTAGCAGGAACATTGACGGCGCCGGGAATGTGGCCCGCGACCGGGTCGACCGGTTCGACCTCACCGCGGTAGCGCTCGGGCGCTCGGGCGTCGACGAGGATGCCCCCGAAGTTCGAGACCTGTTCGGCGGTCAAGGTGGGAAGCGATCCTGAGTAGAGGTCGGCCTGCGCGACGACCACGTCACCGGTCGGCGGAATGTCACTGCCTGCGACCAAAAGCTGCCCGGCGGCGGTCCAGGCACCGAGGCCACCATCGAGAATCCGGACGTCGGTGATGCCCGCCGCCTGAAGCAACCACCAGGCACGCGCAGAGCCCGCGCGGTTCCAATCGTCGTAGATGACAACAGAATCTCCGCTGTTGACGCCCCATCGTCGCAGCGAGTCTTGCAGTGCAGATCCTGTCGGCAATGGATGACGTCCACGGCCTGAGACCGAGTGATCACTCAGTTCCGTCTCGAGGTCGACGTAGACAGCGGAGGGAATATGGCCCGCCTCGAACGACTCACGGCCGTCGGGCGCGGGCAATGACCAGCGGACATCGAGTACCCGTAAGTCGCGGCGCCCGGACGCGAGGCCTTCGGCCAACTCCGAAACACTGATCAGAATCATGTCGTCCCCCTCATGTCGCACTGTCGTGAGTCAGGATTGCAGACGGTGACCGATGGGATCGCGCCGGGATCGCCCGATTCAGTGGTGGCCGAGGGTAAATAGCCCTTTGCACCCCCTGAATCGGGCGATCTCAGCGGCGTATCCGATGACGATCCGGCCGGGTGATCGCCCGCACGTCATCGAGTACCCCATCCCATCCGTAGAGGACGTCGTCGTACGTGATCCGCATGGTCAGCCACCCGCCCCTGAGAGCAGCCCGGTCGCGGCGACGATCATTCTGGTAGTCCGCCAAGCTTGTGTGGTGGTCTTTGCTGTCGCACTCGATCAGCAAGCGGCCGACGCGCAAGTCGACTCTGCCGACATCGGGGATCGGCGGTTGCGTGATGACCTTGAAACCAGCGGCCCGCAACCGGAGTCGAGTCAGCGATTCGGTTCCCGACTGCGAGTTCCGATCACACTTCTCCATCAGCAGGTGCATCTTCTTCGGGATGGGGCCCATCTCATCCTGCAGGCCCGAAACTGTCTGGCGAGCTTTGTTCAGGGCTGAATCACACGCCGTGATCCAGTCCTCGGCGCTCATACACTTCGCCGCGTATTTCAGCGCCGACGCCACCGGATCAACGGCCGTGGCGACTGGCGCCTGAGCGCCATAGCCCTGGCAACCTGGTCGACGTGTGTGTTTGCCGTGCTTGCTGAATCGCACATGCACGCCTTCATAACCGGGTGCGATCCACAGCCCGTGCCACCGTAGGGCCGATACACAACCCAGCGCGCCGCCCATTCGAACCGCGTGCATCGCGGCCGGATCTGCGGTCGGTATCGCATACCAGCCGGCACGCAGCCGGATCAGCGACCCGACCCGAACCTCCTTGCGCACATCACTGTCGTCGAAACCTGATCGCCGAAGCTCGGCAGCACTGAAGACGCCCGTTGACATACCTATCGGACGCGCGGCCCTGCCTGATGGATCCAGGAAGACCCGCGATTATTCGAGCATGTTCCTGATGTCGTCGGCTGCGACCGCGGACGAGAACATCTCGCCGTCGTCGACCACTGCGGTGAACAACGCACGTTTGCGCTCCTGCAAGGCAACCACTTTCGACTCGATGGTGTCCGCCGAGACCAGGCGGTACACGGTGACAGGTCGGCGTTGCCCGATACGATGGGTGCGGTCGATCGCCTGGGCCTCGGCGGCGGGATTCCACCACGGATCGCAGACGAAGCAGTAGTCGGCCTCGGTGAGGTTCAGGCCGAACCCTCCTGCCTTGAGGCTGATCAGGAAAACCTGGGTCTTACCGCCGGTGAAGTTCTCGATGGCCGCGGCCCGCTCGCGCGCAGACAGTGATCCGTCGAGATAGCTGTACCTGATACTGTTCGCGTCCAACGCTTGTCGGAGAATTCCCAAGAATCCGGTGAAGGAACTGAAGACCAACGCACTGTGCCCCTCGGCGATGAGTTCTTTGAGCTGCTCGAGGATGAACGTGATCTTCTCGGACGTCACGTCGGCGTCGGCGGAGTCGATGAGTCCGGCGTGCAGACTGAGTTGCCGCAGCATTGTCAGCGATCGGAAGATCTGGAAACGGTTCTTCTCGAAGTCCCCCAGGAGCCCGAGGACTATTTCCCGTTCGCGCACCAACCGGGTGTCGTAGATCTTGCGGTGCTTGGGCGACAGTTCGATATCGATGGTCTGCTCTTGTTTCGCCGGCAGGTCCCGTGCCACCTGGTCTTTGGTGCGGCGCAACATCACCGGTTTGATGCGTTTGCGCAAGATCGGCAACCTGTCGGGATCTTCCCCCTTTTCGATGGGTTTGCGGAAGTAGTCGGCGAACGACCTCGGGCTGGGGAACAGCCCGGGTACCGTGATCGACAACAACGACCACAGTTCCATCAGGTTGTTCTCCATCGGCGTGCCCGTGATGGCGAGCTTGAACGCGGTGTCGAGACGTCTGGCGAACTGGTGGTTTTTCGAGGTGTGGTTCTTGACGAATTGTGCTTCATCGAGGACCATTCCGGCCCAGTCCAGTTCATCCAGGGCATCGAAGTCCAGGCGGAGCAAGGTGTATGTGGTGATCACGATGTCGGCGCCCGCGATCACGTCGGTCAATGGCGTCTTACTCTTCTTCTGTGTGGCGGTCACGGCCACCGCGGTCAGATCGGTGAAGCGATGACATTCGGCCACCCAATTGTTGACGACGCTGGTGGGCGCCACCACCAGGAACCGACCGGTTTCACCTCGTTCTCTGGCACGGCCGAACAAGGCGAGGGTCTGCAGAGTCTTGCCGAGCCCCATGTCGTCGGCGAGGATGCCACCGATCCCGTTGTCCCACAAGAACGAGAGCCAGGTCAGCCCCTCCAGCTGATAGTCGCGCAACGTCGCGCGCAGCATCAGCGGCGGTTCGACAGCGACCGGGGGTTCGGCGGCACTGAGCTTGGCGATCCGCTCCTGCCATCCTTTGAGCTGTTCATCGACCACCCCCAGATGCAGAAGGTCTTCCCACAGGGTCACGTTCAGCGGCGCCGGGTTTGCGCGCCCTTCTTTCAGCTCGCCGAGTTTTTCCGCTTCTTCCATCAGCGCCTTGAGCCTGGTCAATTCGGGTGAATCCAAGGGAAAGTACACGCCAGAGGGCAGCAGCATGTGGGTTGCGTTCGTGGACAGTTCGGCGATGAGGTCGGCCAAGGGAACCTGTTCGCCGTCGACGTCCATGGTGACGTCGAGCCCGAGCCAGTCGGACCCGCTCGATTCGGACGCGCTGAACCGCACCCGCGTCTGCTCGGTGACCAGCCGGAATCGCGCAGGGGTGTCGCCGATTTCGACGACCAGGTCGTCCCGACCCTGAAGGGCGGGCAAGACCTCACCGCACAGGCGCGCGGTTTGGATCCTGTTGAGGTGAGCGTCACGGCGAAGGGCCTCGGTGGTCATGGCCGCCACCGCCTCGTCGTTGTGCGCCTGCTCGATCTCATCGAACGGAGGAATCACTCCGACCGGATATCCGCCGCCGGTATACGCGGCGAGCGCCTTGAGCACTGCGCGATCGTCGATCATCACCAGCGATGTCATCGCACCCCGCAGCTGCTGCCACAACGCGCGCTCTGCATCCGGGTTCCGCCAGCGAGCCGCGCCACCGGACGATTCGGTGTCGAAGTCGTAGGGCTGGTCGTTGACCAGATACCTGACAGCCCAGTGGGTGTGGGCGACAGCCTCGGTGAACGACACCGTCAACAGCCCGACCGGGCCGATGACCGTCGGAGGGCTGAACAGCCCATCGCGCACGCGGGTCGGGACCGAGTCGACCAGTCGCGGCAGGATCTCAGCAGTGAACCTGGCGGCGTCGGCAGCGGGAATGACGACGGGCTGGGTCCGTATCAGGGCTGCGACGTGTCGAAGTTGCGGATCGAATGGCGCGAGCGTCAACATCCCGGCGTCGTCGATCCAGCACAGGCCATGAGGATCAGGTTTTCCCAACAAGGTCACTTCGTCCGGCGCGAGTACCGTGCCGTCGATCGCCATCTCGACGGTGAGATGAGCGTCCTCCCCGTAGTCACCGCTGAGGTCGACGGTGAGCGCGGCCTGTGTGACCAGTCGAACCTCGGCGATGCCCGAGGCAGGGTCGCCGAGGATGGGGATCCCCGCGGCGAGCGCATCATCGAGTTGCTGCCAGATGGTCATCGGCGCCGTCTCCAAGATCAGACCGTTCGGCAACCCGTAGCGGTTGGTCTGCGTCGAGTCGCGTGCCATCATGCGCAGGATCGAGAGCTGACGAGGGTCGAAGGTGGAGAAACTCGCCTGCATCAGCCCCGGCCAGTCGATGCCCGTTCTGATCCATTCGGTGCGCGTCCCCGGGCGCATCAGGCGCAACGCGATCTGTGGTGCACTTCGGCGGCGCAGAGGGTCGAGTGTCGAGACGAACAGTTGCAACGCCAGCTTGGCCGTGGGTTCGGCAGGGCCGGTCAGCAGTGGCCGCAGCCGCTGCTCCCAATCCGGAGGGCGCGGCGGAGACTGGGGAAGCACATGCGACGCGGCGGTGCCCGAGTCCCGGGCGAAGCCGAGCAACAGCGCCACGGTGTGCTTGCAGAAGTAGCCGACCGGACAGGTGCACGAGGCGTCGGCGATCTTCCACCCCTGCCCGAGGTGGCTGAACACGACTTTCATCGAATATTGGGAGACGCCCGAGCCCTGGCATCGGCCCGTCAACCGCCGTTTACCCTCGTCCCAGGACACACCGACGAGTCGCCGCTGGCGGGCGTACGCCGAGCCACGCTGAATCGTCCCGGCATCGAAGTCGCTTTTGAGCGATGCCGGGGTGATCAGGTGTGCCCAGTCGGTGGTCATTGACTGCAGGTTATCGCTGCCTGCCGACGGGCCGTCCCGGACCGCAGCCGTCGTCGACAGTTGTCCACAGAGTGGACGACCATCCACACTCCGCCATCAGAGGTCTCCACACTCATCGCGGACAATCAGTCGCCGCCGCCGATCCGGTGTCGGCGCTCCCGGCGGCGGTGCGCGCGCTCGGACCCGTCCGTCGCAGCGAGGTCCGCGAGTTCGATGGCGAGCTGTGCCCCGAGGTCGGGCAGGAATCCCCCTGCTGCGCCGGTTTCGGCGATCACCACGTCGACGATGCCGGAGGCGTACAGATCGGTGGCTCGAATACCCTGTCGCTCAGCCATATCGGGCGCGTGGTTGACGTCGCGGTGCACGATGAGACTCGCGCCCTCGGGCGGGAGCGGCGAGAGCCACGAGTTCGCCATGGCGATGACCCGGTCTGCGGGAAAGAGTGCCAATGCGGCACCGCCGGCGCCCTGGCCCAGCAGCACCGACACCGACGGCACGCTCAAATCGGTCAATTCGGCTATGCAATGCGCGATCTCGTTTGCGAGCCCGCCTTCTTCTGCATCGGCCGACAAATCTGCACCCGGGGTGTCGATCACCGTGACCAGCGGCAGGCCAAGGCTCTGGGCCATGCGCATTCCCCGACGGGCCAGCCGCAGGTCCGCTGGACCGACCAGCGCTCCCGGCACCTGCCGATTGCGGTCCTGCCCGACGACCACCGCCGCGTGAGCGCCGAAGCGCGCCAGCGCCAGCACGACTCCGCTCCGGGCGTCGGGCTCACCACCCCCGGCGAGCTCGGCCACCTCATCAGCGGACACCCTGAGCATCTGTGCGACGCCCGGACGGTCCGGACGCCGGGATGCCTCAACGACGTCCCACGCCGACGACTCCGCGACAACGGCTGCGGATGGCCGCGTCGGTTCGCCGTCGACCGCGCGCACCGGTTCGGCGAGGATCCGAACGATCTTCGCCACGGTTGCGCCGAGTTCCGCAACGGGCACAACAAGATCGATCAGCCCATGTGACCGTAGGTTCTCCGACACCTGCACGCCCGACGGGAAGGGCGCGCCGTAGAGACCTTCGAAAACGCGTGGGCCGAGGAACCCGACGAGCGCGCCGGGTCCGGCCATGCTCACGTGCCCCAGCGAACCCCAGGACGCGAAGACACCGCCGGTGGTCGGGTGCCGCAGATAGACCAGGTAGGGAAGTTTCGCCGCTTTGTGGGCGACCACTGCAGCGGTGATGTTGACCATCTGCAGGAATGCGGCCGTACCTTCCTGCATGCGGGTCCCGCCCGAGGCAGGGAGCGCCAATAGTGGAAGCCCCTCGTCGGTGGCCCTGCGGATGGCCGCCACCACCCGCCGGCCTGCGTCCCGGCCGATGGATCCCCCGAGGAACCCGAACTCGCTCACCACGACGGCGACGCGCACGCCGTGCACGGTGGCCTCACCACAGATGATCGATTCGTCGAGGCCGGTCTTGCGGCGAGCGCCGACGATGTCCGCGGCATAGTCGGGGTCGTCGGGCAATGCCGTGATCTGGGTGTCCCACGGTTGCCAACTGCCCTCGTCGGCCAGCTTCGCCAACAACTCGGTCGCGGGCACCTTCTCGGGCCCCTCAGTTCCGTTGCTCACCCGTCAACCGTAGTGGGCTTGCGCGGTGCGCTACTATTGGTAATCATTTCCATTAAACTGGAGGCATCGTGAAGGTCAGGAACTCGTTGAAGTCGCTCAAGAACCAAGCCGGATCACAGGTCGTCCGCCGTCGCGGCCGGACCTTTGTGATCAACAAGAAGAACCCGCGCCTGAAAGCCCGTCAGGGCTGAACCGGCACGCCGCCTCAGGCGTCCAACAGGTCGGCCACCGACGCCAGACTCGGTAGCAGATGGGTCAGTGGCTGCCGCTCGAGGACGTCGGCACCGAACGACCCCGACAACACACCCACGACAAACCCCGCACCGCAATTATGTCCGGCGAGAACGTCGTTGGGGGTGTCGCCAGCAACGAGTACCCGCCGCACATCGACGACGCCGGTGGCCTCCATGCTGCGGAACACCAGGTAGGGGGCAGGCCGGCTGGCGGGCACGAGGTCCGATGTGATGAGGGCGTCCACGGTGTCCTCCGCACCCGCTCCCACAGTCCAGCCAAGGCCCGCCAGGATCGCAGCCGCGACGTCTGCGGAATACCCCGTCTGGAGCGCGACCTTGACACCACGGGATCGCAACGCGCGCAAAGCTTCCGGTACCCCAGTGACCGGCGCGGGCGGCGTGGCGCGATAGGCCTCGATCAGCCGTTCGCGAAACTCGGCGAACACCGCGTCCACGCGAGCCGGGTCGGCCCCCATGGCGGCCAACAGCCCCCCGATGGCTTCGTGTTTGCTCGTGCCCTTCCAGCGTGCCAACAAGTCTTCGGGCAGTGTCGCCCCGACCGCGTCGCCGACCACACGCGAGAGCACGTCATAGACGAGTCCGCCCTCGTCAACGGTGGTCCCGGCCATATCGAGGCTGGCGAGATCGAACGAGTTGGACGGGGTTGGCGAGGTCATGAAATCTCCTTGACGATGCGGATGTCGGGCGCGGCCCCGTTGGCCGCTGGATGGGTGTTGTCGATGGTGAACGCGACCCGATCCGGGCGGTAGCGATCATCGGCGTACTCCAGCGGCTTACCGGAGTGGTCGACTGCGCGGCGACGTTCACGGAGCAGCGGAGACCCGGGGTCGATGTCGAGATGGGCTGCATCGACATCGGTCGCCGCGACAGCGTCGATGGTGTGCCGACCTTCATGCAGGTCGACGCCCTGCCCGGTCAGGTAGGCGTAGATCGAGCCCGAGTCGGAATCGAAGTCGAAGAGCAGCCGCCCGACCGGCTCGATGAAACTCGACCGCTCGATCATCGCGGGCACACCATCGAGAGTCCGCATGCGCAGCACGTCGACGACCGGTGTGCCTTCCTCGATCTCCAGCGACACCGCGGCGATCGCGCTCGCCCCGCGCCGTGCGATCTCGATCGTCCGCTGACCCGGTGTGCGGCCGATGTCGTGCGCCCAGGCGGTGAACGACATGAACGTTTCGAACGACTGCACGACCGCGGTGTCGCGCACCACCGGCGGCCGCCCACGACCCCCTGCGATGAGCCCCTCGTTCCGCAAGGCGGCCAGTGCCGCCCGCACGGTGCCCCGCGACGCCTGATGCGTTGCGCACAGCGCGCTTTCGGACGGCAACGCCGACCCCACCGGCAAGGTGCCGTCGGCAATCTGCGCGCGCAGGATCTCCGCGACGCGTACATGGAGCGGGAGCGACACGACCATTCCTCCGACCTGACTGAACAACTGGACTTCGTTCAACACAGCAGATCATGCACGACGCGAAGGTCCCTGCGCAACAACGGTAAACAACAGGCAAACTTGTTCGTACAAGTTCCCCTGAGACGTTGACTTCGACCCACAAGGACGGAACCGTGGTCGCCGTGCAGCAAAACAACCCACCACACACAGCCGACCTCGTTGTCGTCGGCGCAGGCATCGTCGGCCTCGCCCACGCCGCCGATGCGGTGCTCCGAGGGATGTCCGTCGTCATCATCGAACGCGACGACCAGGCGGTCGGCGCCTCCATACGCAACTTCGGGCACATCTGCATCACCGCCCAGGCCGACGCCGCACTCCAGTACGCTCTCGCCGGCCGAGACCGGTGGCTGACCTTGGGCCGCAAGGCAGGCTTCGGAGTCGAGGAATGCGGCACCACGGTGATCGCCCGCAGCGCAGACGAACTCGCCGTACTCGAGGAGTTCGCCAGCGAACGCGGAGCAGAGCAGGCCACCCTCCTGCCCCGCCAGGGACTCGAAGACCTCCCCTTCGACCTCCACCAGATCCTCGGCGCGGCGCACCTGCCCCTGGACCTGCGAGTGGATCCCCGGGCAGCGGTACCGGCGATCACCGCCTGGCTCGCCACGGAGGGCGCCACCTTCCACTGGAACACCACCGTCGGGGAGATCGTCGATGAAGGACGCGGTTCGGTCGTCGCACGGACCCCGCGTGGCGACATCCGCGGCCGCACACTCGTGCACGCCACCGGCCACGACGTCGACCGCCTGTACCCCCAGGTCGCCGAGGAGTGGCAGGTCGAACGCTGCCGCCTGCAAATGCTGGAGGTGGCGCCACCTGCAGGGCGCAGAATCGATCCGGCAATACTCACCGGCCTGTCCATGCTGCGGTACAACGGCTTGTCGGCCATGCCGTCGGCGACAGCAGTGGCGCAGCGCTTCGCTGCCGACGCCCCGGAATTGCTTGAAGTGGCAATGAATCTCATGCTCACCCAGCGTCCCGACGGTGCGATCGTCCTCGGCGACACCCACCACCACGCGCGAACGCACCTGCCGTTCGACGAAGAACTCGATGCCCAACTCCTGCTGCGCGAGGGCGCGCGATTGTTCGGTGCCCCGCTGACGGTGCTGCGGCGCTGGCGCGGCGTCTACGCGACGAGCCCGCGCACCGACTTTCTCGTCGCCGCCCCCTCCGCTGATGTCCGGGTCGTGTCCATCACATCGGGTATCGGCATGACCACCTCTCTCGGCCTCGCCCCCACAGTTCTCGACTCGTTTTGATCCACCGCCCCCACCCACCCAGGAGAACCCATGTCCATCAAGACCCGCCACGTGGCAGCACTTCTCGCTGCCATTGCTTCCACCGTCGCACTCACCGCGTGCGGTGACGACGGCAACGACACAGCCTCATCCCCCACCTGTCCCAACGGCAAGATCCGGTTCGGGGTCGAGCCGTTCGAGGACCCGGCGAAATTGACCCCCGCCTTCCAGGTCGTCGGCGAGGCGCTCTCGGAAAAACTGAACTGCCCGGTCGAGGTGACCGTCGTCGACAGTTACTCCGCGGAGGTCCTGGCGATGCGCAACGGACAGCTCGAACTGGGAGTGTTCGGGCCGCTCGGGTACGTATTCGCCAGCCAGCAGGCCGACGCCAGGCCTCTCGCGTCGTTCGGCACCGCCGACGGGCAGCTCTCCACGTACACCGCCGGCATCTGGGTGCCCAACGACTCACCGATCAAGTCGATCGCCGACCTGCGCGGCAAGAGCTTGGCATTGTCCGAGCCGGGTTCCACCTCCGGCGACGCGCTGCCCCAGATGGCACTGCGCGACAACGGTCTACAGGATTCCGACCTGGACATCACCTACGCCGGTGGCCACCCCGAAGCGTTGCTCGCATTGAGCAACGGCAAGGTCGACGCCGCGGAAATCAACTCCCAGCAGCTTGCCACATCGACAGGGGAAGGGGCATTCGACACCTCGAAGTTCCGGCAGATCTGGACTTCCGACCCAATCCCCAACGACCCCATCACAGTCGCGGGTGCCACCAGCCCCGAGTTCCAAAAAGCCGTCTCCGATGCACTTCTCACGCTGCCGCCGGAAGCCGTCGCGAAGGCCGGTGCGCTGCTCGACGTCGATCCCGCCGGTCCACTGCTCGCCGTTGATCAGAGCACGTACCAACCGCTGTTCGATCTCGCCTCGACGCTCGGTCTGACCGCCGAGGACGCCGGATGAGCACCGGGGCGGCGAGTACGACAGCGGCGATCTCGGCGAATCCCACGTCGAAGCCGGTCAGCACGGGTGCCACCACCAGCAGCCCGAACGCCGACGGGAGCGAACGCGACGCGCCGGCTCTCTCGATCCGGGGACTGCGCACCTCCTTCGGAGACCGCACTGTCCTGCACGGTGTCGACCTCGACGTTCACGCCGGCGAGTTGGTCGGCGTGCTCGGCGCCAACGGTTCCGGAAAATCCACCATGCTGCGATGCGTGGTGGGACTCACCGCACCCGACACAGGCACCATCGAAATCCTCGGCGAACCGGTCATCCACCGCGGCGGTCGCTCGTTCGCCGCCGCGATGGTGTTCCAGCAGATCCACCTCGTCGGCCGACGTTCGGTACTCGACAATGTCTGCGCCGGCGCGCTGGGCAGGCTGACGATGCGGCAATCGTGGTCAGGTTTCGCCTTTCCCCGGGACCTGCGCGAGGAGGCGATGGGCTGTCTGGACCGGGTGGGTCTGGCCGACCGCGCCTACGACCGCGCGGGCAGACTGTCCGGCGGCCAGCAGCAGCGGGTCGCCATCGCCCGCGCCCTGTGCCAACGGGCTCCGGTACTGCTCGCCGACGAGCCGGTGTCCGCGCTCGATCCTGCATCCGCCGAGCAGGTGATGGGGCTGCTGCTGTCCCTGGCCGAAGACGGCATCGCCGTCGCGGCGGTGCTGCACCAGCCTGATCTCGCGCGCAGGCACTGCACCCGGCTCGTCGGGCTCGACGCCGGTCGCATCAGCTTCTCGTGCGCGTCCTACGACCTCGACGACGACACCGTCGCAGCGCTGTACAACCCCACCGCCGCGAACCTCACGAAGGGGCCTTCGACGTGACAACCCTGACGATCCGGCGACTGGCGGTACCCAAACGGCCACGTCGTCGCACCACGGTCCTGGGCGTCATCGCGCTCGCTGTCGGCCTGATCGCGGTTCACATCTGGGCCATTCGGGAGACGGACGTGTCGATCAGCGCACTCGTCTCCGGCTGGAGCGGCATCGTCTCGTTTCTGCAATCGGCTCTGCCACCAGACCTCTCGTGGTCGACCGTGGTGCAACCCGGAATCGAGGCCTGTCTGGTGACCCTGGCGATCGGGCTCGTCGGAACCACGTTCTCTATACCGTTCTCGGTGCTCTTGGCGGTTCTCGGAGCGCGGACGACGAGCCGCAACCCGTTTGTGTACCAGGCAGCTCGCGGCATCATGTCATTTCTGAGGGCGGTTCCCGATATCGTCTTCGCGCTCATCTTTGTCACCGCGGTCGGACTCGGCCCGTTCGCCGGCGTCCTCGCGATCATCCTGCACAACACCGGCGTGATGGCGAAGTTGTGGTCGGAGGCGATGGAGGAGATCGACGACGGCCCCATCGAGGCGCTCCGCGTCGCCGGGGCATCGAGTACACAGATCGCCGCACATGTGGTGTTGCCGACCGTGGTCCCGCAGTTCGTCGGACTGTTGCTCTACCGGCTCGATGTGAACGTCCGCTCGTCGCTGGTCCTCGGGCTGGTCGGTGCCGGAGGTATCGGATTCCTCATCAACCAGTCCATCTCGCTCTTCCGCTTCGACGAGATGATGACGTACATCCTGATGGTCCTGATCCTCGTGGTGGCAGTCGACCTGCTCAGCGGTGCTGTTCGGAAGCGACTGAACGCGTGAATCTCTCGGCTGCCGTCTGGTCAAGGCAGGGCTTCACCGTCTGCGAGGTCGACGAACCCACACTCGCCGAGGGCGAACTGCTCGTCGCGGTGGAACTGGCGACGGTGTGCGGCAGCGACCTGCACACCGTGGCCGGGCATCGAATCACACCATTGCCCACCGTCCTCGGGCACGAGGCTGTCGGACACGTCGTCGCTGCGGGAGCCGGCGCTCCCGCAGCCATCGGTGACCGGGTGGTCTGGACGATCGGTACCTCGTGCGGCGCCTGCGTCCGCTGCCGGGCGGGCATTCCCCAGAAATGCGTCGCGGCGGTCAAGTACGGACACGCGGCACTCTCCGATCGCTGGTCACTCAACGGGTCGTTCGCCACACACGTTCACCTCTTGTCCGGCACCGGTGTGGTCCCGGTGCCGGACGACCTCGCGGCCGCGGTCCTCGCACCCGCGGGGTGTGCGACGGCAACCGTCACCTGCGCCGTCCGTCGCGCCGAGATGAGGCCGGGAGAAACAGTGGTGGTCCTCGGTTGCGGAATGCTCGGGATGACCGCGGTCGCCTACGCCCTCGATCGCGGTGCCGCGACGGTCATCGCGTGCGACCCGAACCCTGTTCGGCGGGCCGGCGCCGCGGAACTCGGCGCCACCGTGGTGTGCGACCCTGCTGAACTCGACGATGCGTCGGCCGCTCATGACGTCGATGTGGTGCTGGAGATGTCCGGGCATCCGGACTCGGTCGCAGGTGCACTGCGCGTCGTCGGCATCGCGGGCCGAGTGGTTCTCGTCGGATCTGTGTTCCCGGGCCCCGGGGTTTTGATCGATCCGGAGTTCATGGTGCGCAACCTCGTGTCGATGATCGGCAGCCACAACTACGCTTTCAGAGATCTCATCGAAGCCGTCGACTTCTTGCGGCGCACACCGATGCAAGCCCGACTCGCCGCGTTGGTGAGCACTCCGGTTCCCCTCACCGACATCGAGACCGCGTTCGCGATGGCGGCGGCCGAGACTCATCCGCGGGTCGGGATCATCCCGGCGTAGTACCGGGGCTGACAAATACCTGCAGCCGAGGCCGGAACTCGCATGTGACACGGCTGACCTCGGACTACGATCAGGCCATGATCGACCACCTGAGTCTGCAGTCCGCCGACCCGGGCGCGAGCGCAGCGTTCTACCTCCGGGTGTTCGAGCCACTCGGCGTCAAGGAAGTGATGCGATTCGACGGGCCGGGCGGCCTGATGGTCGCACTCGGCGACGGCGACTTCCCGGAACTCTGGTTCGGTCCACTCGTCGACCCCGGTATCAGGCCGGTGCATCTGGCGTTGGCAGCCGCAACGCGCGAGGTCGTCGACGAGGTGCATGAACTGGCCGTCGGGGCCGGGGCAGAGATCTTGCACGAACCCCGTGTCTGGCCCGAGTATCACCCGACGTATTACGGTGTCTTCCTGCGCGACCCGGACGGAAACAACGTCGAAGCCGTCAACCACGGGTTCGAGCGTCTGGGCTTCTGAGGACCACTTCCGCGACCTGCACCCGTAGTTAATCTCCCGCTGATCCGAAGGGTTCCGTTGATCGGACTCCCGGCGGATGCTCACCGTATTCGTTTGCAGACAAACAATGAGCATTGGAGATCGCCGAATGACCAGCACCAACCGTTCCGTCGCCATCATCGGAGCCGGCCAGACGGGTATTTCAGCAGCCGTGGGGTTCCTGAATGCCGGATTCGACGTCACCGTCTACAGCGAAAGAGATCAGCAGAGCCTCTTCCGCGACATCCCCGCCACCGGAACCGCAGTCACATTCGGGCTCTCGCAGCAGTCGGAAACCGCACTGGGAGTGGACAACTTCCTGGGTCGCGCACCGCAGGTCACCGGTATCAGCGCGCGCACCATCACCGGAAGCGGCCATGACTACGCGGAATTGCTCGACTTCGATGCCGACTTCCCGGGGTGGGAGGCGGTCGGTGTCGACACCCGCCTCAAGGTCGATGAGCGCCTGACGCAATTCCTGGAAAAGGGCGGACGCTTCATCGTCGAGAACGTCGATCCCGATCGCCTCGACTCCATCGCCGGCGCGAACGATCTCACCTTCGTCGCCACCGGTAAGGCCGGTCTCTCCGGTCTGTTCTCGGTCGACGAGTCGCGGTCGCCGTACCAGAGCCCCCAGCGCAGTGTTCTGCTGGTCACCGTCGCCGGTCTCGGCCACGGAGACGACGTGTTCGCGCACCGGAGTCCGGCAGGCGGCAAGCATCAGGCGTTCAACTTCGCCGATCACGGTGAGGGCTGGTGGGGTCCGTACCTGCACAAGGACGCCGGACCGTCATGGTCATTCCTCGGTTGGGCGCAGCCGGGTAGCGAGTGGGAGCGACGCTTCCGGTCGGTCACCGACGCCCATTCGGCGCACAAGGTCGTGATCGACCTGCATCGCGAGTACTTCGACTGGGATCTGCCCGAGGTGCTCAGCACCCGCGTCATCGAAGAGGACCCGCATTCGTGGATCCAGGGCGCTGTTCGGCCGGTGGTTCGGAAGGCATTGGGACACACCGCAAGCGGCCACCGCGTCGTCGCATTGGGTGACACCGCCGTATCTTACGATCCCATCACGGGACAGGGTGCCCAGAGTGGCTTCATCCAGGCTGCCCAGTTCCTGGCCGCCGCCAAAAATCATGACGGCGAGTTCGACGACGCCTGGATCACCGGCACCTACGACAAGTTCCTCACCAGCCGCGTCGATGCGGCCAACCTGGCCACCCGCATCTTCCTACGCGATCCCCTCTTCGCCGAGTACGCCTCGGTGCTGTTCCCTGCCGCGGCGACCGACCCGAAGTTCGGGTCTGCGCTGTTCGGCCTGCTGTCCGACCCGTCACCGGTGCTCTCCATCAACTCGGTAGACGACGCGAAGTCGCTGATCAAGCAGGTCACCGGCGAGGACGCCAACTCCATCCTGGCGAAGTTCGCTCCGGCGGGCCGGTTCTCGCGGTCGCAGTACAAGGCACTCGAACCTGCAGTCTGACGTCGACACGGAGCACCACCGGTGGCGGCGATCTTCACCCGATCGCCGCCACCGCCCGATAACCTCATCGTCATGGACTCCGAGGCGGTGCGGGAAGGACTTGCGGTCGCGGCCGCTCGACTGGCCACCCGCGGTCTCGTGATCGGCACCGGCGGCAACCTGTCGGTTCGGGACGGCGACCGGGTGTTCACCACCCCGAGCGGCGCCGACCTCGCGCAAGTGACCGCCGATCAGATGGTGGTCACCGATCTCGACGGCACAGTGATCGAGGACACCGACCACAAGCCGACGTCCGAGCTGCTACTCCATCTCGAGATCTATCGCTCGACAGACGCTGCAGCCGTGGTCCACGCGCATCCGATCGCCTCGATCGCCGTTGCCAATCTCGTCGACGAACTGCCGGCCGTGCACTACACCGCCGCCCTGCTCGGCGGAGCCGTACGAGTGGCCCCACACGAAATCTTCGGAACCCAGGCCCTCACCGACGCCGTGGCCGCCGCGCTCGCCGAACGTACCGCTGCGCTCATGCGCAATCACGGCTCGGTGGCCTACGGCGAGTCACTTGCAACTGCCTGCGAGAGAATCGAACTCGTGGAATGGCAGGCCGAGATCTACCTCCGGACCGCAGCGGTCGGGCCCGGGGCCACCCTCACCCAAGAGCAACTCGTCCAGGTGGCGGTGGCCGCCGCAGAGCGTGGCTACTCCCCTCTCCGGAGAAAGTAGGACCATGCAGGTTGTCACGTTCGGCGCTCACGTTCTCGACGTGGTGGTGCACCCCGTCGATGAGATCCCCGAAGGCCAAGGTGCCGTACTGGTTCCACATATCAGGCTGGTTCCCGCAGGTCCCGCAGGCGGCACGGCGATCACGCTGGCCAAGCTGGGAGCTGCGGTGTCGACCGTCGGGGCGCTGGGGCGCGACGATTCCGGCGACCTGTTGATCACTCAACTGCAACGCCACGGGGTCGTAACCGAACATCTTCTGCGCGTGGATGATCAACCAACGTCGATGAGTGTGTTGCCCATCCGGACCAACGGCGACCGGCCCGCGTTGCACCTACCCGGCGCCAACCTGGCGTACCCGCTGGACCAGGTTCCGATCGAACTGCTGACCTCGGCCGACCATGTCCACATCGGGGCGCCCGAATTGCTGGGCCCGGCCGAGCTCGCGCCGACGCTCGAACGGATACGCGCAGCGGGGGTGACGATTTCGGCCGACATACTGGCGCCCGGCGATCCCGGGGTGCTGGCGTGGATCGAGGCCGTGCTGCCGCACCTGGACTATCTGCTGCCCAACGACGAACAGGTTCTCGGCCTCACCGGGGCCACCGACCTCATCGAGGGATGCCGCACTCTGATCGATCGCGGGGTCGGCTGCGTGGCGGTGACCGCGGGAGCCGACGGCGCATGGGTGGTGACGGCGGCGGGGGCTGAACATGCCGCAGCCACCGCTGTCGAGGTTGTCGACACCAGTGGCTGCGGGGATGCGTTCTCGGCCGGGTTCATAGCCGGCCGATTGAACGACTTCAGTGCGTTGCGGGCTGCGCAGCTCGGATGCGCGGTCGCCGGGGTGGTGGCCACCGGCCTGGGCAGTGACCACGGCGACTTCGACTGGACGTCTGCGACAGAGTCACTACCCGACTGACACTCGTCAGGCGGGTGCGGCCCCTTGGACTGCATCGGCGATCGGCGTCTCACCGCTGACGAAGTCGATGGTGGTACCGACGCTCGACGGGGTCTGCAGGGCTGCGGCGATCACGGCAGCGACGTCGTCGCGCGGCACCCCGTCGTACTCAGCGCCACGCTCCTTGGTGGCGATCCGGCCCGTGCCGGCGTCGTCGGTGAGCTTGCCCGGTCCGATGATCGTCCACAGCAGCGTCGTCTTGCGCAAGTAGTCGTCCGCCTCGGCCTTGGCCTCGGCGTACGCGTAGAACGAATCGTCTTCTGGTACGCCGTGATCCAGTCCGGCACCAAAGTACGAGACGATCAGGTATCGGGGTACGTCGACCTTCAGTGCGGCATCGATGCTGCGGATGGCCGCATCTCTGTCGACCGCGTAGGTGCGGTCGGGATTGCCGCCGCCGGCACCTGCCGAGAACACCACCGCGTCGTGTCCCTTGATCGCCTCACCGATCTCGTCGGTGGACAGATTCTCGACATCGGCGATGACCGGTGTCGCGCCGGTTGCCCTGATGTCGTCGGACTGATCAGGGTTGCGGATCAGCGAACTGACCTCGTGTCCCTCGCCGGTCAGGATCTTGGCCAGCTTGAGCGCGATCTTGCCGTGGCCTCCGATAATGGCGACACGTGACATGTGAATCCCTTCGTCGTTGATGGGCTCGCCCTTGCTAGGGCACTTGTGATTCCAACAAGGCCATCAGCGATGGCATTCCACCGAGGTCATGCCTGCTAAACCATCGGGAGCACCCGCGATGGAGAGGCACGGCCTGCGAACGAGCGATTCGGCGGCTACGGTCTCGCAGGCAGTTCATGCAGCGCAGCCACCAGAGGGGCGAGCTCCGGGGTTCGACGTGCCTCGTCCAGGGCCATCTCAAGTGTCGCGTCGTGGGTCGGACGTGCCTGGTCGAGCATCGTCCGGCCCTCGTCGGTCAGTTCGGTGTAGATGCCACGCCGATCGTCGGCGCTGAGATGGCGCCGCAACATGTTTCGTTCAACCAGCCGATTCACCAGTCGAGTGGTCGCGCTCGAACTGAGAGCCGCCGCCCGTGCCAGCTGGGCCATGCGCATGTGCCAGCCGTCCTGACGGCTCAGAGCCTCGAGCACCGTGTATTCGACGACCGACAACGTGTGTTCGCGCTGGAGTGCTCGCTCCAATTCGCCGTAGAGCAGACCGTGCAGGGTCGCGAGCGTGCGCCAGCCCTGCGCCCGGATCTCGACTGCGTCGTCCGCGATTGCCACACGGCCGAGATTAGCAACCAGCACGCACAAACCCACCCGCTCCGGGCATACCCAGGTGCTGCAACACCTGGTTCTCCCTGGGGTGGGTGGGTTTGTGCGGGGGGCGGAACTACTTCTGGGCGGGCAGCACGTGTTCCCCGGTCTTGTCACAGGAGAGGGCCAGCGAGCTGATGTACTGCTTCTCCCCGTTCGGACCGGGCTTGTTCGACATCAGCATGTCGGGGCGCTCGAACTCGATGCCGGTGACACAGCACATGAGTTTGTCGTCTGCGGGATTGCCGTACTCGTCGAACATCGGGAGATCGATGCCGTCGTCGGTACGACGCAGGTAGTACTTGCCCTTGGTCGCCAGCGCGATGATCGGGGGAAGGAACAGCCCCAGAATGGTGGCGACGACGGGCGAGTACGGCTGGATGCTGTCACCGAACGCGTGGAAGTACACCAGAATCGAGAGACCGCCGGCGAGGAGCACACTGACGAAGCCGACCGGATTGAAGTTGTAGAGCATGCCGCGACGGAACTCCGGCACCTTCGGTGAGATCTTCAGCAGGTACTTGTTGATGGCGATGTCCGAGGCCACGACCACGATCCAGGCGATGGCAATGTTGGCGTAGAAGTTGAGGATGTTGTTGAGGAAGCTGAACATGTTGGCTTCCATCAGGATCAACGCGATTGCGACGTTGAAGAACACGAAGAACAGCCGGCCCGGGTAGGTCTTGGTGATCCTGGTGAAGCTGTTGGTCCAGGCAAGCGACCCCGAGTAGGCATTGGTGACGTTGATCTTGATCTGGGATATGACGACCAGGATCACCGCGAGGGTCATGGCCAGCCAGTGCGGCATGAACTCTTCGTAGACGGCGAGGAACTGCTCGACAGGCTCGTTGGCAACACCGGCCTGGTCGGCGAAGTTCATGATCAGGTAGACGGCCAGGAACAAGCCGACGATCTGCTTGATGGCACCGAAGAAGACCCAGCCCGGCCCGGCCATGATCACAGCCGTCCACCAGCGACGGGAGTTCTCGGGTGTCTTGGGAGGCATGAAGCGCAGGTAGTCGATCTGCTCGGCGATCTGCGCGATGAGCGACAGACACACGCCGGCAGCGAGCATGATGCCCGCGAAGTTCACGCCGTGTCCGCCTTGCGCGTCGGTTCCGCCGCTGAACGCGAGGAAGTCGCCGATCGCGTCGGGGTGCTTGATGACCAGGTAGAGGAACGGCAGCACCATCATGACGAGCCACAGCGGGGTGGTCCACACCTGAAGGGTCGCAAGGGTCTTCATACCGTAGATCACCAGTGGGATGACCATCACGGACGAGATCAGGTAGCCCAGCCACAACGGGATACCCAGACCCAGTTTGAGGCCCTGCGCCATGATCGAGCCCTCGAGTGCGAAGAAGATGAACGTGAACGACGCGAAGATGACGTTTGTGACCACCGACCCGTAATAACCGAAGCCGCTTCCGCGGGTGATCAGGTCGAGGTCGATGTTGTAGCGAGCCGCGTAATAGGCCAGCGGGTACCCGGTGAGGACGATGACCACCGCAAAGATCAGGATGCCCCACAACGCGTTACCGGTACCGTTCGCGATACCGATGTTTGCGCCGATGGCAAAGTCTGCGAGGTAGGCGATGCCGCCGAGAGCGGAGGTCGCGACAACCGCGGGGCCCCATTTGCGATAGCTGCGAGGGGCGAATCTCAAGGTGTAATCCTCGAGCGTCTCGCTCATCGCGTTGATGTTGCTGGGCAATGCAGCACCCGCTACCGGGTCCGCCGCCTTCCCCGTGTTGTCAACTGACATTCATATCCCCTCACGTGCACCATCCCGCGCGTCCTCTTTGTTGAAGACTGGCTGAACCTATGGCCGTCATGTATCTGCGGGGCTGCAGTTGTGTTACCGATATGAAAACCGACAGAAATCGGACATTTCGGACATGACGATGCAACGTCAGGTGCTGTGACCCACCCGGGCCGATGGGAGTGCCTGTCAGCGACCGGTGAAGACAGGCTGACGCTTCTCCGCCCGAGCGGCGCGACCCTCCGCCATGTCCTGGCTCTGCCAGGCCCTGACCATGGCCGCACGGTGGGATTCGGGAGCCGGATCGCGTGCGCCGTCGTCTCCGAGCACCAGTTTGTAATGCTGCAGCGTCAGTGGAGCGAGCGTTGCGATCATCGCCGCCCACCGCTGAGCCTCGCCCAGATCGCCGATGCGATTGGCGAAGCCCACAGTGGACGCACGCTCGGAGGTGAGCGAATCGCAGCCGATCAAGATTCCGGCGGCATCGCCCGCGCCGACGAGGGACACCAACCGCCTGATGGTCCACTCATCAACCGTGACACCGATTTTCGCCGCGGGAATTCCGCAGAACGCAGTGGGTGCCATCACCCGCAGATCGGCAGCGAGCGCCAATTGCAGACCCGCACCGATCGCCGGTCCGTTGAGAGCTGCGATCACCGGCACCGGGACGCTTTCGATGACGGCGAGCATCGCCAACAGCTTGTCGAGGAAGTTCTCTTCGTACACCGGACCGGACAGGTCGGCACCGGCACAGAAGACGGTGCCCTGCCCGGTGAGGACGATGACGCGCGCCCCGGTGGCGACGGCATCGGTGAACGCCCCCGACAGCGCCTCCACGAGTTCGTGGTTGAGCGCGTTGCGCTGCTTCTCACGCTGGAGTTCAATGGTCAGCACGTCGCCATCTCGGCTGGTCCCAATCATGGCAGTCAGCGTACAGCTACTGTTTCTGATGTGAACGCCCAAGTCCTCGGAGGTCGCACAGACGTAGTGGTGATCGGTGGCGGACAGGCCGGTCTGTCCGCCGGGTATTACCTGCACCGATTCGGCCTCGGTGACCGCACCGTCATGCTCGACCACTCCCCCGGGCCTGGCGGCGCATGGCAGTTTCGTTGGCCGACACTGACTTTGGCCGGCGCAAACAATGTGCACGACCTCCCTGGCCTGGGATTGTCCGAGGCCCTCGGCACGGAGTGCGATCAGTGGCCCGCGCGCACCGCGGTGCCGGACTATTTCGCACAGTACGAGGACAAGTTCGATCTGAAGGTGCAGCGCCCGGTGCACATCCGCACCGTGTCGAAGGAGGGCGACGACTTCCGGGTCACGGCGGCCGACGGTTCACACCTGCTGGCTCGCACCGTGATCAACGCGACCGGTACCTGGGATCGCCCCTTCATCCCTTACGTTCCGGGTATCGAAAGCTACACAGGCACCCAGCTGCACACGCACGATTACTTCGGCCCCGGCGCCTTTGCGGGTCAGCGAGTCCTGGTGGTGGGCGCAGGGATCTCAGCAGTGCAGCTGCTGATCGAGATCGCGCGTGAAGCCGAAGGGGTGCAGACCTTCTGGTGCAGCAGGACCGAGCCCCGCTTCACCGAGAGGTCGTTCACCGCCGAGCAGGGCCGCGCCGCTGTCGCCCGGGTCGAGCAACGCGTGCGCGCCGGACTCGCACCCGGCTCGGTGGTGTCGGTGACGGGGTTGCCGGTCAACGACGCCATCAGGAGCGCCAGGGCCGACGGGATCCTGCAGTGGCGGCCGATGTTCACCCGCATCACCGACACCGGCGTGTGCTGGGACTGCACCCCCGGCCACGCCGGATCCGATCATCTCGACGTCGACGTCATATTGTGGTGCACAGGTTTTCGCAGCTCGCTCGACCACCTCGCGCCGCTGAAACTGCGCGGGCCGGGCGGCGGCATCGTGATGACCGGCCGCCTCGCGACCGTGGTCGCAGCCGAGCCCCGGGTACAGCTGCTGGGGTACGGGCCATCGGCCTCGACCATCGGCGCCAATCGCGCAGGCCGCGAAGCCGCCCGGGTCGTCCAAGACGTGCTCTCGAGGTCCCCCGAACGTACGTAATGTTCCCGACGGAGTGCGCGCGGTGGCCCCCGGTGGTGAGATGTACAGGTCAGCGGGGTCGGGCGACTCGAAGAGGTGGCGCATGCGCAAACGTCTGTCCAGGACCGCAGCCGTGGGGATCAGCGCGATCGCTGCCGTCTGTCTCGCATCACCCGCGGCAGCAACCCCGCCGCCCGTGCTGTTCTCTATCTCGCAGGTCCCCGGGGTCATCGCCCCTTCCCAGAGCACACATCCCGATGCGTCGCGATACGCCCGCGCGCACCCCGGCGCAGTACCGCCGGGGGTCAACGACTTCACCTGCGTTCCTTCGGCGACACATCCACGCCCGGTGATACTCCTGCACGGCACCGATTCCTCCGCATACTCCGACTACGCGGCAATCGGTCCGTATCTCGCCGACGCCGGTTTCTGCGTGTACGCACTCAACTACGGCTCCGCGCCGGGTGCGAGAACCTTCGGCACCGAAGACATCCCGACAAGCGCCGGGCAGCTCGGCGTGTTCGTCGACGAGGTCCGGCGATCGAGCGGCGCCACCGAGGTCGACCTGGTCGGATACTCGCAAGGCGCGACGGTGTCGAGGTACTACACCAATCGACTGGGCGGCGCCGACGCGGTGAAGCGCTGGGTCGGCCTGGCATCGCCCAGCTATGGCGGCACCCTTTATGGGCTCGTCCCGCTGGCCGAGCTGATACCCGGTTCGATGGATCTGGCGAAGACGGTGCTGCCCGCCGAGGTCGTCTCGACCGCGTTGTGGCAACAGTCGCAGGGCTCGCCGCTGCTCGAAGGGCTGAACAACCCCTCCGACACCGTCCCCGGAGTCGAATACACAACCATCTCCTCGCGGGTCGACGAGGTGATCCAGCCGCTGAGCAACGCCGGCCTGCGGGGGCCCGGAGCCACGAATTTGGTGATCTCCGACCTCTGCCCGGTCAACCAGAGCGGCCACTTCCGCATGCCCTATGACGACTTCGCCATCGCGCTCGTACACTCGGCGCTCGACCCCGGCGCCGGGGTCACCGCACCCTGCACCGCGGTGCCGCTCGGAGCCGGAATTCTCGAGATGGTGATCGCCGAGAACTCCTGACCGCGACCCGCCGACTCCTCGCCACTGGGAAGTTAGCGACTCTGGCTAAATGTTTCGGCCACCAATATGGGCAGAATCCTTGACATCTTGTTGTGTTTTCACAACACTTAGTTCTGTGAGTCCGGTCAAGAAGGCAGAGCACCTGCCGATCTGCAACCGCATCGGCGTACTCCGCGCCGAACGCCGGATGTCGCGCGCGCAATTGGCCGAACTGGTCGGAGTCAATGTCCAGTCCATCGGATCACTGGAGCGGGGTGACAACTACCCGAGCCTCGATCTGGCCTTCCGGATCTGCGACGTGTTCCGGCTCCCGGTCGAGGCGGTCTTCAGCCGCCACGAGTTCAGCGCGATGTCAACCCAGCTGTACCGCAGCAACAACGGAGGTCCGTCATGAACCATCCGAACTCCGCCATCCCTGAATCGGCCAAGCCCGGCTGGTGGCGCGGCTACGAGGGGTGGCAGGCAAAGAGTCACGAGAAGTTCCTACGACGCTGGGGAAGCCGCTTCCCGCGTCTGCGCAACCGCGCGTCGGCCCGGCGACTCGTGGTCGCGCTCATCATCACCTGGGTCCTCGTCCTCGCCGCGAGCATCGCCGCGTTCTTCACGATGTGGTTCGGTCTGCCGTTCATCGTCTTGATCGTTGGTGTTTTCCTGCCGGTCCTGTACGTTCTGCGCGCCATCACCTTGAATGTGAGTGATGCACCCGCGGCGGCACTCGACGAAATCCAGCTGTCCACCCGCAACGCTGCCCGCTCACTTGCCTACACCGCCCTCTGGGTCGGCATGTTCGTTCCCTATCTCCTGCTGATCGTGATCTCGAACGGCGCAGACGACAGTGTGAGCGGTCAGGTCGTCTACGGAGCCGGCATGCTGCTGATCGTCCTCGTCATCGGCGCCACCTGCCTGCCCACCTGCCTACTCGCGTGGTGGCTCAACGACCCCGACCCCGAGGACTACGTCGTCTACGACCAACCGGAATACACCCACGCACCCCCGCACGAAACCAGGAATGCCACCAACACAGGAGGATTGGACCAGTGACCGCCCCGCTGATCGTCGACAGACTGACCAAGAGGTACGGGTCGCTCACGGCCCTGCAGGACATGAGCTTCACCGTCGCGCCCGGCGAGATCTTCGGATTCGTCGGTTCCAACGGTGCCGGCAAGTCGACCACCATGCGCATCATCCTCGGCGTCCTCGGCGCGGATTCGGGGCAGGTACGCCTCGGCGAGAGGCCCATCGATCTCGACCTGCGCCGCCGCATCGGGTACATGCCCGAGGAGCGGGGCCTCTATCCCAAGATGAAAGTCGGCAAGCAGCTCTCGTTCCTCGCACAGCTACACGGGTTGTCGCGGGCCGAGGCCGACGATCAGGTCGAGACCTGGGTGCGCCGACTCGGGATCCACGAACGGATCAACGACGACGTCAACAATCTGAGCCTGGGCAATCAGCAGCGAGTGCAACTCGCGGCCGCCCTGGTCCACAATCCTGACGTCCTGGTGCTCGACGAACCGTTCTCCGGCCTCGACCCCGTCGCCGTCGACGTGATGAGCGACGTGCTCAAAGAGAAGGCCGCGCAAGGGGTACCGGTGATCTTCTCGAGCCACCAGCTCGAGTTGGTCCAGCGACTGTGCGATCGGGTCGGGATCATCACCAAGGGAACCATGCGAGCTCTCGGCACGGTCGACGACCTCCGATCCACCGGCGAGATCCGGCTGGACGTGGGCGCCCCGGCCGCACCCTCCGGATGGGCCGACCATCTACCCGGCGTGCAGGGCAGCGTGCAGCGCGGCGCCCTCACGACGGTGAGCCTGACCCCCGGCACCGACGAGCAAGCCATCCTCGCCGCCGCACTCGCCACCGGGCCGGTCACGCACTTCGCCCTGTCCAAGCCCGATCTGACCGAACTGTTCCGAGAGGTTGTATCCGCATGAGCTTCAATTCTTCTCAGACTCCCAGCTCTGGCCGCCTCGGTGCCGGCCGGGCCATCAGCCTCGTCGCCCGTCGCGAGATCACCACCCGGGCCGCGACCAAGTCCTTCATCATCACCAACATCATCCTGCTGGTGGTCATCATCGCGGGCATCATCGTCCTGTCGATCTTCACCGGCAACGACAAAGCCACCAAGGTGGGGCTGGTCGGCGACAACCCGGAGATGTCACAGACGATCGTCGAGGTCGGTGACGCATCGGGCGAGAAGATCGAGATCGTGCCCCTTGCCGACGCCGACGAAGCTCGAACGGAAGCCGAAAAGGGCGATGTCGCGGTCGCTCTCGTGCCGACCGGCACCGGCAACAGCTACGACGCGATCACCAAAGACGATCTGGACGGCACCCTCGAAGGCGTGCTGCGCACGTCCGTCAGCCAAGACGGATTGAGCAAGGCGCTGGCCGCAGAAAACGTCGACCTCGCCGCCATCACAGCCGATTCCACGCTCAACGTCACCGAAACCGAACCGGCCAAACCCAATGAGGGACAACGGATCGCCATCGCACTGACCGGTGTGTCCCTGCTGATGTTCGCGGTGTTGCAGGGTGGCTCCATGGTTGCTGCCGGCGTGGTGGAGGAGAAGACATCGCGCGTCGTCGAACTGCTGCTCGCCACCATCAAGCCACTGCACCTGTTGTGGGGCAAGATCGTCGGCATCGGGCTCATGGCGTTTGCGCAGGTGGTCCTACTCGGCGGCACAGCCCTGATAACGGCGCTGGCGACCGGCCTGCTCGACGTACCGTCGACCGCCGGTTCCATGTTCGCCGCCGTCATCGTCTGGTTCATCCTCGGATTCCTGTTCTTCGCAACCCTGTACGCCGCCACCGGTGCCGTGGTGTCTCGACAGGAAGAGCTGGGATCGAGTTCTGCGCCACTGACGATCCTGGCCATGGCCGTCATCTATGCCGCCATCTTCGGCATCAACGCGCTCGACAGCACCCTGATGCAGACCCTCGCCTGGATCCCACCGTTCTCGGCGTCGATCATGCCGATGCGTATCGCGACCGGCGACGCATCGATCTTCCAGGTGATCGCCACCATCGTGTTGATGATCATCGCCTGCGCCATCGCCACCTGGCTGGCCGCCCGCATCTACCAGCGCAACATCCTGCGCACCGGTGCGCGGGTCAAGTGGATGGAAGCAATCAAGGGCTAGTCCCCGACCACCCGGAAATGGGGCCTTTTGGCGGAGCTCACCTGCGGGTTTGCTCGCCAAAAGGCCCCAATTTCGGATTGTGCGTCAGGCGGCCGCGGACCTCTCGAGGATGTCCACCGCCCGCGACACCGCCACGTCCGGGGCGATGAGGTGCTGCGCCAACAACCGCGCGTGCTCACCCGCCTCCGGAGTCAGGATCTCTCGGAGACCGGCGGTCAGCGTGGCCTCGTCGAGGCCCTTGAGCCGAGTGGCGGTACCGACCTTCAGTCGCGTCACCTGGGCGCCCCAGTAGGCCTGGTCGGCGCCGCCGGAGCAGACCATCGTGGGTAGTCCGGCGCGCAGACCGGCGGCGGTGGTGCCCGCTCCCCCGTGGTGGACGATCGCCCGGCAGTGGGGCAACACGGCGGCGTGATCGAGTGCGCGCGCGAAATAGACGTCGGGGTGCGCCGGGTCGGGGCCGTCGGACCTGCCCTTCATCGTGATCAGGGTGCGGACCCCCACCGACCGCGCGGCGCGGACGATCACGTCGGTCAATGCGACGGGGTCGCGCACCGGCACGCTGCCGAACGTGATGTGCACCGGCGGGTCCCCCTCGGTCAGCCACGACCACAACGCCGGGTCGGACCGGGACGATTCGGTGAGGCCGCCGCGCGCCGCGGCGGGGAGGTCGAGGTAGCCGACGATCGGTTTCGCCTCACCCCATTCCTCGGCAAGCCCCGGGAACAGGATTGGGTCGTAGGCCTGCACCTGGACCGCGCCGTCGCGAGTGAGTCGCTCTTGCAGCGACCCGGACGCAGGTTCGAGGTCTAGCTTGCTCCGGAAGGTGTTCTCGGCTCCCCTGGTGAACGTCCAGGTCAGCGCATCCGACACCCGCCACGACGCCCGATTGACCCGCGGAGGCAGGTCTCGGGTCACCCCCGGAATCGCTCCGATGATCCCGTTCTCCGAGAACGGACCAAATCTCATGACCGAGAACGCGATGCCCAGTTTCTCGGCGAAGCCGTACACACGCTCCTGACACAGCGGACCGCTGACGAGCGCGTCGACTCCCGACAACACCGGGTCGGGTCCGCAGAGCAGCGCGATCATGTCCGCGTCGAACGCGGCGAACCCGGCCTTGATCGTCTCGGACGCGAGCGTGAACTTGGTGTACGGGTTCTTCGTCGCGAGTACCTTCTTCGCATTCGGGGTGTCCCAGACCGATGAGGTGTCGAGACCGACCGGGTAGGCCCGGAGCCCCAGGCCGGTGGCGAAGTCGACGAAGTTCGGCGGGACGGCGATCGCGACGTCGTGGCCACGTCTCTGCAATTCAAGGCCCGCTGCGATGCCGGGCTGGATATCGCCGCGGCTCCCGTAGAACATCAGCACAATCTGCATGCCCGCACGATAGTCACCGAAAACCGTTGCTGCCGAATCGATGATCACCTGGGGATTGGGTACGAGGGCAGTAACGCGTGCGTAACGCGCAAGAAACCAGCGCCGCCTAGCGTCGCGGAATATGAGCTCCACCGACATCCCGGACACCGATCCGGTCGCCACCGTCAAGACCGCGCGCCCGCTCGGCACCGGGATCAACATCTCCGGGCTGACCAAGGAATTCAAGTCCGCGGGCCTGCGCGGTGGTTCGTCCGTGACCGCGCTGCACGACGTCGACCTGCAAACTTCCGAAGGTGCCTTCCTGTCACTGCTCGGACCCTCTGGCTGCGGCAAGTCGACGGTGCTGCGGATCCTCGCCGGGCTCGAGGAGTCGACGGCGGGTACCGCGCTGATGAACGGGCGCTCCCCCAGAGAGCTGCAATCACAACACGGCCTCGGTATCGCGTTCCAGGACTCGGCGTTGTTGCCCTGGCGCAGCGTGGAGTCGAACATCAAACTCCCCCTGCAGGTCGCGGGCCTCCCGATCGACAAGACCGCGATCGCGGATCTGATCGAGCTCGTGGGTCTCAAGGGTTTCGAGAAGGCCAAACCCGCGACCTTGTCCGGCGGTATGCGCCAACGGGTCTCGATCGCTAGAGCGCTCGTGGTGAAGCCGACCGCCTTGCTGCTCGACGAACCGTTCGGCGCACTCGACGACATGACCCGCCAACGCCTCAACATCGAACTACTCAGGATCTGGACAGAGAAGCCTGCGACCACGTTGATGGTCACCCACGGCATCGGTGAGGCCGTATTCCTCTCGGACGTGGTCGCGGTGATGAGTCCGCGGCCGGGCACCATCCTCGAGATGGTGGACATCGACCTGCCTCGGCCACGGGTGCCCGAGATGATGCGCACCCCCGAGTTCCATGCACTGCACGATCACCTCAGCGGACTGCTCTTCGGCAGCAAGGGAACGGCGGGGGTGGCGTGAGCACCCTCGCAGCCACAACGCCTTTCACCGGTCGTGCCCAGCAGGCCGGCAAACGCTGGGGCGCCGGCGCGACCGGCATCATCGTGGTCCTGCTGCTCTGGTCCGTCGCCGGGCACTTCGAATGGTTCAAGGGCACCATCCCTACCCCCTGGGCCGTACTGCAGACCATCGGTGACCAGGGATGGACCTACTACGCCAACAACTTCGGCCCGACCATCGAACTGTCGCTCCGTGGGTTCATGTGGGGCAACGTGCTCGCCATCGGGCTCGCCCTGATGGTGGTCATCATCCCGCTGATCGAGGGGGTCGCGACCCAGCTCGCGATCATCAGCTACTGCACCCCGATCATCGCGGTCGCCCCGATCGTCCAGGTCGCCTTCGCCGAAGTCCAGACGATGATCATCTTCCTGGCTGCCATCTCCGTCTTCTTCACCACGATGATCGGCACCCTCGCCGGTCTTCGGTCACCGCACCAGGCCAGCCTCGACCTGGTGAAGGTGTACGGCGGCGGGACCATCGCCCAGCTCGTCCGGGTCCGGGTTGTCTCCGCCCTGCCCAGTACCTTTGCCGCCCTGAAGATCGCCGCCCCGGCAGCCGTCCTCGGCGCGGTGCTCGGTGAGTTCCTGGCCATGCCCGAACGCGGGGCAGGACCGGCACTCATCGTTGCCCAGCAGCGCGGCGACATCCCGGCGGTGTGGGCCATCGCGCTCGTCGCCGGCGCCGTCGCCGGTGTGGGGTACGCGATCGTCGCGGTGATCTC
Source organism: Williamsia limnetica (assembly GCF_003217475.1). Taxonomy (GTDB): domain Bacteria; phylum Actinomycetota; class Actinomycetes; order Mycobacteriales; family Mycobacteriaceae; genus Williamsia; species Williamsia limnetica. The sequence goes on along the minus strand of NZ_QJSP01000006.1, from coordinate 284,056 downwards.
GACCTACGTCACCCGTTACAGCACCGGAATGGCAGGCAGCAAATGACCGCCACCACCAAGGCACCGCCGTCGGCACCGGTCCCCGCCGCCGCTGCCGCGCAGGCCAACTCGGGCAACGCGAAGGCGATCTCCTGGGAGATCGCGAAGTTCATCGGCTCCCTGATCATCTCGTTCTTCCTGATCCTGGTGATCTGGTGGCTGTTCCTGCTGGCCTTTCCCGACATCGGCCCCATCATCGGCAAGACCCCGATCGACGTCTTCCACTATCTGTTCACCGAGCCGGCGTCGGCGACAAACCGCAGCGAAATCCTGGACAACCTTTGGATCACGTTGAAAGACGCGGGAATAGGTTTTGTGTGCGGGATGGGCGCCGCCATCATCGCGGCGGCACTGTTCGTGATGTTCCGGCCTGTCGCACAGACATTCATGCCCATCGCCATGTTGCTCCGTTCGGTTCCGCTGGTCGCGATGACGCCCCTGATCACACTGGTGGTCGGCCGCGGGGTCGCGGTGGTCGCCGTCATGGGCGGCATCGTCGTGTTCTTCCCTGCCCTGGTGATGATCATGACCGGACTCGCCAACGCACCCAAGCAGATCAACGACGTCATCGTCGCCTACGGCGGCACCCGGATGACCTCGATGCGGATGGCGTCGCTGCCCTCGGCGGTGCCGGCGCTGTTCGCCGCGGCCAAAGTATCCGTACCCGGCGCCATGATCGGCGCAACTGTCGCCGAGTGGCTAGGCACCAACACTGGTCTGGGCGCCACGTTGCAGCAGGCCCTGCCTGCAGCCGCCTACAACGAACTCTGGGCCTCGGTGCTGGTCATCACGGTCGCTTCGATCGTGCTCTACGCCTTCGTCGGAGTCGCGGAAAAGCTCGTCCTGGCCCAGATGGGCACCAAACCCACCTGATCACGGCCCGCTCGGTGGCGAACCCGATTACGTAACAAAGCAATCCGCGCGCGAAATCTGGCCGAAACCAGGCCGCCCTACCGTCGTGCGAAGCACGCTCAACACAAGGAGTCCTCAGATGGCCTATACGTTCGACCGCCGGTCGTTCCTTCGGTATTCGATGATCGCCGGCGGCGCCGTGGGCAGCGCGAGTGTTCTCGCCGCCTGTAGCTCCGGCAGCAGCGACAGCGGTGGTGGCAGCGCCACCAACCCCAAGGTGCAGCTGTCGTGGCAGAAGAACATCGAATTCGCAGGCGAATACTTCGCCATCGAGAACGGGTACTACGAGGCGGCGGGGCTCGGTACCCCTGAACTCATCACCGGCGGCGGCCCGGGCACCGGCGTCGAAACCGGCCTGACGTCCAACAAGGTGTGGATCGGTATGACCGCGCCGCAACTCACCGCCCCCGTCATCCTGCAGGGCGCGGCCCTCAAGACGATCGCCGCGACGTTCCAGAAGAATCCGTTCTGCATCGTCTCCGGTGCGCAGAGCCCGATCCTCTCGCCACAGGATATGAGAGGCAAGAAGATCGGGGTCCAGGCGTCGAACGAGAACGTCTTCAAGGCGCTGTTGACGGCCAACGGAATGGTCGATTCGGACGTTCAGAAGATCACCGTCCAGTACGACCCGACGCCGCTGACCACCGGCGAGGTCGACGGCTGGGTCTCGTACGTGACGAACGAGCCGATCACGCTCGCCGAAGGCGGGTTCCCGAACGCCAACTTCCTGTTCGCCGATTTCAACCTGCCCCTCGTCGCCGAGACCCTTGTGGTCCGGCAGGAGACGATCGACAACGAACGCGACAAGCTCAAGGCGTTCCTCAAGGCCGACATCCAGGGCTGGTACGACGCAGTGGCCGATCCGGCGAAGTCCGCCGAGCTGGCCGTCACCAAGTACGGCAAGGATCTCGGGCTCGAGCTCGGTGAGCAGACCAAAGAGGCCGAGGCCCAGAACCTGTTGGTCGTCAACGACGACAGCAAGGCCAACGGTCTGCTGACCATGACCCCCGCGTTGATCGACCTCAACATCGAAGCACTGGCCAAGGCCGGCTACGAGATCGCCGCGGAGCAACTCTTCGACATGTCGCTGATCCAGGAGGTCTACGCCGAGAATCCGGATCTCAAGAAGCCCATCTGACACGGGGCCGTCCAGCGGGTGCTTGCTACGTTTCATGGATGCCGATTCGTGAAGAAGTCCGGGGTCGCACGCTGATCGTCCACCTGGACCGGGAGGACAAGCGCAACGCCATCAATGTGGAGATGGCACTGGGGATCTCCGCGGCCCTCGACCGACTCGATGACGACGACACGCTGTGGGCCGGGGTCATCACCGGCACGCCGAAGGTGTTCTGCGCGGGCACGGACCTGAAGGACGGCGCAGGGGCTCGCACCGATCGCGGCGGCGAGTACGGCATCATCCGGCGTCAGCGGATCAAACCGCTGATCGCGGCGGTCGAGGGTCCCTGCATGGGTGGCGGTCTGGAGATCGCGCTGGCCTGCGACCTCATCGTCGCGTCCACGGCAGCGCGGATGGCGCTGCCCGAGACCCGGCGTGGGCTGGTCGCCACCTCCGGCGCCTTGTTCCGGGTCACTCGCGCGCTGCCGCCCAACATCGCGCGCCAACTACTCATCACCGGCGCCGGGCTGACCGCGCAGCGGGCCTACGATCTGGGTCTGGTGAACGTCGTCAGCGAACCGGGACAGGCACTGGCCGACGCCCAGCTGCTCGCCGAGGACATCAACGCATCCGGACCCGTTGCGGTGCGGGCGACCCTGGCTGCGCTGAACGAGCAGTACGCAGCAGCCGACGCCACAGGTTGGGAGGCGACTGGGCGGGCCCAGGAGAAAATTCTGGCGTCCGACGACATGCGCGAAGGGATCAATGCGTTCTTCGAGAAACGCCCGCCGGAGTGGAAAGCGCGCTAGTGACCGACCGTGCCGACAGCGCCGCCGTGTGTGCCCGTCAGGCGAGACTCTGGTAGCGATCCAGCGCGACCTGTCGCTCGGTTTTGTGGTCGACGATCGGTTCGGGGTAGTCGGCGGGTCGCGCGTCACCCGGTTCGTGGACAGCGGCGCCGCTGATCTCCCGTAGTTCTGGCACCCAGCGCCGCACGTAATCACCCGACGGATCGAACTTCTTGCCCTGGGTGATCGGGTTGAACACGCGGAAGTAGGGCGCAGCGTCGGTGCCGCAGCCGGCCACCCACTGCCAGCCGTGCTGATTGTTGGCCATGTCGCCGTCGGTCAGTTGATCGAGGAACCAGGCGGCGCCCCGCTGCCACGGTAGGTGTAGATCTTTGACCAGGAACGATCCGACGATCATCCGTAATCGGTTGTGCATGAAACCGCTTTCCGACAGCTGCCTCATGCCGGCGTCGACGATCGGGAATCCGGTCTTGCCTTCGCGCCAGGCGTCGAAGTCCGCATCGGCGTCCTTGCCCGAATCATGTTGTATCGCATCGAATTTCTTGTTGAGATTCCACCAACTACTGTCAGGACGTTGATGTAGGACGTCTGCGTAGAAGTCCCGGAACGCCAACTCACGGATGTAGGCGGCGCGGCCGGTGCCTTCGCTGTTCTCGAGGTCGGCGAGCAGCGCCCTCGGATGGATGTTGCCGAACTTGAGGTAGGCCGACATCCGACTGGTCGACGCGTGGTCGGGACGGTTCCGGTCGTCGTCGTATCCGTCGATGTCGTCCGCCATGAATTCTGCAAACCGGGCGTATGCCGCCCGCTCGCCTGCGGGGATGTCCAACTCACCCTTCGATTTCGGTATGACTGTGGAACGGACCCCTGAGACATCGCCCGGCTTCATCCACGTCGCGCTGTTGACCCCGGTGTCCGCGGGGTCGCGCCAACCGTGCTCGCGCCATTTGCGGAAGTACGGGGTGAACACCCGGTACCGCTCGCCGTCGTCCTTGAGGACTCGGCCCGGCGCAACCGCGTACGGGGAGCCTTCCTCCTGGAGAGGGATGTCTCCGAGCGCCTTTCGGACCTTGTCGTCGCGGCGCACACCGTAGGGCGAGTAGTCGGCGCTGATGTGGACGGCGCCGGCGTCGATCGACTTCGCAATCTTGGGGATCACCTTGTCCGCCTCGCCGCGCACGACCAGCAACGAACCGTCGAGTTGATCCTCGATGTCGCGCAACGAGTCGTACAGGAAGGTCAGTCTGCGATCACCCGATGACGCCTCGAGCGTGGGGTCGAGTACAAAACACGCCAGCACCTGTCGTCCTTGGGCTGCCAGCAGTGGTGGTAGATCGCTGAGTCGCAGGTCTCGGCGTAGCCACAGCACGATCGGTTGTTCGCTCATCACACCATCCTGCCGAAAATGCTCATGAGAAGACTGTTACCCCTGCTCAGCTCCCTCGAAACGGCCCGAACGGAACCGAACCAACCCGAACCGCCCTCAGTGATGCGACTTACTCGGCGGCCGCAAGAGCAGATCGATCACGAGCGCCGTCCACCCGGTTTGGTGTCCGGCTCCCAGCCCGGCGCCGTTGTCGCCGTGGAAGTACTCGTTGAACGTCAGATTGTTTTTCCATGCCGGGTCGGTCTGGAAGATTTCGGTGCCACCGTAGACTGGTCGGCGACCGTGGGCGTCGGGTAGCCAGATGGAGATGAGGCGTTCGGCCATGTCGTGGGCGACGTCGAAGAAGGTGTGTTCGGTGTCCGATCCCGCCGGGTAGGGCATCTTGGTTTCTTCACCGAAGAAGCGTCCGTATTGGACCATTGCGCGGATGGCCAGGTAGTTGATCGGGAACCACACCGGTCCGCGCCAGTTGGAGTTGCCGCCGTACATGGCAGTCCGGGATTCGGCGGGTTCGTAGTCGATGACGGCCCCTGCCTCGTTGGGTAGTTCGTAGGGGGTCTCGTACTTCTTCGACAGCGAGCGCAAACCGTAGGGTGAGAGCAGGGCGTCTTCGTCGAAGACGGTCTGGAGCAGTCTGCGCAGTTGGTTGGCGCCCAGCACCGACAAGAGCACCCGGGTGTGACCGGTCGCATCGGTGCGGAACCGCCACGAACGTTGTTCGCGTTTCGCGGCATTGGTGAAGCGACGCTGAAAGCGCTTGCGTAGCTTGTTCGCGCGAGCGGTGTCGTCGAGCGGTACCGTCGCCGCGGCCAGGGCCGGGATGACCCCGACGAGCGATTGCACCTTGATGGCCGAGGAGTTGCCTGCGGAGTCGGTGAATCGGTCGTAGTAGAAGCCGTCTTCGGCGTCGTACAGCCCAGATTTCTCGAGAGCCTCCCCGATCAGCGCGAACTGTTCGAGGAATTTGATGACCATGTCCTCGTAGACCGGGTCGAAGTCGACGAGGTGCTGGGCGATGCTGAGCATCGCGCTGGAGTAGAACGCCATCCAGCCGGTGCCGTCGGATTGCTCCAGGGTGCAGCCGGCCGGTAGGTGCGACCGGTCTACGGGACTGATGTTGTCGAGTCCGAGGAAGCCGCCACCGAAGATGTTGTTGCCCTGCGGATCTTCGCGGTTGAGCCACCAGGTGAAGTTGAGGAGCAGTTTCTGGAACACCCGCTCGAGGAACTGGACATCGGTGCCGCCGTCGATGATGAACACCCGTAGCGCTGCGAGTGCGTGGACAGGCGGGTTGACGTCGTCGAAGCTCCATTCGTAGGCGGGCAATGCACCGTTCGGGTGCTGGAACCACTCGCGCAGCAACACGACCAGCTGGTACTTGGCGAACGCAGGGTCGAGGTGGGCCCATGGGATCGTATGGAATGCCAGGTCCCAGGCCGCGAACCACGGGTACTCCCAGGGGTCGGGCATGGCGAGGATGTCGCGGGCGTCGAGGTGGCGCCAGCCGGCGTTGCGGCCGTTCTCGCGCCCCGGCGGGGGCGGCGGCTCCGCGGGATCACCGTCGAGCCAGCGGCCCACATCGTAGGAGTACATCTGCTTACTCCAGATGAGACCGGCGCTCGCCTGGGTGACGATCCGCATTCGCTCGGTGTCGATGTCATCCGGTGCGAGCGCCGCATAGAACTCGTCGGCGTCGTGCTGCCGGGCCGTCTGGGTCTGCTCGAAAGCGCCGCCGGCCCAGTCGGTGTCGTGGACCGCCGACTCGGCATCGGACAGCCGCAGACGCAGCTGTACCGACTGACCGGCAGGTACCGTCAAGCGGTAATGCCAGGCCGCTTTCGTACCCCGTAGATCCGGGTTCACCGTCGCGGCGCCATCGATCAGGTGGTCGTTGATCCCGTCTTTGGGGTATGCGGTGACAGGGTCACCGCCGTAGATCTTCGGGATGTTGGTCTCGTTGTCGCAGAACAGTACTCTCGGTGTGGTTCCGTCACTCGCCGGCGCAGCCTGCAGCCGGTATCCGCCGAGCCGGTGATGGTCGAGCACCATCTCGTCGCCGGTGAAGGACAAACCGGGAACCGCCGAACCGGCCTCGGCCCGCCAGGAATTGCGGAACCACCCCGTCGGCAGCACATCGATGGTTGCCTCAGCCGGACCGTTGTTGGTGACATCGACCTGCATCAGCAAATCGGTCGGACTCGCCTTGGCGTAGGTGACGTCGACGATCCAGAATCGGTTGTCATCGAAGACCCCGGTGTCGAGCAATTCGTACTCGAAGTCCTCCCGGCCGCGCCTGCCGTTCTCCGCGATCAGATCCGCGTATGGGAATTCGACCTGCGGGTAGTGGTAGCGCCATTGCAGCAGAGCGTGGCTGGGCAGCCCCTGCAGATACCACCAGTACTCTTTGACGTCCTCGCCGTGATTGCCCTGCGGTCCGGTGAGACCGAACATCCGTTCCTTGAGAATGGGGTCGACGCCGTTCCACAGTGACAGCGCCAGGCAGAAGTCGTGGGCGATGTCGGAGATGCCCGCCATCCCGTCCTCGTTCCAGCGGTAGGCCCTCGATCGGGCATGATCATGCGGGAAGTACGACCAGGCGTCCCCATCGGCGCTGTAGTCCTCACGCACTGTGCCCCATGCGCGTTCGGACAGGTATGGACCCCATTCGTACCAGGGGTTCGCGTCATGCAATCCGTCTTCGAGACGGCCGGTGGCCTCGGCGAGTCTTCCGTGCTCGACGGTGCCGGTCGGCGGCTTGCGATGCTCGTTCACGAACGCTCCTCAGATGGTGGCGTATCAATCGGGTCGACACGCAGCAGATGCCACAGCCAGGGGCCGAGCTCGACGAACATTCCGTTCCGCAGGTCATCGCCCTTCCGGGTGAACCGCAGGCCCCTGGTGTCGTCGATCAGTTCGAACTCTTTGCCGCGCATATCATCCCAGGGAACGCTTACTGCCGCGCTCGCGGTTTCGGCACTCAGATTCACCACGACCAGCCACCTTGTCGATCCGGTCCATGTCCAAGCGATCAGGTCTTGCGACGTCGGGTTGTCCGGCCATCCCCGGGTGTCGCACAGCTGCCACCGGCCGGTGCGGAAGGTCTCCTCACGCACCACAGCGAGCAGCTTCTGATAGAAATCGACAAGCTCGGTGTCGTCGGACTGATGGGGATACCTGCCGAGTTGCACTGGCAGGCGCGTGGTCAGCCCACGCAGCTGCCCGTCGTGGATGAGGCGGGCGCCCAGCGTCGTGAATGCCGTCACGGCCGCAACCCGCTGCCGTCCATCGCCGAACTCCGCTGCTGCCCGCGGCTCATCGTGATTTTCGAGGAAACGGATCAGCCCACTCTGATACCGCCTGTCGTCGGCCAGCAAGCCACGCACCGGGTCAGCGCCCTGTTGTTCCACCAGCTTGTCGTAGAGGCCTTTGTCGTAGCAGTAGTCGAAACCTTGATCCTGAAGGCCGGCTTCGAGGTCCCAGTACGCCTCGGCGATGAACACGAAGTCGGGATGTTCACGTCGGACAGCACGAATCACGATGGGCCAGTACTCGTTTCGCGGCCTGGGGCCGGCACGGTCACCCCAGGTACGGGCGAACACATCGTTCATCATGAGCATCGCCATGTCGCAGCGGACACCGTCGCACTGCGAGGCGATCTGCAGCAGCGTGTCGATCGCCGCGGTCCGGAGCAACGGTGAGAACGCGTTGAGCTGCACCACATCGGTCCACGCGGCGAAATAGGGATCCTTGCCGTTGGCGAGCACCTGTCCATCGACCTCGAGGTAAGAAGCAGGGTCCTGCTGTAAGTCCTCGGTGGTGCCGTGGATGAAGACCTCGGGATGCTGCGCAACCCAGGGGTGGTCGGCGGCCACATGGTTGGGCACGAAGTCCAGGATCAGCGACAGCCCACGCCGCGCCAGTTCGGCCCGCGCCAGGGCGAGCCCCGCAGGACCTCCGAGATGGTCGTCGACGACGTAGTCGCGCACCGCGTACGGGGAGCCGGACACGTCGCCGGAGGTGTAGCCCGGTAGTGCTTCGGCGAAGGTGTCGACGAGGCCGTTGTCTGACAGCGCGATCGCGACGCCGGCGGGGCTACGTTGCCAGACCCCCATCAGCCACACCGCGTCGCAACCCGTTGCCGCTATCGCGTCCCACTCGCCTGCCGGAACGTCACCGAGTGCCACGTCGCGGCCACATCGCTCGCCGACGTCGTGGAGCCATGGCCAGGTGTTGATCTCGTAGACGAAGGGGTTTGCGATCACCCCGCAAATCTATCCCGACGCCAAATGCCCTGCGCGTGAACCGCGCAGGGCATGTGGAAGAACTGTTGTCGAGCTGAGTGTCTAGCCGACGCCCAGCAGGTCGATCACGAAGACCAGGGTCTTGCCGGACAACCGGTGTCCGGCGCCTTCAGGGCCGTACGCCAGCAGCGGCGGCACCACGAGTTGGCGGCGACCGCCGACCTTCATGCCCGGGATGCCTTCTTGCCAGCCGGGGATGAGCCGGTCGAGCGGGAAGTTGGCCGACTGGCCGCGATTCCAGGAGGAGTCGAACTCCTCACCGGTCTCGAACTCGACGCCGACGTAGTGGACGTCGACGATGCCGCCTGCGACGGCTTCGGCGCCCTCACCGACGGTGATGTCGGTGGCGACCAACTCGGTCGGGGCAGGGCCTTGCGGGAACTCGATCTCAGGTTTAGTCATGGTTCAGCGTTGATCCATATTCGGGTAGTCGCGTTCGGTGTAGCCGGTGTAGATCTGCCGCGGACGGCCGATCTTTCCGGTCGGGTCGGCGTTCATCTCGCTCCAGTGAGCGATCCATCCTGGCAACCGCCCCAGAGCGAACAACACAGTGAACATCCGGGTCGGGAAGCCCATCGCACGGTAAATCAACCCGGTGTAGAAGTCCACATTCGGGTACAGCTTGCGTGAGATGAAGTAGTCGTCGGACAGGGCCACTTCCTCGAGCCCTTTGGCGATGTCCAGCAGGTCGTCGTTGACGCCGAGTATCTGCAGGATCTGGTCGGCCGTCTCTTTGACGATGGCCGCACGCGGGTCGTAGTTCTTGTAGACGCGGTGCCCGAAGCCCATGAGCTTGACGCCGGCCTCTTTGTTCTTGACCCGGTTCATGAAGTCCTTGGTGTCGCCACCGGACTCCTTGATCTCGTCGAGCATCTCCAGCACGGCCTGGTTGGCACCGCCGTGCAGCGGGCCCCAGAGTGCGTTGATGCCACCGGAGATCGAGGTGAAGAGGTTCGCCTGCGACGAACCGACCAGTCGCACCGTCGACGTCGAGCAGTTCTGCTCGTGGTCGGCATGAAGGATGAACAGCATGTCGAGCGCCTTGACGATGTCCGGATTGACCACGTACGGCTCGGCGGGAAGGCCGAAGGTCATCCGCAGGAAATTCTCCACCAGACCCTGAGAGTTGTCCGGGTAGAGGAACGGCTGTCCGACCGACTTCTTGTAGGCGTACGCCGCGATGGTCGGCAACTTGGCCAGCAATCGGATCGTCGAAAGTTCGACCTGTTCGGGATCTTTCGGGTCCAGCGAATCCTGGTAGTAGGCGCTCAGCGCGTTGACGGCGCTCGAGAGCACCGGCATGGGGTGCGCGTTGCGCGGGAACCCGTCGAAGAAACGCTTCAAATCTTCGTGCAGCAACGTGTGACGCTGGATCTTGTTGGTGAACCCCTCGAGCTCGGACGGGGTCGGGAGCTCGCCGTTGATCAGCAGGTAGCTGACCTCCAAGAAGCTGGAGCCCTTCGCGAGCTGCTCGATCGGGTAACCGCGGTACCGCAGGATTCCGGCATCACCATCGATATAGGTGATGGCCGACTTCGTGGACGCGGTGTTCACGAAGCCACCATCGAATGTGGTCAGTCCGGTCTCGGCAAGGAACTTGCCCAAACCGACGCCGTCGCTGCCCTCTGTTGCCTTGACGATAGGCAGCTTGATCTCGCCACCGGGGTACACGAACGAGGCACTGGCCTCGGTTGCGTTTCCGTTGGCAGACACTGTTTCGGCGGACACTTGGTCCTCCCCTTTTCGACGGGCTGCACCGGTCTCGTGAACCGGTGCAGGTGTTTGACCTCCGGGGTCGTCGAACTGGTCGCGCGACCCGCTTAACAACCTAGTCGGTTTAAAGCTCGCCCGCCCATGGAGGGTCCGCTCCGGGCCGCGAGACGGTCACCGCCGCGGCTTTGGCAGCAAAAGTCAAACCCTCCGACCAGTCACTTTGCGACATCTGCCGCACTTTCGCCGGCTCGAGCAGCCGGTGCGTATCGAGCCAATGCAGCAGCGCACCGCAAATCGTGTCCCCCGCGCCGATGGTGTCGACGACGGTCACCGCCGGCGCCGGGACCTCGACCGAGAACCGCTCGGTGAGGACACTGAGACCGCTCCCTCCGCGGGTCATCAGCACGGCGCCGACCCCGGCCTCGATCCACTGCTCGGGCCCGCCCGCGCCGCCGCCGAGGGCAAGCCACTCCGCGTCGTCGTCGGAGACCTTCACGATGTCCAGGGAGGGCAACCAGGAAGTGAACCTGGTCCGGTACGCATCGGGGTCGTCGATGACCCCTGCGCGGATGTTCGGGTCGAGCAGGGTCAACCGACCTTCGGCGTGACTGCGGTGCAGCAGCGCCTCGTACACGCTCGCCCCGGGTTCGATCACCATCGACAATGTACCGAATGCCAGTGCCCCGACCGTGCGGGGCAACTCTCCGGGGTCGACCACGAGTCGGTCGGCGGTGTTCTCGAGGTAGAAGCTGTACTGCGCCGACCCGTCCGCGGCGATGCTCGTCAAGGCAAGGGTGGTGGACTCAGAACCGCGCTGCAGCAGTGACAGATTCACTCCTGCCGCCCGCAACGCACGCGTGAGTGCTTCCCCGTACGGGTCGTCCGACAGTCGCGAGATCAGCGACACAGCGGAGCCGAGCCTGCCCAGGGTGATGGCCACGTTGAACGGCCCGCCGCCGAGCGCAGGGACCAAGGGACTGAGCGGGTCGTCGCCGGCGGGCACCAGGTCGACCAGGCCCTCACCGCACACCACGATTTCTTTCACCGGGCACGCCTTCCACTGGAGTCGCTCCCAGTCGTCACCAGAGGGTCTACAGCCGCGCGGTACCGCAGTCCCCAGCGTCCCGTCCAGATCTGTCCAGGTTCGAGTTCGATCAGATCGGTGCCGCTCGCGAGTGCGTTGGGCGGCGCCGTCATCGGCTCGATCGCCACCGCACGACCGCGGCCGGGATAGGGCTGATCGTGCGCGGGATCGGCGGTGAAGGCCTGCACCCAGGGAAAGTTGAGGTCGGTCCACAGCTCGGTCGCATCGCCGTCCGGACCGATCAGCCGGTGGGTGATGAACCCTGCCTCGTCCGCCATGTCGGTGAACGGGGTGTCGAGCCAATGACCCGAAACCGGTTGCGGCGTCGAGAAGTCGAAGTCGGTGCCTGCCACATCGACCGGCGGACCGGCAGGCAGCTGACGTTCGGGGTCCAGGGGCTGATACTGGCGAGCCGCCAGTTGCAGCGTGCAGTCGTCGGCGGGGACGTCTCCGCGGCGCACAAAGGTGTGTTGCCCCAAGGCGTACGGCGCCTTCTGTTTACCCGAGTTGGTGGTGGTGTGGGTGACCGTCAGGCCGCCGGCGTCCAGCGAGTAGGTGACGGTCAACTGCAGATCGAACGGCCAGCCCGGATGCTGCCCGACCGCGACGCCCAGCGTGACGGAGGACCCGGTGGTGTCGAGCACATTCCAGTCGACCATCCGGACGAAACCGTGGTTGGCATTGTTGCGCGCGGCTTCGGTGATCGGCAGTTCGTAGGACCGACCGTCGTAGGTGTATCGGCCGTCGCCGGTGCGGTTGGGCCAGGGCGCCAGCACCAGACCGCACGACAGCGGCGGCTTGACGCCCGGCTCGATCTCCCAGGTCTCGGTGAGCAACTGATCACCCCACCGGACCGCTCTCAGACCGGCACCCGTACTTGCGATCTGCGCGCTGTATCCATTCGCTTCGATGCTGTGACCGGCCACGGGTGAAGCTTAGCGGTCGTGGTCTCGATGCCACCTCGCGTGACGCGCGGCGCCGCGGCGAAGTTCGTCCCCGAGGGGAGCGCCCGAGGGCACATTCCCCTCGGACACACGCACGGGGACCGAAAATCACCGGTCCGGCGATGCTCTGACGTTCGGTCCAACCGCCCCCGAGCGGTCGACCCCGCCTGTGTCTCTCCGATCGTCGGGCCACCGGCACCTTGAGTCCGACGACCGTTGACAAGCGGGTTGAGACGGATCTAGAGTTTCGTCTCAGACAGCCTGTCGATGGAAGGTGCTGCCATGACCGACGTCCACGAGCCCGACCAGATCGCCCAGCCGCAGCCGACCGAACCCGCACCACTGGGTCCCGACTCGGTGACGTGGAAGTTCTTCGGCGGATGGCACGGCATGCTGATCGGCCTGTGGTCAGGGTCGATGCAGAACATGCACCCCAAGCTGGGTGCCGCGGTCTGGGAGCATTCGGACTTTTTCCGCGAACGCTGGCAGCGCCTCAACCGCTCGCTGTATCCGATCATCGGGGTGGTCTTCGACGGCACCACCGATACCGGCCGCGAGGTCCGCGACTACCACCGCGAGATCAAGGGCGCCATGCCCGACGGCAGCCGCTATCACGCACTCGATCCCGACGTCTTCTACTGGGCGCACGCCACCTTCTGGTACGGCAACATCCGATGCGCCGAAGTATTCGGACCGCCGATCACCGAAGCCGAGAAGCGTGCGCTGTTCGCCGAGTCCAGGACCTGGTACTCCATGTACGGGGTGAGCACCAGACCGTGTCCCGACACCTACGAGGAATTCCTCGAGTATTGGGATCATATGTGCCGCAACGTCCTCGAAGACCACCCCGCGGTGCGCACCGTGCTCGACATCTCCGAGCTACCGCCACCGCCGTGGCTTGCGGGACTGCCCGGGCCCGTCTGGAAGGTGATGATCAAGCCCACCGAGAAGTTCTTCACCTGGCTGACCGTGGGGCTGTATCACCCCGCCGTGCGCGAGATGATGGGCTTCGAATGGTCCGAGAAAGACGAGCGTAGATTCCGCCGATTCGGCGCTGCGGTCAACACGTTCATGCACACACTGCCCGAGCGCTACCGGAAACATCCGCGCTGCCGCGACGCCTGGGATCGGCTCGCCGGCACGGTGCCGACCGAGGCTCCCTTGCTTGAAACGCCGACCCGGAACCTCCCGCCCGAAGACGTGCGCGGTGAGTCCGTGCACTACTGCCCCGTCACCACAGCCCGCCGGGCGAACCTCCCCTGGCAAAGCAACGCGACCGGGGAATGCCCCGTCCCGCACTGATCGGCCACTCAAAGTGTTAGCGACGACACAGGCTTTTTCCGGCGTGGCACGCTAACATCCTGGCCTGCGATTTCGACACACCTTCGGCACGAGAACAACGCAGCGTGGTAACAACCACGGCCTGCGGATACGGATCGACCTGGCGATATCGGCCTCATGCCCTAAACTCACGCGGAGCATTTCGGCAGTCGAGTAACTGTGGCCCCGACGAGGGCCGGCCAAGACGAGAAGTCGCATGCGGAGGACCTATGACGATCACGACCGAGAAAGCACCGCTGACCCTGCAGAAGGTGTCGCTCACCACCGAGGTGGCCCGCATCGGGGCCACCGCCTGGCAGGCCGTGTGCGGTGGAGCCCGCTTCGCCGCTCGCGTGCCCGGGTCAGGCGACCTGGCGTCCAAGGGCGCCGGGGAGACACGCAACACCTTCGCAGCGCTCGGCCCGACCTACGTCAAGCTCGGCCAGCTCATCGCGTCGAGTCCGGGGGTGTTCCCCAAGGTCCTCTCCGACGAGTTCCGCTCGCTCCTCGATCGGGTTCCGGCCGCCGACCCCGCCGAGGTCCGGGCACTGCTGACCGCACAACTCGGCAGCGATCCCGACGAGATCTTTGCCGAGTTCGATCCCGAGCCCATCGCGTCGGCGTCGATCTCGCAGGTGCACACCGCCACCCTGCTGACCGGCGAGTCCGTCGTCGTCAAGATCCAGCGACCCGGGATCAAATCCAGGCTCGCGGCCGATCTGCAGATCCTGCAGCGCACGGCCACGGTCGCGGAGTTCTCGTCGTACGGGCGGATGCTCAGCGCCAAGGCAGTGATCGAGGACTTCACCGCAAATCTGAACTCCGAGCTCGACTTCCGCACCGAGGCCGCAGCCATGGAGGAGTGGACCAGCGCAATCTCCGGCTCGCGATTCGCTGACAAGGTCCGTGTCCCCCAGGTCTATTGGGACTACACCACCGAGAAGGTACTCACGCTCGAGTACGTTGATGCCATCCGCATCGACGACGTCAAAGCGATCCGCCGCGCCGGTCACGATCCCGCCGCGATCGTCAAGACCTTGCTGATGTCGTTGCTCGAGTCCGCGTTCACCGACGGCATCTTCCACGGTGATCTGCACGCCGGGAATGTGCTGGTCGACGACCAGGGCCGGATCGTGTTCCTGGACTGGGGCATCGTCGGTCGCTTCGACGACGAGACCCGCATGATCGTGCGCTCGCTGCTCGGCAACATGATGCGCAGTGACTACGAGGCCGCCGGTCAAGCACTGGCCGCCCTGGGCACCTTCAACAAGCCCGGGTCCGTCCGCGAGACGGCGAAAGATCTGCGCCGGGTGGCCGCTCCGATCGGTGGCACCGAACTCGGCGACATGTCGTACGCGAACCTCGGCCGACAGCTGGCGAACATGGCCAAGACCTATGACGCCCGACTCCCCCGCGAACTGGTACTCGTCGGCAAGCAGTTGCTGTACGTCGAGCGGTACATGAAATTGCTGGCCCCACGGTGGAAGGCGATGTCGGATCCGATGGTCGTCGGCTACACCGCCGGCCTACTCAAAGACTCGAGCCGGGCCCGCGCCGCAGCCCGGTAACCCCGGAATTGGTGGGTTCCGACGAGGATTTCCGCAGGTCGCGACCGCCAGAACCCACCAAAATCGGTCAGCGGGTGATGCGGTAACGCACGAATGCCGGGATCGCCAGAGCCGCGACGACGGTGAAGACCACGACGAGAACGCCGCCGCCCGCGGTCGCCACCGCCGTACCGACCGACGCTGCCGCCGCGCCGTGAGCGACATCGGCGATCCGCGGACCGCCCGCCACCACGACGATGAACACACCCTGTAGTCGGCCACGCACCTCGTCGCTGGCAGCGGCCTGCAACATCGACTGACGGAACGCCGCCGAGGCCATGTCCGCGGCACCACCGATCATCAACAGGGTGACCGCGACCGGCAGCATCGGAATCGCTGTGCCTCCGGCGAATCCGACGCTGACGCCGACCCCGATGATCGCCACACCCCAGATCAGGATGCAGATGATGACCGCGCGGCCCTGCCGTTCGACGCGAGACACCCACCCGGAGAAGACCCCGCCGACCACCGACCCGATGGCTATCGCGGAGAACAACAGAGCAAAAGCGACACCGCCGCCGTCGGGGCCGCCGAAACTCTCGTGCGCCATCTGCGGGAACAACGCGCGCGGCATACCGAAGATCATCGCGATGAGGTCCACCAGGAACGACGCCATCAACACCTTGTGCCCGGCCAGGTACCGGAACCCGTCGATCACGGATTTGAGCCCGGGTGTCTTCGCCTTCGTGAGGCCGTCCCCCGGTCGCAGCGACGGCAGCCGTATGACTGCCCACATCGTCGCGAACAGGAACAGTGCATCGACGAAGTAGAGCAGTGAGTACCCGAGGATGGGGATCATCGCACCGCCGACCAACGGTCCGGCGATGGCTCCGGCCTGCATCACCGTCATGTTGAGTGAGTTCGCCGCCGGTAACTGCGCAACAGGCAACAACTTGGGCAGGATCGCGGTCCTCGTCGGTTGATTGACCGCGAAGAACGCCTGCTGAACCGCGAACAGACACAGGATCAGCCAGGCATTGCCGAAGCCGAGGAACGACTGGACGAAAAACAGTGCGCTGGTGCCGATCAGGCCGATGGTCGTGATGATGAGCAGGATGCGGCGATCCATCGCGTCGGCCAGGGCACCGCCCCAGAGCCCGAACACCACCAGCGGTACCAGCCCGAACAGACCCGTCAATCCGACGTACGCGGAACTACCGGTGAGTTGATAGATCTGCGCGGGGACAGCGACGACCGTGAGCTGGGCGCCGATGACGGTGATGATGTTCGCCCACCACAGGCGCCGGAAATCAGGCTGCTGGAGCGGAGTGGTGTCGGCGAGGAAGCGGCGTGCCACCTACGGTTGCAGTCTCACTGCGGACCACCGACCGTCGGCAAGGGTGGCCCGAACACGGTTGTGCAAGCGGTTGGCCCGGCCCTGCCAGAACTCCACCTCGGTCGGCACGAGTCGATATCCGCCCCAGCGCGGCGGCACCGGGACCGGCTTCTCGCCCTCAGGGCCACCGAACTCGGCCGCGCTTCGGGCAGCCTTCTCCTCGAGTGCCTGGCGCGAATCGATCGGCGCCGACTGCTCGGACGAGTACGCACTCAGCTGCGATCCACGCGGGCGCTTGACCCAGTAATTCTCGGTCTGCTCAGCCGGGATCATTTCGACGGCACCGCGGAAATGCACCTGCCGTTCCATCGCAATCCACGGAAACGTCACCGACGCATAAGGGACCGCGGCGAGGTGATTGCCTTTGTCGGAGTCATAACCGGTGAAGAACACGATGCCGCCGGAATCCGCACCCTTGCACAGCACCGTTCGGGTCGACGGATGACCATGGGCATCGACGGTGCCGAGCACCATCGCGTTGGGCTCGGCAACGCCTGCATCGATCGCCTCGGTGAGCCACTGCGAAAACAGCGCAGTCCAGGGCGGATCGCCGGCGAGCCAGCTCGGATCGAGGTTGCCTTTCACGCCGTCCTTGCCCGCGGCGTCGTCCCCGCCCGAACTGGAATACGCCACCCGCATGTTCGCCAAATCAATTGGTTCGCTACCCACGGCAAATAACGCTACTCCCGGGTAACCGGGATCTCTTCGGCCCACTACAGTCCTAACCAGTACGGCAATGGCGCACATGGCATGAGGAGTCCGGTTCGATGGCAGTCAACGTGGAAATACCCGAAGGTTTCGTGGAGGGCCTCGAGGGTGTCACCGCCTTCACGACCCAGATCGCCGAACCGGACAAGAACGGCGGCAACCTCCGTTACCGGGGCGTCGACATCGAAGACCTCGTCGAGAATCAGGTCACGTTCTCCGATGTGTGGGCGCTGCTCGTCGACGGCAAGTTCGGCGACGGGCTGCCACCGGCCGAGCCGTTCCCGCTGCCCATCCACACCGGTGACGTGCGCGTCGACGTGCAGGCCGGACTGGCGATGCTCGCCCCGATCTGGGGCTATCAGCCGCTCCTGGACATCGACGACACCACCGCCCGCAACAACCTCGCGCGCGCCTCGGTGATGGCCCTGTCCTACGTCGCCCAGTCGGCGCGGGGCATCCACCGCCCCGCGGTTCCGCAAGCGGTCATCGACGAATGCGACACGGTCACAGCTCGTTTCATGACCCGCTGGAAGGGCGAGCCCGACCCGGCGCACATCCGCGCCATCGATGCCTACTGGGTCAGTGCCGCCGAACACGGCATGAATGCGTCCACCTTCACCGCCCGCGTCATCGCCTCCACCGGCGCCGACGTCGCCGCGTCGCTGTCGGGAGCGATCGGCGCGATGTCGGGACCGCTGCACGGCGGCGCCCCGGCCCGGGTGCTCCCGATGATCGAAGAAGTCGAGAAGACGGGCGACGCCCGAGCGCTGGTCAAGGGCATCCTCGACCGCAAGGAAAAGCTCATGGGCTTCGGGCACCGCGTCTACCGCGCCGAGGATCCCCGCGCCCGGGTTCTGCGCCGCACCGCCCAGGAACTGAACGCACCGCGCTACGAGGTCGCCGCCGCTCTCGAGCAGGCCGCGCTGACCGAACTGCGCGAGCGTCGCCCGGACCGCGCGATCGAGACCAACGTCGAGTTCTGGGCCGCGGTCATCCTCGACTTCGCCGAGGTGCCGCCACACATGATGCCCGCGATGTTCACCTGTGGCCGGACCGCCGGTTGGTGCGCGCACATCATGGAGCAGAAGCGACTGGGCAAACTGGTCCGTCCCGCGGCGCTGTACGTGGGCGCAGCTCCCCGTCGCCCCGAAGACGTCGAGGGCTGGGACGCCATCGCCCCGAAGTAGCCCCTCCCCGATGATGGGTCGTTGTGGCGGCGCTCACCTGGCGTTTTGTTCGCCGTAAGGACCCATCATCGGGAGAGTCCGGGGGTGGTCAGGGCGCTCACGCGCGGTCTCTAGACTGAACCCATGAGTGAATCGATAACCATTCCGGCCGACCTTCTGCCCTCCGACGGCCGGTTTGGTTGTGGCCCCTCGAAAGTCCGCCCCGAGCAACTGCAGTCGTTGGTGGACACCGGCGCCTCGGTCTTCGGCACCAGCCACCGGCAGGCACCCGTCAAGAATGTCGTCGGAGCCATCCGCAGCGGTCTGGCCGACCTGTTCTCCCTCCCCGACGGCTACGAGGTGGTTCTCTCCAACGGGGGCACCACCGCGTTCTGGGACGCCGCCGCATTCGGTCTCATCTCGAAGCGTTCGCTCAATCTCACCTACGGCGAGTTCTCGAACAAGTTCGCCACCGTCGCCAAGAACGCCCCCTTCCTCGACGATCCCGTGGTGATCTCCACCGAGCCCGGCACCGCACCGTCGGTGTCGACCATCGGCGCAGAACAGTTCGATGGTGTCGACCTCGTGGGCTGGGCCCACAACGAGACGTCGACTGGCGTGGCCGTCCCCGTGAGCAGGCCTGATCTGGCAGGTGACGCGCTCATCGCCATCGACGCGACCTCAGGAGCGGGTGGCCTGCCGGTCAACGTCGCCGACGCCGACGTCTACTACTTCGCACCGCAGAAGAGCTTCGCCTCCGACGGTGGCCTGTGGATCGCCCTCATGAGCCCGGCCGCGCTCGAGCGCATCGACACCATCGGCAAGTCCGATCGTTGGTGCCCCGAGTTCCTCTCGCTGCCCACTGCGGTCGACAACAGCAGCAAGAACCAGACGTACAACACCCCGGCCGTCGCATCTCTGCTGCTGCTCGCCAACCAGCTCGAATGGATGAACGGCCAGGGCGGACTCGACTGGTGCACCTCGCGCACCGCCGACAGCAGCTCGCGGCTGTACACCTGGGCCGAGAAGAGTGAGTACGCGACACCGTTCGTCGCCGACCCCGCGTACCGGAGCCAGGTGGTCGGAACCATCGACTTCAACGACGACGTGGATGCCGCAGCGGTCGCGAAGGTGTTGCGCGCCAACGGAGTAGTCGATACCGAGCCCTACCGCAAACTCGGCCGGAACCAGCTGCGGATCGGCATGTTCCCGGCCATAGAACCCGATGACATCAGCAAGCTCACCGCGAGCATCGACTACGTGGTGGGGGCGCTCTAGTCGCCGATCGGGCCGGAGAACACCCCTGCTGAGCTGGCATTTTTCCGCGTGTCACGGCAGGCGAATTCACAACACTGCATTACGCTGACGCTAATGCAGACCGACGCAAGTGTAGAGGCTGGCTCCGAGACGTGAAGGAGGAGCAGATGCGTGAGCTTCGAGTCATCGGCCTGGAGCCGGACGGCAAAAAGGTGATCTGTCAGGACACCGAGTCGGGCGAGAAGTTCCGTATCCCTGCTGACGACACATTGCGCGCCGCTGCCCGCGGCGACCTGACACGCATGGGTCAGATAGAGATCGAAATGGAAAGCACGTTGCGGCCGCGCGAGATCCAGTCACGTATCCGGGCGGGAGCCTCGGTTGCCCAGGTCGCCGCGGCAGCCGGTGTCGGTATCGACCGGGTCGAGCGTTTCGCCCACCCCGTGTTGCTCGAACGTGCCCGTGCCGCCGAACTCGCCGCTGCGGCCCACCCCCTGCGCTACGACGGTCCAGCACTGTCGACGCTGTCCGAGGTCGTCTCCGCGGCACTCGGGGCACGTGGACACAATCCCGACGACACCGACTGGGATGCGTGGAAGGCCGAGGACAACCGCTGGGTGGTCCAGGTCAGCTGGCGCGTCGGCCGGTCGGTGAACCGGGCGCACTGGCGTTATGTACCCGGGTCCAACTCCGGCACCGTCGAGGCGATCGACGAAGTCGCCGACGAGCTCATCGACCCGGATATCAGCAGGCCGTTGCGCAGTGTACAGCCGGTCGCACCGGTGGCGATCGAGGACGACGACTCCGAGCATCCTGAGTTGGCGTTCGACTACACCCCTCCGCAGGCCTCCCAGGTGGCTCCGATCTCCCCTGTCTCACGCTCGGCCCGACTGACTCTGAAGTCAGACGGCACCGAGGCCGTGACCGTCGATGCCGATTCGGTGACCGATGCCCAGGCCAGGCGTACCGCGCCGCGGCCTGCTCCTCGCCCGGCACCACCCGAGCCCGAGGTGGCGGCGGAGGTGGAATCCGCTGAGGAGTCGGTGCCGGTGGACGATACCGACGACGAGTCTGTCCACGACGAGAAGTCACCGCCCTCCCGCAAACGCGGTCGTGGCAACCGGAAACCGTCCGTCCCGGCGTGGGAGGACGTACTTCTCGGGGTCCGCAGCAGTGGGAACACCTGACACAGGCTAAGTTGATCGGTACGCAAAACCGGTCGAACCATACGAAAGGCTTGAGTTGGCAGCGAAAGCAGCATCCATGCTCTGGTTCGTCAATTCCAGCGATCCGGCAGCGGAGATCCGGCAGGGCCTACGCCATGACCCGGCGACGGCCGGTGCGATCGCGGCCGCACTCACCCCGGATCTGACCGCGGTACCGATCGGCGAAACCACGCTGGCGGCCGCCGCCGATCCCGACACCGACCAGCTCTTCGTCGGTACGTACGGTGCACTGACGGTGGTGACCAGTCCGGTTCTGGCCTCGACGACGCCGTCGACATTGCCGCAGTCCTGGATCGCCGCCTTGCCGTCGGATTCGACGATCGTGCTCCACACCGACCCGGAGACCTCGCTCGGCGCCTTCGCCCGCTGGGACGCCGGCGAGTTGCGCCGGTCGTTCTCGGCGAACCCCGTCGACATCTTCGAGAACAACGGACTGCCCTTCGTATTCGAGGGTCCGTTCTGGTCGGGCGAACATCCACTGGTGTATGCCGATGGCGCACAACCCGATCCGCAGGCCCTGCCATTCCATCCGCAGGAGTTCGCCGAACAGGCGATCCGCGAGTGGCTGGGATTCCGCTTCACGACGCCGCTCGAAGACTCTGACACCGACCCGGCCACCATCACAGTCTCGGGGTTCGCGATTCGGCCGAAGGGCTACCAGCCGACGGAAGCAGATGTGGAACTAGGACTTTCGACCTCGAACACGCCGAACACGCCAACCGGCGACGCCACCACGGCGCAGGCGCCGGCGCCCAGCACGCCCGGTCGTGTTGCTCGCTGGTTCGGATTCGGTCACAAGAACTAACGCGCTCGTTCGTAGAAAGCCAGTGCGGCCGCGGTCGCCACGTTGAGTGAATCGGTGCCCCGGGCCATCGGGATCCGCGCCCGCACATCTCCTGCACGCATTGCGGTCTCGGACAGGCCGGGCCCCTCTGCTCCCACCATGAACGCCACCCGCTCGGCGTCCACCGCCTCGGACAACGGAATCGCGGCAGCATCCGGTGTCATCGAGATGATGCGGAAGTCCTTCTCGCGCAGGATGTCCAGATCTGACGGCCAGTTCGCGGCGTGCGCGAACGGGACGAGCAAGGCGTGACCCATCGACACGCGCACCGACCGCCGGTACAGCGGATCGGCACATGCGCCGCCGAAGATCACCGCGTCGACACCCAGACCGGCGGCGTTACGGAAGATACTGCCGATGTTCTCGTGGTCGTTGACGCCTTCGAGCACCGCAACCGTCCGTGCCGTCTCGATCACCTCCGCGACACCGAGCGGGACCGGCCGGCGAGCCACCGCCAGCACGCCGCGATTGAGATGGAAACCGACGATCTCGGCCATCACCGCGGCGCTCGCACGATAAAACGGGACTCCCGAGACCGATGCGTCGGTGAGAGTGGGAGCGAGCTCACGGAGCCGCTTGTCGACGCCGAGAAACGCGTGGGTGGTGAAACGGGAGGCGACCATCCGCTCGGCCACCAGCACGCCCTCGGCGATCACCAACCCCTTTCCGGGGCTACCGCCAGGCAGGATCGGCAGATCAGGACGCCGGTCGACCGAGTTGAGATCGCGGAAGTCGTCCACCCGCGGGTCACCGGGGTCGTCGATGTCGACCACGGTCACCGCGAGATCGGGCAGGGCGTCGGCACGGGAAGGGTGCGATCCGGGCATCCGGCTAGTCTGCCCGACGCCCGGTATGACAAGTTGGATGGGTGAGCAACGGCAACCTGACTCTTCGTCGCGCAATCGATTCGGACTGGCAGGACATCGCCACAGCCGACGCCCGGGCGTTTGCCTTCATCGAACCCCTCGACGACGAGGCGCTGGCCGACATCCGCTCCAAGGTCGACGACGGCGACGTGGTGGTTGTTCACGACAACGTGGACCCCGACCGACCGGTACTCGTCGGCATCGCGATGTTCTACCGCATGGTGATGTCGGTACCCGGCGGACACCGCGCGAACCTGCCCGGCCTGTCCTGGGTGTCCGTCGCGTCCACCCATCGCAGGCGCGGCATCCTCCGGATGATGATCACCGAACTCTTCGAACAGTGGAAACGGGAAGAGTCCGTCTTCTCCATCCTCACCGCTTCCGAGGGCACCATCTACGAACGCTTCGGCTACGGCCCGGCGGCGTTCGAGCATTCGGTCCGAGTTGACCTGCGTCGCGCCGTCTTTCGCGCCAAGGCGCCTGCCGATTCCCGCGTGAGATTCGGCGATCCCGACCAGATTCGTGAGCGCGTTCCGGAGCTGCACAACCGGTGGGTCTCGACCAGGCCCGGGGCAATCATGCGAGCTCCGGTGTGGTGGAACATGATCTTCGCCGACCGGCCCATGCTGAGGAATGGTCGCAGCGGTCTGCACTACCTGCTGCATGCTGACGGGTACGCGAGCTACCGGATCCATCATGAAACCGAAAGCACCTCCATTGCAGAGGTTTACGAGATCTTCGCGATCACCGACGAGGCGCATACAGACCTGTGGCGGGTTCTCGTCGGACTCGATCTCATCCCGGCCATCACCGCCACCACACCGGTCGACGACCCGCTGCCCCTGAAGCTGACGGATCTGCGGGCACCGGCGGTGACCGGTATCCGCGACAGCATGTGGCTACGAATCCTCGACGTCGAGAAGGCCCTGGCCTTGCGCGAGTACGGTCACGACACCCAGTTCGTCCTCGAGGTCTCCGACGGCTACCGCGAGTCCGGCGGCAGGTTCGCTGTCTCGATCACCGACAGCCGGGCCACCGTGGCGGTCACCGAGGCCGACCCGACGGTCCGGATGGACATCTCCGTGCTGGGCAGTCTGTACCTGGGTGGGTACCGCGCAGTCGATTTTGCGGCGGCGGAGCGTCTGTGGACGGTCGATGCGCCCACCTTGCACGCGATCGACCAGGCGTTCAGCACGGACAAGAAACCGCACGCCGGAACGTTCTTCTAGCTCCTGTGTTCTTGGCTCGCTTCGCTCGCGGGCCCGCGGCCCTCAACGCGTCGTTTTCCCTCGTCTTCGCATCGCTTCGCTCGCTCATCCTTAGTCCAAACAACGCGGGTCCGCAGGCAAGCGGTGCGAGTTTGCCTTGCTCACCTCACGTAAACGGCTTCCGTTGAGTGTGCCTGACTCGCCATCGCGGGCATTCCCAAAAGACTCAGTCGCTTTCGGCGACTATCGACTCGATGATGCCGACGGCGCTGCGCAGGGTGGCGAGCTGGTCGTCATCGAGGCGTTTGAGCTGAGCGCGGAGCCATTCTTCGCGGGCGTTGGCCTCGTCGACGACCACCGCGTCGCCCGCTGGCGACAGGGTGACGATCACCTGCCTGCCGTCGGTGGGGTGCGGATCCCGTTTCACCAATCCGAGGTCGGCCAGCGACGCGATCACCCTGGTCATCGACGGGGGTTGGACGCGTTCCCGGGCGGCGATGGCTCCCGGGGTCATCGGCCCCTCTCGTCGCAGCGTCGACAACGCGGACAGCTGCGTGAGCGACACCGGCGACGCATTTCTGCGACCTCGCAGATGCCTCGTCAATCGGACCACGGCTAACGCCAAGTCACTCGCGAGCTTCTCGTCATTCTGGTCCACGCAGCCAGGATAAGTCAGCTTGCGGCAAATACATGCCAAACCGGCGATCTTCATTTGTTCGGCCCACTAGCGAGTCTTCGTTAACTTAATGCCGGAGGTGCTCATTCCTGTGCCTGCACACACCCGATTCTTTGCCTCTAAAAGTATGTTCACTTTTTCCGAAATGGTGTACTTGCGGGGGCCGCGGGAGGGCCGTTTCGGCTCGTCGAATTAGGCTGATCATCATGGCCGCCCACATACCCGAACTGCCGCACAGGTTGACCGCCCCCGAGCCGGTCATAGTCGTCGGCATGCTGGGATGGCTCGTCGCCACGATCGTTGTCGCGGGCTGGGGCGTCGGGACCGACAACACCCTCACGATCTGTCTGGTCGGCCTCGGGGTGGGTCTGTTCGGCTGCTTCGTGGTGGCCCTGCAGAAGTGGGCTGTCCGCCGCGGGAGCCGGGCGGCCCAGCAGGGTCTGTCCTGAGCACGAGAAACGCGACCACCGCGAGATAGATCGCCCCGAAAGCCCACCCGGCCAGCACATCGGTCATCCAGTGTGCGCCCAGATAAACCCGGGAGAAGCCGATAGCGAGCGCCAGCAACGGCGCGGTGATCAACACCCAACGATGAGCGCGTACCCACGCGCTGCACCAATACGCCGACACCGCGATGAGGCCATAGACCACGGTCGACGACATCGCGTGCCCCGACGGGAACGAGTAGCTCGACAGTTCCACCATCCGCTCCGGGATCGGCGGCCTCGGTCGTTCGATGAGCTGTTTGAGCCCGAACATGATGATCGACCCCACCAACGAGCCGATCGAGACCAACAACGCCGGGCGCCACTGCCGGTTGCCGGCGAGGATCACCGCGGCGACAACGGCGATCGCCGTGAGCACTCCGGTGTTGCCCAGAGTCGTGATCGCCTTCATCACCCAGTTCCAGAAATCGGTCCGGTGATCGACCATCCAATCCAGGACCGCCTGGTCAGGACCGAACACCTCGTCGGTTTCGACGACTTCAGCCACCGAGGACATCGAACCCCGCATCCACGTGGACCATCCCGTGCTCATCACGCCACCAGGGCACCCGGTGCTCGCTGCGCTCGTCGCCGCGCCGCAGTTCGACCGTCAGCGCCTCGTGGACGCGGATGGGACCGGTGGGCAGGGCCCGGTCCTGGATCAGCGCCGATCGCAGTGCCCGCGGGTGCGCCTGCCACGTCGACGCCTCACCCGGCTCCGTGGGACCACCCGAGTACTCCTCGGTCGCCGTCGGGATGTCCAGTAGATCGGCCAGTTGCGCGGCCAGTCCGAAGCCGGGCGGCGCCAGTACGACCACGTCGGTGGGGTCGAGCGCGGCCGCGAGCCAGGGCACATCCAATACCACCGCGTCGTCGGCGACCGATCCCGCCAGGGTACGCAGACCGGTCGGGGGCTCGACCCGCGCGAGGTCGATACGTCCGTCCCGAAGCGCGGTGGCGAGGGCGGTGTGAGCGATCGCGGCCACCGACGGGCTGATCGATCGGTGCACATCGGCCAGGTGCGTCAGAACCATCAGTGCCTGATCGGTGTCCTCGATGTCAGCGGTGCCGAGGGCTCCGGACAACTCATCGGCGTGCGGATGATCAAGCGGATCCAGCACACCGGCCATCGTCTGGTCACTCGGCGCGCGCCAGTGACCCAGCGGCGCAGCACCGATCTCCGCGTAGTGCCGAAGCCACCACGCGGTGTAGCCGCCGCGATCGGTCAGCAACGCTGCAGTGTCCGGAGATTCGACGAGCAGGCTCAGCGCCTGCGGCCACCGGTCCGGGTGGACGAGGTCGAGGTCGCGAACCGCCGAAAAGGTCTGCGGCGGATCGCCTACGGTGTCCCACCACGTCGCCTCATCGGGAAGATCGTGGTCGGGACCGGTCGGATATTCCTCGCGGGTGACGGTGAACCCCCACCCCACTCCGAGCGCGCGGAAGGCATCTGCGCCATACCGGCGTACCCATTCCGGGTCCACGACGCCGAACGGTGAATCGTCGACCAGCACCGATGCCAGCGGACTGTCCGGTAGCAACAGTTCGTCCGCCGGACGTTCGTCGCCGTCAGCGGTGGGCAGCAACATCTGCCCCAGCCAGGCCGGTACCGATGCGTCCGGTGCCGTGCGGAGCAGACCCAGCACGCTACGGGCCAGGTCGTCACCTTCCGGGTCGGATTCGACCTCGCCGCGCAGAGCCGGATCGGACAGCATCTCGGACACCGACAGCCGGCGGGCACCGAGACGTTCGAGGAGTTCATGCGCCGCTTCCGGGTGCACGGTGGGCAGCCACGACGGCGCGACGACGTCGGTGCCGGACTCGGCGGACTGCGGCGGCGGTAGCACCGTGCCCCGTGCGCCGGGCATGGTCCGGCCGTCGGTCAGCGGCACCGGCAGTGCACCGAGTTCATCGACCTGCCCCTGGGCCACCACCGACAGTTCGGCGTACAGCTCTCCCCACCAACGGGGTTCGCGTTCGATCCCGGTGAGGCGCGAGGCGATCTCTGCCAGGCCGATCTCCGTGACCCCCACCGAGCGCAACCGGGTGAGGCTTCCGCGGTCAGACTGCTCGGGGTGGACCAGCGTGGTGATGATCTCGCCGAGAAGATGCGCCAGACCTGCGGTCAGGTCGACCAGCACCTCTGCGCGCTCGGGGATCAGATCGTCACCGCCTGCGCCGGGGAGCCAAGGGCGAGTGGACAACTCATCGAGCAGGGCGCTGCGCAGGCGCTCGTCGGTGCGGCTTGCCGCGAACCCTGGCTCCGGGACCAGAATCGTCCGCTGGTCGGTGGGCAGGGACGCGGCGAAATCCGCGTATCCGACTGCAGCAGTGGCGATGTCGGCGTCTGGATGCAGTCCGCGGCGGTCTGCGGTCAGCTGCACGTCCGCGACACAGATCGCGGGAACGGTGAGCTCGACGTCGGTTCGCGTCGGGGCGCGCAGCACGTCGCGGCGGCGGGCCACCAACCAGTCACCGGTCATGGGCAGCAACCACCGCGCATGAGGCGCCGAGAACTCCAGCCACCTGTCGGGCCCCACCGCGACGATGTCGCCGGCGCGCTCACGGACATGGGTGTGGCCGTCGATCACGATCGTGTCGACCGCAGGCAACTCCAGCAACAACTCGACCGCTTCGGTACCGAACCCCTCCATCATGGTCTCGACCTCGACGTGGGGATCCAGGCGCAGCACCACCTCGGTGTCGAAACCCGCCGCGGGCCCGGCATCGATCGGCCAGGCGAGGCGCAGGGTCGGGACCACGTCGGTCTCGATGCCATGCGCCTGCAGTTCACTGCGGGTGCGTTCGGCAGAGAACTCGATCGATCCACTGCGCGAACGGATCTGGACGTGATGGGTGACCGCGGCGACCGCGGTGAACCCGACCCCGAAACGCCCCACCAGGCCGGAGCCGGTCTTGTTCGACGAACGCAATGCGGTCAGCGCCGCGGCCCCGCCCGCGTCGAGGGGTGCGCCTGTGTTCGCGATGTGCAGATCCGGACCGTCGAGCCACACCTTCACCACGCCGACGATCCCGGCAGCAGTTGCGGCGTCAGCGGCATTGGCCACCAGCTCGGTGAGCAGCCGGTCCCGGTACCCGACGCCTACGAGATCCGATTCGGCAGCGACGTCTTCGCGCAACCGCGTCGGCGAGGTGAGCCAGGATTGCAAGGTCGAATCGCGGATCTCATTGATCCCAAACGGATCCGGCCCCGATGTAGGCAAGGACGTCAGGAGTTGGCGTGGATTTCGACCGCACCATCGTCGTAGGCGTCGTATGCCGGACTCCCGGCACCCGTCGGCGCCTTGACGTCGGTGTGGGCACCGCACCCGTGATCGGCGTGCACCACCCGTCCGTCCGCGGAGTACTCGTTGGCACAGACGCCGAAGGCCGCGCGCAGGGCGCCGACGATCGGGATGTAGAAACCGCAGCTGACACAGTTGTGCCG
Organism: Williamsia limnetica; assembly: GCF_003217475.1. Taxonomy (GTDB): domain Bacteria; phylum Actinomycetota; class Actinomycetes; order Mycobacteriales; family Mycobacteriaceae; genus Williamsia; species Williamsia limnetica. Next base: position 255,603 of record NZ_QJSP01000006.1, on the reverse strand, counting down.
AGCACCTTGCGCCATCGGCGAGTCCGGGCCGTATTCGCCTTCGGTCCACCGTTGCGCGGTGTCGAGGCGGGCCTCACGGGTCATCAGCCGGTCGCGGCCCAGACCCAGTTCGGCGACGACCTGCGTTGCCGGGTCGACGGGATCGACATCGCCGTTGTCGACGTAACCCGGTTCCAGGCGAGGGTCGTCAGGCGGGCTGGCGAGCAGGTCGCCGGGATGGAGATCACCCGGTTTGAGCCGCTCGGCCCACGGCACCCAATCAGGCGCAGTCAAAGCCTGCGAGCCGGGGAGCAGTGCGATCTCGTTCACGGTCACGTCGTCGCTGTCCGGGCAGCCCGCGAGCACGACGCACCACTGCCATCCCCGGTAGCCGGGGACGTCGGCGGCGAAGTAATGGGTGACGGTATAGCTCGCCTCGGTCACCGCGTCGAGGTGTTCGCCGACCTCGTCGTCGCCGGCGTCGATGGCCTCACGCGCCTGCGAGACGGCCCCCGCCAGCAACGTTTCCACGCGCTGCTGATCCGCCTGCTCATGATCAGTTGCTGTGTCTGCCTGCTCGGTTACCGCGTTCACACCTCCAGTGTGCCGTATCGCAACTCGCCGCAGGCGCCCGAGGGTTGGTCGGGTTACCGGAGATAGGGAACAATCGTGGAAGTGAACCGAGGAAATGCACCACGCGATCCTCGTGCGACCTCCTCGGACCGGGGCAGAGTCGCGCGAGAGCCTTCCGGTTCTCCCCGCAACGAACCCACGCGCCAGGACCCGCGGCAGCCTCCCCGGCCCGCGCCGGCGGCGCACCCAGGAGCGGCGAACTACCCGGTGGACAGCACTCCGGGCCCCAGGCCACCGCGGCAGGGCCCACCATCACCACAGGGCCCACCAGCGCCCCGGCAGCGACCACCGGGACCACCTCCGGCCGCACCACAGGGACCGCCTCCGGCGGGCCCCCCGCCGGGCAACCCACCGACCGCGGCCTATCCCCCACCAGGCGCACAGACTCGCCACGACACCCGGCAGCAGACGTCACACAATCACCACCTGCCGCCGCTCGACGAGACCGACTACCACCGCGACGACAAGCAGCGAGCGATGCCCCGCAAGCTCACGGTCACCCGGGTGGCCGCACTGCGCGGGCGCGAATTGACGTCCAAGGGCATCGGCAAGATCCACCAGGCCGCCACGGCCGATGGTGCTGATCGCTCGGGTCTGACGGCACTGACCTATCCGACCGTGGTCAACTTCGCGGTCGACGCCGCCATGACCATCGCCTTGGCGAACACCCTGTTCTTCGCAGCCGCGAGCGCCGAGTCCAAGGGCAAGGTGGGGCTCTATCTCCTGCTGACCATCGCACCGTTCGCGATCATCGCGCCGCTGATCGGGCCGATGCTCGACAAGTTGCAGCGGGGCAGGCGCATCGCGATGGCCGGGACGTTCGTCGGACGCACGCTTCTGGCCGTGTTGATCATGGCCAACTGCGGGTGGGACGCCGCAGCCGGGCAGCTGACGTACGACCCCTGGGTCCTCTACCCGTGCGCACTCGGAATGTTGGTGTTGTCCAAGTCCTTTGGTGTCCTGAAATCGGCTGTCACGCCCCGCGTACTACCCCCGTCCATCGACCTGGTGCGGGTGAACTCTCGGCTGACCACCTTCGGGCTGGTCGGCGGAACCATCATCGGCGGCGGCGTCGCAGCGCTGTGTGAGGTCCTCCTCGGCAAGGTGCTGCCGCTGCATCTTCCGGGAGCGATGGTGTGGTTGGCCATCATCACCGTCGTCGGCGCCGTCCTGTGCATGCGGATCCCGTCGTGGGTGGAGGTCACTGCCGGTGAGGTCCCGACCACACTCACCTACCACGGCGAACCCGCCCGAGACCCCCTGTACCGGACCGATTCCCCTCCCGCGGCCACCGAACCGCCCGGTGAGAAACAGTCTCCGGTCAAGGCGCTCGCGGCCAGCATGCGTCAACCGTTGGGCCGCAACGTCCTGGTGGGCCTGTGGGGCAACGGCACCATCCGCATCCTCACCGGATTCCTGACACTGTTCATCGCCTTCTACGCCAAGTCGCAGCAGGGCGGGGGCAGTGGCTGGGCACAGGTCGCGATGCTCGGCGCCGTCGGCGCCGCGGCCGGGATCGGCAACTTCGTCGGCAACGCGACCGGCACCCGCCTCGAGCTGAAGAACCCGCAGAACATCATCGTGATGGTCACCGGCGCCTGCATGGTCGTCGCTGCCGTGGCCGCCATCATCAGCAACCTGCTCCTGATCGCCATCGCGGCGCTGATCGCCTCGGGCACCAGCGCCATCGGCAAGGTATGCCTCGACTCCTCGATCCAGGACGACCTACCCGACGAGTCCCGGGCCTCTGCCTTCGGCCGCTCCGAAACCGTGTTGCAGATGAGCTGGGTGTTCGGCGCATCTCTCGGAGTCCTGTTGCCGCCCAACCTCACCATCGGTTTCGGCGTGGTCGCCGGACTGCTGGCACTCGGATTCATCCAGACCTTCGCCACCAACCGCGGGACGACACTCGTCCCCGGCTTCGGTGGTAAACGACCAGATATGACAATGCCGACCGGTGCGATCCACGTCGATCCCGCGACCCGCGAGGCCTGGAACAAAGGTGCACACGGCGCATGAGATTGTCCTCCGGCGAAAAGAAATTCTTCGCCATCTTCTCGATCGTCGCTGTCCTCTTCGTCGCCGTCGTCGCCGGTTCGGTGGCGGTGCTGGCGTCCGGACACGAGGCCGACGACACCCCCTATGTACAGGTGGCCAGCGGCGACAAGCTCGTGCGGGTCGAGCCGCTCAAGTACTGCAGCATCGACCTCAAGTCCTGCAACCAAGAGGATCTCGATCCACCGGTGCGGGTCCCGGTGAAGGTCGGAGACACCTTGATGTTGTCGCTGTCGGCGGAGCTGGCGGTCGGCCCCTGGACCCTGGTGGTGCAGTACCTCACCGCGGAGGGCTCGGACATCGGCGACGAGGTCTTCTACCCCAGCGATTCGGCACGGACGATCACGCTCCACTCGTCCCGCGACAGGATCCTGGCGGCCGTCGAGATCAAGCAACCGTCTCAGGTCGAGGACGAGTTCGGCTTCGTCCCCCGCGGAATCTGGGGTATCGACACCCTTCCGGACGGTGTCGAGGTGCCCGCGCCGGTTCAGTAACCCCCCGGACCTACCGAAAATGGTGGGTTGTGGCGCGCGTGACCAGGGGAAACGCTCGCCAGAACCCACCAAGATCGGGAGGTCGGGGCTAGTTCTCCAGCTCGCGGGCGACGGCCCGAACGACCTCGGAGATCATCTGGGCCGTCTTGCGATCGGGATACCGTCCCTTGCGCAGGTCCGGCTGCACCTTGCCTTCGAGCAGCGTCACCAGGTCGGCGATCATGCCGTGCAGTTCGTCGGTCGTGTGCTTCTTCGGCTGATCCTTGCGAGCTGCCTCACGGGTGTTCTTCGCGACGCTCGGGGCAGGATCGAGCACCTTCACCGACAACGCCTGCGGGCCGCGACGTCCCGCAGCCATCCCGAACTCGACCTTCTGGCCGGGCTTGAGAGCCTCGATGCCATCGGGGAGCGCGGACGAACGCACATAGACGTCTTCGCCCTCATCTTGCGAGAGAAAGCCGAAGCCCTTCTCCGCGTCGTACCACTTCACCTTGCCGCTGGGCACTGCGCTCACCCTCATCTGCTCGTGTCTACACAAAACGAAAGCGCCCGCTGTGACGGTAGGTCCAGCCAGACGCGTTTGAGCCAGTCTAGCCCCTGGCCCCGGCGCGCAGCACACGGGTTTTCCCGGGCTCGCCGGACTGCACTACCGTTGACCACATGCGCAAAGCCGAAGGCAGCTTGCTCCTGCGGGTGGCACTGGGCCTCTTCGCGATCGGTCTCGTCGCACTGTTCGCGCTGTTCCTCACGCCACCGATCACGGGTGAGACGGCCCCCTTGTTCGTCTATCTGTTGACGATGTGCGCGCCGCTCGGATTTTTGTGCGGCCTGATTTTTGCCCTGCGATCAGGCCGACGGCAGCGCGCGGACGCCGCTCGAACCGACCCCGGAACTCCAGCGAACTAGGCTGAACGGTGACATGACGACACCAATCGACGGAGCCCTGAGCCCGACCAGCGATGGATCGGCCCTGCGGCGTGCCTACAGCTGTTTCCCGACCGGTGTGGTGGCGGTCTGCCATCAGGCCGGCGACCAATCGATCGGCCTGGCCGCCAGCTCGTTCGCGACGGTCTCACTCGACCCTCCGCTGGTGTCTCTGTGCGTGCAGAACGAGTCGACCACGTGGCCCAAACTCCGTATCGCACCGGTGCTCGGGGTGTCGGTGTTCGCCCACGACCAGGACGCCGAGTGCAAACAGCTCGCCGGTGCCGCCGACCGCCGCTTCACCGGTTTGGATCTGGAGACCACCGCAGACGGCGCACTGTTCATCGGCGGCGCTGTGGCGCAACTGTCCTGCACCATCTACAACGAGATCCCTGCAGGCGACCACAGCCTGGTGCTGCTCAAGGTGAACGCTCTACGCGCCGACCCGGTGCAGGAACCGCTGGTATTCCACGCCAGCACCTTCCGCGCCCTGGAGCGCAAAAAGGCAACGACTCCGCAGTAGCGGTGTTTCACGGTCCAGGGGTTCGTATCTGCGGATATCGCCTGGGCCGACGCCCCCGTCGGCCCGACCCTGCGCAGGCTCGAACCGTAGGCTGGGACCTGTGACTGTCATCGCTCTCGGCATGCCGAGCGGCCTGTCCGCCCAAAAGGCCGTTCTGCGCGACGCCGCCATGCCCACCAGCGGGCCCATGGTCGACACCTTCGGGCGTGCAGTGCGTGATCTGCGCGTCTCGGTGACGGACCGATGCAACTTGCGCTGCACCTATTGCATGCCCGCCGAGGGCCTCGATTGGCTCGCGCGGGACAAGGTGCTGACCGCGGCGGAGATCGTCAGGGCGGTATCGATCGGCGTACGTCATCTCGGCGTCGAAGCCGTTCGTTTCACCGGCGGCGAACCGCTCCTGCGCAAAGACCTGCCCGAGATCATCGAGGCCGTGGCCGCCCTCGACCCACGCCCCGAGATCGCGCTCACCACCAACGGTCTGGGTCTGCGTCACCAGGCCGCGCGCTTGGCCGAAGCCGGCTTGAACCGGGTGAACGTCTCGCTCGACACCGTCGACGCGGCCAGATTCGCCGCCATCACGCGCCGTGACCGACTCCCCGACGTCCTCGCCGGACTGGACGCCGCGGCGGCCGCCGGCCTGCTACCGGTGAAGGTCAACGCCGTGCTCGACACCGAGCACGGCCTCGACGACGCCGCCGCGTTGCTCCGGATGTGCCTGGACCGAGGCTATGAGCTCCGCATCATCGAGCAGATGCCCCTCGATGCCGAGCACCACTGGTCGCGCACCACCATGATCACCGCGGACCAGATTCTGGAGCGGCTGCAACGCGAGTTCGACCTGCAGCCCGATTCGGCACCTCGGGGTGCCGCACCGGCGCAGAGGTGGACCGTCGCCGGGTACCTCGGCGCCGACGGCGGACCGGCGCGCGTCGGGGTCATCGCGTCGGTCACGCGGCCGTTCTGCGGTGACTGCGACCGCACCCGTCTGACCGCCGACGGGCAGCTACGCAATTGCCTCTTCGCGACCAACGAGACCAATTTGGCCGATTTGCTCAAGTCAACTTCGTCTTCAGACGAAGAAATCGCGTTGCGCTGGCGAGAGTCCACCTGGGGCAAACTTCCCGGCCATGGCGTGAACGAACCAGGCTTCTTGCAGCCCTCCCGGCCCATGTCGGCGATCGGTGGCTGAGGTGGAAATCTGCGTACGCTTCTTCGCCGCGGCGCAAGCTGCTGCGGGTACCGACCAGAGTGTGGTGAAACTCACTGACAAAGCCACACTTGCTGATCTGGAAAATGTGTTGGGTCAACAGAATCCAGAGTTGGCCAACGTGCTGAACCGATGCTCATATCTGCATGAGTCGATCGCGGTCCGGGACCGCTCTCGCGTGCTGTCGAACGGCGACACCGTGGACGTCCTGCCGCCCTTCGCGGGCGGCTGACGCCACGTACGGGCGGTCATCGATCGGATAGATCGGCCTTCTACGTCGCCTCATTCCTTCGGATGACACAGTGACCTTGATCACATAACGTTACGGTCACGGTACGGACACGGGACGACAGTCATAGCGATGAGCAGCGCGAATGCGAAATGAACGCGAAATGGCCTCCCGACACGTCAAACACCTCGCCTTTGAAAGATGTGTGTCGACCCGAATTAACACGTACCGTCTGACTCGGTTGATCTGATCGACCGCAACGCAATTGAATATTCCCGGCTCGCCGCGCCCAACCTCGTCCCGCGAACCGAGAACACAACAAACGCTATTCAGGGACGAGGACGGGGGACCCATACATCTCCTGGAGATCACCGGGCTGCCGACGAACGAAGAGCATCACGCTTTCGATCCGACGGAGTCCTTGGGGTGTAGTTCCACTGGAACCGAGCAACCTCTCGCTCGAACCCGACAGCTGACTTCGTAGGCGCGTGGAGAGAGGAAGCAAAATCATGTCAGGACGTCATCGTCAGTCGACCAGCACCGGTCGCACCTTTGCCAAGATCGCCATCACCTCTGCCGTCATCGGCGGCGGCGCGGGCCTCGCCTTCGCAGGCGGCGGCAACGCCGGTGCAGCCACCGACGCCGAGTGGGACACCGTCGCCGCGTGTGAATCCGGCGGCAACTGGGCCATCAACACCGGCAACGGCTACCAGGGTGGACTGCAGTTCGCCCCGAGCACCTGGGCCGGCCACGGCGGCAGCGAGTTCGCCCCATCCGCCGATCAGGCCACCCGTGAAGAGCAGATCGTCGTTGCCGAGCGCGTGCTCGCCGGCCAGGGCAAGGGCGCATGGCCCACCTGTGGCACCGGCCTCAGCGGCGCCACCGAGCGCAGCGCGCCTGCTCCCGAGGCTGCCCCCAGCCTCGAGATCCCGGCCCTGCCGCCGGTCCAGCTCCCGGACCTCGCAGCCCAGACCGATGAGATCGCGAACCAGCTCAAGGCCGCCATCACCGATCCGGCCATCCAGGCCCTGATCGATCAGGCCAACGCTGCCGGCGATCTCGATGCCGGCCAGATCGCCTTCTTCAACCAGTACAAGGACGTTCTGCCCCTCTCCTGATCTCGGAGACCCAGACGAAGGGCCTCGCACGCGACATCTGTCCGTGCGGGGCCCTTTTCCATGTCTCCTCCACCCCCCGATGATGGGTCCCTATGGCGGACAAAAGACCAGGTCGGCCGAGCCACAACGACCCATTATCGGAGCTAGCCGGTGGGTGCCGGAAAGAGCGTCTCCTCGAGGGTGATGTCGCCGTCTGCCTCGTCGACGAATTCGGCCGAGCTGTCCCCGGCGAGGATATGCGACACCGCGGCGACAACCCGGGGATCGGCGGGCTCGACCTCGTGGACGAGGTCTGGAATCGGGGTGAGCCGGTATTGGCCTCCGTCGAGCCGGCCGTCGGCCAGCTCCTCGTCACTGCGGATCGAGTAGTAGGCCACCTCGCCCGGGGTGTCGTCGCCGGCGACGAGGTCGGCGATGAACGGCGTCACCGGGCAACCGTCCCAGCCGAATCCGGGCAGTTGCACGCAGCCGCCGGGAGACCCGTACTGCGGCGTCCCGATGGCGATGTAGGTGTCGACGATGTCGGCCCCGCCGCGGGTCTTCAGATAGCTGCGGCCGGAGAGCCCTCCGTAACTGTGGCCGACGAGCGCCAACGATTCCACGTCGACGCCGGCGGTGGCCTTCGCGACCGCAGCCTCGATGACGCGGGTGTCGGCGGGCAGGTCGAGGCCCTTCACGTCCACCGTATGCACGGTGTACCCCTGTCCGGTGAGCTCGGACTCCATGTCTCGGTATTGGTCCCGGCTCGTGGTCCCGGGCGTGGCCTGCTGGCCGGGCACCAGCACGACGATGCGCTCCCCTGCCGGGACGCCACCGGCCGACGCGACAGGTACGGACAACGAGCCGGCGGTGGCCAGCAGAACGGCGGCTGACAGCGCGCGGGTTAGGGCAGCCTTGGTTTTCATGCTCGGACCGTACCGGGCAACCGTTCGATCTTCAATCACCAGGGGCGGCGAGCAACCTCAGGCCGAGCCGACCCACTCGTCGGAACCATCGGCGAAGATCTGGTGCTTCCACACGGGCAGTTGCGCTTTCACCTCATCGACGAGGAGCGCGCAGGTGGCGAACGCGGCAGCGCGGTGGTCGGCTGCGACGGCGACCACGAGCGCGGCGTCACCGATCGAGAGGTCACCCACCCGATGCGACACCGCGACCGCCCGCACTCCGTCAGCGCCTGCCGCCACGTCCGCGACCACCTTGGCGACGACCTCTGCGGCCGTGGGGTGGGCGCTGTAGTTCAGCGCGGTCACGTCTCGGCCGCCATCGTGATTGCGTACGGCACCGACAAAACTGACGATCGCCCCCGCTGTGCCGCCGGCGGCGTCGGCCGCAAGTTGCTCATGAACGGCCGTGGACAGCGGTTCCTCGGTGACAGCAGCGCAAGCGACGACGGCAGACATCAGTGATCGCCTCCGTTGATCTGGTCTACGGCGTGCGCCAACACCGGGTCGAGTACGCCCAGTCCGTCTTTCACACCGCCGGTCGAGCCGGGAAGGTTCACCACCAGTGTGCGACCGACCGTCCCCGCGATGCCGCGCGAGAGCACTGCGGTCGGCACTGTCGGCAACCCACTGCGGCGGATGGCGTCGGCCAGGCCGGGAATCTGCCGGTCCAGTACCGCGGCCGTCTGCTCGGGGGTGCGATCGGTGGGACTCAATCCGGTGCCACCCGTGGTGATCACGACGGTGGCCTGCTGCGAGATGGCCTCGCGTAAGGCGTCACCCACCGGATCTCCGTCGGGGACGACGATCGGGTCGGCCACCGCGTAGCCGCGTTCGCGCAGCCAGGTGGCGATGATCGGGCCGCAGCGGTCGGGGTAGACGCCACCGGCTGCCCGGGTCGAGGCCACCACCACCACTGCGCTCGGGTCGGTCATCGCCCGGCTCCGGCCTTATGGGGTGTCGCCGTCACGTTTCCAGTGCCCCTTCTTACCGCCGGTCTTCTCGTACAGCCCGATGTCGGTCATGCAGGCGCGCGGATCGACGGCTTTGACCATGTCGTGGAGAGTGAGACCGGTCACGGCGACCGCGGTCAGCGCTTCCATCTCCACACCGGTGCGATCGGTGGTCACAGCCGTGGCCCGGACGCCGATCGACTGCTCGCCGAGGTCGAATTCGACACTGACGGAACTGAGCGCGACCTGATGGCAGAGCGGGATGAGCTCGGGGGTCTTCTTGGCCGCCATGATCCCGGCGATCCGGGCTGTGGCGAGTGCGTCACCCTTGGGCAACCCGCTGGAGGACAGCAACGTGATCACTTCGGCTGTGGTCCGAAAGGTACCGGTGGCCACAGCCTTTCGCGTGGTGGTGGGTTTTCCGCCCACGTCCACCATGCGCGCCGCCCCCGCATCGTCGAGATGACTGAGGCGTCCCTCCTCGGGCGAGGACGTCACCGGATCAGCGATTGACGGAGGTCTTCGGGTGGATGTACGGGAGATCCTCGACAGGGAGCGGGAACTCCACATCACCGAACGGCGACAGCGAGCCGGACACGTTGGCCGCGAACTCACTGACGGCGTGCTCGCCCTCGGGAACTACCGGCCAGCCATTGTCGACGTACTTCTTCTTTTCAGCCACGGGCGTCATTCTGCCATGGACCAGCGGCATATCATCGGCTGGATGAAGACCGAGGCGCCAACCAGTCTGGCCGACGACCTCGCGGGCCGCGACGACGACCAGCTGCTCGACCTCATGCAGTCGCGTCCTGACCTGGCGAGTCCACCACCGCCCGGGGTCGCGGTGCTCGCCCAGCGCGCCCTCTCGGCTGCATCGGTCAACCGCAGCGGTGAAGAGCTGGACCTGCTCGCCGTCGCGGTACTCGAGACGGTGAGCGCACTCGGGCCGTCCCCGGTATCCACCGCGGCCATCGTGGACGCGCTGTCCGGCCGCGCCGAACCGGCGGACATCGGCGCCCGGATCGACTCCCTGATCGACCTCGCCCTGCTCTGGGGACCCCCCGAGGCCCTGGTCGCCGGGCCGCACCTGGCCGCCGCGTGGCCCTGGCGTTCCCGGCTGGCGACGGCCGCGATCAACTCGCTGACCCTGGAGGAGATCCGGGAGAAGATAGCCGCCCTGCCCGAGCGCGAACGCGAGTTGCTCGGCACCCTGGCGTCGGGACCGGGGCTCGGACGTACCCGCGACGCCGCGCTCGGCCCCGAAACGGATCGTCCGGTGCCGCGACTGGTGCACCAGGACCTGCTGGTGGTCGTGGATGAGCAGACGGTGGAGTTACCTGTGGTGGTCGGCCAGCTGATCCGCGGCGAAGACCCCTCCGAACCGGCCGAACTACGGCCGCCAGAATTGACCGGCGCCGGGGGCCGCAAGATCGCCTTGAGCGAGATCGACGCCGCGGCAGCCGGTGAAGCACTGGAATTCCTCCGGCATGCCGGCGACACCCTCGACAGCCTCGGAGTGCAACCCGCCGCGGTGCTGCGGGCGGGCGGGATGGGCGTGCGGGAGATCCGTCGACTGGCGAAAGTCGTCGGCGTCGACGAGAAACGTATCGGCCTGGTGCTCGAAACACTGGCCGAGCTGCGGCTCATCGACTCCGGATTCCCGGTTCCCGACACCTCCGACGGTGTCGAACCGTCGTGGGCACCCACCTCGTCGACGGACAGCTGGATCCACCAGGCCGCCGAACGGCGCTGGTTCTCGGTCGCATCGGCATGGCTGAACCTGCAGCGACGGCCGTGGCAGATCGGTGACCGCACCCCCGACGGCACACCGATCGGTGCCTTGGTCGGAGAGATGGCCGAAGGTGCGGCCCGCGCCGAACGGCTGCTGGTCCTGGAGGCCCTCGGTGCGGCGAAGGCCGGCGCAGACGTCACCCCGGTGTCGGTGGCCCGGTTCATCGCTTGGCGCCACCCGCGGTGGGTGCGCCGCATGCCCCGCACGACGATCACCGAAACCCTTGCCGAGGCACAGGCTCTGGGCCTGGTCGCCCACGGCGCGCTGACGTCGGCGGGACGCCAGTTGACAACCGCAGGCGCGGCCGACGAGGTGGAGAAACACACCGTGGCGGCGATGGCGCGGTCGATTCCGCCGTCCATCGATTTCTTTCTCGCCCAAGCCGATCAGACGGTCACCGCACCCGGGCCGCTGACCCCCGAACTCGCCGCCGACCTCGCCCTGGTCGCCGACCTCGAATCCGGTGGCGCCGCGTCCGTCTATCGCGTGTCCGAGTCGTCGGTCCGGCGCGCACTCGATGCCGGACGCACCGGAACCGAGTTGGTCACCTTCTTCACCGCACATTCGAAAACGCCGGTCCCACAGTCCATCACCTATCTGATCGACGATGTGGCGCGCAAGCACGGCCAGCTGCGCGTCGGCGTCGCCACCTCGTTCATCCGATGCGAAGACGCGGCCATCCTGGCCTCGGTCCTGCGCTCCCCCGTCGCCGAGCAGCTCTCCCTGCGCGCACTGGCGCCGACCGTCGCGGTGAGTACCGATCCGCTGATCGAGGTCCTCGAAGCTCTCCGGGCAGCGGGATTCGCCCCCGCGGGTGAGGACACCACCGGTGAACTGGTGGATCTGCGTACTCGGGGTGCCCGGTTGCCGACACCCAGGGAACGACGGACGCCGCGGACGTCGGCGCTGGTACCCCCGACCCGCGAACGCCTCGCGACCGTCGTGACGCACATGCGGTCCCAGGATGCGGCCAATGCCGCCGTGGCCACCCGGATCGGTGCCGGAGGATCCGCCGTCACCGGGGGCGGAACGCCCGCAGCGGCACTGCTGCAGACCGCACTCAACACCTCCCGCACGGTCCGGCTCGGCTACGTCAACGCGCAGGGCTTCGCGAGCAAGCACATCGTCGCGCCCCGGATGATCGGGGCAGGGCTCCTCGTCGCGATCGAACCGGACAGCGAAGAGGAGCACCGTTTCTCGCTCCACCGGATCACCACGGTCGAGATCGTCGACTGAGATCCCGATCTTGGTGGCTTCTGGCGAGTAAAACACCAGGTCGCTGTCACCAAAAGCCACCAGAATCGGCTGTCGTGGCGGATGTCGGACACTTTCAGGACAATGGACCCTTGTGACCGATGGACCACTGATCGTGCAATCCGACAAGACCCTGCTACTCGAGGTCGACCACCCGCAGGCGGCGCGGGCGCGGGCGGCGATCGCACCCTTCGCCGAGCTCGAACGCGCGCCTGAGCACGTGCACACCTACCGGGTGACCCCGCTTGCCCTGTGGAACGCGCGGGCGGCCGGACACGACGCCGAGCAGGTGGTCGATGCCCTCGTCAGCTTCTCGCGTTACGCGGTGCCGCAGCCCCTGCTGATGGACGTCGTCGACACCATGGGTCGGTTCGGCCGGCTCCAGTTGGTGAAGAGCCCCGTCCACGGCCTGACGCTGGTCAGCAATGACCGCGCCGTCCTGGTCGAGATCATGCGCAACAAGAAGGTCGCGCCGATGCTCGGGGCGAGGGTCGACGACGACACCGTCATCGTGCACGCCTCCGAGCGCGGCCGTCTCAAACAGATCCTGTTGAAGGTCGGCTGGCCCGCCGAAGACCTCGCCGGTTACGTCGACGGTGAAGCCCACGCGATCGCCCTCGACGAGAACGGCTGGGAGTTGCGCGACTACCAGCAACTCGCCGCCGAGTCGTTCTGGGCCGGCGGTTCGGGCGTCGTGGTCCTGCCGTGCGGTGCGGGCAAGACGATGGTCGGTGCCGCCGCGATGGCCACCGCGCAGGCCACCACCTTGATCCTGGTCACCAACACCGTCGCCGGGCGGCAGTGGAAGCGGGAGCTCATCGCGCGGACCTCGCTCACCGAAGAGGAGATCGGGGAGTACTCCGGCGAGCGCAAGGAGATCCGGCCGGTCACCATCGCGACCTACCAGGTGATGACCCGTAAGTCGAAGGGCGAGTACCGAAATCTCGACCTCTTCGACTCCCGCGACTGGGGTCTGATCATCTACGACGAGGTCCACCTGCTGCCTGCACCGGTGTTCCGGATGACGGCTGATCTGCAGTCCCGCCGCCGCCTGGGTCTCACCGCGACGCTGGTCCGTGAGGACGGCCGTGAAGGTGACGTGTTCAGTCTGATCGGTCCGAAGCGTTACGACGCACCATGGAAAGACATCGAGGCACAGGGCTGGATCGCGCCGGCCGAGTGCATCGAGGTGCGGGTGACCCTCACCGACAACGAACGCCTCGAGTACGCCGTCGCCGAGCCGGAGGAAAAATACAAGCTCTGCTCCACCGCACACACAAAGATCAACGTGGTGAAGTCGATCCTGAAGAACCACAAGGATTCTCAGACCCTGATCATCGGGGCCTACCTCGACCAGCTCGACGAGTTGGGTGAAGCCCTCGATGCGCCGGTCATCAAGGGGTCCACGAAGAACAAGGAGCGCGAGGTGCTCTTCGCGCAGTTCCGCACCGGGGAGATCCAGACGCTGGTGGTCTCGAAGGTCGCCAACTTCTCCATCGATCTCCCCGAGGCGTCGGTCGCCGTCCAGGTGTCGGGCACGTTCGGTTCACGACAGGAAGAGGCGCAGCGGCTGGGCCGCCTGCTCCGCCCGAAAGCCGATGGTGGACAAGCCCACTTCTACTCGGTGGTCTCGCGCGACACCGTCGACGCCGACTACGCCGCCCACCGGCAACGTTTTCTCGCCGAGCAGGGCTACGCGTACCGGATCACCGACGCCGACGACCTGCTCGGGCCGACTGTGGGCTGACGCCCGGGCGGGTGCTACTCGGACGGATCGCCGAGGCAGTATCCCAGCGGTTTGGGCTTGTCGAAGGTGACAGGGTCATCGCAGTTCGGGACGGTCTCCGAGTCCACCCGAGCGGTGACCTTCACCGTCCGGTTGAGTTGACTGATGTCACCTCCGCCGCAGGCGACCTCTTTCATACCGGTGAGCGACGAGATCGGGATCTCATAGCACTTGCCCTGCTCGAAGTTCGGGACGAGACACAGTTTGGTGGCGTCGTCGCCGGTTTGGGTCAGCTCCGAGTACTGCTCTCCCCCGCAGGAGGCGTCGGTGGAATCGAGTTTCTCGGCGACATAGAAGGTGAGCGAAGCCGTATCGCCACAATCGACCTTGTCGAAGTCCGCATCGGAGTTCGATCCGGTGACGCTCACGCAGTCACCTGCCTTCACATCGCTGATGTCGTCGGTGAGCACCACCCCGACCACCACGAGGGCCACCACGGCCGCGACGACCAGCGCCACCAACGACCCGATGATGATCCAGATCGTCTTCTTCTTGGGCGGTGGGGCGTCGTAATTCGAGCCGTACTGGGGAATCCCGCCGGCGTACTGTGGACCGCCGCCGTACGGGGGCTGCCCACCGTAGGGCTGGCCGTACTGCCCGGCCGGGTAGGGCTGCCCGCCCTGCTGCGGGTTCGGTGGGTAGTTCGGTTGGCCCCCGGGCGGAGGGTAACCGGGTTGACGCTGCGGTCCGGGCGGCTGATTGTAGGGATTTCCGCCACCGGGCGAGTTGTACGGGTTTCCGCCGCCGGGCTGATTGGACGGCCCGGGCGCACCGGGATAAGGGCCTTGATCGGACACGAGATACCTCCGGTGACGTGGATGCCTGCGGTGTGAGCGTACTGTCCGCACCGCTCTCACGCCGGTCGATTCCGCCGCGTCGCCCCACATATTCTGCTGAGCTTGACCAGTGGAACGCTTTCGCAAATGGGTAAGCTGGCTGGATGAGTGCTGAGCGTGCCATGCGGACCGTCGCACGGCTCCAACCGTTTTCATCGACCATCTTCGCCGAGATGTCGCAGCTGGCGGCCACGCATGACGCGATCAATCTCGGCCAGGGTTTCCCCGACACGGACGGCCCCGCCGCCATGCTCGCCGCCGCGCAGAACGCGATCGGCACCGGGCAGAATCAGTACCCACCCGGCCCCGGGATCCCCGCGCTGCGGGCTGCCGTGGCCGCACATCAACTCGATCACTATGGGCTGCAGTATGACCCGGAGACCGAGGTGCTGATCACCGTCGGCGCGACGGAGGCGATCGCGGGCGCCATCGTCGGCCTTGTGGAACCGGGTTCCGAGGTCGTCATGATCGAGCCCTATTACGACGCCTACGCCGCCGCGACCGCGATGGCAGGGGCCACCCGGGTGACCGTGCCGCTGGTCGCAGACGGCGACGGCTTCGCCCTCGACCGCGACGCGCTGGCAGCCGCCGTCACCCCGGATACCGCGCTGGTGGTGATCAACAGTCCGCACAATCCGACGGGAACCGTCCTTTCCGCCGACGACCTCGCAGCCATCGCCGCGGTGTGTATCGACAACGACGTGGTCGCGTTGACCGATGAGGTCTACGAGCATCTGCTGTTCGACGGTCGCACGCACACGCCGCTGGCGGCCCTGCCCGGCATGAGAGAACGCACGTTGCGGGTTTCGTCGGCCGGGAAGACCTTCAACGTCACCGGCTGGAAAGTGGGCTGGATCAGCGGGCCTGCCGAACTCGTCGCCGCGGCGCGGGCTGCGAAGCAGTTCATGAGCTACGTGGGCAGCGGCCCGTTTCAGCCGGCGGTCGCGGTGGCCCTGAACTCGGAGATGGACTGGGTTGCGGGATCGGCTGCGGCACTGCAACGCAAACGCGACCTGATCTCCGCGGCACTGGCCGATGTGGGATTCGGGGTCCATCGCAGCGAGGGCACCTACTTCGTCTGCGCTGACCCCCGGCCGCTCGGCTACCACGACGGCGCCGCGCTGTGCCGCGATCTTCCCGGCCGCATCGGGGTGGCCGCGGTGCCGGTGAGCGCCTTCGTCGATCACCGGCAACCCTGGAACCATCTGGTTCGTTTCGCCTTCGCCAAGCAGGACGATGTGATCGCGCAAGCCGCAGACAGGTTGCGAGCGCTCGCCTGACGCGACCGGGGTGGGGTCTATGCGGAAACTGCGGTGGTGGGCATCAGCTTGGTCAGTACATCGTTGAGCGTCAGCACCCCACGAAATCCTGTGTCGTCGACCACGACAGCGAGGTGATTGCGGCTCTCCCGCATCGTGCCGAGGGCCTCGTACACGGGAGTCGCCGCGGTCAACGTCAGCACCGGACGCATCAGGTCCGACGCCGTCGCCTGTGCAGGGGCGTCGACACTGTCACGGACGTGCACCACACCTACGATGCCGCCTGCTCCGCTGACCAGTAGCCGCAGGTGTCCACTGCGGCGGCCGGCGGCGCGCACGTCTGAGGCGCTCGCTCCGGCATCGACCGTGCTCGGGGCACCGGCGGCGGGGACGAGTTCTCCGACGGTCAGATGCTCGAGCTCCAGAGCGACCGCCAGCTGACCGTGATACCGCTCGTCGAGTGTCCCGACCGTCGCCGAGTGTTCGACGAGATGTTTCAGGGCCGCCGAATCCTGGCCCGTGTCAACCTGATCCACCGGCGTCACGCCGACCGTCCGCAACAGCGCGTTGGCCATCCGGTTCAGCAGGTCGAGCAGTGGGCGGGTCAGCCACATGAACCCGCGCATCGGGATCGCGAGCATCGTCGCCGACCTTTCCGGGTGAGCGATCGCCCAGGATTTGGGCGCCATCTCACCGACCACGAGGTGCAAGAACGTGACGATGATCAGGGCGAGCACGAACCCCAGGACGTCGGCCAGCCAGAGCGGCGCACCCCAGTCGTCGAACAGCGGCGTGAGCCAGTGGTGCACAGCCGGTTTGGTCACCGCACCGAGCGCAAGGGTGCAGACGGTGATGCCGAGTTGCGAGCCCGCGAGCAACACCGAGAGCTCGCTGGAACTACGCAGCGCCGCACGGGCCGAACGGCTGTCGGGTGCGGCATCTTCGAGGCGATGCCGTCGCGCGGCGATCAGCGCGAACTCGACCGCGACGAAAAACGCACTGGCACCGATGAGTCCGACGGTGACGGCGAGAACGATCCACGGATTACTCAACGTCAGATCCTTCATCGATGGCCAGCGTCACGAACAACGCTGCGGGTACGTGCTTGTCGATCTCCCGCACCTGCGCGACCAGGGTGCGCTGCGGGGCGCCGTCCTCGTCGAGCAGATCCGACGGGTCGGTCGGCAGCGGGATCCGAACGACCTCACCGATTGCGGGCAGACCCTCGAACCGGGCCACCACCGCACCGGCCAGCGTCTCGTAATCGCCTTCGGGCAGGTCGAATCCGAGAACTCGCTGCACTTCGTCGATGTGCATGTCGCCGGGCATCAGCCACCCCGACTCGGGCGAACCCTGCACCTCGGGCACACCCTCGGGATCGTGTTCGTCGACGATCTCGCCGACGAGTTCTTCGGCCATGTCCTCGGTGGTGATCACCCCGGCGAAACCGCCGTACTCGTCCACCACGAGCGCCATCTCCTCGGACGCCGCCGACAGCTGCGCCAGCACCTGCGGCAGCGGCAATGTCGTTGGTACCACGACCGCGGGCCGCATCCGGCCCAGCGCCGTACCGTCGACCGAGTCGCCCAACAGGTCGTGTAGATGGATGACACCGCACAACTCGTCGGCGCCTTCACCGATCACGGGGTACCGCGTGTGACCTGCACCCATCTTCGCCAGCACCTCTGAGGCCAGGGTGTCGCCATGAACGGTGTCGACACGGGAGCGCGGGATCATGGCGTGCTCGGCGGTCCTCGTCGGGAAGTCGAGAATCCGGTCCAGCAGGGTCGACAGCTCAGCAGGCAGTTCTCCGGCGTCGCGAGACTGCGCCACGATGTGCTCGAGGTCGCGGGCGGTTGCCGAATGCTCGACGTCGTGCACCGGTTCGATGCGCAACGCTTTCAGCAGCAGGTTCGACGATTGGTCGAACAACCAGATCAGCCAACCGAACAACCGCAGGTAGATGGTGGTCGACAAGGCGAGCCACCGGGCAACCGGTTCCGGGCGGGCGATGGCCAGGTTCTTCGGGAACAACTCGCCGAAGAGCATCTGCACGAAGGTCGAGAACAGTACGGCCAGGATGGCGCCGACCGCGATCCCCACCGCGGTCGGGACCCCGACCCCACCGAGCAGCTCCCCGAGGCCTCGACCGATGAGCGGCTCGGCGACATAGCCGACCAGCAAGCCGGTCACGGTGATGCCGAGCTGGGCTCCCGAGAGCATGAACGAGGTGCGGCGAGTGACCGTCAGAGCTCGCGCTGCCCCGGAATCCCCCGCCTCTGCCCTGGCTTTGAGCCGAGATCGATCGACGGACATGTACGCGAACTCCTGGGCCACGAAGTAGCCCGTGAGTGCCGTGATGAGAAGTACTACAAGAATTCCGAACGCGATGGTCAGGACCGTCAACGCGGGCTCGACCCCGCTTCGGTGCTGGTGAGGGATGCGGGCGGTGTGCTACTGCACGGTGCGCTGACCATGGCTCTTTCTGTTGTGGAGACGACTGATCGGAAAATGTACTCGCCAAGGGTAAAGGATTTTTTGCAATTGCGTCACCACCGGGGTCAGTGCCGGACCGTCACACCGGTGAAGCCGCCGACAGTCTTCATCGGCGAACTGTTCGCATGTATGTTCGACAACCGCTATCCTGGTCACCATGCACCCCGGTCGCCAGGCCTCGCTGTTCGAGGAGGACACAGCAGACGATCAGACGCGGAACGCGACGGCCTGCGGCGACGGCTCCGGGTTACTCCCGCTGGTCGGCTCCGTCTCGAGGCGGACGCTCACCGACGGCGCCTGGGTCGACCTGCGGCCGGGCTGGGTCACCGGCGCCGATGAACTGTTCGACCGTTTGGAGTCGGGCGCCGCGTGGCGCGAGGAGCGGCGCGTCATGTACGACCGGGTCCTGCCGGTACCGCGGCTGGTCAGTCACTACGAGGATCGCGGCGCGTTCCCGCACCCGCTGCTGGAGACCTGCCGCGGCGCCCTCACCGACTTCTATCGCGACGAGTTGCCCGAGGGGTTCAGTTCAGCCGGTCTCTGCCTGTATCGCAACGGCAATGACAGCGTCGCCTGGCACGGTGACACCATCGGCCGGGGCAAGACCGAGGACACGATGGTTGCGATCCTCTCCCTCGGATCTCCGCGTCCACTGCTGTTGCGGCCCACGGGCGGTGGCCGATCGCTCAAGTTCACCGTCGGCCACGGCGACCTGCTGGTGATGGGTGGTAGCTGTCAGCGCACCTGGCAGCACGCCGTCCCGAAGACCACCGGCGTCGGGCCACGGATCAGTGTGCAGTTCCGCCCGCACGGGGTGCGCTGAAAGCGTCACCAGCCAATAGGCGACACCGGTCAGGCGGCGTCACCTTCGAAGGCGTAGTTCACCCCGGTCAGCGACTCGGACAGATCCCACAGGCCGGCGGCGACGAGTTCGTCGCGGGAGCGCTTGTTCGATTTCGCCGGCCCCGGTGCACCACGCATGCCGCCCATTTTCGTTGGCCCGTAGTACGCGCCGGAGCGGGCCTGCGGTGACGTGGCGGCGTACAGTTCCGGCAACGCACCATCAGCGGCGGACTGAGCCACCAAACCTCCGATGCCCATGAACCGGTCCCAGATCGACTCGGTATGTGACTGCAGCTCGGTCGCCGCGTAACCCGGATGCGCCACAATCGATTTGATTGATGACCCGGACGCCCTGAGCCTGGCCGCGAGTTCGTAACCGAACAGCAGATTTGCCAGCTTCGACTGCCCGTATGCGGGCCAACGGCTATACCGGCGCTCACGGTAGTTGGGGTCCTCGAGATCGATCTTGCCGATCTGGTGCATCGTCGACGACAGGGTCACCACCCGATCGGAGATCTTGGGCAGCAACAGTCCGGTCAACGCGAAGTGACCGAGATGGTTTGTGCCGAATTGCATTTCGAAGCCCTCAGCGGTGCGCGCCTCGGGAACCGCCATCACGCCCGCGTTGTTGATCAATACGTCGATCGGTCCGGTGCGCTCGGCGCATGCCCGCACCGAACCCAGATCGGCGAGATCGAGTTCGGTGATGGACGCGTTCGGCCCGATCTGCGCGGCGACCGGCTCCGCCTTGGAGACGGTGCGGCACGCCAGGATGACCTGGGCGCCCGCAGCGCCGAGCGCAAGTGCGGCTTCTTTACCCAGGCCACTGTTGGCCCCGGTGATGAGGATGGTGCGTCCGGTCTGATCCGGGATGTCGGCTGTGGTCCACGTCATCGCTTCAACGTACCTGTCTTCATGTGCATGTCTCCTTGTGTTGGAAGGTGGTCACCGTTGCTCGCGTACTCCGAGCATCATGCCGGGTATCTTGATCGCGGTACCGACGAGCGATTTGAGGCTCCACCAGGACGGGTCGGCGGCGTCGGTGGCGATGGTGTAGAGCTTGGTCGGCACCGCCCGACCACGCAGCACCAGCGATCCGATCGAATTCCATTGCGACGATTCGTCTTCCGAGGCGTCCATCGCAGCTCCGCTGGCCAGTACGTGGGAGCGCACGGATTTCGCGGCCTCGGAGAGCCTGGCCGATTCGTTGACGGCGTCGCCCACCACGGTGTACTCGTACCGGGTGACCGCGCCGATGTTGCCCGCGAACACCGTCCCCGCGGAGACGCCGATCGAAAAGCGAAGTGGCCTGAGGGTTTCCAGCTCCGCGTAGAGATCGCGGGCGGCGGCGAGCGCCGCACCGGCAGGATCGTCGACCGCGCTGGGGGCGCCGAAGATGGCCAGCGCGGCATCACCTTCGAACTTGTTGATGAAGCCGTCGTGACGGTCGACGACCTCGGCGACGATGGCGAAGAAACTGTTCAGGAGGGTGGCGACGGTTTCGGGCTTCTCCCGCTCGGCGAGCTTGGTCGACCCCTGGATGTCGACGAACAGCACGCCGACGAAAGCGTTCTCGCCGTGGAAACCCGCCCCCTGTTCCAACGCCAGCCGCGCGACCCCGTCCCCCACATGGCGTTCGAAGAGTTCCCTGATCTGCTCGCGTTCGGCGAGCCCGGCCACCATGTCGTTGAAACCCTGCTGCAGGATCCCCAGCTCGGAGGAGTCGTAGACATCCAATACGGGGTGAACCTGTCCCGCCTGCAGCTGCTCCATTCCCGTTCTGATCTCACGGAGCGGGTCGGTGATAGACCGCGAGACCAGGACCGTGGCCCGGATACCGCCGAGCAGACAGAAGATGGCGAGCACCACCGTCGGCGTATCGATCAGCATGCGGTTGTCCGGTAGCCAGCCGGCCAGCCGGCCGACGTTGATCGCGATGATGCCGAACAGCGGAATGGCGCAGAAGACGATCCACACCGCCAGCAGTCGTTCGCGCACACCGAGTATCGCGCGGCCGAGCACGCCGTCACGCAATGCGATGGCCACCAGTGGACGCGACATCCGCTCGACGAACAGGTAGCTCAAACAGCCGGCCGACGTCCCCGCCATCAGGAACGCCGATCCGAAGACGACGAACTCCACCGCGCTGCCGCCCAGCCCGATCGGGATGTAGACGATGGCGCCGACCGCCCAGGTGAGCAGTGCTGATCCCGCCTGTTGCAGCGGCATCAGCTGGATCGACCGACGCTGGGCCGGGGTGGCGGGTACTGCTTTCACGAACCACGTCAGCTGCGGGTAGAGCAAATAGACGCTCAGCGCGCCGCCGACGGCGAGAGCCGCCACCACAGCGACGATGAGAACGGGCAGATTGGAGTCGGCGATCATCCCCGAAACGCTCAGCTCTCCGCCGGTCATCACGAGCTGGATCATCACCACGGTCTCGATGGCCGCGATGATGTTGCTGATTGCGAGGCCGAGCACCGCCAAGATGATGAACCGGTTGGCGACGTGCCTGCGGCTGTCCGGACCATCTTGGCTGGGGTCGGGCACACCGATCAAGTAGTCGTCGAGGTGCATGACCGCACTCAGCGCACCGGACAGCCCGGGTCGTCGAGTGCTCGGTCGTGCCATCGAGGTCCGCCTTCTCTCGTCACTGATGGTGCACCGGAGGTGGCCCGATCGCAACGGAAGTCTCGTCGGTGAGTATACATATTGCAACTTGAGTTGCGTTAGAGTGGAGAAGATGACGCAGCCCTCTTCACCTACGCCGGAACGGACGAGCACCGCCCGGTCGCATCGCCGCGGCGCCGCCGTCCGTGACGGCGTCATGTCGGCCGCGGTGCATGAGCTGCTCAACGTGGGTTTCGACGGGCTGACCATCGCGCATGTCGCCGAGCGTGCGGGAGTACACGTCACCTCGATCTACCGCCGCTGGAAGACGAAAGAACAATTGGTCACGGACGCGCTCATCGACCATTTCGATCCGTCTGTCGCATCCCCTGACACCGGCTCCCTGCGCGGCGACCTCATCGCCATGTGTACCGACGTACACACCTCGCTCACGAGTCCGCAGATGAAGGCCCTGCTGCGACTCGCAGCGATGCCCGTGGACATCGATCCACTCGACGAAGCCCGACGCCGCATGGTGGAGGCTCGGATCGACCTGTTGGCCTTGATCTTCGCGCGGGCCGTTGCCCGCGGTGAGATCGGCGGCACCGCGCATCTCGATCACGCGTTGGCGCTCGAGGTGCTGCACGCACCCATTTACACGAGAGTGCTGCTCAGTCGCGAGCCCATCGACGAGCAGTATCTCGGCGACCTCGTCGACATGGTGCTCGCCGGACTCGTCACTCACTGACAAACCCACCCGGTCCAGGCACAACCAGGAACTGCAGCACCTGGGTGTACCTGGAACGGGTGGGTCTGTGATGCAGATGGAAACGGCGGCCGCAGCACCGGGATCTTCCGGTACGGCGGCCGCCGTTGACACCTGATCCGATGGGGGGATCGAATCAGGCAGTTGGAGGCGAGATCAGGCGGTCTTGCCGGCCTCGATCTCGAGGGTGATGGTGACCTTGTCGCCGACGACGCTGCCGCCGGTTTCGAGCGGCATGTCGAGGTCGATGCCGAAGTCCTTGCGGTTGAGCACAACCGAGGCCTCGAATCCTGCGACCGGGCCGTTGCCCATGCCGGGGTTGACACCGTTGAACTCGAGCTTGAGGGTGACCGGGCGGGTCACGCCGTGGAGGGTGAAGTCGCCCTCGACCGCGTAGTCGTCGCCGTCGGCCTTGACCGAGGTGCTCGTGAAGGTGGCGGTCGGGTACTTCTCGACCTCGAAGAAGTCAGCGGACTTGATGTGGCCGTCGCGGCCTTCGTTGCCCGTGTTGATCGAGTTGACATCGATCTCGGCGGTGACGGAAGGAGCCCCGTTCTCGTCGACGGTGATGGCGCCGGAGAAGGTCTCGAACTTACCGCGCACCTTGCTGACCATCAGGTGGCGTACGGAGAAGGACACGGCCGAGTGCACCGGATCGATGGTCCAGGTGCCGGCTTCCAGATCGGTGGTGGTGAGGGTGCTGCTCATGATTGCTCCTTGGTGACTGCGGTTTTTGGTCTACAGAGAGTCTAAACGGACCTCGGTCCGAATACATTCCCGACTGGCGGAACCTGCAGCCCGGAATCCACTGACCTGCGTAGACAGAAGCGGATTGTGACCGGAACCACAGACGGGTGTCCGTTTCTGCGCATAATCTGAGCCGGGGCGGGGGAAGCGACAATCGAACAGGCGGTAGCGCAGTGGCTGAAACAGAAGTTCTCGTGGTCGGAGCCGGACCGGTCGGGTTGACCGCGGCGATCGAGCTGCGCAGGCGCGGCGTCCGCTGCCGGATCATCGACCCGCTCGTGGAGCCACCGCAGTACGCGAAGGCGGTCGGGGTCCAGCCTCGGACCCTCGAGGTCTTCGAGGGGATGGGCGTCCTGCGCCAGATTCTCGACTCGTCGACGCAGATGCGTGGGCAGGTGGTCTACGTGAACGGCGAAGAGGCAGGACGCCTCGACCTCGAGCTCCCGGATGATGTTCCGTTCGGATTTTCCTCGATTCCCCAGTACGTCACCGAGCGCATCTTGCGGGAACGACTTGCGACCCTCGACCTGCCGATCGAGCGAGGCAAGGCACTGACCGGATTCTCCCAGCACGACGACGGCGTCACCGCGACCCTGTCCACGCCGGACGGTGAAGAGACGGTCGAGGTCCAGTACCTCGTCGGCGCCGACGGTGCGCACAGCGTCACCCGCAAGACCCTCGGTCTGTCGTTCGAGGGTGCGGCTTTCGAGGAGCAGTACATGCTCGGCGATGTCGAGGTGGACTGGTCGCAGCCCGCCGGCTACGGCATCCGGGCGATGCACCAGACCGATGGCAAGACCGACGATCTGCTCGTCTGCATCCCGTTGTTCGGCCGCGGCCGGTACCGGATGTCGATGCTGGTCCCTGACGAGCTCGCCACCGCGAAACCCGAACGCGGCGCCATCGCCCACGGGTTCGAGGGCGAGAAGAAGCCCGAACTCTCCCATATCCAGGCGGTACTCGACCGGCTCTCGCCCGAACCGACCACCGCGCGCAATCTCCGGTGGTCATCGGTGTTCCGCATCAGCCACCGCATCGTCGACTCCTACGGCCACGGCCGGGTCTTCGTCGCAGGCGATGCCGCACACATCCACCCACCCACCGGCGGCCAGGGCATGAACACCGGCATCCAGGACGCACACAACCTGGCGTGGAAACTGGCCCTTGCCGTCCAGGGCAAGGCCTCGGACGGACTGACCGCCAGCTACGACGCCGAGCGCAGGCCCGTCGGCGAAGAAGTCGTCGGCCGTACCGTCCGCAGTGCCCGTGAGGGCATCGGCGCAGGAGAAACCGACCCCGCCTACGTCATGCGCCGCGAGGCCCAACTCCTCATCGAATACGCAGACAGTCCCATCATCGAGAAATCCGCCGACGACGCGATCCTGCGGCCGGGGGTGCGCGCCCCGGACGCCAAAGGTCTCACCAGAGAGATCGTCACCGACCCGATCCGATTGTTCTCGCTGTTCGATCGGCTGCGGCATACGGCGGTCATCTACCTCGCCGGCGCGACGAGTACCGACGCTCTCCTCGACCTCGAGGCAATCGCCGATCAGGCGACCGCGACCGCACACGGCGAACTCGATGTGTACCTGGTGGCCTCCCCGGACGCCGAGGTGGCGGCCACCGTACTGCCGGTCATCCGGGACACTGCGGGGACCTTCGCCGAAGCCTATGGCCCACAGGACCGTTCGCTCTACGTGATCCGGCCGGATGGATATCTGGCATACAGCGCGGGCGCGGCATCGGGCGACGACCTCCTTGCTCACCTGAAAAAGACGTTCCGATAGACCGGGGTGGCTCACTCGTGGTGGATCCGGCCGTCGGTCTCGGTCAGCGGACGACCGCCGCCACCCCAGCGTTTGGCGATGATCTCGGCCGCGATCGACACCGCGGTCTCGGCAGGCGTCCTCGCACCGAGGTCGAGCCCGATCGGACTGGAGAGCCGGCCGATCTGCTCGTCCGTGAGCCCCGCCTCGCGTAGCCGATCAAGTCTGTCGAGATGGGTACGCCGCGAGCCCATCGCTCCGACGAACGCGACCTCGGGGATCTGCAGCGCCACCTCGAGCAACGGGACGTCGAACTTCGGATCATGGGTGAGGACGCAGATGACGGTCCGCGCGTCGAGCGACCCCGCCGAGAGCTGAGCGGACAAATAGCGGTGCGGCCACTCGACGACCACCTCGTCGGCCGTCGGGAAGCGCGCCGGTGTCGCGAATACAGCGCGGGCGTCGCAGACCGTGACGCGGTAACCGAGGATGGATCCCTGCTGGGCGACCGCCGCGGCGAAGTCGATGGCCCCGAACACCAGCATCCGAGGGCGTGGCGCGTGAGCGGCGACGAACACCGCCATGCCCTCACCTCTGCGCTGGCCGTCGGGGCCATACGTCAGTACCTCGCTGCGGCCGGTGGCCAGCAGCCCACGCGCATCGTCGATCACGGCGTCGTTCATCCGATCGGAACCAAGCGAGCCCTGCACGGTCCCGGGGCGGACGATGAGTCGGCGACCCACCCATGAGGCGTCGATATGCGACACCACGGTCGCGATGGCCACCGGCCGGTGCTGCTCGATATCCTCTGCGATGTCGCCGAGTTCGGGAAAGGTTGTCTGCGAGATGGATTCGGTGAAAATGTCCAGGATTCCACCGCAGGTCAGGCCCACCGCGAACGCGTCGTCGTCGCTCACCCCGTACCGCTCCAGCGACGGGATCCCGGACTCGACGACCTCGGACGCCGACTCGTAGACGGCCCCTTCGACGCAACCGCCGGAGACCGAGCCGCTGACGGTGCCGTCCGGGCCGACCACCATCGACGCCCCAGCTGGACGAGGCGCCGAGCGGAAGGTGCGGACGACGGTCCCGACGCCTGCTGTCCCGCCGCCGCGCCAGATCTCCATCAGCTCTGCGAGCACATCCTGCATCGTGGCCTCCATGCCGGTGCCCGGCCAGTCCTTCTACGACCGGCACCGCGCCGGCAACGTCCAACGTAAACTCCGATGGTGGCACCCGCCCACGTTCGCAGTCCATTCGGCCGCAGAGGACACATGCGATGACATCCGATGACACCGTCCCGGCAACCGAGTTCCCGCTGCGGCTCGGCAAGGTCGCTCGACGCGAACTCGCTGTCCACGGCTACACAACCTTCGGCCAGCTGACCGGGGTCACGGCCCGAGAACTACTGCAGATCCACGGCGTCGGCCCGAAGGCCATCCGCATTCTCACCGACGAACTCGCAGACCGCGGGCTGTCCTTTGCGACGTGAGCCGTTCGGCACGGTCGGCGGTTGCTACGGCATGGCCGGGGGTGCACCACCTGCGCCGCCCGGTCCACCCCCGCCTGCAGGCGGCGCGGCCTGAGCATTCTCCGACGTCGCCGCCACACCGATGGTGATGGCGATGTCGAAACCGTCGGCGACACTGCCGGTCGCGGTGGCCAGTTCGGCGTCCCAGCCGTCGCCGAACACGTTGTCCGACGACAGGGTGGTGCGGGTCATGTTGGTGACGCTCTTCTCGTAACCCTCCGCACCGGAGAAAACGGTGTCGCAGGCCTCCTGGGGCAGCGCGATCTGTGACGTCAGCCGGGCATTGTCACCCGCGATCGCGACCTCGAGCGAGTCGTACACCTCGAAGTGGATATGTGGCCACCGGCCCGAGTAGGCGGCGGGGAAGATCGAGGTGAACGACACCGTCCCGTCGGCGCCTGCGACCTGTACCCCGCGCAGGTAGTTCTGGTCGGCGATCGCCTGTCCGTACAGGGAGTATTCGCCGTCGCGGTCGCAGTGCCACACGTACACCGCCATACCGGTGCCGGGATCGCAGTTCTTCGTCAAGTCCTGCAGCGCCATGGTGATGGTCATCGGGACACCCTCGGCGGTACCCGTCGATGTCCCGAAACTCTTGGTAATGTCTGTGCGGACGATGCCTGACTCGACAAGGACGTTGGGGCCGTTCGAGCCGTCGCCCGGGTAGGGGCCCGCGGTTTCGCCGGGTGCTGCGGCGACGCACTCCCCCACCGCGGCCGCCGTCGAGGTGGCGGCCCCCGCGGTGGCGCTCGCAGACGACGACGTCGTCGACGAGGTGGACGAACCTCCGCACGCCGCCAGCGCGGCGGTGGCACCTGCGGCACCGAACAGTGCGAGGGCCCCGCGGCGCGACATGGTCTTCATGTCGTACGAGAGGCCGAGGTCGTGCTCGTGTACTTCCGGGTCGCGACCGAACATCCGGCGCTTGCTCATCAAAAAACTCCTTCAGGGGCTGTTGTCGTGTGTGTCCATTGATATCCAGGCAACCCGGCCACAACCTGCGCACACCCTGTGAGAGCGCTGGGAGCCGTGTCCACCTGCGGCGAAAAAGTTCTTCACCCCCGTGGAATACATCGCAGGAGCGGGTGGTTGAATCACGTGACGGTGTCCGGATCAAGCCCCGGGTACCACCCCTTAAGCCGCCGAGAGCGGCCACTTGCCGAGAGGCGCATTGGCGGGCACCGTCCCTTGCTCGAGAAGGCCGTCGACCATCTGGTCGGCGGCCTTTTCTGTGCGGTCACTCGGTCGATGGCTCGGGGATCAGCCGGCCCCCGATGGAGTCAGGGGTGCCCGCGCCGTTCAGCCACCGTCCGATGATGCCTTCCTCCACCGCCATGGCGTGCACGATCACCGTGGCGGCGATGACGATGGCGGAGAAGACGAACAACCAGCTGATCACGGTGAAGATGACCCCGAGCACCCCGAATTGAGCGGTGGCCGAGGCAACCACCTTGGACAGCCCCACGTGGGTGGCCACGACCAGCGCCGACAACCCGGCCGCCGTGATCGCAGCGTTGACCAACAGACAGCGAACGTTGACCTGTCCAGAGGTGAGCAGCCAGGCGATTCCGAACCACAACACAGCCCAGAGCGCGAAGCCGAGCATCAACTCCACTCCGAAGTCGACAGCCGCGCCGACAGACCAGACATCCCGGAGCGACGGCAGCACGATCTGGATGACCACACCGATGACCACGGCCAGGATGACGACCAGCCACCGCCAGCTCTGCTTCATGGTGAGCCTGGGGACATCCCACACCCGTGAGTACATCCTGTCGAGCGCGCGGGAGAACGAGGTGGCGCTGACAAGGGTCATGACGGCGCCGATCAAACCGAACGTCACCGCGGCATCCTGCACCCCGGCGGGGCCGATCGCCAGGTCGGTGGACGTCAGGTCGTAGCCGTCGAGGGCGTCGTCGACCACCCCTTTGCCGGGGATCGCGGACAGCAAGATCATCACGGGCAGGATCGAGGTGAAGGCCTGTCCCGCAAGAGTCATCGCCCGGTCGGCGATCTCGCTGCGCGCGAGGTCGGCCACGATCTGCAGGATCAATGAGCCCCCGGGGACCGCCTTGATCCTGGCGACGGCGTACTCCATCACCGACGCAAGCGCTTGGGTCATGAGGGAACGCTACTGCCTCCGGTGATGACGGGTCCGGGGATGACGAGACCGGGTTCGGTGATGACGAGCGCTCGTGTCGGGAGCTTTCAGTCTTTTCTGTCGTCCTTGTGCACGATCTCGGGCGCGACCTCACGGGTCGCCATGCCGCCCGTGCCACCTTCGTCGACGGGCCCCGGACGCCCGCCCTTGGGCTCGTCGGTGGGCTTTTCGGACTCGGGCTGCTCTTTCTTGGAGGTCATCGGCCAAGATTACGCGCGTCACTCGTCGAGCAAACGGCAGCGGGCGGACCGACGTCACCGGTCCGGCGGCGCACCCAACGCGAGTATCGCGGTGTCGTCGTCCAGACCAGATCCGAAACCGGCGAGCAGTTGTTCGAGCGCAGCCACGATGTCGGCGGCGGATGCCGGGGCGTGCGCCGTCGCGAACTCGAGCAGCGCACCGTCGTCGTCGTATCGCTGCGATCCGATTCCGGTCCGCGCCTCGGTGAGCCCGTCGGTGTAGAGCACGAGGGTGTCGCACGGGCCGAGTTGGCAACGTGCGGAGACGAAGTGGGCCTCGGACAGAATTCCGACGAACTGGCCGCCCGCGGTGCTGACATACCCGGCCGTGCCATCGGCCCGCAGCAGCAGTGCCGGCGGGTGACCACCACTGGCCAATTCGACGTCCCATCCCCCGCTCTGACTGCTCGTGTCCTCGCGTTTGGTCAGCACCCCGAAGATCACGGTGCAAAAGTGTGGATCGTCGCCGTGGTATTCGTGGCTCAGGACGGTGTCCAAGTTGTGCAGTACGGCGATGGGATCGGGGTCGTACACCGCAGCGGAGCGCAATGTGTAACGGGTCAGCGACGTCACCGCCGCCGCCGCGGCGCCCTTGCCCGACACGTCTCCCAAGAAGAACCCCCACTGCGTGGACGACAGCGGGAACAGGTCGTAGAAATCGCCTCCGACCTCGTCGGACGAGGCCGGGTGATGATAAGCGGCAGCATCCAGACCTGAAGGCGGCGACAGGGATGGAGGCAGCAGGGCACGCTGCAAGGTTGCGGCGAGAACCCCCACCCGCGCCCGCTCGCGCTCGGCGCGTCGCCGCTCCTCGAGGAGTTCTTTCTCGTAGGAACGTCTTTCGCGGGCGTCCTGGACGGCGACGCGGATCAGGACCACATTGCCCGCCGCGTCGGTCTTCGCGTTGGCATCGACGAACACCGGCAATCGAGAATCGTCGGCACGCACCAGATCGACCGAGATCGCATCGAGTTCCCCACTCATCTGCAGCATCGGCGCGAAGTGGGTTTCGTAGTGGATCCGGCCGCCGGCGGTCAGCAGCGAGGTGAACTGTGCGCCGAGGAGCGACTGCTGCGACCGGTCCAACCATCCACACAGGGTGGTGTTGACCCGCGCGATACGACCATCCGGCGACAGTGACAAGAAGCCGCACGGCGCGTTCTCGAAAAGATCGTCGAGCTCACGGAAATCTACGTCGCCTGTCACCTGGCGAAGACCGCGATCGCGTCGGCGGTGGCGTCCGGTGCGCTGAGCTGCGGACAGTGCCCGGTGGCATCGAGGGTCACCAGCTGACTCCCGGGGATCTGCTCGTGCACATAGGCGCCGACCTCGCGAGGAGCCAGCGAGTCGTGCGCACATTCGATCACCAGTGTCGGCACCGTCACGCGAGCGAGATCCGCCCGGTTGTCGGACAAGAAGGTGGTGCGCGCGAAGACGCGGGCCCGAGTGGGGTCGGTGCGGCAGAAACTCTCGGTCAGTTCGTCGCCGAGTTCGGGGCGCTCCGGAGTACCCATGATGACCGGGGCCATCTGCCGCGACCATCCGAGATAGTTGCTCTCGAGCGATTCGAGCAATTCGTCGATGTCGCGCCTGCTGAAACCGCCGCCGTATCCGTCGTCGTCGATGTACCGCGGCGACGGCGTCAGCAACACCAACTTCGAGAACCGGCTCGGATCCGACGCCACCGCCAGTACCCCGATCATGGCGGCCACCGAATGACCGACGAACACGACGTCGCGCAGATCTAGATCTCGGACGAGCTCGAGGACATCCTGCGCATAGCCGTCGAGTGAGGCATAGCGTTCGGCGTCCCAGGCCGCCGGATCCGACGAACCGGCACCCACATGATCGAACAGGACCAGCTGGAAATGCGGCTTCAACTGCTCGGCGACCAAGCGCCAGAGTTGCTGGTCACAGCCGAAGCCGTGCGCAAGCATCACCGTCGGCGCCCCTGCCACCCCGGTGATCGTCACGTTGTTCCGCACCCGCACATCCACGCGAGCATCATCTCATCCGGCCCCACGTGGTTGATAATGACCGGATGCGGTCGCGCCAGAAGATCCTCGATGCCACTCTCGGCCTGATCGGGAACGGTGGATTCGAGGCGGTCAACATCGCGGCTGTCGCGTCGGCCGCGGGGGTCTCGCGACAGACCGTCTACTCGATCTTCGGGTCGCGCGAGGACCTGGTGTCGCAGGCGATCGCCGGGGTCGCGTTGGACGTGCTCAGTGCCATCCGGTCCAAGATGGAATCGATCGAGTCACCGGTCGAGTACATCGTCGAACTCATCGTCAATGGCCGTGCGTTCGTCCGCGACGATCGGCTCCTCGCCACCCTCTGGACGGCAGGCGAGGGCAACCCGCTCTTCGACACCGGGATGATGACCCGGGCCAGACCCATTGCCCACGAACTCCTCTCGCCGCTCGCCGAGCGCAACGCCGCAGTGAAGGAAGACCTCGACGAGATCGTCGAGATCTCGCTGCGGCTGGGACTGTCGGTGGTCTTGTTCGACGACGAGGCCATCCATTCCGACGATGATCTGCGCGCATTCCTGACGCGTTGGCTGGGACCTGCGCTGCCCTCACACCCGTGATCACCGTCGTGACACCGGGCACCATCCAGGGCACACAGTAATTCTTGACACTCTACGCTCGAAGTGTCTAGGTTTGAGCACGCTGTGGTGGTCGGGATCACAAAGATCTCCGGACGCAGTGGAGTACGCCAGCCAATGGGGGTCATGTCATTTCTGCCATCAAACGCCGCACCTTTCTGACCGGTGCGGCAGCCGCGGGTGTTGCGCTGGCCGGATCTCGGGTGCTCGCGCAGGCGGCGCCGAATCCGGCCGCGATCCCGCTGACCCGCGAAGATCACCGAGCGGTGATCATCGGATCCGGTTTCGGCGGTGGTGTCGCGGCCCTGCGCCTGGCGCAGGCCGGTGTCCCGGTGACAGTGCTCGAGCGCGGCAAACGCTGGCCCACAGGCCCCAATGCCAACACTTTCCCCGACGCCACCGCCCCGGACAAGCGCATTCTCTGGCACAAGTCCGCCCCGCAGCTCTTCGGCAAACCCGCGGTGTTCGACCCCTACGTCGGGCTCCTCGAAGCCGTTGTCGGCGACAACATGACGACGTTGTGCGCGGCCGGGGTCGGCGGTGGGTCGCTGGTCTATCAGGGCATGACACTGCAGCCTGCAGAGGCCGTGTTCAACACCCACTTCCCGCAGGAGCTCGACTGGGCGTTGATGAACCGGGTGCACTACCCGCGGGTCGCCGAGATGCTGCAGCTCCAGGTCGCTCCGGACGAATTGATCGCGAGCCGGAACTACCGGGCGCCCAGGGTGTTTGCCGACCATGTCCGGCGCGCGGGCCTGCCGGTGTCCAAGATCCCGATGCCCATCGACTGGAACTTCGCGCTCGATGAGGTCGCGGGCAAGATGAAGCCGTCGTACTCCAACGGCTCCGGGGCGCTCGGGGTCAACAACGGCGGCAAGCACTCGGTCGATGTCACCTACATCGCCGCGGCGGAGGCCACCGGCCTGGCGACGGTGCAGACCCTGCACCAGGTCACCGATGTGGAGCGGTCCAAGGACGGCCGGTGGGTGGTCCACGTCGAGCGGACCGACACCTCCGGACGAGTACTCGAACACAAGATCTTGACCACCAAGGCCCTGGTGATGGCCGCGGGCAGCATGAACACCACCAAACTGTTGATGCGCGCCGCTGCCAAGGGCCAGATACCCGACATGCCCGACGATCTGGGGGGCAACTGGGGTTCGAACGCCGACCGGATCTACGTCTGGACCAATCTGGAGACCGAATTCGGTGCACCGCAGGGTGGTCCGGTGGTCTACGGCAGCAAGAACTGGGACAACCCGGAGTCCGCGTTCACCGTCATCCAGGCCTCCGTCCCACCGCTGTCCTTCGATGCGCGCAGCACGATGATGGTCGGATTCGGCGTCAGCCGGGGACGCGGCCGCTTCTACTACGACTCCGCCTCCGACGACGCGCGACTGCGCTGGCCGACGGATGCCGATTCGACCATCCAGAACGGCCACATCGGTCCCGCAGTACGTAAGATCGCCGGACCCGCAGGCATTCTCACCGATACGAACCTGGCGTTCCCGTCCACCTGGCATCCCCTCGGCGGGGCGAGCATGGGCTCGGTCTGCGACCTCGAAGGCCGAGTACACGGCCAGCCCGGGTTGTACGTTCTCGACGGCGCCCTGATGCCGGGGAACTCGGCGGCCTGCAATCCATCGATGACGATCGCCGCGGTGGCCGAACGCGCTCTCGACCACATCGTCGCGCGCGACGTCGGCACCACGATCTGACCATGTTCGATCTTCTTCGACTTCCACACCTGAACGGACACACGATGCGCCAGAACACCTCCCGTCACAACCACAGGCGCAAAGCGGGCGGCGTGGCCGCTGCCGTGCTGCTCGCGGTCGCGTTCGCCGGTTCGATCGTGGCGGTTCCACAGGCGGTCGCAGCGCCGATCGCCGACTTCTATCAACCGCCCACGGACATTCCTGCGACTCCCGGCGCGGTGATCCGGACCGAACCGATGCCACTGCTCGTTTCGGTACCCGGCATCAACGGTCCCTGGCCCGGAACGGCGACACGGGTGATGTATTCCTCGCAGACGGAAAACGGCGATCCCACCGTCGTGACCGGTACCTTCGTCGACGCGACCGTGCCGTGGCAGGGCAAGGGGCCGCGGCCGACGATTGTCATCGCGCCCGGGACCATGGGACAAGGCGACCAATGTGCGCCGTCGAAGGCGTTCAGCGCGGGCCTCGCGCTCCAGCTCGATCCGTTGTCCCAGAATCCTCTGTCGCTCTCGGCCAACCAGGAAGCACCGGCGACGCTTCGCTGGAACGCAGTCGGTGCCCGGGTCTTCGTCACCGACTACATCGGACTCGGCACACCCGGAACGCACACGTACGTCAACCGCATCGAAGAGGCGCACGCCGTCATCGACGCCGCGCGCGCCGCGAACGCACTCAGCGGCTCGGGCCCGGCGACACCGATCGCATTCTGGGGCTATTCGCAGGGCGGCGGCGCCACTGCAGCCGCCGCCGAGCTGCAACCGACCTACGGCCCGGACCTGAATCTGAAAGGAACGTGGTCCGGCGCCCCACCGGCTGATCTGCTCGACGTCCTCGCGAAGATCGACGGCAATCTGATCGGCGGCGCGATCGGCTTCGCGATCAACGGTTTCGTGGCGCGCAATCCGGCGCTCGAGAAGCCTTTGCGCGAACGCACCACCCCCGCCGGACAGGCCCTGCTCGACCAGCTCGCCGGGGAGTGCATCGGGGATGTCATCTTCAAGCATCCGTTCACCAAGACGAGTTCGTTGACCAGGGACGGCAAATCACTGCTGAACAACCTCGGCACCATTCCCGAGGCCGCACCGATCTTCGAACGGCAGCGGATCGGCACCCTCACTCCGGCCACCCCGGTTCTCATCACGGTCGGCATCAACGACGACACCGTTCCCTACGGACAGGTCCGGGATCTCGCCACCACCTGGTGCGGCGGCGGCGCCGACGTCACGTTCCGCACCAACGAATTACCCCCGGTCGGGCCGGGTCTGGTGCTCCCCAACCACTTCGGCCCCGAGGTCATGGATGGCCTCGCCACCAACGAGGTCATCGGCTATCTGATGGACCGCTTCGCCGGCACACCGGTCACCGGTTGCACGTTCGATTGAGCAGGCCCTGAAAACCGGCAAATAGCTTGGCTCCGAGGGTAGATCTCCCTCGGAGCCCGCCTATATGTCAGTTTTCAGGGGCGTTCGGACACCAACCCGTGGACCGAACCGGCAATCCCGAGTGCCGCATAGGCGCCGGTGATCGCCACCAGCAGCGCGGCCGCGCGTCGACGTGGTGCATCGTCAATGGTCCGCAGCGCATTGAGCCCGCTGACCGTGTCGAGAGAATCGACCAGTGCACCGAGTCGCTGCCACTGAGCCCGTGCCGGTGGACCTCCGGTGAGGTAGCCGACTCCGATGGCCAGTGCACGGGCTCCGAAGACCCTCGTCAGATAGGCAACCTCCGGCGTCTGCAACTCCGAGACCCCGGCGGCGCGCAGGTTTGCACCCGGCGACACCAAGGCGGCCACACCCCACGCGATGCGCCCGGCGGCTGCGGCGGCGAAAGCGTGTCGCAGCATCGCGGGTTGGCCGGGGACTTGTTCGATCTTGTGCACTCTGTCGTCCATGAGACCAGGCTGCACCGCCGACCCTGGGGTCAGCGATTACCTGGGGGGTAAGAGTTTCCTCAAACCAACGGGGTCAGTGTCACCTTCACCGACACCTGGCCTTGGTCATTGCGGCGACTGACGCCGTGGCCCGCGCGCTCGACGCCGTCGAGCTCGATCGAGATCGGAGCACCGTCGCCGGAGAAGTTGCGCCACCAGGTCTTCTTGTCTGCCATCGCCACCCCGATGATCACCTCGTCCCCGGAACGCTTGTATGCGACCGGAATGGAGAAGGTCTTGCCCGACTTGCGGCCGGTGTAGGTGATGGTGGCGATCGTCTTGCCGATGATCTTGTCGAGCACCGGAATACGCGCGATGACTCCGACACCTGTGTTCACCACAGCTGCGAACTTCTGAAATGTGTTCATGATCCCCGTCTTCACGAATGATTGGCCCGGCGCAACGCCGGTCTCAGCGTATCCCCCAGCGGCGCGACGAGTCTGCCGACGAAGCGCAGGTGATGCACAACCGCGCCGCGGGAAGAGCCTCCAACCGAGCGTCGGCGATGTCGTTGCCGCACCGTTCACAGATGCCGTAGGTTCCGCGATCGACGCGGACCAGTGCGGCATCGATGTCGAGTACCAACGCCTTCGATCTCTCGATCTGTGCGACCAGTTGACCGCGCTCGAATGCCAGGGTCGATCCTTCCGGATCGTGCTCGTCGTCAGAGCTCTCCCCTGCCCCGGCCTCGACCACCGACCGCAGCCGCACCGACATCGTCTCGATCAACTCCGAGGCAGCGGCGCGCTCGGCGGAGAGTGCTTCGCTGGCGGCGCCGGGATCCATGCCGCGATGATACGGATACCCAGGGAGAAAAGGTGCCCGCATCGACGCAGGCTTTGTACGATGAGTCGGCATTCACCAGGGCGAGTCCACCATGGCCGCCGCCGGAACACTCGAACGACAAGGGACCAGAGATCGTGAGAGAACCCGGATTCTTGACCGCCCTGACCAGGCGAGAGGGTGGAAGGCTGTTGTCGCCGGAACGCGCCGCGCGCAGGGTGTCGGCGTTTGCGTACGGCAACATCCTCGTTCTGTCGGTGGTGGTGGTCTCCGAAACGCACGCGGTCGAGGAGCGACAGGCGGCGTGGCTCGTGCTGGGGACCACGGTGTCGACGTTCTTCGCGCACGTCTTCGCCGAATGGTTGTCCCATGGGATCACGGCCCGGCGACCGGGCGAGACGGAAGGCCCGGAGCCATCGAAGATGGACGTGCCGGCGGCCCTCCGAGACGCGCTGCCCATCATCACCTCGGGCACACTGCCGTTCATCATCCTGGTGATCGGGTCGTTCGAGGTGATCGCCCTGTTCGATCCACCCGGCGCCCAACTGTGCGCGGCTGCCATCATCATCGTCCGAATCGGGTTCCTCGGACTCGTGGTCGAGCGATTGCAGTCGAGCAAGGTGTCGTGGCGCACAATCGCATCCGGGGTCGGGGTGGCGGCCGTAGCGGCGGTCATCACCGTCGTCAAGGTCGTCCTCACCCACTGAGTACGGCCCACCGACGTTCCGCGCGGGTCAGACGTCGGCAGCGACCCGGAATCCGACGTTGCCGGAGGAACTATCGGGTGCACTGCCGATTCGGGCCGACACCCGGTAGCGCCGGCAATACGACGCATGGCACAGGTAGGAACCGCCGCGCTGAACGCGTTCGGATCCGGTGGATGGTCCGGTCGGCCCCACGGCGGGTGAATGGGCGTAGTACCCGGGGTCACGCCAGTCCGCACACCACTCCCACACATTGCCGGTCATGTTGTACAGCCCGTACCCATTCGGCTCATACGCGTCGACGGGGGCGGTGCCGAGATGGCCATCGGCCCCGGTGTTCTCGCCGGGAAACACGCCCTGGAAGACGTTCATCCGGTGCGCCGCCGAGGGTTCGAGTTCGTCGCCCCACGGAAATGGACTGCCGCTCAACCCGCCCCGCGCAGCGGCCTCCCACTCGGCTTCGGTCGGCAACCGGGTGCCGGACCAGGCGCAGAACGCGCGGGCATCGTTCCACGAGACATGCACAACCGGATGATCGGCTCGTCCGTCGATATCGGACTGCGGTCCCTCCGGATGATTCCACGCCGCACCGAATACCTGCCGCCACCACGGGGTGCCCTCGACCCCGCGGGTGGCCGGGAAGTCGGCAGGTAGCAGGCCGCCGAACACGAATGACCACTCGTACTTCTCCGCGTCGGTACGCCAGCCGGTAGCTGCGACGAACTCGGCGAAACGGGCGTTGGTCACCGCATGACTGTCGAGCCGAAACGCCGGCAGCGACACCTCGTGCACCGGCCCCTCCCCATCCGCGGGGTAGGCCCACGCCGAATCATCACCCATCCGGAACGTCAGTGCCGGCACGGTGATCAGTGAATCGGCCACCGCCCGATGCGCGCGCCCGGGCACCGCAGCGGCGGGTTCGTCTTCGGCCGGGCCGCGGCTCGGAGAACAGCAACCATCTGTCATGTCGGCCACTGTATTCGCAGCGCGCAGGCCCCCTCCGCAGGCGCCTAGACTGGAGGGCAATGGCTTCCGACCTGCGCCCCGTTCAGCGGCCGGTCACCGATTGGGACGATGACCGCCGCAAGAAGCGTCTGGCCGAAACCCGTCACGGCGCAGGTTCCAGATCTCGCCGCCTGCTCGTGCAGCTCGGATTCGCGGTGCTCGCGGTGGTGATCGTGTGCACCCAGTATTGGGTGTATGACGTCGCCCCCGAGCGGGCCCGGCTGGCCTCGACGCGACCACAGGTGCACCACATCTACGACGCCCAGGATCCGCTCGATCAGGACACCGCCGTCGTCGATCTCGTCGGTCTGGGCAATCTCGATGCGAGCGCCACCGCCACCGCACTGCCCGCGTTCACCGGGATAGGTCAGGTGTGGGCGGTGCAGTACGACAATTCCGGTCTCGACACCGCGGTCATCAGCAGGATCATCGCCGAACACGCCCGGCGAAAGAGAGTCGACCGGATCGTGCTGGCCGGTCACAGCATGGGCGGGATCATCGCACTCGAGGTCGCCGACCACATCGCCGAGGACACCGACCTCCAGTTGCAGGCCGTCGTCCTCGACTGCACCCCGATCAATCTGCATGCCGTCCGCGCGAAGAGCCGCGACGCCGGGGAGGACATGTTGCGCTGGATGGGTTGGCTTCCCGGAGCCCGCGAGAGTCGATCGCTGCGCTTGCTGGTGGAGACCGTCGCGCGCAAGGACCGCTACCTCTTTCCGTCGTCGGGCCGCAACCGTTTCGTCGACGTCGGCGAACTGGAGCGCGTCGTCGACGAGGTACTGAACAAGAAAATTCTGTCGACGAACACCGCCAGCAATGGTCTGATCGAGTCACAGTTCCGGGCGATCGTCGCCTCAGGCGCCCAGGACGACCTCGAGACCCTGACCAAGGGCGACGATGGGCCGGCGTTCGTCTTCCTCCGGCCGACAGTCGGCTCAGCCGATCCGGTGGTGGACGTCGACTACAGCCAGCAGGCGCTCTTCGAGCACACGGGCGGCCCCGGCGGCCGACTTCTGGTGGTCCGTATGGCCGGGACGGGTCACGCCAATCCGATGCAGCAGCCGGTGCGGTACAACCAGGCGATCGAGGACTCGATCGACCCCTTCCTCACCCAACTCGAACTGCGAGACGGTGATTCGGCGGTTGCCGACGCCGCCGCCGGACGTGACCGCGGAACGCCCTAGCGAGCCCGCGCCGCCTTGATCAGATCGGCGCACCGCTCGCCGACCATCATGACCGTGATGTTCGGGTTGACGGTGGTGTGCTCGGGAAACACCGAGGCGTCGGCGACGCGCAGCCCGTCGACGCCCTTGACCCGGAGTTCGGGGTCCAGCGGCGACTGGTCGTCATCGCTCGCACCCATCCGCACGCTACCCGCGACGTGATAGACGGTGTTGTGGGTGAGCCTGATGTACTCGGCGAGATCCTCGTCGGATTGCACGTCGCTGCCGGGGAAGAGTTCCACGCCTGCCCATTCGGCCATCGCCGGTTGCGCCACGATCTCCCGCGCTCGCCGGATCCCGGCGATCATGATGCGCATGTCGTAGCCCTCCGGGTCGGTGAAGTATTTCGGATCGACGAGCGGCTTGTCCCGAAAATCCCTGGACCGCAGTCGGATCGTCCCGCGGGATCGCGCGTGCGTGACGTTGGGGGTGAGCACGAAGACGTTCTCCGAGGTCGGATAGCCCTGCCGCACCGTGTGCATGTCGAAGGGCACCGACCCGTAGTGCATCATCAGGTCCGGGCGATCGCGCCCGGCGTCGATGGTGTCGAAGATCCCGATCTCCCACCACTGGGTGGAGGTCTCGGTCATGGGCTGCTTCGCTTCCCACGAGATGACACCCTCGGGGTGGTCCTGCAGATGCGACCCGACACCGGGCGAGTCGACGAGTACCTCGATCCCGATATCCTGCAGATGATCTGCGGGCCCGATCCCCGAGAGCATCAGCAACTTCGGGGAATCGACGGCGCCCGCCGAGAGCACCACCTCCGCAGTCGCGCGGACGGCGTGCGTGCGGCCGAACTGTCCGTCCACGACCTCGACGCCGACACAGCGTCGTTCATCGAAGATCAACTTCTTGGCCCGGAGTCCGGTGAGCAGCGTGAAGTTCGGGCGATCGGCGATCGGATGGATATAGGAAACCGAAGACGAGGACCGGGTCCCGTCGGCGCGCCTGTTGATCTGGAAGAAGTTGGCGCCCTGTACAACCGTGGTACCCGTGTTGAACTCGGTGGTGGGCAAGCCGGTCTGCGCGCAGGCCTCCAGCAGGGCCACACCGCAGGGGTCGGCGGGCGGGACGGTCATGAGGTGCACCGGGCCATCGTCGCCGTGGTGCGGATGAGCAGGACCGGCGTCGGAGTTGGTCTCCAGACGCTTGAGCAGCGGCCAGGCCGTTTCTCGGTTCCAGCCCGTCGCGCCGTGGACCGCTTCCCAGTCATCGATGTCCTCGGCGGGCGGCCAGAACGCGATACACGAGTTGTGCGACGAGCATCCGCCCATCACCTTGGCCCGCGCATGACGCAGGAACGAGTTGCCGTTCTCCTGCGGCTCGACGACGTAGTCCCAGTCGTAACCGGATTCGAGGAGCTCCATCCAGCGATCGAGTTGCAGGACCTCGGGGATGTCGCGGTCGTCCGGCCCGGCCTCGATCAGCGCCACGCTGATCGAGGGATCCTCCGAGAGCCTCGCCGCTACAGCGCACCCCGCGGAGCCGCCGCCGATCACCACGTAGTCGAACGTCTGCTCGGTGCTCATCGGTTGTTCTCCTGAGAGTTGTCGTCGAACCAGCCCGTGACCGCCGGCGCGATGTTCTGGTAGACGTGTTTGGCCTCGCGGTACTCGTCGAGGCCGGTGGGTCCGAGTTCGCGACCGACGCCGGAGTGCCCGAAGCCGCCCCACTCGGCCTGCGGCAGGTACGGGTGGTAGTCGTTGATCCAGATCGTGCCGTGCCGCAAACGATTCGCCACTCGTTGCGCTTTGCCTGCGTCCTGGCTCCAGACCGCCCCGGCGAGACCGTAGTCGGTGTCGTTCGCGATCGCGATGGCGTCGGCTTCGTCGGTGAACGTCTCGATGGTGACCACCGGGCCGAACGCTTCGTCGATCACCACCGACATCCCGCGGCGGACCTGATCGAGGATCGTCGGCTTGTAGTAGTAGCCGGCGTCGAGGTCGGAGTCCCCGGACATTCCGGTGCCGTTCGTGCCGCCGCACCGCAACCGGGCGCCTTCGGCGACGCCTTTCTGGATGTAGGCGTCCACCTTGTCGCGGTGGGCCGCCGAGATCAGCGGGCCGGTCTCGGCGTTGGCGTCGAACGGTCCGCCGAGGCGGATCTGTTCGGCTCTCGCGACCAGGGCATCGGTGAACTTCTCGGCGATGGAGTCCTGCACCACGATTCGTGCCCCTGCCGAGCACACCTGGCCGGAGTGCACGAAGGCTCCGTTGAGGGCGTTGTCGACCGCTGCGTCGAAGTCGGCGTCAGCGAAGATGACATTGGGGTTCTTGCCACCCAGTTCGAGAGCCACCTTCTTCACGGTCGCGGCTGCCGCCGCGGCGATCACCTTTCCGGTGACCAGTCCCCCGGTGAACGAGACCATGTCGACGTCGCGGTGTTCTGAAAGCGGCGCCCCGGCTTCGGGACCGGTACCGGTCACGAGATTCGCCACCCCGGCGGGCAGTCCGAGGTCGTCGAAGACCTCCATCATCAGGATCGCGGTGTGCGGTGTCAGTTCGGCGGGCTTGAGGATGAACGAACATCCGGCGGCCAGCGCGGGCGCCATCTTCCACGCGGCTTGCAGCAGTGGATAGTTCCACGGCGTGATCATGCCGCAGACACCCACCGGTTCGTGCTGGATGCGGCTGATGACGTCGTTACTGCCCGCATCCACCAGGCGCCCGGCGTCCTGGGCGGCGGCACGGCCGAAGTACTCGAAGCACGCCGTGATGTCGTCGATGTCGATCTCCGACTCCACCAGCCGCTTGCCCGTGTCGAGGGATTCTGCACGTGCGAACTCCGCTTTGCGTTCGCGCAGTGCACCGGCCACCCGCAGCAGGAAGGCGCCGCGGTCGGGTGCGGGCACCGAAGACCACCGGTCGTCGTCGAAGGCTCTGCGCGCCGCGGCGATGGCGCGTTCGGTGTCTGCGCGGGTGGCCTCGCTGACCGTTCCCACCAGGGTTCGATCGGCCGGGCATTCGATGTCGCGGGTGCCGCCGTCTGCCGCCGCCACCCAGGTGCCGTCGATGAACAGGGTCTGAGCAGTCATGCGTCCTCTTTCCGTGTTGTCACGTCATCGTCTTCGGTGGGGATGGGTTCGAAGTCTTGCGACCAGTCGAGCACAGGCTCGGCGTCGACCGCGGTCGAATCGGCACCTACGGAACGGTGCAAGAACTCCAGATGGCGTTCATAGTGGTCCAGCACGTTGCTGATGAGCTGGTCCTTGGTGAATCCGAAGACGTCGAATCCGTTGCTGCCGTCCGCCGAGAACACCTCGAGCCGGAAGAACTTCGCGGGGCTGCTCGGCAGCCGGCCGTACTGCGGGATCAGGTGCTCGGTGGGATAGACCTGGTAGTGGAACGGGCGCTCACCGTCGAAAACGACGTCGAGGTGGTACGCGTGGATGCCGCAGGAATCGACGACCTGGTCGCCGACGGATGCCTTCCGTCCGGCGGCGGTGAGTTCCTGGGCGACCTCGGCCAGAGCCGGCCCCACCACCGTGGTGGCGTAGCGTTCGGTCGCATCGACGTCCGGATACCGAACGGAGCGTTCGATGCGTTGCCGCCAGTGCAGCGCGGTACCACCGGATCCCCTGGTGGACAGCGCCTTCGGCAGCGACAACCGGGCCGACGCGGCCCAATTGCGCTCCACCTGAAGCGCTTTGAACAGACCGAGCATGACGAACACCAGGACCAGCGCGAACGGTATCCCCATGATGATGGTGGCGTTCTGCAGGGTGGTGATGCCACCGATCATGAGCATCGCCAGCGTGAGCAGGCCGGTCGCGGCGGCCCAGAAGATCCGCACCCAGGCGGGTCCGTCGGACTCGTTGTCGGTCATCCGCGATGAGAAATGGGACATGACCAGCGCACCGGAATCTGCGCTGGTGACGTAGAAAAGCAACCCGGTGAGGGTGGCGATGACGATCAGCAGTGGCGCGGCCGGGTACTCGTCGAGCAGTCCGTAGAAGGCCTCTTCCGGCGCGGACATCGCCGATTCCCCGAACTCGGCGTTGCCCCCTCGGACCACCTCGATGGCACTGTTCCCGAAGATCGAGATCCACACCAGGATGAACAGGAACGGCACCGTCAACGTGCCCATCACGAACTGCCGGATGGTGCGTCCGCGCGAGATCCTGGCCAGGAACAACCCCACGAACGGGGCCCAGGCGATCCACCAGGCCCAGAAGAACAGGGTCCACGCCGAGAGCCATTCGTCGGGTCGGTCGTAGGCGAAGGTGTTGAGGGTCATGCCGGGGAACCGGCTCGCGAAATCACCGACGTTCTGCACGATGCCGTCGAAGAGGTATGCGGTCGAGCCGGCGATCAGGATGAACAGCATCAGCCCGACGGCCGCGATCACGTTGAGTTCGGACAGTCGGCGAACACCCTTGTCGAGGCCGGAGACCGCCGACAGGGTCGCGATGACCACGGCGACCGCGATGAGCCCCGCCTGGGCGAGGTTGCCCTGTGCGATGCCGAACAGTTCATCGAGTCCGACGTTGAGCTGCGCCACCCCGATCCCCAGGCTTGTCGCCAGGCCGAAGATCGCCCCGAGCAGCGCTGCGATGTCGACGAAGTTGCCCAGGGCTCCCTCGACACGTTTGCCGAAGATCGGGTAGAGCGCAGACCGGATGCTGAGCGGAGAGTTGTGCCGGTAGGCGAAGTATCCCAACGCCATACCCATCAGTGCGTACAGCGCCCACCCGATGATGCCGTAGTGAAAAAGCGTCCACGCCAATGCCTGGCGAGCGGCCTCCGCGGTCTCACCGTCCCCGACCGGTGGCGCGAGGTACTGGGTCACCGGTTCCGCCACCGAGAAGAACATGAGGTCGATACCGATACCGGCCGCAAACAACATCGCTGTCCACGAGAACAGGTTGTACACCGGCTTCGAGTGGTCGGGCCCGAGTTTGACGCGGCCGACCGAAGACAACGCCGCCCACAACACGAACACCAAAACGACGGTGACGAGCAGGATGTAGAACCACCCGAGGTTGGTCGCCACCCAGGACACGGCCGTGCCGATGACCTCGTCGGCGCCTTCCTGGTCGATCAGCGCCCAGATGATGATTCCGAGGATGCCGACGCCCGATCCGATGAAGACGGGCCAATTGACGGCGACCTTCGGAGGCGGGGAGGCGACGGGGGTGGCGTGATCGCGGGCATCGGTCGTGCTGGCCATGGCATGTCCTCGGGGTTGAAGAAGTCGTGTGGCAACGCAACGCGGTAGAGATTAGCAGCGGACAGCACCCG
The DNA here is from genome assembly GCF_003217475.1 of Williamsia limnetica. Taxonomy (GTDB): domain Bacteria; phylum Actinomycetota; class Actinomycetes; order Mycobacteriales; family Mycobacteriaceae; genus Williamsia; species Williamsia limnetica. The sequence continues at coordinate 211,235 of NZ_QJSP01000006.1, read as the reverse complement.
CGAATCGGACATCAGACGCATGGGGCGGGTGGGTTGGGGTGGAGTCACCCGTCACATCCGGGTTTGAACACGTTCTACCGGTGGAACCACTGCACCGGGCATCAGAACCGCGAACTCACCGCGAGTTGACAGAATTTTTCTCGAGAGGGAGCGAACATGACGGAAAAGAACCAGGCTGACCAGGCCCGTAAGGGTTTGATCGATTCGGTCAAGGGCAAGGCGAAGGAAGTCGCCGGGGCCGTGACCGGAAACGATTCACTCACCGCCGAAGGGCAGCTCGAGCAGACGCAGGCCGCCGAGCGCAAGAAGGCGAACAGCGTCGAGGCCGTCGCAGACGCCGAGGCAGCGCAGGCGCGTGCCGAGGAAAACGAGGCGAAGCTGGAAAGTGCGCAGGAGCGCACTGCGGTCAGCGTCGAGGCCGGGAGCGAGAAGAACGCGGTGGACGCGCGCAACACCGCGCAGAAGCACGCTGCCGAGCAGGCCGCAGCAGCGGAGGCCACCCGCGAGAAGTCGCAGGCCGAACGCGACGCCGAGCGCGAGATCACCCTGGCCCAGGCGCAAGAGCGGGACGACGTTGCCGAAGCCGCACATGAGGTCATCGACGCCGCCGACGAGCATCGCAACAAGACGGCCGAGGCGACCAGCGCTCAGACAGAGGCCGATCGGATCAGGCGACAAAGTGATCGCCTGTCCGCCGAGGCCGACCTACCCTGACCATCCACCAGCACCAGGAGCCATTGATGAGTGTGACCGCACTACCGTTCGCAGTTCTACGTTTCCAGTACCGCATCGCCCGTATTCCGCTCCAGGTCATCGAGGACAAAGTGGTGGCCCGGTGGGATTCCGAGGCCCCCGCCCGGCTTTTCTACGAGCGGTCGCTGGGTGCCCTCGACGCCACCATTGGTGGTGTGCTCGGTGATTCGGCGTTGGCCGAGCGCGGTTCGGCCCTGGCCGACCGGAGCGATGCGCTTGCCCGGGCCGCCGAACTCGACGCCGAGGCGACGGCCAAGCGGAAAGCCGCGGACGCCGAGCTGAAGGCCAAGCGTGAGAAGGCGGTTGCGGAACAGCAGAACGCCCGGGAGACCGCTGAAGAAGAGGTCGCCGAGGCGCGTGACACGGCGGAGCAGCGCAAGAAGCAGGCCGCGCAAGATGCTGCCGAACGCACCGCCGCCGCCAAGAAGAACGCCGACGAGGTGGCTGCCCAGCGCAAGAAGTCGGTGGATGCCGCCAAACGCGACGAGCAGGCAAAGATCCGCGCCGCCGAGCATCAGGCGACCGCCGCGGCAGCGTCGAAGAAGAAGGACGCCGACGACAAGCGCAGTGATGCCGCCGCCACCCGCGCGCAGGCCGATCGGGTAGAGAAGCTCGCCGATGCGGAAAAGCAGAAGCGTCAGGCCGAGCGCGCCGACAAGTCCTGAACGACGATCACGACATGAGGGGCTGGGCCGATTCGGCCCAGCCCCTTTTTGTGTGGCATTGCTCTTCTGGCGCTACTGCGAGATGTCGGCGCCGGACTTCTTGGTCGACTTGACCATGGTCGCGGCCAGGACCAGCACCACCGACAGCACTCCGGCGACCAAGAATGCAAGGTGTGTGCCGTCGGAGTAGGCGGTGATCTCGTCGGTTCCATCGCTCGCCGACGAGGTGGTCCCACGGGTCATCAGAGTGATGAACAGAGCGGTGCCCGCGGCGCCCGCGACCTGCTGCACCGTGCTGACCGTCGCACTGCCATGCGAGTACAGCTCCGGCGGAAGCGAACCCAGGGCCGAGGTCATCAGCGGCGTGAGGGCGAAAGCGATACCCGCACTGAGGATGACGTGTGCGCCGATCACGTGGAACAGCGAGGACGTGGTGTTCAGGGTGGCCAGCAGCCATGTTCCCGCACTCATCGCGATGGTGCCCGGCAGTACCAGCGGCCGCGCGCCCCAGCGGTCGAACAGGGCACCGACTCCGGGTGCCAGCAGACCCATGACCAGACCGCCCGGCAGGAGGACCAGCCCGGTGGTGAGCACACTCTTGTCGAGCACGTTCTGTAGGTAGAGCGGCAGCAGGATCAGTGCGCCGAACAGGGTCAGCATGAGGCCACCCATCAGCCCGACCGCGAGCCGGAACGAGGCGACCTTGAAGGTCCGCAGGTCGAGCAGTGCGAATCCGCGACTGACGAGGCGCTGTTGCCGGATGACGAAGAGGACGAGCGCAACCGCACCGATGATCAGAGGGACCCACGGCGGGACGGGTGCGTGTCCGGCCGCCGACTCACCGATGCTGCTCAGCCCGTAGACCAATCCGCCGAAACCGAGCGCCGACAGCGGAACCGAGATGAAGTCGAGGTGGGCCTTGCGGGGCTCGGTGACGTTGCGGACGAACAGTCCGCCGAGTACGAGCACCGCCGCGGCGATCGGGAGCACGATCCAGAACATCGCACGCCAGTCGAACGACTCGAGGATCAGTCCCGACACCGTGGGACCGATCGCGGGTGCCACCGAGATCACGATGGACACCAGGCCCATCGTCCGACCACGCGAGTGCTCGGGGACCACGTTCAAGATGGTGGTCATCAGCAACGGGATCATCAGCGCCGTGCCGCCGGCCTGGATCACGCGGGCCACCATCAGCACCTCGAATCCGGGGGCGAGGGCTGCGACCAGGGTGCCGACGGTGAACGCGCTCATCGCCGCGATGTACACGGTGCGCATGTGGAACCGCTGCAGGATGAAGCCCGTGGTCGGGATGATGATGGCCATGGTCAGCAGGAATCCGCTGGTCAGCCACTGCGCTGTTGACGCGGTGATGTCGAGGTCCACCATCAGGGTGGGCAGCGCGACACTGAGGATCGTCTCGTTGAGGATCACGACGAACGTCGCGATCAGCAGCAAGCCGATCAGCAAGACGGGATTGGCGGCCTTCTGACCGGCGGGGCCATCCGCCTTGGTCTCGACCATTGCATCCTCGGTCACGATCACATCCCCCTGTTTGCTGTTAAGAACTTCAGCAGCATATACCAAGTGGCAGTGACTGCCACATTGTCACCAGCTGACCAAATTGTGGTTCCAGCGGATACTCTCGTGGCATGCCAGCCACGTCAGCACCCGACGCCCCCACCGACCTGCGGGCCCGGCGACGCACCAGGACGCTGCACGAGATCCAGCAGGCAGCGATCACCCTGTTCGAGCGACAGGGATTCGAGGTGACGACAGTGGATGAGATCGCCAGAGATGCGGGAGTGTCCGCGCGGACGTTCTTCCGATACTTCACCACAAAGGAAGAGTCGGTGCTCGCCGACATGCACGGCTTCGACGAGGCTCTGCGGGACTGCGTCGTCACCACCGATCCCACCAACTTCTCGCTGGCCGATGTCGAGGCCGCGTTCACCACGGTCATCGAGGGCTTTCGCGACGAGCAGAGCGAAGTCGCGCGCACCATCGCCCGCATCCAGAAGCTCGTCTGCGCAAATCCGAGTTTGAGCACTGCTGTGGTCGGCCGGTGTTCGGACAACTCGCAGCGCCTATCGGCACTCGTCGAGAGCGAGTACGGCATCGAGGTCCGCTCGCACGTCCGGCTGATCCTCGAGGTCGCCCAACTCGCGCTGAGGTTCGCGTTCGACGAGTGGGTCAGCCGCGCGACCACGGAATCGTCTGGAGCTGATCTGCTTTCGATCTACCAAGACGTCTGCGGTCGCGTCCGTAACCTCTGATCTCGTTACCGGTGGCGCCGGCAAGTACAGCTAGCCTGCGCGCGAGAACACCGCGACCACGAAGTCGGAGCTGTTCGTGAACGGCCGCAGATCCCAGGTGGAGAACCGATGGTCCACCGACAGTCCACTGTTGGTGGCATCGTCGAAGAACTCGCCGAAGTCGTAACCGCGTCCGGATCCGAACCCGACGACCACGCGTCCGGTCGGGGCCAGATGACGGGCGAATCCCGCCAGCACAGCCCGCCTGGTGGACGGTGCGACGAAAGCCATCACGTTCCCGGCACACACGATGACCTCGAACCCGGCGGCGATTCCCCGGGCCGGCAGATCGAGTTCGGCGAGATCACCCACTTGCCAGGTGGGGCCGGGATAGTCCTGCTCAGCGGCGGCGATCAAAACCGGATCGACGTCGACGCCGACCACCACGTGGCCGGCCTCATGCAGATGACCGCCGAGTCGGCCGGGTCCGCAGCCGGCGTCGAGGACGCGTCCACCTCGACTGAGCATCGCGTCGACCAATCGCGCCTCACCGACGATGTCCTGGCCTTTGGCTGCCATGTCCCGGAAGCGCTCGACGTACCGGGTCGAGTGTTCCGGATCAGCGGCGGTGATCTCTTCCCATTGGCTGGGGGTGCGCGCGCTCATCAGGTGCTCCTCGGATCGGGACGGGACGGACTCTTCCACCGTATGCGGCGGCCGCGCGACTCCCGACCCGAGGTCGCCTCATCGCGCGACGTCGAAGACCTGCTTCTGGATACCGTTGCCGTACGCCTCGTACTCGACGAGGTTCAGCTTGGTGGCGTCCTTGTCGGCGTCGCTGAACACCCGCTTGCCTGCACCGAGCAGCAGCGGGAAGACGAGAAGGTGATATCGGTCGACCAGACCGGCGTCGGCGAGACTGCGGCCCAGCGTCGCGCTGCCGTGCACCGCGATCGGGCCGCCTTCGGTCTCCTTCAGCGCCGCCACGTCGTCGACTGAGCGGAGAATGGTTGCGGGCCAACGCTCGTCGTCGGACTGCAATGTCGTGGAGACGACATACCTCGGCATTGCGTTGTATCCGGCGAAGTCGTCCATCGTGGGCCAGATCGGAGCGAACGCCTCGTACGAGGTTCGACCGAGCAGTAGCGCAGTGGTCTCCTCTTGTTCGCGGCCTTTGATCTCGTAAGCGGCGGGATCGAACTCGACGTCTTTGAACGTCCACCCCGAATTGCGGTATCCGGGTTCCCCGCCGGGGGCTTCCATGACGCCGTCGAGAGAAACGAAGGCGGTGACGATCAGGGTGCGCATAACTGGTCCTCCATGTCTTGGTTGCCGCATCAACCGTAGTGCGGTCGCGGCCTGTCACCTATACGTCGAATGACTTCTCCCGAAATAGACAATCGATCGACAGTTCCGTTGTTAACGTTGCCGCATCTTCGCACCCAGGGGGAGGGCAAACATGCGCAGATTTCTTCGACTTGTAGTGCTGTCGGCGGTGGCCACGGTCGGTCTTGCGGCGTTGCTGCCGGCCACGGCCTCAGGCGCGCCGCTACCGGTCAGTTACGACTTCAACACCGGGATCATCGCCGAGTTGACCGATCCGAACGGGTCGTTGCCGGGCACCAATGACTGGTCATGCCGACCGAACGCAAACCATCCGCATCCGGTGGTGCTGGTACACGGGGGCTTCGCGAGCCAGCAGGTGAACTGGGGCGTCTATGGTCCCCTGCTCAAGAACGAGGGCTACTGCGTCTACACGCTGACGTACGGCGCGATACCCGGGGCGGCGTGGCCATTGTCCGCGATCGGCGCGCTCGCACCGCTGGAATCCGGTGCGGCTGAGCTGTCATCGTTTGTCGACCGGGTCCGATCGTCGACCGGCGCGAACAAGGTCGACATCGTGTCGCACTCTCAGGGCAGCCTGACGTCGGGTTACTACATCAAGTTCCTCGGCGGCGACGCCACCGTGGCGAACCTGGTGTCGCTCGGCGCTCTGTGGCAGGGCACCGGTTCCGGAGAGAACACCTTGGGTGCATTGCAGGAGCAGTTCGGACTGCCGAACGTCCCGTCCATCCCGTTCTGCCCGGCGTGCACTCAAGCGGTCAGTGGTGAGCCGTTCATCGAGAAGCTCAATTCGGGCGGTAGTCCCTACGTGCCCGGCGTGCGGTACACCAACATCTCGACCGAGTACGACGAGCTGGTGATCCCGTATTCATCCGGGCAGGTACCGGGGCCTACTGGGACCGATGTCACCAATATCGTTGTACAGCAGGGATGCTCGATGGACCACACCGCCCATCGCGGTCTTGCCGCGACCCGCCGCGTGGCCGCTTTCGTGTTGACGGCCCTCGATCCGAGCAGTCCCCGATCGGCGCCGTGCGCCGTGGTGGAACCGAACTCTGGTGTGGGCTGAGTCAGCTCCCGGCCAGAGACTGCAGCTGAGGTTTTTCGGTTGTAGGCCGGTAACGGTGCAGTTGCACACCGTCCCGCCCGCGAAACTTGGTCCCGCTCGCTCCGTGACGCGAGCGGGACCAAGATCTGTGAGCGAAAGTGTCTTTCTTGCTGTCAACGGTTCACGGCGCGATCAAGCTCAGCGGTCGAGCTTCCGGGATGTCGAGCCCGAATTTCTCGCGCGTGACGACCTCAGGCTCTGGACCGCCGCGGATACCGGTGTCGAGTGCGTCGATCGACGCGAGCTGGTCGGCTGACAGCTCGAAGTCGAAGACGTCGAAGTTCTCGACGATCCGCGATGGGGTCACTGATTTGGGGATCACCTGCCGGCCCTGCTGTAGATGCCAGCGCAGCATCACCTGCGCCGGGCTCTTATTGTGCGCGGCGGCGATGTCCTTGATCACCGGATCCTCCAGGGTCGAGCCGTGTTTGCCGTCCCGGTAGAACGTGATGCCACCGATCGGCGCCCAGGCCTGCGACAAGATTCCGTGCTTGTCGTTGAATGCGAGAAGCTCGGATTGGCGGAAGTACGGGTGGACCTCGATCTGGTTGATCGCCGGCACCACAGATGTCGCGTCGAACAGTCGAGTCAGATGATCGGGCATGAAGTTGCTGACGCCGATAGCCCGGACCTTGCCGTCCGCGAGCAGCTTCTCCAGCGCCTTGTACGCGTCGATGGTGAGGTCGAACTCGCCGGGCAGCGCCTGGTGCAAAATCAGCAGGTCGAGCTGCTCGACACCTAGCTTGCCGGCGGCCTTGTCGAAGGCGTGGAGCGTCGAGTCGTAGCCGAAGTCGGTGATCCAGACCTTCGTCTCGATGAAGATGTCGGAGCGGTCGAGTCCGGAGCCCTTGATCGCGTCGCCGACACCCCGCTCGTTCAGGTAGGCCGCGGCCGTGTCGATATGCCGGTAGCCCGCCTCGAGGGCAGTCTCGACCGCGACGGCGGTCTCATCGGGTGGCGTTTGATAGACGCCGAAGCCCAAGCTCGGGATCTCGACGCCGTTGTTCAATGTCAGATTCGGGATACTCATGACTTCCACGCTAGGCGCCATGGACCGCGCGACGTCTCCGGCAAGCTCCGAGCCCTGCAATCTCACGTCCCCGACTCACCCAGAACGGATGAAGCTCAGCACCAGATCGAGGAGAATGCTTCAGGGCGGACCACGACAAAGGAGTGCCGGTGACCGATCTCGACGCACGGCCAGACCAACAGGTGATCGACGCACCCGTCCCCGAGCATCCGAGCCCCGGGCGAGAGTCTCGGAAGCTGGTTCCGCGCCGCGAGCTCGGGCGGTGGAACCCTGCCAAGCGCGGACACGACTCCCTGCAGACCATCCTGGCGCAAAGCGACATCCGGGCTCCAGACCTGCTCCCGATCCGCCACGGCAGGATGAGTCACTCCCCGTGGACGTATTACCGCGGTGCGGCAGCCGTGATGGCCGCCGATCTCGCGTCCACACCCCACACCGGCATCATGGTCCAGATGTGCGGTGATGCCCATGTCTTGAACTACGGGCTGTGGACTTCTCCCGAACGCCACCTGATCTTCGACCTGCGAGACTTCGACGAGACGCTGCCCGGTCCCTTCGAGTGGGACCTGAAACGGTTTCTCGCCAGTCTGATCGTGCTCGCACGCGACAACGGCATCTCCGAATCAGCAGGGCAGGAGGCTGTTCGAGCCGGCTACCGCAATTACCGCAAGCACATGCAGGCATATTCCGAGATGCCGCAGATCGACGTCTGGTACGACAAGATCGATATCGAACAGCTGGTTCAGTACGCCAAGAAGGAAAACGAAGAGAAGCTGGACGCTCTCATCGAGAGTCGGGCCAAGAAGCGGACCAGCCGCGGGGTGTCGAAGAAGCTGCTCACCACCGTCGAAGGCCGCAGGCAGATCACTGAGGATCCGCCGTACCGGACTCATCGACTCGGAGATGCCGCGGAGGAAATTCTGCGGGTGGTCCTCGCGAAGTATCACGAGTCGGTCCCCGACCATCTCGAGAATCTCCTCACCCGGTACGACGCGGTGGACGCGGTGCGACAGGTCGTCGGCGTGGGCAGCGTCGGGATGCGGGTCTTCTTGACGCTCCTCGAAGAACGTCGCAGCGGCGACCCGTTGTTCTTGCAGGTCAAGCAGGCCGGGCCGTCGGTGTACGAGCAGTTCCTCGGCAAGAGCAAGTATGACAACCACGGCGCCCGGGTGGTGCAGGGGCAGCATCTGATCCAGAGTGCGACCGACATGTTCGTCGGCTGGACGTCGTTCCAGTGGGCGGAGTTGGACCTCGATCTCGACTTCTATGTTCGGCAGTTCCGGGACGGCAAGGTGATTCCCAAGGGCGAGGGCGTCGCTCCGGTGTTGCCACGCTTCGCTGCCGCGTGCGGCCATGTGCTGGCACGCGCGCACGCACGCAGCGGAGATTCAGCAGCGATCGCGGACTATCTCGGCAACAGCGACAAGGTGGAGGACGCGCTGGTCGACTTCTCGAGCGCGTACGCCGACCAGAATGCCGCGGATCACGCCCAGCTGGCGAAAGCTGTTGCAGAAGGGGTCATCCCATCTGAACGCGGGTGGCCTGACATTCCCTGATCCGACGATCTACAGCATCGCCCAGTAGCGCGCCGATTCCACGGCTTCGCGCCGGTTGGAGACACCCAGCTTCCGGTAGATCGATCGCTGATGGGTTTTGACGGTGTTCACCGATACGAAGAGGTCGGCGGCGATTTCTGACGACTTCAGCATCGTCGGCAGATATTTGAGCACCGCCATCTCCCGGTCGGTGAGTGCCTGCACCACTGCGGTGTGCGGTGCCGACTCCGTGTCTGTGGCGCCCATGGTCTGCACGAGTTCGGCGACGAATGGGCTCCGGTCGTCATTCAGATGCCGGAATCGGTTCAACTGCACCGCGATCTGGCCGTCCTCGAAGTAGAACGGCCGCCTCAGTCCGATCGGCTCCGCCAATTCCACCGCGTTCTGCATGCGCTCTGCGGCCAGCGAGTCCTGCCGAAGCCGTCCACGTGCGACCGCTTCGAGGACAGCCGCCTCGGCCGCGAGCGCTCGGTAGCCGGTGAAGCGACCCGGTGGCCGCAGCGTGTCGAGCGCAGCTGCCGGGTCGGACAAGGCCAGGTGCGCCTTCGCCCGGACGATGCGCTGCAGCCCGGCCGCGAACCCGGCGTCGCCCTGCGTTTCGGTGGCCATGCTCAATGCCCCGCGGGGATCTCCTTGAGCCAGCAATACATCGGCGCGGGCCGTGCGAATCCAGCCGGCGAGCAGCACGGGCAGCGGTTGCGCCATGTGAGTGAGTACGTCGAGGCGGCTGAGCATTGCGTGTGCCGCGGCGCCGTCACCCCTGGCGTTGGCGACACCCACTGCCGCGATTGACAACAGCAGTCGACAGCCGACGTCGGACCCCTGGGTACTCGCCATGAGTCCCGCATCGATGCACTCCTGAGCGTCGTCGAGGTCATGGCGGTCGAGGCACACCAGCGCCTTGGCGGCGTACGCCGCCAGCAGCTGCGGTTCCCGTGACCATCCCTTCGTCTCCGCGAGGTCGAGCGCGCCGCAGGCGTCGGCCGCCGCCTGCGCCAGGTTTCCGTACAGGGCGTCGATCAGCGTGAGATACGACGTCGCCGACAACTCGAGCAGACTCATCCCGGCGTGAGCTCCCTGTGCTCGAACCGCCGTCAGTTCGATCTGCGCCTCGACGATCCTGTCCTCCAGAACCAGCCCCGCTGCCCGGTTGTTGAGCGCAATGAGCGTGTAGGCGGCCGCTGCCGGAACCGTCTGCTGAGAAACACTTTCGACCAGGTTCAGCAGTGCGGTCGACGCCTCGACCAGGTTGCCGGGTGCACCGGCACGGGCGTGCACCATCCGCGCGAGCGCAATGATCACTCGGTAGACCAGCGGTACTTCCGGTTCGTCGGGCAGCAGCTTGTCCGCATCGTCTGCGCGCCTGCGCAGCGCTTCGAAGTCGTGGCGCTGATAATCACACACCACGGCCACGACGAGCGTATCGATGGTCGCCTGTCGGGCGTTCTCTTCGTACACCGTCGACAGCGCTGAAACCAGCGCCGTTGCCTGCGACGTGAGGATCTGGGGCAGCGCCACCTCTCCGAGAAGCTTTGCCACCGTTGCCCAACGGTGTGCACAGGAATAGTGACGAAGGGCGACGATGGGTTCGTTGACGCGCGCGTACCAGTCCGCAGCGAGCCGGTGCAGCTCCGGCACGCTGTCCGGGTCCTCGGCAGCGAGCCTGTCCTGCAACAGTTCACGGAGCAGAGGGTGGTACCGGTACCACCCTGGACGGTCGGACAACTTGAGAGTCAGGGCATTGCGCTCCACCAGATCTTCGAGGAGCGCCCCGCTGTCGGTGCGCCCCGACAATGCGCGTGCCAGATCCGCAGTCATCTGGTCGACCACGGAGGTGGCGAGAAGGAACAACCGGTCCCGAGGAGACAACCGATCAAGGATCTCTTCCAGGAGATACTCCGCAACCCTGCGGTTGTTGCCGGTGAAGTGATCGACGGTCGGCACCTCGGAGTCGGCCACGCTCATCAGAGCCAGCCGCAGGCCGGCGGGCCAGCCCTGAGTTCGCCTCCACAACCGGGTCAGTTCCTCCGCGGCGAGCGGGAACCCGCCGAGAGCGCACACATCGCGGGCCTCGGCTGTGGTGTAGACGAGTTGGTGAGTTCCGATCTCGGTGACGTCGCCGGCAAGCCGCAACCGCGACAGGTGCAATGCGGGTTCGGTGCGTCCGATGAGTACGAGCCGTAACTGTGGGATGTGGCTGCCGACGAGACGCTCGATGGTGCCCAGGGCGACGCCATCGGTGATGTTGTGAAAGTCGTCGACGACCAGTACGACGGGTCCGGGCAAGGAGGCCAGGGCATCGATGATGCGGTCCAGTTCCGGATCGCCGAACTTGGGCCCGGGCAGGATCTCCATGAGTGGGTTGGTCGCTGGGAGTACGTCCGCGGTGCGCAGCGCACCGAGCAGGTCTGTCCACAACCCCCGGACGTCGTAGGAATGGTCGGCAGTCAGCCAGGCGACCGGTCCGGGGAGGGTGCCGCGTTTGATCCATGCCGACACAGCCAGCGTTTTTCCGTATCCGGGTCCGGCACTGACCACCGTGAGCGGTTTGTGAACCCCCCTGTCCAACATGGAACACAATCGAGGCCGCTGCACGAACCCTGGGGGAATGGACGCTCGTGAGGTGCGCAGCCGAAACGCCGCGCTGGATTGGTCGGCCATTTCTTGACCCCCCCTTGCTGGTCAGCTCCCGACGACCGTCCGACGCGGGAGGGGAACACCGTTTGATCATAGGTTCAGTTACGCGTCAGCACACCTCATTCGGATCGGGTGACGACAAGATGGGGCTTCACTTACACGATGGTTTGCAGGTGAGGCTCGAGGAGCGTCGCTTCCGGTACGTACATCCGCGGCGGACAACTTTGTGGAGATCACATGGCGAACCAGAGCACCGAACTGGGACCCGTCGACTATGTTGTCGTCGAATTCCCCTCCGGCGTCGACAGTTTCACGCCGTCCATGACCGATACCCTCATAAGTCTCGTAGACCGCGAGATCATCCGGGTACTCGACCTGCTGGTGATGGTGAAGACAGCCGACGGAGACATCGAAGTATCTGAGTTCGAAGAATTCGGCAAAGGGACACTTTCCTCTCTGAACGGCGCATTGGCCGAGATCCTGGCGGCCGAAGACATCCGCAACCTGGCTCGGGCGATCAAACCCGGCTTCGCCGCGGGAGTGATCGTGTGGGAGAACACCGGTATCGCCCCCATCTCGGCAACTGCAACCGACATCGGAGCGTCGATCGTCGCCCAGGGCCGGATCCCCACCCGCGCGCTCATCGCGACCATCGCGGCCGACCAGCAGTCCGGAACCTGACATGCCCATGCGCGCAGGAAGGATCAACCGTCGCGCCGTGATCGGCCATCCCGTCATCCGGCGCAGAGTCCAGGACGACGACGCCTCGGTGATCGCCAAGGCAATAGAGCGCCGCCAGAGCCCGCGAACCGCGACGCCCGATTCCGCATCGCCCGGTGCCCCGAAAGCCGCACCCCCTGGTGCCCCGAAAGCTCCGCCCACCGACACCGATTCGGGCGGCGGGCGGTGAAGGGCTCGACTGCAGCCCCTCACCTTCACCCCCTACGACATCAGGAGCAACCGTGCCGAAGCTGGAGATCAAAAGAACCTCAGAACTCACCCGCAAGCAGGTGTCCGAGAGGCTGATCGCCCTCGGCAAAGCGCTCGCGAGCGGGTCCGAAGTAGAGCTGGGCTCCGGTGGCGATTCGATCACCGTGGAGGTGGCGGACCGCGTCGAGTTCGAACTCGAGATCGAGGTCGACGGCGATGAAACGGAGATCGAGATCGAGATCAGCTGGCGCGATGGTGCTTCGGCAACCGCACACAGCGGTGGGGCCGAGGAACCGGCGGCAGAGCCGACCGCAGCCCCGAAGAAGGCGGCGACTCGGCGACCCCGAAAGGCCGCCTCCAAGTAACTCGCTGCTGCGTTGATGACACACGACGACATGTCGAGGGACCCTGTAGGGCGTCGACCGGGAACTCCGGGTCGCCGCCTGCTGGCGCGGGCCGCATTCGTCCTGCCGGCGGTGGCCATCACCGTTCTGGTGGTCTTCGCCGGCCTGCACACACTGACGCTGCTGATCTCGGCTGTGGGCACGGTGGTCATCGCCACCGCGGCGCTGTTCTGGTTTCTCACCAGTCGCGGAGCAACGCGATGGGTGTCGTTGGCGCTGCTGATCCTCGCCCCGCTCGCGTTCCTCGTTTTGCTCATCAGCGCGAATCTGTTGTGGGTGGTGCTGGTGGCGGCGGCTCTCGCGGTCGCCTCAGTCCTGTGCGCGCGTGGAGCGCTTCGTGTCGCGCCGCACACGGCGAAGGCGCCCGAGCAGACCATGGCGGCCCCACGACAGGCGTTTCTCGTGATGAACCCCCGCTCCGGCGGCGAAAAGGTCGGCCGGTTCGGATTGAAGGAGAAGGCCGAGGCTCTCGGTGCGGAGGTCGCACTGCTCGAGGGCCCCGGCATCGTCGACGTCGCCGCCCTGACCCGGGACGCCGTCGCTCGCGGTGCCGACCTGCTCGGGGTGGCCGGCGGCGACGGAACGCAGGCGCTCGTCGCGGGCATAGCCGCCGAGCATGACCTGCCCTACCTGGTGATCAGCGCGGGGACGCGCAACCACTTCGCTTCGGACCTGGGACTCGACCTCGACGATCCGGCCACCTGTCTCGATGCTCTCGTGGACGGCATAGAGCTGCGGATCGATCTAGGGAACATCGGCGGGCGCACATTCGTCAACAACGCCTCGTTCGGTGCCTACGCGGAGGTGGTACAGAGTCCCGAGTACCGGGATGACAAGCGTGGCACCGTCTTACGCATGCTTCCCGATCTGATCGGTGACCACCGCGGCGCGGGCTTGCGCGTTCGATCGGGGAATCTGACAATCGACAACCCACAGGCGGTCTTGGTCAGCAACGGGCTGTACGAGACCCACGATTTGGCAGGCCTCGGACGTCGGGCACGTCTGGACGCCGGCCTCCTCGGGGTGGTGACGATATCGGTCTCGTCGGCCAGGGAGGCGCTCGGTCTGCTGCGTCGGACCCGCCAGAGTGGGCTCACGCAGAACGCCACCCACGAGGTGATCATCGACGCGGACACCGACGAGATCCCTGTCGGCGTCGACGGCGAAGCGCTCATGGTCCGGGTCCCGGTGGTGTGCACCATCGCGCCAGGCGCTCTGCGGGTGCGGGTACCCCGCACCCGTCGGGGACTTCGCAAACCACCTCTGCACATGGACTGGGTGCGGCTGCGTGAGTTGGCACTCCCCCGCCGTCCTGCACAGCGTCAGACAGAGATGGACACTCGACAAAACTAGGGTCTGGACACATGTCTGGCCGGCGAGGTAGCGTGCCTGCCATGGGACGCGTGGACGGAAAAGTGGCAATCATCAGCGGCGGCGCTCAGGGGATGGGGGCTTCGCACGCCCGACTCCTGGTCGCCGAAGGCGCGAAGGTCGTGATCGGCGACATCCTCGACGAAAAGGGACAAGCGCTTGCCGACGAACTCGGAGAGTCGGCGCGATATGTCCACCTCGACGTGTCGCAGTTCGACCAGTGGCAGGCCGCAGTCGGGGTCGCCGTCAACGATTTCGGGTCGCTGAACGTCCTCGTCAACAACGCCGGTATCGCCAACGGCAGCTCGATCCAGCAGTTCAAACACGACAAGTGGCAGAAGATCATCGACGTCAACCTCACCGGCACCTTCTTCGGCATCCAAGCGTCGACCGATCCGATGATCGCGGCCGGCGGAGGGTCGATCATCAACGTCTCATCCATCGAGGGGCTGCGCGGAGCACCCTGGGCGCATGGCTATGTCGCCACGAAGTGGGCTGTGCGCGGGTTGGCGAAGTCGGTGGCCCTGGAGTTGGCGCCCCACAACATCCGCGTCAATTCCCTGCACCCCGGCCTGATTCGCACGCCGATGACCGAGAAGTTCCCCGACGATCTCGTGACGATTCCCTTGGGCCGGCCAGGACAGTCCAGCGAGGTATCCACCTTCGTCCTCTTCCTCGCCAGCGATGAATCGTCGTATGCGACCGGAACAGAGTTCGTCGTCGACGGCGGTCTGGTCACGGACGTCCCACATAAATCCATGTGACGGACCGGCGACGACCAGTCCACTTCACCTGCTGAACAACACTTCTGAGGAGACACTCATGGCGATCCGCGTCGCCCTCATCGGCACCGGCAACGTCGGTCGCCTGGCGCTGACCCAACTCATCGAGAGTGCGGACTACGAACTGACCGCGGTGGGCGTCTCCACGGAATCCAAGGTGGGCAAGGATGCCGGCGAACTGGCCGGCGTCGATGCGGTCACCGGCATCACCGCGGTCGGCGATATCGATGCCGTACTCGCGACGAAGCCAGAGTGCGTTGTGTATTGCGCCATGGGCGACATCCGGACGGGCGACGCGCTGCGGGATTGTCAAAAGATCCTGGAGGCAGGTGTGGATGTCGTCGGCTCTGCACCTGTCATCCTGCAGTATCCATGGCAACTGCTGCCCGACAAAAACATCGACCGGGTTCAGGCATCGGCCGCGCACGGTGACGCCAGCATCTTCATCACCGGTGTCGACCCCGGGTTCGCCAATGACCTGATCCCCCTCGCGCTGGCGGGCACGTGCCAGCGGATCGAGCAGATCCGGGTCATGGAGATCGCCGACTACGCCACCTACGACGGCGCGGTCGTGATGTTCGACGTCATGGGATTCGGCAAACCCCTGGACGAGCTGCCGATCCTCTTCCAGCCCGGCATCCTCGGATTCACCTGGGGCACCACGATTCGGCAGCTTGCTGCAGGACTCGGCATCGAGGTCGATGAGATCACCGAGAACTTCGAATTGGAGCCCGCACCCGAGGCTTTCGACGTCGCAGTCGGGAGGATCGAAAAGGGCACTGTGGCAGCCATGCGCTTCGAGATCCACGGAAAGGTCAACGGACACTCGGTGATTGTCGTCGAACACGTCACCCGTCTGCGTGACGACCTCCGTCCCGACTGGGCCCGCCCGGCGCAAGAAGGGGGTTCGTATCGCGTCGAGATCATCGGCGAACCGAACTACGCCGTGGACATCTGCCCGACCAGCGTCAAAGGCGACCACAATCACGCCGCGATCGTGGCCGCCGCCGGTCGTATCGTCAACGCCATCCCGGCAGTCATTGCCGCGCCGCCTGGGATCCGCACCACCCTGGATCTGCCCCTTGTCACCGGGAAAGGCTTGTACGTCGGCTGATCCCGGCCCGGTCCCATCACATGGTGATGCTGCCAGTTGCCAGCCCCACGACGCCGAGTACCGCGCCCACGACGATCAGCACGCACAGGACCAGTTCCAGCGGACGAAAGACTCGATCACCCGACTCCCGGCGAGACCTTACGTAGAGCAACGTCCCGGGGGCGTAAAAGATGCATGACAGGAGCAGGAACTCCGGTCCGGCGGCGTACACGAGAAAGACGGTGTAGATGGTGGCCAGCACCGCAACAATCAGTGGCTTCTTCTCGAGTGCAGCACCAGGTTTGCGGTCGACCGCGAGCTTGAGTGCGAAGGCCGCGGCGAGGAAGTAAGGGATCAGGGACAAGCTTGCGCACAAGTCGAGCAGGAAATCGAGCGCGTCACGGGAGAAGAGCACGACGACGATCAACGCCTGCACCATCGCCGTGGTCATCAGGAGCGCGGCGATAGGAGCTCCCGCGCCGTTTTCGCGGCGCATGAAACGCGGCATGTCGTCGTTTTGCGCAGGGACGAACAACACCTCGGCCGCCATAAGAGTCCAGGCCAGATAAGCTCCGAGCACTGCCACGACCACACCGACGCTGATGAAGGCACTCCCCCATTCGCCGACGATTTCGTCGAGCAGAGGCGCCATCGACGGTTGCCGTAGATCTGCGATCTCCTTGCGCGGCAGAACTCCGTACGACAGCAGGGTGACGGATGCAAAGACGCACAACACGCTCACGAGGCCCAAGATTGTGGCCCACCCGACGTCTTCACGTCGTCGGGCATAGCGCGAGTACACGCTCGCACCTTCGATACCCATGAAGACGAACACGGTGATCACCATCGTGTCCTTGACCTGTTCCGCCACCGCCGACATCGAGAAGGTGTCGGCCCCCCAGAAGTTGCCGGTGAACGTCCCCGGATCGAAAGTGAAGGCGGCGATCATGATGAAGGCGAGGATGGGAATCATCTTGGCAACTGTCACGATGCGGTTGATGACGGCCGCATCCTTGACTCCTCTGGCGATCAGGCCCGCAAACACCCAGATGCCCACGGTGGACAATGACGCGGCAACGATCGTGTCCCCTTGTCCAAGCGACGGCCACACCTCACCGATCGTGCTCATCATGAACACCCAGAAGAACGCGTTGCCCGCACACGCGCTTGCCCAGTAACCAAAGGCAGAGTTGAACCCGACGTAGTCGCCGAATCCTGCTTTCGCGTAGGCGAAGACCCCGGAATTGAGGTCCGGCTTGCGCATCGCGAGATGCTGAAAGACCAGTGCCAGGGTCAACATTCCGGCCCCGGCGATGACCCAGGCGACGATTGCGGCCAACGCACCGGCGGATCCCCCGAAGCGCGCCGGCAGGGTGAAGACCCCTGCCCCGATCATCGACCCGACCACCAAGGCGGTGAGCGTGGGTAGGCTCATCCGCGGCGACTCCGTGGTCATCTTCTCGCGGGTAGTAATACGGCCATCTCCTGATATCGACGGGTCCCGACGTCCGACAGTGCCATACCGAGGCCCGATGCGCTAAGCAGAAGTCAGAACTCATGTTTGGCCGGAGGTGGACGACGTGCCACCGTAGACCCATGGAACGCGAGTACCGCTTCGAAATCGTCTCCCTGCTGGTGTCCCCTGCCCACGCCTACTTCGGCCGGGCCAAGGACGGACCGGCAGCCGACGTCACGACGCAGACACCCGCGCACATCGAGATCACAGCGAACAAAGGTATCCGCGGCGACCGCTTCTTCGGCGTCCGGGCGCACACCGAGGCGGCCATCACCTTTCTCGCCCTCGAGGCCTGGGAGACCGCGGCGGGAGACGTCGATCCGGCGGTCGCCCGCCGCAACGTGATGGTCCGCGGACTCGAACTCGATCCACTGCGCGGCGAGGAGTTCGACATCGACACCGGCGACGGCCCGGTCCGGTTCCGCGGCGGACGACCTGCCCACCCCTGTGTGTGGATGGACACGATGGCCGGCGAAGGCACCCGCAAGGCACTGATCGGACGCGGCGGATTGAGAACACAACCGCTGACGTCCGGGGTCCTACGCGTCGGCCCGGCGGTCATCTCCTGCGATGTGGAACTACACCCGGCACGAGCCGCCGACCAAGTCCGCCGCGCACAGCCGGTCTGAGACTGCCGGGTCGCAGTGTGGGCCCCGTACGTCAGAGCTGCTGCGCCGGTGTGCATGTCAAGACTCCGGCGAAGCGGCGGCGAGTAGCGCGGTGCTCAGGGCGTCGATGAGGTGGGGTTCGTCGGCGGGGTCGGTCGGGGGCCACAGGACGAGGGCGAGAAAAGTGCGCACGGCCAGCGAGGACACGATGGTGTTCGTTGGGTCGAGCCCGATGAGCTCGGCGGCGATCGCTCTCAGCGCGTCCGAGTTGGTGGCCGCTCCAGCTCCATCTATGGCGTGCTGTGAGTGCAGGAATTGGCGGGCGATCCGATCATTCCGGATCTGGGTCAGCGCCTCTGCGATCGCGGTTCGTGCTCGGTCGATGCCGGACAGTCCGGCCACTGCGTCGGTCACGGTGGTGGTGATGCGCGTGGAGGTGTGGATGAAGACGGTCTCGACGATGTGTTTCTTGCCGCCGGTGTGGCGGTAGATCGTTGCGCGTGAGCAGTGCGCGCGGGTGGCGAGGTCGTTGATGTCGAAGCGGTCGATGCCGCGCTCGGCGATCAGTGCGCCGGCGAGGTCGATCAGGCGTGCGCGGGCCGTGCCGGAGCGGTCGGAGCCGATGAGCCAATCTGGGGGCATATCTCAGTATGAGACATTTGGCATCAAAGTTACAGGGCATTGTCGCAGCTCATTGGCATAGCGTGAGATATTCGGGACTGGCTCTGCGACAAACTCGTATCGTCTTTACGTCCAGCTCTTGCCTCTGGCGACGCCGCACCTCGACGCTGGTGTCATGAGAGATCTTGATGACCCGTACCCGTATCTCGCGCACCTGCGATCGCATGCCCCGGTGCATCGGCTCGGCGATTCCTCGTTCTTTGTGGTCAGTTCGTGGGATCTGATCGCTGAGGTGTTGGCGCGCCCGGAAGACTTCTCCTCGAACCTGACCGCCACCATGATCGTCCATCCCGATGGTTCGACTACCGAGTGTCCGGTCGCGGACCTGGGGTCGCCGCTGCACGTGTTGGCCACCGCTGACGATCCTGTGCACCGGGACCATCGCACGATGGTGATGCCCGCGTTGGTCGCGCGTCGCGTCCGGGCTCTGACACCGTTCATCGAAGCCGCCGCTGGCGACCTATGGCGAGAAGGACTGCGCGATGGACGCATTGATTGGGTGCAGGCGGTCGCCCAGCGTCTTCCGATGCTTGTGGTGACCGAGTTGCTGGGGTTGCCATCCCATGACGTCGACGATCTGGTGCGCTGGGCATTTGCGTCCACGATGCTGCTCGATGGTGTCATCACCAGCGACGATCTCGAGGTAGCTACCGCCGCGGTAGGGGAACTGGCCGGCTACCTGTCTGCGGCTTATTCTGCAGCTCTTGCGAATCCGGGCCCAGACATTCTCGGCGACCTCGCCCGCCTGGGTGCCGCCGGAACACTCGACGACGACACCGCGGTGATGATCTTGATCCAGCTCGTCGCTGCCGGAGCCGAATCAACCATCAGCCTGCTCGGCACCAGCGTCTGGCTCCTGGGCCGCCACCGCGATATCGCCACCCGCCTACGGGCCGACAACACCCTGATTGCGCCGTTCGTCGAGGAAGCGCTACGGCTCGAATCGCCGTTCCGCGGGCACTACCGTCACGTCGTTCACGACACCACCCTCGACGACATCGCTCTCCCCGCAGGCTCGCACCTGTACCTGGCGTGGGGCGGGGCCAACCGCGACCCGCACCGGTTCGAAGACCCCGACACCATCGTCCTCGACCCCGCGAAACGCCCTTCCCACATGGCCTTCGGCAAAGGAATCCACCTGTGCGTCGGCGCGGCACTCGCCAGACTCGAAACCCGCACCTGCATCGAGTTTCTCCTCGACGCCGCCGGTGAGTTCACCCTCGATGATCCAACACCACAGTGGACCCGCAGCCTGCTCTCCCGACGCCTGCACGCCCTGCCTCTGACCGTACATCCCGCGTGACTGATTGCTGATCGCAGGCAGCTGCTGGACGCAGACGTGGAGTTCTTTGTACATCTCGAAATCACTGCACCCCGAAAGGGATAGACGATGCAACCGAGTGAGTGCGCTGCTCGAGCAGTAGGCTGATGGCATGGCTGAAACCGGTGCAGTGCCTGAGGTCGCGGCACGTGCGTACATGTATGGATTCCCATTGGTGTTCAATCTCGATCAGATGAACCGGTATGTCCACGAAGGTATCGGTGCCAATCCCGCGGCGCCGTTCAATTCATTCAGTCATGCACGCACTTTGGCAGGCCCCAAAGACACGTTCGTCACCATCAACAACGACACCCTCTATTCCATGGCCCAAATCGATCTTTCCGTCGGCCCGGTGTCGCTCCACGTCCCCGATACCGCAGGCCGCTACTACGTGTTGCAGTTCGTCGATGCCTGGACCAACAACTTCGCCTACGTCGGTCATCGGGCGACCGGCACCGCCGCCGGTGA
Source organism: Williamsia limnetica (assembly GCF_003217475.1). Classification (GTDB taxonomy): domain Bacteria; phylum Actinomycetota; class Actinomycetes; order Mycobacteriales; family Mycobacteriaceae; genus Williamsia; species Williamsia limnetica. The sequence goes on along the minus strand of NZ_QJSP01000006.1, from coordinate 190,713 downwards.
CTTCATGCTCGTACCCCCAGGGTGGACAGGCCCGACCCCGCAGGACACCACGGTCATCACCTTTCCGACCACGGTCGCCTCGATCGTCGGACGGTGGGCGTGCAGCGGCGCCGATGACTTACCGGCGGTACACGCGCTGCAGGACGCCACAGTCCTCATCGCACTCGACGCAGGCGCCCAGCCTGCCGGCCTGCCCGCACCAGATTCCACCGTCGACCCGGACCTGCTGTTCCTGGAGAAATTGCGCCTGTGGTCACGCGCCTATCCGCCGGCGCCCCGCGACCTCGACCTGCAGACTTCACTCGCATCGGTCGGCATAGGCCTCGAAGGTACTTCCCCGTATGCGGCGCCGGACTCAGAGTTCGCGGCCGAACTCGCCGCCGGCCTGCGCGCCGGCCAGGAGAACCTGCTCACCGCACTGACCCAAGGCGCCAGTCCGGAGGTCAACGGCTGGAAGCTGACGTTTCATGCATTCGATTACAACCTCGACTATTTCGAGGTCGGCGCCCTCGACGACCCGGCCTTCAAAATCGACAACCCGCAGCTGCGGATCATCGAACGGGCCGCCGCCGCCAAAGGTGGCCTCTGGGGCAACCATCCCTACGAAGCGGCGTACATCATGACCTATCTCGACGACGACGGCGAACAACTCACGGGCACCAGCACCTACACGCTGCGGCTCGATCCCACCCCGCCCGTAGGTGCGTTCTGGTCGTTGACCATGTACTCGGTCCCAGACTTCTACCTCGTGGACAACCCGATTGATCGCTACTCCATCGGGGACAGAACTCCCGGTGTGCGCCGCGACGCTGACGGCGCCCTGACCATCACCATCAGCCACACCGAACCCACAGACCCAGTCGCGCGGGCGAATTGGCTTCCAGCACCTGCCGGGGACTTTCGGCCGGTCCTGCGGATGTACGAACCCGACCCGGCCGTACTCGATCAAACCTACGTGGTGCCCGCCATCACCCGGGTTCAGACGGCCCAGTAGCGAGCCCGCCGGATTCGCCCGGCGGCCCATCGGCCAATCCCAGAGATGCTTGTCGGCCCGTAAAGCTCCGACGTGCGCGAGGTCCAGTTCTACGAAATCGATGCCGTACCCGGATGCCGAGCTCCACGCATCGAGTCGCTCTTCCGTGGTGGCGATCGGAGTCAGCGACTGCACCCCCGAATTCGGCGGCGAACAAGGCTGTCAGCAATGGTGACGTCATGGCCGTGAGCAGAAAGGTGTAACGCTGTCGGCCACCCGCAGAATCCGTCTCCACCGAGGATCAGAACCCGGATTGTTGTCACCACCTTCCGACGCCAGGTGCTCTTCTGAGTCAGACCTTTCTAAACGGCTGACGCCGATTTCCTTTTGCTGCGTCCACGACCCGTGAGTACTCCCGCGAGCCAACCAACCGCGAACAGAACAATGAGGATGAACCACAACGGCGAGCGAACGCTGACCCAGAACAAATCAACAGAGATCGAGTCGCGGTTCTGGACGATGAACACGACCGCCAGAATCGTCAGAACGAGAGCAATCCCCCGCGACAGAGACAGAGCCGGAAGTGAACGGCGTTTCACGGGCTCGCTTCCAGCGCGATGATCGGTGCTGTCGGGCATGTCAGAAAGACTACTTGGACGCATCACCCTTGTCCGAGCTTCGCAAAGTGCCGATCCCAGAAGTTCCGAGCCACCAGAGGATTTCCAATGGCAATTGCCGGGTCTTTGATTGCTATTCACTCACCCCTGACACGTCAATGCCAGACAATTTCGGGTGAGGCGCTGGATACGACTGCGCCGCAGTCCCACACAGGCAACAATGATTCACAGAGGTCCACACCAACAGGCAAGGTGACTTTAATGGGAAACCCGCAAGAAGCGACTTCATCCGTGGCCGATGCGAACGCCGCAGCACAATCCTCACTCCCATTCGGAGACACCCGCGACCTGGACAACGCATCCCGCGGGCTGATCGCGACCCTGGACTCAACGGTGATCACAAGCGACGATGGCGCTCATGTGTGGGACTGCGCCGAATTCGATTTCCTCACCGAACAGTGCCCACCCACAGCCAACCCCAGCCTATGGCGACAATCGGAACTCGTCGCCCGGCACGGCTTATATGAAGTGACCGACCGGATCTATCAGATCCGAGGATTCGACCTGTCGAACATGACCCTCGTCGAAGGTGACACGGGCGTGATCGTCATCGATCCGCTGATCTCGGCCGAGACCGCGGCCGCCGGCCTCCAACTCTATCGGGAACAGCGTGGCGACAAACCCGTGGTTGCCGTCATCTACACCCACTGCCACATCGATCATTTCGGCGGGGTCAAAGGGGTCATCACCCAGGAAGCCGTGGACGCCGGCGACTGCCTCATCGTTGCTCCATCGGGTTTGGTGGAACACGCGGTGGCCGAAAATGTCTATGCCGGAACAGCTATGGGACGCCGAGCCGCCTACATGTACGGCGCGGCACTGCCTCGCGGACCACTGGGCGCCGTCGGAGCCGGTCTGGGCCAGTCGACATCGACCGGACACGCCGGGCTCATCTCTCCGACAGTAGACATCTCCCGCACTGGCCATACCGAAACCATCGACGGCGTGACCATCGAGTTCCAGATGACACCCGGCACCGAGGCGCCCGCGGAGATGAACTTCTATTTCCCGCAGATGCGCGCTCTGTGTATGGCCGAGAACGCCACCCATACGCTGCACAACCTTCTTACGCTGCGCGGAGCGCTCGTCCGGGATCCGCATGTATGGTCGAAATATCTGACCGAGGCCATCAACATGTTTGCCGATCGTTCCGATGTCCTGTTCGCCTCGCACCACTGGCCGACCTGGGGGACCGACGAACTCACCGAATTCCTTGCACTTCAGCGTGACCTCTACGGATACCTGCATGACCAGACGCTACGGGCACTCAACCAGGGCAAGACCGGCCTCGAGATCGCCGAGGACATCCAATTGCCACCCGCCCTCGGCGACGCGTGGCACACACACGGCTACTACGGATCGGTCAGCCACAACGTCAAGGCCATCTACCAGCGGTACATGGGGTGGTTTGACGGCAATCCGGCCCATCTGTGGGAGCACCCTCCGGTGGAGTCCGCGAAGCGACACATCGAGTTCATGGGCGGTGTCGACGCCGTGGTCGAGAAGGCGCGAAAGACCTATGCCGATGGCGATTTCCGTTGGACGGCAACCGTCCTCAATTACGTGCTGTTCACCGACCCGGATAATGACGCGGCAAGGGACCTACAAGCTGACACCCTGGAACAGCTCGGATATGGCGCCGAAAACGGCACCTGGCGCAACTTCTACCTGATGGGTGCCTACGAGCTGCGCAACGGCGCGGTGGGTACGCCCACGACGGCCGCCGCCCCTGACATCATCGCGGCCATGACTGTCGAGCAATTGTTCGACGCCATCGCGCTGCGCGTCGACGGACCGGCGAGCTGGGATGCGCACATCACGATCGACTGGATCATCAGCGATCAGGACCGGCGACATCGCACCGAGCTGCGCAACGGCCTACTCGTCCACTTCGATGTTTCCGCCGACGGACCCGGATCTGCCGAGGCGACATTCACCCTCTCCAAGACCGCGCTGCTGGGCGTCTTGCTGGGCGGGGTCGACCTTGCGAGCGCCATCTCAGACGGAGCGGTGTCGGTTGACGGAGACGCAGCACGGTTCGCCGAACTCGCCGGCTACCTCGACCAACCCGATCCCGATTTCGCCATAGTCACGCCCTGACCACCAGTGAAGGGCACACCCATGTCGGCGCTGATACCGGACAACCAGCGTCGCACCACCGAGGAGCTCGACGAGCGCCTCGACCTGGCAACAGGCGACACTCGCGCGAAGCAGTCCGCGTTCTGGGTGATGCTGCTGCTGTCGAGCGTAATCGCCGCCGCCGGCATCACCTCAGACTCGACCGCAACGGTCATTGGCGCCATGATCGTCGCACCGCTGTCCACGCCGATTCTGGGCGTGGGTCTCGGAATCGTCACCGGCCGTCGCGGCCTCATCATGCGCAGCCTGCTCTACATACTCGCCGGCATCGTGCTGGTTGTGACGGTCGGATTCCTCCTGGCGCAGCTGCTCCCGAATCCGACGAATGTGCTGTCGAACTCCCAGGTTCTGGGCCGCACGTCTCCGACACTGATGGACCTTCTCGCCGCGCTCGCCACTGGGCTGGTCGGCGCTGTGGCCGTCACCCGTCGCGACGTCGGCGACGTCTTGCCCGGTGTCGCGATCGCCATTTCTCTTGTACCACCGCTCGCCGTCACCGGTGTCTGTCTCGGCTCTTCGGCACCGAGCCTGGCACTCGGCGCGTTCGTGCTGTTCGCATCGAACGTCGTGGCCATGATCATCACTGCGGCGGTAGTATTCATCGGCGCGGACTACCACGCGAGAGCCGGTGACCATCGACGCCAGCGCGCACGTGCGTACCTACTGCTCGCGATAGCGCTCATCGTCGTTGCCGTACCGATGGTCGTCAACTCGCTGTCGTCGCTGTGGGCAAGCCAGGTGTATTCAGCCACCGAGAACTGGCTGGCCGACACCGCAGGAGCGGAGGTGTCCGATGTGATCTGGCAAGGGAACAAGGTGACCATCACCGTGCTGGGACCGCCGCCGCTACCGCCGGTCGACGACCTAAAAAAGTCTGTCGCCGATCTGGTCCCGTGGCACCCAACCGTGGAACTCATTCACAACTACGGCATCACCATGCGAGAAGGCGGGTAGCGGCGACTGGTGGCGTGAAGAGTCTCCTGCGTCGCAAGCACTGCGCCTTGACCTCGGTCGCCGAGGGCGCGGCACATCGACCCCATCTGTGGCCACTGTCATCGCTGCGGTGCGGTCGGCGGACCGTATTCCCCCGGCGGCCCATCGGCCAAAGCCTGCGCAACGGTGGGAAAGATCTGCAGGTCAGTACCTGGGGCGGCGGCGCGAATGACGTCCCGGAACTGTCCTACATCGCGAGCGATCCGGAACGCAATGCCCTTACGCGCCAGGGCATCGTGAAGTTCGACGAGCATCGACACGGCACTGACGTCGATGAATGGTGATGTTTCGGCGTCCAGAACGATGACGCGGATATCCGCGTCGGCCAGGGCGGTGATCCGGTCCCGGACGTCGTCGGCGTTTGCGAAGAACAGTCCGGCCTCTACGCGAACAACTTTCACGCCCGCGAGTTGCCGCCGGTCCGCATCGCCGGTCGCCTCGACCCACCGGGTTCCGTCCTTGACGACCGTCGCCACATGCGGCCGCGAGACCCGGTAGAGCAGCAGCAGCATCGACACCGCGATGCCTATGACCAGCCCGGGCAGAGTATCGAAAACCAGCACCCCGAACAGAGCCGCCAGGGCAGCGATGAAATCGATACGTGTTGCGCGGCCGTAGATGCTGCCCAACCGAGCGGTCCACACCCGGTACAGGCGCTGCAATGCGGCGATGTCGACGAGCTCGATGACCGCAGCGATCACCACAGCAGCCAGCGTCGCATCCGGCAATTTCTCGAACAGGCCGGTCAACAGCAGCAAGGTCAGGACTGTTAGCGCGGCGACCACGAGCCCGCTCACCTGCGTCTTGGCACCGGCACCACCATTGACCGCCGTCTTCGACAGACTGCCGTTGACGACCATCCCCGAACACAATCCCGATCCGATGTTCGCGGCCCCGAGCCCGAACAGTTCACGATTGGCGTCGACGGTGTACCCGGCTTTGGCGGCGTAGGTCTTGGCTGCACCGAGGCCTTCAGCGAAACCGATCAGCACGATCCCCACTGCAGGACCGACCAATTCGAGGTACTGATCCATCGATACACCGGACGGTAATCCGAGCGAGGGTAGGCCTGGATCGATGTGACCGACGATGGCGACGCCCTTGTCGTCGAGGCCCAGCAGCCACACGGCGCCGATGCCGCCCAGGACCGCCACCAACGATCCGGGGACCAGCGGAAGCCACCGCCTGATTGCCAGCACGAGTATGAGGCTGGCGATGCCGATGACCGTGGTGCGCCAATTCCATTCCGACAGATGGGTGATGAAGGAAACGGTCTGTTCGAAGAAGTTCCCCGTCCCTTTCGGTACTCCGAACAGCTTGGGGACTTGTCCGATGATGATGGTCAGCGCAAGCCCGACGATGAACCCTTTGAGGACCGGTTCGGAGATGAACGAGGCGATGAACCCCATCCGCAAGGCACCGGCCACCAGGGCCACCACACCGGCGGCGAGCGACAACGCGACCGTCGTAGCGAGAAACAGTTGCGGATCATCTCCGGCGATCGGGCCTACGATGGCCGCCGACAATGCTGCGGTCGCTGACATCGGACCGACAACCAGATGTCGCGAGCTGCCGGCCGCGGCATAGAGGATCAGCGCCGGGACCGCCGCATACAGACCGACGACCGCCGGGACCCCGGCGATGGCCGCATACGCCAGGGCTTCGGGGACCAGGACGGCCCACACGGTCAGTCCAGCAACCACATCCGGCCGGAGGCATGCCGAACGGTAGTGGTGCAACGACGTGAACACAGCCCCGCCCGGGCGTCGCGATGTCATATGCCGGCGTCAGACCGCAACGATGTCGCCGAGTTTCCAGCTGCGGTCGAAGTAGGATTCCAGCGGTCCGTAGAAGCGGAAGTAGGAGAACCAGTGCTGGCCGGGAAGTGTTTGAATCCAGTTGCTGCCATGACCTTCAGGTTCGTGCGGCCCGAAGTACAGGTCCACGGATCCGTCATCGTTGTACGCCAGGTCCGGGTCGCGTGAGCCCCGGTCGCCGCGTTGCTGGTCGTTGTCGATCGGGCAGCGCCCGCCTTTACCTTGGTCGGGACCCATCTCGCCCATCACACCGATTTCGCGTTGCCAAAAGTCTGACAGCCCGCCCGCGGTCGGACCAGCGGGGAGCTCGATCACCAACGGCCCGGTCTCGCTCAGATCGAAGAAGTTCTGGATGTACGGGGTTGTCGCGTTCGCTGTGATCAGGCCGAGTCGATCACGGTAGGTCACGTGATGGACGATGTCACAGCCAGCGGCGCCGAACACCTCGTAATGCACCTTCAGGCGACCAGGCAACTCACTCACAGACCGACCTCCACCAATCATTGTGCGGATCTACCTGCCATGAATGCACGCGAGCATCCACTGATCAGTGTGCAGCACCGCGCACGATCCCGACAGACCTACGCGCACGGCCTCACGCTCTCCCGCCATCCCGGCGCGTGGGCTAGATTGAGTTCAGCTGGCCGACGCCGGCGGGCCCGACACTGACGCTGGGTCTGATGGAGCGGAGGAGTACGCGACGTGGGCGCAGTCATCGGTGATCTTCTGCCATTGGCGGTCGGGGTGGCTGTCTCCCCCATCCCCATCATCGCGGCCATCTTGATGTTGCTGTCTAAACGCGCCGGCACTACCAGCGTGGGATTCGCGATCGGTTGGCTGGCCGGGATCGTCGTCGCCACCACCATTTTCGTAGCGCTGGCCGGAACCATCAGCAGCTCCGACGGTCCATCGACCACTTCGTCGTTGATCAAAATCGTTCTGGGCGTTCTGCTGTTGGCGGTGGGCGTGCGGCAGTGGCGTGGACGCACCGGCGAGCACGCCACCCCCAAGTGGATGACCGCGATCGACGACCTCACCGCAGCCAAGGGTTTCGGTCTCGCTTTTGCGCTCGCAGCCATCAACCCCAAGAACCTCCTGATGTGTGTGGCCGCCGGCGTCACGATCGGCGGTGCGTCGCTATCAGTGGGACAGCAGGTCGGTGCTGTCGCCGTGTTCACCGTGATCGCCGCGTCGACCGTCGCCATTCCCGTGATCGGCTACCTCGTTGCCGCACAACGATTGCGAGCACCTCTCGATGCCCTCAAACAGTGGCTTCAGACCAACAACGCAACAGTCATGGCCGTACTCATCCTCGTCATCGGCATCGTACTGATCGGCAAAGGCATCGGCGGTCTGTAATTCCGGAGCCGTCTCCGGCCCCGCGCACACTCGCGTGCGGATGGCGGCTCACGGCATACGTATTCGCGCGCGCCAAGCGAGGCATCGGCCCACACACTCACACCTTGGCCGGTGTCAACGCCAATCCCCCGCCCAACCCGATCAGCGCGGTTCCTGAGATCCGATCGGTCAGAACCCGGGCTCGTCGGCCACCCATGAGGGTGCGCAAGCGGTGCACGCCGACCACGAACAACGCCCACCACAGGACTCCGAGAGCCACGTCTATCACACCGAGTCCGACGATCTGCAACGAGACGGCGCCGTCGGCGGACACGAATTGCGGGAGCACCGCGACGAAGAACAACGCCGCTTTCGGGTTGAGGACATTGGCCACGAACGACTGCCGCCAGACCCTGGACAACCGCAGATCGGACCGCTCGTCGGGTTCGGCCACAGCGTCCGACCTCGATCGTGAGTTCCATAGTGCGCGCACCCCGAGGTACACCAGATACGCGGCCCCGACAAGCTTGAGCACGGTGAAAGCCGTTGCACTGGCCAACACAACGGCGGCGACACCGATCGCCGCCGCCGTCATGTGGACGAGCAGTCCAGACTGCACGCCGGCCGCGGCGACCCAGCCTGCACCTTTGGAACGGACCGCGTATCTCATCACGACGAACCAGTCGGGACCAGGCGTCACATAGGCGACCATCGCGATCGCACAGAAGGCAAGAACCGTTTCAGGACTCATCACAGACCCGTGTACCCATCCGGCCTCGGCTGAATCACTCATCGCGACGACGCGGCTGGTCAACTGACGAGGGTAGAACCCAGGAAGTCTCCTTCCGCGATACCCGGCAAGATCGCATACACCGCCGACCCGATCGGAACGGTCCACTCGTTGAGCGCGTCGTGATCGGCAAGACGCTGCTGAACCGGCAGGAACTGGGCGTCCACATCCTGCTGGTAGGCGGCAAAGATCAAGCCGGAGTTCGACGTCTCGCCGGGCCCGGGTGGGTCGTCGTAGTTGTACGCCCGCCGCAGAAACTGTTCTCGGGCGCTGCGCTGGTGAGCCCGAGCGATATGCGACGACGGAGGAATCACCGGGATCCCCATCCGGGTCGCCTCAAAATCCGGGGTGTCATGCTCATCGGTCCCGGTCAGCGGCGCCCCGTTAGGGATCGTGCGGCCGACGGTGAGCTCCCGTGCGTGGCGGTCGAGTTCCTCCCAGGTGTCGAGTTGCATGGCGATCCGGCGCAGCACCAGCGCAGTCCCGCCCGCCAACCACGGCTGTTGCCCTCCGTCGTCCCAGACAAGACTGTCGAAATCCAGGTCCGATCTCGGGTTGACAGTGCCGTCGACCTGACCCATCAGGTTCCGCATCGTAGTGCCCTTCGGCGTGCTCCCCCGCGCATGATGAAAACCACGCTGAACCCATGCGATTCGCACGCGTGAACGCACATTCTTCGTCAGCACCCGCACAGCGTGTGCGACCGTGGTCGGATCATCGCCGCAGACCTGCAGCAACAGATCTGTTTGGCCCCAGACACTCTCGTTGATGCGATCGATAGAGAACGCGGGCAGGGGCCGCAGCCAGGTCGGCCGGCGCTGTGCCGGAGCCGCTGGCCCGAACACCCCGGCTCCGACCCCAACGGTCACCGTGAGCCGGGACGGGATGTGGGCCAACTCGGGTTCGGTGTCGGCCAACGCCGCCCGACCCCCGGTCAGGCGCGCGGCGTCTTCGGTCCAGACCTTGAGAATACCGGTCAGCGCAGCACTGTCGGATCCCTCCACGAGATCGAGTCCGACGAACTGCGCATGGGCCTGCGCCGCGGTCGCGATGCCCGCCTGATGGGGCCCGTAAAACGGTTCGATTTGCTGCCCCGCGCTTCCGTCCGAGCCGTTCGCAGTCACTGCTTCCGCTGCACCCCAGCCTATTCCGGCCCCGACGCCGACAGCACCCAGCCCAGCGGCGCCTCCGAGGAGACGCCGCCGGCTGAATCCGACGCGGGACGACTTGCGCTCAGGCACCGGCATTCGGGGCACTCGGGGTGCTCGGCATCATGTCGTGATCCGGCATCGGCATGTCGGTGGTGCCGGGGTCGTAGTTCTCCTCGTTACCGCTGAAGTCACGGACCTGGGCCTCTATATCTTTCGTGGAACCGTCGTCGAAGGTCAGGGTGATGTCGACGGTCTGGCCTGCTGTCACCGGCGCGGTGATGTCCATGAACATGAGGTGATCACCCCCTGGATCGAGACTGTGCGACCCCTTGGCCGGAATGACGAGCCCCCCGTCCTTTTCGCGCATGACCATCCCGCCGGTGTCGCTGGTCGCCATCTCGTGAATCTCCATGAAACCGCTTGCGGGACTTGAGACAGATACCAGGTGAACCTCAGAGTTGCCGGTGTTCGCCAGCTGTCCGAACGCGGCGGTCATACCGCTGTCGGCAGCCTTGACCCACTGGTCGGAGACGGTGACCGACTCGGCCTGGGTCGCCGAGTCGTCGTTGCCACCGCACGCGGCGAGCACGGTGACGCACAGGGCAGCCGCCGCAACGGTTCGGGCAGTGCGGGTGAAGAGATTACGCATGGTCATGCACCTTTCGTGGTGATGGAAGTCGAGACCGGCGGCGTTCGCCGTCCACGGTCGCGGAGGTAGAACCCGATCGCCGTATCGATCAGGACGAAGGCGAGCAGGCTGATCCCCAGCAGGGGGATGAACCAGCCGACGAGAACCGCAGCGACGATCACTGCGATGGCAATGGCCGGGTGGATCTTTCGCAGTGCGCCGCGCCGGGGTGCGCGAGCAAGTACGAGACCCTGACGACCCCGGGTCGGGCGGCGCTTCCACCACATCAGGTATCCGCGCACGCACAGGCTGACCAGTCCGACCGCGACGGCCAGCAACACCAGTTGATTGGCCAGCCCGAACAGCAGGCCCATGTGCAGCGCGATACCCCAACTCGAGAGTTTCGCCGCCAGTGGCCATTCGGAGAACTCCGACGCGTCGACGATGGTCTCGGTCGCCGGATCGATGGCCACAGAGTTGGTTTCCAGTTGCCAGGGCGTTCGAACCTGTGAGACCACCATGGCAGTCTCGGCATCGGAGGGGATTGTCGCCTCCACCGCCCCGGTCACCCCTGCCGCCCTCGCGGTGGAGAGCACCGACCCGACGGCGTCGACATTTCGGGTCAGGATCTGCTGATCGGCGGCCACGGCCACGTGGTCGGCGCCCCCGTGCCCGTGGTGACCCGACTCGGCGGGGCCCACCGAGACGGGGTTCAGCGAGCTGTCCATCGCCGGCGTCGTCCAACTCAGCGATTGCCGCAGATCGCTGATGTTCTCGCCCGCGTATCTCGACCAGGTCAGGCCCGTCGCCGAGAGGAACACCAGGCCGACAACGATCCAGGCCCCTACGGCTCCATGCCAATTGAGTGTCCGGTTGCGGCCCGTGCTCGTGCGGTCGATCGTCAGCAGTGGCGCCGACCCCTTCGACCGCCTGACGCTGCGATACCGGATGACCCAGAGCACCAGCCCGCCGAGCGCGATCACCCACAACCAGGATGCGGCGAGTTCACTGTAGATGCGGCCGGGCTCACCCAGGTGCAGGTTGCGGTGCAGCTGCGAGATCCAGGTCCGCATGGGTAGCGATCCGCTGGACCCGTAGGCGACCTCGGTGCCTTTCGACGTCGCTGTCACCGGATCGATGAACACCGTCATCCGCTCGGATGGTCCGAGCGAGGGGTCCGCGAACAGCACCCGGGTGGTCTGGCCGGTCGCGGCGGCAGGGCGAACCGCGTCAACCTGTAGATCGGGAACAACGCTCTGCGCCATCTGAACCTGCTCGGCCAGTGGCGCCGCAGGTCCGGACGAATCGGTGTGCAGGACGTCGCGATACACCCACTGCTCGGCAGTGGGCGCGATCGCATAGAGGCCGCCGCTGATGGCGGCGACGATGAGGAATGGGGCGATGAACAGCCCCGCGTAGAAGTGCAGACGCATGACCAGAGGACGGACCACCTGAACTGGCGCAGGTGATCTCGTCGTCGACTCAGACGCGGAATCCGCGTCCGGTTGGTCATGGTCGGATCGAATGATCGACATGACTCTCTATTCGTCAGTGAAGAACTCATGGCGCGGCGGACCTCAGGGGTTCGCAGCGATCGGAGAATCGCTCTGCGGGGCGACCGGAGCCGGGCTCACCACAGAGGTGTGCGCACGGACCGACGACGAGTCGGATCCATACGAGCAGAAAGACTTACGCGGTCAGAGGTGGTCCGCGGGTGCCCGCGGTCGACAACGCGACGAAGCGGCGTGCGGTGGGTCGGTAGCTCGTGATCGTGGCCGTCCACAGCGGGACGAGGCCCGCCGCGACATCGAGCGCACGGGTGAGCAGACGTGCGACGAAACCGAAGGCTGCGATCAAACCGCGTTCGGCCCACCGGATGAGCACTGCGGTCAGGACGAGAACCGTGAGGTGACCGGCAACCATGGACGGCGCGGGCATCAGCCCATGTGCGTGTCCGTGGCTCAGCGTCAGGATCACGTGGCCCATGACCTGGCCGAGGCCGAGCACGGCAAGGAGGACGAGCAGCCGGTTCGACTGCACCTGGTTCGGGGTGACGGCAGCTCCGGCTGAAGCGCACACCAGGACGAGCAACAGCAGCGACGACTCGGACAATGCCATCGCTCCGCCACCGAGTCCGTGACCGGCGATGGCGACAGCTCCGGACATCAACCCGACGAAGGCACCGCGCAGTCGCGCGAGCACCTGCATCCGGGAGTCCACAGCGGCACCCTACTAGCTACGACCGTGTCTGGGTACTACAGGGTGTCGTATATCGGCCTCACCGTACGAACCGATAGCCCATCCCGGCCTCGGTCAGCAGATGACGAGGTGTCGTCGGATCGATCTCGAGCTTGCGCCGCAGGCTGGCCAGGTACACCCGCAGGTAGTTGCTCTGGGTGCCGTAACTCGGACCCCACACGTGGGTGAGGATGTCGCGTTGACCGACCAGCTTGCCCTCGTTGCGGACGAGCAACTCCAGAACGCCCCATTCGGTGGGCGTCAGATGCACGGGGTGCCCCGCACGGATGACCTGTTTCGCGCGCAGGTCAACCGTGAATGCATCGGTCTCCACCACCGGTTCGGAGGACTCGGTGGCGACGCTCCCGCGCCGGACCGCTGCCCGAAGCCTGGCCAGGAACTCCTCCATGCCGAAGGGTTTCGTCACGTAGTCGTCTGCGCCCGCGTCGAGGGCCTGCACCTTGTCGGACGAATCGGTGCGCGCCGACAACACGATGACCGGCACGTTGGTCCATCCCCGCAACCCGGCGAGCACGGTGAAGCCGTCGATGTCCGGCAGCCCGAGATCGAGGACGATCACCTGCGGATTCGTCTGCCCGGCAGCGGTCAGTGCGCCCGCACCACTGGAGGCGGTGGTGACGTCGAATCCTCGCGCATTCAGATTGATCCGGAGCGCGCGCAAGATTTGCGGCTCGTCGTCGACGACGAGCACGCGCACCTTGGCCTCGCGCACCTCGTCAGCCATTCGGTACCTCCACCTCGACACCGAGGGCCCCCGGGGGCGGGCCGGACGGCAGGTCGAACGACATCGTCAGGCCACCGCCGAGTGTCTCCGACGGGGTGATCTCCGATCCCATCGCGCGGACGAAACCCTGCGCGACGGACAATCCCAGCCCGACCCCGTTGCCGCTGCCCGAGTCCCCGAGGCGCTGGAAGGCGGTGAAGATCTTGTCCCATGACTCGGCGGGCACCCCGGCCCCGTGGTCGCTGACCGACACCGTGCACTTCGCGCTGTCCAACGGATCCGACCACGCTCGTACCTGCACGGACGTCGCCTGACCGCTGTGCCGCAGCGCGTTGTCGATCAGGTTGGCCAGCACACGTTCGAGTAACCCCGGATCGGCGTAGACCAGCATCTGCTCGACGTCGAGCTCGACCCTGTCCGCTCCGCTGGGGTCGAGGCGGGAGATGCCCATCATGGCCCGGCTCACCACCTCTGTCAGATAGACCATCTGCAGGTCCGGCCGAACGACGCCTGCGGCCAGTCTCGATGAATCGAGCAGATTGCCGACCAGCGCGGTCAGATGATCAGTCGACTCCTCGATGGTCGCGAGCAGTTCCGCGGTGTCTTCGGGTGAGAAGGTGACGTCGGTGCCCCGCAGGCTCGACGCAGCCGCTTTGACCGCGGCCAGCGGGGTCCGCAGGTCGTGACTGACCGCGGACAGCAGTGCCCGACGGAGTTGATCGGTTTCTGCCAGCGCCCGCGCTTCAGCGGCCTCGGCGGCGAGTTCGCGGCGTTCGACGATGCCGGCGGCCTGGGTGGCCACCGCACCGAGCACCTTGCGCTCGCGACCGCCGAGTTTGGGGCCGCTGAGCAGTATCGCGAAGTCGCTGCCAGGGACCGGACACACCGTGTCGGCGGCACCGGGCTCGACGGGCGGGTCCTCCCCGACCGAGCTCTCCACGGTGCCCGCCTCACGGCCGCTGCGACGGATCAGCGTGACCGCCTGCTGGTCGTACGTTTCGCGGACCCGACGCAGCAGACCTTCAAGGCCTTCCCCGCTGAGAACAGCGCCGGAAAACGTGGCGAGGAGTTCGGCGTCGCGACTGGCCCGCTGCGCCTGCACCCGCCGGACGGTGGCCGAATCGACCAGCGCGGCAACCGCTATGGCGATCATCAGCATCACGATGATGGTGATGAGATTGTCGGCCTCGTTGATGGTGAAGGTGTAGCGCGGTGAGGTGAAGAAGTAGTTGAGCAGCAGCCCCGAGACGATCGCCGACAACGCGGCCGGACCGATGCCACCGAGCATCGACACCGCGAGAACCACCACGAAGAACAACGCCGACTCGCTGGCGATACCCAGCCATCGATCCAGAAAAGCGAGCAGTCCCGCCGCCGCGGCCGGGACCAGGACGGCGAACACCCAGCTCAACGGACGGTGGAAGCGGGTCTGCCTGATGTCGAGGGGGTTTCGCGCGCGCGTCTGATCATGGGTCACCATGTGGACGTCGATCTTCCCGGAATTCCGCACCACGGTCGACCCGACGCCCTCGTCGAGGATCCGTTGCCAGCGACTACGCCTGGAGGTACCGATGACCAGCTGGGTGGCGTTGACCCCGCGGGCGAACTCGAGCAGCGCGCCGGGAACGTCGTCACCGACGATCGTGTGCGTTTGTGCACCGAATCCTTTGGCCAGTTCGGTGAGTTTGGCGATGTCCACCGCGGCGGGATCGGAGAGACCGTCGGCTGCCGCGATGTGCACCACGACGAGTTCGGCGCTCGACCTCGACGCGATCCGGCCTGCGCGGCGCAGCAGGGTCGCCGACTCGGGACCTCCGGTCAGCGCCACGACGACCCGTTCGCGGGCCTCCCAGGTCGCGGTGATCTGATGCGCGGCGCGATAGGTCGCGAGGTTGTCGTCGACCTGATCCGCCAGCCACAGCAACGCCAGTTCGCGCAGCGCGGTCAGGTTGCCTTCGCGGAAATAGTTAGCCAGCGCACCGCCCACCCGATCGCCGGGGTACACCTTGCCCGCCGAAAGACGTTGGCGCAGTGCCTGCGGCGCGATGTCGACGAGTTCGATCTCGTCGGCGGCGCGCACCACGTCATCGGGTACGGTCTCGCGCTGCACGATCCCGGTGATCTCCTGCACCACGTCGTTCAGGCTCTCGAGATGCTGGATGTTGATCGTGGACAGGACATCGATGCCTGCGGCACGCAGCTCGTCGATGTCCTGCCACCGCTTGGCGTTCCGTGAACCGGGTGCGTTGGTGTGGGCGAGTTCGTCGACCAGGGCCACCTGCGGGCGGCGGGCCAGCACCGCATCGATGTCCATCTCGGCGAGGACGGCCCCACGATGCTCGACGTCCCGGCGAGCGACGATCTCGAGCCCGTCGGTCATGGCCGCCGTCACAGACCGCCCGTGTGTCTCCACCACCGCGACCACCACGTCGACGTCTTCACCGAGCAGAGCGTGGGCCTGAGCCAGCATCTCGTACGTCTTACCCACACCGGGAGCGCAGCCGAGGAACACCTCGAGACGCCCTCTGGTTTCGCCGGTCACTGCGCCGACCTTAGTCGCAGCCAGGAGCGGTCAGCCCCAGATCTAGGTTCACCTCGAGTACGTTCACCCTGGCCTGGCCGAGGAAGCCCAGCTGACGGCCCGCGGTGTGCTCGGAGATGACCTGCTCGATCTCCTCGACGGACTTACCGTTCTCCCTGGCCAGCCGCGGAACCTGGAGCCGTGCGTAGGCCTCACTGATCTGAGGGTCGAGACCCGATCCGGACCCGGTGACCGCATCGGCAGGCACCTGGTCAGGGGCCACGCCCTCCCGGGTCGCGATCAAATCCCGGCGTTCGGTTATCCAGCCGGCCAGCTTCTCGCTGTTCGGGCCCTGATTGCTCGCCGCGGACGCCGCCGGATCACCGGGCGCCATCGGATCGTCCGCCGACCCCAGCACGCGGGCGTGTAGATACCGGTCAGGCTCGCCGGGGGCCACCTGCGGGTCGATGCCGATCAGGGTCGATCCGACCACGCAGCCGTTGCGGTCGGTGACCTGCGACCCCTCGGCCGAGGTGGTGCCGAGGCGCGAAACCCCCCACACGACGGCCGGATAGGCGATCCCCAGGATCACCGTCATCGCCGCGAGGACGGCGACGGCCACCGTGCACTGCCGTATCCACATCGTCATGGTTCTCATGCGCCTACCCCATTCCCGGGAGAAAACGGACCACCAGGTCGATCAGCCAGATCCCGAGGAACGGCGTGATCACACCCCCGAGCCCGTAGATCAACAGATTGCGGCCCAACAGTTTCGATGCCGAACTGGGCCGGTAGCGGACACCGCGCAATGACAACGGGATGAGGGCCACGATGATCAGGGCGTTGAAGATCACCGCCGATGTGATCGCTGACTCCGACGAGTGCAATCCCATGATGTTGAGTTTGTCGAGTTGCGGATAGATGCCACTGAACAGCGCAGGCAGGATGGCGAAGTACTTCGCCAGATCGTTGGCCAGCGAGAACGTGGTCAGCGCTCCACGGGTGATCAGCAGTTGCTTGCCGATCGCCACCACATCGATCAGCTTGGTGGGGTCGGAGTCCAGATCCACCATGTTGCCCGCCTCTTTGGCGGCTGAGGTACCGGTGTTCATCGCCAACCCGACATCGGCCTGCGCGAGGGCCGGGGCGTCGTTGGTGCCGTCGCCGGTCATGGCGACCAACCGCCCACCGGCCTGCTCCTTGCGGATCAGTGCCAGTTTGTCCTCCGGCGTCGCCTCGGCGACGAAGTCGTCGACACCGGCTTCCGCAGCGATCGCCGTCGCGGTGAGCGGGTTGTCGCCGGTGACCATCACCGTCCGGATCCCCATCGCACGCAGCTGCGCGAAACGCTCGGCCATACCCGGCTTCACGACGTCGGAGAGTGCGACGGTCCCCAGGATGACCGCACGGTCGTCGCCGGTCTGGGTGCCGACGACCAGCGGTGTGCCGCCTGCTCGCGAGATGTTCGCGACCTCGTCGCTCACCTCGCTCGGGGTGTCCCCGTGGTTGTCGGCGACCCACCGCAACAGCGCGTCGGCCGCGCCCTTGCGGATCCTGACCGTCCCCGCGGTACCCGGCACATCCATCCCGCTCATCCGCGTCTGGGCGGTGAAGGGCACGATCTCCCGGGTGGCGCGATCCGCGGCGTCGAGCGCCGCCGGGTCCTGACCGAACTCGACCCGACACAGTTCCACGATGCTGCGGCCTTCCGGGGTGTCGTCGGCCAGGCTCGATTGACATGCTGCCAGCGCCAATTCCGGCAGTGTCACACCGGGAGCCGGCACCAACGCAGTCGCCTGACGGTTGCCGAAGGTGATGGTTCCGGTCTTGTCCATGAGCAGCGTGTCGATGTCACCTGCCGCCTCCACCGCACGCCCCGACATCGCGAGCACGTTGCGTTGCACGAGTCTGTCCATGCCGGCGATCCCGATCGACGAAAGCAGCGCGCCGATGGTCGTCGGTATCAAACAGACCAGCAAGGCAATGAGTTTCACCGCATCCGGCGTCTGTCCCGCGTACTGCTGCATCGGCCCGACGGCCACGACAGCCAACAGGAAGATGATGGTCAGGCTCGAGAGCAGGATGTCGAGAGCGATCTCGTTGGGGGTCTTCTTCCGCGACGCCCCTTCGACGAGAGCGATCATCCGGTCCACGAACGATTCACCCGGCGAGGTCGTGATCTTCACGATGATCTTGTCGGACAACACCACCGTGCCACCCGTCACCGCGCTGCGGTCACCGCCCGACTCCCGGATCACCGGTGCGGATTCGCCGGTGATCGCCGATTCGTCGACCGTGGCGATGCCGTCGACCACGTCGCCGTCTCCGGCGATCACTTCCCCGGCTTCGACGACGATCAGGTCGCCGATCACCAGCGCGCTGCCCGAGATCTCGGTGATCGCGCCGTCTGCGTCCAGACGCCGGGCGGTGGTGTCCTGCTTGACCTTCCGGAGGCTCGCGGCCTGTGCACGGCCGCGACCCTCGGCGACCGCTTCGGCGAGGTTTGCGAACAGCACCGTGAACCAGAGCCAGAACACCACGGCGAACGAGAACCACGAGGGCTGCCACACCGCGAGGACCGTCGTGATGATCGCGCCCAGATAGACGACGAACATCACCGGATTGCGGGCCTGATCTCGTGGGTTGAGCTTACGAAGGGCCTGGGGTACCGAGGTGATCAGCTGCCGGGGGTCGAATGCTCCGCTACCCGCCAGGTCATCGTCGGGTCGGACGGGTGAGGGGTCGCGCTCGGCGACTGCGGTCATGACAATGCCTCTGCTATGGGTCCCAGCGCCATGGCCGGGAAGAAGGTGAGTCCGGCGACGAGAAGAACTGTGCCGGTGAGCAGGCCGCCGTAGAGCAGGCCGTGGGTCGGAAGGGTGGCCGAACTGGAAGGTCGGGGCTTCGACGAGGCCAGCAGTCCTGCCAGTGCGAGGACGAAGATGATCGGCAGGAACCGGCCGAGCAGCATGGCGATGCCCAGCGCTGTCTGGAACCAGTCACTGGTGACGGTCAGTCCGCCGAACGCACTACCGTTGTTGTTCGCCGCAGAGGCGAACGCGTACAGCACCTCTGAGAATCCGTGAATCGATCCCGGAGTCCCGGGGTCGCCGCCGTTTCCCTGGAAACCGGTGGTGGATGACAGAACCACGGTGATCGAGGTGCCGATGAGCACCAGCGCCGGCATCACCAGGATCGACAACGCCGCCATCGTGATCTCGTGCTGGCCGATCTTCTTACCCAGGAACTGCGGGCTTCGACCCACGAGCAGGCCGCCGACGAACACCGCGATGATGGCCAGCACCAGCATCCCGTACAGCCCGGTGCCGACGCCGCCGGGTGCGACTTCACCCAACAGCATGTTCCAGATCAGAGCGCCGCCGCCGCCCGCGGAATACGAGTCGTGGGCAGAATTCACCGCCCCGGTGGACGTGCCCGTGGTCGAGACCGCGAACAGCGCGGACCCGGCGACCCCGAAGCGCTGTTCTTTGCCTTCCATCATCGCGCCTGCCGCCTGCGCCGCCAGCCCATTGGTGTGCGATTCGAACGCCCAGACGACGGCGACCATGCCGGACCAGATCGTCGCCATGACCCCGAGAATGGCCAGGCCCTGCCGGCGGTCGCCGACCATGGTGCCGTAGGTGCGGGTCAGGCATACCGGGATGATCAGCAAGGCGATGATTTCGACGATGTTGCTCAGCGGTGTGGGATTGGAGAACGGGTGGGCTGCATTGGCCGACAGGGTTCCACCGCCGTTGGTGCCGAGTTCTTTGATCGCTTCCTGAGATGCGAACGGCCCGACCACGCCGGACCCGCTCGTACCGTCGAGACCGATGAAGTCGAAACCGCTCTTGAACGACTGCACCACGCCCTGGCTGAGCAGCAGTACCGCGACGATGAGACTCAGTGGCAACAAGATCCGCAGCGTTGCGCGGGTCAGGTCCACCCAGAAGTTGCCGAGTTCACCGTCACCCTTCTTGGCGATGATGCCCCGGACGAGCGCGATCGCCACCGCGAGGCCGACCGCGGCCGAGAGGAAGTTCTGGACCGCAAACCCGATCATCTGGGTGAGGTTGCTCATCACCACCTCGGGTGAGAAGGATTGCCAGTTGGTGTTGGTGACGAAGGAGATGGCGGTGTTGAAGGCCATCGACGGCGAGACCGCGTCGCGACCGTCGCTCCAGGGCAGCACGCCCTGCACTCGCTGCAGCGCGTAGAGGAACAGCACCCCGACGAAGGAGAACGCCAACACCGCGGTGGCGTAACCCGTCCATGTCTGGGACCGGTGCGGATCGACCCTCGCGATCTTGTAGAGGATCCGTTCCGGCGCACGATCGCGCTGGGTGGAGAAGACGCGAGCCATGTAGTCGCCGAGCGGGACGTACGCCGCCGCGAGGATGAAGACCACCAGCCCGACCTGGAGGGCGGCGGCCAGAGAAGAGTTCACGTTTGCCTAGAACCTTTCGGGAAACACCAGGGCGGCGCAGAGGTAGAGCACCACCACGACCGCGATGATCAGCAATACGACGTTCGTCGCGCCGTCGGCGGTCACCTGCGGGTCCTGGCGGCCACGAGGCGCAGGACGAGTGCGCACACTCCGAAGCCGCCGATGATCGCCGGCACGAAATACAGATCTGCCACGCCCACTCCTGAAGATGAGGGAGCCGGACCACTCGGTCGGGTCCGGCCTGTGGATTCAGCATGGTCACCGTCCGCCGTCCGCCACCAGATCGTTGACGACCTCTATACGCGCGCAGCCTGCATCTTTACGGGATCTTTGCGCGCACCCGACGTTGACAGCGGAGAACCCGCCGCACTCTGGCTGACCAAACTGTTCCGCGCGCTCCGGGACTGATCGTCCATTTCCTTCCCAGACGATTAGCCGCCCTCATTGCTGGGTACAAGTTCCTTCGGCATGGCGAGGCGGCGGGACCGCCGCGCCGTGCCTGTCTTTGGTTGAGTAGTCAGCCCTGAACGCCCGTGAGCGATGGTGAAGTGAGGTCGTGCGTGAAGCGGAGCAGTATCAGGGTCGCGTCGGTGCCGAACTCTCATGTGTACGTCCGGCACATCTCGCCACTGATGCCGGAGGAGACGAATGTCATCCGGCTTCCTGATCCTCTCCCTGCCGACGGCACGGACGAGCCGGGCGTGTGGTGGCCGCCCCGCATGTTCGATCCGCAGTGGATCCGCGACCACCACGCCGAGTTCGATGTCTTTCACATCCATTTCGGATTCGACGACGTCACACCGGCGACCATGATCGACGTGATCTCCGAGCTTCGATCGCACGGCAAACCGATCGTCTACACGCTGCACGATCTGCGCAATCCGCACCATCCGGAGCCTGGAGCGCACGAGGAGATACTCGACATCCTCGTTCCGGAGGCCGACGAGATCATCACGCTGACCCCGGGTGCGGCCGAGCGCATCCAGGGCAGCTGGAACCGCACCGCCACTGTCTTGCCCCACCCTCATGTGGTTCCGCCGCGGTGGTTCACCCGACGCCCGACCGACTCCCCCGAGTTCACCGTCGGCGTACACGCCAAAAGCGCACGAGCGAACTGCGATCCGCTGACCGTGGCGCAGGCCCTGGTGGAGATCGCCGCGTCGTACGACAACATGGTGGTGCAGATCAACGTGCACGACGACATCTTCGATCGCAGCAGTCACGGGTTCGACCCCGACCTCGGAAAGGCCTTGCGCACGCTCGGCGCGAACCGTCACGCGCGGCTGGTCGAGCATCGACGGTTCACCGATGACCAGTTGTGGACGTATCTGCAGGGACTGTCCGTATCGGTGCTTCCGTACCGCTTCGGGACACACTCCGGCTGGCTCGAGGCATGCCACGATCTCGGCACAAAAGTCCTCGCCCCCAGCTGCGGTTTCTACGGTCAACAGCAGGAGTGTTTCGGATTCGACCTCGACGAGAACCATTTCGACCCCGAGACCCTGGCTGCAGCACTGAAATCGGCATACGAGACTCCCGCGCCGGCACCGTCCTGGTCGGAGCGGTTGGCACAGCGACAATGGCTGGCCCAGCAACACTCCGCCATCTACAGCAGGTGCCTCGATGCCTGACGGAACGACGGAACGCCCCTTGCAGATCGCGGTCATCGCTTCGAGCCGCCACCCCATCGCAGAGCCGTTCGCCGGCGGTCTCGAAGCCCACGTGTGGCACCTGACCCGGGCGCTGACCGCCGCGGGACACGAGGTCACCCTGTTCGCTGGACCGGGATCGGACGTCGGCCCCGGCGTGCATGTGATGCACGTCAACATCTTCGAGCCTTCCGAGGTGGCACGGGGTGATGTGTCGATGCCGTCCGAGACAGCGATGCGCGATCATCACGCGTACCTGACGTTGATGCTCGAACTCGCCGCCGATCCGGGCCGGTTCGATGTGATTCACAACCACAGCCTGCATTACCTGCCCATTGCGATGGCCCCCGCTCTGTCCACCCCGATGGTGACCACTCTGCACACCCCACCCACGCCCTGGCTGGAGTCGGCGATGACCGCCGCGCCCCATCCTCGCTGTGTGGCCGTCAGCGGTCACACAGCCCGGCTGTGGGAACATGTGCTGGGCCCGACGCCCGTGGTCCGCAACGGGGTTCGGATCGAGCACTGGCCCGAAGGCACGGGCGGCACCGACCTGGTCTGGTTCGGACGGCTGGTCCCCGAGAAGGGCGCACACCTGGCGATCGAGGCCGCCCGCCTGGCCGGGAAGCCGCTGCGACTTGCCGGCCCCCGGAGCGACGAGCACTACTTCACCACCATGATCGAGCCTGCGCTCGACGACCAGATCCGCTACGTCGGGCATCTCGGGCACAGTGCCCTGGCCGAACTCGTCGGCTCGTCGGCGGCCACCCTCGTCACTCCGATGTGGGACGAACCGTACGGGCTCGTGGTCGCCGAGTCACTGGCGTGCGGCACACCCGTGGCCTCGTTCGACCGCGGTGGCATTCCCGAGATCGTCGGCGCCGACGGCGGAATCCTCGTCCCACCCGGAGACGTTGCGGCGCTGGCGTCGGCGGCGCTCGCGGCAGCGCGGTACGACCGCTGCAGCGTCCGGCAGCGCGCGCTGACCCACTGCAGCGAAGACGCCATGATGCAGCAGTACCACGTGCTCTACTCGGAGATGGCCGGCCGCGAGAACATCCCGGCATGATCGGCTACTACATCCACCACCAGGGCAGCGGCCACCGCATGCGCGCGGAGGCGATCACCGGTCAGCTCTCGGTACCGGTTGTCGCGCTCAGCAGCGCCGACATCGACAGCACCGGGTACGCCGACCTGATCAGGCTCATGCGAGATGATCTGTCGGAGAACCCCCTTGACGTCGCCGCAGGAGGAGCGCTGCATTGGGCGCCACGCCTGGACAGCGGACTGCGGGCGCGGATGGCCCAGATCGCGGAGTTCGTGTCCGTGCACCGCCCCGACGCGATGGTGGTCGACGTCTCCGTCGAGGTCGCAGCCTTCGTACGACTGCTCGGTGTTCCCGTGATCGTCACCGCGATGCCGGGGGAACGGACCGACCCACCTCATCTGCTGGCATATCAATTGGCCGACGCCATCATCGCCCCGTGGCCGCAGGAGCTCTACCAACCGGACTGGCTAATCCCGCACCTGCACAAGACGACGTTCACGGGTGGCATCAGCAGGTTCGACGGGCGGCCGTTGGACGTGGCCACCGACTGCGAGTCCGACGTCCTGATCATGACGGGGACCGGCGGAGCCACGACCTCGCAGGAGGCGGTGACGCGGTTGGCCGCCGACCACCCCGACCTCACCATTCGCGGGCTTGGACCGGCGTTCGGAACGTGGAGCGACGATCCATGGCTGCAGTTGTGCAGCACCAGACTCGTGATCACCAACGCCGGACAGGGCAGCGTCGCCGACGTGGCCGCCGCCCGCAAGCCTGCGGTACTCCTGCCCCAGGACCGCCCATTCGACGAACAGCTACGCACCGGGAGAACCGTCGCCCGTGCGGGTCTGGCGCACGTCGCCCCGGCGTGGCCTTCCGCCGGTGAATGGGCGACCATCCTGGCCTCGATACCGAAGTCGGCGTCGTCCTGGTCGCGGTGGCGCACAGCAGGCGCCGCGCGACGGGCAGCGGCGGCCATCGAGGCAGTGCTCGGATGACCTCGGCACCCCGGTCACCGAAGGTCGTCGCCATCACCATCGTCTCCGGTCGCCATGATCACCTGGCGCGCCAGCTCGACGGGGTGAGGGCAGCCATGACGCCGCCTGCAGAACACCTCATCGTTGCGATGGATGATGCTGCGGTACACGACATCGCCTCGCAGTACACCGACACCAGGGTCATCGACGTCGAACGCACAGGCGCGCACCTGCCTCTGGCGCTCGCGCGCAACCTCGGCGCGCAGACCGCGATCAATGCCGGCGCTGAGTTACTGGTCTTCCTGGACGTCGACTGCGTACCCGGTCCCGAGTTGTTCCGGTACTACGGCGCTGCCGCCGAGCGCAGGGTGGGCGAGCGACTGCTCTACTGCGGTCCCGTCACCTACCTGCCTCCGCAGGCGGACCTGTCCGACCTCGCGGCGCTGACACATCCGCACGGTGCACGCCCCGACCCGGAGTCCGGCGACATCGTCCTCGGAACCGAGATGACCCTGTTCTGGTCGTTGTCGTTCGCGACGACCGCGGCGAACTGGCAGATCATCGGCGGATTCTCGACCGCATACGAGGGCTACGGCGGTGAGGACACCGATTTCGCCATGTCTGCTGCGGCGAATGACTTTCGTATCGCCTGGGTCGGAGGCGCGCACGCCTATCACCAGTACCACCCGGTGTCCGACCCTCCGGTGGAACACCTCGACGACATCCTGCGGAATGCCCGGATCTTTCACTCCCGGTGGGGATGGTGGCCGATGCAGGGTTGGCTCGACGGCTTCCGCGACCGAGGTCTGATCGCGTTTGATCCGCGCACCGACGACTGGGTGGCTTCCGAGGACTGATCGGGCTTCGCGGCCACCCACGTTTCAGGGCCGCCCAGAATGGCTACGTTCCAGGCATGCCGAAATCAGACAATGAAACAGGGCTCGATGAGGTGATGGTCCCTACCGAGACCGTGAACCCCGATCACCGCGAACACGCCAAGTCGCCCAAGCACCTTGATGACGACGCCCTGAACGAACGGGCCGAGCACGAGCAGCAGCTGGTGGACGACGCGCAAGACAAGAACTGACGCCTGAAGACCTGCAACACAGCATCATTCGAGTACGGAGGAGCCGATGATCGCCGATCCCGACGACCGGGTACCCACTGATTCGGAGCTCGCGCAATGGTGCGAGCAACTGGCAGAGTTGGCCGAACAGAACGACCGGGTGATCGCCACCGCCGAATCGCTCACCGCCGGTAACATCGCCGCCGAGCTGGGACGCGCATCCGAGTCGGGCGACTGGTACAGCGGAGGCATCATCGCCTACCGCAAGCAGGTCAAACATGACGTCTTGCACGTCCCAGACGGACCGGTGGTCAGCGAAGCGGCAGCCACAGCGATGGCGCGTAGCACTGCGGCGCTGCTCGGTGCCGACCTGACAGTCGCGGTGACCGGTGAAGCCGGACCCGAAACGCAGGAAGACGTGCCACCGGGGACCGTGTGGTTCGGGGTCTACGACAACGGATCGGTCCAGACACTGCACCGCGTGTTCGAGGGAGAACCACCAGACGTTCTCGCTGCGACGATCGCGACCGGCGTGGATCTGCTCATCCAGCACGCGAAGGCGGGTGTCGGCAATCCGGAGGAACAGACCCCGCGACCCGGGGAGCAGGCCTCATGACCTCACTCCGTGACGAGATCATCAATTCACTGCAGGTGTCACCGACGATCGACCCCGAGGCCGAGACAAAATCGCGAGTGCAGTTTCTTGTCTCGTATCTCTCTGCCACCGGCACACAAGGATTGGTGCTCGGCATCAGTGGGGGTCAAGACAGCACGCTGGCGGGAAAATTGAGCCAGATGGCCGTCGACCAGGTCAATGAGGCCGGGGGTGACGCTGAGTTCGTGGGCGTGCAATTGCCGCACGGCAAGCAGTCCGACCAATCCGACGTCGACATCGCTCTCGAATTCATCAAGCCATCCCGGGTGATCAGCATCGACATCAAACCAGGCGTGGACGCCGAGTCCACCGCGATCGCCGACGGTCTCGGGGTCGACCGTTTGCGGGATTTCGTACGAGGGAATGTCAAAGCTCGCGCCCGCATGGTTGCGCAGTACGCAGTGGCCGGCGAGCGCAACCTACTCGTGGTCGGAACCGACCATGCCGCCGAGGCCGTCACCGGGTTCTACACCAAATACGGGGACGGCGGGACCGACATCAATCCCCTGGCGGGCTTGACGAAAAGCCAAGGTGCGCAGATTCTTCGCTCCTTGGGCGCTCCGGAGTCGACGTGGCAGAAGGTACCGACAGCCGACCTCGAGGACGACCGGCCCGCGCTGCCCGACGAAGAAGCGCTCGGGGTGACGTACTCGGAGATCGACCGTTACCTGCAAGGCGAGTCGGTCTCTGCCGAGGCCGCCGAGACGATCGAGACCGCCTACCTGCGCACCCGGCACAAGCGTCATCTACCGGTTGCGCCTTCCGACACGTGGTGGCAGTGACCGTTGGTCAGCCGACGAGAGCTGCCAGCATGCCGTCGACGGCGTGCGGCCAACTGAACTGTTCCGCGCGCTCGCGGGCACTGGACCGCCGTTGAGCGACGGGTGAGTCCAATACGGCCATGACCGCGCGGGCCACACCATCCGCCGAATCCGACGCCAGCGCACCGGACTCGGGCGTCACGATCTCTGCCAGCGCCGAACTGCGCGACACCACCACCGGGGTGCCTGCCGCGAGCGCTTCGACAGCGGCAAGCCCGAACGTCTCGTGGGGTCCCGGCGCCAGCGCCACGTCTGCGGACGCCATCAAGGCGGCAACCTCGGACCGACTGCCCAGGTAGCCCGCGAAGTCGACCGGAAGCCCCTCCGCACGCCGCGTGAGCTTGCGCATCCCAGGACCGTCGCCGACGACCAGCAGTCGTACGGACATCCCCGAGTCACGAAGCAGCGCAACGGCATCGATACTGCGGTGTACGTGCTTTTCCACCGACAGCCGTCCACAGTGAATCAGCAGATGCTCAGCTCCTCGTCGGGCCCGGTGACGTACTGCGTCGTCGTGTCGCTTCGGATGGAACACCTCGAGGTCGACGCCGAGCGGAACTCGGCAGAGGTTGCTCGCGCCGATGCGGTCGAACTCCTCACCGGCGAACGCGGTGGTACACACCACTGTGTCGTAGGCACGAGCGGTCGCCCGATTGGCAACGTCGGCGAGTGATTGCGCCATGGAACGTGGAAGAACCTGGCCGAGTAGCCGGTCGAGTCGCTCGTGGGCGATCATCACGCTGCCCACATCCCGTTCTCGCGCCCAGGCCCCCATGCGCCGCAATGTCAGGCGGTCGGACACCTCGATGACGTCAGGATCCAGCGACGCGGCCACCGCAGCAACGGATGTGAAGCGAGCGACACGGTATCCGCCGGTGAACGGAAGCACCGGGGCGGGCACCGTCACCCGGACAACTCCCGAGGTGAGAACTTCACGCTCGGCAGCCGGTCCAGGAACGATCAACGTCACGTGGTGGCCGCGCCGGACGTATCCGGACCCCAGTTCGTCGACCGCGGTACGGAGTCCCCCCGACCGTGGACCGTAGAAGTTGGCGACCTGCAGTATTCGCATGGTCGCAGTGTCGGCGTCTGCCAGACCCGTTGACAGAACACACGGTGGCACCGCGGTGAACTCCGTGAGAACACCTGCCCGGTATCGCGGTGGCATCCCTGGGCTCTGAACTGCTGAACGCGCGAGCGCTTCGGTGGTCAAATGCGTCCGCCACCCGACGTACCGCAGTAGATTCATAGGCAGCCTGAGGTCAAGCCCCGCCTGCCCCGGCCGACGCCACGGCTCCGGGAGGAGGACAACGATGCCAGGACCCGAGCACGAATTGCCCATCCTGCAAGCGCTGATGGAGCGTTCGCCCGATCTCATCTCCCTGTCGGAGTTCTCCGGCCTGGTGCGGTACATCAACCCGGCCGGCCTCGAGTTGCTGGGACTGAACGCGCTGCCGACCGACGGCCCCCTCACCACCCAGGACTTCTTCACCCCAGAAGGTTTGCGGGTGGCAGGCGAAGTAGAAGAAGGGCTGAGCACCGTAGGACATTGGCAAGGTCGCAGCGAGATGCGCCACTTCGGCACGGGAGAGGCCATCCCGGTCGCCATCTCGACGTTCGTGGTGGAGAGCGACGGCGACAATCCGCAGTTGATCGCGTCCTATGTCCGCGACCGCCGCGCGGGCCATGACCGGGACCTACAGCTCCTCGACGCGGCCGCCAGCGCGTCGCAGTTTGCCGCGGAGCAGCAGTCGGTGGCCGAACTCAGCCGGTTCGCCATCAGCGGCGACCTTCCCCAGCTACTCCCCATCGCGACCGACGCGGCCGCCACGATGATGGGCGTCGAGCGGTCGACGATCACCCGCGCCGATGTCCGCGACGACTCCGTTCTGGTCCTCGAGGCGTTCACCGGAACGCCCTGGAAGTTGGGCCGCATACCCGCGGGTACCTATTCCCTGATGGGTTACACGATCTTGCGCAATACGCCGATCGTCTGCGTTGACATCGCGGGGGAAACCCGCTTCGACACCAGCGCCATGGCCACCGCCGACATGAAGAGCGGGGCGTCGGTTCCGATCGCCGGCAGTTCCGGGCCGTGGGGTGCGCTGTCGGTGCACAGTGTCCGCGCTCGCCCGTACGGCCCGCGCGAGATCGCATTCCTGCAAACAGTGGCGGGTGTGCTGTCCACGGCAATTCGTCGCATCGAACTCGACCGGCGGCTGCGGCACCGTCGAATGAGTGATCAGTTGACGGGTCTGCCCAACCGGGAGGTGGCCTACGAGTGTATTGATGAAGCGCTCGCACGCGCGCGACTCAACGGATCCCTGGTGGCCATACTGCTGCTCGACATCGACGACTTCAAGATCATCAACGACAGTCTCGGCCATGACACCGGCGACATCGCGTTGCGCCATTTCGCCCGCCGACTCAACTCGGCGACCCGCCCGCAGGACACCGTGGCCCGTCTGGGTGGAGATGAGTTCCTGATCATCTGCGAGGGCGTCGAGGACGTTGCGCATGCCCAGGAGATCGCTCGTGCGATCACCGAGGAAATCAGACAGCCACTGGTCGACGACAACTCTCCGACGCCGCGGAGCGCCAGCATCGGGGTCGCAGTGTCCGACCGATCGTCGACCAGACGAGACCTCATCCACCAGGCCGACCTGGCGATGTACCGCGCGAAGAGCACCGGCACCGGCGGTCACGCCGTGTTCGACAATGCCGATGTGTACGACGCCGAACGCATCCGGACTCTGTCGCTGGCATTGCGGAAAGCGCTGATTCGCGGCGATCAGATGCACATGGTGTACCAGCCCATCGTCGACATCGACAGCAACCGGATCGTCGCGGTCGAGGCGCTGGCGCGGTGGAACCACCCGACGCTTGGGTCGATCGGGCCGACAGAGTTCGTCGCCGTCGCCGAACGCACCGGCCTCTCCACCGAACTCGGCACGTGGGCTCTGCGAACTGCGTGTACTCAGGCCGCCGTCTGGCGCCAAACCCGCGACGTCACCATCCGCGTCAATGTGAGCGCTCTGCAACTACGGGATGCAAAGCTACCGAGTCAGGTCGCGTTGGTGCTCGCGGCGACCGGGCTGCCCCCGACGGCCCTCGGCCTGGAGATCACCGAAACCGTCTGGGTCGAGGACACCGAGCGGGTCGCCGACACGCTCACCGAACTACACCGGATGGGTGTGGGAATCCTCCTCGACGACATCGGTGTCGGGCACAGTTCCATCTCTTACCTCGATCGCTACCCGCTGTTCGAGTGCTTCAAGATCGACCAGTCGTTCATCGCCAAGCTACCCAGCCCACGCGGCGAGGCCATCATCACCGCGATCGTCTCGCTCGCGACCGCCTTTGACGTAACCGTCGTCGGCGAGGGGGTCGAGACGTCCGAGCAGCTCGAAGCTCTCCGGAAGTGCGGGTGCCACCTGGCGCAGGGGTATCTGCTCGGCCGACCTATATCCGGTGACGACACAACCGCGCTGCTGAACGCTCAACTGGACTGAGCTGCCATCGCATCCCGGTGTAGACGGCGTGCCGATTCGATGAGCATGACACCGTCGGGTCCCCACATCAGTCTCATGAACTGACGTTCGATCGGCGGCTGCTGCATGAGCCAGACGATCGGCAGGACCGCCTTGCTCGACAGCACCGCAAGTCCCGCCCGCGCGCGACCCAATCCCAAGGCACGGCGCGCCTTTCCCGAAAGCACCCCGGCCATGGGCAGATTGAAGATGATGGCCTGGATCATCAGAGGTAGAATTGCTCGGATCTGTGTGATGTGGAAGTTCTTGATCATGGCCTTGCCCATGACTTTTTCGAAGTCCTCACCGGTCTCGGGAATGAGCTTCATCGTCGAACTGTGGCGAAACAGGTCGTCGTACTTTTCGTAGAGCACCGCGAGCTGAGCCATCGTGGTAGGTATTTCGTCCTCGGGCACACCATGCAGACGCACATAGCGTGCGGACTCGCCCATGAATCGGTCGCGGGCCTCGGATGGGAGTCGATGCGGCAGCTTGCCTTCCCGAAAGGCAAAAGCCTCATACACCCGAAGCATCGGATGCATCTCGGTCAGCGCCGCCCACATCACCTCGCGCGAGTCGGTCGCGGCGTAGCCACCCAGTTCTGGTTCGCCGACGTCGATGATGTCGCCGGCCACCCGCCTGTGGATCGTACGCAGGTGTTTCGCCATCTTTTCGGCAGTTTCGGTGTCACCCAGCCACATCGGCGCGTGCATGCCCGCATTGCGTTGTAGCCGTTCGAACGAGTCGAAGAACGTCAGGGTGCCTTCGCGGCCCTTGAGCGAGATCGGATCGCGGTCACGGATACCGGCCTCGATCGGTTTGTAGATCGTCTGCATGAAACTCTGGATGGAGTTGTGGAAGACAATCGTCGCCGGATGGAGCAGAACCTCCCACACCTCGCTTCCCGGACCGAAGATCCCGTAGTCGGGTGTCCCGTCCGCTGTGAGCGACACACCCGCCGGTGTCGGCTCTCCGAATCGCCGCCATCGTCGCTCCGTACCGAGAAGACGCTCTTTTGTGAGGACGTGCTGCACGGACGTGACGCTTCGATCATTCGCGACGTGACGCATACCCACCCCTTGAACTCCAGTTCCCGGCCGGGAATTACTGCTGGAGCGACTGTAAGCTGACCATTCGGAGGTCGTCAACCCCCTAGGAGGCAGCGCTCGTGGTCAACAAAGAACCCACCGTTCGCCGTCCGCGAGGAGTCCGAGCCGGCCTCGACAGAGACCAGATCATCGCAGCGGCCAAGACGCTTGATCCTGCGGCTGTCACGATGCAGGCCGTTGCCGGAGTTCTGGGTGTCGACCGAAAGGCCGTCAATCATCATGTCAGTGACCGAGAAACACTGCTCGGCCTCGTCGCGATGGACGCCTTCGCGGAAAGCTTTTCCGAAGTCCGGTTCGCCACCCGGAGCCACTGGCAGGAGGCTTGCCGCACCTACGCAATGGGATTCGCGGAGGCCGTGATCGCCGTCGGACCACTTGCCGATCATCTGCAACTGGGCAACCCATTCGTGACGACCATGCTCGAGGCTTCCGAAGTCATCGTCCGCAAGCTGATCGAGGCAGGCGCTGATGACGAGACCGCCCTTCGGGGCCTCGTGCTGCTGACGAACATCTGCCTGGCCCACGCCAGGGATGTGATCGCGATTGCAACCACCGATGTACCGCCGCGTCCGGAGTTGCTCCGCAGAGCGATGTCTGGGCACTCCCCCGAGATACCCCTGCTCGCCCGAATTGCCGAACTGAAGGTCGATACCTACGACAAGGCCCAGCTGGAGTTGTCGATCGACGTCTTCATCGCGGGCTTCAGCAGACGACTTACCGATGGTGACTCGCCCCGCACGTGACCGTGACCTAAGGACCAGTGGTGTTGCCGCCCAGCCCATCTGGGCGGCAACACCGTGCGCTTTTCACACTATGGAGTTGTCAAGGTTGCATGCGCGGTCCCGGAGTGAGCGGGTGCGACTGGGCCGAAAGTCTGTAGAGATCAATCAGAGTCGTTCAGTAAGACGATTCAGGCGGCGAGCGTCATGGTTCTTCGGTTGTAGGCCGGTAGCGGTCGCTGCTGTGGGTCCATCTCGACCGGCGGAATCAACCACGGGTGCCCATCGGATCCCATCACGTCCCCCTGCGCTTTATTGTTCGCTCGCGACCCCCTCGCGTCCGTTCGATCAACTACGGCCAATACTAGTGCTTCGAACACATGTTCACAACCGTACGAATGAATGACTTTCGCTGGTGCGCAACCAATTACGCAACTCTATGAGCGAATAGATCGACAACACAGCACCTTCGGCGCCAGGATATCAGCACCCTCGGACAACGGGCTTGGCGCCGATCGACGGCCAACCCTGCCGACAACAAAAGCACACCGTCCAGTCAAAGGCACCTGTTGCAACATGTGCTTATGACTGAACGGTGTGCTTGTGTCGACTGGTGGATGCGAAAGTCAGGCGTCCCTTGCACCCACCCTGTCGACAACGGCACGATCGATCGAAACAAGAGCCCGGTCAACGGTTTTTACGGCACGCTCGGCGGCAGCATAGGCACGCTCGACCGGGCGCTTCCGCTTCTGGCAACCTGGAGTCATGTCGGATGGCCCCGAGCACACAGCAGATGGACGCTACATCGTGGTGAAAGGGCGCCGTTGGCGCGCGACCGATCCCGCGATTCCCGAAGATCGCAGCGCTGAACTCAGGTCCATCCTCATGGCGTGGCGCCGAGAGGTCCGACGAACGGAAGGTGCACCGCAGTCACGCGCGGGCGTGCAGGCGGCGAAGGTTGCGCTCGGTGAGCGCGGCACCCCGTGGTGGGAGCAGACCGACGAAGAACGGCGCGCTCGCTGGGAGACCGACGTCGCCCGGCCCGAGTCGCCGTGATGGCGACTCTCCCCTTGGTTACAGCAACCGACGTTCAGCCAACCGCCACCGAGCGGCCTTCCATAGCGGATACGACCAAGTTGCTCTTCGGCAACTCCGTTTCGCCCCGGACTGCGTCAGACCACTGCGACGTGGTGGCGACCGCTGCGAAGTTCGATTGCAGCAGAACCATCAACGTCGAGTGGAGCGTCTCGGCGGATACGTTGCCGGCTTCGTTCGCGAGGTGTATCGCTCCGCTGGCGTCAGAGAGGATTTCTGCCGCGAAGCCCAGACCCTCGGCTTCGACAGCTGTTGCCAGGTCACAGTTGTTCGTCATGAAACCGGCAATCGTGATGGTGTCGATGTTGTTCTCGCGCAGCCATTCTGCGACGTCTGTACCGGCGAAAACACTGCCATAGACCTTGTGGACGCGCTTGGAGGCCGGATCGACACCCGCCTCGATGTCGGGGTGCAGGGACCAGCCTTTCGAGCCTTCGACGAACACGGGGGCTCCCTCTGGCATCTGGTGCTGAACGACGACCACCGGCACATCGTTCTCGCGGGCCACCGAGATCGCCTTCACCGTGTTGGCGAGCGACTCCTCACGCGGTGGGTACTGGATTTCCAGAGGCCCCTCGAAGTACTCCTGCTGGATGTCTACGACGATCAACGCACGGCGGGGTGCAGTCATTGTTCACTCCTCAAACTGGGATCGGACTCGGTCTCGCGCCTTGGACCGGCGCGTTCCCTTTGATTGTTGTGCAGGACCGGTTGCGCCGACAGTGGCATGAATGCATACTTTCGATGAGATCGGGCCAACCGGAAGAAGTCATGCGCATAGCCATCTACGCTTTCGACGGCATCACCATGTTCCATCTCGCCGCACCGATGATGGTGTTCGGAGAGGTGGGACGGCTCGAGTTGGCCGCCGACTGGGAGACCCGGCTGTGGTCCGATCATCCAGGTTCTGTCCGAACCGTCGAGGGATATCCGGTCGGCGAAGTGGCCGGTCCGGAAGCGGTTGACTGGGCTGACATCGTCGTGATCCCGTCCTGGCCGATTCCCCTACCTCCGGTCAGCGAGTCACTGCGCGAACACATCTCGGCCGCACATGGCCGCGGCGCGACCATCGCCGGACTGTGCCTCGGTGCGTTCGCCGTCGCAGATACCGGGCTCCTCGACGACCGCTCGGCAGTGACCCACTGGGAGATGATGCCGCAGCTCGCCGAACGTCGTCCGGGCATGACGTCGGACGAATCCGTCTTGTACATCGACCACGGGGACGTGCTGACCTCCGCAGGCACCGTATCCGCGATCGACGCCTGCCTTCACCTCGTCCGCAAGCATCTCGGTTCGGCCGCCGCGACACGGGTGGCACGCAGCCTGGTCATTGCGCCACACCGCGATGGCGGACAAGCCCAGTACATCGAGCGCCCGCTCGCCCGCGCCGCCACAGACACCGCCATCTCCAGAGTTCAGGAGTGGGCCTTGAGCCGTTTGAACGAACCGCTCACGGTCGACAGACTCGCCTCCGAGGCAAAGATGAGCAGGCGAAGCTTCGTGCGCCAGTTCCGGAACGCCACCGCAACAACTCCGGCTCGGTGGATTCTCGAGCAGCGACTCAACTCGGCGCGCGTGATCTTGGAAACGACGGACTGGAGCGTCGACGAGATCGCGACCGCCTGCGGCTTCGGAAGTGCCGTGACCCTCCGGCAGAACTTCATGACGGCGTATTCCACCACCCCGACGGCGTACCGGCGACAGTTCGCAGTAGTCCCCGGCACGGCCGCGGCCCCACCAGCTTGAACCAATTTTTTGCGCGATGGGCGATACTGTTGCGCTCCCGGGCCAGATCGATTCAGACGATGGCGCGCCGCGACAGCGAGCGGGCCGTGATCACCGTCCCTGCGGCGAAGGCCACGATCACCGCCAACAAGACGACGAAAACAACGGCCTTGGTGCCGGCTGCGCTGGTGGAGTTCATCGTGGTGTCCACGAGCACGAGCAGCGCGAACACCGCGACGAGCGCCTGGAGGACACACGCGAGCACCAACAGCGCGTAACGCCCACCGGACGTCGGAACCCTGCCCGCCGCCTGCGCCGCGGCCAATCGCTCGGCCCTGCCCGGTGTTCCGTCCGCCATGTTCCGTTCCTGCCGCTCGCCGGTGATCCGCCGCACCCATCCTCCCATCACGCAGGGGCGACGACGCCTAACCAACCGGGTGTGGCAAACCACCGCAAACGACAGCACCCCGCTCACCGATGGTGAGCGGGGTGCCGTTGCGAGCGACGTCAGAGGCGTCGGCCTCGGGGGATCACTTCAGGTCGAAGCGATCGTTGTTCGCAACCTTGACCCATGCCGCGACGAAGTCGTCGACGAACTTCTTGTCCGTGTCGGCCTGCGCGTACAGCTCGGTCAACGCGCGCAGCTGTGAATGCGATCCGAAGACCAGATCGTTGGCCGTGGCGGTCCACTTGACGTCACCGGTCTTGCGATCGGTACCGACGTAGACGTTCTCCTCGGACTCCGACGACTTCCAGACGGTGTCGGCGTCGAGCACATTGACGAAGAAGTCATTCGTCAGCGTGCCCGGCCGATCTGTGAACACGCCGTGCTTGTTGCCGCCGTGGTTGGCGCCCAGGGCACGCAACCCGCCGATGAGCACGGTGAGTTCCGGGGCGGTCAGACCCAGCAGGTACGAGCGCTCGAGGAGCAACACCTCCAGAGGCGTCTTCTCGCCGTCACGTGCGTAGTTGCGGAAGCCATCGGCACGCGGTTCGAGCACCTTGAACGAGTCGACATCCGTGCTCTCCTGGGTCGCGTCGGTGCGGCCCGGAACGAACGGCACGGTGACGTCATGTCCGGCGTCCTTCGCCGCCTTCTCTACCGCTGCAGCTCCGGCGAGCACGATCAGGTCGGCCAGCGATACCTTCTTGCTGCCGCCGTTGAAGTCCTGCTGGATCTGTTCGAGGACAGGCAAGACCTTGGCCAGCTCAGCAGGCTCGTTGATGTCCCAATCCTTCTGCGGCTCGAGACGAATACGTGCACCGTTGGCGCCGCCACGCTTATCGGTGCTGCGGAAGCTGCCCGCCGACGACCATGCGGTCCCGACCAGCTGCGCCACCGAGAGTCCCGAATCCAGCACCTTTGCCTTGAGAGAGGTGATGTCCGCGTCGTCGATCAACTCACCCTCGACGGCCGGCACCGGGTCCTGCCACAGCTGCGGCTCGGGAACCCACGGGCCGAGATAGCGGGTGATCGGTCCCATGTCGCGGTGCAGCAGCTTGTACCACGCCTTGGCGAACGCCTCCTCCAGTTGGCCTGGGTTGTCGAGCCAGCGGCGCGTGATCTCGCCGTAGATCGGGTCTTCGCGGAGTGCGACGTCGGTGACGAGCATGGTGGGTGCGCGTCCTGGGCCACCGAATGGGTCCGGGATCGTCCCCGCCCCGGCGCCGTTGGCAGCAACGAATTGCCACGCACCGGCCGGGCTCTTGGTCAGTTCCCATTCGTACCCGTACAGGTTTTCCAGAAAACCGTTGCCCCACTGGGTCGGTGTCGAGGTCCAGACAACTTCGAGTCCGCTGGTGACGGTGTCCTCGGCGTTGCCCTTGCCGTACCCGTTCTTCCAGCCGAGACCCTGTTGTTCGATCGGCGCGCCTTCGGGCTCGGGCCCGATCTGGTCGGCGGGGTGTGCCCCATGGGTCTTGCCGAAGCTGTGGCCCCCGATGATCAGTGCGGCAGTCTCCTCGTCGTCCATCGCCATCCGGCCGAAGGTCTCGCGGATATCGCGGGCCGCGGCCACGGGATCGGGTTTTCCTTCCGGGCCTTCAGGATTGACGTAGATCAGACCCATCGTGGTCGCGCCGAGCTGCTCTGCGAGCTCGCGCTCACCCGAGTAGCGCTTGTCGGTACCCAACCACTCGTCTTCGGGGCCCCAGAAGACCTCTTCGGGCTCCCACGTATCCGCACGACCGAATCCGAAGCCGAACGTCTGGAAACCCATCGAGTCCAGCGCGGTGTTGCCGGCCAGGACGAGAAGGTCGGCCCAGGAGATCTTGTTGCCGTACTTCTGCTTGACCGGCCACAGCAGCCGCCGGGCCTTGTCCAGGTTGGCGTTGTCCGGCCAGCTGTTCAGCGGCGCGAATCGCTGGGCGCCCTGGCCGGCACCACCACGGCCATCGAAGATCCGGTAGGTACCAGCGGCATGCCAGCTGAGCCGGATGAACAGGCCACCGTAGTTGCCGTAATCGGCCGGCCACCAGTCCTTCGAGTCGGTCAGGACTGCTGCCACATCTGCTTTGAGAGCTTCCACGTCGAGCTTGGCGAACTCAGCCGGGTAGTCGAAATCGTCCCCGAAGGGGTTCGACTTCGACGTGTGCGCATGCAGTATCGACAGGTCGATCTGCTCCGGCCACCAGTCCTTGTTGGTCAGCGGCGCATGTGCTTTCGGCTTGGGAGACGGGATCGCGGGATTTTCGCTCTCGCTGGCACTGCGCGTACCGGCATCAGAGTTGGGCGGGCGGCTATCAGAGGTCACAGCGTTCCTTTCGGGTTGGTGAATTGGGCTGTGATCACGGGCTGTGATCAAATTCGGGATGTACTCGCGCAGCCGGGACACAGGCCCCAGTAGATGACTTCGGCCTCGTCCAGTACGAAGCCATGAGAATCGGAGGCAGTCAGGCAAGGGGCCTCGCCGACCGCGCAATCCGCGTCTGCGATCACGCCACAGCCTCGACAGACAACGTGGTGATGGTTGTCGCCCACTCGGGACTCGTACAATGCAACGTGACCTGCGGGCTGGATCCGCCGGACGAGCTGCGCTGCAGTCAGGGCATCGAGGACGTCATAGACCGCCTGCCGCGACACATGCGGGAGCACCGCCCGCACAGCGCCGAAGATGGTGTCGGTGTCGGCGTGCGGGTAATCGTTGACGGCGTCCATCACGGCAATCCGGGGACGGGTCACCCGGAGCGACGCAGAGCGAAGACGTTCTGCGTTCTCGGGGTTCGAGGTCATACCCAACGATAAACAGAAGGCACGGCCGTTGTCAGCAGTTTTCTTGAATCAGTCAAAAGAACAAATCCAGACGAACCGCTGAACAGTCGTGCCGATCAGTCACGGGTGCAGGCGCCGAATCCGTCCGAAAGCCCCCCCCCCCCACACCCGGTAGGCCCGGTCAGCGACTGACCAGTTTGAAGAGGGTGCTGTCCTCGCCGTCCGACTTTTCTTGCTGGTAGAGGAAGGCGAGCGACGACTCGTCGAACTTGCTGAACCAGGCGTCCCAGTCGATGTGCTCGAGGGTGTCTTCACCGGCGCCGCCCGGAAGATCGATCCGCAGTATGCCAGGCTCACGTGACAAACGACCATGGCCCATCGACACAACTGCCATATCTCACCGCTGTCCGATCGATCATCGAGCCGCGGTCCGGTTGCGCTGCAGCCAATTTCGCTCTACAACATAGCGGCAGCCAGGCCCACCGCACAGATGGCGATGATCGAACACAGGATCGCTGTCACGAGGCCACCGAGCATCAGGCCAAGCACCAACGTAACTGCGCCCATCCCCACTGCGAGCGTGCACGCGAACACGGCATCAGAGTTCGCGTCTGCACCGTAATCACCCAAAGCCGTGGGCAATTCCGCCCGGTCAGGTCCGCTGGCGGACCCCACGATTCTTTGCGTGGCGATCACCGGATAGCCGGAATCGTCCCGTACGCCCAATTGATAGCCTTCAGCCATGATCCACCCCAGAACACGTTGACAGCGCAAGTGATGAGGGCCAGGCACGAACCCGGGTATTTGCAGGTGCCATCCATGGCCGAGAACGGTTCTGGCAACCCGACTCCGTGACATGAGAGCGGAATCTGGGACATGAGAGCGGAATCTGGCGTCCAATCAATGGGACGGATGACCGCAGCAGGCCCGGATACGCTGGGAAGGACCAGGAACGTTCCGATGCGGCTGGGTATGAACCGCAAGGACAGAATAGAACGTGACGCGGGTCGGCGCAAGAGTCGGCAGCCTCAGCCGTCGACGTACCTCCGCGCCTTCGAGTTGCGCTGGTCGGCTTCCAACGAACGCAGCCCCTTCTCGATGGTGCGATCGACTACGCGGCGGTTGCCGACGACCCACGGGGCAGCAGCGACGGCCTCCCCAACCGCGGAGAGGGTGGCGCGATCGAGTGGCGCCGATCCGAGCACAATCGCACTGCGACGCAACGCACTACGGATCGGTCTGCGCAGCCACAATGTCCACAGGGTGTTCCGGATACCCAGTTGACGTCTGCGCTTGGAATCGCGCGCCCGGGAGGGCGCGTGGTGGATCACGACGTCCTCGATCCACACCATCCACCAACCATTCGCTGCCACGTCGAGAGCGAGCAGCTCTTCTTCACCGCCCAACCACATCCGCTCACAGAATCCACCGACCTCGTCGAACACCGACACGCGGATCATCGTCAGACCCGCCATGATGCCCAGCAGCGGCGGCCCCGGTAGCCAGTCAGGGCCCTCGATCGGAGAGTTCCGGAGTTCCGGTGTCAGTGGATCTTCGACCAGTGTGGGCTCCACCAGGCACTTGCCGGTCACCGACCCGACCCCCGGAAAACGATCGAGCACCCCGGCTGCGCGGGTCAACGAGCCGGGCTGCCAGGTGGTGTCGTCGTCGCAGAAGGCGACGTAGGGCGTCTTGGCCTCGGCCACCGCGAGATTTCGCGCGGCTGCGCCGAGGTTCACTTTGCTGCGCAGCAGCTGCACGCCCGGGAACTCGGACTCGACCATGTCCGCGCTGCCGTCTTCAGAGGCGTTGTCCACGAGAATGATCGGCATCGCATCGGGTAGAGCCGTCATGTGCTTGAGAGTGGCTCGCAGTTCATCGATCCTGTTGTGGGTGATCACCACGACCGTCGCCGGCGGCCCCGACCGCTCGGCAGGCGCCGCCACCGCACCACCAACACCCTGATCGTGCCGCTCGAGTAAACCCACCTTGCGATCGACATGATGCGGTAGCACCTCTCGAGCCGCCAACACGCGAGGGATACGCCGCAGGGCTCCCGCCACAGCCCGACGCGCGTCCTGATCGGACCTGGCAGCCGTCGCCACCGCGACTGTCTCCGTGAGGCACCTGCGAAGCGGTCGCCGCATCCAGGTGATCAACAGGTTGTTGCGGGCCTCCAGCGCGCGACGCCAAGCACCCGGCGGGCGTAACGACGATGGCCGGTGCTCGGCGACTACGTCCGCCACGTAGCAGACATCCCACCCTTTGGCCGCGAGATCCATTGACAGTAAGCGCTCTTCGGCGCCGAACCAAAGAAGAGGATTGAAGCCCCCGGCATCCAGATAGGCCCCGACGCGGACCACGGCCGAGCAGGCCAAAAAGCCAAGCACCGACGGCCCTGGCAAGCCTGGGCGCCAGCCGAGCGGACTCCCCTCCAGATCCGCGGTGATCGGGTCCTCCCGGCCGCTGTCGTCGATGCGTGTTCGCGCCACCAGAGCTCCGAGAGTCGGACTCCGGTCCAGGTGCTCTACTGCGCGCGCCAATGCCCCCGGTTCCCACCACGAATCATCATCCGAGAAAGCGACGTACCTGGTCGCCGCGTGCCGTACACCTACCGTGCGAGCGGCGGCGCCTTGGTTGGACTCCAGACACACGACCTCGATGCGATTCTCCTCGCCGTCGAGCTCCGATACGAGCTGCCTGACGTCGAAAGACGAGTTGTTGTCGACGACGATGATCGGGGGCCTCTCTGGCAGGTGCAACAGATGCCGGAGTGTGGTGGTCAGTTCCGCAGCGCGGTCGTGGCTCAGTACCACCACGCTGATATCCGAGCTCGTCATATCGATAACTCCTTGACCAGTTCAGTTGTGGGATCTGCATTCTCGTAGCCAGTCGTGGCCCGCGCCGCCCATCGGCCACGCGGACCCAGGCACCACGTGAGCAGCTCATCGAAACGAGCTCTATCGGACTCGAACTCTCCGGCAGTCAGCGCCGCGGGCCAGTGGGCGATGCGCGCCTGTGCGCTCACCTTTGCTCCGCCGTCCACGGGGTCGATGGCCAGTACCGGCACACCCATCCGCAGTCCGAGCACCAACCCGTGCAGACGGGTGCTCACCACGGCGTCGGCGCGGCTGAGCACTGAACACAACTGTTCCGGAGTGGACGGCGCCGTGGCGTCGCGGGTGTCGAGCCGGGTGTCGACCGGCAGCACAGCAACGTCGCGTTCGGCCAAAGCCTCGAGGATCTGCGCATGCGTCCGCTCGTGTCGCCTGCGGTCACCGTATTCGCCCTGCCCCGGAGCCAGGATCACCGCGACGACCGGCACCCTTCCGAGAGGAGCAAACGTCGCGAGGTCGTGGCGCTCCCGCCCGTCTCCGTCGCGAGCGATCACCCGATCGAACCCGGTGACAGCAGGGTCGTCGGCGTCGATGACCGACACCCCGACCGCGATGCGCACCGCGTCCGGAAAACGGTGATGCAAACTCTCCACCTGCTCCCCGTGGCAGGGTCCGCAGATGAAAACCAGATGCGTGTAATCCTCTGGTGCGACGTCGTCCAGACACAACTCACCCGGCCGAAACACCGGACTCCACGCAGTATCGAAATCTATTGCCTGCTCGGTCAATTCGTTCTCGACACGACGGACTGCGAGGACATCCCCGGCAGTCGCCTCACCGTGGGTGAACGTGGCCCAGCTGACCAGGAGAACCTTCATGGGCTGTCGGGTAGCCGAAAAAGCAACATGCTAAGCGTCGTGTTCGCATGTTTGAAAAGCGTCGTCAACGGGAACAGATTCGGCGTGGTCGAAGTGTCGGGTGCACAACTGCTTCCACCAGCCTTGCGAGTGCTGGTGTGGCATGTGCACGGATCGTGGTCAACGTCCTTCGTTCAGGGAAGACACACCTATCTCATCCCTGTCACCCCGGACCTCGACGAGTGGGGACGGGGGCGGATGGGCCGACCGTGGCCGGCCTCCGCAATCGAGGTACAGGCTGACCAGCTGGCAACGGCGGACATCGATGTGGTGGTCTTGCAGCGCCCCCACGAAATCGAACTGACCGAGCGATGGACCGGTCGCCGACCGGGTAGAGACCTCCCCGCCATCTACGTCGAGCACAACACGCCCCACGAACACGCCGCACGCACCGAACACGTACTGGCCGGACGGTCCGACATCCCACTCGTGCACGTGACGCATTTCAACCGATTGATGTGGGACAACGGACGTTGCCCGACAACGGTTGTGCCCCATGGCGTCGTCGACCCCGGGCCGCAATACACCGGCGAGCTGTCACGCGCGGCGACGATGATCAACGAACCGATCCGGCGGTGGCGTATCACCGGGACGGATCTGCTCCCGGTGTTGTCGAACGCTGCACCCATCGACGTCTTCGGTATCGGTTGCTCCGACCTCGATGATCCCCGCCTACAGACCGGCGGGGAGGTCGTCGGCATCGGCGATCTCGACCTCCACACCCTTCATGCGGAAGTCGCTCGCCGACGTGTCTTCGTCCACACCGCGAGGTGGACGTCGCTCGGCCTCTCTTTGATCGAGGCCATGCACCTGGGTATGCCCGTGGTCGCGGTTGCCTCGACCGAAGCACCGAGGGCGGTGCCCTCAGCAGCCGGCATCGTGTCGGCGGATCCCGAAGTACTGGGGCAGGCGATCGCACGTTTCGCCCACGACCTCACGGATGCACAACTCGCGGGCAAGGCGGCACGCGAGTGGGCCCTGCGCGAATACGGGCTCGGCGCATTCGTATCCCGTTGGGAGGATCTATTGCACGATGTCACCAGGTGACGTCGTGCTGGCTACTACTGAAAGCGGTGTCTCACATGAAGATCGCCATGATCTCCGAACACGCCAGCCCCTTGGCAACCCTGCGCGGCGTCGACGCCGGTGGCCAGAACGTGCATGTCGCCGAACTGTCTGCAGCGCTGTGCCGGTCAGGTCACGACGTGCTCGTCTACACCCGCCGGGATGATCCACAGCTGGAGACCGAGGTCATCGCGCCCGCCGGCTACCGGGTCGTGCATGTGCCCGCGGGACCGGCGTCGTATCTGCCGAAAGATCAACTGCTCGAGCACATGCCTGAGTTCAGCGCCTTCATCGCAGATCATTGGGAACACGAGCGTCCCGATATCGTCCACGCGCATTTCTGGATGTCCGGCGTCGCGGCACACATCGCGGCCCGGCGAACGTCCCTACCCGTCATCCAGACCTTCCATGCTCTCGGATCGGTGAAGAAGCGTTTTCAAGGCGCCGCCGACACCAGTCCGCAGTCTCGGTTGGCAACAGAAGAGCAACTGGCCCGAGATGCGGCATACGTCGCCGCAACGTGCAGCGACGAGGTCTTCGAACTCGTCCGGATGGGCTTGCCCCGTTCCCAGGCGGTGGTGGTTCCGTGTGGAGTCGATGTCAATGCCTTCACCCCGACAGGCCCGGTGGCCGAGCGCAACCGCCGGCACCGGTTGGTCACTGCGGGGCGGTTGGTGCCTCGCAAGGGATTCGACATCGCGATCCGCGCCCTCGCCGACATCCCGGACACCGAGCTGGTCATCGCCGGCGGCCCGATGGATGGCGAACTCGAAGATGATGCCGAGGCTCGCCGGCTTCTGGATGTCGCCACCGAAGTCGGTGTCCGTGACCGGGTCATCATGCCCGGCTCGGTCTCTCGGGCAGACATTCCTGCCTTGTTCCGCTCAGCAGATGCGGTCGTGTGTGTGCCCTGGTACGAGCCTTTCGGGATGGTCCCGATCGAGGCGATGGCCTGCGGTCGACCGGTGATCGCAGCTGCGGTCGGGGGGATGCTCGACACCGTGGTCGACGGCCGCACCGGCCGACTGGTCCCCGCTCGAGACCCGCAGTCACTTGCCGCGTCGGCCTCCGCGTTGCTGGCAGCCGAAGACGAACGGCGTGAATTCGGTAACGCCGCGCGCGCTCGCGCATGTAAGCGATACTCGTGGGACCGGGTGGCGGCCGAGACCCTTCGCCTCTACCGGAAAGCCATACCCGACTCGGCGGTAGCAAGGGATGCCCGATGA
This sequence comes from Williamsia limnetica, assembly GCF_003217475.1. Lineage (GTDB taxonomy): Bacteria > Actinomycetota > Actinomycetes > Mycobacteriales > Mycobacteriaceae > Williamsia > Williamsia limnetica. The sequence continues at coordinate 146,609 of NZ_QJSP01000006.1, read as the reverse complement.
GAACGATCAAACGCGCACTGATCAGCGGTGGAGCAGGCTTCGTCGGATCACATCTGTGCGAGCAGTTGCTCCGCGATGGTGTCAGTGTCGTCTGCCTCGACAACCTGTGCACCGGATTGCGTTCGAACATAAAGCTCTTGGAGGAGCATCCCGATTTTCGATGGGTCGATCACGACGCTGTCGAGCCGTGGCCCGAACTCGGCGACTTCGATCTCGTCGCACACCTCGCGTGCCCGGCTTCCCCGGTCGACTACGCCGAATTGGGAATCGAGACGCTCCGCGTGGGATCCGAGGGTACCCGGCACGCCCTCGACGTCGCGCTGGCCAAGGGCGCACGCTTCCTGCTGGCCTCCACCAGCGAGGTGTACGGAGATCCCACCGAACATCCGCAGCGCGAGACCTACTGGGGAAACGTCAATTCCATCGGCCCACGCAGTGTCTATGACGAGTCGAAAAGATTCTCCGAGGCGATCACGGTGGCTTATCGCCGCTATCACGGAGTCGACACCACCATCGCCAGGATCTTCAACACCTATGGTCCGCGTATGCGACCGGACGACGGCAGAATGATTCCCACGTTCATTCATCAGGCTTTGACGAACAGACCATTGACGGTCAGTGGTAGCGGACAACAGACGAGATCGATCTGTCACGTGACCGATACCGTACGGGGATTGTCGGCGCTCGCCCACTCGCATCACGAGGGTCCGGTCAACATCGGAAACCCGATCGAATTGAGTGTGTGGAACGTAGCGACAAAGATACTGGAATCGACGGGATCATCGAGCCCCATCGAGTACCACGACGCCGTCATCGATGATCCTCAAAAACGTTGTCCAGATATTACTTTGGCGCGATCCGAGCTGGGTTGGGAGCCGCTGATCGGCGCCGACGAAGGTCTCGCCTCCACGATCGAATGGTTCAGGTCAGGACTGGCTGTTTCAGCTCTCGAGTCAAATCACCTATAGGTGGTTTAACTCGTCGGGTCGTGGGTACTTCGCAGTGGTCAGACACAACCACTGCCGGGGAGGCCGAGTGCGTGTATTGGGCATCAACGCGGTATTCCATGATTCCTCTGCCGCATTACTGGTGGACGGAAAGATTGTTGCCGCAGCCGAAGAGGAGCGCTTCTCGCGTCGAAAGCACGCGAAGAAGCCGGTTCCTTTCTCCGCGTGGGAACAACCAGAGTTGGCAGCCGCATGGTGTCTGCAGCAGGCGGGACTGAGCCCAGAAGATCTGGACGCCGTTGCATACTCCTACGATCCCGATCAGGTGGACCACGGGCTCGGTGCACTGGACCCCCGGTGGGAAGAATTGCGGACCACCTTTGCCCGCCGCGCGCCGTACTTTCTTGCCACTGCCCTGCCGGGTCTGGACCCCGCAAAGGTCAGATTCGTCAAACACCATGTCGCACATGCTGCGTCGTGTGGACTTGTGGCACCTTCAGGGGATGGCGCGGTGCTGACCCTCGACGGGCGGGGCGAGCAGACATCGATGCTCGCCGGCGAATACCGGGACGGCAAGCTCGACGTCCTGGCCGAACAACAGTTGCCCCATTCGCTGGGCCTGTTCTACGAAGCCATGACAGAGCACGTAGGCTTCGCCCGGTCGAGCGACGAGTACAAGGTCATGGCCCTTGCCTCATATGGTCGGCCTGAATTCATCGATCAACTCCGAGAACGTGTGTACGCCACCGATGATGGTGGGTTCCGGACGGAGCCGATCGACTGGGACGCGCTGGCACCGAGACGTGCCGCCGACGGCGAGATGACCGCTGCCCACGCCAACCTTGCATCGTCGGTACAACAATGTCTCGAAGAAGTGCTGCTGCACATCAGCCGCTGGCTTCACGACCGCACCGGCGCGCAGAGGCTGACCATGGCAGGCGGTATCGCGCTGAACTGCGTCGCATCCACTCGCCTGCATGCCGAGGGACCTTTCACCGACATCTGGGTGCAACCGGCGGCCGGTGATGCCGGCACAGCGCTGGGCGCGGCCGCGGCGATCGCAACCGAGAACGGTGACCGGGTCCTTCCGATGACCTCTGCGGCACTGGGCCGTGGTTTCAGCGACCAAGAGATCGAAGCCCAACTGCGTCAGGCACATGTCCATTACGAAAGGCCCGACGACCTCGCCGCGACGGTCGCCTCCGCGCTGGCAGATGACCAGATCGTCGCGTGGTTCCAGGGTCGTTCGGAGTTCGGGCCGCGTGCACTCGGACAGCGTTCGCTGATGGCCCATCCCGGCAAGCCGGAGAACCTGGAACGCCTCAACGAGGTCAAGGGACGCGAACAGTTCCGTCCCGTGGCGCCGATGGTGCTGGCCGAGCGAGCCGGGGAGATCTTCGGACGCGGACCGCTGCCGAGCCCGTACATGCTGTTCGTGCACGACGTGGCCGAGGAATGGCGCGAACGCCTTCCGGTGGTCACCCACGTCGATGGCACCGCCCGGATCCAGACCGTCGACCCTGACGATCACCCCCTCCTCGCCGCGATGATCGGTGGATTCGCAGAGCGCACCGGTCTGCCGGTGGTGGTGAACACCAGTTTGAACACGGCTGGTCGGCCGATGGTCGACAGTCCGCGGGATGCGCTCGAGTGCTTTGGATCCGCTCCGATCGACCTCCTCGCCATCGGGCCGTTTGTGGTGCGCCGACCATGACAATCGACTATGCGGTGGTCATCCCGACGATCGGCCGGGACAATCTGGGGCGCTTGCTGCAGGAGTTCGCGGCCGGGTCCGGACAAGCACCCTCCGAGGTGGTGGTTGTCGATGACAGGCCCGGTGCGGACGGGCTGCCACCACTGGTGTTGCCCGAGATGGACCTGCGAGTCCGGGTCGTCCGATCCGGCGGGCGAGGCCCCGCTGCCGCGCGAAACGTCGGCTGGCACAGCACAGGTGCCGAATGGATCGCTTTCCTCGATGACGATGTGATCACCACCGACCAGTGGCGCGACGTCCTCGTCAGCGACCTCATGGGCCAACCCTCCGACGTGGTCGCCAGCACAGGCCGGATCATCGTCCCGCCACCGGCGGGGCGGAAACCCACCGACGCCGAACGAGGTACCGCGTCCCTTGCAAGCGCTCAGTGGATCACTGCCGACATGGCTGTCCGCAGAGAGGCTCTCGTCGACACGGGCGGCTTCGATGAACGCTTCCGGCGGGCATTTCGTGAAGATGCCGACCTCGCACTTCGATTGACCGAGGCGGGTGGACGGATAGTCGACGGTGCCCGTCGCACCGTTCATCCTGCCGCCGCCGGCGACTTCTGGACGAGTGCGCGAGAGCAGATCGGTAACGCCGACAACGCCTTGATGCGGTACAAGCACGGCGCACGGTGGCGCACGAAGATCGGTGAATCACGCGGGCGCATACCCAGATACGCACTCACCTGCCTGGCTGCGGCCACCGCTTTCGGTGCAGCGGTCACGGGCCGGCGAACCACGTCGGTGGTGGCCGCGTCCCTGTGGACGGCACTCACCACAGAGTTCGCCTGGCGTCGTATCGCTCCCGGTCCACGCGATCGCGCCGAGGTCCTCCGGATGCTCGTGACCAGCGTCGTCATCCCACCGCTGGCGTGCCGGCATCGCGCGCACGGTGAACTGAGGGTGCGGACAGGTTGGCACACCGCACCCGTCTCGAACAAACCCCTGGCCCTGCTGTTCGACCGCGATGACACACTGATCCGTGACGTGCCGTATCTCGCAGACCCCGATCTCGTGGAACCGATGCCTGGAGCTGCTGCACTGCTCGACGAACTGCGCGCAGCTGGCTACCGGATCGGTGTGGTCAGCAACCAATCCGGCGTGGCCCGCGGGCTGATCACGCCTGACCAACTCACCGCGGTGAACGAACGCGTGCACGCGATACTCGGCGATTTCGACACCTGGCAGACCTGCGTCCACGACGACAGTGCGGGGTGCGACTGCCGCAAACCAGCTCCGGGAATGATCAAGGCAGCCGCCGCCGAACTCGGCATCGACACCCGCGACTGCGTGATGATCGGTGACATCGGCGCCGACGTCGAGGCAGCCTTGAGCGCCGGTGCATCAGCAATTCTGGTGCCGACAGGCAAGACCAGGTCTGACGAAATCGACAGGGCGCGTGAGCGTGCGCTGGTCGCACCGGATCTGCGCTCTGCCGTGGCCCTCGCGACGGTGGGTGCGCGATGAGTCGCCGGGTACTCGCCGCGCGTCTCGACAGCGCCGGGGACGTCCTGTTGATGGGTCCGGCGATCCGGTCCCTGGCGGCCGCCGCCGAGTCCGTGACCGTTCTCGCCGGGCCGCGGGGTCGGGCGGCAGCAGAGTTGCTCCCCGGCGTCGACGAGGTCATCGAATACAACGCTCCGTGGGTGGATTTGGAGCCGCCGGAATTGACCGCGGGCGGGATCGACAACCTGATCAAACAGATCCAGGACCTCCGCCTCACGCATGCCGTGATCTTCACCTCGTTCCACCAGTCGCCGTTGCCGCTCGCGTTGGTACTCCGCATGGCCGGTGTCGGCCACATCGGTGCCATCAGCGTCGATTACCCGGGTTCGCTGCTCGATGTGCGACACCAGGTCCCCGACGACTTCCCCGAAGCAGAGCGCGCCCTGTCGCTCACTGCGGCCTGCGATTTCCCGGCGCCGGCCGGTGACGACGGGGAGTTGGCGGTCCGTCGTCCGCTGCCCGACGTCACCGAACTCGTCGGCAACGGCGACTACATCGTCTTCCATCCGGGTGCCGCGGTTCCCGCTCGGCGAATGACCGCAGAACGCAGCCGGCGAGCGGTGCGGGCTCTGGCCGACGCCGGCCACCGGGTGCTGGTCACCGCCGGCGAGTCGGAGCGCGAATTGGGCCGCTTCGTCGCAGACGACTGCGCCCAGCCGCTGAGCGCCGCCCTGGATTTCGCGACGCTGGCTGCGGTGCTGGACCGCGCTCGGGTGGTGGTGGTCCCGAACACCGGTCCGGCGCACCTCGCGGCAGCGGTCGGCACCCCCGTGGTCTCTCTGTTCGCACCCGTGGTGCCCGCCGTGCGTTGGGCACCGCACCGAGTACCGAAGGTCGTTCTCGGCGACCAACAGGCGGGTTGCGCGAACACGAGGGCTCGAGAGTGCCCGATACCTGGCCACCCCTGTCTCGAGAACATCTCCGACACCGACATCGTGTCGGCCGTGGCAGACCTGAGCCACAGCGCCGCGCACGGGCCGACACAACGAGGAGGGCGACCATGACCGCCATCAGCTCGTCATCAGGCGACACCGCTCCCGGGCACGACGCCGGCAGAATCGTCGAACACTTCTCCGCGTTGCAGGAGGCGTTGCAGCGCAACGGTGAGGCGATGACCACCATCGCCTCGTGGGGCGCACGCCTGGCAGACATCTTCGACGCCGGCGGCCAACTACTTGCTGCCGGTAACGGAGGCAGCGCTGCCGAGGCCCAGCACCTCACCGGTGAACTGGTCGGCCGGTTCAAAGACGAACGGCGACCATTGCCTGCGATCGCACTGCACGCCGACACCTCGGCATTCACCGCGGTCGGCAACGACTATGGCGAAGACGAGGTCTTTGCACGACCGGTTCGTGCCTACGGTCGCCCACGCGATGTCCTGGTCGCACTGTCCACCAGTGGGACGAGCAGAAACGTCCTGGCCGCAGTGAAAGCGGCCCAGGAGTTGGACATCGAGACCTGGGCGTTGACGGGGCCCGGACCGAATCCCCTTGCCGCCATGTGTTCCGACGCGATCACCGTCGAGGCGCCTACGGTAGCCACAATCCAAGAGATGCACCTCGTACTGATCCACTCGTTGTGCATGAGTCTCGATACGACGTTGGCAGGGCGATCGTGACGGCCGCGGCGTCGCGGGGTCCCCTGGTCGTGATCGGCGACGTCCTACTCGACGTGGACATCAACGGATCCGCCGAGCGGCTGTGCCCGGATGCACCGGTTCCGGTGGTGGATGTGCGGGACCAGCTGCGGCGGCCCGGTGGCGCCGGCCTGGCTGCCGTGCTCGCTGCCGATCTGGCCGAGGAGATCGTCCTCATCAGTGCGTTCGGCGATGATGCCCAGGGCCATGAACTGCGAGAGATGCTGTGGCCCTATGCGGCAATCCACTCGCTTTCGTTGCGCGGCACCACGGTGGCGAAGACGCGAGTCCGAGCGGGCGGGCAGTCCATCGTCCGGTTCGACTCGGGCGACGGTACCGCCGATCATCGAGAACTGCCCTCCGGAGTCGCCGAGGCCATCAACTCGGCCGGAGCAATCTTGGTGGCAGACTATGGCCTCGGAGTGTCTGGGCACCCCGAAATCCGTCGTCTCCTCGAACGCGTGGCCCCCGATGTCCCGATCGTGTGGGACCCCCACCCCCGCGGCTCGGTGCCCACCGCTGGTGTGACGCTGGTGACGCCCAACGACGCCGAAGCCGCCCGCTTCACAACCGAATCGGACAGTACCGACGATGGGATGAGGGCTGCCCACCTTGCGCGCGCCTGGCGGGCAGCACACGTCGTCATCACTCGCGGGTCGCGGTCTGCACAGCTCCACAGCACCGATTCCGACACCACGGTGGCCGTCGACGTACCTCGTATCGCCGCTCCCGGATCTCACGACACCTGCGGCGCCGGTGACTGTTTCGCAACCGCGGCCGCCGAAGGCCTGCGTCGTGGCATGCCGATCGACGACTGCATCCGGTTCGCCATCGGCCGGGCCACCGAGTACGTCCACACCGGCGGAGTCGCGTCCATAGCCCGCCCTCCGCGCACCGTTGCCTCGGTCGATCGTGACGCTGTCGAGTTCGCGGCCCGGGTCCGTCGACGGGGCGGACGTGTCGTGGCCACCGGAGGTTGCTTCGACCTGCTGCATCCCGGACACGTGAGCCTGCTGCGATATGCCCGCCAACTCGGTGACGCCCTTGTCGTCTGCCTCAACTCCGACGACTCGGTCAGGCGCGCCAAAGGGGAGGGCCGGCCGGTGGTGTCGCACACCGACCGAGCTCACATCCTCCTCGAACTCGAGTCCGTCGACGCGGTGGCGATCTTCGACGAGGCGACTCCCACAGCAATTCTCGATCGGTTACGCCCGGCGATCTGGGTCAAGGGCAGCGACTACACCGAGCAGGACCTGCCCGAGGCCGCGACCGTTCGGCAGCATGGCGGCGAGGTGCATTTCGCTCCGGTCCTGCCGGGGTACTCCACCACACGACTCGTGGCAGCCGCCCGATCCATCGCGTAGCACGTGCACATCCGAGAAGCGAAATGAGGTTCACACGATGACAGCCGACAACTCCCCGACCACCGCGGTCGGCAATGTCCTGATCACCGGAGGCGCATCAGGACTCGGTGCGGCGACGGTTGATGCGGTGCGCCGGGCCGGTGGCACCCCACTGGTCATCGACCGCAATCGTCCCGCCGACGGTGTCGCGTTCGTGCAGGCAGACCTCGTCGACACCGAGGCCACGGCCGCGGCCGTCCGCGAGCTCGCCGCCCAGGCCGGTGGCCTCGACGGCGTGTTCACCGCAGCCGGAACCGATGCCTGCGGCCGCCTCGAAGACATCGACGCCAAGGACTGGGAGCGGGTCATCCACGTCAACCTGCTCGGAACCGTCGCCGTGGTTCGCGCTGCACTGCCCTACCTGAAGCGATCTCATGGCAAGGTCGTCACCTGCGCATCGACCCTGGGCATCAAAGCCGTCAGTGATGCGACCGCCTACTGCGCGTCGAAGTTCGGTGTCATCGGCTTCAGCCGCGCCCTGGCGGCTGAGCTCGCGGGTGAGGTCGGAGTGACCACACTGATTCCAGGTGGGATGCACACCGCGTTCTTCGACGACCGTGCCGAGCAGTACAAGCCGCCACCGGACGCGAAACTGAACCAGCCCGCCGACGTCGCCAGAACCGTGGTGTTCGCACTGTCTCAGCCACCGGGATGCGAAGTCCGCGAAATGGTGGTGTGTGCGTCGACGGAGGGGTCGTGGCCGTAACACTTGTCTTGCGTGCACTCGGTCTCGGCGACCTGCTCACCGCCGTGCCCGCGCTGCGCGCGCTCCGGGCAGGGCGTCCCGACGACCGGATCGTATTGGCGGCGCCGGGATCCATGGCCGAGCTCGCGGTGTGGACGGGGACCGTCGACGACGTCATCGACACGCCGGGGCTGGGCGGAATCCGTTGGAAGGGGGGATCTCCCGACCTTGCGGTCAACCTCCACGGCAGTGGCCCGGAAAGCATCGTCGATGTGCTCGCGACAGGTCCGGCGCGAGTTCTGACACATCGCCACGACAAATTCCCGCACCTGCCCGGACCGGTCTGGGACGGCAGCCTCCACGAGGTGCGCCGCTGGTGCCGCCTGATCGAATACGGCGGCTTCCCAACAGATCCGACGGACCTCGCACTGTCCGTCCCGGACATCGATCAGGGTGGAGGTGAGATCATCATCCACCCGGGGGCTGCATCAGCAGCACGGCGGTGGCCCGCCGACAGGTTTGCGACGCTGGCAGCCCACCTTCGTCGTCACCGGCATCCGGTGGCCATCACCGGAAACGCTGCCGAGCGTGAGCTCGCGCAGAACATCGCCGAGAACGCGGGGCTGCCGATGTCATCGATCACCGCAGGCGACTTGTCGCTGGGTCAACTGGCGCAGCGGGTGGCCAACGCACGACTCGTCATCTGCGGCGATACCGGGGTAGCGCATCTGGCCACCGCCGTGAACACTCCCTCGGTGTTGCTCTTCGGTCCGACGGCGCCGCAGCGTTGGGGCCCACCCGCCGGCGACCGCCGGCATCGCGTGCTCTGGCACGGCCGTACCGGAGACCCACACGCCGATCACGCCGATCCGGGACTGCTGGAGATTTCTGTCGCCGAAGTGATCGAGGCAGCCGACTCGCACCTGGCGATCGCTCATGTGTGACGTAGCCGAACGGGGGCGGTGACCATGTCCGTCGATGGCATACTCGCAGCCGGCGCGGTCGGCGTCGTGGGGGCCGGATATGTCGGACTCGCCACCGCAACCGGATTCTGTCACCTGGGCCATCGGGTCGTCGCGGTCGATCGGGATACCACGCGTATCGACCGGTTGCGCAGTGGCCACAGCGATCTCACAGAGCCCGGTCTCGATTCGGTTCTGCAGTCGGGCCTCGATTCGGGACGCCTCACCCTGAGCACCGACTTCGCGGAGCTCTCGCGATGCGAAGCGGTGTTCATCTGCGTCCCCACCCCTGTCGACGGAGCCGGACACTCCGATCTGAGCGCCGTATTCGACGTGATCGGCAAACTGATCCGGATCGGAGGGGACATCTGCATCGTCGTCATCAAGTCGACCGTCCCGGTGGGGACGGCGAGCCGGGCAGAACGTTTGCTACGCCCGTCGGCGATGGCAGTTGTCAGCAATCCGGAGTTCCTGCGGGAGAGCCACATCGTCACCGACTTCCTCGACCCCGATCGCATCGTCATCGGTGATTCCGACCGCGTCGCCGGTGACCGGATCGCGGCGCTGTACCGCGGAATCGAGGCCCCGCTCGAGCGGGTCAGCCTCGAGAGCGCCGAGTTGGCCAAGCACGCCAGCAACGCGTTCCTCGCCACCAAGCTCTCTTTTGTCAACGAACTCGCGGCCTTGTGTGAACGGACGGGCGCCGACATCCGAGAGGTCACTGCGGCGATGGCCCACGATCACCGAATCGGTGAGGCATTTCTGTCGCCGGGCCCGGGCTGGGGTGGCTCATGCCTGCCGAAAGACGCTCGCGCTCTGCTGCACAGCGGCCGGGAGGCCGGTATCGAGCTCGGTGTGCTCGATGCCGCCGTCGCAGCGAACACCGGTGCGACCGGGCGGGTGATCGACACAGTGCGCCGCGGCGTCACCGGTTCCGCTCAGGGGAACCTGCATGGGCGGCGGATAGCGTTGTTGGGTCTGGCATTCAAAGCGGGTACCGGCGACCTACGCTTCTCACCCGCCCTGGATATCTGTCGCTCTCTCATCGACGAGGGTGCCACCGTCGCCGCCTATGATCCGGCCATCCCCCAGCCCGTAGCCGGCCTGCCGGACGAAATGGAGCTGGTCGACGACCCACTGCTGGCAGCCAAAGATGCTGCTGCAGTGATCGTCGCAACCGAATGGCCAGAGTTCACCGAGCTTGATTGGGCGGCAATCGCCGACGTGGCCGACGACCCGGTCGTGATCGATACACGCACGTTTCTCGACCCAGGCCAGCTGAGTCGATGTGGAATTCGGTTGTACAGTAACGGGATTGCCCCTACGGGCGTTCTTCACCCCACGTCGAGCTGGTGATCAGCGACGATGTCGGCATCAACATGGAGGGGACAAGTCCTTGTCGGGTGTCTCGTCACGCTGCTGGCGATCGCGGGCTGCGCACGTGGCGAGGGCGGCGTTCCCGGACAGCTGTCGCAAGCCGCTGGTGACGGCGGATCGGCGGTCATATCTGCCGCCTACGGTTTGCAACTCTGGAGCGCCGGTGATGCGACCACCAATCAGACGACCGTGCTACTCGGCGACGCCGCCGAGCAAGTGATCGACGCCTATACCAGTGTCGCCGAACTCGATGTCGATGATCGCCGGATCAACGACAGCCTGCGAAACATGTTGGACAGGCTCACCGCTGCGATCGATATGATCACCCGATCCCGGCAGGTGGTCGGCGGTGGGCCAATCCGAGAGAGCGATGGATTGATCGTCGGCCTCAGGGCCCTCGGTGACGAATTCTCGACCCTCTCCCAGACACCGGTGCCGCCGTGATCGGCGGCGCATCATGAAACGCCTTGTCGGGGTTGCGCTGGGCGTCCTCACGGCGATCGGCGGATTCCTCGACATCGGGGACATCGTCACCAATGCTGTTGTGGGGTCCCGGTTCGGGATGGCGCTGGTCTGGGTGATACCGGTCGGCGTCCTGGGAATTTGTCTGTTCGCCAACATGGCGGGCCGCGTTGCCGCGGTCAGCGGCCGGGCGACGTTCGAGATCATCCGCGAACGACTCGGAGCCCGGTGGGCGGTGGTCAACCTGGGCGCGTCGTTCTTCATCAATCTGATGACCCTCACCGCAGAGATCGGCGGAATTGCGCTCGCACTCCAACTGGCCAGCGGTATCGGCCCCCTGATGTGGGTACCGGTGGCGGCTTTCGCAGTGTGGCTGGTCATCTGGCGGGTCCGGTTCTCCATCATGGAGAACGTGGCCGGAATCGTCGGCCTTTCGCTGATCGTTTTCGCGGTGGCGGTCTTCCTACTGAAACCGGACTGGGGTGCACTGGCCCACGCAGCGGTCCTGCCGGCAATCCCGGACACCGAATCACTGCCGGTCTACTGGTATTACGCCATTGCGATCTTCGGCGCCGCCATGACTCCCTACGAGGTGTTCTTCTTCTCGTCGGGAGCAGTCGAAGAAGGGTGGACGGTCAAAGATCTGGCGCGCTCGCGGATGAATGTGCTCGTCGGTTTTCCGCTCGGCGGGATCCTGTCCATCGCGATTGCGGCCCTGGCCACCATCACCCTGTTGCCGCAGCAGATCCAGGTCGAAAGTCTGTCCCAAGTGGCTTTGCCGGTGGCCGAGGCGGGCGGAAAACTGGCGGTGGCATTCCTCATCGTCGGATTGGTGGCAGCGACGTTCGGTGCGGCGCTGGAGACCACCCTGTCGAGCGGATACACACTCGCACAGTTCTTCGGCTGGTCGTGGGGCAAGTTCCGCCGACCCGCCGCCGCCGCCCGTTTCCATCTCGTCATGATCATCTCGTTGTTCGTCGGCGCCATGATCTTGGCGACAGGAGTCGATCCCATACTGGTGACCGAGTACTCGGTGGTGTTCTCGGCCATCGCTCTGCCGCTGACCTATCTCCCCATCCTGATCGTGTCGAACGATCCCGAGTACATGGGAGAACGGGTGAACACGAGAAAGGTGAACGCCGTGGCCCAGATCTATCTGGTCATCATTTTGGCGGCCTCGTTGTCTGCCATTCCACTGATGGTCATCACGGGAGCAGGCCAATGAGATTGCACCGACCACCACGGACATCGCTTCCCGACGCACCCTACCCGGAGGCGGACTGCCTGCTCGACGCGCGTTTGCACGCCCTCGACCGTCAGATCGTGGACGTCGACGGTCGGCCGGTGGGCGTTGTCGACGACCTGGAACTCGACGACGCGCTGGACGAGAATGACGTCCCGACGTCCCGGTCGCCTCGCGTCGTCGCACTGCTGACCGGGAATACGTTGCCGTCTCGCATCTTCGGTGGGCAACCGCCGACGAGCCGGCTCACCCGAATCGACATGAGCGACGTCGGTGATTTCGCGATCGCCGTACGGCTGACCCGCCATCACGATGAACTGGACCGCACCTGGGCCGAACGATGGGTGCGCGATCAACTCATTCGGCGGATCCCAGGAGGCTCTCATGATCCTCGGTGATCTGCTGCGGTGTTCCGCGTATGACGCGGATACGACGTTCGTAGGTCACATCATCGACGCCCGCTTGAGTGCCACGGTCGGTGAGACGGGTGGATGTCTCCCCACCCATATCTACGGATTGATAGTCGGCCCGCACAGCAGTACCTCGTTCCTCGGCTACGAACGCGAGACGACGAGGGCGCCATGGATCGTCGACCGCTTCATGAGGTGGCACCACCGGGGAACTTTCTTGGTGCTGTGGGCAGACGTCGAGCTGATCGTCGACGGGAGAGTGCACCTGCGACCCGGGTACCAGCGCTACCGAGCAGCACTGCCACCGGATCCGCGGCGTCGAACCGGTGAGATGCGCACCGCCGACACCTGATCGCCATGAGCGCAGTTGTTTCCGGGACAGCCGGTCAGGGTAGTTCTGTTCCATGACGAGCCACCACACCAGCGTCACGGCCTCTGCCCCGCAGCTGACCGGCCTGGCTGCCATCCGGGTCGCCACCGTACTCGGCTTCCCTTCTGTGGCTGCCGGTGTCATAGCCCGCAGGCGAGCGATGATGGGCTTGCTCGAGCGGCTGGGCGCCGATCAGGCCCCCGTCGACACCGTCCGTGAACTGCGGCAGAAGTACGGCAACGGACCTCTGCGTCTGGTACTGCCCGGTCGCACCTTGGTCGTGGTCCTCGATGCGAACGATGTGGCTCGGGTGCTCGACCAATCGCCCGACCCGTTCACTCCCGCGAACCGCGAGAAGATCGGTGCCCTTTCCCCTTTCCAGCCGCACGGAGTACTGATCTCCAAAGGACCGGTCCGAAACGCGCGACGGCGGGTCAACGAGAACGCACTCGATACCGACCGACCCCTGCACCATCTCGCGTCCCCGTTCGTCGATGTCATCACCGACGAGGTCACCAAGGCGCTGCAACAGGCCCGGCCCAAGGGCACGTTGTCGGCTGCCGACTTCACGGTGATGTGGTGGCGTATCGCCCGGCGCGTCACCCTCGGCGACGCCGCACGAGACGACGACAGCATCACCGACGCGTTGTGGACTCTTCGGTCGAACGGCAACTGGACGTACTTTCACCCCAAGAGACGCAAAGTACGGGACCGTTTCTACGACAAGCTCTACGCCTACGTCGACAGTGCACCCGCAAACACTTTGATCAGCGCCCTGGCCGCGACGCCGGCCGGGGGCGCCGTGGATCCGGTCGGCCAGATACCTCACTGGCTCTTCGCCTTCGATGCTGCCGGCATCGCCGCCTCCAGGGCCATGGCCCTGCTGGCCACCCATCCGGACCAGCAAGGCAAGGCGCAGGAAGAGATCGATGCCGTGAACGTCGCCGAGCCACAGCAGTATTCATACCTGCGGGCGTGCGTGCTCGAATCGGTGAGGTTGTGGCCCACCACTCCGGCCGTGTTACGCGACTCCACGGCACCGACCACCTGGTCCGGCGAACACGGCACCTATGAGATTCCCGCCGGCGCTGCGTTCCTGATCCTGGCACCCGCGTTTCACCGAGACGGAGACACATTCGACTTCGCCGATCGCTTCGCCCCGGAGATCTGGCTCGACGGGCGGGCGCAAGAGGAGCCCGCGCTGATCCCGTTCAGCGCGGGGCCGGCTGTATGCCCTGGGCAGAATCTGGTCCTTCACCTGACCAGCACCACCTTGGCGGTGTTGCTCACCCTCACCGACTGCGACCTCGTCTCCTCTCCCACCCTGTCGCCGGCAGAACCGCTACCGATCACCCTGAACAACTTCGGGCTCGAGTTCGCCATACGCGATGCGGCGGATCGGATAAGAACGGTCTCCGACGCATGACAGGATTGCCCACCATGAAGCGGGAGGCTCGCAGAGGGCCGCGATTTCCAGCGTTCAAGGTGTCGCTGTGGCGGCGGCACCCACGTATCAGGGAGGAACCACGACCCGTCTCACCGGTCGAGGTACTCGACAGCAAACTCAGCGATCCAGCGGCTCCCGTCGAAGATGTTCTCACCACCTTCGTCCTGGCTGCCATCGATGATTTCGCAGCAGCCGAGGCTCGATTGGTCGACTTCGAGATCGACTGATCACCCACTACCATCGACCTCGCTGAAAACGAGTGAGGGTTCGGTGGTTTCTGGCCGGAGCCCGGGGGGTACTCGCCGGCATGACCGAATCTCAGGCGGGGAAAACCGGAGTGGACACCCCAGATCCGAACGATCCGCGCAAGCCCGACTCACCGATGGACCTGACCAAACCGTCGTTCCTCTTCGTGCTGCGCAAGGTCGTTCGTGAGTTCTCCAAAGACCAGTGCACTGATCTCGCCGCGGCGCTCACCTACTACGCCGTCCTTTCGCTGTTCCCTGCATTGCTTGCGATGGTGTCGCTGCTCGGCATCTTCGGCCAAGGGCAGAAGACGGTCGACTCGGTGTTGCAGATGGTCGACGATCTCGGTCCGTCCTCCGCTGTCGACACGTTGCGCGGTCCGGTCGAACAACTCGTCGATGCCCCCTCGGCAGGCCTGACCCTCATCATCGGTCTGGTCGGTGCGATCTGGTCGGCGTCGGGCTACGTCGGCGCCTTTGGACGGGCCATGAACCGCATGTACGAGGTGGAGGAAGGTCGCCCGGTCTGGAAACTGCGGCCGGTGATGCTCGTGGTCACGGTGATCGCGCTCGTCATGGCAGCGTCTGTGGCGTTGATGCTCGCTGTCAGCGGACCCGTCGCACGGGCCATCGGCGACACCATCGGGCTCGGGGACTCCGCTCTGCTGGTCTGGAACATCGCACGGTGGCCGATCGTAGTGATCTTCGTGGTACTGATCGTCGCGATCCTCTACTGGGCCACGCCCAATGTGCAGCAGCCGAAGTTCCGGTGGATCAGCGTCGGAGCCGGTGTGGCCATCGTGACCTGGATAGTCGCCTCGGTCCTGTTCGCCCTGTATGTGTCGAACTTCAGCAGCTACAACAAGACCTACGGCGCGCTCGCCGGCGTGATCGTGTTCCTCCTGTGGCTGTGGATCACCAACCTGGCGCTGCTGTTCGGCGCCGAGGTCGATGCCGAACTCGAGCGGGGACGCCAACTGCAGGCGGGTATGCACGCGGAGAAGTCGTTGCAGCTCCCTCCCCGCGACACCAAGGTGTCGGACAAGAACGCAGAAAAAGACGCCGAGTTCGTCGAGCGCGCACGACAATTGCGACGCACCCACGGTGACGACGACGACACCACGCCCCCCGGGCAGGGTTCGGAGAGCAACCCCACCAAACCCGCTGTTCCAGCCACGTCGACGAATGGGCCGTCACATCGTCAACAGTCATCAAATTTCGAAACTCGTTCGGCAGCAGCCGATCTCAGCACAGTCCAGCTGATCGACCGACTTCAGGTGCAGCTGCGGACTCTGGTGCGCACCGAGATCGCGGACGCCCTGGCAGAGATCAAAGGCAAAGGAACGAGACTCGGGGTGGGTCTCGGCATCTCGACAGTGGGGCTGGGCATTCTGGTGTTCGGCGGCGCGACAGCTGTCGCTGTCTGCGTTCTCGCACTGGCCACGGTGGTACCGGCGTGGTCAGCTGCGCTGGCCGTGGGACTGGCGCTGGTCGCCGTCGGCGCCGGCGCGGCCCATGTCGGGGCGCGACGGGCCACAGCAGCCGTTCCGCCAACACCCGAACGAGCCGCTCGGAGCATCCAGCGCGACCTGTCCGCCATCCGTACGACCTGAGCGTCAGCGTGGATCAATCCTCGGCCGGGTGGTCCTTGTGCACCAGCTCGGCGGCGATGTCGGCAAGACGCACGTTGGTGTCCTGAGATAGCCGCCGCAGCAGGTCGAACGCCTGCACGGCGTCGATGCCGAACCGCTCCATCAGCATCCCCTTGGCCTGCCCGATGATGTCCCGGCTGGCGAGCGCGCTGCGAAACTGGTCGCCGCGTCGTGCGGTACCCCAGACAACGGCGGCGTGCGATGCATACACGTACCCGAGATCGCGGGCCTCGTCGTCGAATGCGTGAGGCTCATCGGCGTAGAGGTTCAGGGTGCCGAGGCCGCCGCGCGCGATATACAACTGGAAGATCGCCACAGACCGGACCGGAGTCCGATCACACGCCGCTGCCGCGAACCGCGGCCAGCGGACTTCGGACCGCAGGTCAGGGATGTGAACGAACTCGGTTTCGGAAGCAGCCTCCAGGAATGGGCCCTCACCATGTGTGACCTGTAGCAAATCGAGCATTTCGGCGTAGGCGTGCGTTGTCACGGCAGTGGCGGCCTCGTTACGTCCCACCATCGTCGTGATACTCGCGTAAGCGCATCCCGGTATGTGCAGGACCGCGCTCTCGAGGAGCTCCTGCAGCACGTCGGTCGGATCTTCGGGCACTTTCGCGCTCATGTCCCGAACCAGTTCAGCCATCTTCACGTATACGTCGCCGTCGCCGCGGGTACCCACGTCGCTTCCTCTCACTTTCTGACTGGTCAACCGTGGATTCTACAAGAATGCGCACAGCCGTTCACCTCGACGAACCGCTACCCCGTGGACCTCCGCGTCCCGCTGAGACCATGGCTGTCGCGGCCATGAAACAATGACACTCGTCGGTGAAGACGTCGCCGCAGCGCTCGTTGGGCAACTGCACTCCGGGCGTTGATGAGACAACCTGTCGAAAGGGACACACCGCCGTGCACTCCGAAGATGCCGATGCGATTTTCACCGATGGTCAGAGTTCTGCCGGCGGAAACCCGGCATTGACGATCGTGACGGTCCAACATGCGGAGCTGGCAATCCTCACCGTGCAGGGCAGCATCGATGTACTGACCGCACCGCAACTGTCGGAGGCGGTCACCGATGCGCTCGGCGGCGAGCCCCGCGGACTGATCATCGACCTCACCACCACCGAGTTCCTGGCCTCCGCCGGTATGAGTGCGTTGGTCACCGCGTACGAGGCCATCGCACCGGGCGGCTTGTTCGGCGTCGTCGCCGACGGCCCGTCGACATCGCGACCGATACAACTCGTCGGACTCGATCAGACGCTCACTCTCTACCCGACCCTCGAGCAGGCCATCGCCGCGATGACCTGAGCATCTCGGTCACGACGCGTCCTCGTCCGCGAGTTGGCCGTGGCGGTGCACTATGTCCCGCGCCATCGACGAGATCGACCGCGACTCCGCGTACGCCCGGGCACGCAGCCGCAGACCCGCATCGGCCGGCGACGTCTTCCATCGAACGGACAGCATGCCCACGGCAGCGTGCACGTCGGCGCGCGCGAATCGGTAACTCCCCTCCCACCGCGGGTACTGCGTCGGGTCGAGCGACCACCGGTAGGTCTCGAGTTCGCTCAGCACCACCGCACCGAGGCGGATGGTGAGCACGTGCGCGGCAGTGTTCTGCGACGACGTGAGTGCGGTGTTCTGCCGTCGATACAGCTCGAGCACACCCAGCTGGGCACCCCCGGCGAAAATCGGGTAGGCGAAAATCCCTCGGACACCGACCTCGTCGAGGAGCTCTGAACTGAACGCCGGCCACCTCGCCGCGGCGGTCTGCTCCCCGACGTCGGACGTGGTGATCGACTCGCCACCGACGAAAGCGTCCATACAGGGCCCTTCACCGATGGTGAACTGCAGTTCATCGATTCGTGCCGCGACAGAATCGGTCGCGCACAGCAGATCCCGCGACCGCGCGGCGTCGGTCATGATCGCCACGGCTGCACCGTCGACACCGACATCATCGACGCACAGCGCCGTCAAACTCTTCGTGACGGGTAGACATGCGTCCGCTGCGACGGCACGCTGTGCTGGGTCCCCGTCCTGACCCCACTGATCTTGCACCAACAATCCCTTCCCTATCGAAAACGCGTAGGTGATACCCCGATTGAACGAATCCCATACGTGCGTTTTCGAGACGGCCCCAGTGGGTATCGCCGAAAAGAATGCCGAGTGCTCGGGGCTGGGCCTGTGAGGTGCGAGCCCGTGGCCGATCTGCCTGCGAGGCATTCACTTCAGTTCCTACCCGGGCACTGATCGCGCAGCCCGTAGTCGTCGGGCGCACAGCAGGAAGATCCCACCATGCGTGCTTTTGTCACCGGCTCCACCGGATACATCGGTTCTCGTCTCATTCCGGCGTTACTGGAGTCGGGTCACGACGTCATCGCCGGAATGCGTGATCCGGACCGCGCGTCCGAGTTCGGGTGGGCAGACGCGGTGCAGGTCCGGCGTTTCGATCTGCAAGACCCGGACGCCATTTCCGCCGCGATAGCCGACACCGACGTGGCGTACTTTCTGGTCCACTCCATGGACGACAAAGGATTCGAGGAGAGAGATGCCGCCGGCGCGCACGCGTTCGCGGATGCCTGCGACAAGGCCGAGGTGGGCCAGATCGTCTACCTGTCCGGGCTCATCCCGCCAGGCGTCGAACTCTCTGACCACCTTGCCTCACGACAGCAGGTCGAGCAGATCTTCCTCGACGCCGACACCCCTGCGAACGTGCAACGCGCTGCGATGATCATCGGCGCCGGATCGACGTCGTTCGAACTCGTCCGGCGGCTCGTCGAGCGACTTCCCGTCCTGCCGATCCCGAAGTGGATGAACACCCAGGTGCAGCCGATTGCCACCGAAGACGTCGTGGCGGCGCTGGTCGAGGTCGGCGCTGCCGACCCGAGCAATGGTCACCATGACCTCGGCGGCCCCGACCGCCTCGCCTACCCCGAACTCATCGCCTTGATCGCCGACGAACTCGGACTGCGGCGGCCCCGGCTGTCGGTGCCCGGTGTTCCCACCGGGCTCATCGGCCGTGTTGCCGGTCCCATCACCGGGATACCCACCAACACCGTCGTCGAACTCGTCGACAGCCTGCGCCACGACATGGTCTGTGATCCGGACCCCCGCAGCGAGCAACGGCTGTCGACCCGCGATGCGGTCAGGCGCTCGTTGAATCCCGTCGAGTCCGGGACCGATATCGGCGGCGATCACCAGACCGCTGACCGGGCGGACCCGACCTGAGGCGGTACCGACGGGTCACGGCTTCGCGGTGACACGGGGCCTCGCCGGCCCCGTGTCACCGACAGAACGCCACTCGCGGTTCAGCGAATTGCGCCGAGCACTGCCACAGAGTTGTGACCTCCCATTCCCAGCGATGACTTCACGGTGATACCCGGCACCATCGCAACGAGCCCGTCGACGAGACGAGGATCCGCTTCGGCTACCGACGGTGTGCCCGGCACCACGCCGCCGGCGTAGCCCATGGCAGCAGCCGCGATCTCGACGGCTGCCGCTGCCCCTTGGCAATGCCCGGCCAGCGGTTTGACCGAGTAGATACCGATATCACTCGGCAGCAGCGCAGTCGCCGCGGCGGCTTCTGCGGCATCGCATTGCGCGGTACCCGGACCGTGTGCGTTGAGGTACGCCACCTCGGCGGCTTCGACGCCGGCATCGGCCAGAGCATCGGTGAAGCACCTCGTGACCTGCTCGAGCGACGGGTCGACCGAAGTGACATGGAAGCCGTCGTGCGTCATGGCTCCACCCAGCAGATCGAGATAGCCGTCGGTGTCCTGCCCGGTCAGGACGAAACCGACTGCGCCCTCCCCGAAGACGAACCCACGACTACCGGACTGGAACGGCCGGCACGCGTCGAGTGGCTCGGCATCGGTGATGGCCACCCCGAGTCGCACGAACTGCGACACGACCTCGGGAGTGGCAGACAGATCCGTCGCCACCACGATGACGTCATCGACGGTGTCGGTGTCCAGCCACATCTTCGCGGTCAGCAACGCGACGGTGCCGGACGTGCACATCGCGGACACAGTGACCGCGGGACCGTGGAATCCGTAGTCCCGCATCAACAGTGACGCCGGAGTCGACGGGGCCATGCCCAGGTACTGGCGGACCGACAGGCCCGCGCCGTGGCCGGGCGTGAATGCACGGCTCAACTCCAGGTCACCCAAGACCGTGGCATGGACGAGGCCGACCCGCTTGCCCGGAGTCCAGCCGCGCTCCAATGCATCGTCGATGGCCTCTCGTGCGGCCCACCGCATGGCCCGCGCAAACCGCGTCGATCCGTCGTCGAGGTTGCCGCCAGAAGGGATCCGCGACACCCAACCCGACTCGCTCGGGCTGCCGCCGAACCCCGCTGTCAGTTCGGCAGCGGGTTTCCCTGAGGCCAGGCCTGCCCACAGCGCCTGCCGTCCCCAGCCGTACCCGGTGACAGCACCCAGCCCCGCGATCCTGGCATTAGCAATAGAATTCATTCTGGTCTCTTTCCGTGAAATGAAGTGCGCACAAATGCGTGCTCCTATACGGTCCCTGACCTGCATGATTTGCGCGAACGGCTATGGTTAATTTCATTCGTTAAATATGTTTGAATTGTGGCGCCGCCGGAACGAAGTGAGGGCGGGACGCCGCGTTCGAAAACCGGTAGGGAGGTGCAGGTGACCGACGATCACGACACGTCGCCGCCGCCCACCGACGGTGCAGAACCACTTGTCGTCCCCGTCGAACCGGACTCCGCAGAGGCACTCGCCAAGCGGTACCGACTGCTCGTCGAACTCAGTCCCGACGCGATCTGCGTCCACGAAGGTGGCGTGGTCGTCTACGTGAATCCCGCCGGTCTTCGGCTGGCGCGGGCACAATCCATCGACCAGATGGTCGGGCATTGGATCACCGAGTTCGTGCACCCCGATTCGATTCCGGGAATGCTCGAGAGGCTCGCGAGCCTGGGTGAGGAAGACAACGCAACCGAGCCCGCCGAAGCCCTCATGCTGTTGACCGATGGCACCACAAAACTCGCGGAGATAGTCTCTGTCCGGACCGAATGGCAGGGCCGTCCGGCGTTCCAGGTGATCATGCGCGACATCTCGACCAAGAAGGCCGCGGAAGACGCCCTGAAGTACCAAGCCGCCCTGGTCGACCACGTGAGCGACGCCGTGATCGCCATCTCCGCGGACGGCGTGATCCAGGCGTGGAATCCAGCGGCCGAGAAGGTGTACGGCACGTCGGCATCCCACGCACTCGGCCGCGACCTCACCGACGTGATCGGAGCCGCCTTCAGCCCACGCGAGGCCCTTGCCCTGGGTGGAGCGATCGAGAGCGTGCACCGACATCGAGACGGCGCCATCCGGAACATCCGGGTATCGGTCACCGCGATGGGCGCCGGGTACGTGCTGCTGTGTGCCGACCTGACGGCCGCGCGCCGCGCGATCGAGTTGTTCGGAACGGTGGTGTCCGAGCTGACAGAGGCGGTTCTCGTCCTGAACCCCGGCGGGTACATCGAGATGGCCAATCCCGCCTCGGCCACCCTCCTGGGGCTGGATCCGTCCACGGTGCCCGGGGCCCACCTCAGCAGCCTTCCCGTCGTGTTCCCCAACGACGACATCCGGACACTGGTCGAGCACATGCGACAGACCGGAGACGGGTTCACCGGCAAGCTGGCCACCCGTACCGACGGCGAACATCGATGGTTATCGGTGACCTGCAAGGCATTCGACGTCGATCTCGACGAACCACGGGCAATCGCCTCGTACACCGACATCACCCAGCAGGTCGTCGATGCCGAACAACAGCGTCACCGCGCCAGTCATGACAGCCTCACCGGGTTGCTCAACCACGACGGTCTACTGCAACAGCTCGATACCCAGCTGGCGTCGATCGACGAACCGCGCAGCTCGATCAATGTGCACTTTCTCGACCTCGACCGCTTCAAGATCATCAACGATTCCCTCGGTCACAGTTATGGGGACCAGGTGCTCCGCGTCGTGGCCGGCCGGCTCGCAGCGGCCGCCGGGCCGGGATCCTCCGTGGGTCGTA
The DNA here is from genome assembly GCF_003217475.1 of Williamsia limnetica. Lineage (GTDB taxonomy): Bacteria > Actinomycetota > Actinomycetes > Mycobacteriales > Mycobacteriaceae > Williamsia > Williamsia limnetica. Next base: position 124,485 of record NZ_QJSP01000006.1, on the reverse strand, counting down.
TCGGGGGCGACGAGTTCAGCATCGTCAGCCCGGGTGCGGCCAGTCCGGTCTCGGCGCGCGCACAGGCCGAACAGTTGCTCGCTGCGATCACCGCCTCCCCGATCGACACCGGCATCTCCAGCGTCCGGATGACCGCGAGCGTCGGATCGGTGTCCACGACCGACGGCGAGAACCGCACAGGCGGTGACCTCCTGCGCGACGCCGACATCGCGCTGTACTACGCAAAGCAGTCCGGTCGGGCGCGTACCGCGGTCTTCGACGTGCGTCTCCGGCGCGAGTTCCAGTTCCGGCAGCAACTCGAGCAGGATCTGAGGTCGGCAATCGCTGCCCCGGGCAACGGGCAGCTCAGCAATCGATACGAGCTGATCTACGACACCACGACCGGCCGGGTGGTGGGCACAGAGGCCAAGCTCTGCTGGCATCACCCCGTCCACGAGGAGATCGAACCGAGCACGTTCAATCCGCTGGCCGATCACATCGGTCTCGGCGATGCCCTCGGCAGCCTGAACCTCACCACCGCACTGAGCGATCTGAACGATGCCTTCGATTACCGCACCAGCGAACTCACGCTCGCCCTCACCCTCTCGCCCCGACAGTTCTGCGACGACCGGCTGGCACACCGGGTGGCAACGGCCCTCGCAGAATCCGGCATCCTCCCAGACGATCTGCAGATCAATGTCACCGAAAACACGTTCGCCGCAGACGAATACTCCGAGGGCATCCGGCCGCTCGAGCAACTGCGACGACTCCGTGAGCTCGGGGTCGAGGTCGCGATCGACAATTTCGGGGCGGGCCATTGCTCGCTGGCCCAGCTACAGCAGGTCGACGCCATCAAGATCGCCCCGGCGTTCATCCGCGATCTCACGACTTCGCACTTCGCGGACACGGTGGTCCAGAGCATCGTGGCGATCGCCCGCGCTGCGGACATGACCGTGGTCGCCACCGGTGTCGAGACAGCAACACAGCTCGAGGCGGTCGCCGCAGCTGGGTGCCAGCACGCGCAGGGACCGTATCTACACTCCCCCGAATCAGCGACCGCGGCAGCGGCTCGACTCCACTAGCGCTGGCGGATTGCCTCTGCCCCGTAAAACCATGCGTTGCAGGCAAACCCAGGTGTCGCAACACCTGGGTTTGCCTGCAACGGGTGGGTCTGTCGGTTGATCAGTCGCGGGGAGGTGGCTCCACGTTGACGCCGCCGGACTCGTGTTCAGGCCCGGCATCAGGATGACTCGCAGGCACCCGCGACCGGAAGCGGGCCGCCTCGCTGATCCGCTCCGGATCGGCCGCGCTGTGTGGCGCCCGGTGGTACGGGTCAGGCTTCGGACGCGGACGCCCACCCGGTAGGGCGAGGCGGAAGATGGTGCGATGCACCTGACCCCACTGCTGCCCGAAAGGACCTGAGTTGTAAGGCAACTCGTACCGTTCGCAGATGTCCTTCACCTTCGGGGCGACCTGCGAGTACCGGGTGCTCGGCATATCCGGGTAGAGATGGTGCTCGACCTGGTAACCCAGGTTTCCGGCGATGACGTGGAACAGCGGACTGCCTTCGATGTTCGCCGATCCGAGCAGCTGCCGCAGGTACCAGCCACCGCGCGTCTCGTTTTCTGTCTCCGCCTTGCTGAACGTGTACGTCTGGTCGGGGAAGTGGCCGCAGAAGATGATCGCGTGTGCCCACACGTTCCGGATGATGTTGGCGGTGAAGTCTGCAGCGAACGTGGCCAAGAACGTCTGCTCCACACCCGGCAGTGTGCGATCCATGACGGCAGCGACCGACTTCGATCGCTTGCCCGCCCGGGGCGCGCGACGCAACCGACTCGCCAGCCGGGACGTCTTGGGCTGCTTGATGTTGCCGCCCGACGCCAGCTGGGTCAGCGCGAACGCGCCCGCGCTGATCACCGGCCAGCCGATGTAGTCCTTGATCACCTGCCGGCGCACCTTGACGCCGATTCCCTTGAGGTCGTGCCACAGGTCGGACATCGGCTTCTCACCCTTGCGGATGGCGTCGAGGTCGAGGTCGTGCAGCGCGACACCCCATTCGAAGAATGCGGTGAGCAGGAAGTTGTAGAACGGCTGCGCGAGGTAGACGGGGTTCCACGGCTGATGCGGGTCGATCCGCATGATCTCGTAGCCGAGGTCCTTGTCCTTGCCGCGGATGTTGGTGAACGTGTGGTGGATGTAGTTGTGCGAGTGCTTCCACGCCTCGGCGGTGGACGCGGTGTCCCAGTCCCACACCGACGAGTGGATGTCCGGATCGTTCATCCAGTCCCACTGTCCGTGCATGACGTTGTGGCCGATCTCCATGTTCTCGAGAATCTTGGCCATGCCCAGGCAGGAGGTGCCGGCAATCCACGCCACCTTCGATCGTGACCCGAGGAGCAGGACCCGGCCCGCGACCGCGAGGTTGCGCTGGGTGGCGATCACCGTCTTGATGTAACGGCGATCGGCATCGCCGAGGTCGCCGTAGACCTCGTCGTGGATGGCATCGAATTCCTTGCCCAGCGCCTCGATCGTCTCTTCGGACAGATGGGCGAGCGGACTTCGCGGGTCCGGCTTGCTGGTTGTTCGGGTTTCTCGCTTCGCTTCGTGGATCGTCATTGATTCTCCTTCGATCTACAGGTCGATTTCGACATCGCCTTCGGCGCTGTTCACACAGATCCGCACCGAGGCTCCGGCCGGCTCGCTGACTTCACCGGTGCGCAGGTCTCTGAGTTGCCCCGATTTCAGGGTTCCGACACAGGTGTGGCAGATACCGATCCGGCAGCCGTACTTGAGTTCGAGTCCGGCATCTTCGCCGGCGGCGAGGATGGTCTGTCCGGGTTCACATTTGGCGTCGGCCTTGCTCTTCACGAACCGGACCCCGCCGCCCTCACCATCGCCGGCGTTGCCACCGATGACCGGCTGGAACCGTTCGAAGTGGATGTGGTCGGAGAGGTCGTTCTTCTCCCAGTGTTCGACCAGTGAGTCCAGTAGTTGCTCGGGCCCCGAGCACAGGGCCTCCCGCTCACGCCAGTCCGGACACAGCTCGTCGAGATCCTCGGGTTTGATCCGCCCGTCGTCGCCGGTCAGGCGAACGGTCAGCTGCAATCCCTGCTGCCGACTGTCCATCTCCTTGAGATCCCGATGGAACATGACCTGGTCTTCGGTATGAGCAGAGTGGATCACCACCACGTCGTTCATCGCGTCGTTGTGATCCAGACTCCGCAACATGCTCATGATCGGCGTGATGCCACTGCCGGCGCTGATGAACAGCATTTTCTCCGGATGCGGATCAGGCAACGTGAAGACGCCTTCGATCTCGCCGAGCCGGACGATCTCGCCCGGTCGGATCTTGCGAACGAGATAGGGCGACACCACGCCGTTCTCGACCAGTTTGGGCGTGACGGCGATGAGACCGTCACGCGGCTCAGGGTCAGAGGTCAGCGAATACGCCCGCCAGTGGAAGACACCGTCGATCACCAGGCCCAGCCGGACATACTGCCCCGGCTTGTGGCCCGGCCACTGGTATCCCGGTCTGATCCAGACGGTGGCAGCGTCGGCGCCCTCGGGTCGGACCTCTTCGATACGCCCGCGCAGTTCTTTGGTGGTCCACAGCGGGTTGATCATCTCGAGGTAGTCGTCGGGCTCCAACGGGCTGAAGAGATGGCTGATCGCCTTCAGAGCCCCGCGTCGCAATGTCGGGACGTTGGGTTTGGCTCCGCGTTCAGCCATTGGGGCACCTGACTGCGTTGTCGCACCGCGCTGGGCGGGACAGAGTCATGTTGAGGAGAACGTTCACGTGGACAACTCCCAGGCCAAGTCCGCGCATCTGCATGATGCACGGCATATCGGTCACCTGCGTCGGGGCTCGACAGGTGTGGCTGCAACAAACAGTGTGCCCGCTTGTGACGGGCTACGTGTGACCTTACGTCGCACTAACAACAGCGTCAGTCGAATCGGGAAACACAAACCACATCGGCCACGGTTGCTGCAGGACAGTCACCACTGACCGCAAACACCGCTGCCCGTCAACGAACCGACGCGCACGCCGGGCACAGTGTCCGGTGGTCGGCGATGTCCCAACCATTAGCTGCGGCAACAAGTTCCGCGTCGGCGCGAACCAATACAGCGGCGACCCTGAACCGATGTTCACACCGGTCGCACCGCACCGTCCACGCCTCGCGCCCGGTGTCGTTGTACCTACTCGTCAGAGCAACCATCTTCACGCCTTCCAGCAGGACTCATCGACAAAAGTGCGGGCCCGCTTGTCTGGGGGCGTAGAACGGCAGCCCACGGCAAGCACGTCACCGCGTCGAACCGACAAGCGGTCGACTGCTGGTCCAGTGTTCCCAGCCGGCTGCGCTCTCAAACCTGGAACCGGCGCTAGGAGTGGTCAGCGGGTTTGAGATCGCGGCTCCGGGGCATCCTGACCCGGTGCCCGACAAGCCGGCCGGAGAATCGGTGCCCACGAGCCCTCTCCGACGGGTCACCGACGAAGTCCGCGCCATCGCTGGCGATGCCAGGCGGCGGCTCTCACGAGGCGATATCGCAGGCACCGCCGCCACCCTGACCTACTTTTCCGCGATAGCCATCGTGCCGTGGTTGCTGTTCGCGGTCTGGAGCATCAGCTGGTTCGACGACACCGGCGAGGTCCGGCGTCGTCTGCTCGCGCTACGCGTCCTGATCCCACCCGACATGGGTGCCCGTCCGGCTTACGACGCTCTCATCAACGCGGGGGTCGGTGCAGGCCTGCTGAGCGCGGTGGTGCTGCTGTTCCCTGCATCGTTCTATGGCGAGGGTCTGCGACGGTCGGCCCGACTGGTGTCGGCCGAGTCGGACCGGATCGCCGGCGACGGCGCCCCCCACGCCCGCAGCGACGACACAGCGCCGAGGAGCTCGCTCGGTGATGCGTGGCGGGCGCGCGGCTCCATCCTCGCCCTGTTCATCGTGGTACCGCCGCTGGCCTGGGTCTACGCGAGAGTCGGTGAACGGTTGGTCGGGCTCGCCCCAGAAGGCGGCGGCGGCGGTATCGGCGACCTCGCGCTGCGCTACTACCTCGGTTTCCTGACGACCTGGCTCGTCCTGTCGTTGCTGCTGATCTGGGTCTTCCGTTACGTCATGCCGGGAAGTCCGCGGTGGCGGGTCGCGCTTGTCGGGGCGTTGACCACGGCGTCGATGCTCGCAGGTTTTCTCCAGGGATTCGCCCTGTTCCTCTCCATCCCCATGGACGTCGGGCTGCCGTTCGCAGGCTTGACCGTGGTCGGTGGGGTCGTCGCGGTGGGCCTGTGGCTCTGGATACTGCATATGGTGCTCATCACGGGATGGTCGTTGACACTGTCGATGGACTCCAGGGTGGACAGTTGGGTCGGTACACCGACTACGAAAGGGAGATCTTGAGCAAGATTGTCGTGATCGGTGCCGGTGTCGGGGGGTTGGCGGTGGCAGCCCGGTTGGCGGCACAAGGCCATTCGGTCACGCTGATCGAGCAGGCACCAGTGGTCGGTGGGAAACTCGGCGTCGAGCACGTCGACGGATTCGTCTTCGACACGGGACCCTCACTGCTGACGCTTCCGCAGGTGCTCGAGGACCTGTTCACAGCGATCGGCGGTCCACCCATGGCCGACGACCTGCCGGTGCGGCAACTGGAGATCGCCTGCCGCTACACCTTCCCTGACGGGGTGGTCCTCGATCTACCCGGCGACCCGCGCGAGATCCCGGGCGCCCTCGACAGCGCACTCGGCCCCGGCCGAGGGGCGCAGTGGAGCTCGTTCATGGAGCGGGCCGAAAGAATCTGGGACGCCACCCTGACACCGTTTCTGCAATCGCCGATCGATCTCCGGACGATGCTCCGCCTCTCCCGCCGGCTACGCGACCTGACCACCATCGCGCCGTGGAAATCGCTGCGCGGACTCGGCACCTCATACCTGTCCGACCCCAGGCTGCGCATGCTGCTGGACAGGTACGCGACCTATACGGGATCCGATCCTCGCCGGGCACCCGCCGCCCTGGCGAGCGTTCCGTACGCGGAGCAGGCCTTCGGGTCCTGGTACATCGACGGCGGCCTCGGCCGCATCGCATCCGTATTGCTGAGCCGCGCGCAGGCCCTGGGTGTAGAGGTCCGCCTGGACACTCGTGTGTCTGAAATTCTCACCGACGCAACGGGTGTGCGCGGGGTCCAGCTGTCGGATGGTTCGGTGGTCGACGCCGACTTCGTGGTGGCGAATGCAGACGCCCAGCAGGTCTTCAACGACCTGCTCACCCCCGATCAACCGGGGGCACGCAGCGCAGCGCGACGGCTCCGCCGCACCACGCGTTCGCTGTCGGGGTTCGTCCTGTTGCTGGCACTCGACAATCCACCCGGCGACCAACCGCATCACCACGTGCTGTTCGCCGAGGACTACGACGACGAGTTCGACGCGGTGTTCGGACGCAAGGGCAGGGCGCGTCCTGTCCCCCGACCCACCATCTACGTGAGTGCACCATCTGATCCTGCGATCACCCCCGATGATCAGACCGGAGCGTGGTTTGTGCTGGTCAATGCACCACCACACGACCCCGCCGAAGGCGTCGACTGGGACGCGCCAGGTCTGCGCGAGCACTATGCCGATCAGGTCCTGGACCTGATGGCCGCCCGCGGCCTGGACGTGTCCGACCGGATCCGGCACCGCGTGATCATCAGTCCGGCCGACCTGGAGCGGCGCACCCTGACCCCGGGTGGATCGATCTACGGCACGTCGTCGAACGGTGCGCTGGCGGCGTTCCTGCGGCCGTCCAACCGAAGTCCGGTGCCCGGCCTCTACCTCGTCGGCGGATCCTCACATCCCGGCGGCGGATTGCCACTGGTGATGATGTCCGCGAAGATCGTCGCCGACATGATCGGCGCGGCAGGCTGATCGCCGCTATCGGCGCAGTTGCATGTGCACGGCGACGAGTAGATGTACCAGCCCGACGACCGCCAGTATCCCGGCGACGATCGCGTACAGCGTCGCCAGGCTTGCGCCGTCGATCCAAGGCAGCACCGTGACACCGAGTTCTCTTGCGCACCAGACGATTCCGCTACTGGCCGTCGCGAACGCGGTGACGATCACCCGGGACGGGCGCTCCCACCACGTCAATGCGCCGGGACCTTCCATCCCGGCCGCCTGAGCACTGGCGCGTACCGACTCGAGCATCAACGTCGTCAAGGCGAGTGCAACTCCGAGCCACATCGGGGCCCCGAGGATCACGAGAGTCAGTATCAACAGCAGATCAGAGCAGCGATCGGCGAACGGATCGAGAACCCGGCCCCAACGAGATGCGGTTCCCGTTCGCAGGGCGATCGCCCCGTCGACACCGTCGAGTACCGCGCCCAGCAGCACCAACATCAGCGCGAGCAACGGCCAGGCGCCCCCGGCCAACGCGACCACCGGAACCGCCGCTGTCACCATGACCCCGAGAACCGTCGCGGCGCTCGGACCGACACCAATCCGCACCAGCGGGCCGGCGCAGGCATGCGCGATGCGAACCCACCCCCTGATCCACACCGAAGTCGCCGGATCGATCCCGCCGTGCAATCGCGACCACCCCGCAAAAGCATCCTCACGGGAAAACGTCGACGTCATGGACGCCGAGTACCAACCCCGTCCCTATCCCAAACCAGACAACACGTCCCATAGGACACCGTCACCAGTGCCCTTTTGCTGTTTCGGACCCGGCGGGGGCAAGCGCGGCCGCCGCCATCTCTGACCCGCCGAACGCAGGGGGTGGCTATGATGGGCCGTTGGTGGAGACCAAGCCACACGTTGATGCGTCATCCCTAGCACCCGTTATTTGGAGTCCCATGCCCGACGACGACCAGACCATGACCGATATCCACATGGCAATCGCCGATCTGGCTCGTGGCCTGCACGGGAGCGACCAGCAAGCGCTGGACGACGTACTCGGAGCCGTCGTCACGGCTGCGGTAGAAAACGTCGAGGGTGCTGAACACGCCGGGATCACCGTCACCACCAATCGGGACTCGTTGAGCACCCAGGTATCGACCGATCCGCTGGTCGATACCCACAACAAGATCCAGGTGACCCACCAGCAGGGGCCCTGCTTGCAAGCCGCGTGGGAACAGCCGGTGGTGCGCGTCAACGATCTGACGACTGAAACGCGGTGGCCCAGATACACCGAAGACGCCGTCTCCCTGACACCGTTCCGGTCCATTTTGTCGTTCCGCCTCTACACCCACAGCGAGACCTTGGGGTCGATGACGCTGTACTCGCTGACCCCTGACTCCTTCCCGGAGGAATCCGAAGAGATCGGGCTGCTGTACGCGGCGCACGCCGCTGTCGCGTGGTCGGCGACCGAGCGTGGTGTTCAGTTCCGTAGCGCACTGGCCAGTCGCGACATCATCGGGCAGGCGAAGGGCATGATCATGGAGCGCTTCGACATCAACGCCGTCCAAGCCTTCAATCTGCTGCGAAAGCTGTCGCAGGACAGCAACATTCCGCTCGCGAAACTAGCCCAAGACCTCGTGCACAAGGATCACCCGCCGGAGTAGACCAGCAGCGTAGACGAGGACCAGCAGGGCAGACGAGGACCAGCAGGGCACACGAAAACCAGTAGGGCACACAAGTACCAGCAGGGCGCCGACATGTCGGCGTCATCCGAGGAGGACAGTCTTGAAGCTTGCAGGCGTAGGAATTTGGAGTTCGCAGTTGCGTTACGGCGATCTCGCCCAGTCCGCGGAGGCAGCGGCAGAGCTCGATGAGCTGGGATTCACCGCGTTGTGGATTCCCGACGTCGGCGGACCGGTGTTCGATGCCGTCGCCAACCGCCTGCAAGCAACCACCAAGACGGTCATCGCGACGGGCATCCTCAATCTCTGGATGCACGAACCGGCCGATGTCGCTGCGCAGTACAACAACCTGACCGACAAACACGGTGACCGACTGCTGCTCGGCATCGGGGTTTCGCACGCGCCGTTGGTCGACTCGGGCAATCCGGGCCGGTACAAGAAGCCTCTTGCGGCCACCGCTGCATTTCTCGAGGGACTCGATGCCGCGGAGAAGACCGTGCCCGTCGAGTCACGTGTGTTGGCCGCGTTGGGCCCGAAGATGCTGCAGCTGTCCGCGACCCGCGCGAATGGATCGCATCCGTACCTGGTCACCCCCGACTTCACCGCTTCGGCCCGGGAGACCCTCGGCGCGGGTCCGCTGCTGCTGCCGGAGCAGACCGCGATCTTGACCACCGACGCCGACCACGCCCGCTCCATCGGCACCGAATGGTTGCGCAGCTACCTGCAGCTACCCAATTACGCCAACAATCTGCTGCGGTCGGGGTTCACCCAGGAAGACATCGATTCGGTCTCGGACCGCCTGTTCGACGCGATCATCGCGTGGGGCGACGAAGCCGCCATCGCACGCCGGGTGGAGGAACACCGCGCGGCAGGCGCCGATCACGTGTGCATCCAGGTGCTCGACGCCGACCCACAGGCATACCCGCGTGAGCAGTGGAGGCGGCTGGCAACAGCTCTGAACTGATAGCCGGGAGACCGGCCGATCGTGGTGGAGGACATACGGATCGAACGTATCGAAGGCGTCCCAACCGACGCATCCCCCTCGGGTTCGCCTGGGCGAACCAACTCGCCAACAATATGGGGAACACCGGATGTCGCGCAAGCGAACACGCCGGAAACTTTGTGATCAACGCAGTCGGGTGGTCACGGTGGCAGCAACTGCCGCACCCGCGCGGCCTCTCGCGTGAGGTGATCGCGTTCGTGTGTACTGGTCGCGAGACGGGACGCCTCTGAGTACAGGACGGCTGCCTGGCCGAGGTCACCCGCCCGTTCGTGCAGATAGGCCTGGGCTGCGGTATGTCTCGGCAGGTCTGGGCTCACGTCGGACAGTGCGGCCAGCCCCGCCTGGGGACCGTCGGCTTCTCCGACCGCGACCGCACGATTGAGCCGGACCACCGGACTGTCGGTGAGATCGAGCAATTCGTCGTACCACTCGACGATCTGGACCCAGTCGGTCTCGGTCGTGGTCGCGGCGTCGGCGTGCAGCGCCGCGATCGCTGCCTGCGCCTGGTACTCGCCGAGGCGGTCGCGAGCCAGGGCCGTCTGCAGGATCGTCACACCCTCGGCGATCAGTCGCGAGTCCCACCGCGACCTGTCTTGCTCGGCGAGCGGCACGAGACGACCCCCGGCCCCCGTACGGGTCTCGCGGCGGGCGTGATGCAGGAGCATCAACGCCAGTAGGCCGGCAACCTCGGGCTCGTCTGTCAGTGCGACGAGCTGGCGAGTGAGCCGGATGGCCTCGGCCGACAGATCCACATCCCCGCCATAGCCCTCGTTGAACACCAGATAGAGGACGCGCAGCACGGTGTGGAGGTCACCGGGCTCATTGAGCCGGCGATCTGCGATCCGCCGCTTGGCCCGACTGATCCGCTGCGCCATCGTCGCTTCCGGGATCAGATATGCCAACGCGATCTGTCGGGTCGTCAGCCCACCGATCGCCCGCAACGTCAACGCCACGGCCGACGCGGGCGACAACGCCGGATGTGCGCAGAGGAAGTAGAGCGCGAGTGTGTCGTCGACAGCAGAGGACGGCCCGGGCGGGGGCTCGAGATCCATGGCGATCTCCCGTCCACGGCGTGACGACTCGGAACGGGCGGCGTCGATGAACCTGCGCCAGGACACCGAGACCAGCCACGCCTTCGGATCGCGCGGCGGATCATCGGGCCAAGCCTCCAGCGCCTGGATCAGCGCCTCCTGCACGGCGTCCTCGGCCGATGCGAAGTCTGCTCCGCGCCGGACGAGGACACCGATCACTGCGGGAACCAGTTCCCGCAGCAAAGCGGAGTTCACTCGGTGACAGTCGTCGGGGCCGTGAGGAAGGGCCGAACCTCTAGCCACTCGCGGATCGGCTCGCCGCCGGCGCCGGGGGCGGCAGACAGCTCCCCTGCCAGCTGGTAAGCGCGTTCCTGCGACTCCACATCGATGACCATCCAGCCGGCGATGAGGTCTTTGGTCTCGGCGAACGGGCCATCGGTCACCGGCGGGCGACCTTCACCGTCATGCCGCACGAACGTGCCTTCTTGCGACAGCGCCTGCGCATCGACGAACTCCCCTGAGTTCCGCAGACGATCCGCGAAGTCGTTCATGTACTGCATGTGGGCATCGACCTCGTCTGGAGTCCACTGATCCATCGGGGTGAAGTTCATGCCCGGGCCACCGCGATAGTGCTTCAGCATCAGGTACTTCATGGTGATTCTCCTTCGTCTTCGCGGCCCTCATGGCCGCTCGTACCACTGGGACGGAACCGACTCCCCATTCTCGACATGGTCGGCGAAAAAGTTTGTGCCAAGTCCCGCGAACGTGCTCGCCCGCACAGTAGCGGCCGGAAAGCGTCCTCTACTCCTGAGAAGATGGGCGCATGTTGAGGACTTCCGAACGGCTGCTGTCGCTGCTGTCGCTGCTGCAAGCCCGGCGAGACTGGCCGGGAGCCCTACTCGCGGAGCGCCTCGACATCAGCCCACGCACGGTCCGCCGCGATGTCGACCGCCTGCGCGAACTCGGTTACCCGATCGCAGCGATCAAGGGTCCCGACGGCGGCTACCGACTGGGCGCGGGCAGCGAGCTGCCGCCATTGCTGTTCGACGACGAGCAGGTGATCGCGATCTCCGTCGCACTACAGACGGCGACGAGTAATGCCGCAGGTATCGAAGAGGGCGCGGTGCGCGCATTGGGCACCATCAGGCAGGTGTTGCCGTCCCGGTTGCGTCACCGCATCGACACCCTCGAGGTCACGGCGATACGGCGACCGTCGATCCGGCCCGAAGCCCGGGTGGGCAACGATGTGCTGATCACCCTCAGCGCCGCCATCCATGCTCGCGAGACACTGCGGTTCGGCTACGCGAGCGCAGGCTCGGCGACCGACGAACAGCCGCGCAGCGTCGAACCGCATCACCTCATCACGTGGGACGGTCGGTGGTACCTCGTGGGCTGGGATCTCGACCGTCACGCCTGGCGGACGTATCGCGCCGACCGCATCACGCCGCGCATCCCCAACGGGCGGCATTTCGAACCGCGCGGGATACCGGGCGGTGACGTCTCGACTTTTGTTGCCGCCACCTTCCGTGGTGCCGACCCCACCGGCGGCGTCGATTGGCCGTGCCGAGGGGAGGTCATCCTGGACCTGCCCGCGGCCGACGTATCGACCCATGTGCCGGACGGCATCGTCGAAGCGGCCGGACCCGGGCGGTGCCGGCTCATCCAGGGCTCTTGGTCGTGGGCCGCCCTGGCCGCATCGATCGGACGGTTCGACACCGACATCGAGGTCGTCGGCCCGCCCGAACTCGCCGACGCCTTTGCCCGGCTGGCCCGCCGATATGCCCGCGCGGGCGGGCCCGCGGCGCCGTAGCGTCGCCGCGAGCCGCCGACGTCAGGCGCTGTAGGCGACGGCGATGTCGAGAACCCAGGTCACCCCGAACTTGTCGGTGAGCATGCCGTAGAGCGGTGACCAGCCTGCGGGGCCGAGTGGGACCGCGGTGTTTGCCCCAATGCTCAGACGCTCCCAATAGGCTGAGATCTCGGTCTCGTCGGTGCCCCGGACAGAGACGAAGAACGGGCTCTCGCCCGGACTCCATGGGCGCGAGGAGGGCACATCGAAGGCCATGATGTGGAAGCCCGAGGGCGATGTCACCTGCCCCCAGCTGACTTGATCGGCTTCTTCCGGGATCTCGACGTTCTGAGCGTCGGTGTTGGTGGCCACGATCAGGTCACCACCGAACACGGACTGATAGAACTCGAGCGCTTCGCGGGCGTTCCCACGCAGGTTGATGTGGGCGACGGTGGTGATGGTCATGAGGTCTCCATGAGGTTGTTGTCGGGTGTCTGACAGGGCAACCTTCACAGGTGTAGAGGACAGTTCGTGTCCGCTACTGCCGCCGGGCACCGTCGACTTTCACCCGTCTCGGATGAGGACCCGAGCCGGACACGGCTGACAAGCTGAACGCGCCACCATGGTCGGGCGCCACCGGTCCATGTCAGCCGCCCAGCCTGGATGTAATCGGCTTCTGGAGGCCTGTTGACCACTCCCGCCCCGGACGTCGATCTCGCGACCGTCATGCGTTCGAAGCCCTACGCAGTGGCATTGCTGCTGGCAGCTGCCCTGGGCATACCGATCTCACTGATCGCCTACGGATTTCTGGCCGCCGTCACGAAGATCCAGAGGTACGTGTTCAGCGACCTGCCCGGAGACATCTTCTCCGGCGGTACACCGGCGTGGTGGCCGATCCCCTGGCTGGCGCTGTGCGGCGTGCTGACCGCTCTGACCATCCGCTACCTTCCCGGCAACGCAGGGCACTCCCCCGCCTTCGGCTTTCACGCCGGCGGCACACCGGTGGACAAGGAGTTACCCGGCATCATCCTGGCGGCCCTCGCGACGCTGAGTTTGGGTGCCGTCCTCGGCCCTGAGGCGCCGCTGATCGCGATCGGCGGCGGCCTTGCCGTGGTCACGGTGCACCTGCTGAAATCCGATGCCCCGCCGATGGCCCTGGTGATCATGGCTTCGGCGGGCAGCTTCACCGCCATCAGCACACTGTTCGGTTCCCCGATCCTCGCAGCTTTTCTGATCATGGAAGCAGCCGGCATCGGCGGCGCAACGCTCAGTCTCGTGGCGGTACCGGGGCTCCTGTCCTCCGGGATCGGCGCCGTCGTCTTCATCGGCCTCGACGACCTGACCGGACTCGGCACCTTCTCCCTGGCACTCACATCGGTTCCGACAGCGGTGAATCCGACTGTCGCGACCCTGTGTTGGGCCGTCGTCATAGGAGCCATCGCGGCGGTCCTGGGCTGGGTGATCCGCTTCGTCGGACTGTCCCTGCGGCCTGTCGTGCACGCGCGCCGCATCGTGGTCACGGCGGGACTCGGACTGCTCATCGGCGTCACCGCCACCGCGTACCAACTGATGTCCGGGAACGCGTTCACGCAGGTGTTGTTCTCAGGGCAGGACGCGCTGCCCGAGCTCGTCGCGCACGCCGCCGACTACTCGGTCGGGGTTCTCCTGCTTCTGGGCCTGTGCAAGACCGTCGTGTATTCGATCTCGCTGAGCGCCTTCCGCGGCGGGCCCGTCTTCCCGTCGATCTTCATCGGCGCCGTTCTCGGGATCGCGATGAACGGATTGCCCGGCATGAGCATGGCGCCCGCCATCGCAATGGGCATCGGTGCGATGTGCGCGGTGATGCTGCGGCTCCCGCTGACCTCCGCGCTGCTCGGGGTCCTGCTGCTCGGCGCCGACGGTGTGACGGTCACGCCTCAGGTGATCGTCGCTGTCGCGGTGGCGTTCGTCTTGATCAACGTGTTCCCCGACACCGGCGCGGAGAAGACCACGCCCTCGCCGACACCCGAGGGTTCGGACCTCCCGGCCTCGCGACCGTCGTCGCCGAGCGGTGACACCTACGCCTGACCGTCGACCAACGGCCCACCGGCGCCGCGCCAGTCGATCAGTCCCCTGCTGATGTTCCTGGCGTCGAAACCCGATTCGATCAACAGGTTTGCAGCCCCCGAAGACCGCAGCACACCGGTGCAAAAGGTGAGCAGCACGCGATCTTCGGGTAGTTCCTCGCACCGTCGCTGCAGCTCCTCCAGAGGGATGTGTACGGCACCGGGGATATGGGTGCGCCTCCACTCGAAATGGCGACGGACGTCGATGATCAGCGCGTTGTCGCGGACGAGAGCCATGGCCTCGGCCGCTGAGACCGCGGGCGCGCGATGGAGGTGATGGCGGACACTCATCGCCAGATGACCCCGATGCCGGCGGCAAGCAGAGACAGCACACCGACCGCATAGAAGAGGCCGCGCGGAACCGCTTCCCCGGTGCGTCGCTGCCGGGCGTTGCCCATTCCCAGTAGGCCGCCGAGTACGACGAGGATGGCGAGTTTGATGCCCACCTTGACGTAGTTGATGTCGACACCCGCGGGCCATGGCGCGGCGAGGATGGCGCCGCTGACCAGCGAGACCACCAGGCCGTAGTCCATCACCCGGGTCGTGCGCAGTCTCCGGGTGGCCGCCTCGGTGGCCCAGGCACCGAAGGTCACTGCGAAGCCGATCAGATGGATCCAGATGACGACGTTGCGCAGGGTTTCCATAACCGTCTCTTCCCGAATGGAGCGGCGACCCCTCGGACGAGGAGTTTCAGTTAGACTGTAACTTGTGAAGAAGGGTTGTCAACGTGGCCGATGAACAGTCCGAACCAGGATCAGACGCGGCAGTTCCCGCGCCGAGTGCCGCGTTTCTCCTGACGGTCCTCGGTCGCCAGATCCGCGAGCGGGTCGACAGTGCACTGCGAGAGGAGGGCATCGCCGTGCGCCACATCTCCGCGCTCGGTCACCTGTCGCGGAGGCCGGGACTCTCGTACAGCGAGCTCGGCCGCAGGGCAGCGGTCACGCCCCAGAGCATGCAGGCGACCCTGAACAAACTCGAGGACCTGGGCGCGGTCGAGAGAACCGGTGGCAGCGGTCGGGGCCGCAGCGCGACACTGTTCGTCACCGACGAGGGCCGACGCCTGATCAACGTCGGCATGGCCTCGTACGCAGCGCTCGATGACACCCTTGCCGAGCACCTCGGCCAGGACACGCTACGGGCCCTGACCCCGGCGCTGATGCGCGCGTTCCGGGCATTCGCCGATGACTGAAGTGGCACCGCCGACAAGAATCTGATTCTCTTATACGAGAAGATCACTTTTGTCATCACGGCTCCTCGGCCCGCCCGTCGACGCTCGGGTCGCGCCGGATCAGGGTCGGGTGGCCGGACCCCTACCGGACCGTTCGTACGCACGATCTCGAGCGCGACGTGATACTGGTAGAGGCATGGCAGGAAGATCCCTGCCGCACGTGACGAATATGGAGACGAGCGCGAATATGAACGCTAAGCAGCCGACGATCATCTACACACTGACAGACGAGGCGCCAATGCTTGCGACCCACGCATTCCTGCCTGTCATACGTGCATTTGCCGATGCTGCCGACATCAACGTCGAATCCACGGACATCTCCGTGGCAGCCCGCATCCTCGCCGAGTTCAGCGATCTCCTTCCTGAAGACCAGCGAGTCCCGGACAACCTCGGCGAACTGGGACGTCTGACGCAACTGCCCGAGACCAACATCATCAAGCTGCCCAACATCAGCGCCTCGGTGCCGCAGCTGCTGGCCGCGATCAAGGAACTCCAGGGGAAGGGCTACAAGCTCCCCGACTTCCCCGGCAACCCGAAGACGGACGAAGACAAAGCGATACGAGACCGCTACACCAAGTGTCTCGGCAGCGCGGTCAACCCGGTCCTGCGCGAGGGCAACTCAGATCGCCGGGCTCCGAAGGCCGTCAAGGAATATGCGCGCAAGCACCCGCACAGCATGACCGAATGGTCGCCCGCATCGCGGACCCATGTGGCGCACATGCGTGAGGGCGATTTCTACCACGGCGAGAAGTCGACAACCGTCGACGGCGACCGTGAAGTGAAGATGGAACTGCTCACAGACAGCGGCGAGACCATCGTCCTCAAGCCCAAGGTCTCGCTGACCGACGGCGACGTGATCGACAGCATGTTCATGAGCAAGAAGGCGTTGATCAAGTTCTACGAGGAGCAGATGGAGGACGCCTACAAGACGGGCGTCATGTTCTCCCTCCACGTCAAGGCGACGATGATGCGCGTCTCCCACCCCATCGTTTTCGGCCACGCCGTCCGGGTCTTCTACAAAGACGCGTTCGCCAAGCACGGTGACCTGTTCGAGGAACTGGGCGTCAACGTCAACAACGGACTGTCGGACCTCTACGACAAGATCGAGTCGCTCCCCGCGTCCCAGCGCGAAGAGATCATCGACGATCTGCACAAGTGCCATGAGCATCGCCCCGAACTGGCCATGGTCGACTCGGCCCGGGGCATCTCGAACTTCCATTCCCCCAGCGACGTGATCGTCGACGCATCGATGCCCGCGATGATCCGCGCAGGCGGCAAGATGTGGGGTGCCGACGGCCGGCCCAAGGACACCAAGGCCGTCAACCCCGAGTCGACGTTCTCCCGGATCTATCAGGAGATGGTCAACTTCTGCAAGACCAACGGAGCCTTCGACCCCACCACCATGGGCACCGTTCCCAACGTCGGCCTGATGGCGCAGAAGGCCGAGGAGTACGGCTCCCACGACAAGACCTTCGAGGTCCCGCAGGGCGGTACCGCCAACATCACCGACCTCGCCACCGGTGAGGTGCTCCTGACGCAGACCGTGGAAGCCGGCGACATCTGGCGGCTGTGCATCGTCAAGGACGCGCCCATCCAGGACTGGGTCAAACTCGCGGTGACGCGCACCCGCGACTCGGGCATCCCGGTGATCTTCTGGCTCGACCCCTACCGCCCGCACGAGAACGAGCTGATCACCAAGGTCAAGACCTACCTCAAGGATCACGACACCGAAGGCCTCGACATCCAGATCATGTCGCAGGTCCGCGCGATGCGGTACACCCTCGAGCGCGTGGTCCGCGGACTCGACACCATCTCCGCGACGGGCAACATCCTCCGCGACTACCTCACCGACCTGTTCCCGATCCTCGAACTCGGCACCAGCGCCAAGATGCTCTCGATCGTCCCGCTGATGGCCGGCGGCGGACTCTACGAGACGGGCGCGGGCGGCAGCGCCCCCAAGCACGTCAAACAGCTGCTGGAGGAGAATCACCTGCGCTGGGATTCACTCGGTGAGTTCCTCGCTCTCGCGGTCAGTCTCGAGGATCTGGGCAAGAAGACCGGTGACGCCCGGGCCACGATCCTGTCGAAGACCCTCGACGCGGCGACCGGCAAACTGCTGGAGAACAACAAGGGGCCCTCCCGCAAGGTGGGCGAGATCGACAACCGCGGCAGCCAGTTCTACCTCGCGCTCTACTGGGCGAAGGAACTGGCGGCCCAGACCGACGACAAGGATCTGCAGACGCACTTTGCCGCCCTGGCAGAGAAGCTGAGCGCGAACGAAGACACCATCGTCAGGGAATTGGGTGACGCGCAAGGCGAGCCGGTGGACATCGGCGGCTACTACTTCCCCGATCCCGAGATCACCGCTGCGGTGATGCGCCCGAGCAAGACCTTCAACGAAGCGCTGGGCTCCGCGCTGAAGTAGCCACCTCACCCAGCTGCTCCACTTTCGGCAATCTGCTCCACTTCCAGCACACTGGAAGTGGAGCAGATTCGTTCACGTGGAGCACATCTGGGAACCGTCTGCGGTCGTGAGGTCGGTCGCCGAGAGCGGTTTCACCTACGGTCCGAGAGCCTCCAAATGACCGTCGGTGCAACCTTCATGCAACCCGCCTCCACGTACGGTCTGGTGACGTACATCACAGGAGGATCTGAATGACCGAGCCGATGACACTTCGACAGCTCACCGGGATGCCCGAAAGTCCCTCGCCACTGCGCGGATCCACGCTGGTGATGATCGATTGCCAGAACACGTACACGCAGGGTGTCCTCGAACTAGAGGGCGTGCAGCAGGCGCTGGACTCGGCTGCGGAGTTACTCGACCGCGCCAGAACTGCCGGAATCCCGATCATCCACATCATGCACGACGCCGGAGCTGGAAGCCCGTACGACGTCAACGCCGACATCGGTCAGATCGTCAGTCGGGTCGCACCGAAGGGCGACGAGCCGGTGATCGTGAAGAACTATCCCAACTCATTTGTCGGCACCGATCTCGAGGGGAAGCTCAAGAGTCTCGGCGCGAGCAACTTGCTGCTGGCCGGGTTCATGACCCACATGTGCGTCAACTCGACTGCGCGCGGCGCATTCAGCCTCGGATACAGCCCGACTGTCGTGGCCAGCGCCACCGCGACGAGAAAGCTCCCCGGCGCGGGTGGAGTCGACGCGAGTGCCCTGCAGGTGGCGAGCCTCGCCGCGATCGCCGACCTTTTCGGGGTGGTCGCACCAGACGTCGCATCCGTTCCGGACTGAAACCCAGTCAGCCGTTGCGGTTGCGCTGATGAGACGTCACCGCTGCCGAGACGGTCTCACACTATGAAGTTTTCAAACATCAAGCCGCACAGGGAGCCTGTACTGCGGTAGTAACTTCGGGCTGCGTCGTCGTGTGGAGTTTCTCGTGAACTTGTGGCGGCCTCGATCGGTCGGCGGGATTAGGCGGCGAGTGGTTCGTTGGTCAGGGTGCGTCTGGCGTGGGACCGCATTGGTTCGGTCTTCCCGGGCGCTATGAACCAGGGGTGGCCGTCGTGTCCGAGGAACACGGTCCAGCCTTTGTGGTGGATGTAGTTGTGGTGCCGTCTGCACAGCAGGACGGTGTTGGCCAGGCTCGTCTCACCACCGTGACTCCAGAACGTGATGTGATGAGCGTCGGTCCATCCGGCGGGGCAGCCGCAGCCCGGGAACGCACAGCCCTTGTCCCGCGCAATCAATGCTTTACGAATGGCGGGTGTGACCGTCCGGAACTCACGCCCCACCTGCAGGGGTACGGCGTTGTTGTCGAGCAGGATTTTGGTGATCACCGAATCGCAGGCAATAGTCTGCGCGGTCGGCAGCGACACCGGCCCGGTCCATTCGAACGTTGCGGGTGCGGTCGGGACTTTCGCGTCCGGGATGCCGTTCATCTGAAACGCCAACAGTTGCTCCGCGGAGACGGTCATCGTCACCCGCGGCTTGACCCCACCTTCGGTGGGCCGATCCTGGTGAGCGAAGAACACATCCAGGATCTTTCCGAGGGCTTCGGCGAGACGCTGCGAGGTGCTGCGCGGATCCGGTGACCCGTCCGGTTCGGGGACGGGTTTGGCCAGCGGACGCAACGCGGTCGCCAGTTTCTCCCCCAGGGCTTTGTCCAGGTCCAGGGTGCCGTGGGTGCGGCCATCATCGCCGGTCCCGAACGACACCTCGTTGAGCTCATCATTCTCCGCATCCGCCGTTTCTTTGTCCGGCGGCGACAAGGCGATCGCCATCTCGTGGGCCCGCTCGACAACCGCGGCCGGCGTCGAGATACGCGCCTCGGTCAACAACCCACGCACGCAGTCGGCACGATCAGTCTCCGACAGGTCGGGGTCGCGGCGGTCGATGTGATGCAAGCCTTTGACGATGGCGTCCACGTGCTCCCCGGACAGAGTCCCGTCCACGGCATACGCAGCGACCGAGGGGATGGAGCCGAGGGCGCGACCGACCCGTACGTAGCGGTGCGCAACAGCCGGCGATACCTGCACCGATCGCAGCAGCTCAGCAGTCGAATCCGCACCGAGTGTCTTGGCCACACCACGCTTGTCAAGGTCGGCGGTGAACCGAAACAGCAATGCGTCCAACACATTCTTGGCCCGCAATGCGTAGACCGTCTCCTCCGACAACGCCACATCGTCGAGCGGCGCCAGCAATGGATCAGCCGCCATCGTTGATAAGTGTTCGAACAACCCCCGAAAGTTCATGACTCAAATCTACCGCCAAACGCCGGATAGCACAAGTGTTCGAAGGGTCTTATTTCACTGTGCTGCAACATCTTTCGCTATGCAAAGCACTGTCGGCGGCAGTGTAGCAAGGCAGTCTGACATCGCCCGCTACGTACGAAAAAGGGCACGGTCGACGGTCAGATCGGCACGGTCGATGGTTGCTTCAGCGAACCATCCCCCGGTGCATCACCCGGTCGCCGACCACGCCGCTGTGGTCTGCGCGATGCATTACGACCCGGTTGTCCCACATCACGACGTCTCCGGCAGACCAGGCATGCCGAAAGACGTTGTCGCTTCGCGTCGAGTGCGCGATGAGGTCGGCGACGATCTGTGCAACTTCTTCGGGCGTCTTGCCGGTGATCGCCTCACACCTCGCCGCCGCCGACAGATACAGCGCGGTGCGCCCCGACAACGGGTGGGTGAGAAGGAGCGGGTGCGCAGCAGAGGTTTGGGCGTCCTCGCCGGGGTCGACCCCGGTGACCACATGGGTCATGAGTCGACCGGCCAAGTCGTCGCGGACCGCTTCCGTGAGCGTGTCGTGCGCCGCATACTGATTGCTGAACTGGGTATGGCCACCTTCATCGGGCACATTCACCGCACGCAACGCGGTGAACCGGGGCGGATGCGATACGTACGTCGTGTCGACATGGAACGTCGACTTCGGAGGTGTCGCCCGGCCGACGTTGCTGATGACGTTGAGGTCAGGGTAGCCGGCCAGCGGCAGCTCTCCCGCGGTGAACATCAGCTCACCGAATTGCTTCAAAAACGCGAGAAACACACCGTCGTCGATCTTTTGGTCCGGGATGACCAGCACACCGCACTCGGCCAACAGCTTCTCGAGGGTGGCCACATCGGCAGTGCCCACGCCATCCAGAGACAGATCTGTGACGCGAACGCCGATGGGATCGAGGACCTGATATTCCATCACCGGGCCTTCTCTCGCGCGATCTCCTGCAAGCCCATCTCGAGCAGCTCATCGACACCGATGCCGGCCGCGGCGGCCATCACAGAGATCACGCTGCTCGGTGAGTACGAGCAGTACAGTCCTGCCTCGAGAAACCACGGCACTCCGGCTGGATCGATCCGGAAGTCGAACAGACTGTAGTGCCGGCACCCGAGAGCGATGTGACACCGCCGGGCGGCCGCCCACACCGCCTCTGTGACCGGGTCGTCCACGTCGACGATCCATGCCTTGGTGGATTCCTTTGCCACCAGATACAACTCGCCGTCCGCAGTCCGTTCGAGTTTGTCGGCCCTTGCGCGGATGGGGTGCTCCCGTTCGTCGACCGCGTATTCTTCCAGCGGCAAACAGACCAATTCGCCTTCTCTGACGATGATCCCGCATCGCACTTCCCGACCGAGCGGTACGTATGTTTCGACGATGACCGACTCCGAGTACAGGAGCGCGTCGTCGATCGCGAGTGCCATGTCCGCTTCTTCTCGTACCAAACTGACGCCCATGGAGTTGTCGGAGTCAGCGGGTTTGACGACGACGGGCATATTTCCGGTGTACTTCTCGCCGGCCCGAAGGACCTCGCCGGCCGGCACCGCGACCCCCGCTGCGGCAACCACCGCACGAGCAAGGTGTTTGTCCGCAGTCATCGCCATGACATCGGCGCGATTACCGAGGTGTGGGATCCCGAGGAGGTCGAACAGCGAGCGATACGTCGTCATCCCCGGTCGACAGAACATCTCGGGGATCATGATGTCGTGCTGTCGCGCCTCGATGTAGCTCACCGCATCCGACAATGAGACCGGTTGAGCAGCTGCAGTGTCCACCTCGTCTAGGCTGCGCGGAAATCTCCAACTGCCATCCGGGGACACATAGGCGATCTCGATCCGGTAGTCCGCCAGGTCATGAAACACATCCAGAAAGCCCTTCGCATAGACCCGCGACAGGTCGGCGCGAAAGAAGTCGACCGGCGACCCGACGAGCATCAACACGGAGATGGAGCGGAGCGGGGACTGATCCGGCTCGATGCGCTGAGGTTGCATCAGTCTCCACCCGTCTCGACAAGCTTACCGATGTTGAAATCGATTCGTGTCCAGTCTTTCCCGGCGACAAGGCTCTTTACGAGCAACGACGGGATCTGCAGGTGATGAACGAGCAGGTAAGGCAATGGATCCCATGCGGCGAAGATGGCGTCACGGCCCCGCGCGATGACACGCACGCGCCGGCGACGACCCGGTTCGGTCAGCAGCCGCCACAGCTCGTGGTAGATCCAATACGTGGGCAGCGAATCCGGTTCCGGAACGATCATCGGGTGATTGTCGTCGAGATAGGCGGCGGCGAGTCGCGGATGCCCTTCGAACATCGTGATGGCCGAGTGGGTCCGGGGATTACATTCGATGGCGTAGGCATGCCCGTCGTCACCCTCGATGAAGTCGAACGAATACTGACCGCTGACGCCGAGCCGACTCACGAAAGTCTGGACCCACGAGAGAATCTCCGGTTTGTCGACCATCTCGTAATTGACTTGAAATGCAGACGATTCACAGCAGGCATACACCTGCAGGCTCCCTGCGCGCGCGGTACCGTGCGTGCAGTACTCCTGGCCTGCGATGTACTCCTGCAAGATCCACGGGTCGTCCTCCGAGATCTGCAAACTGGCCGCGAACTGTAGATTCCGCTCCGGCGTCGCATCCGAGAGCTTCGTCAGATCCATCCGGCCGACCGGGTTGTAAGCGATCCGCTTGAGAATGTATTCGCGACCGGGTGGAAAGTCGAACTCCGCGATCTGCGCCGGGTCGGTGATACGCCGCGAATCCGGCACCCGAACACCCGCCGACCGTGCGAATTCCGAGAAACGATCCTTGTCATCCACCATGCGCACCGTCCGGGAGTTACCGTGCACAACGTCGCAGAAGTCGCCGAGGAACTCACCCGCATCCGCGTCATGGACGCTGGCAGCCGGACTCGCGACCGGAACGAATACATCGACTTCCTCTCGCTTGACCAGATCGAGCAGCGCGTCGGCATAGTGCGGTGAGGTCGGCTCCGGAATGCAGTGGAACTTGTCGACGGCTCGAGAGAACCGGTGACCGGTGAAACGGTACTTCGCGGATTCGGCCAAGATGACCCGGTGCCCTGCCAGATGAAAGGCGCGGGCGATGGACAGTGACTTGGTCATCTTGCCGCCGGTGACGAGAACGGTGCGTCGCCTGTCCGTCGCGTCCACCACCGGTGGGGGCACCCGACGTATCAGGGCGATCGCCGTCACCGCCAGATCGACCGGCAACGTTGCCAAGAGACCTGCCAATGCAGCTACTGTTTTGATCGACGATGTTGCTGTCATGATCAGTCCGAACCTTTTCGCCGGATGAGAGTCACCCCGTCCCGCAACGGCAGCAGTACCTGTTCCACCCTGGAGTCATTGGCCACTGCGCGGTTGAAATCTGCAATCGCTTGTCCATTGGTGGAGCGAGCACCGTGATCTGTGTACGGCTCGCCCTGCAGGAGTGTGTTGTCCACGGCGATCACTCCGTGTTGCGCAAGGAGTCCACTCCCGATGAGGTAGTGGAAGTAGTCGAGGTACCCGGTCTTGTCTGCATCGATGAAGACGAGGTCGAACGGACCTTCCAGCCGCAGCACTGTGGTCAGGGCAGGACCGACTTCGACGCGAATCCGCGCACCTGCCGGAGATTCGGAGAAACACTGACGGGCGACGTCGGCGACATAGGGATCGACCTCGCACGCCACCACCTCGCCATCGTCGGGGAGAGCTTCGGCCATCGCCAGCGCGGAGTATCCGGTGAACATCCCGATGTCGAGGACGCGGCGAGCCCGAGTCATGTGCACCAGAAACTTCAGGGTCTGACCCTCCACATGCCCCGACAACATCTCCTGCTCCAGCGGCCCAGAACCGGAGACCAGCGACCGGTCTGTCCACTGCTCCGCCCGGGTGCGCGCCGCGAGCGCGGCAAGCGCCGGCGACTCCGGGGTCGAGCACTGCTCGAGATAGGGGTCGAGACCCCGTGCCAGGTCACGTGTCCTACGCAACCGTTCTTTGATCGCTGAATCGAGTACCGGCACTGCGTCGACCAACTCGACGAGCTCCGACAACTCCGCCGCAAGAATCGTCGACGGTGTGACCGGATGAGTCGGGGTCGTCACCGTCTCAGCCATCGACGGAGGCGAGATGCGCGGATGTGAACATCTCGACCCCTGCACCTTCGCGTTCGAAGTCGAGGCAGATCTTCTTGTGCACAGTGAGGGTGTCGGCGAGTTCGTGGACGGTGACGTCGTTGAGGAACTGGCACTGACCGATCGGGTTGGGTACCGCGGCCCGAAGCAAACCATCTCGCGTCCTGAGGATGGATGTTGTCGCCTCAGAGAGCAGTTCGGGTGTGAGGTGCTCGCTGTCGAGAGCCAGGCCCAGACGGTTCATCACCCCGAGGATCCGGTCGCGGTCCTCCACCGAGATGAGGCCACGCTTTTCGGCGAGCGTCGTCGACAGGGCCATGTCGATGTTGATCGCATGTCCATGAAAGAACGGTTGCGGCGGTGTGAGTTCGAGTGTCGGACTCCACGTATGTCCGAACGCGATGACCCGGTCGAGCATCAGCTCATGAAGGTTCGGCGCCTCGAGTTCGAGCATCGTCTCGATGGCCTGATAGGTGAGGTTGTCCGCAACTGCACGGAGTTCGACCGTTCCGTCCAGATGCCCGAATCGGGTCCGCAACAACTCGGGACCGTACTCGTCGAGCATGTCGAAGATGTTCGCATTACCGACCGTGGCGATCTTGATCAACTCAGCCATGCCGTTTCGCACCTGATCGGCAGGCAGAGTCCGAAGGAAAGAGAAGTCCAGCAACACCTTTTGGGATGCGTGGTAGGCGCCCAGCCGGTTCTTGTGTTTGCCGTGGTTGACCGCCACCTTGATGGACACACTGGCGTCGATCAGTCCGATCAACGTCGTCGGAATGCGGATATAGGGTGTGTTCCGTCGATAGCTCGCACATGCGAACCCGGCAACATCTGTGGTGAGTCCCCCGCCGACCACCAGGACGGGCTCGGTGCGAACGAGCCCGAACTCGTCGAACTTGCCGACGATCTCCTCGAAGGTGCTCAATGACTTTGCGGTCTCGGCGATTCCGACCGGAACGACCGCGAGCTGCAGGTCGTGGTGTTCGAAGTAACGATGGATCTGCGTACCGTAAAGTGCGTACACGGACTCGTCGATCACCATCAGAGCGCGGCCGTAACCGCGATAGCTGTCGGCGAGTTCTGACTGGTCGGTCGAGAAGACCCCGTCGACGTACAGCAGGTCGTACTCGATCTTCTCGTAGCCTTCAACGTGGAATGCGCGCTCGGTGGCGGTGACGCGGGCTTGGATGTCGCTCATGTGAGTCCTCTCTGACTGCGGGTAGCGCTAGTGATCGTTCTCGGTCAGGGCGCGCAAACGATCTGCGTCGAGCTGACCGACAACCTCGACTGCTTCAGAGAAGTCGCCGCTCACGGTGTTCTGATTCGGGAACGCCACGCAGATCACCGAGGCAGCCTTGGCCGCATGGACTCCGCCGACGTTGTCTTCGATCGCGACGCAGGAATCAGCATCCTCGCCGAGTTGGTCCAGTGCATACCTGTATGACGCCGGGTCAGGCTTGCCCGTGTCGACGTTCGTGGAATCGACCACCACGTCGAAGGTTTCGCGGGAGACCTCCGGGAGTCCGGCGAGCAGCGCGGTGACGTTCTCAGGCGACGTCGTCGTCACCAGTCCCAGTTTGACGTTGTGTGCCTTGGCAGCCGCAACCGCGTCCAGGACGCCGGCGCGGGGCTCGATGCCGAGCATCGAGATCAGTTCCTGGAATATCGACGATTTGGTCGCATGGACCGCCGCTGCGTCCACGGTCTCGTTGCGCGACTTCGCGTAGTCTGCAATTCGCTGTGCGCCACCGTTACTTCCCAGCATGGCGATGTAGTCGTCTCGACCCCATTTCCAATCCAGGCCATGGGCTTCGAACGCCTCGTTGAACGCACGGCGCTGGATTTCAGAGGTGTCTGCGAGGGTGCTGATCGATCCAAACAAGATGGCAGCCATCATGTTCCTTCCTGGAAACCGTTGACTATCAATGCCATTGCTCGACCCCTTCGAGTGTGCAGAGAGCAGGTGTCGGCAAGGTCGCACCTGACATCACGAAAAGGTAACGAAAAGTCACAGATCGATAACGGACCATCGGGCGATGGTCGCTCATCGCAGCGCGGCCATCGAACGGATATAGAAATCGGAGCCGAGGCGTCGATGAGTTCTCGGGTCCATGCAGGTCTACCTGCACATGGGAACGACATTGTCCAAGGTATGGCCGACCGTCCACGCAGAAAGAGCGCAACTCGTCGACGATCTGAGCCGTGTGCCAGATGCCGCATGGTCGACACCTTCGTTGTGTCCAGGATGGAGCGTTCACGATGTCCTGGCTCACCTGATCGACGCCGCCACGACCACGAGACTGGGGTTCGGGCGTCGGTTGATCGTCGCCCGCTTCGACTTCGACCGCGACAATGAGACCGGGATCGCGATGAAGAAGTGCGCGTCTCCGAGTGACACCTTGGACCTGCTGCGGCGCTCAATCGACGCGACCAGTACGCCACCCGCCAATCCGGCCACCCGACTGGTCGAAGCGTTCGTCCACGGTGAGGACATTCGCCGTCCGCTGCAGATCAGTGCGACCTACCCCATCGGCCCCGTCGTCGAGGCACTGACTTATCAGTGCAGGACGACGGTCAACTTCGGCGGCGGACGCGAGCGCATCGATGGCATGCGGCTGAACACCATCGACGCCGAGTTCGAGCACGGTCCCGACGACGGTCAGCAGGTCAGTGGCACCGCCATCGACCTGCTGCTCGCTGTTTCAGGCCGCCCCGTGCCCGCGGGGGCGTTGAGCGGACCTGGCGCGAAGACGCTGGTTGCGGACTGAGCACAATCTGCTCCACTTCTGGGCAGGTGCTCCACTTCCAGAGCCCTGGAAGCGGAGCAGATTTACAGAAGTGGAGCAAATTCGGCGGCAAGACCGCTCCAGTCAGAGCTGCAGCCGCTTCGACAACAGGTGGGCGGCGTCCAGAAGCGTCGCACCCAAGGTCGGTAGCCTCTCTGGCCGGAAGCGCGTCTCGACCCCGGTGAGGCTCAGCGCCCACGCCGGACGGCCCGAACGATCGAACACGGCCGCGCCGATCCCGAAACTGCCTTCGACCAGCAACCCAGGGTTCACGGCGTATCCGGTCTGCAACGTCACCTCGATCCGCCGACGGGTGGATGATTCCGAATGCGCCTCACCCCAATCACTTTCGAGATCAGCCCGGGAGAAGTAGTCGTCGACATCCCGGGCAGGGAGATGACTCAGCACCACCAGGCCCGCCGACGCCACCCCCAGCGGGAACCGGATGCCTTCGTGCAGTACATGCGAACGCAGCGGAAAGCTGCCCTCCTGACTGAGGACGCAGACGGTCTCATCGCCGCGGCGTGCCGACAGAAACGCGCTCTCGCCGGTGTCGCGAGCAAGGCGGTCGAGGATGTCGCGGGCCTGGCCGGTGATGTCGTAACGATTGGCGGCGCTCGCGCCGAGCAGATACAACTCCGGTCCGAGTGCCCAGCGGCCGGTCTTCACATCTCGATCGATCAGACCTTCGTCCGACAACGACGTCAGCAACCGGTGGGCGGTCGGGCGGGCGATGCCGGCGGCCCTGGCCAGATCGGTGGTCGACGCCTGTTCCGCGGCGCCGACGGCACGCAACAGCGCACCCACTCGCGCCACCACACTCGGGTTGTCCACAGCAGCCACTCGCACAGTGTCGCGCGTTCACTCAGTGGACGCAACTGACCTAGCCGTCCGCACTCCGATCAATCGAGGCCGATCCGCAAGCCCGCTCTTGAACTACCACCTGCGCGAACGTTGACTGTAGGCCTGTGCGTACGTCGTCTATTCACTGAACAACTAGGAGCAATGATGGCATCGAAAGTGGTACGTTCGGCCGCGGACGCGGTCGCGGACATCCAAGACGCCGCAACGTTGGCGGTCGGCGGTTTCGGATTGTGCGGTATCCCCGACGCGCTGATCGCAGCAATCGCGGAGTCCGGAGCGGGCGACCTCGAGGTGTTCTCCAACAACTGTGGTGTCGACGACCACGGGCTGGGCATCCTGCTCTCGCTGGGCCGCATCCGACGCGTCACCGCGTCCTACGTCGGCGAGAACAAGGAGTTCGCGCGCCAATACCTCGCGGGTGAACTCGAAGTCGAACTCACCCCGCAGGGCACGCTGGCCGAGCGCCTTCGAGCCGGAGGCACCGGGATACCCGCGTTTTTCACCCCGGCCGGTGTCGGGAGCCCGATCTCCGAGGGCGGCATGCCCTGGCGCTACGCCCCCGACGGATCGATCGCCATCGCCTCGCCGCCCAAGGAAACCCGCACGTTCGGCCAGAAACGATATGTCTTGGAAGAGTCGATCAACGCCGACTTCGCGTTGGTCCACGCCGCTGTCGGCGACACCGAAGGCAATCTCGTCTTCGAGAAGACTGCGATGAACTTCAATCCTCTCGCCGCCATGGCGGGCCGCATCACCATCGCGCAGGTCGAAAAGTTGGTGGAGCCCGGCGAGATCGACCCTGCGGCAGTCCATCTGCCCGGCGTCTTCGTACAGCGCATCGTGCACACCGGACCGCAGGACAAGCGCATCGAGAAGCGCACCATCACCGAGACCGCAGGAGCACACCGATGAGCGCACCGACCACAGCCCAGGGGTGGACCAGGAACCAGATGGCCGCACGTGCGGCGGCTGACATGATCGACGGCGAATACGTCAACCTCGGAATCGGCCTGCCCACGTTGATTCCCGGCTTTCTGACCTCCGACGTCCAGGTCACCCTGCACTCGGAGAACGGTATCCTCGGCACCGGCCCATACCCGACCGACGACGCAGTCGACGCCGATCTGATCAATGCGGGCAAAGAAACAGTGACCGTCAATGCGGGTGCCGCGTTCTTCGATTCGTCGTTGTCGTTCGGCATGATTCGGGGCGGTCACATCGACACCGCCGTGCTCGGAGGCATGCAGGTGTCCCGCCACGGTGACCTCGCCAATTGGATGGTCCCCGGCAAGATGGTGAAAGGTATGGGCGGCGCGATGGATCTCGTCCACGGCGCGGCCCGGGTCATCGTCCTCATGGAGCACACTGACCGCAGCGGAAGCCCGAAGATCCTCGACGAGTGCACTCTGCCACTGACCGGCGAACGTGTGGTCGACCGCATCATCACCAACCTCGCGGTCATCGATGTGGTCGGCGACGGCACCCTCGCGCTGCGTGAGCTGGCACCCGGCGTGAGCGCCGCCGACGTCATCGCGGCCACCGGCACCGCCCTAGAGATCGAACTCTCGTGAGCGACAACACCACATCGGTCATCGTCGCCGGCGCACGCACCCCCGTCGGACGTCTCATGGGTTCGCTCGCAGGATTTTCTGGATCCGACCTCGGTGGGATCGCCATCAGAGCCGCACTCGGCAAAGCCGGGATCACCGGCGATCAGGTGCGGTACGTCATCATGGGCCAGGTACTCACCGCAGGGGCAGGGCAGATCCCCGCCCGGCAGGCCGCAGTTGCAGGTGGCATCCCGATGTCGGTGCCCGCCTTGACCATCAACAAGGTGTGTCTGTCCGGAGTCGACGCGATCGCGCTCGCCGATCAGCTCATCCGGGCAGGCGTTGTCGATGTGGTGGTCGCCGGCGGTCAAGAGTCCATGACCCAGGCCCCGCACATGCTCGCGAAGTCTCGCAGCGGCTTCAAATACGGCGACGTGACGATGCGTGACCACCTCGCCTACGACGGCCTCCACGACATCTTCACCGATCAGGCCATGGGCGCACTCACGGACAGCGTCAATCCTCTCGCTCGCGCGGAACAGGACGAGTTCGCTGCCGCATCGCATCAGCGGGCTGCCGCTGCGTGGAAGAACGGACTCTTCGCCGATGAGGTCGTCCCGGTGTCTATCCCTCAGCGCACAGGCGATCCGGTCATCTTCGACCACGATGAGGGCATCCGCGGCGACACGACGCCGGCGACGCTTGCTCGGCTGCGGCCCGCGTTCTCCCCGGACGGCACCATCACCGCGGGCAACGCGTCGAGCATCAACGACGGCGCGGCTGCGGTGGTGGTGATGAGCAAAGCCAAGGCACGCGAACTCGACCTCACCCCTCTCGCCGAGATCGGCGCCCACGGGATGGTCGCCGGCCCCGACTCGACGCTTCAACTGCAACCCGCACGCGCCATCGCCGCCGCCTGCGCCACCGAGGGCATCGACCCCACGACGCTCGATCTGGTCGAGATCAACGAGGCCTTTGCTGCTGTGGGCATCGCATCGATCCGGGAACTCGGACTCGACCCCACGCGCGTCAACGTCAACGGCGGGGCCATCGCCATCGGCCACCCTCTCGGGATGTCCGGTGCCAGAATCGCCTTGCACCTGGCCTTGGAACTGACCCGTCGCGGTGGCGGAGTCGGAGCCGCGGCGCTGTGCGGTGGTGGTGGACAAGGATCGGCGCTGATACTGCGCGTGCCGAAGTAGCAGTCGCGCCGGGGCCATGACCCGGCAATGGCGATCGGGTCAGCGCGCCGAGGAAGTCGTCGGCGTCGTGGTGGTAGTTGACGTCGACGGCGTGCTGGTGGCCGAGGTGTCCGTTGCCGTCGGCGTGGGTTCAGTCGAGGCATCCCCCGCGGGGCTTTCCGTCGACGTCACCGACACCGGCGGCTGCGTCGTCGTTGCTGATTCTGGGTCCGACGGTGCCGCGCTGGACTCCGTCGAAGCGGTTACGTCTGCCGGTAGCACCGCAGGCTCCTCGGCGACGACCAGCGCAGCATTGGTGGCCTTTGCCGCCCCGCCGGGAACCTCGCTACCGCCGGCGTCGACGACCTGCATCTTGGCGGTGACCGGCGGGGCGTTGCGCAGCGCCTCGGTCACCTCATCACGGCCGTCACGTAGTGCCCGACCCCAGTTCTCCCAGGTGTGACCGCCGTAGTTCGGCAGTACGACGACGTTCGCTCCGCTTTGCGCTGCCTGGATCTGCATCAGGATGGTGGAGACTGCGGACAGCATCTCGAGCGCAATCGCGCTGATCTGGTCCTGCGGTGCCAGCTTGGCCAGCTCACCGGGGGTCAAAAAGCCGTTGCCCGACGAGATGATGAGCACCTGACCATTGTCCTTGAGCTTGCTGACGTTCTTCGACGGATCGTTCTCGGTCCAGCGGTTGCTGCCCGGGGCACCCCACATGTTGAGGATGCCGTTGGTGTAGTTCGACACGAGCGTCTGGGATGCGAAGACCCCTAGCGCGCCCACAGGATTGTCGGTTTGGTAGTAACCGGACATCGCCTGCACGACCTTGAACTGCTCAGGGTGGCGTTCGGCCAGAGTGACTGCCGGGCCGGCAGACATCGAGAGCCCGATGATCGCATTGTTGGACGGACTGACTCCGAAGTTCTGCGCGAGATAGGCGGGAAGCTCCGAGGTCAGGAATGTCTCCTGCTTGATGGTGGCGTTCTTGTCGCCGGCGCCTGCGTCCCAGTCGGTGTAGAACGACGACGCCCCTCCGACCGGCATCACCAGCGTGGTGTCGGTGGTGCGGTCGTAAACCTGCGCGGCCTTCACGTCGGTCGTCCACGCCGAGCGATCTTCGCGAGCGCGCATGCCATCGAGCAGGTACACGCCCTGGTTGCTGCCCTCCGACGCACGGATCTGCACCATCACGAACTTGTTCTGGGACGGCGACCAGACCTGGCAGTTCTGTACGTAGTACGCCGACGAATCCCAGGAGCAGCCTTCGCGCAGCCGGTCCGGCTGACCTGCGACAGCAGAGGCGGTTCCGAAGGAGAACAAGAGAGAGCTGATCGCGGTCAGCGCGATGCTCAGCACCGCGACGACGGAGCCGATCACCAGGACTCGTGGTCCGCGTCGACGCTTCGGTGCCTCGGGCTGCGCGTGGCGGGCCTCACCGACGACTTTCCAGGCTGGGACGGAGTGACCGAACTGGTTGAACGAACTGGGCATGCGGAGGAGCTCTCCCTGATCTCGGTCCCGACCGAATCTGGTGTTGTAAGAGATGTCGTGGTCTCGCGGCAGTCCGTTACCGACCCAGCTCCCGGTCCGGGCTCGCCGCTCGGCCGTCGACTTCGTCGGATATTCCGGTGGCACGGTTCCCACGCAGTGGGGCGCCGGGCGTCATCCGACGCCCATTCCCTGAGCGGTAGCCGCTGACGCTGGTTGGCATCGGGGGGATCGGGTACTCCCCCTCCATGCCCAACAGAGACTCTGACGACTTCGCGTTCGAACCACAGAACCCCGAACCGAACGACACCACGGGACTGGAAAGCGGCGGCAGCGTCACACCGGGTGACACCCCTCCTGCCGAGACCGGCGTCGGCGGCCCCAACCATGAGCCGCCGGTGCGTGGCAAAACGATCCCGATCGTCATCATCTGCCTCGCGGTGTTCCTGGTCCTGATCATCGCCGTCGGCCTGTTCAGCCGCATTTTCGGCTTCATGTGAACCCCTGCGGGAATCCGACTCTTGGGCCCGGCCAGACCCAGGTAGTTCAGGTACCGGGCACGCCAACATGCTCCTCGACAGGTAGTGGACGCCCGATAGTGGCGTAGTCCTCTACTCACGCCACCGGCGCATCAAGTCACGACACTTGTGACATGCGCTCGGGTCGGCGGGATGATTATCCGCTTCTCAGGTCTGCAGCGCAGGCCCCGTCTCGTGACCGACCGACGGGGTCACCGGAGAAGTCGACATCACATCACAGGAGTGAGCATCATGGATCAACAGTATTCCGCCGACACGACGTCTGGCGGCGTCGCAGTTGCCAGCGCCCCGAATGGTATTGCTGCACAACCAGATCGCGATCGTACGCGGTCCGCCGAAACCACTGCCTTCGGCGGCCGAGGGCCCGATGACCAGGGCGGTGATCTGCCCTCGGAACCATCACCACGTGATCTCCACTTGCAGCCGACGCCCCTCCCGGCATACACGTCCCAGCCGCCGGACGGGTGGATCTACTGGTTGTCATGGGGCACCATCTACGCCGGCGATTGCCGGATGGAAAACGCCAAGATTCACCTGTACCCGGACGGCATGATCCTCTTCCAGGCGGAGACGATTTCCTCCGACACAGAAGGCAGCATCTTCTCGTCGGGTGTCGACGTCTGGATTGTCAAAGGAATCCAGTTCTACGACGTATTCGGGCATCCGGTCGGTCACGCCGTCCCGCGGCACTGGGGAATGCAGATGGTCTGGGAGGGTTCGCGGTATCCGATGTCGTTCTGGGATGCGATCCCGAGCGTCGGCCCGTCAGGCGCCGCCCAGATCCGCAGCGCCACCATGACGTATTCCTGCTGACCATAATCCCCGAGTTCAGCAGCGCCACAACACCTCGAGTTCGCCAAGCGGTGCCCCGAGTACCACGGGGCGCCCTTGGCGACGTGTGCTCAACGTTTGATTCTCTCGCTCCACCGAAGATGAAGGAAAGCCCGATGACCACCAACGACGATCATTGCCGGATCATGAGTCTTCCATCCCGTCTGCACCAGCGGGCGGCGGAACTGGCTGTCACGATCAACCCGGTCAACGCACCGCTCCAAGAACCGTTGTCCGGTACCAATATCCACGTCGACGCCCCCCTCATGCTCACCGTCACGACCGGCAAGTACTGGGGACCCCGACCACGGCGTCTGACGGTCGGATTCATGGAGCCGACGCCCGACGATCTGCGCAAGCGGATCGTCAGCCACATGAACGCCTGGACTGCGACGGCGGGTATCTCGTTCGCACTGACCTCCGGCGTCGGCGATGTCCGCATCTCACGCGAGCGTGGAGGCTACTACTCCTACCTCGGTACCGACATCGGTCTCATCCCACTCAATCGGCAGACCATGAACCTCGAGGCCTTCACCATGAACACCTCTGAAGCCGAGTTCCGTCGGGTCGTCCGGCACGAAACAGGACACACGCTCGGATTCCCGCATGAACACATGCGCCGGGCGCTGGTCGAACGTATCGATCCGGCGAAGGCCTACGCGTACTTCCAACGGACTCAACGGTGGTCGAAAGAGATGGTCGACCAACAAGTCCTGACCTCACTGAACGAGAAGAACATCATCGGCACGCCCCCGGATCAAGACTCCATCATGTGCTACCAACTGCCCGGCGTCATCACCACAGACGGGATGCCGATTCGGGGTGGGATCGACATCAATGCGACGGACTTCGAGTTCGCAGGCAAGATCTATCCCAAGTTGTTCGCCGACGCCGATTCACCCGCCGCCCACACCACCATCGCGGATCTCGAGAACGATTGGGATCCGTCGGAAGACGTACTCGTTGGTGCCACCTGAACCGCTGTCAGACCCACGCACGTGCAGCAGGGGCGGGTGAGGGGCGGTGACTGCTGACGATTGAATACGCCACACCCTGGTTATCCTGGAAAGATGGCTGCAATTCCGGATTCCCCAGTGGGCACGACGCCAGCAATAGTCGGCCTCGACAGCACATACGCCGACCAGTTGAGTGCACTGGCCGTGCCGTGGCAGGGTGCAGACGCGCCTGACCCGAGGTTGCTCGTCGTGAACGAACCGCTGGCGACATCGCTGGGACTCGACGTGGAGCGGTTGCGCAGCGACGACGGTGTCCGCGTTTTGTCGGGGGCGTCGGCGCCCGAGGGATCCACACCGGTTGCGATGGCATACGCCGGCCACCAGTTCGGTGGATACACACCGTTGCTCGGGGATGGTCGCGCACTGTTGCTCGGTGAACTCGTCACCGGCAACGGCCGGCGAGTGGACCTGCATCTCAAGGGCTCGGGGCCCACGCCCTTCTCACGAGGCGGCGACGGATTCGCAGTTGTCGGCCCGATGTTGCGCGAGTACCTGGTCAGCGAGGCCATGCACGCCCTCGGCATCCCCACGACGCGCTCTCTGTCTGTCGTCGCGACCGGCCGGGATGTTCGTCGCACCGGTGCAGAACCCGGAGCGGTACTCGCCAGGATCGCGGCCAGTCACTTGCGGGTGGGCACGTTCGAGTTCGCGGTGCGCCAAGGCGAGGTCCTGCGCCCGCTCGCCGATTACGCGATCGCGCGCCACTATCCGAGGCTGACCGAACTACCCGACGACCAGCGCTATCTGGCGTTCTTCGAGGCTGTGGTGGAGGCGCAGGCAGCGTTGGTGGCACAGTGGATGCTCGCCGGTTTCGTGCACGGGGTGATGAACACAGACAACACCACCATCTCCGGGCAGACGATCGACTACGGTCCGTGCGCATTCATCGACGCCTTCGACCCGACCGCGGTGTTCAGCTCCATCGATCAAGGGGCCCGTTACGCGTTCGGCAACCAACCCGCGGTGCTCAAGTGGAACCTGGCGCGGCTCGCCGAAACGCTTCTGAGCCTGATCGATTCCACTCCCGACGACGCGATCAGTGCGGTCACGGCAGTACTCGACTCCTTCGACGAGCGATTCCAGAACCATTACGCGGCCGGTATGTCAGCGAAGCTCGGTCTCGCAGGCGAGGACATCGACCCGGCGCTGATCGACGATCTACTCGCGTTGATGAAAACCCATGGCGCCGATTGGACCGGCACGTTCCGCGCTCTGGCCGATGAACTCCGCGGGAACTCAACGGCTCTCGACGGGTTGATTCCGCGCGAGCAGCTCGATCCCTGGCTGACGCGCTGGCGATCTGAACTGGCCGAGCACGGTCGAGACGACGCCGCGGATGCGATGGACGCAGTCAACCCGCTCTACATCCCACGCAATTACCAGCTCGATGCTGCGCTGAAAGCCGCGACCGACGGCGATCTAGCCCCATTCGAGCAGCTGCTGGAGGTTGTGACTCACCCCTTCGACCGCCGCGACGATTGGTCCGACTACACCAAACCGGCCCCGCCGGTGTTCGCTGAATCTTTCCAAACCTTCTGCGGTACCTGATCTGCTCGTACATCTCGCCGCTCGCGGATTGAGCTGTGCTTACATAGGAAGATGGCCGACAACACCGAAGTCCGGGTCGTGAGCGCAACCCGCGACATCACCGCCGGCGTCGAGCATCTTTTCGAGCTGATCGCGGACCCGTCGCAGCAGCCCCGGTGGGACGGCAACGACAACCTGACCCTCGCCCCGGCCGACCAACGCGTCCGAGCGGTCGGTGATGTCTTCACGATGACGCTCACCACGGGAGCCGAGCGGGAGAATCATGTCGTCGAGTTCGAGGAGGGGCGGCTCATCGCGTGGCTCCCCTCGGAGGCCGGCCAGCCGCCTCCCGGGCATCTCTGGCGCTGGGAACTGGAGCCTATCGATGGCAGCCACACTCGGGTAACCCACACGTATGACTGGACCGACCTCACCGAGGAAAAGCGTTTGGTGCGCGCTCGCGCAACGACGGCACACAATCTCGACGCATCGTTGGGCCGTTTGGCCGCGCTTGCCGAGGGCAACGCCTCAACGTAATCAGCGAGGGCGGTCAGCCGCGAGGTGCGGCCAGGGATTCGCCGTGTTTTTCCGCCAGCTCCTCCGCGTCGGCGCGTAGACCCGCTGCGAGGTCTTTGAACTCGTCGAGGGCCGGATTCTCACCGACGAGGGTGAACGCGGATTCGACCACCTCGAGATCCAGACCCCAGACATCAGCAAGGATGCGCCGCATCCAACCGGTGGCGTGATCCCAACCTTCGCGAGGCGTGCCCGCCGCGTAGTTGCCGCCCTGGACGGTCACCAGTACCGCGGGTCGGCCCGCGATCACCGCCGGGCCGGTCGGACTGAATCGAGGATCGGTGATGACAGTGTCGACCCACGTCTTGAAGTGCTGCGACACGCCGAAGTTGTACAGCGGCACCGCAAACAGGAGCGCATCCGCGGCGATCAGTTCATCCGCGAGGGTAGCGGCCAGTCCAATCGCTTCACGCTGAGCGGACGTGCGCTGGTCCTCCGGTGTGTAGCCGGCGAAGGCGGCGGTTCCCCACGTGGTTGCAGGTATCGGCTCGGTTCCGACGTGACGTCGGATGATGGTGTCGTCAGGATGCCCGACGCGCCATTGGTGTTCGACGATGTCGGCGATCGCGCGACTATGGGAACCTTCGACGCGGATGCTGGCGTCGAGACGGAAAAGGGTCATGGGAACTCCTCGAGCGAGTGGGGTCGGCTGACGTAGCCGTGAACTTGAACGTGCAAGTTCGACCATACACCGCGCAATTGAATGTTCAAGTTCGGTACGATGGTCCCGTGACCGACGATCGAAACGACTTGTGGCTCTCCCACGAACAGCAGCGTGACTGGGCGTCGCTGGTCGCGTTGCTCATGACCCTGCCGGGCAAGCTCGACGCACAGCTCAAGCAAGACGCGGGAATCAATTTCTTCGAGTACAACATCCTGGTGTCGCTGTCAGACGCCCCTGATCACGTACGGGTGATGAGCGACCTCGCCGAATTGGCACGGGGATCCCTGTCCCGGCTGTCCCACGCGGTGACGCGCCTCGAAGCTGCCGGATGGGTCGAGCGACGCTCGTGCGGTGGCGCGGGCCGACGCACCGAGGCGGTGTTGACCGAGGCCGGATGGCAGGAGCTACAACGCATCGCGCCGTCGCACGTTTCTGAGGTGAGGCGACTGGTCGTAAATGCGATGGGAGCCGACGAACTCTCCCAACTCGGCTCCGCCGCACGCCAGATCGTCGCCGCGATCGACCCTGCCCTGGCCGACACTCTCGCCGCGGTCATCGACCGCTCGAAATCCGCAACCTGATGGGGCGAACCTTTCACGGCCCTTCGACGAAACGCCCGTCCGGAAACATCCGTCCATACCGCGACACTGCCCCACCGAAGAACCGACGCCGGGCGGTCTCGCTGACCCTCACCCCCATGGTGTACTCGCGCGCATGCTGCTCACGCCAGACCGTCAACTCGACCTTGTAGTCGACACCGCCGTCTAAGACGTGCTCAGTCGTGGTCGACTCATTGCTGTCGGCCCACTCCAGATCGTTGTAGTCGGCATCGCGGCTCCACTGTGCGAGTCGCACCTCGGCAAGACGGGTCGCGACCTCCTTGTTCATGACGGGATCGTAGCCGAAAAGGTTTCTTGAGGACCGGTGTTGGTTGCGGCGTCTGGCGACTAGACGTCGCGATGGTCGAGAGTCATGACCTTCTTCCACCACTGGTCGAGCGGACTGGGATCGGGCCACTCGACATCGGCCCGCACTCTGGCCGGTTGGTACTGCGGCACAGGATTTTCGGGTCTTCGGTCGCCCTGCGGGCGCTGCGGCGTCTCGTGTACCGATGTCATGGACGAGCTCCCGCCCGCTGCGACTCCTCGATGGGCGAGTTTTCCCATGCCGCACTGAACAGCAGCTCCGCGCCCTGCCCGATTGCGGTGTCGACGGTGTCGACGACCTGGAGCGTGTCGGCCACACCCGCCCTGCGCAGCTGCCTGGCAGTGGCCGGTCCACGGGCCACCACGATCATGGTTCCGCCGGTGGTCTGCACGGACTCGTGAACGGTTACGAGGGCGGCCATACCGGCCGCACTGAGGAAGGTGGTGGTACTCAGGTCGATCAGCAGAACTTCGACTCGATCGAAGAGAACCAGCGCGGCGGCCTCCTCTAGGTCATTGACCGCCAGGTAATCCAGATCCCCCGACACGGTCACCACCGCAGATTTCCCGCACGACATCGTCGATACAACACATGGGGGCACTGACCGGGTAATTGCAGACGGCATTGATTTAGGCATGAAGCAACCCCTCAAACATATTGCGGGGGGTCGTTGGTGGCTTTGAAACACTACCAACGACATGGGCGTGGCTCGTGTTCAACCTGACATTGATATTGCCACCTGCCCGCACCGCGTGCAACCCGTTTGCAACTGAAACCGGGTGTGTTGTAACGACGTCAGAAATTCAGATGCTGGGTAGTAAACGTCGAAAAGCGAAGTCGAATCGGCGTAGGAATACTGTTTCATTCCGAATGCGATCGCAGGACGACGGAATCGATGGCCCGCTGCCCCTCGCAATCCTGGCATTGGAACTGCCGAACGTATGGGCGGATCAACGAGCGTCCGGGTCGAGATGTCACCGACGCGCCCTCATCGAACCGTTGTCGACGGCAACAGGCCCGAAGAAGCATGTCCGCCTGACACATGCCACACCGTCACCCCAGGGGCGGTAGGGTTATGGGGCTGAAGACACTACGGCGATCGACGTGGTTTCTCGGTGTGGGGTCGGCTGTACAGAGGAAGCCGCGGCGGTCCCCGCGTCGAACCGTGCGCACACGCCGCACGGTGGCGACCAACATTTCGTGGCCGGTCGCTGACAGTTCAGCCGCGGCGGAGAGACGGTGACCCCGATGTCCGAGCAGAGTGACACTGACATTCTCAAAGAGCTGGCCGATCACGCGCGCAGCATGCACGCCAAGACCCGTCTGGGTTCTGATGCGGTGCTGGCCGAGATCACCGCGTCGGCCGTGCAATTGATAGACGGAGTCGTATCGGCAGGTATCACCGTCACAAAGAAGCGCAAGGTGGTCGAAACGCTGGCTCCTACCAACGCAGACGCCCGCGAGTTCGACCTGTTGCAACAACAGGTCGGCCAAGGCCCCTGCCTCGACGCCGCGTGGCAGCACCGCACCGTCAGGGTTCCCGACCTGCTCAGCGACGGGCGCTGGCCGGAAC
Organism: Williamsia limnetica; assembly: GCF_003217475.1. Lineage (GTDB taxonomy): Bacteria > Actinomycetota > Actinomycetes > Mycobacteriales > Mycobacteriaceae > Williamsia > Williamsia limnetica. The sequence continues at coordinate 84,403 of NZ_QJSP01000006.1, read as the reverse complement.
TCGCCGATACCGTCCGTGAGCACTCACCGATCCGGTCGTCGGTGTCGTATGAGCTGTTCACACACATCGAAGGCATGGGTGCGCTGAATGTGTACGCCACCACGCCCCACGCAATCTCTGACACCGAGGTTGAAAAAGGGTATGCGCTGGCCGCACACGCCGCCCTGGTGTTCGATGCCGCCCGAAAATACGACCAATTCCAGAGCGCGCTGGCTTCCCGCGACATCATCGGCCAAGCCAAAGGCATGATCATGGAGCGTTTCAACATCGGAGCCGACGCCGCATTCGAGCTCCTGACCAAGCTGTCTCAGGACTCCAACGTCACCGTCGCTGAAATCTCGCGACAGCTGGCCGGTAGTAAACCCGAAGCCGAATAAGAAATCGAGGGTGCCGGGCTGAGCGATACCGACCGCATCACTCGTCGATACGTGGTGGCCTGGGTAAGTCGGGGGGATCGAAGACCCCGGCCTTACCCGGGTCTGTGGGATAGCGCCGCTGCGCTGCCAGGATCTCTCGCGCGTGGGCAGTGGAGGTGACTCCGTGCGCGCGGGCCAATCTGATCAGTGTGAGCCGCGCGGTATCGAGGTCGAGTCCACGGGCCTGGGCCAGCATTCCGGTCGCGGTCGCGATGATGGTGGTGCCCTCGAGCACCGAATCGATCGTGTCGTCCAGCGCGGCATCGCGGTTGCTCTTCGATCCCGCCGACAGTGCCAGCGCCGTCAAGTCGGCGAACACCTGCCCGGCCTGGTTCGGATGATCAGGCCTCCACGGCTGCTTTGTGTGAATCACGATCGAACCGATTCCGGCCGCTACACCGATCACCGGGAACGCCCGCACCCCCCGCAGCCCGGCGTCGAGCGCCCGACGCCGGTACTGAGGCCATCTGGTGTCGTCGTTCGACGACAAATCCGCGACCAGAGCCACTGCGCCCGTGCGCGCGCTGTCGAGGGCTGGGCCAACCGTATTGATCAGCGGGCTCGAATCGACCGTATGAGGTGAGGACTCGGCAACAATGTGCAGAGCTGCGGTGCCGGCGATCTGCCGAGGGTCCAGTAACACGACGACAGCGGAGTAGGCCTCGAAGCAGCCACATGCTTGATCCGCCACAGTCTGCAGAACCGTGGGAAGGTCGACCCCGTGAACCATGCTGCTGGTCACGGCGGCTATCGCAGTGCTCACCTGCTCGAGATCAGTTCCCGCTGTGATATCTCGCCCCTGCTCGCTCACTACTGCCTCCCATCGTCGAGATCGTGGTGTGTCAACCGCCGCCCGATGACGTCGAATGCCACGTCACCGATAGACCGGCCGGTTCGAAAGGCGTATCCGCGTAAGCGGTCCAGAGCGACTTCCGGTGAGATCCCCATCTGGACGGCAAGCATTCCCGACGCAGTGAACACGTGCGTACGCGAGAAACCCGTCTCGGTGTCAGGGTTGGTGAGGTCCAAGGCCAGTGTGTCGGCAGCCATCGTCGGGGTGGCGGCACGAGCAACATAGTCGGCCCAGCTGGCCGCGACCGTCTCTCCGGCGCGGGCTGCGCAGGCAAGGCCCGCGTCGAGTTCGGTTTTGGACAATGGACCAGCCGTAGCCCGGTAGAGCTCCAGCACCCCCAGTGGCTGTCCCGCATCGGAGATCGGCAAGGCGAATATGGCCTCGACCCCAACCCCCGCGGCGGCCTCGACAAACCCGGGCCATCGCTGGGATGGCCAGTCGTGCCGAAGGTCGTCGACGAGGTGAGCTCGGCCTTGCGAGTATGCGTCCAGACAAGGCCCCTCGCCGAGGGTGAACTGCAACTCGTCGATGCGCTGGGCCAACGGGTCGGTGGCGTACACAAGATCGCGAAGCTTCGAGCGAGGGGTCAGCAACGCAGCCGCAGCGCCGTCGACCCCGGTCATCCGCACGGCCGTCTCACACAGCGCCCCCACCCCGGTGAATACAGCACGGCCCCGAGGGCCACTGACGTCTGGATCCCGCCTCGCGGCTTCGTCCCCCATGTCCCCCGTCACCTCGGCTCCATGAGATCCAGATTACCGCGCACGAGCCCGGAGAGACTCACCGCGCGTAGGCTGAAGTTCTCCGGGGAACGCTTTCTTCGCTGAACAGCAACGAAAGGCCCCCGTGGGTTTCCGGCCGGGACGCGACACTGACCTTGAGCACGATGAACAGCACATCATCGCCATAGCCGTGGGGATGCTGATGGAACGTGAGCAGATTTCGCAGGATGAGGCGCTGCACCTGTTGCTAGAGCTCGCGAAGTCGGACAATTTCGATCTCGTCGACGCCGCCGGCATTGTCATCAACACAAAGTTCTGAACCGGCGCGACGAGCGCGAGACATGTTGTTGCTGAACTTTTTCACGATCGAGTTTGCTGTGACCGCCAAGCCTGGTCACAGCGCCTCTGGTCGATACCGTTGCCTCATAGCGGATTTGGATAGTCTTATCGACAACGCGCCCGAGACTTCGACCACCTTCAGCACCGAATGCGGACAGGGCCCTTGCATCGATGCCGCCGTGCAGCATCGCACCGTCTATGTTCCCGATCTGCTCACCGACGACCGATGGCCCGAACTGACGCGGATCGTCCGTGGGCGGCCACCGATCCGATCGTCGATCTCGTTCGAGCTGTTCACCGACGCCGAGGAGCTGGGCGCCCTGAATGTCACAGTCGCAGAGATCTCGCGCCATGTCGCGACAGCAAGCCAGAGGTGACATTCGGAAGGCAGCGCAGCCACCCGGAACCCGGTGAGCACGCCAACCTGGACCAATCTATCGTTTTGCGATAGATTTGCGTTGTTCCTCGACTGATCCTGTGTCGAGATGGCTTAAGGGGTTCAGATGGGCAAGTGGGCTGTGCTGGCGTTGCGCGCGATTATTGCGATCGCACTGGCCGGGTCTCTGGTGGTGCAACTGGCGATGGCGCCGGTGCTGTGGTTCGACATGAACGACGCCCCGGTAGGCGTGCGGGTGTCGCTTGCGGTCATCGGCATCCTGGGGGTGGCCTGCCTCCAGGTGATCGGAATCTGTATTTGGAAACTACTGACCCTGATTCGCCGCGGAACAGTGTTCGCGGCCAGGTCTTTTCGCTACGTCGATGGCGTGATCTACGCTATTTCGACAGGAGCGATCTTGGTGTTCGCCATCGCTGTCGTCGCACGGTTCGCCAATCACAGCGCACCCGGAGACGAGGTGGCACCGGGATTGGTGGGATTGATCTGCGGCGGCGCTCTCGTCGTAGGTGGAGTGGCCCTCGTCGTCTACGTCTTGCGCGTGCTGCTTGCGCAAGCCGTCGCTCTCCACCGCGAGGCCACGAACTTGCGATCCGAGCTCGACGAGGTGATCTGATGCCGATCATCGTCGACATCGATGTGATGCTCGCTCGGCGAAAAATGCCGGTCGGCGTCCTCGCCGAGCAGATCGGCATCACCCCGGCCAACCTGGCCGTACTCAAGAATGGGCGCGCCAAGGCCGTTCGGTTCACAACACTCGCCGCAATCTGCGAGGTCCTCGATTGCCAGCCGGGCGATCTGTTGCGCTGGGAACCTGATGAGGTACATCAGCCGGCCGAACCCGACGTCTCGGCGCGATCGGCACACGGCGACTGATCTCACCCAGGGGACACTCGATATCGACATGCCGCCCAGCCACCGTGGGTCAGAGCGATTCGGCTGCGCCCGCGATCTCGGCCAGCAGCTCAGCCTTGCGCACATCATCGGCAAACGAGGACGTGACCGAGTTCCGCGCCAGCGTCACGAGGTCATCCACATCGAGATCGAGCGCATCGCTGACCTCACGGAAGTTGTCGTCGATGTATCCGCCGAAGTACGACGGGTCATCGGAATGCACGGACACATTCAGACCTCTACGGAGCATCGACTCCAGGGGATGATCGGATAGTCGACCGATCGCTTTCAGACTGACGTTGGACAGGGGGCACACGGTCAGTGGCACACGTTCGGCCGTCAACCGCTCGACGAGTCGCTCGTCCTCCATGCACCTGATGCCATGGTCGATGCGTTCGACACCGAGCAGATCCAACGCTTCCCAGATGTACTCCGGCGGACCTTCTTCACCTGCGTGCGCGACAAGGTGCAGCCCTTCGGCGCGGGCCTTCGCGTACACCTCCACGAACTTCGACGGAGGGTGCCCGACTTCGGCCGAATCGAGGCCGATCCCGAGGATTGGCGTTCCGAGAGCGATCACACCGTCGAGGACGTTCATCGCGGACTCGGCGCTCTGATCACGCAGCATCGACACGATCAGGCCGCTGCTCATCCCATGGTTGGCAACGGACGCGTCGAGCGCAGAGGTGACACCCTCGAGGACCTCCTCCAGTGCGATCCCCCGGAGGAGATGCGCCTGCGGGTCGATGAACACCTCCGCATGACGCACACCTGCGATCGCCGCTCGCGTCAGATACGCATCGGTCATCTCGGCAAAATCGGCGGCGGTCCGCAACGTCGACATGTTGGCGTAGTACAGGTCGAGAAACGCCTGCAGGTCTGCGAATTCGAACAGCGCTTTCAGCTCATCGACGTCGGAGTAGGGCAACGTGATCTTGTTTCGCTCGGCGAGCTCGAAGATCGTCTCCGGCTCGAGCGTCCCCTCGAGATGGAGATGCAGTTCGGCGACCGGAAGATGTGTCATTCGCTGATGAAATCATGCTCCGCCGGCTGCCTCCAAGGGCAGCGACGGCATGCCAGTACGTGAGTTGGCCGCGCGACTCTATGCTGGACCCCGTGTTCCTCCTCTTCGGATACGGCGTCAAGCGCAAGTACGTCGGCGCGGGTGAGACCCGGACGTGCCCACGCTGCCACAACACCACGCAGTGGGCTCGCATGCGCCAGTTCACCCAGTTCACAGTGTTTTTTGTTCCGATCGCCCGGTGGAAGCGCCGCCGATTCGAGGAATGCGGCATCTGCGGCACTGTCGTTGATTTGTGATCGCCTCGGTCGAAAAATCTTACTGCACAGGCGATCGTCGTCGCGTATCCCTCAATTCTCGTTGCGCTTTCGCAGCAAATATGCTGGCACCCGAGAGCGCTTGCAGCACAAGACGTGTCGGAATACCCTCCTCTGACGATTACATGAGCAAAGTTATTGATAAAACACCATGGCTATTAACGGTTTCCTCGGCACTGTGCATACGGACACCATTCGTGACATAATAAGTGTCGGTGCAGCCCCTGCCGTTTATTGACAGTCTTATCTCAAGAGGACGAGTCACCATCGCTAGGGCACGCTGAAGGGCACGCACCATGCGAACGACCATCACTCATACTTTCGCCCCGGGCGTTCAGCCGCAGGGCATCACCGTGCAGTCCACGCGGCGCCACGACCTGGTCGTTCTCGCGGTCGAGGGCGAGATCGATTTGCTGACGACGCCACAGCTGGAAGAAGCGGTCACCGCGGCATTGGCCGACTCGCCCCGCGGCCTGATCATCGATCTGACCAAGACGGCCTTCTTGTCGTCTGCAGGCATGGGCGCGTTGGTTGCCGCACACGCCAATGCGCCGGCCGGGCGCTTCGGCGTCGTCGCCGACGGACCGTCCACGAGCAGGCCCATGGAACTCATCGGACTCGACAGAGCGCTGGGCCTGTACGCCTCTCTTGATGCCGCCCTCTCCGCCTGTACGGAGGTTCTCGAAGTGAGTGCGTGAGACATCATGCATACATTTCCGCTGGATAGGGTAGGTAGCCCTGTGTGAGCTACTGCAATCGCACGACACCGCGCTCGGGCCGTCATTCGCGATTTCGGATGTCCACGACGGCCGCGACGCCCGCGGCGATCTCTGGACTACGCATCGAGTTCTCGACGTGGATCGCCGGCGTTCTGAATACCACTGAGGGCCGCCGAGCCGACATCACCCTCGCCGTGTACGAAGCGATGGCCAACGCCACCGAACACGCCTATCCCCGGGACCGTCCCGGTGAAGTGTTGGTCCGTGCCCGCTACCTGCGCCGCACCCGAACCCTGCGAGTCCTAGTTCGTGACCGGGGCAGGTGGTGGCACCACGCGAAGCCGTTGACCGGGCGTGGCCACGGACTGTCCTTGATCAGGGGCTTGTGCGATCGGGCCGTGATCACCTCCCCGGCCGCCGGCACCACTGTCGACCTGAATTGGACGCTCATCCCCGCAGGCGTCGTCGGTCAGTCGACGTAGCGCCGAGGCGGTATCCGTCATCGCCCAGCGAGCAGCCGCGCCGGATCCTGCACTGTCGTCCTGTGATCTTCGGATAGTCGTTCGCGCACTTCGGTGATCAGACGCCGCGCGGCATCGTCGATGACGCGTACCTCGGAGAGGTCGATGACGATCTCGTCAGTCGCAAATCCCTCGCAGGCACGACTTGCGAAGATCTCGGCCCCGGCGAACCTGATGTCTCCCTGCAGTTCGACCACCGTGGCACCGTCGCGCTCGCCCACAGACCGCAGGGCCGATCGCCCGGTGGGAATCACGTGCATCATGTGCAGTTCCATATCGCGAGAGAGCCGTTCGAACACGGCAACCCCACGCACACTGTTCCCCTGCTGATTGAGTCGCGGCGAGAACACCGCCACACCCACCTGCCCCGGCAACACCCCGATGATCGCCCCTGCCACCCCACTTTTCGCAGGGATCCCGACCGTCGACATCCAGTTGCCGCTGCCGTTGTACATCCCGCAGGTCGCCATCACCGACAGCACATGGCGATTGATCTGTCCATCGATCAACTGTTCGTCCGATGACGTCGACATACCTCCGTTGGCCATCACCGCCGCCATCATCGCCAAGTCGTGGCAATCGACACCGATCGCGCACTGTCTCGCGTAGCCGTCGACCACCTCGTCGGGTGCGCAATCGAGCTGTCCTGCCGAACGGAGAAGATGGGCGAGCGCTTGATTGTGGTCGTCGGCTTCGAGTTCCGCTTCGTACACCTGGTCGTCGACGACCAGGTCACGACCGGCAAGGCGACTCATCTCCTCGGCGATGCGCTGCGCGCGGTGCCGGGCGTCTGTCCCGTCGACGAGATCGCGCACGGCGAGGGCTCCGGCGTTGATCAGCGCGTTTCGCGGGCGCCCGGTGTCGGACTCGAGCGAGATCTCGTTGAACTTCTCCCCTGATGGCTCGGCGTCGACACGAGCTTCCAGGCGTTCGAGGCCACCATCGCGAAGCGCAAGAGCGTAGGCAAAGGGCTTTGAGATCGACTGGATCGAAAACTCGTGATTCGCCTCGCCCGCCGTATAGATCGTGCCGTCCACCGTCGCCACAGCAAGGCCGAACAGCTCTGGGTCGACGTTTTCGAGCTGTCGATTACCGGTCGTCACCGACCCTCCGTCATCATCTCGGCATTCGAGGAGAACCTGGTCGAGGTAATCGTGGATCGGTGAGCGCATGGCTACCGGGTAGCCCCGACCCCGCCAAGCTAACCGTCGCAGCGAGCCACGGCGACGACAGCGTGCAGCCCCGGTGGCAGGCTCACTGTCCGCTACCGGCTCAGCCGAGTCGCGGGCTCTCGTCGAGGAACCTCGAGCGCACCTCCGGCGACGGGATAGGACAGGATTCGAGCTTGCCGAACACTCGATATCGAATGGCGGCGAATCCGTCGTAGAGCTTGTCCCGAATCGGGCGGGGGATCACTGCTGCCACGCGCAGCCACCGCCACGGCCGATCCGCGTGAGCGAGGGCACGGAGAGCGCCGTCAGATCGCACGGCGATCTTCTCGTCGCTTGTTCCTGGATCGGTCACGTAGACAACAGAATCGATCGTCTCGAGCTCAGGGTGCCGATCGATGATCCCTCGGGCATAGTCGCTCTGTAGTGCGGCGAATCGCAGCTCTCCCCGACTGTCCACACGCAGGAGAAACTGCACTGCATGGTTGCAGAATCCGCACACGCCGTCGTACAGAACGACTGGTCTGTCAGACATCGGAACCCTTTCTCGTGCCTCGTGCTGTCGGTGACCCCTGCGCGTCCACCAGGCCTCGGCCATCGAGTACGCCGAGGTTGTCTTTCATATAACCACCGGATCGGGCCGAATCATCCTGGCTCAGCGGACATGCTTGCCGGAACTTATCCGGCAAGCATGGCGGCAGCGACCTGGATGGCGGCAGTGTGCCGCAGGGCCGTGCCCATGTCGTCGAGTACCAGCAGCCGCGCACCGGGGATCTCGGCGGCGAGTGCCTCACCGTTGCCGACCGGGAAGAACGGGTCTGCGCGCCCGTGCACGACGAGCGTGGGCACTATCAGCTCGCCGAGACGCTCCCGCCATCGTGGGGCGCAGTCGATTCGAGAGAAGACCATCCCGAGCTGGTTCGCCTCGTGCACGGCAGGATCGCTCGACGCAGTCCGATCCCAGATCCGGGCTGCTGTCGTCCGCGCCTGCTCCGGGTCGTCGCCCAACAAGCCGGCGCCTTCCGCGGCAAACGCCGCAACAGCGTCTCGGTCGGTCCAGTCCGGCATCGGGCGGGTGAACAGTCCGGCCATCACCGCACTGTCGTGGTCCGGGAGGTCGGGGTCGACGGGCCCAGGCGCCACCGGCCGGGTGCCGACGAGAGTCAATTGGGAGAAGACGTCCGGGTGGTCCAGCGCGGCCACCTGAGCGACCATCCCTCCGACGCCGACCCCGCCGAGATGTGCAGTGCGTACCCCGAGTTCGGCAACCAGGGCAGCCGCGTCCGCCGCGAGGTCGCGCAAGTCGTATGCCGGGTTCGCCGGGTCGAGGGTCGTCGATGTGCCGGAGTCCCGCAGGTCGTAGCGCACCACGCGCCGGCCTGCCGCTGCGAGCTGCTCGCACAGCGCGTCAGGCCAGGACAGCATGGTGGTGCCGCCGACCAGCAGGACGAGCGGGTCGTTTTCGCGGCCGAAGCTCTCGACACCGAGATCTACGTCGTTCGCCCTCACCGTGGCGGTGCCAGATCTAGACGGTGTGCTCATGTGGTGGACTCGGCGATCGACCACCCGGGCCCACTTGATACCACCGTGCGGTGTTCATCCATCGGCCCATGAGGCACGGGGTCCGAGTCCAGACCGGTCAGATCGATGGTCAAGGTGAGTTCTTCGTCGTTGCCTCGGGACACCAGGGTCACTGCTTGATTGCTCAAGTCGCGCACCTCTGTCCGGGCGCTGTGCAGCCAGGAGTGTCGGCGCCGCACACCGATCAGCTCTTGATGTAGCTGGAACAGTCCACGCCCGTGCGGCGCGAGATCGCCCGGTCCGGTGGGGAATTCGGGACGGATGGCGTCGTCACCGCCGATCCGCTCCTCCTTGACTCCACGAAAACCCTGCTCGTCGCCGTAGTAGACGCTCGGGACACCGGCAAGGAAGAACAGCAAAGCCACTGTCACCGGTATTTTCCGCTCGTCCGACAGGACGCTGGCTATGCGTGTCACGTCGTGGTTGCCGACGAAGGTCGCCGGCACGAACGTGTCCAGCATGTCGTTGTTCCGCTCGACGGCATGGCCGAGTTCATAAAGGTTCTCGTCGTTGAGCGAACTCCAGATCGCCTTCCACAGTTCGTACTGGGTCACCGAGTCGATCCCGGATGCCTGGACGTAGCCGTTGTAGTCGCCATGGATCATCTCCCCGACGAACCAGGCGTGGGGCGCGCGGGCACGCACTGACCTCAGCACCGGCGCAAACAGCGTCGGGGCGATCGCGTAGGCGGCGTCGAGGCGCCAGGCGTCGACGCCGAGGTCGAGCCAGTGCGTCATCACCTCGGCGATGTACTGCTGCACGGCCGGGTTGTCGTGATTGAGCGTGACCAAGATGTCGTGGCCTTCGAAGGCGCGGGGCTGGTCGCCATCCCAGCGAAACCACTGTCCGGCTTCGGACTCCGGTCCACCGCGCAGAGCTTCGATGAACTTCGGGTGCTCGCGGCCGACGTGGTTGAAGACCCCGTCGAGCATCACCTTGATCCCGCGGGCGTGCGCGGCGGTGATCAGCCGCTCGACATCTTCGGTCTCGCCCAATCGCGAATCGATCCGGAAGTGGTCAACCGTGTCGTACCCGTGCGTGGATGACGCGAACACCGGCCCGAGAGACAATCCGTTGCAGCCGAGCTCGAGTAGATAGTCGAACCAGTCCACGATGTGGTCGAGTCGATGGACGGTGCCTTCGATCGTCGCCGTCTCGGCCCCTACGAAACCCAGCGGGTACACCTGCCACCATATGACATGCTCCATGTCCACACCATAGAGACACCGGCCGTCCGCGCACCCCTGCCGCGCCAGCAGGGGTCCGCTTCGCGTCAGCCGGCCCCGAGCAGTGCTGTCATCTGGGCGTAGAACGCGGCCGGATCTCCCGCGAGCGATGCCTTCACCATCGCGGTCCAGTCATCGACGATCACCTCGATCTCACCGGCGGCCAACCCGTCCAGTGCCTGCCGCGGTACGTCGCGCGGGTCGATCTTCGGACCGTCATAACCGGCCGCGATATCGGTGTCGGCAGCGCCGAGCAGAACACCCTGCACCAGGGTTCCTTGAGATGAGAGTTTCAGTCGGACACCGTTCGTCATGTTCCATTCCGCAGCCTTGGCAGCGGAGTAGGACCCACTGCCGGGGGCCGCGAACCAGGACAGTGCCGAAAGGACGTTGACGATCGCGCCGCCCCCGTGCGCGGCCAGCACGGGCGCGAATACCCGGATCACGTCCAGCGTGCCCCAGAAGTGTGTGTCCATCTCGCTCCGGATCTGCGCGATGTCACCGGTGACCAGGGGTGCGCCGGTCGCGATTCCTGCATTGTTGACGAGCACGGTCACATCACGCGCTGCGGCCGCGGCCGCGACAACGGACTCGTGGTCGAGCAGGTCGAGACGCACCGGGACCACCCGGTCGTCGTCGAAAGCCAGCGACTCAGGGCGGCGGGCCGTCGCGTACACCTTGCTCACCCCACGATCGAGCAACTCGAGCACGAACTGTCGCCCGATACCGCGGTTGGCGCCGGTGACGAGGGCTATCTGGTCGGTGATTTCCATGAGAACCTGGCTTTCTCCAGACGCTGGGTCCGGTCGTTCGGGCCGAACGTCGGCCCGCATCGGCTACCGTAGGACTTCACGTTGACGTCAAGGGCAAGTCCGATCAGGTTTGCCCAGGTCCGAGGAGGTAGGAAATGCGGATAGGCGATGTCGCAGACCGCGCAGGCGTCAGTACGCGAGCCCTGCGCTACTACGAAGAGCAAGGCCTCCTCCACTCCGAGCGCACCCTGAGCGGCCAGCGCACCTACCCCGAATCAGCAGTTGAGCGCGTCAAGCTGATCCAGCAGTTCTTCACCGCCGGTCTGTCGAGCCGGACGGTCGTGCAGTTGCTGCCCTGCGTCGACAGCGGCCAGGCTTCCCCCGAGGTCTTCGAGGTCTTGGCGGCCGAACGCGATCGCATCACGAGCGCCATGGCCGACCTGGCCGCCGCACGCGACGCCCTCGACCGGATGATCCACATCGCTCACCACCCCACCCCCGAACACTGCCCCGCGCTCCGCGAGACGTCACCGGCGGCGCCGTAGCGAGGACACGGTCACGTGTCGGTGTTCACCATGGCGTCACGTGAGGTTCGCCGGCTACTTGTATGGTTCGGCGGTCCAACGAGCATTCCGCGCTGCAAGTGTGAAAGACCTGATGACCTCACTCGATCATCGCGACCAACCCTCAACCGTCCAGCAGTACATCGACGAGGTACCGCTCTGGAGTGACGGCACGCCTGCGAGCGCCGGGGCCACCACCGCGATGCAACGGCGAATCTGGCTGCTGGCATCGGCCGGGAAGTTCTTCGAGGGGTTGATCGTCTTCATGGTCGGGGTGGCCTTGCCACTCATCATCGACGAGTTCGACCTGTCGTCCGCGAGCACCGGTGTCATCACCGCTGCACCACTTCTCGGCATCATGATCGGCGCAACCGCACTCGGGGGCCTCTCAGACCGATGGGGCCGCCGACAGCTGTTCTTCGCCGAGATGGTGCTGTTCACGGCATTCCTCGTCGGGGTCACCTACAGCGTCAACTTCGAGATGCTCACGGTATGCCTGATCGGCATGGGTTTGGCATTGGGGTGCGATTACCCCACTGCCCACACGATGATCTCCGAGACGATGCCCACCAGCATCCGCGGCCGGGGAGTATTGGCCGCGTTCGGGTTTCAAGCCGTCGGTGCCCTTGCAGGCACCTTGATCGGCGTCATCATTCTCGGTAATCGCGACGAACTGTCCGACTGGCGGTGGATGTTCGGAGTCGCCGTGATTCCGTCCGTGGCCGTTGTCGTCGGGCGACTGTTCATCGTGCAGAGCCCACATTGGCTGCTCGGCACCGGAAAGGTCGCGCAGGCCGAACTCGAACTCAAACGTCTCCTCGCTCGCCAACCCCAATACCCCACGTCGGTGGTGCTGACCGCCGGCATCGGACCCGGCCAGTCGACGGCGAAGCCGGGCTTCCGTGCGTTGTTTCGCACCCCATGGCGGCGCTCGACCATCCTGGCGTCGATCCCTTGGTTCCTGCAAGACCTCGGTACGTACGGCATCGGCATCTTCACTCCCACGATCATCGCCGCCACAGTCGGCACGGCCACCACCGACGAGTCCACGGTCACCGGGGTCGTCGCGGGCGATCTCCAGGGCACTGAAGGCGCTGTACTGATCGACGCGTTCGGTGCTCGTCGGGATCGTGCTGGCGATTCTGCTGGTCAACCGCTTTGGCCGCATCAGGCTCCAGATCTTCGGTTTCATCGGTTGCGCAACAGGATTGGTGATCGCTGCTCTGTCCACCACTGTCGACGGCAGTACGCAGGTCGTACTCGTGTTCGTCGGCTTCATGACGTTCAATCTGATGACCAACCTCGGACCCAACTCCATGACCTACCTGATGGCCGGCGAGGTCTTTCCCACAGCCTTACGCGGTACAGGCGCGGGGTTGGCCGCCTCCGTGGCCAAGGTCGGCGCCGTCCTCACCGCATTCGGATTCCCGATACTTCTCGATGCCTGGGGTACCGCGTTCATCGTCTTGCTCCTCGCCGGGACATCGCTACTCGGCGCCGCAATCACCTGGATTTTCCGTGTAGACACCAGTTCGATGACCCTTGAGGACGTCGACCGTATGCACGACCCGGTCCCGCAGACCATGGCACCGCTCGAACAGGAGCCGGCGCCGGTACCGCGCCGGTGAGTCGCTGACCGCCGCAACGCTCACGTCGGCGTATAATCATGAGGCCGGAAATCGCCAGCGCCTGCTGCGCATCGATCGGCGTAGAGCTTGGTCGTTCAGGGGACGTCGCGACAGGGCTCGTTGTCACTCTTGTGCGCCCGTCACACACGGGTGAACGGATCCGTGGTCGGCTCAGGCCGCCGCGGGGGGCGGGCAGAGAGATGGTGACACCGTGAAGACCACCGACCAGAGCGATCCTCGCATGCATGTGGTGCTTGCGGACCTTGCGCGCAGTATGCACGCCAAGGCCCGGCTCGGATCTGACACTGTTCTGGCCGAGATCACCGCGTCTGCAGTGCAACTCGTCGATGGCGCAGTCTCGGCGGGAATCACTGTCACCAGAAGGCGCGCCGTCGTCGATTCCGTTGCCCCCACCGATGAAGTCGCCCGCGAGTTCGACCTGCTGCAACAACAGTGCGGGCAAGGACCATGCCTGGATGCCGCATGGCAGCACCGCACCGTCCGCGTCCGCGACCTTGTCGCCGACGACCGTTGGCCTCAACTCGCCGAGGCGGTGCGTGAGCGGTCACCGATCCGGTCGTCGGTGTCGTATGAGTTGTTCACGCATATGGAAGGGATGGGTGCGTTGAACGTGTACGCCACCACGCCCGATGCGATCACCGATACCGGTGCGGAGAAAGGGTATGCGCTGGCCGCACACGCTGCGGTGATCTTCGATGCCGCCCGCAGGCACGAACAGTTCGAGAGTGCTCTGGCCTCACGCGACACCATCGGCCAGGCCAAGGGAATCATCATGGAACGGTTCAACATCGACGCCACGGCCGCGTTCAATCTGCTGGTCAAATTTTCGCAGGACTCCAACGTCTCCGTAGCCCAGATCGCCCGCAAGCTTGCCGGGAGTAAGCCCGAGAACACCTGATCGGTGCGGGTCGAGGCCAGCGGCATCGGTGACCACGCCGACGCTACCGGTCATCGCTCGACAACGACCCGGATTTTCTCCACTGAGGCATCGGTGGCGTCGGGAATGGCCATTCCCGACGCAACGCCCGAGCGAAGGTAGTCGATGACCTGCTCGTCAAGCCGCTCTCCCGGAACTGCCGCGGGGATCCCTGGTGGGTACGGCGTCATCTGCTCAGCCACGATCCGACCCGCGGCCTGATCGGCCGGGACCATGTCGGTGGGACCGAAAAAGGCGTCGCGAGGCGACATCACGGTCTCGAGTTGCAGCTCGTCCGGGCTGGGCAGGTCGATGCGGTGATGTCGGTCGAAGCTCGGTGCCGCCGCGGCGAGCGCGGTCAGCGCGCGCACGAGCCGCTCCCCGGTGCTGTCGTTGTCGGCGAACGACAGGGTCGCCAGTATCCGGCGGTGATCGGACATTCCTACATCCAGTCGATGGTGAGCGCGCAGCCAGTCGGCGCACTGGTAACCGGTCGCTCCGGTGGCGCTGACATCGATGAGTACCTGCATTCGGTCCAGGTCATGTGAAGCCTGATGCCCGAGCAGCTCATCTTCCATGACCACGAATCCGTCGATGCCGTCGATCTCGTGACGTAGCCGCGCAGCCAATGCCAACGCGTGATCGTACAAAACACTGCCGTGCTCGACCATCTGCCTGCGCCACCCGTCTAAACCGGCGTACACCAGCACATTCGGGCTCGTCGTCATCAACAGATCGGCACACGACGACAGGTGAGCGGCATCGACGAGGTCACCCTGCGTGTGATAGACCGAGCCTTGCTCGAAACCGGCCCCCATTTTGTGAACACTCACCACGCAGACGTCCGCACCGGCGTCCATCGCCCACGTGGGCAGACCATCATGGAACGGCAGATGGGCACCCCAGGCCTCATCGATGATCAACGGCTTGCCCCGCTCATGGCAGATGTCTGCGATGGAGGCGATGTCGGCGCAAGTGCCGTACGGGCTCGGAGAGACGATGAGCGCCGCCGCCGCGTCAGGGTGTTTCTCCCAGGCAGCGCGAACCTGCTCAGGCGACGGTGGATGGGAGAAGTGCCTCTCGGCGTCCCACTGCGGGGTGATCCACCGTGGTTCGATCCCCGCGAAGATGAGGCCCGCAACCACCGATTTGTGGGCGTCGCGGCTCAGCAACAGCCCGCCGTCGTGGTTGCCTGCCACCGCCATCATCGCCGCTTTCACCGAGAGCGAGCTACCGCACGTCGAGAAGAACGCGGTCTGGGCTCCGACCGCGTCCGCCATCAATTCCTCAGCGCGCTGCAAGAATCCGTTGCTCGACTGGCGATCGTCGAGTCCAGAACTGGCCAGCACATCACTGCAGAAAGCGTCGGCCCCGATGATGTCCCGGGTCCGTGGTTCGACACCCTTGCCCTGGCGGTGGCCCGGCGGGGTGAAACCGTACCGACCCAAACGATGATAGTCGGCCAATGCGTCCAGCAACGGAGCTTGTGAATGGTCCATGACGCCTCGGGTACCCAGTACGGGCCTGCACTAGGCATATGAACGCCTCCATGGCGGGCTGTGCCCGCTCCACGATCTCGATGCATGAGTTCGGCGGATCCGGGTACTCGGCCGGAAGGTCGAACCACTGGCCTGCCCCCGCCATCGCCCGAGTACGAATGCGAGCTTTGCCATGACCAATTCCAGTGGAATTCCTAGTCCCGATCGCACACCGCCGCCCGTATCACCCGGCGCGAGCCCAGACTCGTCAACCGCGGATGTCGCCAAAGAGCAGGCAGGCGCAGTCGCAGGCACCGCCACCGATGCCGGCAAACATGTCGCGAATGTCGCCGGTGACCAAGCCCAGCAGGTGGCGGGTGAAGTGAAAAATCAAGCCCAAGACCTGCTTGGGCAGACCCGAGACGAACTGACCACTCAGGCAGCGGCGCAGCAGCAGCGCGTCGCCGGTGGTTTGCGTGCCTTGTCCGACGAGTTCAGTTCAATGGCCGACAAGTCCGACAACCCAGGCATTGCAACGGATCTGACACGTCAGGCCTCCCAGCACGCACACACTGTCGCCTCGTGGCTGGAGGAGCGCGAACCCGGCCAGATCCTCGACGAGGTCACACACTTCGCCCGCCGCAAGCCGGGCACATTCCTGGCCTTGGCCGCGGGCGCCGGGTTGCTCGCCGGACGACTGGGTCGAGGCCTCACCGCCGCCAACACCAGCGTCGACAGCGGCGGATCTTCCTCTCGCGCAGTCGCACCTCCGCCGCCCGCCGACGACACACCAACCGGGCCCCTGCCCCCCATGCAGACCCCCGCTGCCGGATATGCCGCAGCACCGACGGGGTATGCAGCGGGGCAACACGCTGTCGACCCCGGAGGCATCGGAGGACCGGGCGACTCGCCGTACACGGTGCCACCGGCCTCCGCGCCGCAACCGCAATACCCTCATCACCCGGCACCGGGGGCAACGCGATGACCGCTCCTCCCCCTCCCAACGCGCACGCGCACGCACACACCGAGACGGACCCACCATCGTTGGGCGAGTTGCTGTCCAACGTCAGCGAAGACCTGTCGG
Source organism: Williamsia limnetica (assembly GCF_003217475.1). Classification (GTDB taxonomy): domain Bacteria; phylum Actinomycetota; class Actinomycetes; order Mycobacteriales; family Mycobacteriaceae; genus Williamsia; species Williamsia limnetica. The sequence continues at coordinate 67,789 of NZ_QJSP01000006.1, read as the reverse complement.
TCCTGGTCCGCCAGGAGCTCGCACTTGCCAAAGCCGAAGCGACCCAGACCGCCCGCCGAGTAGGCACCGGGTCCGGGATGCTCGCGGGGGCCGCCCTCGCCGGCTTCTTCGTGCTGCTGTTCCTGTCGGTCGCGCTCTGGGCAAGTCTCGGTAGCGCGATCGGGCATGGCTGGTCCGCGCTGATCGTAGTTGTCGTGTGGGCCGTCATCGGCGCCGTGCTGGCCGTTCTGGGCCGCTCCGCGTTGCGCAAGGCCAAAGGAATGCCGCAGACCACCGACACCGTCACCAAAATCCCCGGCGCCCTCACGCCACATCCTCGGGAGAAGTCATGACCAGTAGTTCCGACCCAGACCAGATCCGCGCCGACATCGAACGCACCCGTGCGACCCTCAGCTCGGACGTCAATACCTTGGCTTACGAAGCCAATCCGACGACGATGGCCAGACGCAAGGTCGGCCGTGTCACCGGAACCCTCGGCAGTGTCCGCGAGAAAGTGATGGGTTCCGCCTCCGACACCGCCCAGAGCACCTCTGACGCAACCAGTTCGGCGCTCGCCTCGGTGTCTGACACCGCGCATTCCGCGACTGACGCCGTGCAGTCGGCGCCGGGCGCGGTCAAAGCCCAGACTCAGGGCAACCCGCTGGCTGCGGGGTTGATCGCATTCGGCGCCGGCCTGCTCGTCTCGGCGCTCATCCCCGCCAGTGAGCGCGAACAGCAGGCCGCAGCCGCGCTGCAAGAAAAGGCGCAGCCGCTGACCGATGAAGTCACCGACATCGCCAAGGAAACCGCTCAGAACCTGCAAGAACCCGCCCAGCAGGCTGCCGCGTCCGTCAAAGACACTGCAACCGGCGCCGCCGCGACTGTCAAAGACGAGGGAACCTCGGCGGCCCAGGACGTTCAAGATCACGCCCAGAACGCCACCAGCACAGTCGCCGACCAGCAACGCTGAACGCGGCCGCGGCGGACGGCGACGGCGACGGCGTATACGTCGTCGCTGCGGTCAGCGGCCGAAAAACCGCCGGTAGCTGTTCGGCGAGAGCTCACCGGCGTTGCGTCGTGGCCCGGATCAGTGCGCATCGGAACGGTACGCATCAGAACGGTACGCATCAGAACGACGACGAAAGGTGGAAGCGTGAGCAACGACATCCCCGATCTGGCCGGTGCCCTCGCCGAACTGGCGCGAACGGCGTCAGACAAGCCTGAACTCGAAGACACGCTACGAGTCGTGACCACGACCGCCGTCGAGCTCATCCGAGGCGCTGAGACCGCGGACGTGTTGACCATCTCCAGACGCAGAGAGTTTCGCTCCCACGCACCGACGAGCGATCTGCCCATTCGGCTCGACTCCGTGCAGGAAGAGCTGGGTGAAGGACCGTGTGTAGACGCAGCCTTCGGCGAGCGGATCATCCACAGCGACGATCTGACCACTGACCAGCGGTGGCCCCGGTTCCGTCCCTCGGCGCGCGAAGCGGGCGTCCGCAGCAGTTTGTCGTTCCAGCTCTACACCGGAAGCGGCGCCCTCGGAGCCCTCAATCTGTTCAGTTCCACCGCGCACGCTTTCTCCCCCGCTGACGTGGAAGTGGGTCTCATGTTGGCCACCCACGCAGCGGTGGCCCTGCACGGGATAAGGAAGTCCGAGCATTTCGAGTCTGCGTTGGCCAGTCGGGACGTCATCGGACAAGCCAAAGGCATGATCATGGAGCGATTCGCAGTCGACGCCGTACGGGCATTCGAACTGATGCGCAAGCTCTCACAGGACTCCAACGTCCCGGTGGTCAAGATCGCAGAACAGGTGGTCGAGCGCGGATCGTCGAGCGTCGATCACTAGCGATCAACCGGTTCGGGTGAGTGTGTCGGGTAACGGCAGTCCGAAGGTCAATTTCGGGTGCTGGCGACCGCGTGGCTGCAGCGCACCTACCCATACGCCATCGACAACCGTGGCCACGAAGAGGCAGCTGTCGACCTGGATTGTGGTGCCCAGATGGAGCCGGCCGTTGATGACCATCCGACCACGGCCGAGGATCGGCAGATAGTCCTGTGGCGGAATGGATTCAGACAGGACATCGCTCAGATCCCACGGAAAAGGATCAGAGCCCAGAACATCACGGACCGTCCGAACAGCACTCTCCAACAACAACGCCGGGTACACCCTGCGCACCGACGGATCGGCATCGTGCTGCGCACACGAGTGGGTCGACACCGTCGTCAGCCAAATGCGGCCTTCGTCGTCGATCGCCCACCGGGTCACATCCTCAACCCCACTCGTATGGGTGGGACGCCACCGGGCGTGCTCGTGGGTGAACCAGGCGGCAGGAGCATCATAGGGGTTGCGGGACCGTTCATCGGTCCGCTCCCGCCACTGCAAATTGCCGGAAGGACCACCGGAAGGCACAGCAACCCACCTCCTACGTCACCGACAGCCCGCCTCCGGTGGCGGGCGACCAATCACTGTGCATCACATTTTTAGCACTTCGTCGCGCATGTGCCAAGCCCCGCGACAAATCGATTTAGGTCGGGTTCTCCAGGTGCGCAGCACTATTGGCTGGAATCTCGGTCGGATCGCCGTCTTGTTCCTGCTCTCCCGTCCGTACCGAACGGAGGTCGGTCACGGGCGTCACCCAGATCTTCCCGTCCCCGGCCCGGTTGGTGCGCGCGGTATCGACAAGTATCGAGAGAACGGTATCGACCTGGCCGTTCCTCACGAGCACTTCCACTCGTACTTTCGGCACCATGTCGATTACGTACTCTGCGCCAGGGAAGACGTCCGTGTGACCGCGTTGGCGGCCGTAGCCTTCGGTCTCGGTGATCGTCATACCCGAGATGCCGACACTGTCGAGTTCAGCTTTGACAGCTTCGAGCGTGTACGGCCTGATCACCGCGACCACCAGCTTCATGGCGTCCCTCGTCTCTGCTCTACGCCACCAGTCGTTTGGCGCTTTGCCGCGCAACATACGCGACCGCCACCGCGCCGGCCACCCACGGTGCACTGACAAGAATCGGATCGATCCAGCTGTGTGTCTTGTCCACTCTTGTTGTCCCCCTTCGCGCCGAGGCGCCGCGGCCGATCTCGGCTGAGATGCCGGTCTCGGTGATGGGATTATCCGGACGCTTCGTGATCAGTGAGGCGAGGTGGCTCTCGACGGCGTTGACACGATCCGCTGCGAGCAGCAGCAGCCAGTGGGCAGCGCGCGCTTCGCTGTAGCGGTAGGCGAACCGGCGCAGCATTCCACTCAGTCCTCTCGGCGGCGTCGAGGTGCCGAACACCGGAGTCAGGAATTGGTGCTCGATCGAGCGTTCCCGCGGCCACTTCTCCTCCTGCCGATCCGGGAAGTCCCAGTGCGCGCCCGTCGCGTCCGGGTCGAACCGTTCCTGCGGAACGGACGGCCGATCCGCAGGGTCGAGGTCTGCGCCCCATCCAGGTATCCGAGCTTTGAGCTCGTCTCTGGAATAGCGTCGAGGTGTATGAGCGGTGTACGCCATGATGAGCGCTCCTATGCGGTGGTGGGGACGATGACCGGTTTGATGCACTCGTCCAGCTTGGCCGAGAAGATGTGGTATCCCTCGGCGATGTGCTCGAGCGGAATGCGATGGGTGATAATGTCGCTCGGCTTGAGGTGACCATTTTTGATGTGCTCGAACAACCGCGGCCACTGCCGTTTGACCGGGCACTGGTTCATCTGCAACGTCAAGCCCTTGTTCATGGCGTCGCCGAACTTGACCGCACTGAACATAGGCCCGTAGGCACCCATGACCGACACCGTACCGCCCTTGCGTACCGAGTCGATGGCCCAATTAAGAGCGATCGGAGATCCGCCCTGAAGTTTGAACTTGGCCGCCGTGACGTGCTGCAGGAAGTTTCCGTCCGCTTCGGCGCCCACCGCCTCGATCACCACATCGGCTCCGAGATGGTCGGTGGACTTCTTCATCTGGACCACGATGTCGTCGTACTCGGCAAAATTGAGGGTCTCGGCATGCGCGAAGGTACGGGCCTTCTCCAGGCGGTACTCGAGGTGGTCGATGACGATGACCCTGCCGGCGCCCATGAACCACGCGGACTTGGCGGCGAACAGTCCAACCGGGCCCGCGCCGAACACGGCGACGGTGTCTCCTTCGCTGATGCTGCCGAGTTGCGCTCCGAAGTAGCCGGTGGCCAACGCGTCGGTGAGCAAGAGGGCGTCGTCCTCGTCGAGCCAATCGGGGATGACAGTGGGTCCCACATCAGCGAACGGCACCCGCACGAACTCCGCCTGCCCTCCGTCATAGCCACCGCAGGTATGCGAATAGCCGTAGATGCCGCCCACTGCGGTGGCGTTCGGGTTGACGTTGTGGCAGTTCGAGTACAGACCACGGACGCAGAAATAGCACGACCCGCAGTAGATGTTGAACGGCACCATCACCCGGTCGCCGACGGCGAGGTTCTGTACCGACGATCCGACTGACTCCACGACCCCGATGAACTCGTGACCGAACGTCATTCCGACCCGGGTATCAGGCATCATCCCGTGATACAGATGCAGATCGGAGCCGCAGATCGCGGCGCGGGTCACCCGTATGATCGCGTCGTTGGGATGCTCGATCGGAGGAATCGGTTTGTCTTCGACCCTGATCTTGTAGGGACCTCGGTAGACCATTGATTTCATGTTCGGCTCCCGCCGGTCGAGGGTTGTTGCATGTGGAGGTGGTCGGACGACCCCGTCCGGTCGCCGTGGCCGAGACCCACGCCGACCGGACAGGGGCGGTGCGAGGTTTGCCGTCTTGAACGTTGCACCGCCCCAGTCAGAAAGCCCTTATCAGTCGGGGATGGCGTCTTTCAACTTGCCCATGACACCCTTCTCGGTACCCAACTGCGCATTCTGCGGAGTGCCTTTGGCACCGTCGTACGTCGCATACAACTTCGGATCCGGCGGCGGCGGACTCGCCTTGTCGCCCAGCGGCTGCGGATCGGCATTGAACCCCATCTGATGCACACCATCCGGCGCCAACCGGTTCGCCCACCCACCAGTCGAAGAAAACTCACCATCAGACAAATGCCACAGATCAGTCGCATGCTCAGCATGCTCCTCATCAAGCAACGCATCCGGAGCCACAACACTTTCCAACCCGTCGGCCTGCAACTCCTCAATCGCCGCCAACCACAAATTCTGATGATGAGTATCCCGAGCCAAATTGAACTTGAGCATCGCCTTCACACCAGGATCATCAGTCATGTTGTACAACCGCGCCGTCTGCAAACGCCCCTGCGACTCCGCAGTCACATTCGCCCGAAAATCCGCCAACAAATTGCCACTGGCCACGATGTACCGACCATTCCACGGATAACCATTACTATCCGCCGGCAAAGCCCCACCACCAGCAACAATCGCCTGCTGCGGATCCATACCACCCATCACCGCAGCCACCACCGGATCACCACCAGCAGCCTTGCTCGACTCAGTCGCCGGAGCACCCTCGAGCAACCGCGCCACCATCGTCGCCAACATCTCGACGTGACCGATCTCCTCCGTCGCGATATCCATGATCAAATCTTTGTACTTGCCCTCCATACGACAGTTCCACCCCTGGAACAAGTACTGCATGGTCACCGTCATCTCACCGAACGCTCCCCCGATGAGCTCCTGAAGTTTATGGGCATACACCGGATCAGGCTTCTCCGGCTTCGCATCGAACTGCAGATAATCGGTATGACGAAACATGTTGGCTCCATTCAACACATAGCCACAAATGCATGCCCACAGACTCCAGGCACACAACAAGTGCACAGAATGACAAAAGGGACGCCGGCCGCTTCCAGACCAGCTCAATGGCCGCCGCAGCGCACCGACAGCATCCGAGAACGCGGCCCGGGAGTTACCCGCACCCGCTCAGACATCGGCAGTATCCCCCCGTGCTCGAGAGTTCAAACCGAATCGAGCAAAGAAGGTTTACTGCGCGATGTCAGGGGGCACTGAATTCAAAGCCATACAAAATGCCGTGGCGATCTCGCGTTCGATGCGTCGGCACTCAGTCGTACTGGTGGCCGGTTCAGTACGAGGAGGTACTCATGCATGTCTCGCTCTCGCAGCAGTCCGACACTCAGCTCGGCGGCCGGCTCAGCGTTCTGACCCGCCAAAAACACGACCACATCGAGCTCGACCGCCTGATCCGATCCGTTGAAGCAGCGCACGGCACTGAACGGCAGGAGTTGCTGACCACGTTGTGTCGCTTGGTCTTTCCGCACGCATTCGCCGAGGAATCCGTGTTGTGGCCTTACATCCGCCGCGCCGTACCCGACGGCGAACAGCTCACCCTGCAGATCGAGCACGAACACCAGGAAATCAACGAACTGTTCACCGAGCTCGAACAACTCGACGTCGACTCGCAGCAGCATCACGACCTCTTCGGCAAGATCGTCGAACTGCTACGCGAGGATGTGCGCGACGAAGAAGATCAGCTACTGCCACGGCTACAACAACAGGCGAGCAACGGTGACCTGGTGCGACTGGGGCTCGCCTGGGAAGCGGTGCGTCGCACCGCTCCTACTCATCCACACCCCGTCGTTGCCCGGCGACCACCCGGCAACGTCCTGGCAGCCGCGCCCTTGACCGTCCTCGACCGATCCAGAGACCGTCTCGACCGCTACTGCCGAACCCATTCCAGATACGCCGACGCAGCACAGTCGACAAGCCGCCTTCTGGCACGTGTGGCCGGCCGGATCGAACACGTCCCGCCACTGACCAGAGGCGAGGACCCCTCTACGCGCACCCCGCGGACCCCGGACGCATGACATACTGAGCCCGGTTTGAACTCTGGCCCTGAGCACACAGGCCACGTACACATTCCAGGTCGAAGCGAGGCCGCCAACCACCGCCCGCCATGCGACATGACGCGGCCATTCTGTGGTGAAAAGACCCAGACGTTCAGCGCGCGAAGCCTATCGCGCTGGCCCGCCGCCAGCGGTGGGGACGAGAACCCCGCCGCCGCCCGAGCACTGTGGCTCTTTCACCACCAATCCCGGAGAACCTGATGCGCATCGCCACGGTCCGACGCCAGACTGCGTCGCCGCCCGCCATTGACACCACCCGCCCGCCGCATCCGCTGCTGATGTTCATCGTTGCCGTTGTCCAGACGATCGCGGTCCTCGTCGTTGCCATGGCGCTGATCGGCTACCTACTCCTGCACTGATTCGACACTGTTGTGCACGCTCCGAACCTGGTTTAAGCTCGAAGCACCTGGGTTGTAGGCCCAGCTCGCACTCAGCCGTGAGCGCGTGTATGGCTCAAAAAGCGAGCTGCCTTCCGATTCATCCCACGGGGTTTCCAGCGATCCCGTCTATCGTCACGAAGCGGCGAATCATTATCACCTGCAGGCACTTTCCGTCCTCGGTGTGGGCGCTGAAGCCAATGTCGGTCCACACGCAGCGCGGCCGCGGCGTGCTCGCCGAAGATATCGGCAGCACCAAAGGCCGATGCCTTCACCACGGTGGGTGATCCGTCGCGCGCCAGCGGCGGCGAATACGACGTGTTCGTGAGACTCCGGGTCCAAGGGGGATTTCAATTGTGACTACCGTAGACAAGCCGGTCGATCAGATACGCGCGGTGCGCCCCTACCCTGCACGTACCGGTCCCAAAGGGTCAGCGATCTATAGGATTCTGACCACCACCGATCACAGGTTGATCGGGAACATGTACCTCGTCGCGTGCTTCGCCTTCTTCCTCATGGGCGGCCTGATGGCGCTACTGATGCGCACAGAGCTGACCAAACCCGGGCTGCAGTTCCTGTCCACAGAGCAGTACAACCAACTGTTCACCATGCACGGCACCGTCATGCTGCTGATGTACGCCACCCCCGTGGTCATCGGCTTTGCGAATGTTGTCCTACCCCTGCAGATCGGCGCCCCCGATGTTGCCTTCCCCCGGCTCAACGCACTGAGTTTCTGGCTGTTCGTCTTCGGATCGACTGTGGCACTCGGCGGTTTCGCTCTCCCAGAGGGCGCAGCCGACTTCGGCTGGACCGCTTACACTCCCCTCACCGACGCCACGCACTCTCCCGGCCCCGGCGCCGACATGTGGGCCTTGGGACTGGCAGTTTCCGGACTGGGCACCATTCTGGGCGCAGTCAACATCATCACCACCGTCGTGTGCCTGCGCGCACCGGGGATGACGATGTTCCGGATGCCCATCTTCACCTGGAACACGCTCGTGACCAGCGTCCTGATCCTGCTCGCGTTTCCGCTGCTCACCGCGGCGTTGATGGCATTGGAAGTCGACCGGCGATTCGGCGCCCAGATCTTCAACCCCGCGAACGGCGGAGCCATTTTGTGGCAGCACCTGTTCTGGTTCTTCGGCCACCCCGAGGTCTACATCATCGCGCTGCCATTTTTCGGGATCGTCACCGAGATCTTCCCCGTCTTCAGCCGCAAACCCATCTTCGGCTACACCGGGCTCGTGTACGCGACGTTGGCGATCGCCGCTCTGTCCGTCGCGGTCTGGGCGCACCACATGTACGCCACCGGAGCGGTCCTGTTGCCGTTCTTCTCGTTCATGACATTCCTCATCGCCGTACCGACAGGGGTCAAGTTCTTCAACTGGATCGGCACGATGTGGAAGGGCCACATCACGTTCGAGGCACCGATGATGTTCTCCGTCGGATTCCTTGTCACGTTCTTGTTCGGCGGCCTGTCCGGAATCATCCTCGCAAGTCCGCCTCTGGACTTTCACGTCACCGACAGTTACTTCGTCGTCGCCCACTTCCACTACGTCTTGTTCGGGACCATTGTCTTCGCCACCTATGCGGGCATCTACTTCTGGTTCCCCAAGATGACCGGCCGCATGCTCGACGAACGCCTCGGGAAGATCCACTTCTGGTTGACGTTCATCGGGTTTCACACCACGTTCCTGGTGCAGCACTGGCTCGGCGCGGAAGGGATGCCCCGTCGCTACGCCGACTATCTCGGCTCCGACGGCTTCACCGCACTCAACATCGTCTCCACCATCGGCGCCGCCATCCTGGGGCTTTCCGTGGTGCCGTTCCTGTGGAACGTGTTCCGTTCCTATCGGTTCGGCGAGGTGGTCACCGTCGACGATCCCTGGGGTTTCGGCAACTCCCTCGAATGGGCCACCAGTTGCCCACCCCCACGACACAACTTCTCCGAACTACCGAGAATCCGGTCCGAGAGGCCGGCGTTTGAACTGCACTACCCGCACATGGTCGAACGGATGCGCACCGAAGCACACGTCGGTGCCCAACATGAGAGCAAAGAAGCAGAATCGGTCCGGCGGGAACCGTTCACCGTCGGCACGCATGAATCGTCCTGGAACGAGGACCCAAAGTGACCAAGTCACCGGACATTGTGTGGTGGTGTGGCCGCACCAGGCCCGGCGCTGCGCTGTTCCCGTCGTCCACCACCGCGATGGAGCACTTGATGTCGACTCAGTATTCCTACAACGCCACCGGGGCAGCCCCGGCGGCCAACACCGCAGGAGGATCCAGATGACCGACCCCCACACATCTGACGATGACTACGATCCCGACGCAGACCCGGACATGCTGACTTCGACGACACAACAACCTGATCAAGCCGAAGGCGACGATGACGCCACCGCCGGCGAGTCGCCTGCATCTTCGCCGGGGAACAAACCTTGATACTGAACACCGACGTCGCTCCGGGGGTCCACCGCCTCGAACGAGCTGCCACCAACGTATATCTCGTGGAAGTCGACGACCGGCTACTCGTTGTCGATGCCGGTCTGCCGCGAATGTGGACGCAACTGCACCAGGCCCTCACGCAATTGGGCAAGACACCCGCAGACGTGGCCGGTGTTCTCCTGACCCACGGGCACTTCGATCACGTCGGGATGGCCGCGCGAATACAACGGGAGTGGAACGTACCGATCTGGGTGCACCAAGCCGACAGTGCACTCGCGCGCCATCCCTATCGATACCAGCGCGAACAGTCGCGAATCTTGTTCCCCCTACGTCATCCGGCATCGCTGCCGATCCTCGGACGAATGGCGGCCGCCGGTGCCCTATGGGTCCGCGGCGTCGACGATCTCGAACCGGTCGGCATCGGGTCCGAACTCCCGGGCGGTCCGACACTGATCCACACGCCGGGGCACACCTTCGGTCATGTCGCGGTGCACTTCCCGGACCGCGACGCGGTCATCGTGGGTGACGCCCTGGTCACTCTCGACCCGTATACCGGCCGCGTCGGGCCCAGAGTGGTTCCGGGTGCGGCGACTGCGAATGTCGCATTGGCCAGGCAGTCGTTGTCTGCGGTTGTCGACACCCACGCACAGGTGGTGCTGCCCGGACACGGCGACCCATGGGATCAAGGTATCGAAACCGCCGTCGATCAAGCACTCGAGCGGCACCGGTAACGGCCGGTGGCGCCCGCAGCGAACAATCATGATTGACGCGCAGGCGCGTGGGAACCCTCAAGCATGACTATCCCAGCTGACGGCGCGGACCGTCTCACAACCCCTGACCAACTGCCCGATTCACCGGAGGCCACAACGCCGCCCGATGCTCTGGGCACCGATGCCTCGGGCGCCGACCGGCTTCGGCTCCCCGGCAAACTGCTGAAAATGGCCGAGCGACTATCGGTGCTGGATGGCCCAGCCGGCCAACTGTCCGCCGCGATCGAGCGCAGGTTGTCACCCGATGTGTCCTCGCTGCTGCTCGGTCGCTGGCTGGGTCATCCGCTGCACCCCATCCTCGTGACGGTTCCTATCGGAGCCTGGATGTCCGTGCCGATGCTCGACATCGCGGGTCAGCGCGACGCTGCACGGCGTGTTCTGGCGTTCGGGATCCTGGCAGCAGCACCGGCGTCAGCTACAGGGTTGGTGGAGTACACCACACTCGACAGCGCCCAGAGGCGTGTAGCCGTTACCCACGTCCTCGCCAATTCACTTGGAATCACCTGTCTCGCAAAGTCGTGGTCCCTACGCCGTCGGGGCGCACGAGCGAGTGGGTCGGCGTGGACCCTCGCCGGTCTTACGTTTGCGGGAGTGGGCGGTGCGCTGGGTGGGCACCTGTCGTACTCCCAGGGCGCCGGAGTCCATCGGCAGAGATGAAAGTGAACCCACGCACGGCCCGCCACCGATCGGTCACCTCGGTGGCGGGCTGACAAAGATGTCGCCCGGGCCGTCATCGGTGGCGCGGGGGTACGCTTCGTCGTCGTCGTCTGCTGCGACGGGAATGTTCTGCTCGAGCGCATCCGCGGTGTCGGCATCCGGAATCGGCGCGTCTGATTCTGGTGTTGTCATGTGGACTTCCTTCCTTTCGATTCGGCTTTATGCGATGGTCTAGCGACCGCCGCCCGGTTTGGCCATGAACCGGTGCGCGGCGGCTTTGGCTGCATCAGGAAGAACGGCATCGGCCGCGGCCATCACTTTCGACGTCATCGAACTGGCGACGACCTTTCGTTTACCTGCCAACAGTGCGTCGTAGCCTTGCCGGGCGACGGCAGCCGGGTCGTCCTTGCTGCTCTGCCCCATCTTCGTGTCGTCAAGCCCTGCGCGGTGAAAGAAGTTGGTGGCGGTGGGCCCTGGCATCAATGCCGTCAGAGTCACTGCGCTGTCGGCGAGTTCACCCTGCAGGGCTTCGGCAAACGACTGCACGAACGATTTCGACGCGTTGTACACGGCCTGATACGGACCAGGCATGGTGGCGGCAATCGACGAGGTCAGCAGAATCCTCCCCTCGTCACGCGCCGCCATGTCGTCGAGAACCAACTTGGTCAGGTGGACCGTCGAGCGGACATTCAGATCGATGACCGACATCGTGTCCGCCAACGGGGTGTCGACGAACGACCCGCCCTGTCCGACGCCGGCGTTGATCGCTGCTGCAGTCAAGCCGCGGCCATCGGCTGCGACAGCGTCGTACACCTCACGCACCCCGTCTTCGGTACGTAGATCGGCAACCACTGGAGCCACAGCGGAGCCGCAGGCGCGCAGGGTTGTCACCGCTTCGTCGAGTGTCGAGCCCCCTTCGGCGACGACGAGGAGGTCATAGCCGTCGCGAGCGAACAATGTGGCCAATTCGAACCCGATGCCCTGCGAGGCACCGGTTACCAGAGCCAGCGGTCTGACCTGAGTGTCGTTCGTCATGACGGGCGAATACCCGATCAACCGCCTGCCTATGCGTCCTGCAGGCACAGATTCTTCGTCATTTGGTGCCCGGAAGGTACTGCTGGATCTTTTGTTTCGCACCTTGCTTCACCACGTCCCACGCGTCTTCGTCTCCGTCGATCAGGGCAGCGCTCAACGACTTCGCCTGCTCCAGAGTTGCGTGCGGCGGAATGGGCGGCACGCTCGGATCACAGCGGATGTCCAGTACGGTCGGTCGATCAGCGGCCAAGGCACTGTCCCACGCCGATCCGACCTGGTTCGGGTCATCGACATTGATGCCGTGTAGGCCGATGCCGCGAGCAAAGGCAGCGAAGTCGACGTCCGGAAGGGTCTGGGAGGCAGCGAACTTCGGGGACCCCTCCATCGCTCGCTGTTCCCAGGTGACCTGGTTGAGGTCGTTGTTGTGTAAGACAGCCACCACCAATCGTGGGTCTGTCCACTGCTTCCAGTAGCGAGCGACCGTGAGAAGCTCGGCCATGCCGTTCATCTGCATGGCTCCGTCGCCCTCGAACGCGATACCGGGACGATCGGGGTACGCCCACTTGGCGCCGATGACGTATGGGACGGCCGGCCCCATCGTGGCCAACGTCCCAGACAGTGATCCACGCATTCGGTCCTTGAATGTGATGTGCCGTGCGTACCAGTTGGCGGCGCTTCCGGAGTCCGCGGCGATGATCGAGTCACCCGGCGCCCTCAACGAGAACTCGTGAAAGATCCTCATCGGATTGATCGGATCGGCGCTCGTCATCGCCTGACGCTGCGCGGTGGTCCGCCAGCGCTCGACCCGCTTCTCGATGTTGTCGCGCCACCCACGGTCGCTCTTACGCTCCAACAACGGGATAAGCTGGCGTAGAGTGGTTTTCGCGTCTCCCACGATATTCAGCTCATACGGATAGCGCATCCCCACCCATTTCCCTGACAGGTCGATCTGCACCGCCCTGGCCTGGTCGAGTTCCGGAAGGAACTGGGTGTAGGGAAAGTTCGAACCGACAGTGAGCAGCGTGTCGCAGTCCCGCATCAGGTGATGGCTCGCGGTGGTACCGAGCAGACCGATGGATCCGGTGACCCAGGGCAACTCGTCGGACAGCACGTCCCTGCCCAGCAGCGCCTTTGCGCAGCCGGCGCCGAGAAGATCGGCCACCTCGGTGAGTTCGTCGACACAGCCGCGTGCTCCCTGCCCGACCAGGAGCGCAACTTTGGATCCTGCGTTGAGCAGCTCAGCAGCCTGACGCACGGCCTCGTCGTCGGCGTGCGCGACCGATGGCGAGAGGCCGAGACTCGACGGCACGTGCTTGAACGTGTGCCCGGGCGGCGAATACTCCAGTTCGAAGACGTCGGACGGAAAGATCAATGCCGTCGGGGCCCTCTCCGTCAACGCGATCCGGATGGCACGGTCGATCAGGTTGGGTATCTGCTCGGGGACCATGCACATCTGGACGTAGTCGCTGCAGACGTCTTTGTAGAGCGAGAGCATGTCGATCTCTTGCTGATACGACCCACCCATCGCGCTTCGCTCGGTCTGCCCGACCAGTGCCAGCACCGGCACGTGATCGAGTTTGGCGTCGTAGAGACCATTGAGCAGGTGAACGCCGCCAGGTCCGCTCGTGGCTGCGCATACGCCGATCGAGCCCGAGAACTTGGCGAAACCCACCGCCTCGAATGCTGACATCTCCTCATGCCGCGACTGTACGAATTGCGGTTTGTCATCGGCGTCAGCCCACGACGCCAGCAAACCGTTGATTCCGTCGCCCGGGTAGCCGAAGACTTGACCGACGTCCCACTGCCGCAGCCGTTCGAGTACCACGTCACCGACTGTTGTAGCCATGTATCACTCCAGTCCGTCTCGATTCGAATTCGTTACCGGTGCGCAGGATCTGGCACATAGCGAGGGGCAAAGTGTGGTGATCGGCAGAAGACAAACGCACAGAGGTCTCCTCGCTACAAGCGGGCATCAGAGGCCACGGGCTCAACCATCAACGAGTGTAGGCAAAGTAGGCGAATCTGTCATCGCCTCGCGCGTGATACGAGAACAAGAGTTTGCTCCAGCGATGACTGGGTAATGCTCGAGCGTGGAACGTGCGGTCATCTCACGGACACCTGCGCCGTCTGTGACCGTCGCTGAAGTGTCAACGTACTTGAACAGTGCCGTGCTGGGCGGAACCCGCGCAGACCACGGGGCCCTCGCCCGGGACATCCGGGACGATTCGCGCACGGTGCGTCCTGGCGACATCTATGTAGCGATGCGCGGAAACAACTGGCATGGTTTGGAATTCGAAGTGCAGGCGGCGGGCGCAGGCGCCGTGGCCGTGATCAGCGACCGCCCCTCGTCCGTGTTGCCGACCATGGTCGTGCACGATCCGCGGCAGATCATGGGCCACCTGTGCGCCTGGTTCTACGGCACTTCGCCGAGCACCCCGCGCGTATTCGGCGTCACCGGCACCAATGGCAAGACCAGCACCGCGCATTTTGTGGACGCCGGCCTGGCCGCCACCGGCGAAACTCCGGGTCTGATCTCCGGTGCCCGCATCCGCGGACCCGGACTCCAGTGGGTACCGGTCCGCACCACTCCCGAGGCAGCGGCGCTGCACCAGACGCTCGCGCACTTTCGCCGCTCGGGAGTCACTGCGTGCGCGATGGAAGTCTCTTCCCATGCCATTGACCAACAACGCATCGACGGCATCCGATACCGTGCCATGGCTTTTACGAACCTCGCGCCGGACCATCTCGACTACCACGGCTCGATGGAAAACTACTATGCGACAAAAGCTTCGATGTTCGACGCTGAACGAACCGATCTGGCCGTGGTCAACATCGCCGACGAGTACGGGCGGCGCCTCGCTGCGACCGCCGGCGCCGAGGTCTGGACCTGTAGCTCCCACGATAACGCCGCAGACATATATGCAGACCGCATCATCTGCGACGAGACGGGATCACGGTTCGACGTCCACAGCCCCGTGGGCCGTGCAGAGGTGCGTCTGCACACGATGGGCGCATTCCAGGTGGACAACGCACTACTGGCCCTGACGGCTTTGATCGCCGACGGCGCCGACCTCGCCACCACGGCCGACGGCATGTCCTCGCTGACAGCCATCGCCGGACGTTGCCAACCAATACACGCGGGACAACCCTTCACCGCCATCGTCGACTACATGCACAACACAGCCGGCCAGCAGGCCTTGCTGCCCTATCTGAGATCGCTGACCTCCGGCCGCCTCATCGTGGTAGCAGGAGCCACGGGAGGCCGCGACCCGAACAAGCGCCGGCCCCTGGGCAAGTACGCAGCGACCTATGCCGACATCGTCATCGTGACCGATGAAAGTCCCGAGGACGAAGATCCGGCCGCAATCCGATCACAGGTGCTACTCGGTGCACACCAGGCCCGCCATGCACAGGTGGTGGAGGTGCCCGACCGTCGAACGGCCATCGACTACGCCGTCGAATTGGCTCGCCCCGACGATGTACTGGTGGTCGCCGGCAGAGGCAGTGACCCAATTCAGCGTTACGGCGCTCGCACCGTTGATTTTGATGACCATCTGCATCTACGGCATGCCATTGCCTCATCGCTGCACGCGCACGCAATCGGAGACAACATGACTCGGCCTTGTCGGGCATGACAGTGTGCACTCGCCAACTCCCATCAGGCGGTGTTTGAGTCCGCAGCGCTGGCGGTACGTCCTCCTCAGGACCCGACTGCATTGCCGGACGGGTTCAGGCGTCTGGTTCAAAACAGAGCTGGGCGCCGCCTCACAAACACGTTCTCTTACAGGCGGATCCTCGCCCTACTGGCTCAGTTTCGTCCGCCCTGGTTTGGAGTTCCGCCACCGTGGCTATGTAGCTTCTGCCGCAGAGTTCTGGCCTCGCCGTTCTCTGCGAAAGCACACCGATACGGCCATCACCGCAGGACAGCAGTTCGACCTTCAATCCACCGCAGGGTGAAGTGATCCGACCCTCTCCGGCTCCGGGCTCCCGGCGCCGGTGAAGCCGTGGATTGCGAAGACCCGCGCACCCGACCACGTCGGTGCACTGATCGACGTAGGTAGCTCTTGTTTATGGATCTCCTTGAGATTGTGGGTGCCCTCGTTCAGGCGCGTGACGGGTCAGCGGGCGCGGCTCGGGGCGCGACTCTCGGGCCGTCCTGGGCACGTAGCAACCGCCTGAGCTGGCGCAAGCCGGACACAGCGTGTGTCTGGAGCAGACGTCCCAGCCGTCGGCTGCGGCGATGCGTTCGGCGTCGTGGCGGCTCTCGACGGCCACCACGGTGATCCGGTGTTCGCACCGATCGCAGTTCACTTTCCAAATTGTCACGCCGCTGCTGTACCCGTCGCGACGCGACACACCCCATGACGCCGGGGTGCGGTGCTCGGTCATGTGACGTTCACCGTGCTGGGCGGGTGGTGCCTGGGCCGGTGGTTGCCGGGCGGCGGCGTCCCAGGATCAAGCCCAGCGCGATCATTCCTACGCCCAGCCCGAAGTGCAGCCAATCGTCGGCGGTGTTGACGGGGATGAAATTGGCTCCGGAGTCTTTGTCGATGATCAGTCCGTAGAGCCAGAGCACCAGATAGATCGCGCCGCCGCCGATCAGGTAAGTCCGAGCCCCGGCAAACGATCTCGCGAGGACCACACCTACCGCACCGAACAACAGATGCACGAGGTTATGCAGGATCGACACGTGGAAAATGCCCAAGAGTTCTGCGTGAGAGTCATGTCCCGCGAAACTGAGGGTGTCGTAATTGGTGGTGATTCCCGGAATGAACCCGAAGATGCCAACCACCAAGAAGGTGGCCGCGACAAGCAGTGCAGCCACTCGGAGCGGTGAGCGTGTGAGGTGATCAGAAGTGACCATGACCGTGCCTTTCCATGGCGAAGGAAAAAGATATGAATCAAGGACGTCGGGCCGGCGGCGCCCAACTGTCGCCGCCGACTCAACAGCGTCGTCTCAGTCGGGGATGGCGTCTTTCAACTTGCCCATGACACCCTTCTCGGTACCCAACTGCGCATTCTGCGGAGTGCCTTTGGCACCGTCGTACGTCGCATACAACTTCGGATCCGGCGGCGGCGGACTCGCCTTGTCGCCCAGCGGCTGCGGATCGGCATTGAACCCCATCTGATGCACACCATCCGGCGCCAACCGGTTCGCCCACCCACCAGTCGAAGAAAACTCACCATCAGACAAATGCCACAGATCAGTCGCATGCTCAGCATGCTCCTCATCAAGCAACGCATCCGGAGCCACAACACTTTCCAACCCGTCGGCCTGCAACTCCTCAATCGCCGCCAACCACAAATTCTGATGATGAGTATCCCGAGCCAAATTGAACTTGAGCATCGCCTTCACACCAGGATCATCAGTCATGTTGTACAACCGCGCCGTCTGCAAACGCCCCTGCGACTCCGCAGTCACATTCGCCCGAAAATCCGCCAACAAATTGCCACTGGCCACGATGTACCGACCATTCCACGGATAACCATTACTATCCGCCGGCAAAGCCCCACCACCAGCAACAATCGCCTGCTGCGGATCCATACCACCCATCACCGCAGCCACCACCGGATCACCACCAGCAGCCTTGCTCGACTCAGTCGCCGGAGCACCCTCGAGCAACCGCGCCACCATCGTCGCCAACATCTCGACGTGACCGATCTCCTCCGTCGCGATATCCATGATCAAATCTTTGTACTTGCCCTCCATACGACAGTTCCACCCCTGGAACAAGTACTGCATGGTCACCGTCATCTCACCGAACGCTCCCCCGATGAGCTCCTGAAGTTTATGGGCATACACCGGATCAGGCTTCTCCGGCTTGG
>NZ_QJSP01000006.1:0-49781 GCF_003217475.1 Williamsia limnetica | reverse complement strand
GGAACAAGTACTGCATGGTCACCGTCATCTCACCGAACGCTCCCCCGATGAGCTCCTGAAGTTTATGGGCATACACCGGATCAGGCTTCTCCGGCTTGGCATCGAACTGCAGATAATCGGTATGACGAAACATGTTGGCTCCATTCAACAAATAGCCACAAATGCATGCCCACAGACTCCAGGCACACAACAAGTGCACAGAATGACAAAGGGATGCCGGCCGCTTCCAGACCAGCTCAATGGCCGCCGCAGCGCACCGACAGCATCCGCACGCCGACGGCTTCAGCGGACCAAGCCGTCGCAGAGATGCTGACGTCAGTGTTCCCGTAGACGCGCACTTCAAACCGTTCTGACCGTGCAAAGTTCCGCACCTCGTCGTGTCCATCCTTGCGGCCGCACCCGACACCCATCTAGTAGATTCGTTGCCCGTACACAGATCTGTTTACATTTGTCCGTCTCTGCTCTACGGTGAGAAGTACACAGATCTGTTTACCTACCTGGGAGACCCACATGACACACCCGAACGTTCCTCACAGCGACGCCGCTGCCTCTTCAACCCCGGCGCCGACCGTGTCGTGGTCGACTGTTGCGACGCAAACCATCTCGGTCGACGGCACGGCTTTCGTCTACCGCACGTACGGCCCGGCCGGAGGTACCCCGGTGGTGTTCCTGAACCACCTCGGCGCCACCCTCGACAACTGGGATCCACGCGTCGTCGACGGCCTCGCCGCCGAGCACCACGTCATCGCCGTAGACAACAGGGGCGTCGGCGGCTCAGGCGGAACGACGCCGGCAACCATCGAGGACATGGCTCACGACGCCATCGCGTTCATCGACGCGATGGGTCTGAATATGGTCGACCTGTTGGGGTTCTCGATGGGCGGATTCATCGCCCAAATCATCGCCATCGAGCGACCCGCACTGGTCCGCAAGATCATTCTCGCCGGTACCGGGCCTGCCGGTGGTGAGGGCATCGACAAGGTGACCCGGGTGACCTGCGCGGATTCGATCACAGCCGTACTCCGGCGCAAAGACCCTAAACAAAACCTGTTCTTCACCCGCACTGCCCACGGCATCGCGCAATCGCGGGAGTTCATCAAGCGTCTGGGTGAACGGACCACCGACCGCGACAAGAAGATCTCGGTGCGCGCCTTTCGGACCCAGCTTCGCGCGATCCACACGTGGGGTCTGACGGAACCGGCCGACCTGAGCGTGATCACCCACCCCGTACTCGTCGCCAATGGTGAAGACGATCGGATGGTGCCGACCAGCAATTCCTACGACCTCGCCCGCCGCCTCCCCAACGCCACCCTGCGCATCTATCCCGACGCCGGACACGGCGGGATCTTCCAAGAACACCAGCAATTCGTCACCACAGCACTCGAGTTCCTCCGGGGCTGAGCGCTCCGCACGACACGACGCCCTCGCTCCCTGGGCTCCACTCCCGCACATTCGAAACAGAAGGCCACAACATCATGCCCACTCTCGACAATTCCGTAGTCCTGATCACCGGCGCCAACGGCGGACTAGGCGATCAGTTCGTACACCAGGCGCTCACTCTGGGTGCGCGAAAGGTGTATGCAGCGGCGCGATCTCCACATGCCTGGGACGACGATCGTATCGTTCCGTTACGCCTGGACGTCACCGACGGCGCATCGATCACCGCAGCCGCCCAGATCGCCTCGGATGTGACAGTCCTGATCAACAACGCCGGAATCATCCCCCCGACCGCCAGCTACCTCGAGCTGTCAAAGGACGATCTGCGTGCGAGCATGGAGACCAATCTCTTCGGGCCTGTGCTGCTGGCGAAAGCTTTCGCGCCGGCACTCATCGCCGCACCCGGTGCGGCGCTCATCGACATCCACTCGGTGGCCAGTTGGAACGCTTTCGGTGGCGTGTACAGCGCGTCAAAAGCCGCACTGTGGTCGGCCACCAACTCGCTGCGCCTCGAGCTCGCACCTCACGATGTTCATGTCGTCGGGGTGCACATGGGCTACGTCGACACCGCGATGGCGGCCTTGGCCGAAGGGCCCAAGTTGAAGCCCGAGGACCTTGTGAAGCAGGTGTACGACACCGTCGCAGCCGGCGGATACGAAGTCCTCGGGGACGACCTGACCACCATGGTCAAGGCAGCGCTGAGCGGGCCGATCGAAACGCTGTACCCCGACCTGCAGTCGACCTCCGAGGGAGCTCGGGCATGACCGCATGGAAGGACACCCCCACCCGATACCTCGACGTCGACGGTGTCCGCATCGCGTACCGCGAACTCGGCCCTTCCGTTGGAGTGCCGGTGGTGTTCTTGCACCACTTCACCGCAACCCCGGACGACTGGGATCCCGAGGTCATCAACGGGATCGCCGCAACACACCGGGTCATCGCCTTCGACAACCGCGGAGTCGGCGGATCCGGATCCACAGTTCCCACGAGTATCGACGACATGGCCGCCGACGCCATCACTGTCATCGGCGCCCTCGGTCTCGACAAGGTCGACCTGTTCGGCTTCTCCCTCGGTGGCGGCGTGGCCCAGGTCGTCGCACTGCACGCCCCCGACCTCGTGCGCAGAATCGTGCTGGCCGGCACAGGACCACGCGGCGGCGGCGGTATCGACAAGATGGCCACCATCGTCGGCGGCGCCTACCTCAAGGCAGCCTTGACCCGGCAAGACCCGCGCAACTACCTCTTCTTCCCCCGCACCCCCGAAGGCAAACGAGCTGCCGCGGCATATTTCGACCGCCTCGCGCAGCGGAGCACTGACCGGGTCCGCGCGATCTCTCTGCAGGCGCGATTGGCGCAGTTGCGCGCCATCATCGCCGGCGGCAGAGCAGCACCTGATGACCTCTCGGCCATCACCCAGCCAGTTTTGGTGGCCAACGGTGACCACGATGTGATGGTCGCCAGCGAACACTCGGTGGATCTGGCGAACCGACTGCCCAACGCGAAAGTCGTGATCTACCCCGACTCCGGCCACGGCGGCGTATTCCAGCACCACCGCGAGTTCGTCCCCGAAGTTCTCGCATTCCTCGACGCCCCCTGAATCCGGTAAGTCGTCATCACCCACCGCTGACAGCAAGCCCGGCGTATCCCCGAAGCGCTCAGCCAACATGATCGCGACCTGGGCTACATCTTCGCCGCCTACGCCGCCGTCGTGCTTGATCATGGAACGATACAACCTCGGCCCCATCCAAGCCTTCGACCTACTTCGGCTGCTGTCCCAACACCCCCTGGCCGAGATCGCCCGCCGACTTGTCGACAACGAGCATCCCGTCAACTTGTGACACAGCACGTTTCGTCTCCAGTGGCATGACCAACCATCGTGGTAGAGACGTGACGCCCGCATGCGTAGACGTCTGTGCGCAGCGCAGTTGTAGCATCGTCACATGCCACCCGTGCGTGTCATCGTCGTCATCCTGCTTGTGTTCAGCGGACTCGTCTGCACCGTTCCGGGATCCGCCGGTGCCGCACCGCCTGCCTCATGTGGCAGTGAACCACTGACGGCCGCTGAACAAAATCGGATCGCCGACCTGTCGCGCCATCGCGACGAGCCAACTGCCACACCGTTGGCGCGGCTGCGTCAGCACGTGGCCGATCTATGGGCCATCACCGATCTACTCACCGCCCATCGCGATCGCCGAGGGCTCTTTCCGCTGGGTCTTGCCGCCATCGAACGCGATGCTGTGATGCCACTGCAGAATCATCCGGCCGTGTTCGTCGATCCTCGGTGGGCTCCGGTCATCAGTCTGCGCTTGCTGGACCGCTTCCTTGACGCTATCCACGCTGAGTTCACCGGCGGGACCGCCCCTCCGCAGTGGCGCTACTACTTCGATCTCGCCGCCGACTGCCGGGTATCCGGTGAACGCGTTGCCCTCGCGGGCTACAACTCACACATCACGGTCGACCTGGCCTACGCAACCGCCGACGCGCAAACCGCCACCACTCAGGCACGAGACTTCTTCTTCATCGTTGACACCATTGCTGCACATGGCAATTCGATCGTCGATGCAACCAATGACGTGTATGGCGTCGACCTCGGTCCCCCCTTCCGCTTCTATGCGTTCGGCGAAGGTCTCGACCGAGTCGTCGGTGCAGGTAAAGCCACCGGTCCGATGTTACGAGCAGCCGACGTCGGGTACAACGTCCTCACGTTCAGCAATGGTCTGGCCCTGCAGAACCCGACGACCGCCGATGCGGCAAGTCGTGCCGTCGACGAATTGTGGACCACGGGCAACGCCGCGCTGCTGGCATTCGACCACGCCGGGCTCGTCGGCTGAGTCTCGCCGCCCGCGCGGCGATGGTTGGCACGGGTGCGGCCGGGGTATCAGCGTTGGTATGACAACGCCCAGTTCGACCGGGTCCGATGCATTTCTCGAGTTTCGCGGCGACCGTGCGCAGGGGTGTCCCAAGCGGATGGTGTTCGGGCCGTGCGGCGGCGTCCATGATGATGGGACATGCGAAATGGGTTGGCACCCATGCCCGTTTTCGATGCTGGAACAGCCGGTTTCATGGACTGAGGCGCGTGTCAGTCCAGCGGCGTCGAGTCAGTTGATCGGCGCATCCCGTGTTGGACCAGTCGTCCTGTCGGACTTGTCGGTGCCGGCCTTTGATCGTAAGACGCTGGAGGAAGTGACAACGATTCTCGGTGAGTGCAGCGACGCCGTCCTCGTCGGCGAGCACCAAAATCGTCCCGATTTTCCCCCGACCGTTATGGCTCAGATCATCCGCGGGGCCGGCGGTTGCCCCTGGGTGACCCTGACCTGCCGCGATCGCAACCGCGTGGTCTTGGAACAGGAGCTCATGGGATTGGGTCTTGCTGGGGCGGACGGGGTGTTCTGCGTGACCGGCGACGGCCGCGCCCAGGGTGTCCGGCAGGACGTGACCCAGGTGTTCGACCTCGACGGGACCCGCTTGGCCGCTTTGGCCGCGCAAGCCGATCTCGCTGTCGGCGTTCCTGAAGCACCTGAAGCAGTGCCCATGGGGATCCGGCCCGCGCGACTGCTCGAGAAGCAAAAGGCCGGGGCACAGATGGCGGTGTTGAACCACGTCAGCACAGTCGGTGCCGCGGCGATGTTCGTTGACCGTGCGCAGAGATTGGGCGTCACGATGCCGATCATCGCCGGGGTCGCGGTGTACACCGATGAACGGTCAGCGCGTGTCCTGGCGGCGTTTCCTGGCCTGCACTTGGACGACGGGCAGATCGAACGGGTACTGGCATCCCCCGATCCCGTCGAGGAGGGCATCGAGACCGCGGTGCGCGAGGCAGTGCAGCTGCTCGAGATACCCGGCATCGTGGGAGTGAACCTGTCCGGGCTGGCCTCGGGTGCCGGCGAGGTCGCGGCAGCGAGGGTCAAAGCCGAGATCGCACTCCGACTGCGTGAGCGTCTCACGCACACAACCGGATTGGTCGGTAGACAACGTGGATGAGATGAAGGACGAGTTCGACACCATACCGTTGTGGACAGTCCGGGCCGTGGAAGATCTGGGGCCGGAGTACGCGGTACCTGCGGCCTGCCGGGGCAGCGGCAGTCCGCAGGCACAGGCGTGGTTGGCCGAGCGGCTCGGGCTCACCGAGCGGTCGCTGCTGATCGATGTCGGCGCCGGGATGGGCGGTGCGGCAGAACTCGCAGCGCATCGATCCGGCGCCGAAGTGGTGCTGGTCGAACCCATGCTGGGTGCCTGCCGGGCAGCCAGGCAATTGTTCGACAGACCAACAGTCGCTGCCGCCGGCGAAGCCCTCCCCTTTGCCGACGGCGCGTTCGATGCTGCGTGGTCGCTGGGCGTG
Organism: Williamsia limnetica; assembly: GCF_003217475.1. GTDB lineage: Bacteria > Actinomycetota > Actinomycetes > Mycobacteriales > Mycobacteriaceae > Williamsia > Williamsia limnetica. The sequence continues at coordinate 44,005 of NZ_QJSP01000006.1, read as the reverse complement.
CTCTGCACCAGCACTGACCAATTCGCGATGCTGCGCGAGCTACGCCGAATCGTCCGACCCAGCGGCGCGATCGGTCTGCTTGTCTACATCAAGACGGTCGACCAGTTGCCACGCCAACCTGAAGGCAACGATTTTCCCACCCGGCAGGGTCTCGAGAGACTCGTGTCCGGCGCCGGGATGCGCATTGTCGACCGCGCCGAACTCACCGACTTCGACAGCCCACCCGACTGGTGGCAGCGGCGGGTTGCCGCAGTCGACGACCTCCTCAGAGATCGACATCACCATGATCCCCGCTGGCAGAACGCTGCCAACCAGGAAGCCATCATCACCGAACTTCTCGACGACGAATTGGTGGTGGGGACGATGATGATTCTTGCGCCGGTGAACGAGTGACAAGGAACAGAGCCCGCCGCTTCGCCACGTCGCCTGGCTGAGCGCCGGAAGAAGGGTACGCGGTTCGAAGTGGCGTAGGTGGGTACGCGTCAGACAGCGAAAACTCGCCGATCCATAGCCGCGGCAACCTCATGAAAGATGACATGACCGAGAACAAAGACAGCCGGACGCAACCGCACAAAGACCCCGCTGACGTTGTCGACGAACTCGAGGACAAACATGTCCACACACCGGAAGCCGAACCCGAAATCGACCCCGCGTCGTCGACCACCGATGGCACCGGCGACGTGAACGCGGACGAGGCAGGTTCGAGTGAGCCTCCGGACTGACCGGCGCCATGAGCATGCTGGCGTCAGTGCTCAAAGGTGATCAGGAGCCACGGCGGTGAGACTGGGTGAACTTGCGGTGCAGCCACACGTGGTCGGGGTTGGGGCGTACCGGGCGACGCCGGACGCGGTTGAGTTGTGGTGAGCTGTCGATGCGTTGGGCGCAGATCTCGAGTTGACGCAACAGCCAGGCCCGCCGCGGATGCACTGCTATCTGGTAGGCGCCGAGGTAGTCGGTGATTTCGTCACTGAACGCGGTCTTGAACTGACCGACGCCGTGTCGTGGATGCGCAGGGTCGCCGATGGTCGCCGAGGAGGGTGTCCCGTCGAGGTCGTAGCGCGCGCAGCCATGTTCACGAGCCCAGCCCATGATGTCCCATTGCAGGGCGTAGGCGGCTCGACTATCGCCGAGACCGCACAGGGTGGGGTCTCCTGGAAGTTTGCGGACCGAACCCGCCCCCAGATAAAGGGCGGTGGTGCCCAGCATCGCCACGAATGCACCGACCACGACCTCGCCGCAGTGCCGGGCGAGGAACAGCTGCCCGTGGCCGGTTGACTCGTATCGCTGAAACACTGCGGTCGTACTGGCCAGGCCGGGAATCTTGAACCGGCCGCCGCTGGTGGCGTCGAGCATCTCATAGAGCACCCGGCAGTTGTCGTCGGTCGCCGCGACACGGTCAACGACAACGCCTTCGCGCTCGGCCCGCCGAATTGATTTGCGTGCCCGCTTCTTGAAGCGAGCCCACACATCCTGCTGCGAGCCTGTCAGGTCCACGATGACGGTGCTGTCATCAAGCCAGGTCGGTACCCGCACCAATCCTTCGGCGCGCAGCATTTCGGCGTCGTCGGGGTTGGCCTTGAGCTGCGTGCGGACCCGCACAGCAGTGATCTCACCCTGGCGTGCCGCGAAGGCTGCGACCGCGCGAGCAGACGAGATCAACTCGCGAACGTCGCGGACAGGAGGTCCAAAGAGCACCCACAACGCACCAACCAGTGGCACTCCCACCTTGAAAGCGGTCACCGCGCAACCGTCGACGATCAGGTATACCGGGGCTGCACCCTGCAGCTCCATGGCGTCGATGTTGGCGCGGCCCCGGTAGACAGTTCCCTCGTCCGGATTTTGCAAGATCAGCTCGTCCCACCGGCTGATCTCGCCGTCGGTCGCGAACCGTACGCTCACCGCCTGCCCGGCGTGGGAGTGCGCACTGATGGCGCCACCGCTGGTGGGGTCATTGCTGCTGCCACCGACGAGGCCGGCCTCTGGTGCGGCGGTCACCGGGCATCGATGTTGTTCGCGGCACCACGGTCGTACCGGTAGCGCCGGCTCATCACGTCTGCCTTGGCGGGGTGAATGTTGATACGGGACAGATCGCCGCCGTAGTGCGCGACCACCCGGCGGTCCATGACCGCTCGCCACAGCGGCGGCACGGCGGCGAGCAACACCATCAACGCGTAGCCGGCGGGGAACTGCGGCGCCTCCTCACAACTGCGCAGCACCTGATAGCGCCGCCGAGGTCGGGCGTGGTGGTCAGAATGCCGCTGCAAGTTCAGCAGCACCACATTGCTGAACACTTGGTCGCCGTTCCAGCTGTGTTCGGGATACACCTTGCCGGGCTGGCCGCCGGCGCCGGGCGCCCGCAGCAGCCCGTAATGCTCGATGTAGTTCACCGCTTCGAGAACAAGCATCCCGATCACCGCCTGCAGCACAAACCACGGGGCCACGGCCCAGCCGAACACGGCCACGATAACCACGACGATCAGCACACTCGCCGCCCACGACTGCGCAATACTGTTGCGCCAGTGCCAGAACCGGTGCCCCCGGCGGCGGAGGCGAGCGGCCTCCAGCCGCACGCCAGAAACGACTCCCCCGACCAGCGCTCGGGGATAAAACGCCCACAATGACTCACCGAGCCGAGCGCTCGCAGGATCTTGCGCAGTGGCGACCTTGAGGTGATGGCCGACATTGTGTTCGACGAAGAAATGGCCGTAGCACGAGGGTGCCAGCGCCAACTTCGCCAACGTCTGCTCCCCTGTGCCGCGTTTGTGACCCAACTCGTGCGCGGCGTTGATCCCAATTGCCGCGCTGATTCCCAGCGTGATCGACAAACCGACCCGCTCTCCGGGGGTCATGGATTCATGTGCCAAACACCAGAACCCAAAGAACAGCCCGGCGTACTGAACGGGAACAAAAAGATACGTACACCAGCGGTAATACTCATCGGCCGATAACGTCCGCACCGCTTCTTCTGGCGGTCCACTGGGGTCGCGCCCCCATGCCACATCGAGCAACGGAACCACAACGAGCAGTAGGTACCCACCGAATCCCCACAACAGGCCCGACACATTATGGGCAAGCAACCATGCAATGAATGGCCCAGCAGGCACCATCAAGCTCAAAGGCCACAAATAGCGTTTCGGATCCCGCCACAAAACAACGTCCGAACCCGCAGCGCCACTCTCGGCCTGAGCAGAATGCTCCGGCGCATGCCCGGCCCGTCGGCCCTCTCTCCCGCCCACAGCCGCCCCCTCCACGGATTTTGGTCGACCGGAAAGAAGATCATTCTCGGCCACTGAACATCGAACACAAATCAGTTGGGTAACGACATCGCACCCAGACCAATCCCCATTTCTTACCTGTAAGTTCTCCGCAAGAGCAGATAGCGTTACATCATATGGAAAATCCGACCCCGGGAGCCAGTCGAAACTGCCGGTTGCGGGCACAACAGCAAACCCGCCGCTTCTGGACGAGGTAATTCTTGGTTATCGTATCTTGTTTCCGGGGCGACGCCCGGACAAGAGCAATTCTTTGCCCCACCGCACGTTGTCAAGTTTAGTTGACCAGTCCGCATTCGACGGTTCGGCGCCTAGCGCGCCACAGTTGCGCAGCGAGTTCCCCGAGCGGAGTTGCGGCGCCGTCAGTTTCACACCGGCCGACCCTTCACCCAGGGCGGAGCAGGCCGCTCGATGGTCTCTGAATCGATCGTCCTCATCCAGCCAAATGACACCGACCTTCGTGACTGCGGGTCGTCAAGGCAGAAACCGGGCGGTTCAAACAGCAAAATACTCGATGCCCTCGCGCATTGTCTGGAATTGCCGATCCTTTTGTACCGAATAAGCGATGACGGAACCGAGCAGGATTCCACGAGGCCTGCCGCATCGTCCGGGCCGCCGGGATACGAATAGCACACCTCGACTACTTCTCAACGTCGCCGGGGATATTTCTTCAGATGACCCCCCTCGAGTTCTCCGCATATGTCATCGATTTCTGCCATCGAGCCCGCTGCCAACAAGACGCAGACATCCGCTGACCCCCTGCTTGCCGCGCCGAATCTTATAGATGGAACGACCTTTGGAGGGGCCTCTATCCAGCTCAACCACCACGTCCTCGTGGTAACCGGCTTTCGGGCCAACTGGGTGGGCGCCCTACACTCAACGACAATGATTCCGACCCTGCTTTGCAGCGATCTACACGCCCGGGGCTTCGAGGCCGGGGTCGAGACCTTGGAATCTCACAGATGACGGCGCCGGTCGCGGCGCGGTTCTGGCTTCAGCACGCAGCACTTGGTCTCCTGATGGGTGCTCTGGCGGCCCTCGGCTGGCGTTACGCCGTACAGCGGATCGTCATCGATACGGCCCCACCACCGATACCAGCCGACAAAGTTGGGTACATGTTCGTGGTCAAGTCACTCGATTGGGTGAACGGGCCGACGTGGTGGCCGGCCTTCGCACTGCTACCCGCCGCCGGGCTGGCCATCGGGCTGATCGTCGGGGTTCTCGTGGAACGAGTCGCCCGAGAGCGCAATACGCGAGTCCGGGATGCCGCAGCGATACTGGGGGGCGGTGTCATCGGTGCGCTTTGTGGTCTGGCCGGAGCAATCTACGCACATCATGACCCGCCCCAGGTCGGAATCATCAATACTGACACCCCGCGGCCCCCGATCGACGGCAACGACCTCGACCGCTACCCGTTGATTCACGGCGCGCCGCCTCTGTGGGAGCTGGATCCGACCTATCTGACGTTTCCGGCGATGGGCACGCTGATCGGATTGGCAATCGTCTTGATTGCCGCCTACGTTCGGCATGTGATCGCGGCACGCGTCGCCGACCGAAGTACGTTCATCTGACTCGGGGATGGCGAAATGCGGACGCTCGTATTCTCTGCGCGCCAAGAAACTCCCCCGCACCTCGGGTTCTGCACTGCCTGCAGTTCCCGGCGCGCTGCCCTACGTCGCCAGGCCCCCAGCGGCGAGGCAGTATCCGTGCAACTCGCCTCACGCAGACAAAGTGGACGAGGCAGCGGTCACCCAGCTCCGCGTAGCAAGAGCTGCGACACTGCAGGGGTGAAAGAAGCCGATGTCGAGCTGGGTGAATGGATCAGGCCGCAGCTGACCGGGCAGTGGGGAACGGTCGCCGCGATATCCCCTGCGGGATATCTGAATTACGTTCGCATCTTTCACCCAGCAGCATCCGACCCAACTGATCAGCTCTACTCGTGGTCGCACGTGGCCACGGTTACCCACCGAACGATGCACCCTCAGGCGCAGTGGCAGCAGATCGCCGGCGACAGCGACTCCGAACGATGGCCTCACAAGAGTCCGGTCATTGGCCGACTTCATCATTCGCTGACCCGCACCGTGTTCGCCGTGCTGGCCACAAAAACTACTCCCCCCACCGAGGTCTACTTCGGCGTCTGGGAGGGCACGGGCTGGGCAATGCACGACGACCTCACCCGCCCCCTCGACGTCGGCAACGAACTCGATCAACGCATCGCCCGACTCGCACAAGGACCCAAACTCACCCACCCCGGACGAAGCTACGTCCTGCTCCGCGGCACACCGAACGACGCCGACGCAGTCGGCGCCTACCTCGGCGACACCACCATCAGCGCCCACCTCGCCTGGCCAACAGACCGAGCATGGTGCATCTCAACCGACGTCGACTACGACTCGACCATCCTCGCCTGCGACCACGACACCGCCGAAACAATCCTCACCCACCCCGACATCGAAGCCCTCCCCATTCCCCACACCGGGCGACTCGACATCAACGCAGACCACATCAACCCGCCACGCAGCACTACTTTTCCTAGTTGATTTAGTCATTTTCATTGACGGAACCCGTTGTGCGGAGGATTATTTCGCTACCAACGACTCAAAGTGAAAGCTCTGCCGTCTACTCGAATTGTACGTCCACATGGCGGCCGCTTCGATGGAACGACAGTCAGATATCAATCGACAGTTGCCCGACAACCGCCAGGCCACCCGAGATGAGTCGTGAGATCTCTATTGCGAGGGCCTTCCTGTCAGCGGAGTGCAATAGAGAGTCGACCAGACGATCTCGGTCATCGCGCGCGCCAGGTCCTCGTCATAGTCCGGATCGCCGGCGGGGATGACTTGCGAGCACGTGCGCTCGACCATCCAGGACAAAGCAGTGGCCGTGGCATGGGACGGGAGATCCGACCGGATTATGCCCGCCGCCTTGCCCGCATCGATCACGCCCTCGACCTCGGTGATGACACTGTCCATCAAGGCGCGGAGCGTGTCCGCAACACCGGGTGTGTACGAGGCCATCTCGCCGACGGCGTTCATCAGGTGCTGGTGCTCGCGAAACGCAGCGATGATGCCGCGGACCGACGATTCGGTGTCGGCCGGATCGTGCCGGTCGACGACGGTCCACCAGTTGTTGGCGGCGTCGGTGAAGTCGGCAAACGCCTGACCGGTCAGCTGGCGCAGCAGGTGCCCTTTGTCCTCGAAGTAGATGTAGAACGTCGCCCGGGAGATGCCCGCCTCTCTGGCAAGTCGCTCGACGCTCAGTTCGGTGAACGACGCACCGTCCGCCATCAACCGCTCGGCGGCTGCGAGAAGCTGCCGTTCGATGATGATCCGACGCTCATCTCTGCTGATGCGTTTCTTGGATTCCGCCACGAGCTGCCTTCCCGCCTGTCGCCCTGATCAGACGATCAGAGGCCTTCTGTCTGGACAAACACTGCCACGTTGTCTAGGCAGCCAGCTTAGACGGCCTGTCCCGCACTTGAGACTCATCAATTTGGCTCGGACACATTGACTAGGCATGATGTCTAAGCATATCGTCTGACTTCAGATGTGATCCGCACCATAGCGTTCGAAGTCGCCGGATCGCCCTTGTTGAAGGAGTTGTCCATGTACCCAGGCGCACACGCCGCGACCTCGCCGCACAAAGCAGCCGTTGTCGTCGCCGAGACCGGTGAGACCCTCAGCTATCTAGATCTCGAGGATCGTTCGCGACGTCTCGCGCGCCACCTGTTCGACAGCGGCCTGCGGCGTGGCGATCACCTCGCCGTTCTCACCGACAACAACCCACGGATTTTCGAGGTCTATTGGGCGGCGATGCGTTCGGGGCTGTACTTGACCGCCGTCAACCGGCATCTGTCGACTGATGAGATCGCCTACATCGTCAACGACTGCGGCGCAATGGCTCTCGTGGCCTCAGGCGCGTTGCGCGACGCCGCCACCGCGATCCTGTCGACCACCGACGTCGCCGTGCGGCTGGTCTTCGGTGGCGAGGTGCCCGGATACGAATCCTACGAAGACGCGCTCGCCACCGCGTCGACGACACCTTTACCATCGCAACCACGGGGCGCCGACATGCTCTACTCGTCAGGGACCACCGGCCGTCCCAAAGGAATCAAACCCCCTCTGCCGGAGACCCAGATCGATGAGCCCGGCGACATTTACACCGCCGTTTTCGGCCCCATGTACGGGTTCGGCCCCGACACTGTCTACCTGTCCCCCGCGCCGATTTACCATGCCGCACCACTTCGATTCGGCGGAATCGTGCACGCACTCGGCGGCACCGTCGTGATGATGCAACGGTTCGACGCAGAGGGCGCCCTCGCCGCCATCGATAACTACGCCATCACCCACAGCCAGTGGGTCCCGACGATGTTCGTGCGACTGCTCAAGCTGTCCAGCGTCATTCGTGAGCAGTACGACGTGTCCACACTGCGGGTCGCGGTCCACGCCGCCGCGCCGTGTCCGGCCGACGTCAAGCACGCGATGATCGACTGGTGGGGGCCGATTTTGTACGAGTACTACTCGTCAACCGAGGGCAACGGCATCACGTTCATCGACAGTTCGCAGTGGCTCGCCCATCCCGGGTCTGTTGGCCAGGCGGCGGTCGGCGTGATCCACATCTGCGACGACGACGGTGCTGAGATCCCAACCGGAGAAGTCGGCACCGTATTCTTCGAGCGCGACACCGTCACCTTCGAGTACCACAATGATGACGCCAAAACCGTTGCTGCTCAACACCCATCACACCCCACCTGGAGTACGACCGGCGACGTGGGGTACGTCGATGACGAGGGCTACCTCTACCTGACCGACCGCAAGTCGTTCATGATCATCTCCGGTGGCGTGAACATCTATCCCCAAGAGATCGAGAACGCGTTGACGTTGCATCCCAAAGTCTTCGATGTCGCGGTGATCGGGATACCCGATCACGACATGGGCGAGCAGATCAAGGCCGTGGTACAGCAGAGTGCCGATGTGGCCGGCGACAGTGCCCTCGCGGATGAACTGACTGACTACCTGCGCACCCGCATTGCCCACTACAAGATCCCGAAGAGCTTCGACTTCGTCGACACCCTGCCCCGGACACCGACCGGCAAGCTCGTCAAACGCTTTCTGTTGGACACCCATTCGGCGCCAGCATCAGACGTCACCCGCTAGGAAAGGAGTCCTTGTGAAGATGCAAGCAGCGGTTCTCCGAGGCTTTGACTTGAAGTACCAGATCGAAGACCTCGATATCGCCGAGCCCGGCCCCGGCCAGATCCGAGTGCGGATAGCCGGCGTGGGCCTGTGCCACACCGACACTCTGCCCCGCGTCCCTGATCTCACCGCGGGACCACCCATCATTCCCGGCCACGAGGGATCCGGCGTCGTCGAATCCATCGGGCCAGGTGTAGCCGATCTGGACGTCGGCGACCATGTGGTTCTCTCGTACGACTCCTGTGGTCGCTGCCAGAACTGTCTGAGCTCCCATCCCGCATACTGCGAGACCTTCATGCCGCGGAACCTCAGTGGCGTCGGCCTCGACGCTGAAGGACCGGTCACGGACACCGACGGAAAGCCCGTGGCAGCACGGTGGTTCGGACAGTCGTCGTTCGCCACCCACTCAATCGTGGATGCGGTCAACGCAGTCAAGGTCTCCAAGGATCTGCCCATCGAACTGCTCGGCCCTCTCGGCTGCGGCGTCCAGACCGGGGCGGGCGCCATACTCGTCGCACTCGACGTGCGCGCCGGATCGAGTGTCGTGATCTTCGGGGCCGGCGGTGTCGGGCTCAGCGCGGTCATGGCTGCGCGGGTGGCCGGCGCCACCACCATCGTCGCCGTCGATCTCCATCGCTCTCGACTCGATCTTGCCGCCGAACTCGGGGCCACCCATACCGTCGACGGCACCGACACCGACATTCTCGAGACGCTCATCGCGATCACCGGAGGCGGAGCGCAATACAGTCTCGACACCACCGGCGTTCCTGCAGTCATCAGCACCGCCATCAGCTGTCTTCGTCCGACCGGGACGTGTGGCCTGGTCGGGGTACAACTCGGTGACGTTTCTCTCGGTCCCATGGATCTGGCGATCGGCCGAACCGTGACCGGAATACTCGAGGGGGACGCGGTCCCGGGCATCCTCATCCCCCGGCTCATCGAACTCTGGCGGCAAGGCCGCTTCCCGTTCGACCGCCTGATCAAGAAATTCCCGCTCGATCAGATCAACGAAGCCGAACAGGCCTCTCTCCGTGGCGATGTGGTCAAGCCCGTCCTCATCCCCTCCTGACCCACATCTCCGCCCGCCGAAAGGACTTTCATGACGTCAGCATCTGTCACAACCCGCCCCTACGACGACCTCGACCTGTCGTCCCGCGCGTTCTGGTCGACCACCGCGGCCGACCGCGAACGCACCTTCGCCGAGCTCCGGCGCCACCGGCCCGTCACCTGGCACCCACCCGTCGAGGACTCACTGCTGCAGGACCCCGACGATCCAGGCTATTGGGCCGTGACCCGCCATGCCGACATCGTCGACATCAGCAGGCGCAGTGACATTTTCATCTCCGGCAAGGGAGTGCTGTTCGAGAACGTGCCCGAAGAGATGCTCGAGGCGTCACAGTCTTTTCTGGCGATGGATCCGCCCCGTCATACCCTGATCCGCAAACTCGTCAGCTCGGCGTTCACGCCGCGCCAGGTCAAGCGGATCGAAGACAGCATCAAAGCCAATGCCCGCGACATCGTCGGCGAGCTCGTCGCGGCAGGTAGCGGCGCCGACTTCGTCGACCTATGTGCCAAAGAGCTACCGATCCGAACGCTGTCCGATATGGTCGGCATACCCGAATCTGAGCGCCACGGGGTCGCCGAAGCTGCCGACGCGATGGTCTCGCTCGCCGACCCGACCTTTCTGGCCGGACGCAACCCCCTCGAGTTGCTCATCGGATCGCAGATGTACCTCCACGAGATCGCGTTTTCCCTTGCTGCGGAACGTCGGAGCAACCCGGCCGATGACCTCATCAGCAACCTGGTGCACGCCGAGGTCGACGGAGATCGACTCACCGACGAAGAGGTGGCCGCGTTCTTCGTCCTGTTGGCCGTCGCCGGTAACGACACAACCAGGCAGACCACCACGCATGCCATGAAAGCGCTGACCGACTTCCCGGAGCAACGCGCGTGGCTGATGGAAGACTTCGCAGGCCGGATCGGCTCGGCGGTCGAGGAGTTCATCCGCTGGGCCTCGCCGGTGATGACGTTCCGGCGGACAGCGGTCGAGGACTTCGACCTGAGCGGGCAGACCGTCCGCGCCGGCGACAAGGTCGTCATGTTCTATGCGTCGGGCAACTGGGACACCGACGTCTTCGAGCATCCTGAACAGCTGGACTTGAGCCGAGACACCAACCCTCACGTCAGTTTCGGCGGAGGCGGACGGCACTTCTGTCTGGGTGCACATGTCGCAAAGGCGCAACTGCGTGCGATCTTCGACGAACTCCTCCACCAGCTGCCCGATATCCGGGCGGGCGAACCGTCCCTGGTAGCAGGCAACTTCGTTCATGCCGTGCGTTCCTTGCCGGTGACATTCACGCACGGAGGCCAGGCATGAGCGAGGCCCATACGCTGGCAGGTAAAACTCTGATCATCTCCGGAGGCAGCCGCGGCATCGGCGAAGCAATAGCGGTCCGCGCTGCGCGCGACGGTGCGAATGTGGCCTTGCTGGCCAAGACGTCAGACCCTCACCCCAAACTGCCCGGGACGATCTACACCGCCGCCAGGGCCATCGAAGACGCCGGCGGCCAAGCCCTCCCGATCGTCGGCGATGTCCGGGACGATGAATCCGTCGCCGACGCCCTCGCTCAGACCGTCCAACAGTTCGGCGGTATCGACGTCGTGGTGAACAACGCCAGCGCTCTGGACCTCACCCCGACCGAGCACATCAGCATGAAGAAGTACGACCTGATGCAGGACATCAACGCACGCGGCACATTTCTGTTGTCGAAGACGGCGATCCCGCATCTACGAGACGCGGCCAATCCTCACATCCTGACGTTGTCGCCGCCGATCACGCTCGATCCCAAATGGTTCGACGGTGTCCCAACTGCCTACACGATCTCGAAGTTCTCGATGAGCCTGGTCACCATCGGGTTGTCCCAAGAACTACGCGGCGACGGCATAGCCGCCAACTCTTTATGGCCACGAACCACCATCGACACCGCCGCGGTCCGCAACGTCCTGGGCTCAGATCTGATCGCCCGTAGCCGCAGCACCGCCATCATGCGCGACGCCGCCTACTCCATCATCACCAAACAGGCAAAAGAGGTGACGGGGCAATGCTTCATCGACGACGAGGTGCTGGCAGCCGACGGCATCACCGATCTCTCGCCCTATCGGTCGTGTGCGTCCGAAGACGATCTGGAACTTGATTTCTGGATGACACGCGCTGCTTCGCGGTAGCCAGGTGGTGCAGCAACTCCCGCACCTGAACCTGACACGACACGACACCAACAGCGACCAGTACGCCTGAGTTCGCCTATTGGCCCTCGACGTAGCTTGGGGCGCGTTCGCCCGATGACATCTGCCGCCACGTCCGGGGCGACAGGCCGTACATTGTCCTGAAGCGTTTGCTGAAGTACGAGCTATTGGTGAAACCACATCGTCGTGCAATGGCAGCTATCGGCACATCACGCATCTCATTTGCGCGACAACTCCTCGCGAGCTCGCTCCAAGCGTTCGGAGATTATCCATTGCTCGAGGCTTATGTCAGCTCTTGCGCAGAGTCGGTAGAGCTGTCGCGGCGAAATGTCATGGGCGTCGGCGATGACGTCGGCGTTGAGTGTGTTGTCGGCGAGGTGCTGTTTGACGAAAGCCCTGATTCTGGGCATCAGCAGCTCATTGAGCGCATCGCGCGCGTAGTCGGTGTCGTACGCCGAGACCAGGAGGGTGCGGGTGAGTTCGATACTGCTCTCACCCAGCACAGACGCGGCTGAGCTGGTGCTGAGCACGTCGCCTTTAGCTGTCATTTCCGATAGATGAATGGCGACCATCTCATATATTGGACTTGCTCGTAGTCGCGACGCGGCGTTGCGGATCATCTCGTGTCGAAGGCCAAGCGCGTCGACCGGGACGTGCAGGCATTGTGATGCGCCGCCGCCCTCGAGTTCGTAGGTGTAAGCGGAATTGAGGTCCATCACCATCAACTCGTTGGGCAACACTCTCACTTGCGCCCCGAACTGCTCTTGTTTACCGATGCACCCCTCGTGCATCGCGATCGCGAGCATGTCCCCTGGCCCTGCGTCGATTTGACGCCGGGTCCGAATGAGTCGGAAGCCCGTCATCTCAGAGCGGAAGATTCTTGCGTTGCCGAATTGCCACACGTGCATCCGCGACTCGACGCGCGCAGCGTCTTCTAGCTCGACGGTCGACGGGACCGACTGCTCTTGCATCGCTGCGCAGGTCGCCTCAACTTTCTCCGCCGGCGTGAGGCCGTCCGTGCTGAAAACGACGGCCACTTCTCACCTTCAATCAGCGTCGAAACTGTGTACTTGTCGATGCCCTGGAGACCGGCCCTGACCCAGACCGACCATCCTGGCCAGAGTGCGCCGCCGACGTCAGAGAGACCGCGCTCCGCCTCGTCGTCCAACTGTAGCCAGTGCATCGCGCACGCGTGCTGACGTCGGCACTCAAGGAACATTTTCGTGCGCTAACAGTCAGATGGGATTCTGGTCCCGCCGATCTCCCATGTCACGCGATGCCTGTTACCGGTGGGTCTCCTGCGCGGCGCCGATAACGATGTCGATGACTTCAGACGGCTGGGATACGAGGGACGCGTGTGAAGCATCTATTTCGGTGGTCCGTCCCGGCGCTGCACGTGAGGACATGAATCGTTGCGAGGCCGGCGGAATCACGCGGTCTTGCTGAGACAGTAGGTACCAGCTGGGTACGGTGCGCCATGAGGGCGCTCCGGAGGGTTCGAGGTTGGCCACGAGTGCGGCGGATTTCTGGTGGGCGAACATATCAGCGGCGACGTCACTGCTGACGTCCTGGGCGAACACCTCATGGAAGTAGGGCTGCCCGATGTACCCGTCGATGTTCTTTCCGCCGATACCGGTGGGATCGTCTACGAGCTTGAGCTGCAATGCCGGCGGCAAGATCCGGCTACCGGGGAAGGTCAGTGGGTTGAGCAGTCCCTGCACGAACTCACCCTGATCGGGGGCGAAGGCAGCGATGTAGACGTTGGCGACGACGTCGGGATCGTGGGTGTTGGTGATGACAGCTCCACCGTAGGAATGTCCGACCAGGACGATCGGTCCTGAGATCATGGCCAAGTGTCGTTCGAGTTGGGTCGAGTCATAACGCGGACCGCGCAGCGGGTTGTCGAAGGTATGAACGGGGTAGCCCCGTGCCGACAGGTTCGCAGCGACATCGCGCCATCCTGACGCATCTGCGAAGGCTCCGTGAACCAAGACGATGGTGGGTTTGCTGCTGCCTGAGGCCGTTGCTGGTATCGCGGTGAAGCCGGCCGTTGCGAGTATGAGTAGGAATACCGCGGCGACGCGGAGGATCAACGTGGTGCAGGACGCGGCCTGTGTCGATGGCATGGAAGGTGCCCTTTCGGTCTGGTGTCCAGGACCTTACGAGGAACTCAGTGCGCCGATCTGCTTGTGAGTGCACGGTTTTGTGCTGTCGGCGTCGGGAGGGGGCAAGGACGACGACTGTTGTCTCCCCATGTTTCTTGCCCGTGCTGGCAGAGCACACAAGCGTGCACGCACAGACAGATCGGCAGTTGCGGGAGCACGTACGTTGTCTGTCATCAGAAAGACCCCGGTCACTCTGATCGACAGCTCACACTCTCGCAAAGGAACAAATCATCATGCCGATGTTCTGCACGCTAGACGGCACCGACATCTACTACAAGGACTGGGGCTCTGGTCGTCCGGTCATCCTCAGCCACGGGTGGCCGCTGAACTCGGACAGCTGGGAGGCACAGCAGCTGTTTCTCGCCACCCACGGCTACCGCGCCATCGCTCATGACCGCCGCGGTCACGGACGATCCACCCAATCGTGGAACGGAAACGACATGAACACCTACGCAGACGATCTCGCCGCGCTCATCGAGGAGTTGGATCTGCACGAGGTGACGTTGATCGGGTTCTCCACCGGCGGCGGCGAGGTGTCGCGGTACGTCGGCCGCCACGGCACCCGCCGAGTGGCGCAGATCGTGCTGGTCTCAGCGGTGCCCCCGTTCATGCTCCAGACCGACGACAACCCGAACGGGGTGCCAGTGGATGTGTTCGACGGTATCCGGCAAGGCTCGTTGACCGACCGATCACAGACCTACCGCGACTTGGCTGATGGCCCCTTCTTCGGCAACAACCGGCCCGGCCAGAACCCGTCACGAGGGATGCGAGATGCATTCTGGCGCCAAGGTATGCAAGCCGGCGCCCGCAACGCCTACGAGAGCATCGCCGCGTTCTCTGCGACCGACTTTCGCGACGACCTGGACACATTCGACGTCCCCACCCTGGTCATCCACGGCGATGACGACCAGGTGGTCCCAATCGAAGTCGGCGGCAAAGCTTCCGCAGCCCGGATCACAAACGCTGAACTGAAGGTGTATCCCGCTGCACCACATGGCATCACCGACACCCACAAAGACGACCTGAACAACGACCTGCTGACATTCCTCAACACCTACACCGCCGCCTGAGCGGCGAGGATCGGAGACCACGCCATGACACCTACGACCGCCCCCGACACGATCGTCCTCATCCACGGACTCTGGGTCACCCCACGCAGCTGGGAGAACTGGGTCACCCACTACAAAAGCAAGGGGTACCGCGTCATCACGCCGGCCTATCCCGGCTTCGAGATCGAAGTGGAAGCACTGCGGCACAACCCCGATGTCATCGCCACACTCACCGTCCCCGAAACCGTCAACCATCTCGCCGGCATCATCGAGAACTTGCCGGCTCCACCCATCATCATGGGCCACTCGTTCGGTGGGGTCATCACCCAACTGCTCGTCGATCGCGGCCTGGGAGCAGCCGCGGTGGTGATCGACTCCGCACCCACAGAAGGGGTTCGAGTTCAACCTCCCTCTCAAGCAAAATCACTGCTACCCATCCTCAAGCGATTTTCCAACCGCCACAAAGCCGCTGGCTTCACAGCCGAACAGTTCCACTACGCGTTCACCAACACACTCGACGACGCCGGCGCCCAGGCCGCCTACGACCGCTACGCCATCGCAGCACCCGGATCGTGGGTGTGGAAGTACGGCGTGTTCGCGAACTGGACCCCCGGCCATCAAGAAACCTGGGTGAACTACAAACGCGACGAACGCGCTCCGCTGTTGTTCATCGCCGGCGGCGCCGACCACATCATGCCGCCAGCGGTCAACAAGTCGAACGCACGCAAGTACCGCAAGTCAGCCGCGGTCACCGACTACTACGAGTTCCCAGGAAGATCGCACTGGACATGCGCCGAACCCGGCTGGGAAGCAGTGGCCGACTACGCCCTGGACTGGGCAGTCGCACGCACCTCGGAACCCACGCCGACTGCTTTGCCCCACTGACCCGCGTCTGGCTCACAACCAAGGACTGACAATGACCACTAGCACGTCAATTCCCGGATACACCTTCGCCGAACCGGTACCCGCGATCCCCTGCGTTACCTGATCGCCTTCATCTACCCCATCGCTGCCCAGCATGCGGCCCTTCCTCGCCGCCGGCGGCCACAGCGACATCGAAGTCGACGCGATGTACCAAACCTGGTGACCCCTCGCACGGCGGCCGCGACCCTGCCGCCGCGCGGGGGGCTACAACCGGCTGATCAACAGTGCACAGTTCTGTACTCACAGCGCACACCCACCGCCCTGGTCTTCAAAGCGACGTATCTTGTTCGCAATCACACCAGCGTTCAGCAGGAGTCAGAGATGGCCGTCGTCTTCGACAGCTCCACCTATGTGCACGCCGACAGGATCGACGCCGCCCGCACCACCTTCGACGAACTATCAGCCCCAGCCACCGTCGAGTTCGGCACCCACCGGGCCATGGCTGCGGTCATGGAGTCATGGAACTTCGGCCAAGTCAACATGTTTCGTGCCGAAATGACCGCCACGCGCCTTACCCGCACGCGCCGGAACATCAACCAAGGCCCCGCAGGTGTCCTGGCCCTGGCGTTCCACGAGTACGGGACCGGTCAATTCGAACAGCACGGTCAGCAGCGGTTCGTCCACCCCGGCGACCTGATGATCGTGGACCTCGATTCTCCGTACGTTCTCGACTGGCCCACTCGAGGTCGATCCCGGGCAATCCACGTCCCCTACGATCTCATCGGTTTCAGCCACGAGGACTTTGCTCACGTCGCCCGACACCTCGAATCGAACCCGCTCTACGACATCGTGAGGCGCCACATCATCGAACTGGACATCAACCGCGACCACGAGATCTCCGGCAACTCGAGCCATGAGCTGGGTGAGGCCACCGTCTCCCTCACCCGCGCGCTCGTCACCGCCGGACTCACCGAGCAACCCCAAGCACAAGATTCCCGTGTCGCGCTCATACCCCGGATCCAGGCCGACATCCGCGCCCGGCTGCATGACCCCGGCCTCACCGAAAGATCTCTCGCCGACCGCTTCGGATTCACGACGCACGAGCTCAAGAAACGGACCTGCGATCATGGCTTCGACATCGACCAGTGGATTATCGCCGAGCGCCTGACCGAGGTCCGTGCAGAACTGCTGGAATCCAGAAGGCCCCCCGATGCACGCATCGCCCGGAGGTGGGGCTTTGCCGACCAACAACACCTTGAGCATGCGTTCGCAAGCACATACGGTATGAGCATCCAGCAGTGGTGGGAGATCCGCGATGAAGACTGACCCAACAGTTGCCACCCCCGAACCGGGTGCACCCACGACCAGACCCCGGCAATCGTGCAACCGGCGGTGAGCCATCATGGCGATCATCTATCAGGCCACCGAGGTACCCGTCCACGAGCGTGAAGCCGTTCTACGATCCGCATTCGACGGTCAGAGTTGGCCGACCACCGTCGACCTCGGAAACGCTGACAGCGCCGACCATTACATGCACGCGTGGGAGTTCGGACAGACAAGTATCTTTCAAGCGGATCTCACAGACCTGCGACTGGGACGCTCACCCAAGCAAATACGCGTCGGGCCATCGGAGATGCTCACCATCGCCCGCCAACAAAATAGCGTCGGCAAGCACGATCAGTTCGACGACCGACGAACGGTCGACACCGGACAACTGATGATCGTCGACATGAATGAGCCCTACCAGTTCTCCTACGACGGCCGCGGAGCATCGCAGGCTTTCTACCTTCCCCTCGAGCAGATGAACCTGCCGCGCACAGTTGTCAAAGAAGCAGCCGCCCGACTGCCCGCGAGTCCGCTCTACAGTCTGTTCAGTTCCCATATCAACGAGTTGACGAACATCGGTGACGCCATCGCCGGCACAGACGCAGCCAGCGCGGTTGGTGAGTCGAGCATCGACCTCGCCCGCACACTGATCGCCTCAGCCTACGACCCTGACTACGCGCGGAACATGATGGCGGAGGTACTTCTGCCCCGCATCCGCGGATACATACGCCAGCACCTGTGCGACCCGAATCTGTCCGCCGACACGATCGCCCACGCTCACAACATATCCACCCGCAAGCTGTTTCGGCTGTGCGAAGACGCCGATTTCAGTCTCGAACAATGGATCATCACCAACCGTCTCCAAGGCACCCATGACGAACTAGCCCGGCCTGAGACCCGCGCACTGTCCATCGCCGTCATTGCCCGTCGATGGGGATTCGGCAATCCGTCATACTTCGCCCGGCGCTTCCGCACCATGTACGGCCTGAGCCCCCGAGCCTGGCGCGACCTCGCCGCAACTCAGGCGCCACCCCATGTCTGACACACCGACATGCGCAGGCGTCGCACCACACCTCACCATCTCCACCACCCATCGAGGTCTTGGCAGCCGCACCGTGAACAACTGGACCCTCGGCAACGAATCCACACTCATGCACGTGCGCTACCAGGCCCTCGCCGTCTCCAATCTCCGGCAACGCAACACAGATCCCAGACAGCGACTTGTCAGCATGGCGGTGCTCGCCCCGGGTCATTGGACATTGACCCAGGCCGGCACCACAGTGCCCCAACAACGTGACCGTCCGACACTGGTCATCATCGACCAGTACGATCCGTTTGACTTCCGGGACCACGGCAGCGGGTCGGCGACCATCCTTCACACCTCCTACCCGAGGTTGACGCTATCCCCCGAAACCGTTCACCGCGGAATGCACAAGCTCAGTGCGGATCTACCCCTTTACGCACTGATGCTCAACCATCTCCAGCAACTCGGCGTCATCGCCACCACCGGGGGAAACGTCCTGCCCGACCTGGCTGCCTCCACCATGTCGCTCGTGCGCTCGCTTCTACTCAGCGCGGCCGACAGCTCCCCTACCACCGGCCCTACGGACGCTCTCGTGCAGACGATTTCCCGTTATATCGACGATCACCTCTACGACGCTGAACTCTCCGCCGACTCGATCGCCGCTGCGCACAACATCTCACTTCGGCAGCTCTACAAAATGTGGCCCGACATCAACGGACCGTTGGCCGGTTACATCATCGACCGCCGCCTCCAACAAGCCCGCAGCACATTACTCACGCAACCCAACCTGAGCATTGCCGCCATCGCCCACCAGCACGGCTTCACCCAACCCACCCACTTCGCACACCGATTCCGCAGAACGTTCGGCATAAGCCCCAGCCAATGGCGACGCCAGCAATCTCCTCGATCACGCATCGACGACGTCACGCCCGCCGATCAGAAACTCACACCAAACCTGCCCTTGTCGTGAGTAACTGTCACGCAGAATCATTCGTCATCACTGACGGCATGGAACCTCGACCAGCCACCTGCCTCGCGTCGTGTCAAATCAGCGGTGGGCGGCCTCGGACACACCGGACAGGAGCGCCAGCCGAAGCTTGGTTTCGTCTTCGGTATCCGCTGCAGCGGTCAAGATCACGATCTTCAGCTCTGCGTCACCATCGGTGAGGACGTCGCAGTCCACCGTGATCGGCCCAACGTGGGGATGCTCGATGATCTTGTGCGACTCCCGATGCGCTCCGACCTTGCCGGAGGCCCACAGTTCGGCGAAACGCGCGCTACCGGCAGTGAGGGAGTCGATCAGCTTGATCAAGCGGCTGTTGTTCGGGAAACGCCCGGTGGCTCGGCGCAGGTCCGACACGATGGCTTCTTCGGCAGTATCACCAGCGAGGGTTGTCACGGGCCAGCGCGCCAGCGTCGGGTTGTCATCGGCGACGAAGGTGTCGCGGGCGAAGTTGCGGAGCGCCGGTGGAGTTGATGACGGATCACCTACGAGAGCCGCCCAGCCTCGGTTCCACCAGATCAGCTGCCAGTCCGCAGCAAAGACCGCGACCGCAGTGTCACCGAGCCGGTTCAGGACGCGGTGGACGCCGGGCGGGATGTGATCGGAGATCTCGTCGGAACCGGGAGGGACGTGACCGGCCAATCTGTACAAATGATCTCGCTCCGCATCTGTCAGTTGCAGTGCCCGACCAAGCGATGCGATCACTTGCGTCGACGGTGTCGTCGCCCGGCCCTGCTCGAGCCGCACAACGTAGTCGACGGACACACCGGCAAGGTCGGCGAGCTCCTCCCGTCGCAGCCCTTTGGCACGGCGGGCATGCCGCTCCGGCAGCCCGGCGGCGGACGGTGACATCCGGTCACGCCAGGCGCGCAGGTTTCCGCCGAGATCGGTCGGATGAGTGTTCACTCCTCGATTGTGCCCCGCCGGCAGAGTTCGAAGGTGGTACTCCTGTTCCTACCGTCGAACCATCTCTGGTGAGCGGTCGCTGTCCAGCACATGCTGAATGCATGACAATCACCTTTATCACCGGAGCCAACAAGGGCCTGGGACACGAGACCGCTCGACGCCTCATCGAACAGGGTCAGACCGTTCTGATCGGAGCCCGCGACAGCAGTGCAGGTTCTGCGGCTGCCGATGCGCTCGGAGCTCGATTCGTCCAGATAGATGTCACCAATGACCAATCGGTGGCCGAGGCTGCAGACAATGTCGCGCAACACGAAGGGTCGATCGACGTCCTCATCAACAACGCCGGCGTCGCGGGGCCGATGGGCGACCCAAGCGACTTGACCGGGGCCGACGTACTGGGTGTTCTCGATGTGAACGTCGCCGGTGTGGTCCGGACCACCACGGCCTTTCTTCCCCTCCTCAAGCGGTCCGAGGATCCCGTCGTCATCAACGTCAGCAGTGGAATGGGATCGCTTGCCGCGACGCACGATCCGACTCGTCCCGAATCGCACGTCGTCGCCCCGATATACACAGCCTCAAAGGCGGCGCTGACCATGCTGACGACGCAGTACGCAAAAGCTCTGGTGGGCATCCGCATCAACGCTGCGGATCCCGGTTACACCGCAACCGATTTCAATGGGCACTCCGGTCACCAGACCATCACCGAAGGTACCGACGCGATCGTCGGCCTCGCCACCGAGGGGCCCGGGCACGGATCCGGTCGATTCGTTGACCGGGAAGGCGAGATCAGCTAGTCCTGAACAGGAATCGGCGCGCATAACCGCGTACGTGCACCGAACTGCGCAGCAGATCGGCGGTTCCACAGTCTCGCTCATCGACTCAGGCATCAACCGACTGGCTGTTGATGCCCTTCATGTCGACCCACCTGTCGAACTCTGCCAGGACCGCTGGCATGAAGGGACCACCAATCATCAGGTGATCCGAGCCTGCCAGTTCAACGTAGTCCGCACGCCCGCGGTAACGCTTCGCGGCGTTCCTACAGGGTTTCCAGAAACTACGATAGAGTTCGAACAGATGAGATTCTGACTGCGTGCTGAACTCAGCGAATCTGGTTACGCGCAATTCAATGCAACTATTCGACGATGCTCCGTGCAGTTCGATGCCGCGTGGTGTATTCAGAATCAATGGCCCGTCGTCGCGGTTTCTTCGCCGAACTTCAGCATCAGCAGCAGTTGGCCGCGAAGCGCCAGGCTCAGCAGCAGCGGCTCGCGGTCCGTCAGTACAACCAGGCGGCACTAGCTCGGCAGCGCGCAGCAAGTGCCCATCGCAGAGCATCCGACGCAGCGCGAAGATCTACTACTGCTGAACAGGCTCGCCTCAACAAGCAGATGGCGGCCGCGTACGTTGCCGAATGCGAAGCCGAAGCCGTAGAGAAGACCGCCGAAGCAGTCGCCCAACAGCAAGAAATCGAGGAACTACTCGCAGCAACGCTAGAGGTTGACGACTGGGTCGACCTGACACGACTC
Organism: Williamsia limnetica; assembly: GCF_003217475.1. Classification (GTDB taxonomy): domain Bacteria; phylum Actinomycetota; class Actinomycetes; order Mycobacteriales; family Mycobacteriaceae; genus Williamsia; species Williamsia limnetica. The sequence goes on along the minus strand of NZ_QJSP01000006.1, from coordinate 22,432 downwards.
CGGCAAGTCTTTGAACCCACACCACTCGACGCCGGCACCCTGACGGCGGAGACGCCGGTCCCCACCTACATCGATATTCCGCCTCGACCGCATTTCTATCCGCCCGAACAGCCAACCGGTCTCAGCGCAAAATTGGGTGGTCAACGCAAATACGAAGCACAACTCGCCGCCGCACACGCACAGTACGCCAGCAACATGACCTACTGGCACGGCCAACTCAACAATCTCTTCATCCGCAACGGCGCCACCCGCCAGACTTGGCTCGCGACCGAATTCGACCGCCTTACCCGACTCGAACAAGCCCAGCGAGACCACGACGCTGCGAATCAATCTCGGCGCGAGGAAATCCAACGAGCCAACTCCGAGCTCGACCAGCTCATCGCCGGTCTACGAAACGGCGACGGGCGCGCGCTCGAGCAATACGTCGGCATCGTGCTCGCCAACTCCACCTACCCCGAACAGTTCCAGGTCGACTACGACTACGAGTTCATCACTGCTGACCGCGAACTCGCGGTGACCGTCCTCGTACCAACCCCAGATCAGTTCCCCGCGGTGAAAGCCGTCCGCTACGTCAAGGCCAAGGACGAGTTCACCACAACGCGGCTGTCTGCCGCCGAGCTCAAGCGCCGATACAACAACGCCATCCATCAGACTTCGTTACGCACCCCGCACGAAGTGTTCGAAGCCGACAGAGAAGGCATCATCGACGCCATTTCCCTGACCGTCGCCGTCGACACCGTCGACCCAGCAACTGGCCACGACCGGCGAATACCGCTCGCGCAACTCGCCATCGGCCGTCAAAGCTTCCTGGCCATCGACTTATCCCGAGTCGAACCCATCGAAACTCTCAAGCACCTGGCCGCAGCCGTGTCCAAGAACCCGTACGGCCTGATCCCCCTTTCCGGACAAGGTGTCCGCGGATGAGCAACCCCCAAGATGTCATCACCGCATTGCGCCGCACTCTCGTCGAAAAAGAGCGTGAAGCGGCGAACCTGCAGGACAAGGTCACCGAATTGACCACGCAGCTCAAGCACGTGCCTCCGCGGGTCTCTGCCCCTGCCACAGCCGACGTCGACGAACGAGTCATCAAAGTAGACGACGCGCTCGTTCTGCAGGAAGTCGGACTGTACGAGTATCACCATCCCCTCGAGAACGCCGAGGCGTACAAACTCAGTCTCGCCGCGCTGCGTTCGCAGATCCGAGACGCCATCTCCCGCGGCGACGCCATAGAAGTGTCAAAGCAGTTCAGCTTCAACAACTCTCTCGCCCAAGGTCGACGGCTCACCGGGGACCTCGCCAAACTGATGCTCCGCGCCTACAACGCCGAGGCCGAGAACTGCGTCCGCACCATTCGCGCCGGCAACCTCGTCACCGCGACCCGCCGGCTCAACAAAGCAGCCGCTGACATCGAAAAGCACGGCGCCATCATGCAAATGCGCATCGCCGCCGCCTACCACGGGCTCCGCACCCAGGAACTCGAACTCACCGCCGATTACCTCATGAAAGTCCAGGACGAACGCGAAGCCGCCCGCGAAGAACGCGAACGCCTCAAAGACGAACGCAAAGCCGAACAAGAACTCGCCAACCAACGACGGCTCCTCGACAAAGAACGCGAGCACTACCGGAATCTCCTCGACCGCGTCACCAGCACCGCCGAACGCGACGAAGCACAGCAGGAGCTCGAACGCCTCGACCAAGCCATCGCCGACAACGACTACCGCGCCGCAAACATCCGGGCCGGCTACGTCTACGTCATCTCCAACATCGGAGCCTTCGGCCCCAATGTCGTCAAGATCGGACTCACCCGCCGACTCGAGCCACTCGACCGCATCCGAGAACTCAGCAGCGCATCAGTCCCCTTTCCCTTCGACGTCCACGCCATCTACTTCTCCGACGACGCCGTCACACTCGAAAACCAACTGCATCAACAGTTCACAAAACTGCGACTCAACCACGCCAACCCACGACGAGAGTTCTTCTTCGCCACCCCCGCGCAAGTCCGCGACGTCCTCGCCACCAAACTCGGCAACCTCCTCGAGTACACCACCGAACCCGAAGCCACCCAATACTTCCAATCCCGCCACTACTGGCCATAACCACCGCCCGGTAGCACTGCGTCCAACTGATCAGACAGAACGACCTCGGGCGGGCCAGTCGCGGCGCGTCAGTTGGCTACTCCGCCCGACATCCCCGACGCGGATGCAAAGAGAGCAAAGATTTTGCCCCACAACAGTTAGGCAATTCGGTGGTAGACACCACCTCGCCGTGATCCTTCACGTTGGTGGATGACATGCGCGCAAGTCCGCTCGCGTTCCAGCCGCGACCCGGAGGGCTGCTTAGCTACTTGAGATTGCGCCTCGCTGGAATTTGCGCGGAGAGACCCCGTAAAAGCGAGTGAATGCGTGGCTGAAGGCGCTGAGATTGGTGTAGCCGATCCTGCTAGCCACGCTTCCGGGTTTGACTCCCTCGGCAAGAAGGGAGCAGGCGATCCGCATTCGCGCGGCGCGCTGCCAGGCAGCCAGCGTCATTCCCGTCTCGCGGCGGAAGACGCCGTCGAGCGTCGTTTTCTGCGTGGTCGACGTCGGCCACTCTGAGGTACGCAGGTTTCGTAAGAATGCTGTCGCGGCCGTTCGGGCGACCGGGTCGTCCGGCATGGGCACGACCGTAGCTCTTTGCGCCGTGAGCTGTTCATCGAACAGTTTGAGGACATGCAGCGGGTCGTAACTGTCGGGTCGCAGCATGGTGTAACTGGCGACTGAGCAGTGCAGCAGGTAAGCGTCCCAGGACGGAGTGAAGCTGGTCCTGAGCGGCGCACGTATTGGCATGTCGGGAGCGAAGAGACTGCCGATGGGGACATCAATACAGTTCTCCGCCGAACGGGTTTCATGGGGGTGGCCCGCAATGAGCCAGATAGCGTCCCCTCGGGAACGAGTGAACTCCTGATCGCCGATGCGCGCCCATGACGTGCCTTTGTACGTCCACAACAGCACACTCTCGTCCTCGAACTTCAGCGGAGGTGAGGCAGTCGCGGGGACGAGGCGTGCATCAGTCGAGGATGTGGTCTGGTCGCCGAGTAAATCTTGAAGGCCATCCCCAAAGGCTGCGGGCCGAGGCGACCGCAGGGGCGTCGGGACGTCAGCGGTCTTGGCGACGGACGACGGGGGGTGTTGATACTCGGCGCGAAAGGCACGAGTGAACCCGTTGCGGCTGCTGAAGCCGACGTTGTGGGCTACCCAGCCGATGTCGTCGTGGCCGGCTGCAAGTAGGTCTTCGGCCCTTGAGAGTCGGCATCGGGCACGCCAGCGGGCGAAAGTCAGGCCGGTGTCGTTGATGAAGTCCCGGCGCAGGGTGCTTGGACTTGACGAGACGAGTGCGGCCCACTGTTCTACCGTGTGGTCCAAGGCGGGGTTGCGCATCAGTGCTCGAGCCACTAGGCGCGCGGATGGTGATCGCGGCAGCAGGACGCGGGCTGGCGGATTCGGAGGTGCACCAAGCCCGGTTCTCTTGTGCCGCTTCGGTCCTCGGATCGAGACGACCTCGAGCATCTCTGCTGGGGTGTAGCCACGTCGGGTGACCGGCGAGAACCAGTGAACGTAGTGCTGGACCAGCCAGTCGCGCCACCCGTCGGGCACATCGAAGCGAACGACGTGTTCGAGCGGCGATGTGAGGTTGCCTGGTTGGATCAGGATCGGGATTGCTACGGACTCGGCTTCAGTGCGTAAGGAACGGCCGGTGTCGGCAGGCACCCATAGTCCCTCACCAGCACCGAGTGGATAGACCTCACCGTTCGCGAGCCTCACACTTGCATGTCCTGCAAATACCCAGAACAGCAGGTGCTCGCCGCGACTCCACCGCTCAGCCATCTGACACGGAGGAATCGGCGGTGGTTTCGCGCCGAGCGACCCCGCGGAGTCATCGAGCACGACCGTGTGTCCTCCCCCTCGCATAAAACATCAACTAGTTGACAGTTTACGCACCCCAGACAAGGTCTGGTTGCCTAACCTTACTTCGAGCCTTACTTCGGGGAAGTTCAGGTTCGCCGGACCATCGATTGGTCGTGTGAAGTTCGAGGGAGTCTGCAAATATGCCGAAATCGTCGCGCCGTGTGACGGTGCACCCCATTGCGCTGCGAGAGCTCTGGGTGGCCCGCATCTCGGATGTGACGCCGGGTCTACGTCGGGTGACGCTTTCCGGTGATCAGTTGGGCGCGTTCACCTCGGCGAACAGTCTGCCCCAGTCGGCGTTGCGCAGTGATGGGTTCGATGACGACATCAGGCTGATCTTCCCTTACCCGGGCAGGACCGACCCTGTGCTCCCGACACAGCGCGAGGGACATCTGCAGTGGCCAAAAGACCCCCGTGTGTTGTCAAAGGTCTACACCGTGCGCCGTTTCGATCCCGAGGCCGGTGAGCTTGATGTGGATTTCGTCAGGCACGGAACCGGGACCGCGACATCGTGGGCATACCGGGCCCAGCCCGGTGACCGGATCCATATCGCGGGTCCGGTAGCAAGCCATGCCCTGCCTGACGCCGATTGGTTGCTGGTCGCCGGGGATGACACCGCTCTACCCGCGATTTCCCGGTTGTTAGAACAATTGCCTGCTGATGCGAAGGGGCAAGTGTTCGTCGAGGTTGCCCACGCCGATCATCAGCTGCAGTTACGCGAACTGGATGGAGTTTCCGTGACGTGGCTGATCCGTGACGGAATACGCGCGGGAACGAGCACGCTGCTGATCGACGCCGTGCAATCGGCGCACTGGTGGGACGGGTCGACGTTCGCATGGATTGCTGGGGAGTCGTCCACCGTCAAGACGATTCGGCGACATCTAGTGGACGAGCGCGGGATGGACAAACACGACGTTCAGTTCACGGGGTACTGGCGCCACGGCGAGGTCATCACCCTCGATGACGATCCCGCTGTTCCCGATCCCGAACGCAATGAGGAAGCGTTCGAAACGCTCCACGAACTGGGCGAACTGTTGCCACCGTTCGCGATGCGGACCGCCGTGACCCTCGGCATTCCCGATCTGATCTCCCGTGGCATCACCAGCGCTGAGGCGCTGGCTGCCGCGTGCGGCGGGGATCCGGTCGGGGTGGGCAAGCTTCTGCGTTACCTCACCGCTATCAACCTCCTCGATAAGGCCAAACCGGGCCACTACCGACTCAGCGAGATCGGTGAGTATCTGACCGATGACTTTGTTGTCGAGGTCCTCCACGAGGACGGTTACCATGCCCGACGTGAAGTGGCCTATCACGGCCTCACTGAAGCGATCCGCACCGGAACCGAGGGCTATACGCAGGCCACCGGCACGTCGTATAAGCAGCTCCTGTCCGAGGACTGGTACGCCACCAAACATCACGACCACAACGCCGAGTTCGCCGGCTACATCGCCGAGCCGCTGGCTCGCTCCGACGCCGTGGCCGGGATCGACCACCTGCTCATCCGCGCCGACGCCCCCGCGGTCTTCGCTGCCGCGATACTGGGCGCCCACCCGCATCTTCTCATCACCATCGCTGGGCTCCCCTCCCATCTCATTCGGGTCCGCGATGACCTCGCGGCCACGATCGGCAACCATGACGATCGCGTGCGAGTCGCGCTGACAGAGCAGTCGCTGTTCGAAACCACAGCCGCTGCCGACGCGATCCTGCTCGTCGACCAACTCGGTGCCCACGGCGACGCCGACGCCGCCCACGCCCTACGCCAGGCCACCACCGGCCTGGCCCCAGGCGGACGGATCCTCGTCATCGAGCACCTTCTCCACGACGAGCACGACGAACACCAGACCGAAGCCGATCTCCTCGCCTACAGCCTCCACGGCAGTGGAATCCGTACCCCCGACGCCCTGCATGCGGTGTTCACAGCCGCTGGCCTACGACCAGCAGGCAACCAAACCATCGGATGGGACACCACCGTCCACGTCCTGACCCTTTGAACTCTGCGCAAAGAAAGGCACCACCCGAATGAACACGTACTCACGCATGAGACGAGCAGCAACCCTCGCTGCCATTGCATTGACCGCGGCCCTGGCCGTGACCGCCTGCGGCAGCGACTCTGGGGGCGATGATGACACTCGCTCCTCCGAATCCAGCGGCAGCTACCCGGTCACGGTCGACAGTGCCTACGGTCAGATCTCGCTCGACAAAGAGCCAGAACGCATCCTCGTCATGTCGCCCTCCTACGTCGATATGTTGTCGTCCATCGATATCCAGCCGGTCGCTTTCGCTACAGGTGCCATTCCTGCCGCTGACTTTGACAGTAACTACCCGTGGCTCGCGGGTAGGTACGAAGGCGAGGTGGCCCCCGAACTGGTGACCAGTGAGTTCAAGCCCAGCCTGGAGAAGATCGCGAGCTACGAGCCTGATCTCATCCTCGGTCACACCTGGACCATTCCCGAAGACATGTACGACGACGTCTCCGCGATCGCACCGACCTACGTCAGTACCGACGACGGAAGTGCCACCACCGAGTGGACAGTCGACATGAAGGCCGTGGGCGAATTGACCCAACAGACTCAGGCAGTCGACGTCGTGCTCGCCGACTTCGACGCCCAGGTCGCACAGAACAAGGAGCGCGTCGCCCAACTGGAAGGCAGGACATTCAACTCGGTCGCCGTACGAGAGGCCGGTTACCAGTTCGGGTCCGGGGGCTGGCTCGCCCTCCTGGGTCTGACGCCCGGTCAAACCCAGGGAAGCTACACCGACGCACCCCTGTCTCCGGAGAACCTGGACCAGCTCTCGGCTGACGTACTGCTTGCTTACGTGTTCAACGACAGCGATCAGGCAAAGCTCGAATCAGATCCAAGGTTCGCCGAGCTTCCGGCATCCAAAAACGGGACGGTGATCTTCGGCGACCCAGCCATGGCCAACGCCGCAACTTTCCCCGCTCCAGGCGCGCTAACCTACCTCATGGACGAAACCGTTCCGTCCCTCGAGGCATCGACCTTGAATAAGGCCGGCCAGTAGAGACCCCGCTCAACTTCTACAATTCTGAACTCGACTCAGCCCCCGGGATGAGTCGTTTCCGGAAGCCTTCAGAGACCCCGCGGGCTTTCGCCATTGCGGCCAGAGCGAGATACACGGCAGTCGCGAACACGCAGACGTGCCCCGAGCCATGACACCGACCCGCTACCGCCAGCTTGCATTGGCGTTCGGGCCATCGGAGGTTGGTTACACCGTCCGGACGTCGATCGGTCAGCACGCCGGGGCCCGGCCAACATCATCCGCAGCTACGACTAGGCGAACGAACAAATGCGCCTCCGGCAGCTAAGTGGCCTTAACACGATAGTTCAACTCCGCTGCAGGCAGCGAGATTACAGTCAAGGAGGCCGCCCCACAAAGATTGCGCAGAGAAATTGGCTGATCAGATCCGCCGCGGCAGATGAACGTAGACGCGAAGACTGCTGGCGGGCGATCGCCCTGCGCGTCTAACGTCTAGTGAAATTTGTAGCATTTTCGTTTGGCTTCCAGCGATAGGTAGCTTGTGCCGGCCAGCAGAATTCTTCTCGATACCAGCCCGTTGCGAGAGAGCCGCCCATTCCGGAATATCGTCATTGCGAGAGCGATCAATGTCTTCGGTATCGGTATGCTCACGGTTGCGGTCTCTGTGCAGGTATATGCGCTCACCGGATCAAGTACCCAAGTGGGTGCTGTCGCAACAACAACCGGGGTGGCCACATTCGCCGGTTCGCTGCTCGGCGGTGTGCTCGCCGATCGCAACGACCGCCGCCCGTTGATCCTGTGGAGTCGCTGTCTCTGTGGGCTCGCATTTGCCGGGCTAGCGGTGAACGCGATGTTCGACGATCCCAGCGTCCTTGCCATCTATGTCCTCGGCGCTGTCGATGGGGGCCTGGGCGCGATCAGCTTCACCGCCCTGCTCGCTGCGACTCCCGGGCTAATTTCTCCGGACAAGTTCTCCGCGGCAGCAGCAATCAATGGCTTGACCGCAGAAGTCGGAATGATGACTGCTCCGGCGGTCGGTGGGCTGGTCATCGCGGCGGGCGGTGTCACGTGGAACTACAGCGCAGCAGCGTTGGGTACGTTTGCGACGCTGCCATTGCTCTCGAGTCTGCCGCCCCTTCGGCCCGAAGGCGCCGAGTCCATACATCCGGCGCGGTCACTGATTGAGGGCCTGCACTTTGCGTGGAACCGTCCGGTGATCCGGTCAGTCTTGTTCATCGGTGTCGTCGCGCTGCTGGGCGCAGGCATGACGGTCCTGATCCCCGCGCTGGTCGATCACCGCTTCGGCAACGATCCCCGCGCCGCGGGACTGCTTTACTCCGGTATCGCTCTCGGAGCGGGTATCGGATCGGTTACCAGCGGATGGGTCGCTACATTTGAACGTAAGGGCTTGCTCATCCTCGTGGTCGCTCCCGCCGGCTTGGGCCTCATTGCTCTCACCGGCGCGACCCCCTGGTTGTGGGCAACGTTCCTATTCCTCATGGCAGCAGGTCTTGCCATCGGCGTGCGGGCAATCCTTGAGTTCACGTTGCTGCAACGCAGTACACCGGACCGCCTTCGCGGCCGAATCAACAGTGTTTGGAGCGCCATGACGGTCCTCGGCGGCGCCTTTGGTTCGATGCTCGCGGGAGCCCTCGGATCAGTCCTGCCTCCACCCGTTGCCATAGCGGTCTACGGTGGCGGACTCACCGCCATTGCCGCTGCCGGACTCGTGGTGTTCGGTCGGCTTCGCCTTTGGCGCGACGACCAATAGTATTCAGGCAACTTGTACTGTCAACAGACAGCTGCTGTCGTTGTACTGGGTCATCGGCCGGCCGATACTTGAACATCAGGGCGCGCAAGGGTGGTGAGGTAGCCGCGTACTCGATCGCCTCGCCACTGACCCGCGAACGGAGTTCCCGACACATGGGGGGTTCTCACGCAGCAACCTGCACGACATACGCACCATCGCCGGCGCCTGGCCACGAGAGGCAATTGTCCAACAGCCTGTTGGACAATTGCCGTGGGGACACCTCTCCGTCCTCATTGACAAGCTCGATGACCAGGTTGCCCGCGATTGGTATGCCGCCGCCACCGCGGAAAGCGACTGATAACGTGCCGTGTTGACCCATCAGGGTACTGGCCCACAAAGTTCGCGACCATCTCCCGCCTGCCGACTCAGATCTGGCTCACCACTGATGATGCGGAACATGATCGAGGGAGACTTGCTGACTTAATGAGACTGCAGCCGGCGCTGAGTCGGGCGTCGAGGACGACCCCTGCGCCTACTCGACGCGTTGCTGTGAACAAAGCCGCCTGCACACCCCGTAGCCGTCGCCGTCGAAGCCGAGTCACTGTGTCCGTTCTGGTTGATCGCGGCGCCCGGTACCGCCGACCTTCCGCTAGACGAAGGACACTCACGACTTTCGCCCCAATCGCGTCACGTCCGACGATTAGACCATCCGATGCAATCGGTTCACACCCAAGCTGACCAGCACCAACTCATTCGGGATAGACCACCGCCACAACCATTCCGCTTGCGCGCCGCAACTCATACCGAGTCGGCCCGAAACAAGAGGCTTTTGAGCGTCCGCTCGTTGGCAGCACCCTCGTTCTTGCCCCACAGTTGCCCCATGAAACGCGAAAATCCGGTCCTCGTGGAGGACCGGATTGCGTCAGGAAACTCTCTGACCTAGAACTGATGGTGGCCAGAGTCGGGATCGAACCGACGACCTTCCGCTTTTCAGGCGGACGCTCGTACCAACTGAGCTACCTGGCCGGACGGCACTCGAACCGAATGCCACACCTAACTTCTGTCTTGCGGTTTCCGGCGAACCGGAAACTGTAAAGCGACCCTGACGGGACTCGAACCCGCGACCTCCGCCGTGACAGGGCGGCGCGCTAACCAACTGCGCCACAGGGCCATGCTTTGTGCTCAGCCATACGTCACTATGGCCATGCGTACCCCCTACGGGATTCGAACCCGCGCTACCGCCTTGAAAGGGCGGCGTCCTAGGCCGCTAGACGAAGGGGGCCGGTAATCTCCGTTGGGAGCTGAATCAGAATATGACACCGGTGCGGCAAATCCCAAATCCGCTGGTCCTGCCCCATTTTTGTACAAATCTTGGCAATCCAGCTGCATCCTCGCGCATCGCGTGGTGCCCGGCGCATCGGTTTGAACCGATGCGGCAAGCGCCAATGCGTGCGGCAGCTCTGACGCCGCAGACACTCCGACTCCCCCGTTTTCACCTCCGGGCACCCCATCTGTAAACTTCGTGACGCCCTGAAACCGATGGTTCCCGGGTACGCCCCTTTAGCTCAGTTGGTAGAGCTACGGACTTTTAATCCGCAGGTCCTCGGTTCGAGCCCGAGAGGGGGCACCACTAGCCATCCAGGCGTCCGGGCGCGCAGCCGACGTTGTCCACATCCGCAGTCTCTCCGAAGTCAACGACGACCTTTTGCCGCTGCCAGGTGGATTGCCGACAGATGAATACCGCTCCACATCGAGGTGACCGACCGACGGTTCGCCCAGTACGCGCCCTGATCAGCGATTCGTAAACTTGTGCCCGCGCACCGCATCGGGAAATATGCAGGTCATGTCGTTTTCGCGTTCCCGCTCCGTCGTCTTGGCGATCTTGGCGGCCGTCGCCCTCGTTCTTCCGGTCAGCGGGGTTGCCACCGCGGATACGGCTCCGCAGGGTTTCAGCCCGACGCAGCTGATCGGGCCTTACCCGTCGGATCTCCCGCCGGGTGGCACCTACCTCCCCGTGCTGGACGGGTTCAACGGATTGCGCGACAACAACCCCGCCGTCATGGCGCAGAACTCGAGCACTGTGGTGCAGATCAACAACAACGCGACCCCGGAGCAGCAACAGGACGCAATCGAGATCAACTACGACGACCGACTGGTCTCGCTGTCCGTCGCGCTCGGCCACAAGTTGGGCCCCGTCTTCCTCAAGCTGCTCAACGACGGCAAACTGCCGAAGGTTGCCGCTCTCGCCGAGGGTGATCTGGCGCGCGCCGGACTGCCGTCGGGGACGACGTTGCCCGAGAAGCAGATCTTCAACAACCCCCGCCCGTTCGTCGCGGCTCCGGGCAGCATCAAGCGCTACGACGAGCCCGGCGGCCATCTCTACGCCGAACTCGAAGGCAACGGGTCGTATCCCTCCGGCCACGCCAATATGGGTTACTGGAAGGGCGCGCTGCTGGCTTCGTGGTTGCCGGAACTCGGTCCGCAGATCATCGCTCGCGCCGGAGAAATCGGGCTCGGCCGTGTCGTCCTCGGCGTCCACTACCCGCTCGATGTGATGGGCGGCCGACTGATGGCCATGGACCTCACCGCGGCCCGACTCTCTGATCCCGGCTTCGACCGGCTGATCGACGAGGCGGGTGCCCAACTGCGTGAGCAGCTCGAGAAGGCCACAGGCGTGCCGCTGGGCGAGTTCATCGCCACCGATACGCCGTACCTGACCACCGAGGCGGCCGTGACGGAGCACCAAGCGCTGATGACCTACGGACTTCCACAGGTGCACCCAAACCAGCAGAACCGCATCCCGGCCGAGGCCGCCGCCCTGCTGGAGACCAAGTTCCCGAACCTCACCGATCAGCAGCGTCTGGCCGTCCTCGAGCAGACCGCCATCCCTGCCGGATACCCGCTCGACAAGTCGGGGCCCGACGGCGGCTGGCTGCGCATCGATCTCGCAGCGGCGTACGCAGCTACTCCCTAGTTCGCGTACATCCAGTACGCGGACATCGGCGCAACCCGGCCGGTCGCCCAACCGACCGCGTACGATCCGCGAATGAGCAGCCGGGCAGAGCGGTGATGAAGCACCCCGACGGCCTGTGGGCAACAGCCGGCCGGCGCCTGTCGCCCTATCTGGACATCTCGATCGCCGTGGTCGCAACGGTCCTCGCGCTCGGTGCGTTGTTCGCCGCCGACATCGAGGGCATCGACCCGCGCCTACGGGGCCCCGACGCCGTTGCGGTCATCGGCACGGTAGTCGCGACGGGTTCGCTCTATTGGCGACGGACATATCCAACGTTTTCCTACTGCACGTTTGGCGCCGGATGCCTGATCGTCACGCTGACCGGCCACTACATCGGGCTGCTGTCGATCTTGTTGCTGCTCAGCCTCTATTCATTGGCAGCGCATGGCAGGCGACGCAACGCGGCCATCGCTTTGGTCGCGACGATGGCGCTGTTCGGCATTCTCTCGGCGATCGACATCCCAGACTTGCGCACCGCGGACCTCCTACAGGCCTGGGCACTCCTGATCACCGCGTGGGCGGTCGGAGATGCCATCCGGGCGCGCAGAGCCGGCCAACGCGAACAACTCTTGGCCGCCGAACACGATGCCATCCTGGCGCGTGAGCAGGTGGGCCGCGCAGTCGCCGAAGAGCGTCTGCGCATCGCCCGGGAGTTGCATGACGTGGTGGCGCACAGCATGTCGTTGATCGCCGTCCAGGCGGGAGTGGGCGCCCATGTGATCCGCACCGACGTCGACGCGGCCGAACGGGCGCTGCAGATCGTCGCGGAGACCAGCCGCGAGGCGCTCGCACAGACACGGTCCATGCTCGGAGTACTGCGCCAAGAGGACGATCCGGTCAGCGGCCCGGTACCGCAAGGCATCGACGACGTACCGGCGCTGGTCGCGGTGGTGCAAACAGCCGGAGTCAACATCGACCTCGAAATCGAAGGCGCCGCAACACGACTGGACCCCGCAGTGGAACTGGCGGCATACCGCATCGTGCAGGAGTCACTGACCAACGTGCTCAAACACGGTGGACCCCGTGCGCATGTTCAACTGACATACCGCACCGACGAACTGGACATCGAGATCACCGACCCCGGCGGACGGTCGGCTGCACCGAGTCAGGACAGCGGCGGACACGGCCTGAGCGGGCTCCGCGAACGCGCCCACCTCGTCGGCGGAAGGTTCGCCTCCGGCCCTACCGCGGACGGCGGATTCCGCGCCCACGCAACACTTCCCCTCACAGAGAACGGCTCCTGATGACCACGGTGGCAGTTGTCGACGACCAGGCACTGGTCCGTTCCGGGTTCGCGGTGCTCCTGCATTCCGAACCGGACATCGAGATCGTCGGCGAGGCGAGCAATGGCCAACAAGCTTGGGACCTGTGCCGGCGCACCACCCCGGACGTCGTGTTGATGGACGTCCGGATGCCCATCATGGACGGCATCGAGGCCACGCAGCGAATCGTCACCGATCCGTTGTGCGCGAGCACCAAGGTGCTGATCCTGACCACTTTTGATGAGGACGAGCTCGTTGTAGCAGCACTGCGCGCAGGTGCGAGCGGGTTTCTTCTCAAAGACACCAGGCCTGAGTTGTTGCTCGACGCCATCACGGTGATCGCCGCCGGAGAAGCGCTACTGTCCCCCACCGTCACCCGCCGAATGATCGAACGCTTCGCTGCACTGCCGGATACGACGCCGCGAGAGAGCGCCGCGAATGGACTCACCGAACGCGAACGTGAGGTGCTGCTCGCCGTTGCACAAGGGTTGTCGAACAACGAGATCGCCGCTGCGCTTCACATGGGATACGGGACCGTGAAGACCCACGTCAGCCATCTGCTGACCAAGCTGGACAGCCGTGATCGCGCGCAACTGGTGATGTACGCCTACGAATCGGGACTGGCCGTGCCGCGAACCTGATGCTCGCGTCTCTGTCTACAGATAGAGACGCGCCGACGAAACGGGGGCCTGGCGCCAGATGCCGGGCCCACCCCTCCTGGAGGAGATTGATGGAACACGGCCACCAGGGCCGCACCCCACCACCCAGGAGACCCCCGATGTTTCGCACCCCAGTCATCCGCGAGATCACCGCCTTTGTGGCCGTGGCGTTCTCGCTGGCCATCGCGGTAGCCACCGCCCTGCCCGACGCCGAGATCAACATGGTGCTCAGTGTCTTCATACCTGCGCTCACAGTTGCGATCATGACGTTCACCGTCATTCCCAGAGGGTCCCGCAAAGAACTGTGGCGTAGCTTCGGACTCAACAAATCCGGCGGGTCCGCGCTCAGGCCGGCTCTGACAGTTCCCGTCGCCCTGCTACTGCTCGCCTACGGCGCCGCGGTCCTGACCGGTGTCGCCGACTTCGTCTCGATCACTGCCACTCCCCTCGGCACCGCGAGCTGGGTTGTCGACCTCCTCATCGAACTCGGCATCGGTACTCTGTTCATCCTCGGTGAAGAAATCGGCTGGCGGGGATACCTGTTGCCGCGCATCCAACAGCTCACCGGAATGCGCAGGGCCGCACTGCTCACAGGGTTCATCCACGGACTGTTCCACCTGCCGCTGATCCTGATCGCCACCACCTACGACGCCGACGGTGCCCGCTGGATCGTTGCCCCGGCCGTGGTCGCCACCATCACTCTCGCCGGAGTCTTCTACGCCTACCTCTGGGACCGCTCACACTCCGTGTGGACCGTGGCAGTGGCCCACAACGCCGCCAACACCGCATTCACCCTGGGCGCCACCGCCGTCATCGCATCCAATCCGGACCACCTGGCCTACGTCGCCGGCGAAAGCGGACTTGCGACCTTCGGTGCGGTCGCTCTGGTCGCCACCATCTACCTTCTTCGGGCACGGGTGTGGCGCGACAACGACAAGGCTGCTGTCCACGACACCCTCCATGCCTCCAGGGAGGTCTTGCATCCCAATCAGGTGGCCGCCGTGCGCTAGTGCCGCCCGGCAACGTTGAGGCCCTGCATCCTCGGATGCAGGGCCTCAACCGCTGTTTTCCCGGCGATGTGCGCACTCCCCCGGGCACAGCTCGCGGGCGCGTGCCCGTAGAGAGTCGAGCGCCCACTTTTTCTGAGCCGCCCCGGCGTGGACCAGTAACCGCGCGGCAAGCCCGTCGGTCAACGCCACCAGCGCGTAGGCCACCTCATCGACGTCGAGACTCGGATCGACCTCACCGCATTCCTTGCCGTTGGTCAGACCCGTGGCGACCCGTTGCTGCAATTGTTCATTTGCTGTTCGCAGATGCCCGCGGAGCGTTGGGTCTTCAAGAGCCAGCCCGGCGAACGCGTGCGCGACGTACACCTCGTCCCGCTTACGCGCACCGATCGGCAACAGCTGACCCAAGCCGTCGACCAGCATCTGCTCGATACGCGACCCCCGCTTCTCAGCGCGCGCGATCTCGGCGTCGATCCTGGTGAGCACGTCAACACGGACTGAAGCGAAGGTGTCGATGAGAAGTTCTTCTTTCGACGAGTAGTAGTGCTGCACCAACCCCACGGACACGCCGGCCGCCTCCGCCGCGCGCGCGACTGTCACCCGTCCGATCCCCGAACTGGTTGCGACGGTGCGCACCCCACCGAGAATTTGCGCCCGCCGTTTGTCGTGATTCGCCGTTCGTGCCATCAATCGATGGTAGCCCACTTGCGTTCCGAAACAATATGGCTATATTAGCCAGCAAAACAATATGCACATATTGGAAAGGATGAGCGAGCATGCTCAGATGCGTCCGCACGATCCTCGCAGTCGCGACACTCGGTGCCGTACTGATCTCGACCGCGGCCGGCCCGGCGACGAGCGAACCGACCACGGCGACCGCCGCCGAGAAGACAGCCGCCGCGGACTACCTGGCCGAAGTAGTGGCGGACCAGAAAATTCCGGGCCTGGCCACCACGGTGCTGTCACCCGGGGTGGCCGACTTCGAGTGGACGTCTGGTGCTGACGGCAATGGAGTTCCAATCACCCGGAACACCTCATTCTTGATCGGTTCACTGGCAAAATCGATGACCGCCGCGGCGGTCATGCAGCACGTCGACAGGGGCGTCCTGGCGTTGACCGACCCTGTCGGGGATCACCTCCCTTGGCTCGTGGCGACCTCTCCCACGGTCGAGGAACTCCTCACCCACACCAGCGGGTTCTCGGGCGCCGATGGTCTCGCGGTCGCCGAACGGTTCGACAATTCTCCCGGCGCCGTCCGACGTGCTGCAGAAGACCTGGAGTACTCCGGTACGCAAGGGCGATACGAGTACAGCGACGCCAACTACTTGATCCTCGGCGCGCTCGTGGAGCAGCTCGACGGCAAGCCGTTCGGTGAAGTACTCAGGACCGATCTGCTCGAACCGCTGGACATGCGCGGCACCGCGACCACCTCCGACGCCGCATCAGATCTACCGCCCGGCCATCGCTACTGGTGGGGATCGCCTCGCAGGTACTCCCCCGGATTCGACGAATCAGGAACACCTTTCGGCTACGTCGCGTCCACTCTCGACGACCTCGCCCGCTACGCACGTGCCCACGCTGGGGCCAACCCCGATGTTCTTGACCCAGAATTGTTGCGACAGTTGCACACGCCGCGAGTTGATGCCGGCGATGACGACTACGGTTACGGCTGGCGGATCACACCGTCGGATCTCGGACCGTTGGTGCACCACACCGGAGCCACACCAGGCTATTTCGCCCATGTGATGCTCGGCCCGGACGGCCAGGCCGCGGTTGTCCTGGCCAACGCCTACAGCGAAGCCAAGGCCCCCGTACTCGCCTCAATTGCCGAAAACGTGTTGCTGATGCTCAACGGGCAATCACCGGCGGCGACAGACGGCAACCCGCTGCTCACGGCTCTCCCCTGGGTGGTCTCAGCAGTTGGGGCACTCGGTCTCGCGCTGGCCGTCACGTCCTGGTGGCGTCCGGCCCGACGCTTACTGCGCTGGACGACAGCCGTCGCCGCAATCGCGATCGTCAGCGGACTCTGCTTGCTGCCGAGCTTCTTTGGCGCCGACCTTCGGGTGATGCGGCTATGGATGCCCGACGCCGCGATCATGCTGATCCTGTCCCTCATCACTTGGTCACTCGCCGCGGCGCTGCTCATGCTTCCGGTTCGATCCTCGATCGCGCTATGCCAGAGGCGCTTTCACCTAGAGCGAGCCACAGGGCAGTGATGTCGCCGATCAGTTGATCACGGCTGACGGGCAAGTCACCGTTCACCCACGACAGGATTGTCTGAGCGGTTCCACCGATGACAAACGCCGGGCCGGTGGCTGCCAAAGAATCACGCTCGAGCGCGACGTCATGAATCTTGCGCGCGTGGTCGACCAGCACCGTCGTCAGCCCCGAGATCGCCGCCCTCCGCTTGTCGTCCTGACTGGTCGCCGTCGATACGCCACCCAGCAGAACCAATGCCTTCCGCCGATCCTCACCGAGTACGTCAACCACTGCAGCGACCACACTGCTCGCCTGGTCGTGCAGCGCAGACTCAGCAGTCTTGATGAAGCCACCGATCGCCGCAACGCCCACTTCGCCCGCGACCATGTCGATCACCGCGTCAGCGAGTTGGTCGAGATCGTCGAAACTCTCGTAGAAGTAGCGCTTGTTCAGTCGCGCATCCGTACACACGCTTGCAACGGTCACCGAACGCCAGCGACCTTCCGCCATCTCGGTGAGGGCGGCATCCAGCAGGCTCGCACGCCTCTTCTCGACACGAGCCGCTGCGCTCGTGCCCGCATAGTTACGCTCGCCGCCACCGGTCACGCTCGCAAGTTTCGCATTGGACGCCAAAAGTACGCCTTTACGGGCCCACCCCATCTGGTACCGTTTCGTCCCAGAGTGCTATTTGGCACTGATTCGTACCAGATACGGGGGTTCGTGAATGTCTGCACCGGTGCAGCAGGTTGATTCATCCGGCGAGGGAAGGCGAGAGGCCTCGGCGGTCAGAGCGATGCTCGCCGAGCTGCACGGGATGGCGCAGAGTCATCCCACCGTCGCCCGGGCCGCGACGTGGCAGTACATCAAGGAACTCGGCGATCGAGGCGACTTGCCCGCGTTGTCCATCCTGTTCGGCGAAGGCACCGCACCCGACGGGCCCGACGGCAAGCTCGAGGGGCTCATCGTCGGGAAGCTGTTCGGGATCCCTGAGGCACACCTGGCCAACCCGCTGATGCGTATCAATCCGACCTGGCAGGGCAAGACGTTCGATCGGGGCGCCGGCACCGGTTTCAACCGTCTCGCCCCGATCGCTCGGCTGGCGATGCCGATTGTCGCTGCCGGATATCGGGGATTGCGGCGGGGCGACGGCGAGGTGGAAGGCTTCGACTTCAACCATTCAATCGAGAAGGGCCGCATCGAGCCCCGGGTGATGGTCCGCGCGCTCGACTACGGGGTTCCCGAGTACATGAATCCCAGCGTTCGAACCTTCCCCATCAAGCGAACCCGCGACGAGATCGTCGAACTGGTACCCGGGATATACCTCGGCCGAGCGCTACTCACCATGCGGTCGGGAGAGGTTCGCCTCATTGCGCATTTCGCATTGCGTGAGCCGATCGACAGCCCACTGTGATCGACCTCGAAGGTGCCCGGGTGGGCGTGACGGGCGGGGCACGCGGCATCGGTAAAGCAACTGCCGCAGCAATGGTGGCACGCGGCGCGATCGTCACCATCGGCGACATCGACCTCGATGCGGCCACGGCAACCGCCGATGAGATCGGCGCGCGGGCAAATCTTCTCGATGTCACCGATGCGACCAGCTTCCGAGACTTCCTGGTGGCCATCGCCGACGGCGACGACATCGACGTGTTGGTGAACAATGCCGGGATCCAGATCATGGGGCGCTTTGTCGAGAACAGTCTCGACGCGCTACACCGCGAACTGGCCATCAATCTCGGTGCGGTGGTCACCGGAACCCGGCTTGTGTTGCCTCACATGATCGCTCGGCGTCGTGGGCATATCGTCAACGTGTCGTCCATGGCCGGCAAGGTGTCCACTCCGGGGATGGCCACTTATTGTGCCTCCAAGTTCGGGGTCGTCGCGCTGTCACGAGCGATTCGCGCCGAGCTGATCGGAACCGGGGTCACCCTGACCACGGTGATGCCCGCTGCCACCCGCACCGACCTGACGTCCGGGGTCACCTTGAGGCTCCAGCCAACTCTGGATCCCGGGGATGTCGCACAGGCCATCGTCGCCAGCACCCGGCACGGTCGTCCCGAGGTGACAGTGCCACGCTGGCTGGCCCCGATGGGTCTGGTCGAGCAGGGAGTTCCCGAGAACCTTCTCCTCGGCGCCAAAAGCCTGGTCGGCGGACGAGAACCCGGCGCCTTCGATCCAGGCCAACGCAAGGCCTACCTCGACAGGACAACGACCCCATGAAAACTGCCGACCTGCTCTCGCGAACCGCCATCGCACACGCCATACAACGAACCGGCGCTCGAGTGACCGCGTTGTATCCAGCTGCAGCGCAACCCCTCGCAACGCCTCCCGCCGGCAGTGGCCTGAAGCCCGTGATGGGCAGTTACGGTGTCCCGGGCCTGGGACACGCACTGGAGAGCATCGCCGAACCACTCGAGTTCGGACGCAATCGGTATCGCCGATTCGGACCGGTGTTCTGGACCGGCGCCATCGGGTTCCGCGTCGTCTCGGTGGTCAGCCCTGAAGCGCTGCATGAAGTCTGGCTCGACAGAGACAAGGTCTTCTCGAGCGAGGCCGGTTGGAAGCCTGTCATCGGCCCCTTCTTCCACCGCGGCCTCATGCTGCTGGACTTCGGCGAACACCTTCTTCATCGACGGATCATGCAGCAAGCCTTCACTCGCGCGCGACTCATCGGCTATCTCGACATGACCCGACCACTCGTCGCCGACACGCTTGCGACTTGGACTCCGGGAGATCCAGTCCTGATCTACGACCGGGTGAAGGCCCTGCTGCTCGCGATGGCGAGCCAGGTGTTCGTCGGAGAGCCCGCAGACGGGACAACTGCCCGACTCCTCACCCGCGCCTTCGACGACGCCGTCGGCGGCGCACAAGCCATTGTGCGACAACCAGTTCCAGCAGGACGCTGGTCGCGTGGTTTGCGAGGACGCCGAGAACTACAACGCTACTTCATTGGTGCGATCACCGATCGGCGGGCAGGAACCGGCGACGATCTCTTCACCGTGCTGTGCCACTCCGAGACGGAGGAGGGTCACACGTTCAGCGACGACGACATCACCAACCACATGATCTTCCTACTCATGGCCGCGCACGACACCAGCACCATCGCCTTGTCCATGTTGCTGTACCACCTTGGTAAAGACCCTGCGCTGCAGCAAGATCTGCGCGATGAGGCCGGTCGACGGTCCGCCGAACCGACCATCGAAGAGCTCAACTCGGCGCACCTTCTGGACTGCGCGTTCAAAGAGTCGCTCAGGATGTACGCACCCGCGGGCACGCTGTTTCGACAGGCCACCGAAGACACCAGCATCGCGGGTCACTACATCCCTCGCGGCACCGAGATAGCGCTGAGCATCCACACATCGATGCGAACGGACACCTGGTGGGACCGTCCGGACGTGTTCGACCCTGGCAGATTCGACGATCCCGCCACCCTGAAGAAGCTGGAGAGGTATGCCTGGTCGCCCTTCGGCGCCGGTGCCCACAAGTGCATCGGGATGCACTTCGCCGGACTCACGGTGAAGGCGATCCTGCACAGAATGCTCCTCGATTTCCGTTGGACCGTTCCTGAGTCGTACACCCCACTGATGACCTGGGGAACCGGGCCGACACCCGCAGACGGGCTGCCCGTGCAACTGACGAGAATATGATCAGCGTCACCTGAGTTCGTTTATGCCATAGTCATTTCCACTGTTTCACGGTCACGGACCGGATCAGTTCCGAGTTCGTAGGTCGGCGACGTGTGCGGGACAGACGTTCCTGCTGCGACCCGCGCTTTGGCCGCCGTGAACTCTGGCGCCGTCCCCATCGCAGTCTGCAGCGCGTTCAGCGACGTCCAGACCGCAGTCCTCCGCGCGACGCGCTCGATTGCGTTCGGCGGTTTGTACATCACCAGTTGCGCGGCCCAGCTGGGCATCGTGTCGCGGACCGCCCAGTCCACCGCTGCCTGCAGCGGATCGGTCACGTTGATACCGGTGGCGACCGCGTTTCCGTGGGTCAGCCCGAGCCTGGGCAGATACGACTCGAGGCACTCGAGTGTTTCCGCCTTGGTGGTGGGTAGATCGGTAGCGCCCAGCGCGTGCCCGACGCGCACGAACTCGCTGTAGTACTGGTCCAACTCTGCGCCTCGCAGCGGCCGCGGATGGTAGATCTCGTGGGCTGTCGCTATGCCCCAGACAACGGTGGCGTAGTTCCACCGCAACCACTCGGGATCATCCGCGTCGTAGGAGAGCCCATCGGGTCGAACACCCTTGATGGTGTGGTGCATCGCGCGAACCGTCCGCGCCAGCCTTTCCGCCGTATCGGTCGACCCGTACGCGGTACCGATGAAAAACGCCACCGAATGGCCGAGCCGCACCGCTATCCCGGCCGGATCGAGCCGGCCCGTCGCTCGGCCGTCGGCATCTTTCTCGACGAGCCGAGAGTGGTCCATCCCCATCCAGAAGATGCTGGGGTCGAGCCGCTCGAGGTACGACGCGCACTGCAGCCCGAAGATCATCACCGACGTATGCGCATGTACGTGCCACACTGCGCTACCAGGGCCGAACCACCCCGGGTCACCTTCCGGCCCAGCGAACTCCATGCCGCGGAAATAGTTCTTCCGGATGTTGTCGTCGAAGCGTTGATTGAGCCAGTGACCAGCTAATTGGTGAGGTAGAACCGGCAGCATGAGATGAATCCTCCGGGGTTGGTTTGGCTACGTCTGTAACCAGACTAGGTTCTGGCGACGGTCGTGACCAGACTTTGACCGGAGAAACTCCGAACCATCTATGGTGTGGTGATGTCCTCCCCCACCCGATGGGCCGGCGTTCCGCTACACGACCGCCGCACAGAACGGCGCGCACTCCTGGTCGACGCCGCGTTCGCGCTCTTCGGCTCCGGCGGCGAGGCAGCCCTGTCGGTTCGGTCGGTGTGCCGCGAGTGCGAGCTCAACACTCGATACTTCTACGAAAATTTCGCCGACACCGGCGAGCTGTTGGGAGCCGTCTACGACCGGGTCGCGTTCGATCTCGCGACCGACGTCGAGCAAGCCATCACGGCAGCCGGCACCTCCGTTCGAGCGCGCACCCACGCAGGCATCAAAGCAGTCCTGGGATTCAGCTCCGCCGACCCCAGGCGCGGACGCATCCTCTTCACCGATGCCCGCGCGAATCCGGTGCTGGCCGAGCGTCGGGCGCTCACCCAGGATTTGCTGCGCGACGTCGTCTTGAGCGAGAGCGGACACATCCAGCCGGCCTCGGACCCTATTGCGGCCCGGGTCGGCGCATCCATGTACACCGGAGCGATGGCCGAGCTTGCCCAGCAGTGGTTGTCCGGCAACCTCGGAAATGATCTCGATGCCGTCGTCGCACATGCGATGCGCTTGGTCTTGCCCCGCCCCTGATCAATATTCGCGATGTCAGAGCCCTTCGGTAAGCTGTGATCGGCAGATCCGCAAAAGTTGTTCGTGCGGCGAAAGATGTTGCAGATCACGGGAATTGACCGCACGAGACCCTTGCGCACATATGTTCGATGCGATACCATTGGACTCAGTCGGCCCCAATGATGACGAATCTGGATACATGCCCCCTTCCCGGGAAGATGCCGCCGACTGATCCTTGACGGTTTTCT
>NZ_QJSP01000005.1 GCF_003217475.1 Williamsia limnetica | reverse complement strand
ACATACAACTCACCAACCACACCCACCGGAACCGGCCGCAACCACGAATCCAACACCGAAACAGACGAATTGGCCACCGGACGACCAATCGGAACGAACTCGGCTCGATCGCTGTCCGAATCCGTAGAGCAGTCGTAATACATGACCTCGCCGGCTTCGGTGGGGCCGTAGATATTGAGGACATCGGACGACAGCAAGCGGCCCACCGACTCCGCCAGACTCCAGCGCAGCGCCTCGCCGGCGAGCATCGCCGTCCGAGTGGATACATCACGATCCGCATTGGGCCAATGGTCCGCCACGGCTTGGGCCATCGAGGGCACGAAGTTCACACGATCGAGGGAGGTCCCCCGTAGTGCTCCCATGATCTCGGACGGATCCCGATGGCCGTCTGGGGGCAGCACCGCGAGGGCCTCGCCTTCGACCAGAGGCGAGAGCAGTTCCGGCACAGACACGTCGAAACCGATCGGAGTCTTGTGTAAGACCCCACCAGTGAGTGGGTACGTCCGATGACCCCACACGAGCCTGTTGAGCAGCGCTCGATGTGACACCACAACGCCTTTGGGCCGTCCTGTGGTACCTGAGGTGTAGATCAGATATGCCGCATCATCGGCAAACAACGTCCGACTTCGATCGCCATCGCGCACGGTCCCGGCCGATTGTTTCCCCACCAGGGCAACAACAACGGGGTCTGCGAGGTCGACAACCCGAAGTTCACGCGCGCCCGAAGGAATTGCTTCGCCACAATTGGTCAGTATTGCGCTCGGCGCGGAATCGGCCAGGAGATAGCCGATCCGATCTTCGGGTTGGTCGGGATCCACCGGTACGTAAACCGCACCTGCACGAAGCACAGCCGCCACCATGATCGGCAACAGTTCGTCGCGGCGGGCCACGACTGCGACCCGGTCACCTACGCGAACACCTCGATCGACCACATGCCGCGCAAGCTGATTCACCCGCTCATCGAACTCGAGGTACGACAGGGTCACGTCGCGATAGGCGATGGCGACCCGGTCACCGTGCCGGGTGGCAGAATCCTGCAGGACGCTGTCGACATTCTGATCGATGCCGTCGATCGGCACTCCAGATGACCAGTCGGTCAACGAGTCTTGCTCGGCGCGCGCGGCAGGGACCAGATCGCGCAGCGGGCTCTCGACATCAAACTCTGCCAACTGCACGAACGCGTCTCGGAGGCGCCTCAGATGGATTGATACATCTGAGGTGGAGTACCGATCTGCGCGCGCGTGTAGTTCCAGCACGAATCCGTGCACGTTGTCGTTGTAGATGAAGAGATCCAGGTCGTCGACCGGGCCTATCGCCAGCGACTCCGGTACGCCTCGCGCGCCCGCGAAGTCGAGGTCGTAGTCGAAGACTTTGAGATTGAGTTGTGGGAGCGCAGCCTTACGGCCGCCCGATGCCGTGGCGAGGCGTTCACTGCGATACCGCTGGTGCTTTCGGACATCCTTCATCGCGGCGACCACTCGTGCCAGCCAGTCGCCGACCGTGTCGTCGGGCGAGGCCTCCAGGTGCAGTTGAAGCATGTTGACCAGCATCATCGGCGTCAACAACGCGACCCCGCGCCGACCCATCATCGGAAGTGCGATGCTCGCTGCGGTCTTGCCCTGCCGCGCCGCGTTGTACCAACTCCACACGGCGATCGCTGCGTCGCCCCATGATGCACCGACCGCTTTCCCCAGTTCGCCTATCCGGTTGATCACCTCTCGGTCTATCGAGACGCTCGCCTCAATCGGCAGTGCCAGTGCGGGTGTGGCCGTCACCAGTTCCGAATCATCATCCGTCCGGGCAGCGAGGACCCCCTCCCAGTAGACCCGGTCGACCTCGGCACTCGGTCCATTCTCGTAGGTCGCTTCGAGCGCCACCACTTCGGCCACGGTGCCTGCCTTCGAGGCCGGGATCTCACGGCACTGCGCCAAAGCCGTGTACACCTGCGCAACTCGACGAGTCAGCAATGACACCCCATATGCATCCAGCATTATGTGGTGAGCCTTGAATTCCCAGGCAACCCCGCCGCCGGCCAGTGTCCAAACGGTGTTGTCGTACATGAGGTTTGCTGACAGAGCGATCGGCACCGCCATACGACTGCGCGCCTCGCCCCGCAATTGGTCGGGCGTGCCGCCGAAGTGGACGACGGGTACCGCCACCTCGTCCGTCGGCGCCCCGACGATCTGTACGGGCCCGGCGTCGCCATCTTCGAATCGGCACCGCAACACGTCGGCCTCGCCGGTCGCGATACTCACCGCGGACGCCACCAGGTCGGCGTCCACGTCGGACGGTAGCCAAACCAGTTGCCCTACCGAGAAAACGGGCGACTCCGGCTCCAGCTGCTGGGCAAACCACACGCCCCGCTGGGCCCCTGACAACGCCATACGTGCACTCACAAGAAATCTCCTCGGACCACGGACCACGGACTGCTCGACGTCGGTAACTCCGTCTGCGACCGCAGAAGAAGGTGCACGAGCAGATCGTCGCTATGCTGTCCAACCTAGCCTAGACAGTGGAGAGCATTCCAGGAAGCCTGGGCGGTCCCGGTCAGTGGTGTGAATTACCGGGCTTCGACAGCCGTCAGACCGAGTTCGATTTCCTGATACTCGCGAGGCGATATCCCATGGAAGGCGCTGAACGTCCTACTGAAGTTGGACAACTGGCTGTATCCGACTCTGCAGGCCACGGAACTCACTTTGGAGCCATCGGTGAGCAACTCGCGGGCGAGCTTCATGCGGGACGCCTGCTGCCACCGTCTGTATGTCATGCCCGTTTCCAGGCGAAATGCCGCGTGGATCGCCGGAGAGATATCGGCCGACCCAGTGTCACCGGCGGTCCCGATGTCCTCGAGAAAGCTCAGGGCCACCCGCCGGGCTCGACCATCTTTCGGAAACGGCACGTCCATCGTGCGGTCCGCCTCCAGCTGGTCCTCGAATGCGTCGAGCACGTGCTGGTGCTGTGGACGCGCGAGCCGAGAGAACTGCGCGCGAGTGTCAGGCAACAGCAGGGTGTGCGTGGACACCGAGCAATAGAGCAGGTATGCCTCCCACGCCGGCGAGAAGTGTGTACGCAGCGGCCCCGGGAGTTGTATGCACTCGGTGCACAGTGTGCTCAAGGGCACCGCGATGGACCCCTTGGGCAGGTGGGGCTCCAAGGGTGCCCCGGCCGGCTGCCACAGGGCATCGCCGGTGCGAGCCGCAGGGCCCGTCCCCCTCGTCGTTCCTGTGCCGACACGAAAGAGCCAGGTCATGCGGTTGTTCTCGGACTGTGACTGCCCGTGCGACGCGCGTCGTCCGCCGACGAGGTCACCGGCCGGCAACGGACTGAGCGATGGATCTGCGCTCACACGTGGGCCGGCTCGGGTAAGGCCCCGCTCTCGGACCGCGAAGTCTCGCGGGGTCAGTTGGTACTGCTCGCGGAACGCTCGCGTGAGTCCGCTCCGGCTCGCAAACCCTGTACGTGCTGCAACATGTGCAACGTCGTGTCCGTCGACCAACAGCTCGCTCGCCGCCGCCATGCGGCACTGCAACCGCCACTGAGAAAAGGTCATGCCGGTCTGTCGCCAGAACTGACGGCGAAGCGTGCTCGGACTGTAGGACACCAGGTGTGCCCATTCGTCGACTGTGTGGCTCAACGCGGGATCGTGCATCAGCTGACGCGCCACAGAGCGCGCACCTCCCGAGCGCGGCACCGGCGGATACCGGCCGGGCTCGCTCGGGTCTGAACCGAGCATCGTCGCAGGACTGTTCCGCGCGAGCACCTCGATGACGTCGCCTGATGCGGAGAGCGATCCCGTCGAAGCCGCTTGAGCGTACTGAGCGATGAGCCACTCACTCCAGTTACCGCCGACCGTGAAGTGTGTGACGTCAGTGGGAGGCGACCGAACGGCGTCGGCGGGCACGCTGATCGGCAGTGCGACCGAACCCGGGTCGGTCCACATGCTGTGATCGGGGCCCGGAGGTATCCAGATACCCGTACCGGCCTCGACTCGTCGGAGGTCGGCGCCGGGTAGACGCACATAGGCGGACCCGGTGTGCACCCACATCAGCAGGTGATCGCGGGCGGCCCAGGACGCCACCTTGACGCTTGCCGGTATCGGGGGCGGCGCAGTGGTGAGAACGTTGGCGATGTTGTCGTCCCTCCACGATTGCACCATAAGTACATGAAAGCTTACGCGCCCTTTGGTAGGGAAGCCTTGACTAACTTTGATGCACACGGCGTCGCGTCCTACGACGGTCGGCGACGCTGCGCGCCATTTCAACGAAGGATGATGATGTTCTCAAAAACAGTCCACAAGCGGATAGCAGCGGCAGCACTGGCTGCCTGTGCCATCGTGACGGCAGGGTGCTCGGACAACTCCGGCGATTCCGACGAACAGAGTGCGACGCAGACAGTTCAATCTGTCGACGGACCAGTCGAGATTCCGGCGGATCCGCAGCGGGTCGTCGCGCTATGGGGGTCAGCAGAAACGTTGCTGACCCTGGACGGGCCCCTCGTCGGCGTGTCAGACGGCAAGTACACCGAGGCCACGTTCGGCGAGAACACCGCAGCCTGGGAACGCTACGAGAGCTTGCCCAAGGTGGGTTCCGCGGTCGAGCCCAACTACGAGAAGATCGCCGAGCTCAATCCCGACCTCATTCTTGCCACGATCCCGGAATCGTGGTGGGCGAAGGTGGACCGCGACCGACTCGCGAGTATCGCCCCGGTCGCGAATCTGATGCCCAAGGACACCACCGCGATCGCGGATTGGAAAGAACCCACCTTCGCCGAAGCTGCCGGCGTGGTCGACCTCTCAGACGCGGCTGCTGAGAAGAAAGCCGCCTACGATGCTCGCGCCGAGCAGATCCGCTCCGAGCACGCATCCCAGATCGAAGGCAAGAAGGTCATGGCCATCGCGTCGTGGGATACCGGTTCGTTCTGGTTGATGCCGTCGGGCACCTACACCGCGCACATCCCGGAGCAAGTGGGGATGGTTTTCCCCGAGGGCGAAGCCGAGGAGTTGTCGATGGAAAGGCTCGGAGAACTGGCGCAGTACGACGTGATCGTCTACCCCGTCCAACCCGATGGAACACCCACCCCGGCCGTACAGGCAATCCTCGACTCCGAACTGTTCCGGACGCTGCCTGCCGCTACGTCGAACAGGCTGATACCTCTCGCCTACGACCAGCAGCTGAACTACGACGCCAGTCTGGTTGCGTTGGAGAGCATCGACGCCGCTCTGAACAACTTCCCCAGCTGAGCACACGCGTCGCAGCACTTGGGGCAGCTACAGATCAGCTGACCTAGCCTATTCTCCGCCGGCACTCAAAAAGGTCCGGGCCCGAGGGCCCGGACCCTTTTTGTGCAGGGCACCGCCGGTCGACGGCTACCGAGAACTGGTTTTCGAGCTGCTCTGCGCGACAACGTCTTCCAGGATCGAGCGCCACCGTTCGACGATCGAGGCCACCACCTCTCGTGACAGTGCTCCGCCCGGCGACGAGCACCCGAGGGACATGGTGGCCGACCCCGGCGGTCCGACCACGCGGGCGATGGACGACAGCGGACTCTTGCCGGCCAGCTTCTCGGTGTGTGCACTCAGTGCTTCGCGCTCCTCCGGCGCCAACCCCCACGCCGCCGCCGAGTAGCCCTCGAACCGTCCCTCGTAATTGAAAGCGATCTCGTCACCGGTGAACACGGTCGGCTCCACATCGAGCAATCTGCGGTAGTACGAGAACCCCTCTCCGGCCTCGGGAACCTCTGCCAGATCAGCCTGGATGCACTCGAGGGCATCGCCGAACTGATCGACAAACGCCTCGCCCACCGCGGAGTCCGGCCCTCGTCCGATCCGGACGACGGCCGGATACGATTCGGCGAAATAGCCGACCGTTGAGCTCAGGGCGCCCCCGTCGAGCAACGCCTCGGCACGACCGTGCCCCTGCAGCACCAGGCGCTGGTGTGTTTGCCGGTGCTCTTCGCCCACGGTCTGCGACACCGCGATCAGGAGCGCCGTCAGCAGAATGTCACCGGTGACTGCCCCGAAATGCCGCGGGATCCGACCCGTCAGAGCCTCGGTGATGTCTGGTTCCACAATGAGCGTCTGCAACGTCCGCGCGGTTTCATCGGCGTCTGCTTCGCGACCGAAGAGGGCCGCCGCGAGGGGCGTCGTGCCATCGACACGAAGCTTGCGCGAATAGCTTTGCCATTGTGCGAGTACTGCCGCCTGCGACACATCGAGGGTGCGGGTAGCCAACCGCGCGGACCATTGCCGAAAACTCGTCGACTCGAGAACGGGTGTCGGGGTAAGTCCTGCGGCAAGGTCTTCACATGCTGCAGCAAGGTCGCCCAGCAGAATCTGCCACGACATCGCGTCGACCACCAGGTGACTGATCGCGACGAGAAGTCGCGCTGGTTGCTCACCACGATCGAAGTATGTCAACGCGCACATGAGCCCGTCCGTAGGGCGGACCCGTTCTCCGGAATCGGCGAGTGCCCATGCCTCCGCGGCAATCAGATCAGCCTCGTCGAGTCCCCGCGCATCCACAACTGAGAACAGCGGAGTTGCATCGAAGTCGTCAGGCACGCCGAACGTATGCCACCAGCGTGCATTCGCCGCGTCGTGGGCAACGGCGGATCGAAGCACCGGGTGTGCCCCAGCGACCGCAGTGAACGCCTCGCATACGTTGTCGAACGTGATGTTCGCAGGGATCTCCACCAGCATCGGGACGAAGAACCCGGAGTAGTCGAAGCCGCTTTCGAGAACCTCGGCCAGCACCGGCGCGGGCGGAGTACGTTCGGAGAGGTTGTCCACGTCGCCCGTGACCAGAGCGGCCAGCCCCGCGCACACCTCGTGCCAGCTCCGCTGAAGCTGTTCGACCTCAGCCCCGGACACAAACGATTCGGGGCAGGTGAAGGTGAATCGCAGTTCCGGTCCCGCATCGCCGCGCGACGAGATCGCATTGATCTCCAGACGCCTGCCCATGACGGTTCTCTCGACTGCCCCGAACCGCAGGGAGGTTCCCGGCACGACCTCCCATGGCGCGGCTTCCTCGGGTGTGTCCAGCCTACCCAGATAGTTGAACAGTATCTCTGAATTTTGTTGTACATCAATATGTTCGGGCGCGTGCACCGAGCGTAGTGACCCGTAGCCGATCCCTTTGTCCGGGACCGTCCGCAGGGCCGCCGAAACGGACGAGAAGGCGGTCCGGAGATCACGCGGGTCCGGTGTCGAACCGTCGTCGGTCGAGCCTGCCCATCGAACCGATCCGGGTTCGAGGGATACCGGGAACAGGGTCGTGAACCAGCCGACGGTCCGCGACAGATCGACACCCTCGACCACACTCTCCTCGCGTCCGTGACCCTCCAGCGTGATCGACACCGGCCCCGGCGCGGTGGAACGAATCTCGCTGCGCCACCGGTCGATCGACACCGCCAACGCAGTCAGGAGGACATCGTTCACCTCACCACCGAGAATGCGCGGTAGGTCCATCAGGATCGGGCCGGCGATCTCGGCAGGTATGACCAGTTCACTCGTGACCGCAGCCTCCGGGTCGGCACTCGCGGTCGGCGGGCGTCCGATGGTCGCGACCTCGGCCGCCAACACGTGCTTCCAGTACGGAAGCTCTCGTGAGAATCCACCCTTTCTGATGTGTTCCACATACGAGCGGGACCAGGCACGCCAATTGGTGCCCTCTGGTGCGGGTTTCGGCGCGCGCCCATCGTCGATCATCGACCACATGTCGGCCAGGTCCTCGGTCAGCACCCGCCATGAGACGCCGTCCACGACGAGGTGATGGATCGCCAACACCAGTTCACCGCCCACCGGAGTTCCAGTGGCGGCCGGAATCCACACGGCACGTATGACCACGCCCGCCCACGGGTCCAGATCTCGCACTGCATTCGTCAGACACGCATCCCGGTGCTCGGCCGGATCACCGGTGCACGCGGCGACGGTCAGGATCGATGCACCGGTGACGGTACCGGCCTCTCCGATCACCAATTCAGTTCTGTCGCCGATTCGTTCGCATCGAGCGCGAAGTGCGTGGTGCGTGTCGAGCACACCCTGCAGCATCTTCCCGATGTCCGCACGAGTGGCGTCCGAAGGAGTGGCGAGAACGAGCGCCTGATAGAAGCCGTCTCGCCCTTCTGTCGCAGTGAGATAGCCCTCCACGATCGGGGTGGAGGGCGCTGATCCGACCGCATCGGCAGCGAGCTCAGCCGTCCTCGTGGCGGGGGCCGGTTCGTGCTCGGCATCGAGCTTCTCGGCAATCGCCTCGACCGTCCGCAATTGCATTATGTCGCCGGGCTTCAGCGCGAATCCACGTTTGCGAGCGCGGCTCGCGGCGGTCAACGACGAGATGCTGTCTCCCCCGAAGTCGAAGAAGTCGTCACCGATACCGACCTCATCCACCGACAGCACCTCTGCGAACAGACCGCACAGTGCGGACTCGGTGGCGGTTCGGGGAGATCGCAGCGACTGCGCCCCAAGCGGCTTCGGGTCGGGGAGCGCACCCGTATCGAGCTTGCCGTTCACCGTCATCGGCAACGCGGTGACCACCGACCACAACGTCGGCACCATATAGCCGGGCAGCGTTGCCGCGATGCGATCGCGGACCTGCCTCGCCGCGCTCAGTGAGTCGCCGTCCGTCGACGCCCATTCCGGTTCCATCACCAGGTGTGCGACGAGCATGCGCGAGCCGGCCTCGGCGGGGCCCGTACCATCCGGCGCACTCTGGACCAGCACCGCGCACTGCGCCACCCCGGGGCAACCTGAGATGACAGCGTTCACCTCACCCAGTTCGACACGGTGACCGCGGATCTTGACCTGGTCGTCGGATCGGCCGAGGAAATCGAGGTGTCCGTCGTCACGCAGTCGCACCAGATCTCCGGTGCGGTACATCCGATTCCCGGAGATCGCGGGATCAGCGACGAATCGGCCCGCTGTGACCGCGAACCGGTCCAGGTAACCGCGGGCCAGGCCCGGGCCGGAAAGGTACAGCTCACCGACAACGCCCCTCGGTACCGGACGAAGCCACGCATCCAACACGTGGGCAACGGTATTGGCGATCGGCCGGCCGACAGTCGGAGTAGGGCTGTCACCGGTCCCCGCGCCCAGCGCATTGATCGTGTACTCCGTTGGACCGTAGAGGTTGTATCCCGTGACACCGCGATCCGGACGCAACCGTTCCCAGACCCCGTCGGAGACGGCTTCACCGCCCAACAGGACCAGCACGGGCGCACGCTTGTCGTCGTCCAGCAATCCCATCTCGAAGAGATGATGTGCGTATGTCGGGGTCACATTGACGACATCCACGGCATGGTCATGGCAGTACTTCACCAGCGCCGATCCATCTCTACGCAATTCTTCGTCACAGATGTGCACCTCGTGCCCCTCGAGCAACCACAACAGCTCTTCCCAGGACATGTCGAAGGAGAACGACACAGTATGTGCCACACGAAGCTTGCGATGTCCGGCCTGGGCGATCACGGGGTCGAAGATGGCCTCACGATGGTTGATCACCATGTTGGTCAACCCACGGTGTGCGGTCACCACACCCTTCGGCACGCCTGTCGAACCAGACGTGTAGATGACGTAGGCGGGAACGTCCATCCGCGAATTGCCCAAGCCCCGGAACGATTGCAATTCGTCCGCGCTCAGTGATCCGGTATCGGAGGCACCCATCTCCTCGTCGATCCGGGGGTCATCCAACAACATCACACCCGAGTCCGGTACGATCTCCGGTGACCACTGCGCCTTCCAGCAGCCCGATGTCGAGACGACCAGCACCGGCGACGCATCGGCAAGCATCGCCCGGATGCGCTCAGACGGATAGTCCAGCTCCAACGGCAGGTACGCGCCGCCGGTACGCAGGACCGCAAACAGGGCGACCACCATGTCCACCGACCTGGGCAGCGCCAATCCCACCACGCGCTCCGGGCCGACCCCACGCGCGATGAGTGCGCGGGCGAGGACGTTCACCCTGCAGTTCAGCTGTCGGAACGACACCCGCTCGTCGCCGGCGACGAGGGCGATGGCATCGGGGTCGGCGCGGGCCTGCTCATCGAGCAGCTCGGCCACCGTACGGTCCGTGACGTCACGTTCGAGTCCGCAGAGCAACCGCTCACGGAAGACCTCCAGCGATCCGACCGGGGTGGTCGGCGGAGCAGTCGACAGCGCAGTCAGGACGTTCCGGAACGAGTCCAGCACTTCCTGCGCCACTGCGCGACTGACATCCGGCTCGCGGAAATCGATCGTCACCTCGATCTGTTCGAACGGATTTATCGCGATCGACAACGGATAGTGGGAATCGTCGAGGGTGCCACCTGCCGTGATGCCGTGTTCGACGACAACGTCGCCTGCGTCGGTCCAGGCGTTGCGCAGAGTGAACAGGACGTCGAACAATGGGCCGCTACCGACCGCCTGCTGGATCTGCCCGAGACCCAGATACTCGTGGGACAAAACGTCTGCGCGTTCGTCCTGCAGCCGCCCGAACAGGTCGGTCAAGGTCTCGTCGGGATCCAGTGAGACGGCGATCGGCACGGTGTTCATGAACAAGCCCACCGCCGAGTCGATCCCGTCGATCTCGGGTGGACGAAGAACGTTCGGCGTACCGAACACCACTCGGTCCGATCCCAGACGGTGTGCGAGAACCACTGCCAACGCCGCATTCAACACGGTGTTCATGGTCACGCCGGCGCTCTGTGCGCGGTCGCGAACTGCGTCCGAGCCGTGCTTGTCCAGGACCAGGGCCAGCCGCTCCGAAGCACCCGCCCGGGGAGTTGCGCCGGGGGCGAGAAGCGATCCTGCCTCCTGTCCACGCAGGATCTGCTGCCATGCCTTCTTGGACGCATCGCGGTCTCGCCCGGCGTTCCACAGCAAGAAGTCCCGGTATCCGGTGTCCGGGGTCAACGCAGGCAAGCCCGCAGCCGACCCCTCCGCGCCGATGGATGCGTAGGTCTTGACTATTCGATCGGCCAAGATGAACGCCGATGCACCATCGAAGCAGAGGAAGTGATGGGTGATCAGGATCCGGGTGCGGCCCTCGGGCAGAGCAATTACCGTGAGTTGCCACAGCGGCTGACCCACGATGTCGTGTAGTGCCGACTTTTCCTGAGCGAACAGTGCGCCGGTATCCGGATCGGTTCCGGCCGGCCGGTGTGAGAGATCGACGCTGCGGATCGTCTCGCGTACCGAATCGAGTACCGCCTGGTAGGCGACGCCATCATCATCGACGACCACACGCATCCTCAGCGCAGGCGTCCGGTCGATCACCAGCTGCACCGCAGACGCGAGACGTTCGAGCTCGAACTCACGGTCGAAGTCGAAATAGTTCTGGACAATATAGACCGAACTCCCGGCCTCTCCGAACATCGACTGGAAATACAGACCCTGCTGCAGCGGCGAGAGCGGGAGCAGTTCCGCTGTGGCCGGACTGACCTGCGCCAGCAGACCGCGAGAAGTCTCTTCGTCCAATTCCGGGAGACCGGATCCATTTGGGGTGCTCTCTGTTTCGAACTCATTGTCATCAGACGCCAGGGCAAGGAGCCGGATGGTGCGCACGGCGAACACATCGCGCAGGGACAGCCTCGTCCCCTCTGCGCGCAGCCGGCTGACTAGTTTGACTCCAATGATGCTGTCACCACCAAGAGCGAAGAAGCTCCGGTCGATCCCCAGGTGCTGGTCTCGCTCGAACCCGAGCACGTCCGCCATGGCTGTCGCGATCTGCTTCTCGCGGTCCGATCGAGGCGAGGGTCCGGACATCTCGTCGGCAGCAATTGCCGGTTCCGGGAGTTTCGAACGATCGAGTTTGCCGTTGTCTGTCACCGGCAGTGTCTCTAGTTCGGTGTAGGTGACCGGGATCATGTGTTCTGGCAGGAGGTCTGAGAGGAAGGCCTGGAGTTCCTCACCGGTGGTCGCCGGCGCCGGAGGGCTCGCGTCACCCGATGAGGCGAGCCCGCCTACGGCGCCCCGGGTGTAGTACGCGGCCAGGTACGGGTCGCCGCTCTCGCGCGAGCGGGCCACAACCACTGCGGATCCCACAGCGCGGTGGGTTTCGAGAGTGGTACGAATCTCGTCGAGCTCGATTCGGAAGCCACGGATCTTGACCTGGAAGTCGGTGCGACCCAGGTACTCCAACTTGCCCTGGGAGTTCCATCGGGCGACATCCCCGGTGCGATACAGCCTGGATCCCGGGTTGTCCTTTCCGGAACGGGGATTCGCGACAAACCGACCGGCCGTCAGCCCCGGGCGATCGTGATATTCGCGCGCCAATTGCACGCCGCCCAGATACAGTTCACCCGCCACTCCTGCAGGCACAGGCCGCAGCAGTCGATCGAGCACCCACGCGTCGGTGTTCGCTACCGGAGCACCAATTGGTACACCAGCCCCACCGAGGTCTTGTAGCAGGGCACGGGTCACCGGCTGGAACGTCACGTCGATTGCGGCTTCGGTTGGGCCGTAGAGGTTGTGGATGTTGTCACCGAACAGTGCCACAGCGTCAGAGGCGGTCGAGGCCGGCAGGGCCTCGCCCGAGCAGAACACTCTCTTCACTGAGCGCAGCCGCTCGCCCACAGGCGAGGACTCGAGGAATGCGGCGAGCATCGAGGGCACGAAATGCAGGGTCGAGATCCGATGTCGGGAGATCGCCGCGGCCAGGTACTCGGGATCCTTGTGACCGTCGGGTGCCGCCACGACCATCGTCGCACCGGATATCAGCGGCCAGAAGAACTCCCACACCGATACGTCGAAACTGAACGGCGTCTTCTGCAGTACTCGATCCTCCCCACTGAGGCCGTACTCATTCTGCATCCACCGTAGGCGGTTCAGGATCGCCCGATGAGTGATCGTGGCACCCTTCGGTTTTCCGGTGGTACCCGAGGTGTAGATCAGGTAGGCAGCGTCATGCGCCAGCAATCTCCGCGACCGATCACGATCGGTGACCGGTGCACTCGATGTGGCACTCAGCTCTCGTCTGGTGGCCGGGTCATCGAGGATCACCTGCGCGATGTCCGGGCCGAACAGATCAGCGAGTTCACCACCGGTGGTTGCAGTCTCGGATACGATCACGGCAGGTGCCGAATCGGCCAGAAGGTAGTTGATCCGCTCCTGCGGGTAACTGGCGTCCACCGGGACGTAGGCCGCGCCTGCCCGGACGACCGCGGTGAGCGCGATCGGCAACCACTCACTACGCGGTAGTAGAACCGCGACGCGGTCCCCCACCCGCACACCCCGATCGAGGAGTAAACGCGACAACTGATTGACCAGAGCGTCGAACTCCCCGTAGGTCATCACCCTGTCCCCGAATACGATTGCGGTGGACTCAGAGGTTGCCGCGGCCTGCGCAGCCAGCGCGTCGTCGAGGGTGTCGGTGTCCGCAGCGTCGTCGCGGGCCCGATCACCGCGGCTCCATTCAGCCAGCCGGGATCGCTCGCGACCAGACAGCAGATCGGCGGCGGCGAGCGGGACCTCCACGTCATCCGAGAGCACCTCGAACGCCCGGATCAGGATGTCGGTGAATCGCTGCACCGTCGCTTGCTCGTACAGCTCACCGGCGTAGCCCGCCACAATTGTGATGTTGTCCCCGGCAACCGTGATATACAGTTCGGCATCGGATTTCACGGTGCTCAACGCGATTCGTTGCGCCTTACCGAAATCGATTCCGGGAGCGAACCGGCCCGCGGTATCCCCGTCTTCGCGGTAAGTCACCATCATCTGGAAGAGCGGCGTGGCAGATTCACCGCGTTCGGCCCCTACCGCGCGGACGACCTCCTCGAACGGCACCTCCTGGTGCTCGAATCCGGCCAGTACAGTCGCGCGAACCCGCCCGAGGACCTCACCGAGCGTCGGATTCCCCGACAGGTCATACCGCAGCGGCAGGGTGTTCACGAAATAGCCGACCAGATCGGTCAGAGCCTCGTCGGTGCGACCACCAACCGGCGCCCCCAAGACCACGTCGTCACCAGCGCCCGCCGATGACACCGCCAGCGCCACGGCGGCCTGAGTCAGCATGAACATGGTCAGACCCTGTTGCCGTGCGACCTCACGCAATCCGGGCACAACAGAGGCCGGGACAGCATCTTCACGCCATTGCCCCCACCAGTTCGGTGACGCCGGGCGCGGCAGGTCAGCAGGTATGGCCGACAAGGACGGGACGCCGTCGAGCGTGCCGCGCCAGTACTGCAACTGACGTGCCAGCACAGAGGATTCGTCGTCAGGCCTGCCCAGCAACTGCCGCTGCCACACCGCGTAGTCGGCGTATTGGGTGGTGAGGGGTTCCCAAACCGGGGCGGCGCCCGCGGTCCGTGCCAGATACCCCGCCACCATGTCGCGGTGCATCGCCGGGATCGACCACTCGTCCAACGCGCTGTGGTGCACACCCAGGCCCATCACTGCGCCGTCGCCGGTCTCGATGAGCAACGCACGAATCGGGAGATCGACTCCGAGTGAGAAAGGCACCAGCATCTGTTCGCGCAGCACAGTGTGTACGCGCGAGGGGTCCCAACCACTCCCATCCACGATATCGATGAGCAGCCGCTCCGATATCGCGGCTGGCGGAACGATCTCCTGACGCACCACGACCCGGTCGTCGGCGACCAAGAGGGTCCGCAGTGATTCGTGCCGGATGACCACGTCACCGATGGCTGCCGCCAGCGCCGGTATGTCCACCTCCCCGACCAAGGGCACCACGATCGGCACGATGTACTGATCGGTGGGCCCGCTCATCTGATCCATCAGCCACAACGACTGCTGTCCGAACGATGCCGGGATCACCTCGGGGCGAATCACATCCGATACCCGCACCCGCGACGCGGTCTCGGCGCCCACGAGATCGGCCACCACTGCGCCCAATGTGCTGACCGTGGGGTTCTCGATCAGCGGACGCAACGTCAGCGTGATATCGAACTCCGCATTGATCCGTGACGCCAGCCGGGTGAGCCGTAACGAATCGATACCGATGTCGACGAAATCGGCGGCGACCGAGACCTTGGCCGGATCCATGTCTGCATCGATGACGAGTGCCACTATCGCGCGAAGTCTGCGCTCCGTCTCGGTCGTCGGTTCGAGGATCTCACCCCCAGCGAGGTCGAACTCCGGAGCAGGCAAGGCCGCGTGGTTGATCTTGCCGTTGGTGGTGAGCGGCAGAGTCGTCAGATGGGTGAAGCTCGCCGGGACCATGTACTGCGGCAGCCGTTGCGCCGTGTGGGCTCGAATATCGTTGTCGTCAAGCGCTTGCGGACTCGAGTAGTAGGCGGCGAGCTGGATGTCCTTGCGATCGTGCCCGGTGTCGACGGCCACGACGGTCGCCGCGCTGACGCCCGGCGCGGCCCGGATGGTTTCGGCGATCTCGCCCAGCTCGACGCGGAAACCGCGGATCTTGATCTGGTCGTCCGTGCGTCCGAGATAGTCGATCTGGCCATCGGGGCGCCACGACACCAGGTCGCCGGTTCGGTACAACCGCCCCCCGTTATCGAAGGGATCGGCGACGAATCGCTCGCTGGTGAGCGCAGATCGAGAAAAGTAGCCGCGGGCCAATCCTGCACCGGCCAAATAGAGTTCACCTGGCGTTCCCGGCGGGGTGAGCGCCAGGTTGGTATCGAGGACGTAGGCGCGGGTGTTGTCGATAGGCGTACCCGCGTTCGACGTGGGGCTGTCGGCAAGGTCGGCGCCGAGGGCATTGATCGTGTACTCGGTGGGTCCGTACAGATTGAAACTCTCGACCCCTGGCGCGGTCCGGAGCTCGGTCCACAGAGATTCGGGCACGGCTTCCCCACCCAGCGAGACGAAGACGACACCCGGATCGGTCTCGTCGGTCGACGCGCCCGCCGGTCGTGGCCGGTCCAGCAGCCCCTCCTCGGTGAGGATCTGTCCATACGAAGGGGTCACGTCGAACCCGTCCACACGGGCAAGGTCGTAGTGCTCGAGCAGGAGGCGGGGATCTTTTCGGAGTTCGTCGTCGATGATGTGCACCTGATGGCCGTTGAGCAGCCAGAACAGTTGTTCCCACGAAGCGTCGAACGAGAAGGACGTGGTGTGGGCGATCCTCATGCGGCGTCCGCGCTGGTGCCGGACCACCGGATCGAAGATCTTGCGCACGTGGTTGAAGTACATGTTGGTCAGCCCCCGGTGGCCGACCGCGACCCCTTTGGGACGACCGGTCGATCCGGACGTGAAGATCACATAGGCAAGATTGTCGAGCGAGACGGGTACCGGAGAGACCGGATCACTGTGCGCCGCAGCCAACTCCGTGGCCACGGCCGAGGAGTCGAGGTCGATGACCGTATGGGCACGATCAGCAGGGATACGTGTCCGAAGATCGGTGGTGGTCAGCACCACGGTCGGCGCAGCGGCATCGAGTATGTATTCGATGCGTTCGTCGGGGTGTTCACTGTCGATCGGGACGTACGCCGCGCCGGCGAGCAGAACTCCGAACAGCGCCACCACAGTTCGTTCGTCGCGCCGAAGCAGCAGTGCCACGCGGTCTTCGACACGCACGCCGTGGCGCCCGAGGATGGCAGCGCAGCGGCCGGCAGCGAGGAGGAGTTCGGCGTAGCTCAACTGGGTCTCGCCCGCCACGACCGCTGTCTCGTCGGGAGTGCGCTCGGCCTGCTCCACGAGCAGTTCTGCGATGGTGACAGCCGCCACCGGCCGACTGGTGTCATTCCACGACCTCAACAGCTCGAGCTCGGCGGGGACGGTCACCCCGATTCGACCGACGGCCCCTTCGAGGTCGGCGACCATCGCCTCGGCTGTGTGGATCAGTCGATCGATGATGGTCTCGACCTCGGCAGGCGTGTAGACGTCGCCGCGGTACGAGCAGCGCACCCGCACCTCGTCACCTGGATAGACGGCGATCGACAGCGGGTAGTGAGTCGAGTCATCGAGCGCGAACTCGTCGGCGCTGATCTGCGAGCCGTCCGGTCCGAAGCTCTCACCGAGCTCGGTGACCGCAACCGGCATGTTCTGAATGATGAACAGCGTGTCGAACAGCTGCGACGAGCCTGCGATCCGCTGGGTATCGGTCAAAGGCACGTGGGCGGCGTCGAGCACCGCGGCGCTGCGGGACTGATGATCGGTGAGCACTCGTCGGACCGATGCCGATTGCGGCGCGCGCACATGCACCGGAACGGTATTGAACAACAGCCCGATGATGGACTCGGACCCACCGAGTTCGGGTGGTCGGCCGGACACGCTGGTTCCGAACACCGCGTCCGTCCGGCCCGTCAGTCTCGCGAGCGTGATGCCCCACGCCACATGGAGATAGGTTCCGATGGTGACCCCGACCTCGCGGCACGCGGCGGTGATACGCGAGTGGAGTTCGGGATCGAGATAGCGATAGCTGTCGGCTGCGGCATCCGCGGCCGCGGAGGTTCCCAGGGCTCTCGGCGCGACGATCGTCGATTCGATTCCTCCCGACGCGAGGTCGAGATACTCGCTCCAGGACTGCTCTGCGACGGCACGTTCCCGGTCGCCGAGCCACCGGAGGTAGTCGCGGTAGGCGGGACGGTTCGGTACCGAGAGCCCAGCGAGATCGCCGTAGAGAGCGAACAACTCATCCCACAGCAAAGCCAACGACCAACCGTCGAAGAGCAGGTGTTCGAACGTGATGGAGATGATCCAGTCGCCCGGTTCGGTCTCCAGGAGCAGGAAGCGGATCAGCGGTGGCCGGTCGGCGATGAAAGGTGCGCTGCGTTCCTCCGCCAGTGCCTCTTCGAGCCCTCCGGGGTCGACACTCGCACCGTCCGCCCGGACCACTCGGACCGGGATCGGGACGGTCTCGGGGATCACCTGGACTGCGCGGCCACCGATGGTGACGAAACCCGCGGTCAAGTTCTCGTTGCGTGTCAACAACTCCGAGATTGCGTCGGTCATCCGGTCGGTGTCCAGCGACCCGCGGACGCGTGACCTCGACTGGGACGCGTACAGGTCCGTCTCGCCGCTCTCGTTGGCCATCTGCAAGTGGTAGTAGAACCCCTCCTGCAACGGCGACAGCGGCAAGATGTCCCTGATCTCACCGAAAGAGGCTGACAAAACAGCTATCTCGGGATCGGTCAGCCCTACCAGAGGAGGCCGCACTGCCTCCACCGTCACCACCCCGGTGACCGCTGCGGCGATGGCGTCGGCAGCGTCAGATGTCACATCGGCGTCATTTGTCGAGAATTCCAATGACCGGCACAGGGCATCGACATCGAACTCGATGCCACTGCGGGATTGGAGCACCACCTGGAGCCGACGAGAGTTGCCATCGGCCGTCGCCGGTCCGCGAACCACCGTGACGACCACTGCGTAACGACCCCAGTGCTCGCCGTCGGCGTCCGGCACCCGAATGGCAGCCTCGCCTTCGGCCACCCGCACCAACACTGCAGCGTCGGGAACGTCATCGAAGATGCCGAGGGTCTGATCGTTGTCCCAGTACAGCAGTGCGTAGTCCATCGCCGTCGATAGGTCCGCCGGGACGATGCCCGCGTCACGAAGCGTCGCATAGACGCCTGGCCCCGCTCCGATCGCCTCTGAACCGAGATCCTCCAACACGACCGGGTAGCGCGTGGTGATTCGCCCCGGTAGTACGAGATCCGCCGAACCGCGAGCCGATTGTTCGACGTCGATCACCACACCGCCAGTGACCACGGCACCAATGTGCACTCCGAGCCACCCGAGTACCGATGCCGTGATTTCCTCCACTGCAAGCGAACTGGAGACCTCACTCGCGCCGATCACGGCCTGCGCATCCGCATCTATCCCAGCGAACTCGCGGTCGGAGTGGTTGTCCGCGAAATCCATCCAGTACGCGGAGTCGAGGATTTCAGCGGACCCAGACCGATCGCTGCGCTGCCGCAGCAATGAATCACAATCGGGGACATGTAGATGCACGCGATCCCCCGCTGCCAGTGCCGTTGCCACCGTTACCAAGGTTTCGGCAAACACATCGACCGCTGTGGCGTCGATGTCGCCCGCGGCGACCACCGAGAACGAGACATCGTCGGTCGCCGGCCCACACAGCAGGTGCACCGACCTCGGCGACACCGGTGCGTCTAACACATCGCGATCCACGAGGTGGATCTGCGCGCGGAGGTCGGCAGCCGTCGGATTCCCGCCGTGATAGCCGAATGCCCGCACGCAACGCACAAAAGCATCGACCACGACCGGGGTCGGCAGATCCGATACCCCCTCGACGTCACGGACCCACCGCCACACCCGCGCCGAGTGCACACCCGCTTCTGCGTCGAAGCGTTCCAGTAGGTCGAGGCCGGTACCACCCGGCACTTCCGCCGCGATTCCCGGGGCGACCGCGGCGTCGAGGTCGACAATCGTTCCGGACCCGCCTACACCGACCTCGGCCAGCGCCGGCAGGGCCGTCTCGATCTGTCCCAGGAGCCGGTCCACGGTGTGGCGTTCGACAACGTCTGCGGCGAACACGCAGGTGATCCCGATCTGATCGTCGTCGAGTCGCAGCACCAGTTCGATGTCCGATGCCCTCTGTTCCACGGCATCGAAGCGGTACGACTGCGGCGGCTCATGGCGGTTCGTCGACCCGGGGTCGTGCCTGCTCACACAGGACACGGTCAGTTGCGGCCTGCTGCTGACACCGTCCGTCCCGTCGAGGGCATCGACGATCTCGGTGAACGGGATCGATGCATGCCGGGCGGCCTCGCCGATGGCCCGCTGCACCTCGACCACGACTTCTTCGCCGAAGTGGTTTCCGGGCAGCTCAATTCGCAGCGGAACCCAACCGGCCTCTTCGCGGACCGGAAGAGCCAGAGTGAGCGCGCGGTCTCCGGTGATCTCGGACACCGCAGCCGCCACCGCACCGGTCAGCACCGCGGTCACCGGCAGTTCGATGCGCTGAGCCGCGTCTCGGACGAGGACGGACGCACGTCCCGCCGCGATCCGTTCGACGCGCTCGACAGTTCGTGGGCCCGAACTCCTGTCCGAGCGACCGCCTGGTATCGGCGCACCCGAGGTCGTGGTCTGCCCCACGCGCAGCCAGTAGCGGAGGTCCGCGATGACCGACGTGAGGTCGTCTTTTCCGCCACGCGCGAAGTCGAAGAGAATTGCATAGAACCGG
This sequence comes from Williamsia limnetica, assembly GCF_003217475.1. Taxonomy (GTDB): domain Bacteria; phylum Actinomycetota; class Actinomycetes; order Mycobacteriales; family Mycobacteriaceae; genus Williamsia; species Williamsia limnetica. The sequence goes on along the minus strand of NZ_QJSP01000005.1, from coordinate 349,150 downwards.
TAGTGGTCGGTGAGCACCCCGAGGAACGTCGCTCGCGCGAAGTTCTCGTGGTTGCGCAAGGTTCCGATTGTCGCCAACTGTCGCATCCCGAAATAGGACCCGGCCGTAGGGTCGCTCCCGCCCGCGTCCGCGGCCGGCCGAAGTCCGCCGGTGGTCTTCGCAGCGTCGAACGCCGACACGAAGATGTCGTGACACTGCTGGCTGACGGTCAGCGTCAACTCTTCGAGTGTGATGTCGTCGGGGAGGTCGAAGGTCGATTGCTCGACGATTGCCCCCGTGTCGATACCCTTGTCGACCCGGTGAATTGTGACACCAAAACTGGTTTCACCGTTCAGGATCGCATGGACGGCGCCTGCCATCGGCAGTCCCCGGTAGAACGGTAGCGGTCCGCCGTGAACATTGAGGATCGTCAGTTCGAGGTCGAGGATCGGCTTCCGAAAAATGAAGGGGTTTCCTGTCGACCACACGACCTGATCGACCGTCGACGCCTCCTCGAAGACGTCCGCCAGGTCGTTGACATCGGTCGCCCCGACGCAGCGGAGCTCGCCTGCCCAGGCAGGCGGGTCCTCGCGTTCAGGATGTACGACCAGACTCACCTCTGCATGCCTTGATCGCGCATACTCGACCGCGCGCCAGAGCAACGAACCCGAACCGACAAATATCATGTTGAACTCTTTCAATCCTGTTCGTTGGCAGCGGTTGACCTGCCCGGCCAGGTTTCACCGGTCAGCGACCGCCGAACCGACGGGTCCGTCGTGACAGTGGTGAACGCCGCTAGCGGGACGCGATCTGGTCGGCAGCGCCGGGTACGGGTTGCGCGGGATCGTTGCCGAGGGCGACGATCCGGTTGTCGCCGTCGACGTGGACGACTTTGGGCTCATGGCCGATCACCTCGGCCTGCTCGAGTTGCAGGAACGACATGATGATCACGAGGTCGCCTGGGTTGACCAGATGTGCCGCAGCACCATTGATACAGATGACGCCCGAATCAGGTGCGCCTGTGATCACGTAGGTCTCCAGTCGCGCGCCATTCGTGACGTCGACGACCTGGACCTGTTCGCCCTCCACCAGATCCGCCGCCTTCATCAACGTCTCGTCGATGGTGATCGAACCGACGTAGTGCAGGTCGGCCTGGGTGACGGTGGCGCGGTGGACCTTGCCATTGACCATGGTGCGAAGCATGTTTGTTCCCTCGAGGTTTGAGTTGAGTTGGGGTTGAGTCAGTTGGTTACGCTCTGGCGAGACGCCGAGTCTGCTGCATCGCGCTCCATGGCGTCTCGCAGACTCTTGGGCCGCATGTCGGTCCAGTGTTCCTCGACATAATCAACACATTCTTGCCGCCCGGCACCACCGTCACGACCATGCACCACCCGCCAGCCGTCTGGCACCTGGGCGAACGTCGGCCACAGGGAGTACTGCTCCTCGCCGTTGATCAGGACGTAAAACGTTCCGTCTTCGTTGTCAAAGGGATTGGTAGACAAGGTTCTTTTCTCCTTCAGCGGGGGGCGCCGCAGTGGTGTCGACGCGGGTACCGGACTGCGCCGCCCGTTTGGCGGCCACAAGCGAATCGACGAGCTCTCCGGATCGCACGGCGAGATTCGACAACAACGTCGATGTCAGTCCGTGCGTGTGCTCGGTGGCACCCTGGAGGTATATCCCGCCCGAGATCTGCCCGCTCGTGGTGACGCGGTAGTCGCGATCGACCAGGGGGCGACCCTGATCGTCGACATCGCAAGCGCCCGCGAGCGGCCCCAGCAGATCCTGGATCCCGGCCGGTTCGAATCCGGTTGCGTACACGACGGCATCGCACTCGAGCTCGTCGATGTCTTGTGACGGGCGGTGCAGGACCTGCACGTTCACCCCGGATTCCGACTCGGAGATCGAGCTGATCTCCGAGGCCCCACGAACAAACAGTCGCCTTCGCCCCGAGACCCGTTCGCCGTACTCACGTCGGTAGAGTTCCTCGATCAGCGGCGGGTCGACCGCGGAGTAGTTGGTGCCGCGGTGATAGCTGAGCAGCTGAGCGCGAAGCTCATTCGATGACTGGTGAAAGTCGACCACGGCGTCGGGATCGAAGATCCGGTTCGCGTACGGACTGTCGTCTGCCGGCGTGTAACCGTATTTGCCGAAGACCGCATGAATTTCTGCACCGGGATACGACTCGTGCAGGTACGCGGCGACTTCCGCCGCGCTCTGGCCGGCACCGACCACCACGAGCTTCTGGTGACGGAGCGGAGGCAGCTCACGAAGGTGTTCCAGGAGTCGATGATTGTGGAAGAGTCTGCGACTCAGTTGCACACCCTCAGGAACCTTGGATCGCAATCCTCCGGCCAGCACCACGTTACGTCCGGATACCGGGACCGAGCCTGCCACCCGAACCTCGAACAGCTCCCCCGTCCACCCCACCGAACTGACCTCTGCGCCGTAGGTGACCGGCGACGAGACCTTCCCCGCGGCCCACTCCAGGTAGTCGTGAAACTCCAGGCGAGTGGGAAAGAAGCTCTGCTGGTTGATGAAGTCGATCAATCTGCCACGCTCGGACAAGTACTTCAAGAAGGAAAACTGACTACAGACATCTCGCTGTGTCGCAAGGTCTTTCAGGAAAGATATCTGCATGGTGGTGCCGGGGAGCAGCATGCCCCGGTGCCAGCCGAATCGCTCCTGCTTCTCCACGAAGCTCGCCGTGATCCGCTCGGAGGGATCCGTTCGTTCGTTGTGTTCCTCGATCGCGATCGCCAACGCGAGATTCGATGGACCGAAGCCCACCCCCACCACGTCGACCGGAGTATTGCTGTCGCTCTTCACGAATCGACTCCTCCTGCCAGGCTCTCGACTGAGCCGACTCGAATGACCATTTCAGACCTATCCATTCTGTGAATTGTGACAGTATAAGCTATTTGATCTCATTGATTCGCCACGTCCCCTCGCGAACGATCGATCTCACTTCGCGCGCTGGTTCAGCTTGCTGACCTTGCCCACGGCCGTTCGTTCGAACTCGTCGACGAGTTCGACCACATCAGGCAATTTGTAGGCGGCAAGCCCTTTGTCCCGCAGAAACTTTCGGATGGTTCCGAGGGTCAACAGCGATGTGTCGCCGCCGGCACGTGGCACCACAAAGGCTTTCGTGCGCTCGCCGAGCATCTCATCTGGAACTCCCACCACCGACACGTCATGGACGGCGTCGAACGCCAGCAGAAGGTTCTCGACTTCCTCAGGGGCAATCTTTTCGCCGCCACGGTTGATCTGATCCTTCGACCGGCCGACCACCGTCAGATATCCGCGCTCGTCCTCGAGCACGATGTCGCCGGTCTTGTAGAACCCGTCTGCGGTGAAATTCTGCGCGTTGTGCTCCGGCGCCCGGTAGTACCCACGAATCGTGGACGGCCCTCTGGTCCAGAGATGTCCGGCAGTTCCGGTGGGCACGACAGTACCCTCGTCGTCGACCACCACCACCTCGTCGGCTGACAGAGTGGGCCTTCCCTGCCTGGATGTGATCGTGTCGTCGTCTTCGTCGAGGCCGGTGAAGGTGGTCAGGCCCTCCGCCATCCCGAAGCTCTGCTGCACGGTTGCTCCCAACTCGGCCCGTACCCGGCCCGCTGCCTGCGCACTGAACTTTGCGCCGCCAACGCGCAGTACCTGCAGACTCGTCAGGTCGTAACGCTCTTTCAGCGACGAGTTCAGCCACACGAGTGCCAGCGGCGGCACCACCGAGACGTCCGTGACGCCATGTTGGGCGATGAGCGGGAACGCGACGTCCGGGCTACCGTTCAAGGTCGGCACGATGGTGCCGCCCTGACTGAGCACACCGAGGAAGCCCGGGGATCTCATCGCAAAGCTGTGGCACAGAGGCAATACGACCAACTGGACGGTGTCCCCGGTGATCGCGCCGATTTTGACACTTGCCCGTACCGAGGCCAGATAGTCCTCATGGGTGTGCGGGATCACCTTCGGTTGACCAGTTGTGCCGCCGGATAATTGAAGAAAGGCGACGTCAGACGGAAGTGACCGGCGAGCATGACCGAGGGCGCCATGCGACAACAATTGCTCGACGTCCGCGCTGGTACCGTCCGTCGCAAGTACGACGGTGTGTTCCAGGTTCGGTGACGACTCCTCGAGTTCGCGGGCCAGCGCGGCGAAGTCGTTGCCCGCGTGCGTCTCGATGGTGACGTACGCCCGCGCCTCGGTGAACTCCACGAAATACTCGATCTCGTGCCGACGCAGCGCGGCGAGTGCCAGGACCGGGACAGCACCGATCTCGAACAGCGCAAACAGGATCGGCACATAGTCGGAGACGTTCGGCAGGTGCAGCACGACGCGATCACCGCGATTGATACCCAGATCGGTGAAGCCGGCCGCGAACCGAAGTACGCGCTCCCCCAAATCTCCGTAGGTGATCCGAACTTCGTCGGCAATGATTGCAGTCTTGTCCGGGACGCGTTCGACGACTTCGAACAGCATCTCTGCCAGGGTCTGATCGGTCCAGTGACCCTCACTCCGGTACCTGACGGCGAACTCCTCCGGGTAGGGCACGACACCGTCGAGCAGGAGAGGTTCGAGGGCGGTCATGAGTGGATTCCGATTGTGTCCGGTGAAACAAACTCGGCTGCAGCCTCGTTCGCTGTCGGCCGCAGGCTCCTCAGGGCCGAGACCAGACCCTCGAGGGATTGGGCGCCGACTCGTGCCACCTCGTGAGGCGATCGCTCCCGGTAGCCAGGGTTGAAGATCTCGAGCGACAGGGGTCCGTCGTAACCTGATGCGAACACCGACGCCGTGGACGGCAACAAGTCCATCTCACCTTCCCCCGGGAAGCATCGATGATTTCGGCTCCATTGCTTGAGATCCATGGACAACCACGGCGCATCGGCCAGCTGGAAGAACCCCACAGCCCCGTGCGGCAGCGCGTCCAGCGTGTCGACACCCTCACCGCCGGCGAGCAGATGGAACGTGTCGACTACCAACGACAGATTCGGATGATCCGCCTCTCGCACCACATCCCAGGCGTCGACAACCGAGCTGATGTGGGTCCCCCAGGCGAGCGCCTCGAACATGACCGTCATGCCCTGCTCCGCGGCGGCGTCACTGAGAGCTGCCACCTGCGTGGTGGAAAGATCGCGACTGCCCTCGGCGTCGTCATCGGTGTTGGACACCACCAGAATCGAGTCGGCACCGAGTTGTCGCATCACCTCGAGTTCTGAGTGAAAGCGCTTGAGCACATCGTCGAACTCTTTGTACGACACGCCTTCTGCGCGGCGAAAGGGTTGATAGAGATCGATGGTCAAGCCCAGATCTCCGCATCGCCGGGCGCAGTCGGCCGGCGACATCGAGGATTCTCGCAGGTCCGTGTCGAGTAGCTCGATTCCGTCGAACCCTGCGGCCGCAATGGCGTCGATCTTTTCGTCGAGCCCGCCGCCAAGCGACACGGTCGCCATACACAGTTTCATGACATCGCCTTTCCGACTTCGGTATTCGGCTCGTTCACGAGCACCTCCACCCAGTGGCCGACGACCGGCTCGGACGCCAGGACCGGAAAGTCGACATCAGCAGCTCCGGCGCTGCGCCACTTCTCGACCAGCGACATCAACCGGATGGAATCCAGCCCGGCATCGATGAGATCCGTGTCCTCGGCCAGATCCTCCGGAGGTATCCCGAGCGCTGCGGCGATGTCAGCGACCACCTGCACTTTCGAAAGACCTGTCGATACCTGGTGCTCACTCACGTTTCCGGCTCCTCGTCTGCGTTGCCTGCTGGTCGAAGCGCGTCATCTCCGGACGGTCACCTCGCGTCGTTCATCGCAACGTTCCTCAGGGTAGCCTAGACTAATAGAGGCAGAGGTAGGAACCCGCCCTCTCAAGTTCTGTTGGATAATGCTTAGGCTATTTTTTGAGGCTTACGCAGCAAAAAAAGGCCGACCACCACGTCACGTGCGACGAGATGGCCGGCCTGGTTCTGGGCGATGCCGGCCTCCAGCGGCAACTTCGCCAGTTGCTCCTCGAGACTGTCCAGGCTGGCCTGTCCGGACGAGTAGGTGAACGGATCGGTGTATGCCACCGGCAGCACTCGCCCGGCCTGCACGGCGGGCAAACTCTTGAACAGCTCGGAATCGAGCATCGCCTGCACCTCAGGCGTTGTCGTCCCGTCGGGCTTGGTCGGATAGACGATCACGTCGTAGTCCGAGAGCATGCCGAGCTGCTCGAAGGATCGCTCCTGGCTCTTCCGCCGTAGGAAACGACAGTCCCGCGGCCTCGAGCTTGTGGGGGACATAGGTTCCGGAATTCTGGTCCCAGAAGGTCCCGGGTGATCAGGAAGCGACGGCGACGAACTTTTTCCCGTCGATCTTGCCTGCATACTTCTCGTGGATTTCCTCAGCGCGCGCATAGAACTCACTCTTCTGCGCGTCGGCCTTCTCCGACATGTCTGCGATGTCTGCCGCTTCGGCGAACGTTTCATACCAATCGGTGACCAGCAATGATCCGCCCTCGAGATTCACCACCGGAGCAATCGCCGTGAGCTTTTCCTTGTCGATCGCTTCCCAGTGTTTTTCGAGTACGTTGCCGACGATCAGGTCGGGCTCGAGCGCGAGTATGGCTTCGTAGTCGGGCTGTGCGATGGTGCCGACCTTCGGCAGGCTCTGGTACTTCTCCCAGGCGGCGGTGTCGGTACCGAAATAGTCTTCGGTATAGAAATCTGGCACGCCCACGACTTCGTCGCTCCCCAGGCTCAGCAGGGCTTCGGCCGACCCACGCAGAGCGACGATCCGCTGCGGATCCACCGGTATCTCGACCGGCCCGTCCACAGACTCCACCGAACGCGTTTCGCCGGATGCGGACTTGCCGTCCGAGTTGTCGGAACATCCGGTCGGCGCCACCACCAGGAGCACCGGCAGCGCGGCGACCAGCGCCCACGCTCTGTGTGTCTCGGTCATTGTTGTATCCCCATTTCATTCACGACAAAGTGCCCAAATCTATATAGCTATGTCGCAGGTTTAGAAGACTGGTCTGGCCCGCAGCTGAAGGCTCTCAGTTCGTGTTCGTACCGGCGCGGCCGCGGGACCACGCCTTCCACAGATCTCCGTAACGACCCCCCAGCGAGACGAGCTCGGTGTGCGTGCCCACCTCGACAATGCGCCCGCGCTCCATGAAGACGATCCGGTCGGCCCGCGCGGCCTGGCTGAGCCGGTGCGCGATGATCAACGCCGAACGGCCACGCAACGCGGCCTGAGCAGACTCCTCGAGCACCCCGGCACCGACACTGCCTGCATCGGCGGTCGCCTCGTCGAGGATCGCCACCTTCGGATCGAGCAGCACCAGACGCGCCAGTGCGAGCTGCTGCGACTGCATCGGCGTCAGCTGATGGCCTTCCTGTCCGACAACGGTTTTCACACCGTCAGACAGCCCCCGCACCCAGTTTCCGGCACCGACGACGTCCAGCGCCGACCACAGCGCCTCATCGGTCGCCTCGGGCGCGGCCATCCGCAGATCGTCGCCGAGGGTGCCCGCGAAGACATGCACCTCCTGGGTGACGAGTGCAATCGAGCGCGACAGCTCGGTAGGGTCGATGGTGGTGATGTCGACGCCTTCGAGCAGCGTGCGTCCTTCGCTCGGCCTGTGGATACCCGCGACGATCGACGCCAGAGTGGTCTTGCCCGCCCCCGACGAACCCACCACCGCAACGTGCTCACCGGGCGAGAGGGTCAGCGAGATGTCGTGGAGCACCGTGTGGTCGACCGAGTACCCGTGGGTGATGGCCCGCAGTTCCAGCAACGGCGCCTGCGGCTCAGGCGAACCGGCTGCGGTGGGAACTGCGGTGGTCTTCGACTCCTCGATCACGCCGACGATCCGGCCGAGTGCGACGGCGCCGGACTGCAGGTCGTCGACGACGAAGAGCAGCTGACCGATCGGGTCGAACAGCAGCAAGAAGAACAGCATGGCCGCGGTGACGGCACCGATGGTGAGGGAATCGGCGTCCACGAGGGCGAATCCGACAATCAAAATCGTTGTCATCCCGATGAATTCGCCGAGGTTGACCCTGGCCCCGAGCCTGCTCTGCAGGACGCTGGCCCGCATCTCCCACCGGACCACCTCCCACGAATGTGAGTCGATCCGCCGGTTCAGCGACTCCGAGAGCCGGAAGGCATGCACCGATTCGAGTCCGCGAATCGCGCCGAGCACATGGTGGGCGCGGTCGGCCGTCGACGCCCGTACGGCGGCGTACAGTCCCGGGGCGCGTTGCAGATACATGCGGATGCCGTTGACGTACACCGGCAGGATGACGACCAGCACGATCAGGAAGCGCCAATCGAGCGTGGCGAGTCCCAGGAACGTGACCCCCACGGTGAACGCCGCGGTCAGCAGAGTCGGGACCGCCGATCCGATTGCCTCACTGACCGTGCTGACATCGGCCGTCGCCCGCGACACCAGGTCGCCGCTACCTGCCGTCTCGACCCGAGTGAGTTGCAGTCGAAGCGAGGCGTCGATCATCGCTTCTCGCAGATTTGCCAGGATCGACTCGAAGATACTGGCCGCCAGCATGACCCCGAGGCCTGCGAGCAACGCCGCTCCCACGGCCGAGGCCGCCATGATCGCCGAAAGCCGCCAGATCTGCGACGCCTCACCGCCGTCGTTCGCGATATCGACGATGGTGCCGAGCGAACGTGGCGTGACGAGGCCGAGGCCGGCCCCGGCCGTCATGACCACGGCGAGCAGGACCAGTTGCCAGGTGTGCCTGCGCATCTCCCGTCCCAGATAGCCCATGGTCACCGTGAAGTCGGCGATCGCGAGCTTGTTTCCGGTGGGCTTTGCCTGCGGTGCGCTCGCGCTCATCGGGTGCCACCGTTCGAGTTCGCCTGCGCCACCTGCGCACCGGCCAGGTCGCCCTGATAGGTCACCGCTGCACCGTCGAAGACGATCACCTGATCGGAGACCTCCAGCATTGCCGGTGAATTGGTGAAGATCACCGTGGTCCGGCCCGCTCTGGCCTGCGCCAACCGCTGGGCCACGGTCGCTTCGGTGACCGAATCCACCGCCGTCGTCGGGTCATTGAGGACCAGTACCGCGGAGTCCGCAGCCAGCGCCCTGGCGAGACTGACCCGCTGCCGCTGGCCGCCGGACAGCATGCGGCCGGCCTCACCCACCGGGGTGTCGAGACCGAGCGGCAACACCTCGGCGACGTCGTCGCAGGCGGCCGCGAAGATGGCGGTGGTCACCCGCGAGTCGCGGTCCGGCAGATCTCCGGCGCTCGCTCCGATGTTGTCGAGCACGGTTCCTTCGAAGAGGTCGGGTGCGTGCGGCACGGTGCGCACCAGCTGCTGCGAGATGTCGCTGTCGAGGTCGAACAGATCGACACCACCCACTCTCACGTTCCCCACGTCGGGAATCGCCTTGCGGGCGAGCACCGACGTCAGCGCATCGGTGGTCTCGGGTTCACAGATGACGGTGATGAGCCCGGTGGCCGGGAGCTCGAGATCGAGATCGCGAACCGGTCCGAGCGTGAACTTCTCGAAGACCAGTGGACCCTGCGCATCTCGGACGGCACCCGTCTGCGCCGAGGGCTCGGCCTGCAACACCGACAACACCCGCTTGGCGCACGGCACCGCGGTGTTCCACACGGCCCCGAAGTTGGTGCCCAGATTGTTCAGGGGGCCCATGATGAACTGCGTCAGGCCGACCACGGTGATCAGGGCGCCCAGACTCATCGACCCGTTCAGCGCCATCAGGCCGGCGGCGATACCGACCGCGACGACGAAGAGCGCCGAGACCATCTGCATGACGCCGATGTACGCGCCCTGGGATCGTCCGGCCCGAATCGCTCCGTCCCGGGCCCGGCGACTCGCGACCCGGTAGCGCCGGGCTGCTTCCCCTTCTGCGCCGAGGCCCTTCACGATGCGGAAGCCCGCGACCAGGTCAGCGGCCGTCCCCGCCGCCTCACCTGCGGCTTCTTGCTCGTGCTCGGTGCGCGCGCGCAGGGGGCCACCGCTGAGATCGAGAATCCACAACAGGGTCGGCGCTCCGAGCAGGATCGCCAGTCCCAGCGGCCACGAGATGAACAGCAGCACACCACCTGCCACCAACACCGCCGCCATCTCACCGACCGGGAACACGGCCAGGAACACCGCATACGAGAGGCGATTGACGTCCGAGGTCGCGATGTTCAGCGACACCCCCGGCAGTCGCGCCGGCCCGGCCATGCCCATCGGGTCGAGAATGCGGTCGGTCACGCGCATCCGGAAGTGGTGCTCCACCATCGTCTGGCCATACACCGCCAACCGCTCACCGAAACGCCAGGTGTGAGACAGCAGCACGAAGTTCGCCGCCAGCGCGATCACCCAGATCACCATAGATCCGACGTCGCCGGTCGAGACCGCGCGATCGATGGCGATGCCCATGATCACCGGGACCAGAGCTTCGCCGACAAAGTGCCCGATCATGAGCACCATCGCGGGCACGGTGTACCTGCCGGCTCCGAAGACGGTCCGCACCGCGAGCTGGCGCGGCGTGGTCGCGGCATCGACCCTGATCTGCTTGCCGCGCACAGGGTCGGCCGGCGGGACGAACCAGACCGGCCATCGGGTGCCGGATCTGTATGAGTCGGATTCCGCCTGACGCAGCATCGCGTCGGTGTCCACTACATGCCCCCAGCCGTTTGTTTGCACTTCCCCATCACCCTAGAACGCTAAGGGTGACCTAACTTACAGGGGATCGCACAATCGACGGTTTCGTTGCCGCGGCCGAGGTCAAGGGGCGGTCTCACCGCCGTAGGTGGCGATCTTGTACTCGGTCGCCACGAGTGAGAACTGCAACTCCCGGATCTGCCGACGGATGGTGTCGCGATGCTCCATCAAGATGTCGAGACGTTCGGGAACGGTGTGATCGCCGCGATCGACCAGATCGACGTAGTGCTGCAGATCGCGCATCGGCATCCCTGACAGCCGCAAACGCGTCAGGAACACCAGACGTCGTACGGCGGCGGCGTCATATCTCCGGTGCCCGTTCGAATCTCGCTCCACCGTGATCAGTTCGGCGCGTTCGTAGTATCGCAGCGTGTGCGCAGAGATGCCGAGCATGTCGGCGACCTCGGCGATCGGGAGGGGCTCGGTGACGCCGCCTGCGTCGATGAGGTCGTGCACCACCTCGATGGTGTTCGGATCATCGACATCGCCGAGGGCGGCGAGTGCCCGGCTCATCAGGTCGTCGGTTGCCATGTGTCGACGCTAACCCCGCCGGGCCGTCGTACCGGTATGAGCAGTCATACCGGACGGGCAGATTCCGGCAGCCCGGGGAAGTCGGCACTCGCCGACAGCGCGGCGTACGTCTCGAGTTCGGCCAGAGAGCTGCGATACCCGTCGCCGATCCGCCGAACTGCTTCCCGTCCCAGGGCGATCCGCAGCGGGGCGCTGTCCGCGTCGACCAACGTGCGGATGATCTCGGCGGCGCGGTCGGGATCGCCCTCCTGCCTGCCGTCCACCGCGAGCATGTCGGCCCGGATGGCGCCCAACATGTCGCCGTAGGTCCGCGATGTGGGCGCGAGCTTGAGGACGTCTACGGCGTTGAATCCGGTACGAAAACGGCTCGGCTCCACGATGAGCACTCGGATGCCGAAGGGCTCCACCTCCCCCGCCAGCGCCTGCGACCAGCCCTCGAGCGCGAACTTGCCCGCCGAGTACGACCCGGCGCCGGGAAAGGAAACCCGCCCGCCCTGGCTGCTGATCTGGACTATGACGCCGGCCGCCCTCTCGCGCATCCCCGGTAGCACCGCGCGGGTCAATGCGGCGGGTCCGAGCAGATGCTGATCGATCATGTCCCGCAGCGACGCGTCGTCGACCTCTTCGGCGGCGCCGATCTGGCCGACGCCGGCGTTGTTGACCAGCACGTCGACGCGGCCCGCACGTTCGACGAGTCCCGCTGCGGCAGCGGTGTCGCGGACGTCGAAAACGATCGGCAGCAGCGAATCCGGGTACCGCGCGACGAGGTCGTCCAGACGCTCGGGTCTGCGCATCGCAGCGACGACGGTGTCGCCTGCGGCGAGTGAGGCCTCGGTGAGTGCACGTCCGAATCCGGAGGATGCTCCGGTGATGAGCCAGTTCTTTGTCATGGCACCGAAGCTATGGCTTCGAGCGCGCTCTAACGCAAGTCCGGTGCGGCTGGTTACAGCCCTGCGCGCTCGAGGGCGTCGTCGAACTCTTCACTGGCGATCTTCTCGCTCTTGCCTTCGGCGAGCGCTGTCGAGTAGACCGAGAACAGCTCGGCCCCAACCTCTTCGAACTTGCGCGACCAGGCCTCGCCGTCGAAGCGCCAGTAGCCGATGATGTCGCACTGGTCGGCTTTCCAGCCATACTCCTTACGCAGGTGCTTGCGCGCAACCCGCGATGCCTTGGCCTCCGCGGCGAACCAGCAGTACCCCCGCCCCTCCGTGTGCACGAACTCCTCGACCGCATCGCCGAGTCTGCTCTCGCCGAATCCGTTGCCACTGCCCACCTTTGCGATCAACTCGACGTCGTCCCGCTTCGGTAGGTAGGCCAGGTCGCCGTCCTCGCACACCTCGACGATCGCCGTCGCCCGTGCATTCGCGGGGAGCTCCTCGATGATGCGTGCGAGCGCGGGCAGTCCGGCAAGATCGGCCACCAGCAGCTGCCATTCGGTGGTGGGCTCCGGGCGATACCAGGACCGGGCGTAAGACATCGCAACCTCCTCACCGATCTCCGCGCGCTGAGCCCACAGGGTGGCGGTGCCGTGATCGTGCACGACGAAGTCGATGGTCATCACGCCCGTCGACCGGTTCAGGTTGCGGACGGAGTAGTTCCGCCCCTCCGGCATCGGCTCGATGTCGTAGTAACTCCAGACACCGTCGCGGTTCTCCATGGCCGGCGCCTTGCGCTCACCCGGAGCGGGGAAGTAGAGCCCCACCGCCGCGTCGGCCACATCCGGCACCTCCAGCTGGACGAGATCGTCGACCGCGAAGACGATTCTGATCAGCCGGGGGTTCAGATCTGTCTTCTCGACAACGCGTCCAAACGAAAATCCCATGCGACAAAGGTTACCCTAACCATAACTGGCTGAAGGCCTCTACATCTCACTCTCACCCCTGCACACCTCGCCCAGTGCTAATTTCAGGTCTGATCAGCAGCGACAGCAAGGTCACCCGGAAGGCGGCGCATGCACGGCGCAAAGAGAACCCCGGCCAAGTTCTTGCGCCTGGCCACCATCATCTCGACCTTCGGTGGCCTGCTCTTCGGCTACGACACCGGCGTCATCAACGGGGCCTTGCCGTACATGGCCGAAAAAGACCAGCTGAACCTGACGTCGTTCACCGAGTCACTGGTCGCGAGTTCGCTGATCTTCGGCGCCGCGGTCGGCGCGATCGCCGGTGGTCGTCTCGCCGATCGCTACGGGCGGCGGCGGAACATCATCGGCCTGGCGGTCATCTTCTTCTTCGCGACCCTGGGCTGCGTCTTCGCTCCTTCGATGGAGGTCATGGTCGCATTCCGATTCGTACTCGGACTCGCGGTCGGCGGTGCGTCGGTCACCGTGCCCACCTACCTCGCGGAGATGTCACCGGCCGAGAAACGCGGACGGATGGTCACCCAGAACGAGCTGATGATCGTCAGCGGGCAACTTCTCGCCTTCACGTTCAACGCGATTCTCGCGAACCTCACCGAGGACAACCACGTTTGGCGCTACATGCTGGTCATCGCCACGCTGCCGGCGCTGGTTCTCTGGTTCGGCATGCTGATGATGCCCGAGAGTCCCCGTTGGCTCGGTCGGCAAGGGCGAACCGCCGACATGCTGCGCGTCCTCTATCAGGTGCGCGAGGAGCAACAGGCCCGGACCGAGGCCGACGAGATAACCCGGATGGCCGACGAGGAGAAGGCGACGGTCAAGATGCACTGGACGGTTCTCCGCGACGTCCCGTGGATCCGGCGGGTGCTGGTGATCGGTTGCGGTATCGCGGTGGTGCAGCAGATCAGCGGCGTGAACTCGATCATGTACTACGGCACGCAGATCCTGGAAGATTCCGGTTTCGACAAGGACGCCGCATTGACCGCCAACATCGCCAACGGAGTCATCTCCGTCGCGGCGACGTTCGTCGGGATCTGGCTACTGGGCAAGGTCGGACGCAGGCCCATGCTGATGGTCGGCGTCGCAGGCACCGCGTCGGCACTGCTGCTGATCGGGATCTTTTCGCTGATCTTGCCCTCGGGGACCGGCCGCGCCTTCGTGGTGCTGACGCTGACCGTGACCTTCCTGGCCTTTCAGCAGGGCGCCACATCGCCGGTGACCTGGTTGATGCTCTCGGAGATCTTCCCGCTCAAGGTGCGCGGCTTCGCCTTCGGCGTGACCGGCGCCGTGCTGTGGCTGGTGAACTTTCTCGTAGGGTTCTTCTTCCTACAACTCGTCGATTGGTTCAGTATCTCCACGACGTTCTTCATCTTCTTCGCACTGGGCTGCTGTGCGTTCATCTTCGTCAAGCTGTATCTACCGGAGACCAAAGGTCGGACGCTGGAGTCCTTGGAGACCGAGTTCACCGAGAGATACGGCGACGACGAGAGCACCGGCAAGCCGCGAAGCTACTTGCAGACGTGAGGGACCACCCCAGAAATAGGTAACTCCGACTGAGCTACAGGGTCGGGGGTCGTGCAGCTCAGCCGGAGTTACTAGGTTCATCGCAGAGTTCTCCCGGGGCGTTACACACCCGCGAAAACTTTTTTCCGCCTCCCGATGTTGGGGCCTTTCGGCGAACAAAACGCCAGGTGACGTCCGCCAGAAGGCCCCAAGACCGGGTAGATCAGCCTTCGATGATCGCGGTGACGCCCTGGCCACCGGCGGCGCAGATGGAGATCAGCGCGCGTCCGCCGCCGTTCTCCTTGATCTGCTTCGCGGCCTGGGCGACGATCCGGCCACCGGTCGCGGCGAACGGATGACCTGCGGCCAGAGACGAACCGTTGACGTTGAGCTTGCTCCGGTCGATCGAGCCGAGCGCCTTGTCGAGGCCGAGACGCTCCTTGCAGTAATCCTCGGATTCGAATGCCGCCAGGGTGCAGAGCACCACCGACGCGAAGGCCTCGTGGATCTCGTAGAAGTCGAAATCCTGCAGCGTCAGGCCGTTGCGCTCGAGCAGCCGCGGGATGGCGTAGGTCGGGGCCATCAGCAGACCGTCGGGTCCGTTGACGTAGTCGACCGCAGCGGTCTCGACGTCCACCAGATGCGCGAGCACCGGTAGCTTCTTCTCCGCCGCCCACTCGTCCGTCGACAGCAGTACCGCGGAGGCACCATCGGTCAGCGGGGTCGAATTGCCCGCCGTCATCGTCGCGTCACCGAGCGAGACACCGAAGACCGGCTTGAGGGTCGCCAACTTCTCGACCTTGCTGCCCGGACGCAGGTTCTGGTCGCGGGTCAGGCCCTGGAACGGGGTGATCAGGTCGTCGAAGAAGCCGCGGTCGTAGGCGGCCGCCATCTTCTGGTGGCTGGCCGCGGCCAACTCGTCCTGATCCTCGCGCTTGATACCGAATTCCTTGGCGGTGATGGCCGCGTGGTCGCCCATCGACATCCCGGTGCGCGGTTCGCCGTTGCGCGGGATCTCGATACCCAGCGACGTCGGCAGCTTCGCGATGGCCTTGAGGCGGTCAGCCAGGCTACGGGCCCGATTCACCTGCAACATCACCTGGCGCATGTCCTCGGAGACACCGATCGGGGCATCCGAGGTGGTGTCGACGCCGCCGCCGATGCCGGCCTCGAACTTGCCGGTCGCGATTCCGTCGGCGACGGCAGAGATCGCCTGCAGACCGGTGCCGCAGGCCTGCTGCAGATCGAAGGCGGGCGTGTACGGCGACAGGGCCGATCCCAGTACGCACTCACGGATGAGGTTGAAGTCGCGTGAGTGCTTGAGAACCGCACCTCCTGCAACCATGCCGAGGCGCTCGCCTTGCAGACTGAACCGGCTGACCAGGCCATCGAGGGTGGCGGTGAACATGTCCTGATTGCTCGCCCGGGCGTAGGCGCCGTCCTGGCGCGCGAACGGGATCCGGTTACCACCGACGATCGCGACCGGCCGCACGCTGCGGGTCTTGCGCGATGTGGTCGCAGCCGCACTGGTTTCTGTCGGCCCGTTGTTTGTGGGCTCATTGCTCGTCGACACTGTGGCTCTCCCATGTAGTGGATGACTCGTATAGCGTATTCTTACTCGCGAGTAAGTTAGTTGTCGACTCCGCCCGGGGCCATGCGTCGGTGGGCGGCGGAAAACAACGAGAGATGCCGTCAGCGACCTAGGAGTGCTTCGTGTCAGCCACTGGAACCACCGATCTGTATTCGACGTTCGTCAGCTCCGGACCCGGATCGTTCATCGCCGGCAAGGTCGGCCTGCCGCAACCGCCGGTCCTGCGGCGTTACAAGGCAGGCGAACCCGCGTTGGCAGGCCCGGTGCTGCTCGGCGGCAACGGCCGACTGATCGAGCCGTTGCGCGAGATCCTGGGTGATCCCGACAGCGGCTATGAACTGATCACGAACAACACGGGCGGCCGCGGTGCGGACAAGCTCGGCGGCGTCGTGCTCGATGCGACCGGGATCACACAATCGTCCGAGCTCTCGCAGCTGTTCGAGTTCTTCGGCCCGACACTGCGTTCCACCGGCAACTCTGCGCGCTTCGTGGTCATCGGCACCACCCCGGAACTGATCAAGAACCCGAACGAGCACATCGCCCAGCGCGCCCTCGAAGGCTTCACCCGGTCCCTCGGCAAAGAGCTGCGCAAGGGCGCCACCGCCCAGCTCGTCTACGTCTCCCCTGACGCCAAGACCGGCCTGTCCGGCCTGGAGTCGACCCTGCGTTTCATCCTCTCGGCCAAATCCGCCTTCGTCGACGCCCAGGTCATCCGCGTCGACGAGAAGGATGCCGCAGCCCCCGCCAGCTGGGACAAACCGCTACAGGGCAAAGTCGCCGTGGTCACCGGGGCCGCCCGCGGCATCGGCGCCACCATCGCCGAGGTCCTCGCTCGTGACGGCGCCCACGTCATCGCCGCGGACATCCCCGCCGCGGGCGATGCACTCTCGGCCACCGCGAACAAGGTCGGCGGCACCGCACTGCCCCTCGACGTCACCGCCGCCGACGCCGGCACCAAGCTCGCCGAGCACGTGCTCGAGCGCCACGGCGGTGTCGACATCATCGTCAACAACGCAGGCATCACCCGCGACAAGCTGCTCGCCAACATGGACGACGCTCGCTGGAGTTCGGTGATCGGCGTCAATCTCATCGCTCCGCAGAAGCTCGTCGACGATCTCGTCGAGGCAGGCGCACTGCGCGAAGGTGGATCGGTGATCGACGTGTCCTCGATCGCGGGCATCGCGGGTAACCGCGGCCAGACCAACTACGGCACCTCGAAAGCCGGCGTGATCGGTCTCGTCGACGCCTACGCGCCGATCCTGGCCGAGAAGAAGATCACCATCAACGCGGTCGCCCCCGGTTTCATCGAGACCGCGATGACCGCCGCGATCCCGCTCGCGACCCGCGAGGTGGGCCGTCGCATCAGCTCACTGCAACAGGGCGGCCAGACCGTCGACGTCGCAGAGACCGTCGCCTACTTCGCCAACCCGGCGTCCAGTGCGGTCACCGGCAACGTGGTGCGGGTCTGCGGCCAGAGCATGCTGGGTGCCTGACATGGCCAAAACCATTGCCTTGAAAGAGTTCCCGGGGACCGGTGACATCTATCGGCGGGCCCTGATCGGGATGCTCCCGGTGATCGGCAAGCCCGGCAAGGTGTCCGCGGACGCCACCCTTCCCGACACCGAGTTGACGCTGTCCGGGGTGAAGGTCGATCTCGATCAGCTCGCCAAGTACTGCGCCGCGACGGGTCAGCGATTCGGTGACACGTTGCCGCTGACCTTCCCGTTCGTGCTGCAGTTCCCGCTCGTCATGAAACTGCTTGTCGCAGGCGACTTCCCGCTGACGGCGATCGGTTCGGTCCATATCGAGAACACCATCGAGCGGTTCCGGCCGATCGGGGTCACCGAGCCACTGACCATCACCACGCACGCGGAGAACCTTCGCGAACATCGCAAGGGCATGCTGGTGGACGTCATCTCGGACTTCGCCGTCGGACACGAGCCGGTCGCCCGGCAGACGGCGACGTTCCTGAGCCAGCAGCGCACCAGCCTGTCCGGCGGCCCGCGGCCCGAGGCCCCCAAGGACCATCGGCCACCGCCCCCGGACGCCAAGCTCAAGGCCGATCTGGGACTCATCCGGCAATACGCCGCAGCCAGCGGTGACCGCAACCCGATCCACATGAGCGATCTGGGCGCCAAGGCGTTCGGCTTCCCGAGGGCCATCGCCCACGGCATGTGGACCGCCGCCCGCGTGGTCGCCAACGTCGAGGGACGACTGGCCGACAAGGTCACCTACAACGTGCGGTTTGGCAAGCCGGTAATCCTGCCGACCACGGTGAACGTCTACACCGAGCAGGTCGAGGGCTCCGGAGCATTCGACATCTCGGTGCTCAACCCGAAGAAGGGTTACCCGCACCTGACCGCAACCCTCCGGTAATCCCGAAAATGGGGCCTTTTGGCGACGCCCACCTGGGCTTTTGTTCGCCAAAAGGCCCCATTTTCGGGCTCAGGGGCGGTCGCCCGCTAGGCCGCGCCAGCCCATCGAGACCATGAGGTCGGCTGCGGTGTCGAGGTCGATGTCCCCTTCGGAGATGCGGTCGGCCACGGCCTCACCGGCGCCGACCAACGCGACCGCCATCAGTTCGAAATCTGTGTCACTCGGATGTGGCACCGTGGTCCCGCGGCGCAAGAGATCGGCGACCATCTCGATGAGCCGCGCACGGCTCGCGGCGACCAGTCCTGCGAAGTTGGCCTGGCCCGTGGCAAGGCGATAGAGCACCCGCCACGACTCCTTGTTGTCATGGACGTAGCGCAGGAAGTCGTAGATGACGGTGCGGGCCTGATCGTGCTGCCGGAGATTCGGGTCGAAGCCTGCGCTCATCGCTTCGATGAAACGGCCGCCCTCCCGATTGATACAGGCGCCGAACAGTTCGTCCTTGGATCCGTAATAGAGATAAAGCATCGGCTTGCTGATGCTGGCCTGTGCCGCAATGGCATCCATCGAGGTCTCACGAAAGCCGTTGGCAGCAAACACCTGTACGGCCGCATCGAGCATCTGCTGCTCGCGGACGGCGCGCGGTAGGCGCTTCGTTCCTCCGGCCACCACAACCACTCTCTCTGCCAACTTCTGGACACTCGGACGTCCGGACTACCTTACCAGCCGGTAAGTTTCGGATCCCTCGAGTCGGCGAATCACACCTCGTCGGTCGCCGAGATCAGCAGTCGAGCACGCCCTTGGCGCGCAGGACCCGCACCACCGACTCGTCGACCTGCGTGGCGGGCAGCTCCCCACTCCGCACCGCACCCGTGAGCGTATCGAGCACCGCGGGCACCTTGTCGGTGGACAGCCACAGCGCGATGTCGGCGCCGGCGGACAGTGCGAGGGTCGCAGCCTTCTCGATGCCGTACTTGGCGCTGATCGCGGCCATGCCCGAGAGGTCGTCGGTGAAGATGGGACCGTCGAAGGGCTCGCCGCCGTAGCCGGTGCCGTCCCGGAGCAATGTCATCGCCGGTTCGCTGATGCTCGCGGGATTGTCGGGCCCGGTCAGGCCCGGAACGATCAGGTGGCCCACCATCACCCCGACCCCGGGCTGGATCAGCGTGCGATACGGGACGAGGTCGTCGCCGCGCAGCTCGTCGAGCGGCGGGGTCGCGACCGTACCGGTGTGGGAATCGCCGGACCCGTGCCCGTGGCCGGGGAAATGCTTGAACACCGGCATGATGCCCGCATCCTGCAGGCCGTGGGCGTAGGCGTTCGCATACCGGGTCACGGTCTCGGGATCGTCGCCGAACGAGCGGTCGCCGATCACCTCGTCGTCGGACTCGTCGCTCACGTCCGCAACCGGCGCGTAGTCGACGGTGATCCCCAACTCCTTCATCTGCAGTCCCTGGGCTTTCGCCAGCGCACGAACCTGCTCCGGAGTGTCGGTCTGGGCGAGTTCCCTGGCCGACGGGCTGTCGATACCCAGCGACGACAGCCGGGACACCCGGCCGCCCTCCTGATCGACGGTGACCATCACCGGGGTCTTCGCCGCGTCCTGCACCGTCGCGATCCCGCCGTCGGACAGGATCGACAGGTCGGTCCAGCTGCCGATGAACACGCCGCCGATCTGTTCGGTCCGCACCACGTCGAGGGCGTCGGCTGTGCCGGTGACACCGACGACCAGCAACTGGGCAAGCTTCTGCCGCAAGGTCATCGACTCGAGTTCGTCGGCCCCGCACGACACCGGCACCACCGCGGGCGACGACGACACCGGCGCGCTCGACGCCGCACTGCTCGAGTAGGCCGAGGTCGGCGGAATCTCCGGACCACCGTCTCCGTTACTGCAGGCCGCCAGGACCGCCGCCACTGTCGCGGTCAGCACGACCAGACTTCTGGACCGCCCGCGACGGGAGGGTTGCTGGAGAAAAAACATGCGTCGAGTCTTGCACGGGCGGCCGATGTGACGGACGTTACATTTGCCGGGTATTCTCGAAGAACTAGCTTCCTGCAGGAGGAAATGCCATGTCCGGTCCACTCGGCGATACCAAGCAAGACACGATCATGATCGCCTACGACGGCAGTGAGAACGCCGATCGCGCGATCGACTACGCGGGACGTTTTCTGGCCTCCCATCGCGCCTACGTGGTGACGGCCTGGGAATCAGGAGTCCACCAGAGCGCCCGGCTGTCCGCTCTCTCGGGCGGAATGCAGCCGGTACTGCATTCGGTCGTCGACCAGGACATCGACGACGCGCTGCACGTCGACGCCAGAACCCGCAACTCCCGGGGCGTCGCACGGGCCCGGGCGGCGGGCCTGACCGCCGAGGGACGCCTGGCAGAGGTCGATTCGACTGTCTGGGGCGCGCTGGTCGACGCCGCGGACACCCTCGAAGTCGACATCCTTGTCACCGGGACACGCGGTTCCTCAGGCCTGCGCGCGCTGTTGCACAGCAGTGTCGCCGAACACGTACTCAAGCATTGCCAGCGGCCCGTGCTCGTCGTCCCGGCCGGGTGCGCCCGCCGCGGCGAGGGCGCGGTCGCCGGCCAGAAGGCGGCTGACCGGAAGAGCAAGGCGCGGGTGGTAACTTCGCAGCCATGATGAACAACCGCCTGATCGCCGGCGCTGTCGCCGGCCTCCTCGGCGTGGTCGTGGCCATTGGAGCGGTGTTCCTCGGTGGCGTCTTGACCTCCGAGGACAAGCCAGCAACTGATGTGAACAGCTTCAACGCCGACAGCGGATTCGTTCAGGGCTCGGTCGACTACGGCACCAGGGACAACGCCGGAGTCACAAACTGACCAAACGGGGTCTGCTCTGTGCAGCTCTGTGGGCGCTGCTGGCGTCCTTCGCCCAATCGCCCGGCCTGATCGCCGCCGACACCAAACTCGACCTCACCTCCGACCCTCTCGGCTTTCTAGGTCGCGCCGCGCACCTGTGGTCGTCCATCGCCCCGCTCGGCCAGGTACAGAACCAATCCTACGGCTACTTCTTCCCGCATGGCGCCTTCTTCGCCATCGGTGACCTGCTCGCACTCCCGCCCTGGGTGACCCAACGCCTGTGGTGGGCACTGCTGTTGTGGGTCGGTTTCGTGGGTTTCGTCCGCCTCGCCGACGCCCTCGGAGTGGGCTCGCGGTGGTCCCGGATCTTCGCCGCGGTGGTCTTCGTCGCGAGCCCGCGGGTCTTGACCACCATCGGTTCCATCTCCTCCGAGACGTTGCCGGTGATGCTGGCCCCGTGGGTGCTCGCTCCCGTCGTCGTCGCCCTGAACCACGCCGATCCGCGAAAAAATCTGCGACAGCTGGCTTTTCAGTCTGCCTGCGCCTTGGCCTTGATGGGCGCGGTGAACGCCGTCGCGACGCTCGCCGCGGCCTCGGTCGCCGGCGTGTGGTGGCTGCTGCACATCCCGATCAAAGGACCGGCCGCGCGCTGGCTGCGATTCGGCGGCTGGTGGGCTCTCGGGGCCACAGCGGCCTGCCTGTGGTGGGTGGTACCGCTGCTCATCCTGTCCCGGGTCAGTCCCCCGTTCCTGGATTTCATCGAATCGTCGCGCGTGACAACAGAATGGGTCTCGCTGACCGAGGTGCTGCGCGGCACAAGCGCCTGGACACCGTTCGTCTCCCCGGAACGGGTTGCGGGGGCAAGCCTGGTCACCCAACCGGTCGCGGTGCTCGCGACCGGACTACTCGCGGCAGCCGGACTGACCGGGCTCGCCATGCGAGCGATGCCCGGACGTGGACGTCTGATCACCATCCTCATCATCGGTCTGCTCATGATCTGCCTCGGCTATCCGGGACAGCTCGGATCGCCGCTCTCGGAGTCGGTGCGGGTCTTCCTCGACGACGCGGGTGCACCACTGCGCAACGTCCACAAGTGGGACCCGCTGATCCGGATCCCGCTGGCCCTGGGGATCGCGCATCTGCTGGCCCGCGTCCCCACCCCCGACCTCGCCGGCTGGCGCGGTACGGGCCGCGCCTTCGCTCATCCGGAGCGTTCCCGGCCGGTGGCGGCCGCGATGGTGGTTCTGGTGGCCGCCCTGGCAGCCGGCTCGATGGTCTGGACCGCGGGCCTCGCCGCCCCGGGCAGTTACTCGTCGATACCGTCGTACTGGAACCAGACCGCGAAGTGGCTCAAGGACCATGGGGCGGGAGAGAACCGACGGGCGCTGGTCGTCCCGGGGTCGCCCTTTGCCAATCAGACCTGGGGCCTGACCCGCGACGAACCCCTGCAGGTGCTGGCCGACGAGCCGTGGGCCGTGCGCGACGCGATACCGCTGACGCCACCCGGGGCCATCCGCGCACTGGATTCGGTGCAACGCGCGATCGCCGCCGGACGACCGCTCCCCGGCCTCGCCGCCACCCTCGCACAACAGGGCATCTCCTATGTCGTGGTACGCGCTGACCTCGATCCGTCCACCTCACGTTCCGCGCGTCCGATCCTGGCCCGCAACGCGATAGCGGGCTCCCCGGGGATGACGCCGGTTGCACGATTCGGTCCGGAGGTCGGCCCGCCCCTGATCGACGATGTGGTCTCCGACGACGGATTGCGCCCCACGATGCCTGCTGTGCAGATCTTCCGGGTCGACTCCGATGTCGCGTTCCCCGGCACCCGACCTGCCACCGTGCCACTCGATCAGATGGCCAGGGTGTCGGGCGGACCTGAATCCCTTGCCTCGCTACAAAATGCGGCGCAGCTGGGCGGTGAACCACCGCTGGGTCCGGTGCTGCTGCAGTCCGACGCGCGGCACGCCGGGCTCCCCGACGTACCGATGATCGTCACCGACTCCCCCACCGACCGCGAGGTCGACTTCGGGCGCGTCGATGATCACAGCTCGGCGATCCGCGCGCCCGGTGATCCCCGGTTGACCCAGAACTCGGTGGCCGACTACCCGGTCGACGGCCAGCCGCTGGTCTCCGGCGACTGGCTGCTCGACGGCGAACCCGGCCAGCTGTCGGTCAGCGCATCCGGATCAGCCTCCGATGCAACGCAACTGGGGCAGAGTTCCCCCGGAAGCTCGCCGGCGGCGGCATTCGACGGGAACCCGAACACCGCGTGGGTCAGCCGCGGCCTCGACTCCGCCGTCGGACAGTGGCTACAACTCGACTTCACCAGCCCTCGTGAACGACTCGCGCTCGACGTCACCGTCGGCAAAGCGCTCGGGGCCGGCGTCAGTACGCTGCTCATCACCACCGAGGCGGGAAGCACCGTCGCCAGCGGTGTGAGCGCAGGACAACCCACCTCGGTGGTGCCGCCCAGCGGGCCGACCCGATGGGTGCAGATCAGAGCCATCGGAACCGAGAACGGCACGGCCGGAAACCAGTTCGCGATCTCGGAGATCGAGCTCCGCGATGCGGCTCAGGCCCGCGAACTGCCGATCCGCCACCGGGTCGTACTACCGGAATTGGTCGCCGGCCAGCAGGTTGCCGGATGGGTGCTGGGCCCAGAACTGCCCGGTCGTGACGCGTGTGTACCCGACCGCGACGTCGTGAGATGTTCGGGCGCACTGGGACTCGCTCCCGAAGAACCCGGCATCTTCGGCCGTGTGCTGTCGGTACCGGGTCCGGTGGCGGTGACGCCATCGGTCACCGTGACCGCCAATCCGTCCGAGGAACTCAATCGACTGTTGGCAGGCAACGATCAGATCATCGCGACCGCACAGTCGGCGAGCACCGACCCCCGCGGCAACGCGGGCGCGGTCGTCGACGGCGACCGGGGGACGACCTGGGTGGCCCGTGACAGCGGCGCCGGCGCACAGCGGCCGACGATGGAACTCACGCTGCCGAGCCCGCGGGAGGTCGAGGGACTCCAGATCGACCTTCCCAGCGAACAATTCCCTGCGCGTCCCACCGTGGTCGGGATCGACCTCGGCAACGGCCGACAGGTACGGCAGGTACCCACCGACGGGCGCATCACGCTCGATCCGCACTTGACCTCGACGATCTCGATCACCGTCCTCGACAAAGAGGAGGTGCTCGACGTCAACAGTCTCGGGTTCGCGGCCGTCGCCCCGTCAGGGATCTCCGAGATCACCGTCCTCGGTGGCGTACCGACTCCTCCGGACCCCGACCGGCCCGTCGAGGTCACCTGCTTCGACGGTCCCGGACTGACCATCGCCGGTGATGTGCAGCGCTTTTCACTACGCACCACAGCGGCGACCCTGGCGTCTGGGGCCCCGATCCGCGCGCAGGCCTGCGACCAGCGGCCCGTCGATCTGCCCGCCGGAGAACAGGAACTCGCCGTCAACCCCGGCCCGGCGTTCACCGTCGCCGGGGTCGGGCTCACGGTGGCACAACCCTCGGGCGACATCGCGTCGCCGAACGCCAGGCCGAGCCCCGTCACCGTGAACAGGTGGAACGCGGCCGATCGCAGCGTCTCGGTCGCCGCCGAGAGCAATCCGCGCGTCCTCATCGTGCCGGAGAGCACGAATCCCGGGTGGCAGGCATCCGCCGGAGACGACCAATTGCAGCCCGTTGTCGTCAACGGCTGGCAGCAGGGCTGGATCATTCCTGCCGATTACGCCGGCGACATCGACCTGACCTTTCCCCTCGACCGCCCCTACCGCTGGGCGATCGGCGGCGGACTCGCGCTGCTGGCACTGCTGTTCCTCTGCACCTTCATGCCCGCCCGGCGCACGTCGGTGCCGCTGATGCCGGTGGCACGGCCGATCGACGGCCGTGCGGCGGCGCCGCTGCTGCTCGGCGCAGTGGTCTACCTGCTGACCGGTCCGATCGGGTTGGCGGTGGCAGCCGTCGTCGTGATCACCACCACGGCAGCACCTCTGCTCAATCGCTCACTGCGCGGCCAACAGCGGGCCGTGGCGCTGGTCGCGGTGTTGATGACAGTCGCCACCTTCGGCCTCGCGGCCGGGCCGTGGCGATCCCCGCTGGGGTACAACGGCTGGGACTGGTGGGTACAGCTACCGGCTCTGCTGGCGGTCGTTCTCGTCGCGTGGCGCGCGATCAGAGTGCCGCGGTGGCTGATCCGGGTGAACCTGCGACGTCGTCGCCGCTGATCGTGCGGCGGCGGATCGTCGTTCCGACCGACGCAACCACCGTCTCGCCGGATCTTCGATCCACGAGTAGCTCGCCGCCGACACCCCGATCGTCAGCAGCAGCGTCAGGCACCACACCAATGCCATCGACCCCGAGAACGGGATGACCCCGGCCAGCGGGAAAACCGCGGCGAGCACCGCGAGATGCCAGATGAAGATGGCGTACGACCACCGGCCCAGGGCCTGCATCGGCGCCGAGTCCAGAAACGGGTGCGGCCGGGGCGGGCCCAGCACCAGAGGTCCGAGCAACGCGAAACCGAGAACCGCACCGAGCACCATCTTGACGGCGAACTGCCAGGGCGCCAGCGGTGCCAGTCCGGTGGGTCCGGCGAGTTCGGTGCAGGACAACGCGAACGCAACCGCCGCGACACCCGCCATCGGCCAGGGCCGCGACCCCATCCTCGCCGCGACGGTTCCTGACCTGGACACCACCAGCTCGGCCAGGATCAGCCCGCTGATGAACCACGGCAGATGACCGGGCAACCAGTTCTTGGCCTCGACGCCGGCCGCCAGCGGTAGCGCGTCGGCGACCCAGGCCCAGCCCAGGCTGAGGACAGCAGCGGCCAGCAGCAGCGGTATCCGCCACCGCGCCCGTTCGCCGCGCAACCGCACCAGCAACCACGCGAACAACGGCAGCGCCAGATAGAAGCTGACCTCGACCGACAGACTCCACATCTGGGTCAGTCCGGCTGTCAACGACAGCGGCACGAACACCTGGGTCAGGGTCAGATTCGCCAGCCACACGGTCGCACTCGCGGGCCGGGCGTCGGGCAGCAGCATCAGCACCACGACCACGACGACCACATACGCGGGCCAGATCCGCACGACGCGGTGCCGTAGGTAGCGGACCACTCCCGGCGGCTTACGCGCGAGATCGCGCGCGGCGTCGGCGTGCGGACGCCACAGCAGGAACCCCGACAACGCGAAGAACAACGCCACGGCCATGTCGAAGCGGCCCCAGACCGCGCCGAGGATGCTCCCGTCCACGGCGCCCGTCTGAAAGGCGACGTGCGTGGTCATGACCCCGACAGCAGCCAGCGCGCGCATGCCTTCGAGCGCGGGCACGAAGGCAGCCGGGCCGCCTGCCTGTCGCTGGGGATGCCCTGCCTGCCGCTCGGAGTGCCCTGCCTGTCGCTCGGAATGCCCTGCTTGTCGCTCGGAATGCATGGTCAGCCAATGTACCGGCCCCGCGTCGTGCGTAGGGCTGCGCTGACTGCCCGGCCGCGACGACCTCGGCTGTTAGTCTCGCACTATTGCCCAGCTGCACCGAGACGAAGATCTGAAGGAGAAACGACGTATGGCAACAGGGCCTCGGATGTCTGCCAGGGACCTCGCGGGACCGGTCGCCATCTTCTTCGGCGTTCTGCTGATCGTGGTGGCCATCGCGCTCCCCCTCTATTACGTGGGGACGCTCAAGAAGACCCCCATGGATCTCGACATCACCAGCGTCGCCGACAGCCAGGGCCAGCAGGGTGTCTCCGAGAGTGACGCGCTGCCCGCGAAGATCTTCAACCGTTGCTCACTCGACGAGCCCCGGCCGCAGGTGTCGGACGCGAAACTCACCGAGCAGCAGCGCGTCCTCGTCGTCGACCCCGCCGATGCCAACAAGGCCACCTTCCAGGCGGGCAACTCCATCCGGATCGACTCGTACACCGACGGCGACGAGACCGTGACCCCTCCGGCGCAGGGCGGTCAGAACGATTGCATGACAGCACTTCTCACCGCGACCCGTGATCGGATCACCACCAATCGCACCACCGCCGAACCGCAGATCAGCGGCGGCGGACAGTCCGAGGTCCAGGTCGACGCCGGCGAGAACAGCGTCAGCCTGCCCGACCGTCAGGGACTGCAGTACCGCTTCCCGTTCGGCGTCGACAAGGGAAAGACGTACACGTACTTCGATCTGCCCAGCCGCACCACGAATCCCTTGCAGTTCGTCGACGAGACCGAGATCAACGGCATCAACACCTATCACTTCACCCAGGAGGTCCCCGAGACCGACCTGAGCACCCTCACCGACGCCAACGACCAGCAGCTCGCGGGTACCTCCATCGATCAGCCTGCCGGCTGGTACGGAGGATTCGAGGGCTACCGGAACAACGAGCGACTGCCGGCCTCGCTGATCCAGACCACGACCCGCGACCTCTACGTCGATCCGGTCAGCGGCACCATCATCAACGAGCGTGAGCACATCAAGCAGGAGTTCAAGCTCAACGTCAGCGACGACTCACCGCAGGCGATGCTCGATTACCGGCTCACCGCGCTCGATGTCGTCTTCTCCTACACCCAGAGCACACAGGAGCAACTCGCGACCGACGCGAAAGACCTCGGCAGTCCGATCAAGCTGTGGGGTCGCTGGATCCCGATCGGTGTCGGCATCCTCGGGGTGGTGCTGCTCGCCGCAGGCGTGTGGCTGTTGCTCCGCGGACCCAACTCGCCGGCGCCGGCCACGGGTTCGCCTTACGGCCCGTCCGATCCTGACGAGCAGCAGCGGACCGATTTGATCAAGCAGTACCGGGGCGATGCGGGAGCCAGGGACACGGGTGGTCAGCACCCTGCGCCACCCTACGATCCGGACCAGACACGTCAGATCCCAGCGGTGCGGGACAACCGCGGTGGTAGCAACCAGGCCGGCTTCGCCGGGAACAACCAGGCCGGCTTCGCCGAGAACAATCCGGACGGCTTCGCCGAGGTGGGCGACCAGTATCCCTACCTCGATCAGCAGAACATCGGGCAGCAAGGAAATCCGCCGGTCCGCGATCCCGGATGGACCGTGCCCGACCAGGATCCGCCGCAGGGTCGCTGACACAAACCCAGCTAGACCAGGCAAACCCAGGTGCTGCGGCACCTGGGTTTGCCTGGTCTCAGTGGGTTTGTGCGTGGAGGGCTAATTCACCAACGGGGCCAACGCTTTACCGGCTAGCGTGATGTTCCCCGGCTCGTGGCCGTTGTGCAGCATGTTGATGGTGAGACCGTCGATGCCGGCGTCCAGAACACGCGCCTTGATGTCCGCGGCGACCTCGTCGGGCGAACCCACGAAGAAACGTTCGGTGGCCTTCGCCCAGTCGTCTGCGCTCACGGTGTCGTGGTCGACGCCGTTTGCGCGCATCCTCTTCACCACCTCGGCGCGAGCCTTGTCGCCGTCCTCATCGAGGAATACGGTCGCCAGGAAGCTGGTCTTGATCGTCGAACGATCCCTCCCCGCCTCCTCGCAACGCTTGGCCAGGGCATCGAGTTTGCGCGGCAGCTCGCTGGGCGCGGCGATGACATTGAGGTGCTGTGCGTAGCGCGCCGCCATCCCGAAGGTCTTCTTCTCGCCGCCGCCGCCGAGCATGATCGGCAGGTCGGTGCGGAGCTGCGGGTTGTTGCGGGTTCCGTGCGCCTGGTACCACTTGCCGTCGAGTTCGGGCTTCTCACCCCGCAGCATCGGCTCGATGATCTGCAGAGCCTCTTCGAGACGTTCGAAGCGCTCGGTGAAGGTGCCGAACTCATAGCCCATCTCGTGGTGCTCGAGTTCGAACCAGCCGGCCCCGAGGCCGAGGATCGCGCGACCGCCGCTGATCACGTCGAGGGTGGTGATGGTCTTCGCCAGCATGGCCGGGTTGCGGTAGGTGTTGCCGGTGACCAGGGTCGAGAGATTGATGGTCGACGTCGCGGTCGCGAGTGCACCGAGCGCCGTGTACGCCTCCAGCATCGGCTCGTCCGGCGACCCGATACCGGGCAATTGGTAAAAATGGTCCATCACGAGAACCGTGTCGAAACCCGCACTTTCGGCTTCTTGCGCCTGCGCGATGACGGTCGGGAACAGGTCGGCGACGTTGCCGCCGGGGTAGGAGAAGTTGGGGATCTGGTAACCGAGACGAATGCTCATGCGTCCACAGTACGACTGCCCGAGACCCTGCGGCGTGTCGTCGAGGTGGTGAACGTCAGGGCGGCGAAGGTCAGCGCGGTCCCGATCACCGCGCAGCCGGCCGCGGTCAATGCCAGTGTGGTGATGCTGTGCACCCAGACCACGACGATCACCACCTCGACGACGAGGACCAGCCAACTCGAGGCCGCGACCAGTGTCCGGTCCCGCGCGATCGCCGCGAGCAGGCCGACCTGCAAGACCGACAGGGCGCTACCGGTGAGCGCGAAGATCCACAGAATCGGGACGACGGCCCGGTATTCATCTCCGACCAGGACCGGGGCCAGCGGCGCGAAGATCGCGGCCCCACCGACCACCACCACGGCAATCGCGAGCAGCCAGCCGACTGCCGTCCGCAACGCCGCCGACGACCGCGCGGCGTCCGCCAACTGTGGGAACAACACCACGCCGATGGCCTGCGGCAGCCAGAATGCGGCCTTGGTCGCAATGGTTCCCAGCGCATAGACGCCGGCGTCCTGTTCTCCCAGGATCGGCCGCGACAGCAGCAGATCCACCGAACTGAGTGCGATGAGGACGAGCTGAACCTGCGACGCGCGCAGCACCATCGTCAGTGCCAAAGCCTCGGTACTCGCGCGGCGTTCCGACGCCGACCCGGTCCGCGACACCGCGATC
This sequence comes from Williamsia limnetica, assembly GCF_003217475.1. Taxonomy (GTDB): domain Bacteria; phylum Actinomycetota; class Actinomycetes; order Mycobacteriales; family Mycobacteriaceae; genus Williamsia; species Williamsia limnetica. The sequence goes on along the minus strand of NZ_QJSP01000005.1, from coordinate 318,998 downwards.
CATACCCCCGCAGCCGACGCCGCGGCCCCACCTGCGGTTGCGGTCAGCGCCCCGGCCGCACCGCCACCCGCAGCAAGAACGACGATCCCGGGCACCGTGCGCGCGGCGCCGACGCCGGCCAGTACCCACGAGAGGAGCGAGAACTGTTGTCTGCCCTGCAGGATCCCCTGACCCGCGGCGATCAGGACAAGCAGCGGCGCGGTCGCGAACGCCGCCACGGTCGCCGCGAGGCCGGTGTCGGCGATCCACATCACCAGCGGCACGGCCACCGCCGCAGCGGCCAGCACGGCGACCGCTGTCCGGATCGTGATCGACACCAGGTCGCCGATCGGACGCCCACGCACGACCTCCCGCGCGATCACCACCTGCAGCGCCAGCGCGGGGACCCCGAGCACCAGCATCGTCTGCAGCAAGACGGCGAACTCGCCGTAGGAACTCTCGCTGAGCCATCGGGCCGCGGGCAGATGGATGAGGTATCCGCAGATGTTGGCGATCATGGTGCCGACGGCGACACCGCCCACACCCGCCATCACCCTCGCCATGGCGCTCAGTGTCTCAAAGCAGCCGCCGCCTCCAGCTGAGGGAGGGTGTCGAGGTCGGGTGTCATCCCTGGCGGATCACTGTGCGCAGTGCGGAACCGGGCGCGCTGTGCAACCCACACCAGCAGTCCGAGCGTCACCCCGACCGCATAGATCCACGGATCGGGACGTTCTCCGAGCAGCAGCGCCGACCACACGATCGTCATCAGTGGCTGAATCTGTTGGATCTGACCGACCTTCGCGATCCCGCCACGCGCCAGCCCCCCGTACCAGGCGAAGAAGCCGAGGAACTGCGAGATGACGGTGACGTAGACCATGCCGGCGACGACCGTTCCGGTGATCTCGTAGGTGCCCGTCGTCGCGAGCACGACCGAGACCGGTATCGACACCGGCAACAGCAGGACCAGTGCCCACGACACGCTCTGTGCCCCACCGATCTGTTTGGCCTGCGCCCCGCCGACCGCGTACCCGAATCCGGCGCTCACGGTGGCCAGCACCATCCACAGATGCCCCCACTCCAGCGTGAACCCGGAGAATCCCGAGGGGCTGGTGCTCAGCAGATAGGCGACCAGCACCAGCGCTCCCGCGCCGGTGGCCAGCCAGAAGATCCAGGGCAGGCGCTCGCCCGCGAGCAGGGACGCGAACGTCGCGGTGAGGGCGGGCAGCAGACCCAGCACCACAGCACCGGCGGAGGCGTCGATGGTCTCCAGCGCCAGCGAGGAGAACAGGGGGAAGCCGATCACCACACCGAAGCCGGAGCACAGCAGGGCACCGAGGTTTCGTCGAGAAGGGATGGTGGGACGCACCATCAGCAGATAACCCAGGGCCAGCAGTCCGGCGAGTGCGGCCCGCCATGCGGTGATCGAGTAGGAGTCGATCCCGGCTACCGCGAGCTTGTTGGCCGGTAGCGAGAAACTGAACGCCAGCACACCGAGACCGCCGAGAAGGATGCCCGAATGGGCGGACACCTTGCGACGACCGTTATCCGCTATCCCAGAAACAGGCGCACTGTTATCGTTGGCACTCATGGATAACGATAGCGGAGTAACAGTGCTTCGCGAAACCCTCCGGTCCCTGATATCGGAGAGCACGTCAGGGACGCGGCTGCCGTCGGTGCGGTTGCTGCAGCAACAGCACCGCGTCTCGCCGAACTCGATTCAGCGGGTGCTTTCCGAGTTCGCCGCGGAGGGTTTGGTCGACGTGCGTCCGGGCGCAGGGTCATTCGTCGCCGCCCCACCCTCACCGCGGGTCCCGGCGGACACGTCCTGGCAGGAGTCGGTCCTCGGCTCCCGGATCCCGCCCGAGTTGTCGCGGACCCTGGACCTCTGGCGGACCCCCGGTTCCGACGTCATCCGACTCAAAGGCGGATACCTCGACGACGAATTGCTGCCCACGGCCGCTCTGAACGCCGCGATGTCGCGAGCCATCAAACGGTCTGACAGCTGGGGCCGGTACCCCCTGGAGGGCAGCCCCGAACTCCGGCGCTGGTTCGCCTCCGAGATCGACGGCATCCACGCCTCCGAGGTCATCGTCACCGCGGGCGGCCAAAGCGCGCTCTCGATCGCCATCCGTGCGCTGGTCCGGCCCGGCGAACCGGTCATCGTCGAAAGCCCCACCTACACCGGCACTGTCGCCATCGCCCGCAGTCACGGCGCCGACGTGATACCCGTCCCCATGGACGGGCGCGGCATCCGCACCGACCTGCTCGCCGACGCCATCGCCCGGACCGGCAGCCGACTGCTGGTGGTGCAACCCGCGTTCTCCAATCCCAGCGGGGTCACCCTGTCGCACTCTCGCCGCGACGACATCCTCGAACTGGCGCACAAGCATTCGATGTTCGTGATCGAGGACGACTACGCGCGCTACCTCGGAATCGACCGGACACCGCCGCCTCCGTTGACATCTCACGACGTGAACGGTCACATCGTCCACATCCGTTCACTGAGCAAGCCGGTCGGACCCGGCATGCGCGTGGCCGCACTGTGCGCGCGCGGTCCGGCGCTGGCACGGTTGCGCGCGGCCAAGACCCTCGACGACTTCTACGTCTCGGGTCCGGTGCAGGAGGCCGCCGTCGAGTTCCTGAACTCACCGGCCTGGACGCGGCACAACCGGCAGGTCAGCCGCGCGCTCGGCGAACGCCGGGACGCTCTGGTCGGCGCCCTGCGACGGCTGATCCCGCAGGTGGAGATTCCCGCTATTCCCCACGGCGGCATGCATCTGTGGGTGAGGTTGCCCGCCGGGTTCGACGATCGCGACGTCGCAGCGGCCGGATATGCCGAAGGCGTCCTGGTCGGAGAAGGGGCGCCATGGTTCCCCGCGGAGTCGGACCATTCGCATCTGAGACTCACCTTCGGCGAAACCCCGGTCCCGATGATCCACGAGGCGGTCATCCGCCTGGCACGCGTAATCGGGTGACGTCACCCTCTAGGGTTCGACCCATGACCCGCAGGCACTGGATCGCCCTGTGGCTCTCCAGCACCGGCCTCACGCTGCTGATCTTGGCGCCGATCTTCCGCCCCGGTCATCTGCTGATTCGCGACATGGTCAGCACGCCGCGGTCCTATCTGACGGACACCGCATTGGGGCTCGGCGACAGCGCTCCTCGTGCGGTACCGCAGGACTGGTTCATCGCAGTGGCGTCGCACGTGGTCGACGGCGGCGTCGTGGTGAAAGTGCTGACGTTCGCGGCCCTACTGCTCGCCGGAGCCGGGTACGGCAGACTGGCCCGGCTCGCGTTACCCGCGTCGGGGACGCCCGGGATGATCGCCGCGGTCGTCATCACCATCTGGAATCCCTATGTCGCCGAGCGTCTCCTGCAAGGTCAGTGGAGCCTGCTGTTCGGATATGCCTCCCTCGGTTGGCTTTTCGTCTGTGCGGTGCAGGTACGCCGCGGCGGTTCGTACGCCCACTGGTCAGCGCTGGGCGGCTGGCTCGCGGTCGCCGGATTCACGCCTACCGGGTCGTTGCTCGCCGCGTTCACCCTGCTGCCGGCCCTCGTCTTCCCGGCCCTGATCCGCGGGGCGCCGACAACCCACCGCCTGCGCACGGCAGCCATCGCACTCGGGGTGTGGTTGCTCAGCGCACTCCCCTGGCTCACCGCCGCAGCGGTCGGCGGCAGCGCGACGGCATCAGCGGATTCCGGGTCGGTTGCGGTATTCGCCGCACGTGCCGAACCCCTGCTCGGCACCGTCGGCTCAGTACTGGGGATGGGCGGTATCTGGAACGCCGGCGCCGTTCCCGCCAGCCGCAGCAGCGGGTGGGCGCTGGTCGCCACTGCGTTGTTGCTCATCGTGGTGGCGATAGGTCTGCCGACGCTGTACCGACGACGGCGCAACCCGGTGATCGTGGGCGCCGCGGGGCTCGGCGTCGCGGCGATCGTGCTCGTCGTACTGGCCGCGACCCCACCAGGGATCGCGGTGCTCGAATGGCTCGTCGAGGCGATACCCGGCGCCGGACTGCTGCGCGACACCCAGAAGTGGATCGCACTGGCCGCACCGCTGTACGCCCTCGCCGCTGCGGCAGCGGTCCAGGTCATCGGTCGCTACGTTCCGCGGGCCTTCGCCGCGACGATCGCCGCGGCGCTGATCATGGCACCGCTACCCGATCTCGCCTGGGGCGTCGGCAACACGCTGACCCCGAGTACATATCCCACTGACTGGCAGCGGGTTTCTGACGTGATCGGACCAGGGCAGGGTGATGTGCTCATCTTGCCGACCGGGATGAACCGGGAGTACGGATTCACCGGGCACGTATCCCTCGACCCCGCGCCTCGACTCCTACGCGCCGACGTCCTGCAGACCGGCGAACTCGTGGTCGGCGGCAACAGTGTCGACGTCTCCGATTCGCGGGCCGCCCGCGCCGAGGCCGCGCTGGTGGCCGGCGCAGACCCGAGTGTCCTGTCTGAACTCGGCGTCGGCTGGATCCTCGTCGAGGGCGATTCGGGGTCGATCGGCGACGCCCCACGCACCCTCGCGCAACTCGACACCGTCTTCGCAGGCGATGACCTGCAGGTCCATCAGGTGCAGGCACCACGGTCGTTTGCAGCGTCCGGCACCGATCGGACGCTCGTATGGATCGCCCATCTCTGGTGGATTCTTTTGATCGCCAATGCATTTGTGGCTGCTGTGCTGCAATGGGCGCACCGATCAGCGCACCGAAAGAGGATCAGCTAGTGGACGACATCGAAGCCATCAAGCAGGTCAAGTACCGCTACCTCCGCACCCTGGACACCAAAGCGTGGGACGAGTTCGAGAGCACACTCGCCGACGATGTCACCGGCGACTACGGCGACAGCCTGTCGTTCACCACCCGCGACCAACTGGTGGACTTCATGAAGTCGTCACTCGGTCCGGCCATCATCACCGAGCATCGGGTCGACCACCCCGAGATCGTCGTCGACGGCGATGAGGCCACGGGCCGCTGGTACTTGCAGGACCGGGTGATCGTGGCCGACTTCAACTTCATGCTGTTCGGCGCAGCGTTCTACAACGATCGCTATCGCCGCACCGCCGAGGGCTGGAAGATCAGCGCAACCGGCTACGACCGGACCTACGAGGCCACGGTCTCACTCGAGGACATGCCCAGCTTCAAGGTGAAGCCCGGTGCAGCACTGAATCTCTGATCGGGCGGGCAGCCTAACGATCGGCATTCTGCACGAGCCCCGACACCCGCCGGTGTGCGGCGGCCTCGGTCAGCACGTGCGTCACGCCGGACGCGGCGATCGGCCACGAGTATCCCTCGGCACGTTGACTGGCTTTCTCACCGAGCTCACGGCACCACGCCGGGTCGTCGAGCAATTGTGCTGTTGCGGCGGCGAGTTCGTCGATGTTGTCGACGAGCACCCCCGTGACGCCGTCGATCACAGAATCGGTCAGTCCTCGCGACGAGCGGTAGCCGATGGTCGGGACACCGTGTCCGGCAGCCTCGACCACTGCCAGGCCCCACCCTTCGGTGCGCGAGGGCATCACGTGCAGCGTCGCGCCGGCGAGCAACCGGTGCTTGTCGATCTCGCTGACGTGACCATGGAAGACGACCCGATCATCGACCCCCAGTTCAGTTGCGTGCGAGCGCAACTGCTCAGACCACCAGCCGTCGCCGATGACGTCGAGCGCCACGTCGGGATGCGTCGCCGACAGCCGCGCCATCACCTCGAGTGCATGCTCGATCTGCTTGTGCGGCACCAGCCGCGAGAGCACGCAGAGGCGCAGCGCCCCAGATGCGTCCGACGCCACCTCGGGCACCGGGTCGGTGCCGGCCCGGACCACCGCCACCCGTTCGGAACCGATCCCCATCCGTTCGAGATCCTCGGCCGACGGCAATGACACCGTCAGGTACTGCGATCGCCGGTGAACCCACGGCGACATACGCGATTCGATGAACCAGCCGACCTTGCCGAGAAGCGCTCCGGCCACCGGCCATTGCCGCCGATGGCAGTGGTGGACGAGCACCACCACCGGCGCCGCGGCGACCCAACGGGCGAAGAACGGGATGCCGTTCTGCGTATCGATCACCACGTCGGGACGCAGTCCGGCCAATGGTCCGAGACCGAACCGGCCCAGCGCGATCGCCATCAGCGCGGATGGGTAGACGCCGAGGCGTCCGCCGCCCCTGGAGACCTTGATCCCGTCGCGGACCTCAGAGGCAGCCGCCCCCGGATACCGCGCCGTGCGCAGCGTGACCTCAACCCCACCTCGGGCCAGCTCTGCGCCGATCCTCTCCAGGTATCGCTCGCTCCCACCACCCTGGGGATGGTCGCTGTCGCGCCAGCACAACAACAGCACCTCACGCAGAGGTGCGGGGTTGGCGGGGTCCGCGTCATTGTTCTTTGCTGGGGCGTTTTTCACTGTGAGCCAGGGTAGCGGGCAGAACCCGACAAGCCCGCGCCACCTTCGCGCAGGTGACGCGGACTTGTCCCCGGCGAGAGCTCTACCTGTTGTATCCCACGTGCCAGGTGCCTTCAGGCAGTCCGGTGACGCCGACCCAGAAGTGGCCGGTCGGCGACGTGGCCGCATAGCCTGACCAGGTATCGATGAACGTCCCGAGTTGCTGGCCGTACCGATCATCACGCTGCGGCACCACCTGGTTGACCGCATCGCCGATCTGCGCATCGTGCAGCACCCGGGCCTCACCCGAGTTCAGGTGGACATAGGCGCCACCCGGCGCCGGCGTCACTGCCAGCGCCGAAGCCACCGGAGCTGCTGCCAGCGCTCCTGCTCCTGCGATGACGAGTCCGGCTCCCACAGTGAGCACGCGTCGTTTCAGATTCATCAAAGGTTCCCTCCCTGGTGCGACAGCCAACACTGGCGTGGATGACTGATTCAGCATTCGAAACATACCAGAAGGTTTGCCAATGGCAACTTCTACTTCATCTTGTCAATTCTGCGTATCGCCGAGGTTCGTGGGTGGTTCTGCACGGCAAGTATTGTGTCCGGCGTGAACCGAACCACCCCCCGAGCGCAGAAGCGTGCCACAGCGTCTCGGTCGGTGCGCCTGCTCAACCACTTCCGGTACGAACAGTCCGATCCGGATCGGTTCTATGGCGCACTCGCGGACGATTCGGTCGAGCTCATCGAGGCACTACACCTCGATGTCAGTGGCACAGATCTGCGGGGCCTCACCGTGCTGGACGTCGGCGGTGGGCCCGGGTACTTCGCCGAGGTCTTTCGGACCCGCGGCGCCGACTACGTGTCCGTCGAACCCGACCCCACCGAGATGCATGCGGCAGGACTCCCCCAACGTGCCAGCGTTCGCGGTTCGGGAATGGCGCTGCCGATCGCGGACGATACCGTCGATATCTGCTATTCGTCGAATGTCGCTGAGCACATCCGGGATCCGTGGACGATGGCCCGAGAGATGTTGCGCGTGACCAGGCCCGGCGGACTCGTCCTGCTGAGTTACACCCTGTGGTACGGACCGTTCGGCGGACATGAGATGGGCCTCACCCACTACTTCGGTGGCGCCCGCGCCGCGCGTTGGTACACCGACAAGCAGGGCCATCCGCCGAAAAACCTCTACGGGACCTCACTTTTCAAGGTCACAGCCGCAGACGGACTTCGGTGGGCCCAGTCCGTCCCGGCCGGGCAGGCCACCCTGCTGCGCGCCTTTCCCCGCTACCTACCGGGCCGGTTCTGGTGGATCATGCGCGTCCCGCTGGTACGAGAAGTCCTGGGTAGCAATCTCGTTCTGTTGCTTCGCAAGACCTGAGACCACAAAAGCACACGCTCCGGTCAGGTGCACACGTTTGAACGTGTGCTGATGACCGGAGCGTGTGCTTGTGGGGAGGCTGCTATTCGGCGATCGCCTCCAGCGGTTTGGTCTTGGCCGCACGCGATGCCGGCCACAGCGCCGCGAGCACACCCACGATCGCCGCACCCACCAGGGTGATGACGATCAGACCCCATGGGAACACCGGATCTCCCAGTCCCCAGTACCGCAGGGTCCGGACCAGTGCCCATCCGAACGCCACGCCGAGCAATACTCCGAGCACGGCACCGAAGATCGCGATGAGCAGCGACTCGATGTAGATCGTCCGTCTCACCTGCGCCCGGGCCATACCGATCGCCCGCAGCATCCCGATCTCACGCTTGCGCTCGATCACCGACAACGCCAGGGTGTTGACGATACCGAGCACCGCGATCACCAGTGCGAGGCCCAACATCGCGTACAGCACACTGAGCATCTGATCGATCTGAGATGACTGCTCGCCCTTGAACTCTGCCGGCGTCTGCACCTTCACCGTCAGGTAGTCGGCGGTTGCATCCTCGACGCGATCACTGATCTCGTTGATGTTCGCGCCCGGCACGGTCTTGACGGCCGCGAAGACATCGGTCCGCAACGGTTCGGGTATCAGCTTCTGGTAGGCGTCACTACCGATCGCCCATGGATCGACCAGAGGGTTGTCCTTGAAGATGCCGGTGACCGTCACCGGGACGACAGTTCCGTCGAAGCTGGTCATCTCGACCGTGTCGCCGACGTTCCAACCCTTCTCCTTGGACGTGCGCTCACCGACGACCATGCCGTCTGGCTCCACCGTGGGCGGGCCCTCGACCATCTCGTACGGGGTCACCGTTTCCATGTCGCCGACAGGTGAGTAGCCCCAGACGTTGTCGCCGTCCACCTGAGCCTGGACGGCCCCGAACGACACCACCGATTCGACACCCTCGATGCCGCTGACCGACTCGCTCACCGACGGCGAGAAGCCGCTTCCCTGCGAGCCCGCGATGATCAGGTTCGCGGTCAGTCCCGTATCGATGGCGTCATCGATGGTCCCCTTGAACGACGAACCGAGGGTTCCGATCACCGCGACCAGCATCAGACCCAGCGTCAGCGCGAAAGCCGTTGCCGCCGTGCGCCGGGGGTTTCGTACAGCGTTGGTCCGCGCCAGTTGACCGATCTTTCCGAACGGCCGCGCGAGCACCGTCCCGATCCCACCGACAAACGGCCTCGACAGTGCAGGCGCCGCGAACACCACCGCGAAGATCATCACCAGCGCGCCGCCACCGACCGTACTGGCCGCACCCGGGCCTTCGCCTGCGGCACCGATGGCCAGCAAGGCAACAGCGATGACGGCCAACACGATTCCGATGATCGTCCGCACTTTGAGTGAGGCCTGACCATCCGTGGCGCTCTCGCGCATCGCCTCGACCGGCGACACCTTCGACGCACGCCGGGCCGGAGCGTAGGCGCTGATCATGGTGACACCGATACCGACCACGAGGCACGCGATGACCGCTGACGCACCGATCTGCAGCGACGCTGTCGGCAGACCTGTCGACGACGTCAGTGCCCTGAGCAACGCCGCGATGCCGATACCCGCGGCCAGTCCGATCAGCGCACCGATCAGCCCGACGACAAACGCTTCGAGCAGCACCGACCTGGTGACCTGCTTCCTGCTCGCGCCGATTGCTCTGAGCAGGGCCAACTCTCGAACCCGCTGCGCAACGATCATCGAGAAGGTGTTGTAGATGATGAACGTGCCGACGATCAGACCAATCGCCGCGAAGGCCAGCAGGATGTAGTTGAAGACATCGAGGAACTGGTTGATGTTGTCTTTCTCGTCCTGCCGGACCTGATCACCGGTCCGCAACTCGTACCCATCCCCGATCAGAGCGCCGACGCGGGTCTTCAGTTCTTCAGGGCTCACACCCGGTACGGCCTGCAGGTCGATGGCCTGCGAGTGTGATCCGTCGGTGAACAAGTCCTTCGCGGTCGACTCCGTGAACTGGACGTTGGTGAAGCCACTCGTGTCACCCGGAACGTTCAGGAGGCCGACGATGGTCACCTCCATCGGACCACCGCTGCCGCGGGTGGTCGCGACCTTCGTGGTGGAGCCGAGCTTCAGATCGGCTTCGTCTGCCGCGGAATCGTTCAGCGCGACCTCATTCGGTGCCGCAGGTGCGCGGCCTGCGACGAGTCGGCTCTCGGTGTCCGACAGTCGCTGATCCGGCGGCTGGAACGCACTGCCGACACTGGGCGCCCCACCGGTCTGCAACGCTTTGCCGTCGGCCTTCGCGATTGTTGCCGGACCGCTGTACGACGGCATGATCTTGGCGATACCGAGCTCGGTCTTGTTGTCCTCCAACTGATCGAGCACCGAGTCCGGGACGCCGGACGAGTTCGACTCCTTCGGCGTCACCTGGGTGTCGACGCCGAGTGCCACGTTGTTGAAGATGCCGTCGAATGCAGTCGACACCGTCGAGGTGAAGATCATCGAGCCCGCTACGAACGCGGTGCCCAAGACCACGGACAACACCGTCAGCACAAGCCGCAGCTTATGTGCCGCAAGGTTTCTCAATGAGACCTTACGCATGGTGTTCGAAGCCATCACAGCTCCTTGGGAGCTTGCGAGAAGCCTCCGCTCGACGGGGTCTCGTCGAGGTTCTTCATGTATTCGAAGATCTCGTCGGCGTCGGGGTTGCGCAGCTCCTGAACGATCTGGCCGTCCGCCAGGAACACGACCCGATCGGCGTAACTGGCCGCACGCGGGTCGTGCGTGACGATCACGACGGTCTGCCCGAACTCGCTGACCGCAGCCCGCAGGATGCTCAGGACCTCACCGGAGGAACGGGAGTCGAGGTTTCCGGTCGGCTCGTCGCCGAAGATGATCTCCGGCTGGCCGACAAGTGCCCGTGCGCACGCGACACGCTGCTGCTGACCGCCGGACAGCTCGCTGGGACGATGGCCGAGACGATCGGCGATGCCGAGGCGGCCGATCACGGTGTCGAACCAGTGCTGGTCCGCCTTACGGCCGGCGATGTCCAGTGGCAGCGTGATGTTCTCTTTGGCGGTGAGGGTCGGGACCAGGTTGAACGACTGGAAGACGAAGCCGATGCGATCGCGACGCAGCAGGGTCATCTGCTTGTCGGTGAGGTTGGTCAAATCGGTGTCCCCGATGCTGACCGAACCACTGCTGGCCGTATCCAGGCCGGCCAGGCAGTGCATCAGGGTGGATTTGCCGGACCCCGACGGGCCCATGATGGCGGTGAACTCACCGCGGACGAAATCAGCGGTGACTCCTGCCAGCGCGTGCACTTGGGTATCCCCGGTGCCGTAGATCTTCTTCAGGTCGGTCGCACGGGCTGCAACTGCGGTCGGTGGGGCGGTCATGTGTCTGGCCTTTCTCACTCTTCGGTCAGTGGTGCACGATGCCTGGTAAGGGCTGTCTCAAATACTGACTGGCAGGTCACCGTCGATTCATCGGGGACCACCCTGATCTTTCCCCCTACATCGTGCCTGCAAATCCCCCGACAGGATGATTTGCGCACGGTGGCACACAGAAAACGCCGCCGCCGGGAATACCCGGCGGCGGCGCAATCGACTTCTTGCCTGCTACTTGTCTGCGTTCAGACGTTGTTTGAGCGAGTCGAACTCGTCCTTGATTCCGGTGGGGAGCTTCTCGCCGACGAAGTCGAACCACTCCTCGATGGAGGGGATCTCATTGAGCCACTCGTCCGTGTTCACGGCGAGAGCCTCTGCGACATCCGCCTCGGAGACGTCGAGCCCTTCGAGGTCGAGGGACTCCGGGGTGGCGACGATACCGACGGGGGTGTCGATGCCGCCGGTCTTACCCTCGATACGCTCCACGATCCACTTCAGGACGCGGCTGTTCTCGCCGAATCCTGGCCACAGGAAGCGCTTGTCGGCACCGCGGCGGAACCAGTTGACGTAGAACACCTTCGGGAGCTTCGACTCGTCGGCGTTCTTACCGAGGTCGATCCAGTGGTTGAGGTAGTCGCCGACGTTGTAGCCGAGGAACGGCAACATCGCCATGGGGTCGCGACGGATCGTGCCGACGGTGCCCTCTGCGGCTGCGGTCTGCTCTGAGCCGACGGTGGCGCCCATGAACACGCCGTGCTGCCAGCTGCGTGCCTCGGTGACCAGCGGAACGGTGGTCTTGCGGCGGCCACCGAACAGGATCGCGGAGATGGGAACGCCCTTCGGGTCGTCCCACTCGGGAGCCATGATCGGGCACTGGCTCATCGGGGTGCAGTAGCGCGAGTTCGGGTGCGCCGCCGGGGTGTCGGAATCCGGGGTCCAGTCGTTGCCGCGCCAGTCGATCAGGTGCTGGGGATCGCCTTCGAGGCCTTCCCACCACACGTTGTTGTCGTCGGTCCGGGCGACGTTCGTGTAGATCGTGTTGCCCGCCTCCATGGTCTTCATGGCGTTGGGGTTGGAGCTGTAGTTGGTGCCCGGTGCAACGCCGAAGAAGCCGAACTCCGGGTTCACGGCGTACAGGCGGCCATCGTCGCCGAACCGCATCCACGCGATGTCGTCGCCGAGGGTCTCGGCGCGCCAGCCGGGAATCGTCGGCTGGATCATCGCCAGGTTGGTCTTGCCACACGCACTCGGGAAGGCCGCCGCGATGTAGTAGGCCTTCTCCTCAGGACTGATGAGCTTGAGGATGAGCATGTGCTCGGCCAGCCAGCCCTCGTCGTGGGCCATCGCCGACGCGATGCGCAGCGAGTAGCACTTCTTGCCGAGCAGGGCGTTGCCGCCGTAACCGGAACCGAACGACCAGATCTCGCGGTCCTCGGGGAAGTGGGTGATGTATTTGTCGGGGTTGCAAGGCCATGGCACGTCGTCCTGGCCTGATTCGAGCGGGGCGCCCAACGAGTGCAGCGCCTTGACGAAGAACCGGTCTTCGCCCAGTGCCGCGACGACCTCGGGGCCGACTCGCGTCATGACGCGCATCGACAGCACCACGTAGGCAGAGTCGGTGATCTCTACGCCGAGCTTCGGATCGTCCGAGCCCAGCGGACCCATGCAAAACGGGATGACGTACATGGTGCGGCCGCGCATGCTGCCGCGGTAGAGGTCGGTCATCGTCGCGCGCATCTCGGTCGGATCGACCCAGTTGTTGGTCGGACCTGCGTCGACCTCTCGCTTGGAGCAGATGTAGGTCCGCGATTCGACCCGCGCGACGTCGGCAGGATCGGAGTTCGCCAGGAAGGAGTTCGGCGCCTTGTCCTCGTTGAGTTTCGTGAGGGTGCCGGCGGCGACCAGCTCGGTGGTGAGGCGGTCCCACTCGGCGTCCGAGCCGTCGGACCACTCGACACGGTCGGGTTGGGTGAGCTCTGCGATCTCGCGAACCCACGCCAGCAACTCGGTGTGCGACGTAGGCGCGCTGTCGGGGTCCAAACCGGGAATTGTTGCTGAGGTCATTGTTTATCTCTCCTGCCGGTGACCGCCCGGGCAGAAATCGCTGTGCGGTGAGCGTCTGCGCCGGTCAGCCCCTCCGTGGGGGGTCTTTTTCTCAGGTTACTTCGCTATTCCCCGATCCCGTCAATCGGGGCGTGCAATAGGGCACATCTCACCATGTGGAGTGATAGGAAACGTAGCCGTCGTCAAATCTACATGTTTCTATAGACCGACTACACTAACTGGCGGAATAGCTTGCGAAATCACCCGAGTCGGCCCGAATCGGTGGCAATCCACTCGCCGCTCGACGGATCGAGTCGCTGCGAGGTGAACCCGCCGTCCTTTCGGACCTCGGTGATGAGATCGACCCGCCCGTCCCGATCGCTGTCGGTGTACACGGTGAGGCCGTCTGGGCCGGGACGCGTGAGCGAATCCGCGATGCCGTCGGCGTCGGTGTCGACATCCGCGGGCCCCAGGTCCCAGATGCGGTCGTTCTCGACTATCCAGAGATTGTCGTAGGCCTCGCCCGCCGAGCCGGGGTCGACGTGCGCATAGGCAGCCTGCCCATCCACCGGATCCCCACCGAGCCCGGCCAGAAACTCGCTGTCCATGTCGTGTCCCCCGCGTCGTCGATGGTGCGTCCGATGGTTTGGACGCAGCCGCGGCCCCTCGGGTTCCACAGACGTCAGTCGATATCGGCCAGGATCTGGTCTATCCGGTCACGGACGTCGATCGCCGCGGCCAGCCGGGTGTTGTCGGTCTCCCGCGCGAGCGTCGCCGATCGGCGACGCTCCCGAATCTGCCGGTCCAGTTCGGCGACCCGGTCGGCGGCGAGATGTGCTCGGCGTTCGTAATGCCGGGTGACCCGACCACCGATCACTGCCTCGGCCGTGAGCAGCTGGCGCGAGACCTCCTGTTCGAGACCGGAACGGGCATCGGCGATCGCCGTCTGCGCCCAGCCGCTCATCGATGTGCGTCGAGCGGACAGCCTGCGCAGCCGGACCAATCCCGTCGCGATCACGACACCGAGGATCAGCGTCAGCGGCATCGAGATCCATTGAAGAGTGTCGACAGCCGACATGGGGGTCACGACGAGCCGGCCGAGACCCAGGCCGGCCGATGCCCCGAACACCACCAGCAGCGCCTCTTCGGCCCCGCGACGCTGGCTGGGCAGCGGTGGCATACCCACCGGCGGCGGCGGAATGGGCGGCCCTGCCGGTTCTGGATCCTCGAGTCCGAGCATTGTCCGGGCCTCGAGTGCGCCGATCTCGTCCGCTGTCCTGCGCCGGATCCGGTCCCGCAGGCGATCCAGGCGAGCTGCGAGATGGTCGGCGAAATCCGCCGCGCCAGACCGCGACAACTCCGCGGCGCGACCGGTCGCGTCGGCAGCGATGTCGCGGGTGGACCCCGCGACCTCGGCGAGCACAGTGCCTCGGATCTGCCCGGCACCCCCGCGTAAGGCCGCGAGCCGGTCGGCACGACCACGATCGCGCGACGCGTGGACAGCTGCCCGCTCGGTCAGCATCGGCGTCGCCGGGTCTGCGCGATCCCGGGAGGCCAGGTCATCGATGAGCTCACCCAGTTCCCGTTCCGCCGCCACCGTGGCCAGTCGCTCCGGCCGCGAGATCGGGTCGAGTTGCTCGCCGATCCACTGCTCCAGCGCCGCGAATCCTGACTCGTCTCGATGCCCCGCGAGGGCAGCGGCGGCCGAGACGGCAAAGATCGGAAACCTGCCGTCGGGATCGAGCAGAGCGCGATTGACCTTCAGCAGCGTCGGCCAATCCCAGAACGCGTCGATCTTGTTGCAGACCAGAGCGACGACTGCGGCGTCATCCTGCACTCTCCGCAGCAGTTCGAGTTCACCTGATCCGACTCCCGACGACGGATCGAGGATCACCAGAGCGACGGCCACCGGCTCCGCTGCCCCCGGACCCCATTCGCTTGCAGGCCATCCTGCTTTCTCTAGAGCCGACATCACGGCGGTGACACCGACCCGGCCGATCCCGGCCACCACCACATCGACGGAGTCGCCGACCGCGGCGGACCGCCCGGTGAGTGCGGCGACCTGTGCGATCACCTCGCGCATGTCCTGAACGTCGACCGTCACCGAACCGCTCCCGCCAGCGCGGACCCGGCCAGTAAATGCTCGATGTCATCACGGAGCAGACCGGAGGCCGCCACGAGTTCCAGCTGATCCGCCACCCGGCGCAACCGCAGCCGCCCGGCCGAGCCCGCCGCGCCGGTCAAGAACTCACCGAGTGCCGGCAGTCCGCTACGGCCGACGAGTTGTGCACCCAGCTCCGCGGCCTCGATGGGGCCGTCGACGAACAGAGCCAGTACGCAGGCGATCCCATAGGCATCGAGTGTTCGCAACAGCCCGACCCGGCCGAGCCGCTGGTGCGGTCCACCCGCATCGACGAACGTTGCCTGCATCGGCGGCACGACTTCACCGGCACGCGCCAAGGAGGTCAGCAGGTCCACTTCTGGGTCGCCGAGGTCGGCCACCGCGAGCAGCGGCATGAGCGCCAGCACAGGCTGCCCCAGTTTCTCGGCGCATTCGCAGGCACGCACCCGTGCGGCGGGCCACGAGCCAAGGGTGTCGGCCTTGCCCAGGATCACCTGACACCGATCCGGATCCAGCCGGGACAGTGCGTCCATGTCGTCGGGCCGCGGCCAGCCGGCGAGCACGTACAGCCACGCATCGGCGTCCGCGTCGTCGTCCCCCGGGCCGATGGGGCTCACGTCGAAGACCCGCCGCACCGCTCGGGCGAGGGTGTCTCGGCCGGTGCCATGGCGCCCGGTGACCGCCACCCGCAGTGGTCCGTGCAGGTCATCGACTGTGCTTCGCAGGCCGGCCGCGTCCGGAAGACGCGCACACAACTGGTCGAGCCGAGCAGCGATGTCGAGGTATCCCGGACCACAGAGTCCGACAACGGTTCGATCCATCTGTTCCCTGTCTGTTGCGGGCATGGCCCGTGGGTGGCGAAAATATGCCGTCACCAGCTCAGACGCGCGGAAACGGGTTCTGGTTCCGATCACCTCCAGATAACGATCAGCAGCTGTTTGGCAAACCCCTGCTGTCACATCGGTGAGTAATGCGGGACTATGGCCGGGTGACAAGCCCACGCTCGAACCCGAATTCGGAACTGGAACACGCGGCGGAATCGACTTCCGACGTCTCCGAGGTGACCGACGCGCAGGCAGACCGGGACGCGGAGCGCCGCGAGCGAGCCCGTCTCTATCCGCGGGTGACCAGCTTCCGGTCGCGTCGCGGCAGCCTCACGCAGGCGCAGCAGCAGAACTGGGAAGAGCTCTGGCCGCGGATCGGCCGGGACGTCAGTGAGACCGAACAACTGGACCCACCCGCATGGTTCGGCCGGATCGCGCCCCTCATCCTCGAGATCGGCTGCGGTACGGGCACCTCGACCGCAGCGATGGCGGCCGTCGAGCCCGAGGTCGACGTGATCGCGGTCGACGTCTACCGGCCGGGCATCGCGCAGCTGCTCGGAGCCATCAAACGCGCCGACCTGGACAACATCCGCGTCATCCGCGGCGACGCCGTCATCGTGCTCAAGAACATGCTGGCGCCGGCGTCCCTGGCCGGGGTGCGGGTGTTCTTCCCCGACCCGTGGCCGAAGGCCCGGCATCACAAGCGAAGGCTCCTACAGCCAGAAACGCTCGTACAGATCGCGGGCGTCCTGCGGGACGGGGGCGTGCTGCACATCGCCACCGACCACGCGGAGTACGCCGAGTCGATCGCCGCGGTGATCGAGGGCCAGTCCCTGTTGATCGCCGGCGACCAGCCGGTCCCGTTCTCGATCGAGCGTCCGGTCACCAAGTTCGAGGGACGGGCGGCCCGCGAGGGGCGTCCGGTCACTGAGTTCGTTCTCACACGGGTGCCACGATGAGTCCTGGGTCCTACGCCGATGACGGCGAACGCACACCCGACGCCTCCGTGGCCCACACCATCTCCGGCGCGAGTCAAGATGCCCGGGTATTGCTGATCTGGGATGCCCCCAATCTGGACATGGGCCTCGGATCGATCCTGGGCGGCCGTCCCACCGCAGCTCATCGGCCCCGTTTCGACGCTCTGGGCCGCTGGCTGCTCGCCAGGACCGCGGACATCTCGGCCACCACCCCGCGGGTGAGCGCCGACGGCGACAATCGACCGAAGCCGGTGCTGTCCCCGGTGCCGGAAGCGACCGTTTTCACCAACATCGCCCCAGGTACGGCCGAAGTCGTGCGTCCCTGGGTCGAGGCGTTGCGTAATGTTGGTTTCGCTGTTTTCGCCAAGCCCAAGGTGGACGAGGACAGCGACGTGGATTCGGACATGCTCGACCACATCGAGATGCGCAGGCACACTGTGGGGCTGGCGGGCCTCATCGTGGCGTCGGCGGACGGGCAGGCCTTCCGGGAGCTGCTCGAAGATGTCGCCGCCGACGGTGTTCCGGTGCAGGTGCTCGGTTTCCGTGAGCACGCCGCGTGGGCACTGACGTCGGAGAGTTTGGAGTTTGTAGACCTAGAGGACATCCCAGGTGTCTTCCGTGAGCCGCTGCCACGGATCAGCCTGGATTCGCTGCCCGAGGAAGGCGCGTGGCTGGCACCGTTCCGGCCGCTCACCGCTTTGCTCTCGGGTCGCCAGAACTGACCACACCCTCGGCGGTGACGAACACGGCCGTTCCACACCGGAACGGCACCGACCGTCGCGCCCCAGACGACAACGATCACGACTACAACGACGTACCGAGTACGGAAAGGAAGCTGCGGTGTTTGGTGCCATAGGCAACTTCGTGTACCGGCTACGTTTTGTGGTCATCGGCGTGATGGTCGCGTTGATGGCCGCGCTCGGCCTGTACGGGCTCGACCTGAACAAGCATCTGAGCCAGTCGGGATGGTTCGACCCGGGCTCGGAATCAGTGGAGGGCTCCCAGCTCGCCGACGAGGTCCTCGGACGCGACCACAAGTCGGACGTCATCATGCTCGTCACCCCGCCCGCGGGGACCAAGGTCGACGACCCCGCGTTCGGCGCCAAGGTCGAGACGGTCATCGAGGATCTGATCGCCCAGCACGGCGACATCGTGAACCGCACCGACCCCGGCATCATCGACCCGTTCAAGGCCGCCGAAAACGACTTCGACAAGGCCACGCAAGATCAGGTCCGGGCCCGGTTGTTCGATGAGTCCCGTGAGCATGCGTTCGTGAGCATCGGCATCAAGGGCGACGACGACACCACGATCCTCAACAACTACAAGATCGTCGAACCGTTCTTCGACGATCTCAGCGGTAAGTACGACCTGCCCGGTACCCAGTTCCAGATGGCCGGGCTGCAACCCGTTGCCGGCGCCATGTCCGCGGGCATGGACGAAGACATCAAACGCGCTGAGATCATCGCCTTGCCACTGGTGGCAATCATGTTGTTCTTCATCTTCGGCGGGGTGATCGCCGCCTGCCTCCCGGTGGTCATCGGCGGTCTGACGATCGCCGGCTCGCTGGGCATCATGAAGATTCTCGCCCAGGTCACCGAACTGAACATCTTCGCCCAATCGGTGGTGACGCTGATCGGGCTCGGTATCGCCATCGACTACGGATTGTTCATCGTCAGCCGATTCCGAGAAGAGCTCGCGGAAGGCTACGACACCCGGAGCGCGGTCAGGCGAACCGTGATGACCGCGGGCCAGACCGTCGTGTTCTCGGCGACGATCATCGTCGGCGCGCTCGCGTGTCTGCTGCTCTTCCCCCAGGGCTTTCTGAAGTCGGTGGCCTACGGCGCCATCGCGTCGGTCACCTTGGCGGCGATCTGCTCGATCACCGTGCTGCCCGCGATCCTGTCGATCCTCGGGCCGAAGATCGACATGTGGGGCTTTTCGTTCCTGCGTCGCACCAAGACCAAGAAAGAGGTCGAGGACGGCTTCTGGGGCAAGCTCGCCAGCTGGGTCATGCGTCACCCGCTCAAGACCGCCATCCCCGTTGTCCTGCTGCTGCTCGCCCTGATCATCCCGTTCGCGGGTATCCAGTTCGGCGGCATCACCGAGAAGTACCTGCCACCGCAGAACCCGAACCGGGTGGCGCAACAGGATTTCGACACCTACTTCCCCACCGAGCGCACCGAAGAGATCAAGCTCGTCATCTCGTACGACCCCGAGAGCAGTGACGACGCGGCGAAGCTCCAGACGATCGCCGACGAGGCGAACAAGATCCCGGGCTTCACCAAGGAGTTCACCCTCGACGGCGCCGAGGCGTCCGGCGACATCGTGCAGATGTCGGCCGGTCTGATCGACCAGAACACGGCGGGCGAGGCAGTCAAGGAACTGCGCGCGATCAACACCGACGGCCTCAACATGTACGTCGCCGGGACGCCCGCGCTGACCCAGGACTCGATCAACGCGCTGCTCGACGACCTACCGTTGATGATCTTCCTGCTGATCATGGTGACCAGCCTGCTCATGTTCCTCGCGTTCGGTTCGGTGGTGCTGCCGATCAAGGCGGCACTGGTCTCCGCACTCGGCCTCGGTTCGACGCTGGGCATCCTGACGTGGATCTTCATCGACGGTCACGGTTCGTCGATCGCGAACTTCACCCCCGGACCGCTGATGTCTGCGGTGCTCGTGCTGATCATCGCCATCATCTACGGGCTGTCGACGGACTACGAGGTGTTCCTGCTCTCCCGCATGGTCGAGGAGCGACAGAAGGGCGCGACGACCACCGAGGCGATCAGGAAGGGCACCGCGCACACCGGACGCATCATCACGGCCGCGGCCGCGATCCTGGTGGTGGTCACCGGCGCCTTCGGGTTGTCGGAGATCGTGATGATGAAGTACATCGCGTACGGCATGATCGCCGCCCTGATCCTCGACGCCACCGTGATCCGCATGCTGCTGGTGCCGGCGATCATGAAGCTGCTCGGCGACGACTGCTGGTGGGCGCCGCACTGGATGAAGGTGATCCAGGAGAAGATCGGCCTCGGTGAGACCATCCTCGACGACGAGCTGGACAACAAACGATCCATGACCGCGACCAAGGGGGTGCGCAGCGCAGGCACCGTGGTCGCCGAGGCCCCGACGTCGGCGATGCGAACTCAGCCCGCTGCGGGCCCACGTGCGGTTCCCGCCGGCGTCGGTACGGCTCGACCGTCCGGCCCCATCGCGCGGCCCGATCAGCCGCGACCGCAAGGACCCGCGCAGCGGCCCGCCACACCTCCGCAGCGGCCCGGTTCCCCCTCGCAGCGCCCGAATACCCCGGAGTCTCGACCGCTCCCCGATCGACCCGCCGGAGTGCCTGTGGGACGGCAGGACTCCGGACAGACGCCACGCCGGCCGAGCCCGGTAGGGGTTTCGACGGGGCACATGGGCAGCGTGCGCCCGGACTCGGACAGCGGCCAAAGCACCGGCAGGCCCGCCCCCAACCGCCGGCCGGATCCGATCCGACCGCGCTCGCAGTCGGATCGACCGAGCGAGCCACCGATCGGCGGTTCGGTTCGCCGCGCCCCGAGTCGCCCTGCACCGGATTCCGATCCGGTCGCACCACGCACCCCGAGTCGCGAGAACGCTCGCCGAAATCGCCCCGACACCGGCGGCTGGAGTCTGGGTGCAGGTGGGATCCGCCTGGGCGGCACCGACACACCGGCAACCAATGGCAGCGGTGTCATCCGTGCGGGTGCCGGCAACGCGACCGGCAGCGACACCACGAGCGGCGTCGCCAACGGCACCGCGCCGGGTCATCGTCAGGATGCTGAACCTCCTCGCCAACCCGGGCGACCGCCCCGTCCCCAGCCCACCGGATCGAACCGCCCCACGCCCGGCCCGGATGGCCGTCATCAGGAACCCCGGCCCACCGGTCCACGTAGCGTGCCTGCGGGACGGCAAGATCCGTCCGGTCGTGGACCGCTGGCATCGGGTTCGGCCGGTGGCGAGCTGAGCAGTCCGCTGCGTCGCCGCCCGAACCTGGGCCCGGCGGGTACGGGTGGACAGCCGCTGATCGCATCGTTGAACCCAGAACAGATGAACCCGCAACAGCAGCCGCCGCGGCCCACCTCGCCACCGACCCCCGAGCGGGAACAACCGCCACGCACGGAAACACCCACACCTGCACCCCAGGACGCGTCGTCCAGTGGTCGGCGTCGTGCTCGCGGAGCTTCGGAAGAACAGATCAGTGTGCGGGAACTGCTGCGCCGCGGGAACAACAGCAACAACAACCCACAGGAGTGAGGCCTCAGCCGCGACGGTCGATGACCATCGCGGCGAGGCGGATGACCGGTCTCGACAGCAACAGGATCAGCACGGGCCAGAGACCGAGCGCCGGGAATGCGAGTGCGAGGACCAGCGCGACGGAGATCAGGAACAGTGGTGTCGTCTCGATCCACAGATCTGTCGTCGCCAAGGGTGGACCCGAACGTAAACCGGAGCGGATCAGGATGCCCTCTTCGATTCGGCTCATGAACATCACGGCGGTGACCGTCCCGAGGTAGACCGCGATGGCGACCCGGTCTCCTTTGCCCGCGGAGACGTAGAGGACGGTGGCGACCGGCAAGAACACAACTCCGGCCAGCCAGAGCAGGTTGGCCCTCAACAGGGTTGGTGTGTACCCCGTCGCGCGTTCGAAGAGACGATGGTGATCTCGCCAAAACGCGCCGATCACCACGAAGCTGATGGCGGCGGCGACCAGTGCCGCCGAATCCTCCGAGAGGAACTCCGCGACAGACCGCTTGCCGAGGTCCTTGGCCTCATCGACCAGGGGCAGCACCACCAACGTGATCGCGATGGCCACCACAGCGTCGGTGAAGAAGATCAGCCTCTCGAGGCCGCGCTCGGTGCGGACGTCGCCATCTCTCATCGATCGAAGCTACACCGCGGCCATTCCTGACAGTTCGCGCCAGGTGCCTGCATACGCGCCGGTTGCAACCGGCGCGTATGCACGTAGATGGCGCGAACTTTCTGGGTCACGAGCGCGCGACTGCGGCGAGGACGGAACGGGCGGTCGCCTCGAGTTGGGTCAGGCCGGGATCTTCGACAGGAAAATGCCCGCAGTTCTCCAGGCGCACGGCGTTGGTCGGTCCGGCGATCCTGCTCAGGAACCGCTCGCTGAGTTGCGGAGGCGTCCAGCGGTCGGCCCCAGGGTGGGCAAGGGTCACCGCCGGTCCGCGGTAGTCTTCGGGCTCGGTGTGCGCGAACGTGAACCAGTCGGCCAGGAAGCCCAGCGGGATCCGTCCGCCACCGCCGAGCGGATCGCTCGCGCAGAGGCGGGCGAGTGCCGGGTTGTTGCTCATCGCGGACATCGGGGTCAGCCACCGGACCGGTACGCGTAGCTTCCCGGCGACCTTCGCGATCACCGGCAGTGTCCGAGGTGCGTTGCGCCCCAGGATCGCCCACCGAGCGGCGGCTTCGCGGGCTGCGACGTCGGCGGTGTCGAGCAAGCACGTGGCCACCACCGCATCGACGATGCCCGTGCGTGCGGCTGCTTCGTACGCAAGGAGGCCGCCCATGCTTGCCCCGAACAGGATCAGAGGGCGCGGATCACTCGCCTTTTCTGCAACGATGAGCTCGCACAGCAGATCCACCCAATCGCGATAGCGGATGTTGCCGGGGTCGCGGACCTCCGTTCTTCCGTAGAGCGGCAGGTCCGGCGCGAACACCTCGGCACCCTGTGCCGCGACCACCGCAGCACCGGGCCACAGTGCACCGGCGTGGCCACCAGCGCCGTGGATGACCATCACCCGCACCGCAGCAGACGGGTCCGCTGCCCGCGCGATGTGGACTCGGGTGCTACGCCACGTCCACCAGCTGTCGGTCGGTGGACGAACGAGCGCACGGAAGCGCTCCGGAAGGAACGCCGAGTATTCGTCGACCTCGGTATATTCGATCGCGTTCATACTCTTGAGCATTGGTGAAGGGCGCTGCCGTGACAACTCGCTTTGGGTCGCCATGAGTCAGGCACGCAAGAAGCCAGTTCAGGACCGGTCCCGCTTCATGGTCGACACCATCCTCGAAGCGGCTACTCGCGTTTTCGATGACGAGGGCACAGCGGGGACCACCAATCGGATCGCCGACCTGGCCGGTGTCTCCATCGGATCGCTCTACCAGTACTTTCCGAACAAGCAAGCGATCCTGGCCGAACTCACGCTGCGACACCTGGCCGAGGCGACCGCCACCCTGCTTGCGCTGTGCGATCGATTCGATGCCGAGGAACCAAACCGCGACGAGATGGTCACTGCGATGGTGGGGACTGTCGTCGATCTCAATGGCCTCCATCCCCGCGCACACGCTGTGATGCGTGAACTCGCGCCCCGTACACCCGAATTGATCGCCGGATTCGCCGCTCTCACCGAGGTGCTCGCAGACCGGATGATCCCGCACCTCGTCCGTACCGGCATCCCGGAGTCCACCGCCCCGATGCGAGCCCGTTTGCTCGTGGCCTCGCTCGATGGGCAGGTTCATCAACTGATCGCGGGAACGTCGACGACCAACGACCGGGCTGCATTGGCAGCGGCGATCGTTGCGGGCTTGGGCTGACAACGCGGCGTGCCCGCCACCGGAGGTGGCGGGCACGACTGCGATCGAAGCTGGATGTCAGGGCTGGGCCCCGACCGGGGTGTTGTCCGGGCCTCCTTCGGCTGCTGCGCTGTTGCCCAGTGCCCGGGCGTATCCAGCGCCGACGGCGAGCAGGATCAGCCCGACGACGATGAACACCGCGACCCGGAAGATCCCGTTGAGTGTCGCAAGGTCGAACAGGAAGAGCTTCGCCACCGCTGCCGCGGTCAGTCCGAGTCCGGCGCCCACCGCGACGTTGCGGCTGATGCCACCGAATCGTCTGCGTCCCTTGGCGATGGAGATGGAGATGATCAGCAGCGTCGCAGCCACAACCATCCAGCAGATGGTCGCAGCCATGTGCCCGCCGAGGAAACCACCCTCGGTACCGCCGATTGCGACCCCGGCGGTCACCGTCAGGGCTGTCACCGCGTAGAGCGAGCCGAGAGCGGCGATGATCCCGAAAGCCTGCACGTTCTCCGCCGACGGCCCGTCAGTCGACGCGCGGTACCAGGCCCAGAGATTCAGCCAGATCGCGGCGACCGCAAGTGCGCTGCCGACCACGATCGATGCCGCGACGGGCGTCTCGATGTCGGTGGACACCGTCAGCTGATTCGGCGGCGAGATCGCGAGAAATCCGATACCACCGAACAATCCGATGAGGGCTGCGATGACCCGGGCCACCAGATCAGAGCGTCCGGCGACGGCGATCACGATGGACATCGCGAGCAGTACCGGCGCCAGGACCGGACCCTCGAACGCGACGACTGCGGCGATCACAGCGGTCACGGCCGAGGCCGCCCCGTAGATCCGGCGCGGCACCGACGGGAGCCTACGGTCGAACAGCACCAGAGCAAGGATCAGTGCCGCGACGCTGCCGATGATCACTGCCGCCACCCAGCGATCGAGGGCGATCGGCGAGAAGACCACGGGAACCACTGTGGCGCAGCCGAGCAGGGCGGTCAGCTGAGGTAGCGACGACTTGCGCGCCAGGATCGCCGCTGTGGCCACACCGAATACCCCATTCCCGACGATGGCGGTCGTCGCGAGGACGACGTGCGATTCCGAGTGCCCCGCACTGGCGGCGATCCAGGCGAGCAGGGTCGCGGTACTGGCGGTGACGCGGGCAGCGTGCAGCAGCACCCAGTCTTTGCCGAGCTGCACCGGGAACGAGCCGATCGCCATGGCGAGCATGAACCCGACGAGCAGCAGCGACGGACCCTCGGTGAGGACCGGAGCGAGGATGAACACCGGGATCAGAACGAGCAGTCCGAGATGTTGCGAATCCCAGCGGCGGGCCAGCAGCAGACCACCGAAGGTGACCAGTCCCGCCAGGAGCAGACCCCCGTAGTCGGGGAGCCAATCGTAGAACCGCGTCACTGCGACGACGTCGAAGTACGCTGCCGCGATGCCTGTGGCGGACAACGCAATCGCGCCGACCCGGCCGCCCGGTCGATCGGCCATCCGGACCGCGACGATCACCAGGACGGCGGCCAGCACGGCGCCGGCGGCCACCCTGATCTCCGGACGGAGAATCCCTGCCTGGGCGGCGAGGACCAGCATCATCACCACACCGATGAGAGTGACCGCGACACCGGCGACAGCGAGGATCTTGCCGATCAGGCCTCCGCCGGGATCAGCGGTCATCCGCTGCCAGAGAGACGGTTTGGTGGGAGGGGGCGGTCCGGCCGGTCCGCGACCACCGGGGGGCGGCGGCAACAAGGGTGCTGCACCCGGCGCATATGGGCCGACGGGGCGGCCGGAGGCAACCGGACGGGCTGCGCCCGGGTCGACCGGACGGGCTGCGCCCGGGGCGACCGGACGGGCTGCGACGGCCGGCTGCATCCACGACGGGTACGGGGCCCGTTGCGGCTGACCCACGTAGGCGCGGGGACCGGGCGCCCCCTGACTCCACGGTGAGCCGGGTCCCTGCTGCGGGCCCGGACCGGGTCCGTACTGCTGCGGCGCGGGCCCAGCCTGCGGCGCCGGTCGGGGCTGCGGCGCAGGCTGGGGCTGGGACGCCGGTTGGGACTGGGACACCGGCCGGGGTTCGGTCGCCGATTCGGGTTTCTCTGGGGTTTCGGGGGCCGACACCGGCGCTTCGAGCGCGGCCAGCACGGTGTGCAGTTCGGTCAGATCGCCCGACACACGAGCAAACTGACTCGACAAAGAGTTGAACTCGGCGGAAAGCCGGCTGATGACGGCTTGGTTCTGTTCGGTCATGCATCGATCGTCGCGGCTGCGGGCCCGCGGCGGATGAGTAGCACTACTCAGTCCGTATGGGGACTTACCACGAGGTATTCGGAGTCGGTGACCGGCGAAAGCCATTCGGCCGCGTCGTGGTCGTCGGCTTCGTTGATGGCCAGGTGGACCATGAGACGGTCGGGTGCGGCTCCGTGCCAGTGTTCTTCGCCGACTTCGAACAGGACTGGATCGCCGGGGCGGATGACCTCGATCGGTCCGCCGCGGCGCTGGCACAGCCCCACTCCCTCGGTCACGAAGACGGTTTGACCGAGTCAAGCTCTCCTTCGACGTGGGTTTTGGTGTTTCAGGACTGGACGTCGCTTCGTTCGGCAGCCCACGAGCCGAGCAGCCTCAGTCGCTCAGCGCTCGGCGAGCCCGGTTCTGCGGTGTAGACCATCATGATCGACCCGGGATCGGCTGTGATCACGAGTTCCTCGTACGCCAGGCTCACCTCGCCGACAACGGGGTGGTTGAAACGTTTGGTACCCGACCCGTGGGTGCGCACGTTGTGCGCACCCCACAAGGTCCGGAATACGTCGCTGCGCGTGGATAGTTCACCGACCAGATCCTGCAGACCCTTGTCGTAGGGGTCCCGGCCGGCCTCGGCCCGCATGATCGAGACACACATTTCGGCGAACAGATCCCAGTCGGGGTAGAAGTCTTTCGAGGCCGGGTCGAGGAACTGGAATCGGGCGAGGTTGGGTACACGCCCACCATCACCGATGACCGGTGAATAGAACGCCGCGCCCAGCTCATTGGTGGCCAGCAGATCTTGATGCTGATTGCGGACGAACGCGACGGCATCGGTGATCGAGCCCAACGCCCACTGCAGACCGATCCGCAGGGGTGCGGGTTTGCCGCTGCGTCGCCGCGGACGACCGGAGGTGGGTATGCCGTCGGCGGCGCGGGCCAGATCGAGCAGGTGCGACCGTTCCGTTTCATCGAGCTGCAGCGCCCGCGCGATCGCATCGAGCACTGCCGCCGACGCACCGGCGATCGTGCCCCGCTCGAGTCGGGCGTAGTACTCCACACTGACCCCGGCCAGGGTCGCGACCTCGCTGCGCCGCAGGCCGGCCACCCGCCGGTTCGGCCCGGCCGGCAGACCGGCCGCCTCGGGAGTCACCTTCGCCCGCCGCGACATCAAGAACTCACGTACCTCGGAGCGGTTGTCCATGACAGCCAGCGTAGGTCCGTATCCCCCATCCAGGGATGCCCTGTCAGTACACCTCACATCAGGGACTCCCCCACCACCGACATCGTTGGTTTTCTGGGTGCAAGCCAACAAGAGCGAAGAACATGCGCCAACAAGAGGAGAGAACATGCGTGGAGTCATCCTGAGCAAACCCGGCGTCGTGCAGGTCGAGGACCGCCCTGACCCGGTGATCATCGAACCCACCGACGCCATCATCAAGATCGCGGCGACCTGCGTGTGCGGGTCGGACCTGTGGCCCTATCGCGGCGACGACCCTGCCGACCGGATTCCGATGGGGCACGAATACGTCGGCACCGTGACCGCGATCGGTGCTGCCGTGACGAGCGTGGCGGTCGGCGATTTCGTCGTCGGATCCTTTTTCGCCTCCGACAACACCTGCGAGATCTGCCAGGCCGGCTACCAATCGCGGTGCGTGCACGCCCAGGTCATGGGCGAGATCGGGACCCAAGCCGAATACGCACGCATCCCGCTGGCCGACGGCACCCTCGTCGCCACCCCCGGAGCGCCGGACGCCGACCTCATCCCGTCACTCCTGGCAGCCTCCGACGTCCTGGGTACCGGATGGTTCGCTGCCGTCGCCGCCGAGTCGGGACCAGGGAAGACTGTCGCCGTCGTCGGAGATGGAGCCGTCGGCCTCCTCGGTGTGCTCGCCGCCAAACAACTCGGCGCCCGACGCATCATCGCCATGAGCCGTCACGCCGACCGTCAAAAGCTTGCTCTCGAGTTCGGCGCCACCGACATCGTCGAAGAACGTGGAGACGACGGCGTCACCAAGATCAAAGAACTCACCGGCGGACTGGGAGCGCATTCGGTCATCGAAGCCGTCGGCACCCAGGAGTCCATGATGCAAGCCATCCGCTCCACCCGCCCCGGAGGACACGTCGGGTATGTCGGTGTCTCCCACGATGTGGATCTACCCGGCCTCGAACTGTTCTTCTCCGGCATCCACCTGCACGGCGGGCCGGCACCGGTCCGACGCTTCCTGCCGGAGCTCATCGACCTGATCTGGAACCGCACCATCGACCCCGGAAAGGTCTTCGACCTCACCCTCCCACTCGAACAGGCCGCCGACGCCTACGCAGCGATGGACCAGCGCCGCGCCACCAAAGCCTTGCTCACCGTCTGACGAACCGCTCAACGAGATCGGAGATACCATGCCGAACAACGACTTCACCGGAAAAACCGTCTTCATCACCGGCGCCGGCAGTGGAATAGGTCGCGCAACAGCGGTGGCTTTCGCCGCCTCGGGCGCCAACGTCGTCGCCACCGACATCGACATCGACAGCGCCTCGGCCACTGCGGGCCTCATCGAAGAACAGGGCGGGCGGTCCATCGCGGCGCGCTGCAACGTCACCAGCAGCGACGACATCGCCGCCGCCCTCGACGCCACCATCGACGCCTTCGGACAACTCGACATCGCCTTCAACAACGCCGGTATCGAGCAACCCGTCTCACCTCTGGCAGACATCGACGAGGACGACTGGGACCGCCTCGTCGCTGTCAACCTCAAGAGCGTCTACCTGTGCATGAAGCATCAGATACCACTGCTACTCGAGTCCGGCGGCGGTTCGATCGTCAACACGTCCTCCGGTGCCGGAGTCATCGGCATCCGCGGTCAAAGCGCTTACACCGCTGTCAAACACGGCGTGATCGGGATGACCAAATCCGCCGCTCTCGACTACGCGGCCACCGGTATCCGCATCAACGCCATCTGCCCCGGCATCATCGAAACGCCCATGATGGGACGGTTCTCAGGCGGAACCCCCGAAGGTCGCGACCGCGTCATCGCCCAGGAACCCGTCGGGCGGATGGGCCGCCCGGAAGAGATAGCCTCTGCCGTGCAATGGCTCAGCTCCGACCTCGGCGCGTTCACCACCGGCC
This sequence comes from Williamsia limnetica, assembly GCF_003217475.1. GTDB lineage: Bacteria > Actinomycetota > Actinomycetes > Mycobacteriales > Mycobacteriaceae > Williamsia > Williamsia limnetica. Next base: position 289,965 of record NZ_QJSP01000005.1, on the reverse strand, counting down.
ACGCCCTCGTCATCGACGGCGGACAAACCGTCGGCCTGTGACTCCCTCGATCGTTACCGACCATCCGTCCGTCGACGGTGAAGCGCCGCGCACACAACGTCCAGGCAGGAGCCACCATGAGATTTCCAGGTCGCAGCACCACCATCGGTGCACGACGTCACCGCGACGGCGTCTGCACCACTGTCATCGCCGCATTCCTCGTAGCAGGCACGGTCGCCTGCTCATCGGGGAGCGAGGACCACGAGGTCGAACAAGCACAACCGGAATCGTTGCAACCAGAGTCGTCACAAGCAGGGCCCTCACGCTCATCACCGGACCGATCCGTCCGTACGAAGAGTGCCAATGGCACCTCGATCACCATCCGTATCGGAGACCAGACCGCCACCGCGACCATCTGGGACACACCGGCCGGAGCAGACATACTCGGGATGCTGCCCCTGACCCTCACCCTCGCTGACCACAACAACGTCGAGAAGACCGGACCACTTCCGAACGAGCTGAGCATGGAATCAATGCCGGCCGGCGAGGACCCGGACATAGGGGACGTCGGTTACTACGCGCCGGCAGGAGACTTCGTCCTCTACTACGGCGACGCCCCGTATTACGCCGGTATCGCCCGCATCGGTCACATCGACAGCGGTGTCGAGCTGATCGCCCAGCAACGTGGCGCCTTCACCGCAACGCTCGAAACAGCCGAGTGATCGTCTTGTCGAGCCTGAGTGCCTGATTGCCTGAGTGCCTGATTGCCTGATTGCTTGAGTGCCTGAACACCCTTCACCGCCGCAGCGCGGACGTACCCATCAGTCACCGGGCTCCTCGTCGAGCCCGTGCTCGATCGCGTACCTGGTGAGCTCCACCCGGTTGCCCAATTGCAACTTTCGCAGCGTGGCCTGCACGTGGTTCTCGACGGTCCGGTGACTGAGCGACAACTTCGAGGCGATTTGTTTGGCACTCAATCCCTTTGCGACATAGCGCAACACCTCGGTCTCCCGATCGGTGAGTGCCGGCGCGTCCACCGGGCGATCGGGATCCCGCGCGATACGGCGGTACTCACCCAACACCAATCCGGCGAGCCCCGGAGTGAAGACCGCCTGACCGGCCGCCGTCGCCCGGACCGCCGCCAGCAGCTCTTCTTTCGAGGCACTCTTCACCAGATATCCGCTGGCCCCGGCCTTCACGGCCTCCAGCACGTCCTCGCGTTCGTCCGATGCCGACAGCACCAGCACCCGGCTGCCGGGCGACACCCCGAGGATGCGCACGGTCGCCTCGGCCCCGTCTCCATCGGGCAGGTGCATGTCCATCAACACCACATCCGGCTGCACCGCACCGCCTCGCCGCGCGGCCGCCTCGACACTGTCCGCGGTGGCCACCACATCGAATCCGGCGTCGGTGAGATCCCGGGCGACCCCATCTCTCCACATCGGATGATCGTCGACCACCATCACGCGCAAATCCTCAGGCATCTGCTGCACCTTTCGTATCCCCCTTCGACCGCTGTTCTCTTGGAACCGTGAGTTCCCATTCGGTTCCCTCACCAGGGGCGGTGTCCAGTCGCGCGGAACCACCGAGTGCCTCCATCCGCTCGACGATGGACCTGGACACCCCCATCCGCCCCTCGGCGACGGCCTCGAGTAGACGACCATCGTCGATGCCGACGCCGTCGTCGCGCACGCTGACGATCACCTCGTCTCCGAGATCCTCCACCAAGACATAGGCTTTCGCGTCCGATCCGGCATGGAATCTGACATTGTCGAGGGCATTGACCACTGCGGCCTCGAGTTCCAACGCCTTACGGTGATCAAGAGTGACGGGCTGACCAGGTTCGCTGATGGCCACACGATCCCCCGCGTGGGGACGCAGCAGCAGTCGCAGATCGATGTCGGCGTGGGAATCGGACAACGCCGGCGGTTCGATGTCGGCGATCAGCCGCCGCAGCGACCGTTCCTGCTCACCCGCCAGCTGCGCCAACTGCGCTGTCTGCCCTCCGATCTCCGCACCGCGCCGCGAGATCAGGGCCAGCACCTGCAGCACCCCGTCGTGCACCTGTCTACTCAACCGGTCACGCTCTTCCGCAGCAGCGGCAACCCGCATCGCAGTGGCGACCCGATCGTGATTGCGACGGGCCGTCACCGAGGCCAGTCCGACCCCCACCCCCACCGCCAGCATCACCACGACCGTGGCATCCCGCCCTACATTGAGGTCGTAACCACCCTTGGCCACCGCGCTCGCAGCCCGCACCGCGAGCCCGAAGACAGCTCCGACCAGGGGTCCACCCAGAATTGCAGCCGACACAACGACGTTCGTCGCCCACAATGTCGTCGGAAACGATTGATTGGACGCCGCCCAGTCAGCGGAGGCGACGAACCTGGTCGACACGACCAACGAGCACACGATCACGAACTCCGCGATCACCCACGACCAGCGACGTCCGGTTCCCTTGAGGTAGCCGACGGTGCTGATCCCGGTCCACACGGTGAGGATCGCGAAGAGGAACCAGCTCCAGGCGACCCGCTCGTAGTCGTTGTGCACGGCCAGCTGAAAGCCGAGCGCATAGACGAAACTCAGCAACCGGAACACCTGCGCGGCCCGCCAGAGCGGGCCCACCGGGTCGTCGTCCAGAAGCGAGGAGAGAGCTGCGCGGGAACTCATCCGTCAGCTGGAATCCTCTGAAGTGCCCCGCTTGTCATCCGGGCCCGCGTCGTCGGACGTCTCGCGCTGTGGCCCACGGGCGCCGTGCGTGTCCAGTTCATCCCATTTCGGCCGATCCGGTTCGGCCTCGTACATTCGTTCGTGTTCCTTGCCGGTGGCCGCGACCACCTCGGCCAGCTCCCTGTCGTCGTCGACCAACTTCGACTTGTCCACCAGCGTCCGGATCGCGGTGTTGAGGAATGCGATGATCGGAACGGCCAGCAGCCCGCCGACGATGCCGGCGGTGACCAGCCCGGCCGCGATCGCGAGTACCACCGCCACCGGGTGCAGACGTACCGAGCGGCCCAGCAGGAAGGGCTGCAACACATGACTTTCCAGCTGCATCACGCCGACCACCACCGCGAGTGCGATGACCGCTGCGATCCAACCCTGGGTCACCAGGGCGACCAGCACCGCGAGGCTACCGGTGATGAGGGCTCCGACAATGGGGATGAAGGCACCGATGAACACGAGCGAGGCCAGCGGAAGTGCCAGGGGCACTTGTAGAATCGCCAGTCCGGCCCCGATGCCGATCGCGTCGACCGCTGCCACCACAACCGTGGCGCGTACGTATCCGACCAGGGATCCGAAGCCGTTCTGCCCCGCTTCCCAGACCTTCTCGCGCGAACCGACGGGGATCGCGAGGGTCAGGAAACGCCAGATCTGGCCGCCACCATAGAGAAAGAAGATCATCAAGAACAGCATCAGGAACCCACCGGTGACGATCTCACTCACAGTGGTGAAGGTCGCCAATGCACCGGACGTCACCTTGTCCTGGTTGTCCTGCAGGAACTTGATGGAATCGTCGCCGAGATGGTCGATCTGCTCCTGGCGAATGTTCAGTGGTCCTTCGACCAGCCAACCGCGGCTGTCGTCGATGGTCTTGGTCACCTGCTGCGTCAGATCCGGGACACCGTCGATGAACTGCTGTACGACAAAGGTCATGATCCCGGCGATGGCGCCGATCGCGACCACCAGGGATGCGACGACGGCCAGCGCGCGCGGCACTCCTCGACGGTTGAGCCAGTCGACCACCGGCACCAGAAATGCGGTACCCAGCACCGCCAGACCGATAGGGACGAATACTTCTTCGTACCTCGCGATCACCTGGGTCGCGACGAACAGCGCGATCGCGATGACCACCAGCCGCCACGACCACTCTGCGGCGGCCCGGACGACCGGATGCACCTTCAATCGATCTGCGGTTCGGTCGATGGTGCTGACGTCCTCGAGTTTCCCCTGGCTCACCTGGGCAACATTAGACCCAAGACCTGCCGCACGCGCTCAACCTGGCGACCATCCGCGGTCGGTTTCGCCGAGTCTCGGCTGTAACTCGGACACTGCCGCCCGATAGGGTGCCTAGCATGACGGCGACGCAACCGACCCGCCGCCGCTTCTGGTGGGTGCGCTGGGTGGCACTCGCGTTGGTCGTGGTGATCCTCTCGGTCGAGGCATACCTGGTCTGGCCGAAGCTGCAGGAAACCTGGTTCCACCTCGACGAGATCGAGTGGGAATGGGTGGTCCTCTGCATCCTGGCGGCCATGCTCTCGATGGACAGCTTTGCCCAGGTACAGCGGACACTGTTGCGGTCGGCCGGAGTCAAGGTCAAACAGTGGCAGTCCCTGTCGGTGGTGCTGGCGGCGAACTCCCTGAGTCAGACGATGCCCGGCGGGCAGGTTCTGGCGCCCGCGTTCACCTACCGCGAAACCCGCAAGTGGGGAGCGACGCCGGTCATCGCGTCGTGGCAGGTCGTCATGTCCGGGTTGTTGATGGGGGTCGGTCTCGCGGTTCTCGGACTCGGCGGCGCACTCCTGGCCGGTGCCAAGACGAGCCCCTTCTCGGTCATCTTCTCGATCAGCGGCTTCATCGCCTTCGCTCTCGTCGCCCAGTACATCGCCAGGCATCCCGAATCGATCGAGAGCGTCGGCGTCACCCTCCTCAAGTGGGTCAATCACGTTCGTGACAAAGCCCAAGACCACGGCGTCGTGCGGTGGGGTGAGATCTTGCGGCAACTACAGGCCGTGCAGCTCAAACCCAAAGAAGCGTCGCAGGCGTTCGGGTGGTCGCTGTTCAACTGGGTCGCCGACGTCGCCTGCCTGGCGTTCGCCTGTTATGCCGTCGGTGGGCAGCCCAGCATCGCCGGGCTGATGGTGGCCTACGCGGCATCGAAGGCAGTCGGCACCGCGATCCCGCTGCTGCCCGGTGGGCTCGGGGTCGTCGACGGCGTGCTCGTGCCTGCCTTGACGTCTGCCGGTATGGGCGCGGCGGAATCGGTCACCGCGGTCCTCGTGTACCGCATGATCAGTTACCTCTTGGTGGCGTTGGTCGGCTGGATAGTGATCCTCGTCATGTTCCGGGGTACGTACCGAGCCGAAGCAGACAGCGCGGACACGATCGAGAAAGAAGTCTCCGAAGAGCTCGGCGACGTCGCGGAAAACCGCTCGAGAGGTGTCCGTTCCGACCCCGACCCACCGGTCATCCAACCGTCCGACGAACGGCCGGATTCGCCCGATTCGGTTCGCTGAGCCGGCGCCGCGCCCGCTACGGTGGCTCGTATGCGCCGAACGCTCACCGCCCTCAGTGATCTACTCGCGGTGCTCGTCTTCGCGTTCATCGGCCGATTGAATCACGCCGAGGGCATGTCGATCGAGGGCGTGTTCAGCACCACCTGGCCCTTCGCGATCGGCGCAGCGACCGGCTGGGCCCTGGCGTATCTTTTCGCGCACATGCGGGACGACCACGGATTCGACTACAACTTCCGGCCCGAACGACTCCTGCCTGATGGCGTGCTGGTGTGGGTCGGTGCGGTCGCCATCGGCATGACCTTGCGGCATCTCTTCCACCAAGGCGTCGCATTCAGCTTCGTCATCGTCGCGACCATCGTGCTCGGCGCGTTCCTGCTCGGCTGGCGGGCGGTTCGCGTGCTACTCGTGCGCCGCTCGGTCTTGACCGCCTGACGCCGGTTCGGCAGGCGGGATCAGCGAGCGCAGCCGCGTGAGCTTGCCAGGGTTCCGTACGAACATCAGCGTGCTGATCCCTCCCTCTGTCACCTCGAACGCGAGGAGCGTGTCGGGCTCCCCGTCGCGCACCGTCAACACCGCAGGCCCACCGTTGCACTCGACGAGCAAGGGGTACGACCCGACCGCGAACTTCGTAAGGGCACCGAGGAAGAACCGGGCGACCTTGTCGCGACCTTGCAACGGGACGCGTGCCGCACTCACCACACCACCACCGTCGCTGATGGACACCACATCCGCGGTGAGCACCGTCTCGAGCGCTGCGAGATCACCTGCCTGAGCAGCCGCGACAAACGCGGTCATGATGCGAGCCCGCTGCTCGGGGTCCACCGAGGAGTGGCGTTCGCGTCCGACGTGCTCCCGCGCCCTGCGGGCCAGCTGCCGGGCATTGGCCTCGCTGGTCTCGAGCAGCTCGCCGATGGCGCGGTAGGGGTAGTCGAAGGCTTCGCGTAGGACGTACGCCGCTCGCTCCCGAGGATCGAGCCGTTCGAGGAGCAAGACCACCGCCATCTCGAGGGCCTCGGCACGATCGGCCCCGAGTGCGGGATCCCCGACCGTCGACACCGGCTCCGGTAACCAGGGCCCGATGTAGGTCTCTCGTGTCGCTCGCGCCGATGTCACCGCATTGATCGACAACCGGGTGACAACGGTGACGAGGAACGCCTCGGCATTGCGAACCGTCTCGCGGTTGGTCTTCTGCCAGCGGACCCAGGCATCTTGCACCACGTCCTCCGCTTCACCTGCGGCGCCGGTCATGCGGTAGGCGATACCGAACAGACGTGGACGTAGTCGCTCGAACTCGTCGAGCGCGGTTGCCAGCGTCATCGCATACCCTTTCGCCAGGTCACGGCCGCCCGATCCGACCATGTGTCCGCCCTGTCGATGAGCTTGTCACATTCGAGATGCCTCGCCGGTCTGAGGTTTTGCCAGGGCAAACACACGCCGGCCGACACAGCGAGAGGCAGAGCACAATGACGACATTTCTGGTCACCGGAGCCACCGGGAGGATCGGTGTCCCGACCACCACTCAACTGCGCGCCGCCGGGCACGACGTCCGCGCACTGAGCAGGCGCGGCGGTCCGGGCCTGGTCACCGGAGACTTGCTGGTCGGGCTCGATCCCACAATTCTCGATGACGTCGACATGATCATCCATCTGGCAACCACCAACGGTCCGAAAGACATACGCGTCGCGGAGAACCTCTTCCGTGCGGCTTCTGCGGCAGGCGTCCCGCATGTGGTGCTGCTGTCGATCGTCGGCATCGACTCCATCCCGATGGGGTTCTACAAGCAACGCGTCGAGATCGAGAACATCGCGCTGAGATCCGGCGTCCCGCTGACCCTCCAGCGGGCCACGCAGTTCCACCCTTTCGTGGAGGCGATGTTCACGGCGCAGCGATTCACCCCGGTCTTCGTGAGTCCGTCGATCCGCTTCCAGCCCATCGCCACCGACGAGGTCGCGGCGAGACTGGTCGACCTGGCGGCGGGTGCACCTGCAGGCCGTGTCGATGACATCGGCGGTCCCGAGCAACGCACCGCCGCCGATCTGCTCGACGCCTGGAAACAGGCCACGCAGCGACACCGCCCGCGGATTCCACTACGCCTTCCGGGCAAGCTGTTCACAGCCTTCGCAGCCGGCGAGAACCTGGTCCCGGGACCAGGTTTCGGCTCACAGACCTTCGAACAGTACCTCGCGGAGAAGTACCAGACCGTGCACCAGCACTGAGCTCATCGGGCCCGGTGACCCACCGCATCGCGGGCCACTGCCTGATAGCGCGCGATCACCTGCTCCTCGGTGGCCGCACCACCGGGCCGGAACCACATCGCGACAGCCGTGCACGCGGTGACCACGAACCGGGAGGCCTCGACCGGGTTGTCCGTGTGGAACTCGCCTCTCCGGACTCCGTCGGCGACGACGCGATCGAAAATCCGCTGTTGCGCATCCCGGTTGGCGATCACCCGTTCCAGGGCAACGGGGTCGAGACTGCGGAGTTCGGAGTTGCCGATGTAGCTCTCGAGTGGGTTCTCGGCGTGCACACCTACGTGTGTTCGGACGATGGCGTCGAGTCGCTGAGCCGGCTCTGCAGGCGCGTCGAGCAGCGCCCGCTCGGTCGCCTCGACCAGCGCTTCTCCGCCGCGAACCAGAATGGTCACCAGCAGTTCGTGTTTGGACCCGAAATGGTTGTAGATCGAACCGGCGCTCAGGCCCGCGAAACCGGCGATGTCGCGGACGGAGGTGCCGTGGTATCCGCGGGCGGCGATCATCTGCACGGCCGCACTGAGGATCACCCGGGCTGTGGGGTCGTCGCTGTCGCGGATCGCGGCAGTGGTGAAGGTCATCGGCGAGAAACTACTGCGGATACACGCGTGGGGTGAAGAATCGTTGCGCCACTGCCAGTGCCCCGGAACCGGATCGCTCGCCCTCGGTGTAGACGACGATGACCCGATCACCCGATATGCCGACAAACCATCCGGGTCCCTGGGGACCATTGGTCCCGACCAGTGCCCGCAGTCCCGGCGCGTTCGTGAGATCGCTGGCATCGCCGGTGGTCGCGGTCGACTTCATCGCACCGTTGACCGTTGCCAGCACCTTTTTGTCGACCGCGCCGAGATCGCCGCCCTCGACCCGCCCGGGTTGGCCGGAGATGATGGACGGGACAACCGAATTCGTCCGCGCGATCGCGACGCCCAGTGCCCCCATGTTCAGTGCGGACACCTTGAGGTCTTCAGGCCTGAAGGTGACCGGCTCGGCGGTCGGACCACTCTGCGGGGCCGACGGACGGATGCCCGGAATCGTGAAGTCGACGTCGAGGCCGAGTTGCGCCAGCAACTGCGCGGCGCGGGCGTCGTCGGATCCGGCCAGCTGATTGATCACGGACGCAACCGGTTCCAGAGTGCTGCCCGGCGTGTAGTCCTTGTCGATGGTGATGTCCTGCTCGGCCGCGGCGTCGTTGCGCATGGATGCGCGAATGGTTCCGGACTTGGCATCGAGCACCAGAATGCTCGCGGGTTGCGCAACCTCGACCACGGCATCGAGTGCGTCGAGCTGCGTGAGGGGATCGATGGTGGTGCCCACGTTGGGTCCGGGAGGCCCTTGCTCACCGGCGAGTTGCACGGGCCGAACTCCCGGGGCGACCATCTGCGCCGACCAGCCGGACGTGGCGTCGCGAATCGCCTGCCAGTAGTCGTTGACGCCGTCCAGGACGGGCGAGGCAATCCGCCGGTCGAGAAGAACGAGTTGTGGCACCGGCTTGACCGACACCCCCGGCACCGATTTCGGGTCGCCCGCGAGGGCGACCATGTCCGAATCCCGCACGGACACCACTGTCACCGGCTTGTTCTGCGCAGCCGCGAGTTGATCGCGGATGACGGTCGGGGTGACCAGTTGTGCGAGTGGCTCGATGATGGTCGCGAGCGACCCGATCGACGAGTTCAGGTTCGGGGTGGCCGCGGGGTCGAGGACGATCTCGTTGATCGTCTGCAGGGTGAGCATGTTCTTGCCGTGCCGGTCCTGCACCACGGGTGCCGGGCGCGCGTCGGTGCGTAGGTTCCGCAGGCTGCCACCGGCGGGCATGTTGTGGGCGAGCACTTCGGGCTGCCACTGGATCCGCCAGCCGAGCGACAGGCGGCGAGCCGATCCCGAGGTCTCGGTCTTCAGCTCCCGGTCGCCGCCGAGCAACCACGTCGTCGTGAGCTCGAAGGTGGCGGTGCCGTCGGTGTACTCCTCTGCTCGTTCGACGTCGACATTCACCTTCTGCGCGCCCATGCCGTCGAACGACGCCGCCAGCGATCCTTCGGCCTGCCCCGGCGCCGAGGTGAGTGCGGCGGCTGCGAGTGCGTCCTGGTCTTCCATCGCGGTGGCGAACGAATCGAGCAGCGCCGCCGCGCCGGTGTCGAGAGGTTTGCTGAAAGCGCCGCACGAGGTGACACCGAGCGCACAGACGAGCGCGATAACAGCAGTGGCCGCGAGGCGGCCGGGGGAACGACGCATAGTCCCAATTTTCACTCCTGTAACAGGGTGAATGCCACCAATGTGGTTCCCAACTTGCTTACGAGGTCGTCACAATCGAGTAACTACCCTTAATCTGCCCTCATTTGGGGCCTTTTCCGGCACCGGAGGATGATGGTCGGGGTGAGCGATCGCTATCAACTTCACCGGGCCGACGACCGCCCGGACACCCGAACCGAGTGGCTCGAGTCGCGACACAGTTTCTCGTTCGGCGACAATTACGACCCCGCCAACACCCACCACGGGACGTTGATGGTCCACAACGACGAGATCGTCGCGGCCCAGCAAGGCTTCGACAGCCACCCCCACCGCGACATGGAGATCATCACCTGGGTGCTGTCGGGTTCGTTGGTCCATCAGGATTCGATGGACCACAGTGGGGTGATCTTCCCGGGGCTGGCGCAGCGTATGAGCGCCGGCACCGGCATCCGGCATTCAGAGCGGAACGACACCTGGCGCGCCGATGCGACGACGGGCACCGAGCCCGTCCATTTCGTGCAGATGTGGGTGCTCCCGGATGAGTCGGGCATCGAACCGGGCTACGACCAACTCGACATCTCCGACCAACTGGCGACCGGTGGGCTCGTCACGGTCGCCTCCGGGATGCCGGCGTACGACTCGGCGATCCGCATCGCCAACAAAGACGCCGCGTTCCATGTCGCGCGGCTGCCTGCCGGGCGCTCCGCGACTCTCCCCGACCTGCCGTGGGGCCACGTCTTCGTCGCCTCCGGCACAGCGCGGCTCGAAGGCACCGGCGCGGATCTGCGGACCGGCGACGCAGTCAGGATCACCGGTGGCGGCGGAGAGAAACTCACCGCCATCACCGATGCAGAAATCCTGATCTGGGAGATGCACAAAAAACTAGGAGGCTAGCCGAAGTTATCGGCACACTCGACGGCGTTATCGGCACGCTCGACGGGTCGACCCCCGGGAGGCAACCACCTAGAACTGGCACCGCCCGTGTGCGGCCCGCGTGCTCTGGACGAGGGAGCGAGGGAGCGCAGCGAGTGAGTCGACGTAGGAAGAGCACACGACAAAGGGCCGCACACCCCGCGTAGCGAAGCGGAGCGAAAAAACCCAGCTGGTGAGACAAACAACAGGCCTGAGCCCAACTCAAGCGGCCGCCGCCTTCACCGCATGACTCACTTCCGAACGCAGTGAGTTGTAGTCCCGTGAGTTCCTGAGTTCGTCGAAGTCGATCCTCCCGCGAGGCAGATCCACCTCGAGGTCGAGAGCGATCTGCCCCGGGCGCTTGGAGAGCACCACGATCCGCGATCCGAGGAACACGGCCTCGTCCGCGCTGTGGGTCACGAACACCGAGGTACGGCCGGTGTCGCTGCTGACTCCGCGGACGTCTTCCTGCAGCCGTTCCCTGGTGAGCGCGTCGAGCGCCGCGAACGGCTCGTCGAGCAGGAACAGCGGGTTCTCGGCGGCCAGCGCCCGCGCGATGGCGACGCGCTGTTGCTGGCCGCCGGAGATCTCCCAGATCCGCCGGTCGGCGGTGCCTTCGAGTCCGACCCGCTCGAGTAGCTGATCGCGCCGGGCCCCGCGGTCGGCCTTGGCAATCCCGGCATACTTCAGCGCGACGTCCACGTTGCCGCCGACCGTCCGCCACGGGAAGAGCCGCGGCTGCTGGAAAACGACTCCGGCGGACTCGCCCGGTGTCGGGGGTTTGCCGAGGACGTCGACCTGACCGTCGGTGGGTTGTTCGAAACCGGCGATCAGCCGCAGCAGCGTGCTCTTGCCGCACCCCGATGCTCCCACCAGGACGAGGAACTCACCGGCCGGGACATCGAGGGAAACCGGGCCCACTGCGGTGACGGTGTCGTCGCCTGTGCCGTAGCGATGCGACACGTTGTCGAGGTGGATCGCACCCGACCCCTCTGTTCCGATCGGGCGGTCACTGGTCGAAGGCACCGGGCAGACCTTCGACGTAGATGGCCTCCTGCAACTGCGCCAGGGTGGGCGCGGAGTCGATCTGTTTCTGCGCCACCAAGAATTCGGCGGCATCGAGCAGGTTGTTCGCGATGTTGCCGACCGCCCCGGGGGTACCGAGCCACTGCGGTGAGGCGACTGCGGCCGGCGTGAGGTAGATACCCTGCTTCAGCTGGCCTTGGGCCTCTTCGGCGCTGATGCCCAACTCCTGGCCGACGAAACCTGCGGCAGCGGCCGGATCGGTGTTGATCAGATCGAGGGCGCGGGCCTGCACCTTGCGCCAGGCGTCCACCGCCGCGGGGTCGTCAGAGATCAGCTTGTCCGACACGACACCGAGGTCCAGGGTCGGGTTGGACTGGCCGATCGCCCGGCTGGTGACCAGGTCCTTACCCGTCTTGCGAAGCTCGTCGAGAGTCGGCAGCCAGGTGTAGGCGGCGTCGATGTCGCCGCGTTCCCACGCCGCGATGATGGCCTGGGGCTGCAGGTCGACGATCTTGACGTCGTTCGCCGAGAGTCCGGCCTGTTCCAGCGCGACGAGCAGGCTGTAGTGCGCGGTCGACGCGAGTGCGGTCCCGATGGCCTTGCCCTTGAGCTCGGCGACACTGTTGATGTTGGTGCCGTTGCGGGCGACCAGGGCCTCGTTGTCGCCGGCGACGTCGAGAACGAACGCGACCTTGTAGCCGATCGGCGAGTTGCCGGACAGGCCCCGGGCCACGGGGCTCGAGCCGATGGCACCGATGTCGATCGAGTTGCCGATGAAGGCCTGGTTGATCGTGGCGCCGGACTCGAATTTGGTCCACTTGATCGTGTAGTCGGGCAGAGCCTCCTCCAGCCACTTCTGGTTCTTGACGACGAGGTCGCCACTGGGAAAGGCCTGGTAGCCGACGGTGATGGTCTTCCCGCCGCTGGTGTCATCGGAGCAGGAGGCCATGCCCAGGGTCAGCGTCAGTGCGGACAGCGCGGCGACGAGCACCACCCATCCTCGACGCGGTCGGGCAGAGCGGCGTGATCGGCTCATGTTTGTTCGTTCTTTCTTCTCGTGGGATACAGATGAAGGCGGGTGCAGACTGCTCTAGACGCGTCCGCGCCAGGGCACGGTCTTGCGCTCGATGAGCTGCAACAGACCATCGATGATCAAGCCGGAGGTCCCGATCGCGATGATGCCGACCAACACCACCGGAGTGTTGTTGTAGTTGGATGCGTCTCTGACCATGCCGCCGATGCCGGGTAGGCCGTTGACGAGTTCGGCAGCCACCAGCGAGGAGTAGGCGACACCGACTGCGAGCCGGATGCCGGTGAAGGTCTCGGGCAGAGCAGAGGGGATCACGACGTCTTTGATCACCTCGAACTTGCTGGCGCCGAGTGCCTTTGCCGCCTCGATGAGGCTCTGCGGCGCGGCGAGCACCGCGGAGGTCGTCGCAACGGCGACCGGCGGAAACGCGGCGATCGCCAACAGGGTGATCTTGGGTTCCTCGTTGATTCCGAGCCAGATGATCAGCAGCGAGAAGTAGGCGAGCGGCGGCAGCGTCCGCAGGAAGGTGATCCAGGGCTCGAACAGCGCGCGGATCTTACCGAAGGTCCCCATGAGCAGCCCGAACGCGATGCCGACGATGATGCCGATGGCGATGCCGTAACCGATGCGCTGCAGGCTGATGAGGAGGTGCTCCCACAGGTACTTGCCTGCGTAACCACGGACGCCGTCAGTTGTCGTGTTCGTCTCGATGAATGAGTCCCACACCGCACTCGGCGGCGGGATCAGAGTCTCGTTCCATATCTTCAGGCTCACCACCAACTGCCACAACGCGATGAAGACCACCAGCGACAGCAGCGGTAAACCGACCCGGGACAACAGTTTCGACGCGCGCCCGGATTCCCGGCGCCGCTTGGTCGTATTCGGGCCGACCGTCTCGGTCGGTGCGGCGATGGCCGGTATGACTGACATGTGAAGAACCCCTGGTGAGCTGGCCGAGGCATCGATGATCACCATCGATATCTCAGGAGGGAGGTGTCGCGCGGGTCGAGGCAGGCGTCATCGAAGAGCGCGGAAAGCGGAAGTGTTGCAGCCGCTTCACGTTGAGCGGACTACAACTTGAAGTTGCTCACCGACAACAGTTCTGAGCACCGAGGCGGCAGAGGTCCACCGCGAGTCGCCGCACCAGCATCGTCTTGAGCACCGCGTCACAGTAGCCCGCCGACTTCGACTCACGCGGAGTTGAAGTCAGCCCACCCGAAAGTGTTCTCTTCGGCGACCCACCCTGCTATATGCACCCTTTGTGTCCGCAAACGGCTGCGGCATGCTAAAAAATCACTAGCTCGAATCGAGGGCTGCGTCTTTGCCGACAGCCCGGTGGCAATCCCCTGCCCCATGGACGCTCGGCTGACTTCCATACAGGTTTGAACAGGGAGCAGTTTCATGGAGAACAGCAGTACCGACACCCAGTCGATGCAGGACGTGCTCGGTGGCAGCACTGTCCAGAAGGTGGGTAGTTTTCGGTACCTGATCGCGCAGGATCAGTGGCATTGGTCCGATGAGGTCGCCGCGATACACGGCTATGGCGCCGGTGAGGTCTCGCCCACCACCGAACTACTGCTCGCGCACAAGCACCCAGAGGACCGCCAGCGCGTCGAGCGGGTGATCGACGACCTCCTGAGGGAGGGCAAGTCGTTCAGCAGCAGACACCGCATCATCGATCGCCGTGGACAAACGCGGCATGTCCTCGTCATCGGTGATCGCCTGATGGACCCATCCGGAGCCCTCATCGGCACCGAAGGATTCTACGTGGACCTGACAGACGTGCACGAGGGTGAGCTCAAGGAGACGATGGATGCCGCGGTCAAGGACTTCGCGGTATCCCGGGCCGTCATCGAACAGGCAAAAGGCATGTTGATGCTCGTCTACGGCATCAACGCCGACCGCGCTTTCGACGTCTTGACCTGGCGTTCACAGCAGACCAACACCAAGCTCAGGACGCTGGCACAGAACATTGTCGCTTCCGTGGACGGCAAGGTGCCGTTCGACGACGAGAGCAGGCGGATGTTCGACCATCTGCTGCTCACCGCGCACCAGGGTTCGGACGGGTCCGTGGCGGCGGAGTGACGGCCGGGGATCGGGCGCGGCTGACGGATCGCCGGTTCGGTGCCAGGATGGTCTGGTGACTTCTACCGCAGACACCGCCAATTCCACCGCTGCACGGTCCGGCATCGATCTGAGCTGGGTCGACGAGTCGGTGCGACCGCAAGACGACCTGTTCGAGCACGTGAACGGCACCTGGTTGCGCGACCACGTCATCCCCGAAGACCGCGCTGTCGACGGAGCCTTCCATGTGCTGCGCGACCGCGCAGAAGAAAACGTCCGCGACCTGATCACCGAGTGCGCCGAGTCCTCCCCTGCCCCCGGCAGCGACGCCCAGAAGATCGGTGACCTCTTCGCCAGTTTCATGGACACCGAGCACATCAACTCCCTCGGCATTGGCCCGATCAGCGCCGACCTCACGGCCCTCGGCGACGCGAGGTCGCGAACCGAGCTGGCCGAGCTCATCGGGGCAGCACAGCGCCGCGGTACCGGTGGCCTGTTCGGCTACTACGTGGACACCGACGCCAAGGCGTCAGATCGCTACCTGATGCACATCACCCAGTCCGGGATCGGACTCCCCGACGAGTCGTACTACCGCGAGGACAACCACGCCGAGACCCGCGCGGCGTACCGCGCTCATGTCGAGAAGATGTTCGCGCTTGCAGGATTCGACGATGCCGGCGCCCGCGCGGATACCGTCGTCGATCTCGAGACCGCCATTGCATCCCAGCATTGGGATGTGGTGCGCCGCCGCGACGCCGACCTCACGTACAACCTCCGCACGCTCTCCGAGTTCATCAGCGAAGCAACCGGATTCGATGTCGACGCCTGGATCTCCGGGCTACAGACCACGGGGGCGCAGACCTTCGGTGAGGTGGTTGTCGGGCAGCCGTCGTTCGTCGAGGGTGTCGCGGCGCTCTGGGGCGCACGCGACCTCGGCGACTGGCGGGTGTGGGCGCAGTGGCGGCTGCTGCATTCGGCCGCGCCGTACCTTTCCGATGAGTTCGTCGACGAGAACTTCGATTTCTACGGCAAGACCCTCACCGGGTCGGAGGTGAACCGCGATCGGTGGAAGCGTGGAGTGGGTCTCGTCGAGCAGGGCCTCGGATTCGCCGTCGGTAAACTGTACGTGGCCAAGCACTTTCCGCCTGAGGCGAAGGCCCGCATGGACGTCCTGATCGAGAATCTCGTGAAGGCGTACCGGCGCAACATCTCCGATCTGGACTGGATGAGCCCGGACACCCGCGAGAAGGCCTTGGTCAAGCTCGAAAAGTTCACCCCGAAGATCGGTTACCCCGCCACCTGGCGCGACTATTCGTCGCTGCGCATCGAGCGCGACGACCTCTTCGGGAACATCGCTCGTGCAAGCGCTTACGAAGAGGATCGGGAGTTCGGGAAGATCGGTGCGCCGGTCGACCATGATGAGTGGTTCATGACCCCGCAGACGGTCAATGCCTACTACAACCCTGGCATGAACGAGATCGTTTTTCCCGCAGCGATCCTGCAGCCTCCCTTCTTCGATCCCGAGGCGGATGACGCCGCAAACTACGGTGGTATCGGTGCGGTGATCGGTCACGAGATCGGCCACGGCTTCGACGATCAGGGCGCGAAGTACGACGGTGACGGCAATCTGCTGGACTGGTGGACCGACAGCGACCGCACCGAATTCAGCACTCGCACACGCAAGCTCATCGATCAGTATGGCACTTTCACCCCGAAGGGCCTCGACGAGAAGTACAAGGTCAACGGCGACTTCACCATCGGCGAGAACATCGGCGACCTCGGCGGTCTGTCCATCTCACTCGTCGCCTACCAGATCGCCCTGGACGGGCAGACCCCGCCAGAGATCGACGGACTGACCGGTCTGCAGCGGGTGTTCTACGGTTGGGCGCAGGTGTGGCGCACCAAGACGCGCGATGCCGAGGCGATCCGTCGACTGTCGATTGATCCGCATTCGCCGCCCGAGTTCCGCTGCAATGGCGTCATCAGGAACATCAATGCGTTCTACGACGCATTCGGGGTGCAGAAGGGCGACGGCCTGTACCTCGACGACGCGGACCGCGTCCACATCTGGTAGCCCCGAAAATGGTGGGTTCTGGCGACGCCGACCTGCGGGTTTGGTCGCCAGAACCCACCAAGATCGGACTAGCGGGTGAAGTCCGTCAGTCCGTCGGCGGGATCTGCGGTGCCGCCGATCGTGTTCTGGACGACGACGGGCGCACCCTTGGGTGCATTCTCGAAGAACCACCGTCCGTCGTCGGTGCTGACATTGAGGCAACCGTGCGAGACGTTGGTGTTGCCCTGCTGTCCGACCGACCACGGCGCGGCGTGCACGAAGATGCCACTGTTCGAGATGCGCGTCGCGTACTCGACGTACGTGCGGTAGCCGTTGGGTGAGTCGACGGGCACCCCGTAGGTGGACGAGTCCATGTACATGTCCGCGAATCGCTCACCGACCGTGTAGGTGCCGTTGGGCGTGGGGTGATCATTGGCGCCCATCGACGTCGGCATCGTCCGGACCACCTCACCGTCGACCGTCACGGTGATGGTGTGGGTGTTGTCGTCGGCCGTCGCGATCCAGGACTCCCCGATCGTGAACGCCGAGCCGGCGCTACCGGCCTGGACCGACACCTTGGTGTGCGCCGGCCAGAACTCGTCCGGCTTCCAGCGGAGTTCCTTGTTGCCCACCCAGTACAGACTGCCGTCGACCGGCGGCGTGGAGGTGACCCGAATGGCCTTCTCCGCCGTCTTCTTGTCGTCGACTGCAGCCTGGAAGGTGATGATCACCGGCTGGGCGATCCCCACCGTCTCACCGCCGGCGGGATCGATTGCCGGAGTCGAGAAGTTGGCCCGCCCCAGGGGCTGATCGGGGGCCGTCGTCGGCGCCGGGCTCGCCGGACCGGGCTTGGGCAGATCAGGTGCGGAGATGCCGGGCACCTCCGGGCCTCCGGGCCAGGCCGGTTCGGCCGTCGCGGTGATGGTGGACGCCCCGAGGACGAGCGTCACACCCGCGACCACCGTCACGAGCCGGGGGAGGCAACCATGCCTCATCCTGCCGAGCTGCATGCGATGTCCCCTTTTGGTATCCCCCGAGCGCCCAAGATACGTCAGAGCCCGAACATTCTCCACCATCTTCAGCGCTCAGCCGCCTATCGCCGCTGCGCCGGAGGTCGCACGCTGCGTTTGACCACACGCGGAGCGGTTCGAGAGCAGTATGTAAGTCGTCGTCCGGCCGCGGCGAATTGACATCGATAAGTAGACTTCCAGAATTGTCTAGCAGTACAGTCCGTAGCAGGAATCAGGAACACATGACACCACCGAACACCCACTTGTCGGAACAGATGGCCGCCGTCGCGCGGCTGCTGCGGTCCGAGAGCAAGGACACCGACACCGTCCTGCGCGCCATCTCGAAGTCAGCTGTCGAAAACGTTCCGGGCGGGGAGTACGCCAGCGTCACCTTGGTGACGGCCAACGCCAAGGTCGAGACGCCGGTGATGGTGGGCGACCTGGCAGGCAAATGCGACGAACTACAGCAGGAGTTCGGCGAAGGCCCGTGCATCCGGTCGGCGCTCACCTCCGAGACCATTCAGATCGACGACATGGGCTCGGAGACCCGGTGGCCGCGGTTTGCCTCGGGAGCCGAAGGCCTCGGCATCAAGTCGATGATCTGCTTCTGCCTGTACATCGAGGACGACACCTTCGGCGCACTGAATCTGCACAGCTCGACAGCGAACGCGTTCGACGACGAATCGATCTCCATCGGCTCACTGTTCGCCGCCCATGCCGCCATCGCATTCGCCGCGGTCCGGGAGAAGGACCAGATCCGGGCAGCGCTGACCAACCGCGACATCATCGGTCAGGCCAAGGGCATGATCATGGAACGCTACAAGCTGGCGCCCGACGACGCCTTCCGGCTTCTCGCCCGCCTGTCCCAGGACTCCAACGTCAAGCTCGCCGACATCGCGCTTCAGGTGGTCACCGCGGGGCCGGACGAACGCTAGCCCCCGGCCCCAGCGCGTCATCGACTCAGAAACTCCCCCACTGCGCTCTCGAAGGCGCGCTTGGCCTCGATCATCACCCAGTGCCCGCAGTTGGGGAAGACGTGCAGCTCGGCCTGAGGTATCAACCGCATCGGGACCATCGCCATGTCCGGCGGGCTGACCCTGTCGTCTCGACCCCACGTGAGCAGGGTCGGGCAGCTGACCTTGTGCATCATCGACCAGTACGGCGGGGTGTCGGATGCGGCCATGAACTCCTGCTGCATCGCGAAGGCCGCCGAGCCGTACATCATCTGGGCCGTCTGCTGAGCGTCCGGGTTGATGGCGGCCTCCCAGCGCTCTTCGATCAACTCGTCGGTCACCAGCGCGCGATCGAACACCATCGCGGTCAGCCAGCGGACCAGCTTGTCCCGGTCAGGGGCGTCGGTGAACTCCTGCAGCAGCCGCAGCCCCTCGCTCGGGCTAGGACTGAACACATTCGGTCCCACGCCGCCGATGGTCACCAGCTTGCTCACCCGGTCCGGTTTCTTGATGGCGAGGTTGACGCCGACCACACCTCCCATGGAGTTGCCGATGACGGGAGCCGATTCGATGCCGAGCGCATCCATGAAACGGATCACCGACGATCCGGCGGTCAGGACGGGGTGCCCCTTCACGGGATCGCTCACGCCGAACCCCGGGAACTCCAGCACGTAGCAGTGGAAGTTCTCGGCGAACACCCCGAGGTTCCCCCGGTAGTTACGCCAGCCGGTGACACCGGGGCCGGAGCCGTGTAACAAGATCAGCGGCGGACCGGACCCCGCCTCGTGGTAGCGCAGCACGCCGCTGTCGGTCTGCAGTTCTCGCTTGGACTCGTCATAGGTCACGTTCACCACATCAGATTAGAACGTGTTCCAGTTCTGTGTGCCCGATGGGGCACGATCGTCCGGCAAGCGAAAATCGGACCTCACACGTCGAGAGACTCGTCGATCGCGTGGAGTTGGCGAACTTCCACCGATCGCAGCACTGCGAGCGACGCGGTCACCGCGAGATCACATGCGGCGTCGATCCCCGCACCAGAGACGATCACCGCGCGGTAGGCGACATCGAGGCTCATCCCGAGCAACATCGACGCCAGGGTGTCTGCGCCGGCGCCGACCGTGTCGCCCTGCTCGGCGTAGTTTCCACGAAGCCGCTCGGCGATGCGGGGTTCGAGCGCCGCGAAGAGCCGCCGGCCAGGGTCGTGATCTTCATCGCGGTTCGTCAACAGCACCCGGAAGCCCCTGGGTTGACTGCGCGCGAACTCGAACAGCGCTTGGACGGAGTACCGGGCCCGGTCGCCGTAGGCCATCGTCTCGCCTTTGTCGTACGCGGCGAACATCCATTCGGTGAGCGCCGTGAGCTCACGGTCGATGACCGCCTCCACCAAGGAATCCCGCGAACCGAAGTGCGCGTACAACGTCACCCTGGAGGTACCGCCACGTTCGGCGATCATGTCCATGGTGGCCCGCTGCGCACCGACGTCGGCGATCACCGACAACGCGGCATCGAGTAATTCATCGTCGGTCGGCCGGTTACGGGTACTGCGAGTGGTCTTCGCTGGGACCTCGCCCGAGCTGGTCGTCTTCGGCACTTACCCTCCTCCAGCGAGACACCGCGCCCCGCCCCGGGTGCTCCGGGACGGGCCGCTCCCACATGCATGCCTCGAGTTCAGGCGCTAGTCGACAACCTTTGCCGCCGCATCGGTCTCACCGGACTCACGCGGCTCACCGGTCGAGCTCCGCTGCGCTTCGTCTCCCACCAATCCGGTCGAGCTCCGCTGCGCTTCGTCTCCCACCAATCCGGTCGAGCTCCGCTGCGCTTCGTCTCCCACCAATCCGAAGTATGCAGCCTCTACCTTCTCCCGTTGCCCACGCAACTCCTGCGCCGGCCCCGCCAGAGCCACTCGGCCATGGTGCAGGACTATGGCGGAGTCGGCAATCGCAAGCGCCAGGTCGATGTGCTGCTCCACCAGCACCACCGCCATCTGTTGCTCGTCGGCGATGGTGCGCAACCGCGGCAGCAGATCCTTGACGGCGATGGGTGACAACCCGAGACTCAGCTCGTCGATCAGCAGAACCTTCGGTCTGGCCAGCAACGCCTTCGCCAGCGCCAGCATCTGCTGCTCGCCACCCGATAGGTTTCCGCATCGCCGGCCCTTGAGCGTTTTGAGTTTGGGGAAGTACTCGAACACGTCGCTCAGTTCGGCGCCACCCTTGCGTTTGGCCAGCCGCAGGTTGTCGGACACGGTGAGTTTGTGGAACACGCCGCGGTTGTCGGGGACCAAGGTCAGCCCCCGGCGCGCATTGCGCTCGACTCGCCTGTCCAGCGGTTCACCGAGGACAGTCACCGATCCCGAGAGGAATGTCAACGCGCCGACCGCGGCGAGCAGGGTCGTGGTCTTACCCGCCCCGTTCGGTCCCAGCAGGGCAAGGATCTCCCCGGCGCGCACACTGGCATCGAAGTCGCGGACGGCGGGAACCCCGCCGTAGCCCACGTTGAGTCCTGCGATGGTCAACACCGGTTCTGTGGCCGCAACAGTTGTCATTGTGCCGTCCCTTTCTGCAGTAGGGGCGAGGCCGCGGGCCCACCGTCAGCGTCGATGTCGACCTCTGCTTCGACCTCCGCGCTGCCCAGGTAGGCGGACACCACTCTCGGGTCGTCACGTATCTCCTGCGGAGCGCCGGCCGCGATGACCTTGCCGAAGTCCAGGACGTACAGCCGGTGACACACGTCCAGGACGAGCGACATGTCGTGATCGATCAACAGCACCCCGATGCCGGTGGCGGCGATGCGGCGTAGTTCGTTTCCGAAGTCGCGACTCTCGTGGGTGTCGAGCCCGGCGGCAGGTTCGTCGAGCAGCACCATCTTGGTGCCACCGACAAGCGCGCGTGCCACCCCCACCAACTTCTGCTGGCCCAGCGCCAGCTCACTCGGGTGCCTGTCTGCGGCATCGGTCAGACCCACCATCGTCAACGCTTCGTCGATTGTTTTCACCGGTGGCTTCGAGCCGGTGAAGATGTCTGCGAACAACGCCTTGAGGCCGGGTTTCTGGACCGCGACCGCCAGGTTCTCGGCCACCGTCAGATCGGCGAACAGTTCGCCCGCCTGCCAGGTGCGGGCCATCCCTGTACCGCGTCTGCGGTGCGGGCTGTATCCGTCGATCCGGACCCCGCCCATGGTCACCTCCCCTGTTGACTTTGTGAAGCCGGTGACCGCGTCGACGAACGTGGTCTTGCCGGCTCCGTTGGGGCCGATCAGACCGACGATCTCCCCCGCACCGACGTCGAGTGTGATGTCGTCGTTGGCGACCACGCCGCCGTAGCGCACTGACAGACCTCGCGCCTGCAGCAATGCACCTGCTGCTTCAGCCGACATGAGAACTCGCTTTCGTTTCGGAGGGCCCGACCGCCGGCGTCGCAGCCGCGGAGTCCGCGGTCCGCTGCCCGATTCTGTTGGATCTCGCCTTGATCTGGTCGACGACTTCGCGGACTGCACCGACCACGCCAACCGGGTTGAGAACGGCCATCAGCAACAGGCTGCCCGCCGCGATGAGCTCGTAGTACTTACCGAAATCGAGAGTCTGGGTGAGGAATACGTATCCCACCCCCAGCGGACCGATGATGCCGGCCACGAAGGCACCCGACACCGAGGTGATACCGCCGACGTATGTCATCGCGAGCAACGTCAGGCCGATGATGACGGTGAACGAGCCCGCCGACAGCTGCCCGCGGCTGTACCCGATGAGACATCCGCCGACCCCGGCGAGAAACGCCGACAGCGCGAACCCGAGGATCTTGGTTGCTGCCACGTTGATTCCCACCGAGGCTGCTGCACGTTCGTTCGAGCGGACCGCCAGGAACGCACGGCCGGTGGCGCCCGCCATGAACCGCATGACGATCAGCGTCAGTACCGTCACCACCACCAACACCATCATCGAGAACTCGATGGTCGTGAGCTCGCTGCCCTGCCGGACCGACAGATCCCAACCGAACAGCGTGGGGTCCGAGATGAGGTTGCCCTCGAACGGTGTGAGCGCCGGATTGTTGAATACGAAACTCTGGATGGCAAGCGCTGCAGCCAGGGTGACCACCGCCAACTGCGCACCGCGGATACGGAGGGCGGGAACGCCGACGATCACTCCGAGCGCGGTTGCGATCAGCGCCGACAGCAGGATGCTCAGCGGGAACGGGACTCCCCAGTTCGTCGTCACCTTGGACAACGCAAAACCCGCAGCACCGGCAAAGGCCATACTCGCCAGTGAGATCTGACCCAGGTAACCGGTCAACAACACCAACGACAGCGCGATCAACGACAGGATCATCGATGTCACGATTCCGAATCGCCAACTGCCGGAGGTCAACAGGACCGCGATCACCACGGCGGCGACCATCAGTACCACCGGTATCGGACGGATCTTGGGAATGAACACGGCAGGCATCTTCGCCTCGCCGAGCGAGCCACGTGAGGGAATCTTGCCACCGAGCAGGAACAGTGCGATCACCACGACGACAAACGGAACGGCGTCGCCGACCCCCGTCTGCGCCCAGCTCGGCCACCATTCCAGCGTGCTCGCCCAGAGGATCACTGCCTGGAACGCGCCCAAGACCAGTCCTGCCACACATGCGACACCGAACGAGGTGAGCCGTCCGACGAGCGCGACCGCCAGCGCCGGGATGATGTAGAACGTGTAGCTCGTGGCATCGAGACCGATGGTGTAGGCACCGAGGACAACGATGAGTCCGGACGCGGCACCGGTGATGACCCACACGATCGCGGCGAGCCTGTCCGGAGAAAAGCCCGCCAGGCGTGCGGCCAGTTCGTCCTCTGAGCCCGCCCGAGTTGCGACACCCAGAGTGGTCAGAGAGAAGTACGCCCACAGCAGCAGTGCGATCAGTACGGCGACGACTGCCATGAGGATGTCGCTGACGTTGACGATCGCGCCGGCGATCTCGAAGGTGTTCTGCGGCAGAATCGGTAGTGCCATCAGCGAATCGGTACTGAAGCGCAGGTGTACCAGGGCAGTGATGAACAGCATCAGACCGACGGAGGCGACCACCTGTGCCAGTACGGGAGCACGGCGCAGTGGCCGGAAGATCAGATAGTGCGCGAGGAGCGCCCAGAGTGCCGCCGTCGCGACGCCGATCACGATGGCGAGCACCATCGGTGTCGGGTTGTCCTCACTGCCGATGCTCACGCTTCCGACAGGGAGTACAAGAGTTCCGTCGGTACGCAGTGCTGCAACAACATACACCGCCCACAGGGCTATCGAACCCTGCGCGAAGTTGATGACCCCGGTTGCCGCATAGATGCCCACCAGGGACGTGGCAAACACCGAATAGACGGCGCCGACCGCAAGGCCGAGGAACACGAATTGGATGAATTGACTCATGGGTCGGTGCCCACCTCACTGTGCGTATCTACGTAAGACCAGGGATGCATCCACGTAAGACCAGGGCGGATATGCGCGATCAGACATTCTGGCACCGGAGGTGGATCGTTCGAGGGTTCGAACGATCCACCGCCGGCATGGTGCTCGTTGTCGAGCGCGATCAGCTAGCTGGCACCGGGGATGGCTTGGAGCGCAGCCGGGTTGGGCTGGGTCAGGCCGCCACCGATGGGCTCGGTCTTTTTGTCACCGACCACCTCGAAGACGAACATCTCGGTGGTGCAGTTGGGCGTGGTCGGCTTGCCACAGTTGAGCTTCGGTCCCAACCAGCTCTGGTAGTCCGTCACGCCTTTGAGTGCGGCGAGCACAGTCGGACCGGTGTACTCCGCAGGCTTGGCCGCGCCGAGGGTCCGGGCGAAGTCGACGAAGGTCGAGAAGGTGCCGTAGGCGTAGAAGCCACCGGACTCGCCGGCTTCATCGACGAACTTCTTGGTGGTTGCCAGGTTTTCCTGCATGTCGGCGGGCGCGGCATCCGACGCCGGCTCGAGCCAGATCGGCGAATACGTCTGGGCACCAACGGCTTGTGCTCCCATCGTGTCGATGAACTCGGTGCAGGCCGCAAGGAACATGGTGTTCTTGAAGCCGACCGACTTCAGCGACTGCGCGAGCTTGGTGCAGTTTGCATCTGTCTGCGAGGTCATCAGACCGCCCGCGTCCGGGTTACCGGAGTTGATGGTTGATGCCAGTGCGGTGTAGTTCGGGTTCGTCGGCGAGTAGTAGACACTCTTGACGTCGAGGCCGAGCTGCTGACCCAGTGGCATCAGAATACGTTCGAACGTCTGCCGCGCGGCGGCGACGTCAACGTTCGCCAGCGTCAGGGAGTTCTTTCCCTGGGCCTTGAGAGACTGCATCACGCCGACCAGGAACGAGGCCTGTGGCGGTCCGAAGTACACGCGGTTGTCGGCTGACGAGCCGGTCACCGAGTCGAACGGGATCTGTCCCACCAGTGGGATGTTGGCCGACTTGAGGATCGGCAGGGCTGCACTGGATGCGGCGTCGTAGCCGTCGATGACGGCAGTGACGCCCGCCTGCACGAGCTGGTTGGCGCAGCCGATGGTGGACTCCGGCGCCGACACATCGACGGCGCAACTCGTCACCTCGATGGGATGGCCGTCTATGCCGCCGAGCGTGTCATTGATGTACTTGACGGCAGCTTTCTGTCCCACCTCGACGCCGGGCTGGGTGATCGGTCCATTCGATGGATTGAGGAAGCCGACCTTGATCGGCGTACCGGTGGCCTTGGTGCCACTTTCCGACGGTGCGGCTGCGGTGCTGCCGCCGTCATCGGACCCGCTGTCGTCGCTACACGAGACGACGGAAAAGACACACGCCGCCGCGACAAATACCGCCGCAATCCGGCCGGTTCTCCTACGCATTTCAATGCCTTTCCCGGCGGCTTGTGACAGGAACGAATTCATGCAATCCGATCAGCTCGTCGACACGACGAAATGGGATTGAGCAGCACGAACAAGCCCGGCCAGGCCCTCCGACTTACACGAAGTTTGCTACCGAATCGCGAGTTTGCAATTCGCCAGTGCCCGATCCGGGTGTGATCTGGGCCACTCGAAAAATAGCCCCTGCCTTACAGCGGTGTCAAGGTGGATCCGTAACCAAAATTCTAGACAGAAATGCCTATGACGGGGTTTCCCAAACCGCCCGTATTGCCCGAATTCAGGCGTATAAACAAAGCCCGGAAAAGTCTTTCGCAATGCGCACTGATTCGCCCAGGACATCGGCGCACCGTGCGCCTTGCTCCCCGGTGTCGCTGCACGGCTCTAGACTCTGCGGCGTGAGCTACTCACGATTCGTCGCGATCGGCGACAGCCAGACCGAAGGCATGTGCGACGGCGACGACGACACCGGCTACCGCGGCTGGGCCGATCGACTGGCCGATGAATTGGCCGGGCACAATCCGGACCTGCGCTACGCCAACCTCGCCGTCCGCGGCCGGACAACCCGACAGATACGCGACGTCCAGCTCGGCCCTGCGATCGCGCTACAGCCTGATCTGGTGGCAGCTCCCCTGGGCATGAACGACGTTCTCGCCAGGACCCCGATGTCCCAGGTGCACGAAGACCTCGACTTCGTCTACGGCGAACTGCACAACACCGATGCGACCGTACTGATCTCGACCTTCCCGAACCTCGCACGCATCGTGCCGATCGCCAAACGCATCGAAGCGCGACTGCTCATGGTCAACGCGATGATGGAGGAGTTCGCGACACGATATGGCTTCGTCCTCGTCGACCTGAACGCCGCACCGGTGCTCACCGATCCCCGGTCGTGGTCACCGGATCGTCTGCACGCCTCACCGTTTGGGCACCAGCGATTCGCCGCAGGCGCCGCACACGCCCTCGGGGTCGTCGGCAGCGACCCTGAGTGGGGCAAGGCGTTGCCACCGCGCCCACCGCTGACCATCGCGCAGACCGTTGCGCGCGAAGCCGAGTGGGGCCGAACTTTTTTCATACCTTGGATGATTCGCCGCATTCGAGGGGTATCGCTCGGAGATGGCCGCGAACCCAAACGCCCGGAACTGACGCCGGTGGTGCCGCAGACGCACCACGGCCCGCTTCCGGTGCAGGAAGCGGGCCGTGACGAGCGCAGTGGCTAGGGAGTGATTGTTTCTTGCACGCCTCTCACATAGCCGCGCACAAACCTCTCCCGGTCAGGAAATCTCAGTACTTCTCACCTTTGGCAGCCTTGTCGACGAGCGACTGCGGCGGCTCGAAGTTGCTGCCGTACTTGCCGGCGAGATCACGGGCACGATCGACGAAGCCCTGCAGTCCACCCTCGTACTGGTTGATGTACTGGATGACACCACCGGTCCAGGCCGGGAAGCCGATGCCGAAGATCGAGCCGATGTTGGCGTCGGCGACGGTCTCGAGCACACCCTCGTCGAAGCACTTGACGGTCTCGAGGGCCTCGGCGAAGAGCATGCGCTCTTTCATGTCCTCGAACGGGATGGTCGTCGAGCCCGAGTTGAACGCCTCGCGCAGACCGGGCCAGATGCCGATGCGCTTGCCGCTCTCGTCGTAGTCGTAGAAGCCCTTGCCACCCGAACGACCCGGACGGCCCAGCTCGTCGACCAGCTTGTCGACCACGGCGGACGATCCGTGCTCGGGAACCGTCTTGCCCTCGTTGGCGAGTGCCTTCTCGGTCTCCTTGCGGATCTTCTGCGGCAGGGTCAGCGTCAGCTCGTCCATGAGCTGCAGCGGCGGTGCCGGGTAACCCGCCTGTGCACCTGCCTGCTCGATGAACGCCGGCTCCACGCCCTCGCCGACGGCCGCGATGGCCTCGTTGATGAACGTGCCGATGACCCGCGAGGTGAAGAAGCCGCGGCTGTCGTTGACGACGATCGGCGTCTTGCGGATCTGCAGGGTGTAGTCGATGACCTTGGCCAGGACCGCGTCAGAGGTCTTGGCCCCCTTGATGATCTCCACCAGCGGCATCTTGTCCACAGGCGAGAAGAAGTGGATTCCGATGAAGTCCTCGGACCGCTTCACTCCCTCTGCCAGGCTGGTGATCGGCAGGGTCGAGGTGTTCGAGCCCAGGATGGCGTCGGGTTCGACGATGTCCTCGATCTCCTGGAAGACCTTGTGCTTGACCTCAACCGACTCGAACGCGGCCTCGATCACGAGGTCGACACCCTTGAAGTCGGCGGCGTCGACGGTCGGGGTGATCCGTGCCAGCAGGGCGTCGGACTTCTCCTGGGTGGTCTTGCCGCGAGAGAGTGCCTTCTCTTCGAGCTTGATCGCGTAGCCCTTGCCCTTTTCGGCAGCCTCGATGTTGACGTCCTTGAGGACCACATCGATGCCGGCTTTCGCGGAGACGTACGCGATGGCTGCGCCCATCATGCCGGCGCCGATGACGCCGACCTTCTTGGCCGTGTACTTCTCGTAGCCGTCCGGCCGCGAGGCGCCACCGTTGATGGCCTGCAGATCGAAGAAGAACGCCTTGATCATGTTCTGCGCGACCTGACCGGTCACCAGCGACACGAAGTAGCGGGTCTCGATCTCGTCGGCGCTGTCGACGTCGACGTAGGCACCCTCGACCGCAGCGGCCAGGATGGCGCGCGGCGCAGGCATCGGCGCACCCTTGAGCTGGCTACGCAGCAGTGACGGCATGGCCGGGAGCACCTGTGCCAGTGAAGGACTGGAAGGTCCACCACCGGGGATCTTGTAGCCCTTCTTGTCCCACGGCTGTGCGGCCTCGGGGTTCGCGGCGATCCATGCCTTGGCAGCCGGGATCAGTTCGTCCACGGTTCCGACGACCTCGTCGACGAGGCCGGTCTCTTTTGCCTTGGTCGGATTGAAGCGGGTGCCCTGCAGCAACACACCCATCAATGCGGTCTGGATGCCCAGGAGCCGCACGGTACGGACCACGCCGCCGCCACCGGGCAGTAGGCCGAGGGTGACCTCGGGAAGTCCGAGCTGGTTGCCCTTGACGTCGGCCGCGATGCGGTAGTGCGTGTGCAGCGCGATCTCCAGGCCACCGCCGAGCGCAGCACCGTTGATGGCTGCGACCACGGGCTTGCCCAGGGTCTCGAGCCGGCGCAGCACTGCCTTCATGCTGTTGGTGGTGTTGGTGATCTGGGTGGCCAGTTCGACCTTGTCGACGCCCTTACGGTCAGACGTCATGTCCTTGAGATCGCCACCGGCGAAGAAGGTCTTCTTGGCCGACGTCAGGATGACACCGGAGATGCTGTCCTTCTCGGCCTCGAGACGATCGACCGTTGCGGCCATCGAGGTGGTGTAGAGCGCGTTCATCGTGTTGGCGCCCTGATTGGGGTCGTCCAGGGTGAGCAGGACGACGCCGTCGCTGTCCTGTTCCCAGTTGATCATGTTGTCGGTCATAGGTATTCGCAACTCTTTCGTGAAGGGGGGAAGGGCCGGAGAGGGTCAGACACGCTCGATGATCGTGGCGACACCCATGCCGCCGCCGATGCACAGGGTGATCAGGCCGTAGCGGCCGCCGGTGCGCTCGAGTTCGTCGAGCACGGTTCCGACCAGCATCGCGCCGGTGGCACCGAGCGGGTGGCCCATGGCGATCGCGCCACCGTTCACGTTGGTCTTCTCGTGCGGGATCTTCAGATCCTTCATCCACTTCATGACCACCGAGGCGAATGCCTCGTTGAGCTCGAAGACGTCGATGTCATCGACGGTCAGACCGGCCTTCTTCAGCACGGCCTCGGTGGCCGGGGTGGGGCCGGTGAGCATGATCGTGGGATCGCTACCGGTCTGAGCGGTGGCGACCACGCGTGCACGCGGGGTGAGTCCGGCCTTCTTGCCTGCCGCCTCGGAGCCGACGAGCACGAGGGCGGCGCCGTCGACGATGCCCGACGAGTTGCCGCCGGTGTGAACGTGATTGACCTTTTCGACGTTGACGTACTTCTGCCGTGCGACGTCATCGAATCCACCCATGGCGGCGATGCCCTCGAAAGCCGGCTTCAGCTTGCCGAGGCTCTCGACGGTGCTGCCCGGACGACGATGCTCGTCGTGGTCGAGCAGGGTGACGCCGTTCATGTCCTTGACGGGCACGACGGACTTGGCGAAGTAGCCACCGGACCAGGCGGCCTCGGCGCGGGCCTGCGACTCGGCCGCGTAGGCGTCGACGTCTTCACGGGAGAAGCCCTCGATGGTGGCGATCAGGTCGGCACCGATGCCCTGGGGCGCGATGTAGAGGTCGTACGCCGTGGTCGGGTCGGTGAACATCGCGCCGCCGTCGCTGCCCATGGGCACGCGGGACATCGATTCGACACCACCGGCGATCACGAGGTCGTCCCAGCCGGAGGCGATCTTCTGGGCGGCGAGGTTGGTGGCTTCGAGGCCCGAGGCGCAGAAGCGGTTGATCTGGGTGCCGGGGACCGTATCGGGCAGACCGGCGACGAGTGCTGCGGTACGCGGCAGCACCGCACCCTGCTCGCCGACCGGCGAGACGAGACCGAGGACGACGTCGTTGATGTCGGCGGGATCGAGGTCCGGGAAACGAACCTTGAGTTCATTGATGAGGCCGACCACGAGGTCGACGGGCTTCACGGTGTGCAGTGAGCCCTTCCGTTGCTTGCCACGAGGCGTGCGGATGGCCTCGTAGATAAATGCTTGTTCACTCACGCTGGGGTTTCCTTTCACATGAACGGCGCTGTTCGCCAGCACTCGCCTTCGATCTGACACCAGGCTAACGCGCTGTAACTTATTTGACCATACCCCGACTACAAAGCGGCATTGCGCACGTCGATCATGCGCTAGGGTTGATTCACAATGTCCTCGAACTCCGACGTCGCGGGCGGCCAGCGGACGCAGCGTCACAGCCGCCCGGCCGACCGCAAACACCAGCTCACCGACCGTGCTGCCGAGCTCTTCCTGGCGCGCGGATACGACCATGTCTCGGTGGCGGACATCGCGAAGGCCGCAGGCGTGACCGGACCGTCGATCTACCGGCACTTCGTCGACAAACAGGCAATTCTCTATGCCGCGGTGATGTCCGGCGTCGAGGACATCGAGAAGTGCACCGACACCGCACTGGCCCCCGCCGACAACGGGGAGATCCCGATCGACAAGGCCATCGAGAAACTGTGCGCGCTCGGTGTGACCAACCCGCGTTCCGCGGCGCTGTGGCGCTGGTCCACGGCCCATCTGACCCCCGACCAGAACGATGAGGTCGCCCGGCGCACCCGAAAGGTGCTGCATCGATGGTCGGGCGCGGTGTTCGCCCACCGCACCGACCTGTCCGCTCGCGACATCGACCAATTGGCATGGTCGATCCTCAGCGTCAACGGCAGCGTGTCGGTACACCGGACGAGGATCTCCACGTCGAGGGCCGTCGCCCAGTTGGTCAAACTCGTGGCCCGGGTCGTCGAGCTGACCCCCGAGCACGCCGTCGCCATCCCCCCGATGCCCCGGGCGATGGCCGAACCGTCGGGTCGCCGGGACGAGATCCTCGATGCCGCCGCGGCACTGTTTCAGCAGCGCGGTTTCGCCACCGTGGGTGTCGACGAGATCGGCGAGGCGGTGGGCATCACCGGACCGAGTGTCTACAAACACTTTCCGAGTAAGCAAGCGATTCTCATCGGCATCAGTCAACGAAGCGCGAACCGCCTCGAAGCCAGCGCCATCGCGGCATACTCCGTGGCCTCCGACCCGGCGTCGCTGCTGGCGCTGCTCGTGGACTCGTACGTCCAGGTGTTGACGTCGACACCCGATCTGTCGGTGTCCTTCAACAGTCGCAGCGTGCTCGAAGGCTTCGACAATGGCGATCTCATCACCTATCAGCGCCGGTACGTGGGACGCTGGGTGAACCTGGTCGAGCAGATCGAGACCGACCTACCGACCCCGGAGGCCGCGGTGACCGTGCACGCAGCACTGACAATCGCCAACGACGCCATGCGCTTGCGGCGAAACTGGAGCAGGCCAGATATGCCGGCCCTGCTGGCATACCTGATGAAAGGCGTTCTCGGACTACCCGAGGCCGCACCGAACACTCAGGCGGGGCTCGCACTCTCGTGAGCGACCAGCCCGATATCAGCCCGCCCGATATCAGTGCCGAGACCATCGAGTCGCAGTTACTCGGCGGCGAGCGACTTTTCACGCTCGAAGACATGACCGCAGCCCTGAACATCTCAGAAGACCACGCACGGCGGGTCTGGTCGGCGTTCGGCTTCACGATGGACGGCGACGACAAACTCTTCACCGCCGACGACGTGCAGGCGCTGCAACTGGTCCGGGGTCTCGACGAGGGACAGCCACCGGAGTTCGAGATCGCGATGGCCCGCGCCCTCGGCCAGACGATGTCGCGGCTTGCGGACTGGGAGGCCAATAACATGGCCGATCGCATCCGGAGCGGCGACAGTCCAGATCTCGAGACGATGCTGAACGCCGTGCAGCGGGTGCAGACCCTGGTCTGGCGCCGCCACCTCGCGTCCGCGCTGCAGAACGCACTGGCGACCACTGATGGTGTGAACCGCACTCTTGCTGTCGGTTTCGTCGACATAGTCGGATACACGAGCCTGTCGCGCAAGATCGGGATGGACGAACTCGACGGTCTGCTCGAGACGTTCGAGACGAACGCCTACCTGGTGATCACCTCGCGTGGCGGCCGGGTGGTGAAGACCCTCGGCGACGCCGTGATGTTCGAGGTCGAAGATCCCACGGCAGCGGCCGACATGGCCCTTACGCTGCAACAACTTTCCGACGAGCACGGACTCCCACCGCTGCGTGTCGGCATCGCCTACGGCACCGTCCTGACCAGGCTCGGCGACGTCTTCGGCGAACCGGTCAACATCGCAGCCAGGTTGACCAGCTCCGCCCGACCCGGCACGGTCCTCGCCGATACCGAACTGGGGACTGCGATCGACGGCGACGACCGCTTCTTCCTCAAATCGATAGGCAGCCTGCACGTGCGAGGCTACAAACGGCTACGCGCAAGCGTGCTCGAGGCGAACAAGAAAGCCTGACCCAACAAAAGCACACCGTTCAGTCACAATCACATGTTTGAACGTGTGTTTGTGACTGAACGGTGTGCATTTGTCTGCAGGATCTATCTCGCTGGATAAACCGTGACCTCTGTCGCCTTGATCACGAGAGCCACCTCGTCGTCGGCGACCAGTCCGAGTTCGCTCACTGCGGCCCAGGTGATCGCCGCGGTGACCACACCATCGCCGACCAGACAGTCGACCCGGGCCAAATCTCCCTGCGGCACCACCTGCACCACAACACCTTTGACAACGTTACGCGGACTCCCCGAAGGAGGTTCCCGGTACACGGCCACCGCGCGTGGCGAAAATGCGGCCATCGCGGATGCACCCGCGGCCGGCGTCTCATCGACCATCCCCGCGATGGCGAACCTGCCGGACTCCAGTACCCCGCCCGACCAGCGACCACTGATCAGGTTCAGACCTGCCAGCTGCGCGGCGAATTGATTCACCGGACTGGCCAGAAGCTCTCGCACAGGCCCCTGGGCGACAATCTTTCCTTCGCCGAGAATGATCGCCGAATCTGCGAGCGTCACCGCGTCGGCGATGTCGTGGGTCACCAGCAAGGTCGTGCGCGTGCGATCAAGCAGAATGCGACGCAGCATCGACCGGATGCGATGCACCACATCCACATCCAGCGCGCTGAAGGGTTCATCGAGCAGCAGCAGATCGGGATCCGCTGCCAGCGCCCGGGCCAGCGCGACCCGCTGCGATTGGCCACCCGACAGCTGCCCCGGTTTGCGGTCAGCCAAGTCTGTCGCATCGACCGCGTCCAGCCATCGCTTCGTTCGAGAGCGCACCTCGACGCGCGACAGGTGCGCGGCGGCCGGGGCAAAGGCCACGTTCTGAGCAACGGTCAGATGCGGAAACAGCATGCCTTGTTGTGAGAGCATCGCTATCCCGCGTTTGTGCGGTGGCACAAACGTTGTCGATCCGACGAGTTCTCGCTCCCCCACCGCGATCGAGCCGGACTCGGGCCGCAGCAGTCCGGCAAGCATGTTCATCAGCGTGCTCTTACCGGCACCATTCGGACCGAGGATCGCAACGGTCTGCCCCTGCGGTATCTGAATGCTCAGCTCGAGGAACGGCACTTCGCTGACGAGTTCAGCGACGAGATCCCCGCTCACAGGGTCGCCGTCCGCGTCGAGTCGCGCAGATGCACCGCGATCACCACCAGCAACGCCACAATCACCAGGACGATGGACAGCGGCAGCGCCTGTTCCGGCTCACTGATCGACTCGACGTAGATGGCCAGCGGCGCCGTCTGGGTGACACCCTGCAGGTTGCCCGCGAAGGTGATCGTCGCGCCGAACTCACCCAGCGCCCGGGCGAACGCAAGGACCATGCCCGACAGCAGCGCCGGGAACACCAGGGGCATGGTCACTTTCCACAGGGTCCGGGTCGGTGACGCACCGAGGGTTGCGGCAACCTGCTCGTAGCGACTGCCGATGCTGCGCAGCGCACCTTCGAGGCTGATCACCAGAAAAGGTAATGCGACAAAGGTCTGGGCCAAGATGACCGCGGTCGTCGAGAACGCTATGTCGATACCGATTGCGGCCAGGGGTTCACCGACCAGGCCGAATTTCCCGAAAGCATAAAGCAATCCGATGCCACCGACCACCGGCGGCAGGACCAGCGGCAGCAGCACGACCGAACGCAACACCCGGATCGGCATACCGGTGCGCCGGGCGAAAACGATGGCCATCGGAACTCCCAGCACAATGCACAACACCGTACTGATCGCCGCGGTCCGCAAGCTCAGTTCGAGGGCGTCGACCGAAGATTCGGAGGTGATGTTGCCCCAGAAGTCATCCCACGGGGTGTTCACCGCCAACGCGATCGGCGGTAGCAGAACCAGCGCCACACCGATCGCGGCCGGCAGGTAGAGCCAGGCCGGAACCGCTTTCAGCGCGGATCCCGAGTTTTTCAATTCGCGGCACCGAAGCCCTGGGCCGAGAGCAACGCACTGCCCTCGGGGCCGAGCACCATGTCGACGAACCGCTGCGCCGCAGCGCGATTCTTCGTCGCTGCGACCACACCGATCGGATATCGGTTGACCACCGCAGCGAAAGCGGGGTCGGACACCGAGGTCACCGCATCACCGGCTCCCACAGCGTCGGTGACGTAGACGAGACCGGCGTCGGCCTGCCTGGTCTGCACTTTGGTGAGCACGCCGGTCACCGCAGTCTCCTCACTGACCGGCTTGATATCGACTCCGGAACTCTCTTCCACCTTCGCGGTGGCGCTTCCACACGGCACCTCGACCGCGCAGACCACCGTGCTCACATCGAACTTCTCGAGATCGCCGAGACTCTGGATGTTCTTGGGATTGCCGGGCTGGGTGATGATCGTCAGGACGTTGGTCGCGAAGATCTGCGGGTCGGCGATCTGCTCACCGAGCTTGTCCATGTTCTTCTCATCGGCGGTGGCCAACACGTCGACGTTCGCACCCTGCTCGACCTGAGTCGCAAGTACCTGCGAGCCGTCGAAGTTGAACTTCACCTCGACATCAGGGTTGTCGGTGTAGAAGCGCTCGGCGAGCTCGGTAAAACTCTTCTTCAACGATGCAGCCGCGAACACCGTGAGCGTGATGTTCCCATTCTCCGCCGACCGTTCCCCCTCGCTGGTCGACGAACAGGCCGTCACCATCAGCACCGCCGTGAGCACGAGCGCCGCGAAGATCCTGGACTTCATCCGAGTGACCTGGTCTCGACGATCACATTGGTCGCTTTGACGACGGCCGTGGCCACCGACCCGGGTTTGAGGTCGAGCTCCCGAACGGCGTCGGTGCTCATCAAAGACGTGACCTCGAAGGGACCGCACTGCATTGTCACCTGGCTCATCACCAGATCCGACTTCACCTCGGTGACCAGCCCGACGAAACGGTTGCGGGCCGACCGCACGACCGGTGCGTCGGCGCTGGAGAATGCGGGCGCGCGCTCCCCGGCCAGCCGCGCGAGATCCGCACCGTCAACGACCTGCCTGCCACTGTCGTCGGTATGGGAACGCAGCTGGTTTCCAGCGATCAATCGCCGGACCGTGTCGTCGCTGATTCCCAGGAGCTCGGCCGCCTGCCGAATTCGCACTTCACTCACCTGTTGAGGATTGACCGCTGATGCGGCTGTGTCAAGGGAGAGTAGCCGCATCCGCGGAGAACACGCTCGAGTCGATGCGCTGCGATGAGTTCCGAGACCGACCCTGGTCTATGCCTGTGACGACCTTTTCGAACCACCACAAGGAGCCCGCCATGCCAGCCATCGACTCCCATCCCGACGGCGTCGCCGTCTGGATCGATCTGTCCAGCACCGAGCCGGACCGCGCCGCCACCTTCTACGGCGACCTGTTCGGGTGGGACCGAACCGAGCCGGACGAGCAGATGGGTGGCTATTCACAGTTCACCCACCAGGACAAACTCGTCGCGGGCCTGGGACCGAAACAGAGCCCGGACGTGCCCGACTTCTGGTGCACGTACTTCCAGACGCCGGACATCGAGGCCACCGTCAAGCAGGTGTCGACCTCCGGCGGGAGCGTCTTTGTCCCGCCGATGGAGATCCCAGGCCAAGGGACGATGGCGATCGTCATGGACCCGGGCAGCGACCCGGGGGCCAACGGTGGCCACAACGGTCACGGCGCCGTCTTCGGTTTCTGGGAACCCCGCGAACACAGGGGATTTCAGCTGTACATGGAGGCGGGAGCGCCCTGCTACTTCGAGCTGCTCACCACCGACTTCGCGAAAGCGGTCGACTTCTACCCGGCGGCTACCGGCAGACAGATCGTGACGCTCAGCGACACCGACGAGTTCCGGTACGCCCAGTTGAGCCTGCCCGACACCGCTCCGGGTGAGGGATACGCCGGGATCATGGACGGCAGCGGCTTCCTGCCCGCGGAGGTCCCGAGCCACTGGTCGATCTACATCGGCGTGGCCGATGCCGACGCAACAGCCACGCGGGTCGGCGAACTCGGCGGCACCGTCGTCGACGCTCCGACCGATACCCCGTACGGACGACTCGCGACGATCAGCGATCCGTGGGGCGCACAGATCAAACTGCAGCAGGTTCCCTGATTTGCCCTCGGCCCGTCGGATTCTCCGTCCGTTCGACGACAGAAGGAAAAGTGGGGCGGGCCAGCTCTTGACTTCAAGTTCACTTGAACTCGGAGGATGACGGAACGATCAACAGATGAACAGCCGACGACTTTCCTACGACAGATCCGACGCGATCAGACCTCGAATGCAACTAGGAGAACAACGTGTCAACGCTCAGCAATAAAACTGCTGGCCCGATGTCCGACTCGGTCGCTACGGTAAGCCCCATGACTTCCACCGCAGTCACCACCGAATACGCCATCGAGGCCATCGACCTGGTCAAAGAGTTCGACGGCGTCCGAGCCGTCGACGGAGTGAGTTTCACCGTCCCGCCGGGCTCGGTGCTGGGTCTGCTCGGCCCCAACGGCGCGGGCAAGACCACAATCGTCCGGATGATGACCACGCTGAGCCTGCCCACCTCGGGTACGGCCCGCATCGCGGGGTACGACGTGACAGAGAATCCCGACCTGGTCCGGAGCAG
Source organism: Williamsia limnetica (assembly GCF_003217475.1). Classification (GTDB taxonomy): domain Bacteria; phylum Actinomycetota; class Actinomycetes; order Mycobacteriales; family Mycobacteriaceae; genus Williamsia; species Williamsia limnetica. The sequence goes on along the minus strand of NZ_QJSP01000005.1, from coordinate 252,748 downwards.
TATGGGCCTGACCGGGCAGGCCGCCACCGTCGACGAGTTACTCACCGGCCGCGAGAACCTCTGGATGATCGGCAGCCTGTACGGCTTGCCCCGCAAAGAGGTCCGCGCCGCAGGTGACCGACTTCTCGAACAGTTCTCGCTCACCGACGCCGCCGACCGAGTGGTCAAGACCTACTCGGGCGGTATGCGCCGCCGACTCGATCTCGCCGTCAGCCTGCTGGCCTCACCGCCAGTGCTGTTTCTCGACGAACCGACGACAGGTCTCGACCCGCGAAGCCGGCAGGAACTCTGGGACGTGCTCAAATCGCTCGTGAGCCACGGCACCACCCTGCTACTGACCACCCAATATCTCGAAGAAGCCGACCAACTGGCTGACAACATCGTCGTCATCGACAAGGGCAAGATCATCGCAGCCGGTACCCCGTTGCAGCTCAAGGAACAAGCAGGCAAGGCCAGTCTCGTTCTGACCGTCTCCGCCGCCGAGGATCTACCCGAGGCGACCCGGCTCCTGCGGGAGAACAGCGGAGAGGTCTTCGTCGACGAGTCGCAGCGACAGCTGACAGCGAGCGCCGACGGCATCGCCGATCTCACCAAGATCGCCGGGATCTTCGAACGCAGCGAAATCGCTGTCGACGACATCGGACTCACCCGCCCAAGCCTGGATGACGTCTTCCTCTCCCTCACCGGGCACCGAGCTGAAGACGCCGACGCAGCCGCAGACGCCGAGGAGAACAAGTCATGACCACCACAACCAGCAACGCCGGAGCGACAAAGGCAACGCCGCGATCGGCGATCGGCAAACCAGACATAGTGCGCGAGTCACTGGTGATGGTGCGCCGCAACCTGATTCACACCAAACGTCAGCCTGAGATGCTCTCGGACGTGACGGTGCAGCCGATCATGTTCGTGCTGCTGTTCGCATACGTCTTCGGCGCGTCCATCAGTCCGGGCGACGGCTTCGATTACAAGGAATGGCTGCTGCCCGGGATCATGGGACAGACCATCGCGTTCTCGGCGTTCATCGTCGCTCTGGGTCTGACCAACGATCTCGAGAAGGGCATCATCGACCGCTTCCGGTCACTGCCGATGGCACGTTCCTCGGTACTGGTCGGACGATCCGTGGCAGCGCTGATCCACTCGTCCATCGGAATCGTGGTCATGGCGCTCACCGGACTGCTCATCGGCTGGCGCATCAACGAGGGCTTCGCGAAAGCAGTCCTCGCCTTCGCGCTGGTGCTGCTCTTCGGCTTCGCCATGATCTGGTTCGGCATCCTCATCGGATCGGTGATGCGATCACCGGAGGCGGTGAACGGGGTAATGTTCACCCTGCTGTTCCCGATCACGTTCCTGTCCAACGCGTTTGTGCCCACAGAGCCGATGCCGAGTTGGCTGCGCGCGATCGCAGAGTGGAATCCGATCTCGTCACTCGTGCAGTCGATGCGTGAACTCTGGGGCAACGGGCCGGCGGCTCCGGCCGACGCCCCATGGCCGCTGCAGAACCCCGAGCTCTCGACGGTGCTGTGGTCGATAGCGCTGACCTTGATTTTCGCGCCGTTCGCCTTGCGGGCGTATCACAAAAGAACAACTGACTGACGGACCCACTGCAAAAGCACACGCTTCAGTCAAAAGCACACGTCGCGACGTGTGCTTTTGACTGGAGCGTGTGCTTTTGTGTCGAACTATGCCGTCCTGGACAGAGCCTCTACCGGGTCACTGTAGATCGCGTCGAGTGACACCGCACCAGCAGCTTGCTGCTGGACCGTGGCGCCCGAGCGCGATACCCGGACGTCGCGGCGCTCGGCGACCGAGGTCTCGCGGACGGCCTGGGCGACGATCGGCAGGGTCGACGGGGCGTCGGTGAACGCCTGCCCGCCGAGGACCACGTGATCCGGGTTGAAGATGTCAGCGATCAGGCCGACCGCCTTGCCCAGGAGCCGAGCGCGCTCGTCGAGGATGGCGCGGGAGATCTCATCGCCCGCCGCTGCCAGCTGGTGGACGTCGTCCACCGACTCGATCGCCAGACCTGCTGCGATGGCGGCGTCGACGATGCCGGTGTCGCTGACGGTGGGTTCGAGCCGGCCAGTGCCGTGCGGATCGAGGAGTTCGGTGCGACCGACCGGGAAGTGGCCGATCTCCGGCGGGCCGGCGGTGGGGGTGTAGACGCTGCCGCCGACGGTGAAGGCGATGCCGACCGTTTCGCGAGCGTAGAAGTAGACGAAGCTGCCACCCTCTTGGCCCGGATCCACCAGGAGCTCGGCCTGGGGATTGAGCAGCAGTTCGGCTGCAGCCATCGCCTCGACGTGCGAGGCAACGGAGATCGGCAGTCCGATGACAGAGGCAAGAACCTCTCCGACGGGTGCCGACTGCCATCCGAGGCGGGAGTGACTGACGCGACCGGCCTTGTCCACCCGGCCGGCGAGTGCGACGCCTGCCCACAGAACCTTCTTGTTCTGCCACCGCGACAGGAAACGCTTCGCGCTGAGCCCGATGGCCGTCAGCGTCTGCTCCGGGCTGTCGGCGATCGGGGTGGGGATCTGGATGGCGCCGACCACCCGATGGAAGAGGTCGTGGGTGGTGATGGAGGTGACCTTGAGGCCGATATGGATACCGACGGTCAAGAACTCGGCGGTGTTCAACTCGAACGGCAGCCGCGGACGGCCGATCGCGCCGGCGGGTGCGAGGTCGGCGCGCTCACGCAGCAGACCCACCTTGAGAAGGGCGCTGACCTGCCGGTTGACCGTCGAGATACTCAGACCCGAAGCGCTGGACGCCGCGTCACGGAAGACCGGGCCGTGCAGGCGTGCAGCTCGCAAGACCACTGCCGCCGGTTTGGTCGACAGGTGCAGCTGCGGGGTGGCGATATGGATCTTGACAGCCTTTTTCGGGCTGGGGACACCCAGCGGACGAGCAGGACGAGCAGGCGCGGCGATACGAGAGCCCGTTGGACGGGTCGCGGACGGACGGGTGGTTGTAGCTATGCGGTGATCAAGTGTGGCAGTCATCGAGAGTCCTCGTCGAGTTGTCGCGCCGGGACCACAGAAATGGCCAGGCGGGAGATGTCAGAACGGAATGCCGCGAGCGCGGCGGATTCGGATCAGGACATTCGACAACAGAGGACGCGAGCGAACGGCAGACGACATCCCAGAGCGGTGGTCATGTAGGTGACCTCCGGGATGTAGTGGCCTGTGCTCGTCATGAACGCCAACCTAGCAGCGGTTCGAGAGTCCGTGCAACGCGGACACCAAGCAGACCCGGAGAGCTGAACGCCCGTCACAGAGGCGTTCACCGGCGAGAATAGCCGCCGCGCGGATCTCACCGGCGACTTGGAATCACCGCGATCTGAACCCTGGGAACGCGGCGCGAAAGCCACCCACACTGAGGGCAATTCCCCGATTCAACCGAAGGGCTGCCTGTGTCACTGCATTTCCACTGGTTCCTGCCGACGTACGGCGACTCACGGAATCTGATGGCTGGTGGTCACGGATCCAACATGTCCGGCGATCGCCCCGCTGACCTGCGTTATCTGAACCAGCTGGCCGGTGCCGCCGAGGTCAACGGCTTCGAAGCCGTCCTCACCCCCACCGGACTCTGGTGCGAAGACGCCTGGCTCTCGACCGCGATGCTGCTCGAGACGACCGACACACTGAAATTCCTGGTCGCTCTCCGGCCGGGGCTGACGAGCCCGACGCTCGCTGCCCAGATGGCCTCGACCTATCAGTGGCAGTCCAAAGGTCGACTTCTCCTCAATGTCGTCACCGGCGGCGAATCGTCCGAGCAGAGGGCTTTCGGCGACTTCCTGTCCAAAGAGGCACGGTACGAACGCTGCGGCGAGTTCCTCGACATCATTCGTCAGCTGTGGACCCGCGAAGAGCCGGTCGACTTCGTCGGCCGCCACCTGCGCGTCGAAGGCGCACAACTAGCGCGTAAACCAGATCCTCTGCCCCCGGTGTTCTTCGGAGGCTCCTCTCCCGCTGCCGGTGCCGTCGCATCGAAGTTTGCGGACACCTATCTGACGTGGGGCGAAAAGCCCGACGCCGTCGCCGAGAAGTTGAACTGGATCCGCAGATTGGCCGCTGCAGAGGGGCGCGAACTGACCTACGGGATCCGGCTCCACGTCATCTCCCGCGACACCTCCGAGCAGGCCTGGGCCGAGGCCGATCGACTCATCGGGGCCCTGGACCCGCAGGTCGTCGCACAGGCTCAGCAGAATCTCGCCAGGTCGGAGTCCGAGGGACAACGCCGGATGCGCGAGCTGCACGGCGGCGGGAGCGCCTTCAGTGCCGGTACCGACGCCCGCTCCTTGGAGATCTACCCGAACCTGTGGACGGGTGTCGGACTGGTCCGCGGTGGCGCGGGAACTGCTCTGGTCGGATCGCACGACGAGGTCGCCGACCGGATCGCGGAGTACGCCGACCTCGGACTCGACCACTTCATCCTGTCCGGATACCCGCACGTCGAGGAGGCCTATCACTTCGGGGAGGGAGTGCGGCCGAGATTGATCCAACGTGGACTCCTCGACGCCGACGACCGGGCCGCCGAGCCCGTCCGCGGCGCCTTCCTGCCTTCACTCACACCCGCCAGCGCATCCTGATCAGCGCCGAACACCCTGGAGCACAACCATGACCACTGAAAAAATCTCGGACGAGATCAAGTTCGCCTACTGGGTTCCCAACGTCAGTGGGGGGCTGGTGACCAGCAAGATCGAGCAGCGGACCAGCTGGGACTTCGAGTACAACAAAAAGCTCGCCCAGACCGCGGAGAAGAACGGCTTCGAGTACGCGCTCTCACAGGTGCGCTACATGGCCTCGTACGGCGCCGAGTTCCAGCACGAGTCGACGTCGTTCAGCCTGGCCCTGTTGGGTGCGACCGAGAAGCTGAAAGTCATCGCCGCGATCCACCCGGGGCTCTGGCATCCGGCGGTACTCGCCAAGTTCGGTGCCACCGCCGACCATCTGTCGAATGGCCGGTTCGCCATCAACGTCGTGTCGGGCTGGTTCTCCGGCGAATTCAAGGCACTCGGCGAGCCGTGGCTCGAACACGATGAAAGATACCGTCGCAGTGCGGAATTCATCGAGGTGATCCGCAAGATCTGGACCGAGGACAACGTCGAGTTCGCCGGCGACTTCTACCGGATCCGTGACTTCACCCTCAAGCCCAAGCCGCTGAACACCCTCGAGCGCCCCAATCCAGAGATCTTTCAGGGCGGCAACTCGACGGCCGCCCGCAACAACGGTGGCCGGTTCTCCGACTGGTACTTCTCGAACGGAAAAGACTTCGACGGCGTCACCGAACAGGTCGACGACCTACGGGCGGTCGCCCGGGCGCACAGCCGCGAGGTCAAGTTCGGGTTGAACGGGTTCATCATCGCGCGCGACACCGAAGCCGAGGCCCACGACACCCTGCGGGAGATCATCGAGAAGGCGAACCGCCCTGCGGTCGAAGGTTTCCGGGACGCCGTTCAGCAGGCGGGCGCGTCAGCATCCGACGGCAAGGGCATGTGGGCAGATTCGAAGTTCGAAGATCTCGTGCAGTACAACGACGGTTTCAAGACCCAGCTGATCGGCACCCCGGAGCAGATCGCCGAACGTATCGTCGCCTACAAACGTCTCGGCGTCGACCTCATCCTCGGCGGCTTCCTGCACTTCCAGGAAGAGATCGAGTACTTCGGTGCCAAGGTCCTGCCCCTCGTCCGCGAACTGGAGGCGGCCGACACCGCTGCCGGCGTCGGAGCACCGTGAGCACTGCCATCGCGGCACGTATCGACTCTGCGGAGCAGGCCCTCTCGGTCGCACGAGACCTCGCGCATCACTTCGCCACCGGGGCCGCAGCACGCGACCGGGACCGCAAACTCCCCTACAAGGAGATCGATCAGCTCTCGGCCAGCGGCCTGCTGGCGATCACCGTGCCTGCCCGGTTCGGCGGCGCCGACCTCCCTCCGAGCGTCGTCGCCGAGGTCGTGCGGATCCTCGCCACCGCCGACCCCAACATCGCTCAGATCCCGCACAGCCATTTCGTGTACCTGAACCTGCTCCGGCTGGCCGCCGAGCCACCACAGCAGCGGGAATTGTTCGAAGATGTGTTGGGTGGCAGCAGGATTGCGAACGCACAGTCCGAGCGGACGGGCAAGACCGTCGCGGACATCGCAACCTCGATCCGCCCCCACAACGGCGGCCTGCGCCTGGACGGGTCGAAGTTCTACTGCACGGGCTCGCTGTACGCGCACACCCTCGCGGTCCTGACACGACTCGACGATCCGGAAGGCAAGACCGGTCTGCCCGACGGCGAATACGTGGCATTCATCCCCGCCGATGCTGCGGGGATCCGCATCATCGACGACTGGAACGGAATCGGGCAGCGCACCACGGGAAGCGGCACGATCACGTTCGAGGGCGTGTCCGTCCGCGGTGACCAACTGGTGACCAGGTCCAGGGCCGTGGGCGCCCCGAGCGGGTACGGCGCCTTCGCGCAGCTACTGCACGTCGCCATCGATGCGGGTATCGCTCGCGGCGCATTGTCGGCCGCAGCGGAATTCGCCCGTACCAAGAGCCGGCCCTGGTTCGAGGCAGGTGTCGACAACGCCATCGACGACCCGCTGTTGATCCAGCGCTTCGGCGAACTCGCGGTCGAGGTGACCGCAGCAGAAGCAACTCTGACGGCCGCCGGAACGGTGGTCGATGCCACGGTCAGCACGTCGGCCCGCAGAGCGGGACAGGCCGCCGCCGCAGCCTCGATCGCGGTGGCGACGGCAAAGGTCGTCGCCGACCGCGCGGCCAACGAGGTGTCCTCGGCATTGTTCGAGGTGTCGGGGACTCGCAGTGCGGGCGCTGACCTCGGACTCGATCACTTCTGGCGTAACGCGCGCACCCACACCCTGCATGACCCGGTGCGTTGGAAATATCAGCACATCGGGCGGGCCCTGCTCCATCACACAGCGCCGCCCACGCACGGGGTCATCTGAGGTCCGACGCTAGCGGGGCTCCGGCTCGTCGGTCTTTTTCGCCTTCTCGAAGGTCACGGTGACCTGCTCGAAGCCCTTGGCGCGCTGAGCTTTGGCCTGCCTCGTGTAAGCAGTGCGGTCGCCCTGGGTCAGTTCGACCTCGTCGGTGAACGGCGTGAGCAGGGCACGTGGATAGAGCTTGTGCACGCGGACGACGTTGATCTCGGCGGTCAAGACGACAGCGACCGCTGCAAGGTAGAAGTACGCCAGCAGACCGAGCACCACGGCGAAGACGCTGTTGGTGGTGCTGGCGTTCTTGACGACCTGTGTCACGTAGAACGTTCCGAAGGTCTGGAGCAGCTGCCACAGGATCGCCATCACGATCGCTCCGGGCAGGACATCGCGGTAAGTCACGGTGTTGGTGGTGCTCAGCTTGTACGCCACCATGAAGACCGCCGAGTTCACGACCACCGCCGTGATCCCGATCGCCCAGCTGTCCCACCGACCCAAGAGTCCCCAGACGCCGCCATATGTCGACATCACTGTGGTTCCGACCAGGGTGAGGGCGAGGACCGTGAGCAGGAGCAGGCTGCGCAGCCGGGAGAAGATCGGGTTGGGGCGCTTGTTGCGAGGGACCGCCCAGACCGTGTTCATCGCGTTCTGAGCCGCCTGACCGGCACCGGAAGCACCGTAGAGGGCGCCGACGATTCCGATGACCACGCCCCAGATCCCACCGCTCAGTTCCTGCGGCTGGCCGAGTTGGTCTCCGATGACCGGGAACTGACTCAAGGTCGAGTTCAGCACCCGCTCCTGTAGCCCCGGGTTCCCGTCCAGCACGATGCCGACCCCGGTGGTCAACAACAGCAACAAAGGGAACAGCGCGAGGAAGGCGTAGTACGTCATCAGGACCGCGAGATAACCACCCTGATCGTCGGCGTACTTGTAGATGACGGCGATGCCGAATCCGAGGACAGGGTGCTTGCGTTGCAGCTTGTCCAAACGCTCGATCATCGATTGCACCCCAGTCGTCCGGTGGCGCGCCGTCACTGGCCCGAGCGCTAGGCGACAACGCTACCCGAGCGCGCCGGGAATCAAGCGATCGAGCAACCCGCGCGCATCGTAGGGGGCGTGCACCTTGGCGTCGTTGTCGAAGTAGACGTACACATCGTGATCGGCTGCACGCTCCCGGAACCGTGCCGCCCAGGCATCGAGCGCTTCGTCGGTGTAGCCGCTGGTGTACAGCTCCTGGTCACCGTGCAGGCGGGCGTACACGAAGTCCGACGTCACCTCGTCGATCACCGGGAACTTGCCGGCCGAGTCGGCCAGCACCAGCGCGATATCCAGTTCTCGCAGGAGTTCTGGCAGTTCCGGGTTCACAAAGCTCGGGTGGCGTACTTCCAGGGCGTGTCGCAGCGGGCGGTCGGCGTCGGTCGTCGTCCAGGACCGTCCGGCGATGTGATCGCTGTGTCCCTCGGACATCGCCGCCGCCGCAGCGGTGGTCCGGGGCAGCAGGTTCGCAAACGCCGACAGCGCCGCCGGGTCGAACGGGAGGTTCGGTGGGAGTTGCCACAGCAACGGACCGAGTTTGGGCCCAAGGGCGAGCACGCCGGAGGCCAAAAAGGTCGCGAGCGGTTCGTCGACGCCGACCAGCCGCTTCATATGGGTGATGAACCGCGGTCCCTTCACCGAGAAAATGAAGTCGTCCGGGGTCTGCTCGGCCCATTTGAGGTAGCTCGCCGGCTTCTGAAGCGCATAGAACGAGCCGTTGAGCTCTACTGAGTTGAGCTCCCGGGAGATGTACTCCAGCTCCCGCCGCTGCGCGAGACCCTCCGGGTAGAAGGTCTTACGCCACGGCGGATACACCCACCCGGACGTGCCGACTCGAATCACACCACAACGTGTACACCACCACGCTCTCGGAGAAACATGACCTGAGACAGGTGAGGGCCGCCCATGGCGCCGCCGGGGACCGGCGATTACCCCTCGCTGTTGTCACACCGCCGGAGTAATCTGACCCCCATGACTGTCGAGGCCTCGGTCGATCCTGACTTCCTGGAAGTGACCGAACCGTACCGCCGCGAATTGCTGGCCCACTGTTACCGGATGATGGGCTCTCATCACGACGCCGAAGACCTCCTGCAGGAAACCTACATCCGGGCTTGGCGCGGCTACGCACGATTCGACGGTCGGGCCTCGGTCCGGACATGGCTCTACAAGATCGCCACCAACACCTGCCTGACCGCTCTCGGGTCCAAACAGCGCAGGCCACTGCCGTCGGGGCTGGGGGGCGACGCCTACGACCCCGAGGCACCTCTCCTGCAAGACCATGAGGTCCCGTGGCTCGAACCCTTCGCGGACACCGACGAGACGCTGGCCGAAACCGCGGATCCGGCCACGATCGTCGGATCCCGGGAATCGATACGACTCGCCTTCATCGCCGCACTCCAGCATCTGCCCGAGCGTCAGCGCGCCGTACTGATTCTCCGAGACGTGTTGCAGTGGCGGGCCAATGAGGTCGCCGAGACCCTCGGCCTGACCACCGCCACCGTCAACAGCCTGCTTCAGCGCGCCCGGGCACAGCTCAAAGAGGTCTCACCCGAACGTGATTCGGTGTCAGAGCCGCAGGACGCGGCCCAGAAAGAGTTGTTGCAGAAGTGGGTCGAGGCGTTTCAGTCATACGACATCGACGCGATCGTGCAGTTGTTCACCGACAAGGCGATCTGGGAGATGCCACCGTTCACCGGTTGGTATCAGGGCGGCGAGGCCATCGGGCGCCTCATCCACGGCAACTGTCCTGCCGAGAAGGCCGACGACATGCTGCTGTTGCCCGCGACGGCAAACGGTCAGCCGGCGTTCGGGCTGTACATGCGCGACCCCGAGGACGGGGTGCACCGGCCGTTTCAGCTGCAGGTCCTCGACATCACGGAAGGTGGCGTGGCCCATGTCGTGGCGTTCTTTTCGGACACCATGGAGGCCGACTTCGCGCGGTTCGGTTTGCCCGCGACCGCGAGCCTGCCGGCCTCCGGGGAGTCGGTTCAGCCGGCGATGGCCGACTGATCCATCCAGGTGATCTCCCAGACGTGACCGTCGAGGTCGCGGAAGCTCCGGCCGTACATGAAGCCGTGGTCCTGTGCGTCCTGCCACGGCGACCCACCGATCTCGAGAGCCTTGTCGGCGATCGCGTCGACCTCGTCGCGGGACTCCGCCGACACCGCGATCAGCACCTCACGCTCCTTGCTCGTGTCGGTGATCCCGCCGGTGATGAAGTCCTGGAAGCGCGCCGGGGTCATCAACATCGCGAACGTCTGGTCGTTGATGATGAGGCACAGCGTGTTCTCGTCACTGAACGTCTCGTTGAACTCGAAGCCGAGCTCGCTGAAGAACTTCCGCGTGGCGGGGATGTCGGAGGCGGTGGTGTTCAGGAACATCATGCGGGACATGGCAGTAACTCCGTTTCGTGGTTATGTCTGTGTTGTCACCCTTTCAGACCGCAGTCGTCGCCGAAAGTAATCGGACACCCGAGTTCACACTTTCGCCTGATGCCCGACTCGCTCAGATCATGGACCATCGGGGTATGAGTTCCGCAGGTGTGCCGATCCCGACGTCGGGCTGGGAGACCCTGCCCGCACGCCGTGCCTGGATGCCCGGCGCGGTGCGCGAGACCCTCGAGGCAGACCCGCACCCGCTGACGGGCAAGCGCACCACCCGCGACGTCGCCATCGATGTGCTGATGGTCGTCCTCGCACTGGCCATCGGCGTCGTCGGCGTCTGGGGTCGCTTCGGCAACTGGGGACCCTTGCTGGCCACCGACATCGCCATCGGGCTCGTGGGCTGCGGCGCCCTGATCTGGCGGCGACGGTGGCCGCTCGCGATCGCCCTGATCCTGACCCTGGTCTCAGGTGTTGCATCCTTCGTCGGCGGGGCGTCCTTCTTGGCCTTGTTCTCACTGGCCGTACACAAGCCGCTTCGGTACTCGGTGTCGATCGGTGCGCTCGGGATCTGCGCGGCGATGTCGAACTTCTTCTTCTACCCGGACGCCCAGACCGACGTCTGGTACGCGGTGTTGCTCTACTCGATTCTCATCACGGCGGTCGCGGTCGGGTGGGGAACGATGGTGCGCAACCGCCGCCAACTGCTGATCTCGCTCGCCGAACTGGCGCGCAACGTCGAATCCGAGCAGCGCGAGCGGATCGCTGCAGCGAGGGCCACCGAACGGGAGCGCCTGGCCCGCGAGATGCATGACGTGCTGGCCCATCGCATGAGTCTGCTGTCAGTGCATGCCGGCGCCCTGGAGTTCCGCGAAGACGCCTCCTCGGACGAAGTTCGACGGGCCGCCGGGGTGATCCGTGCCGGCGTCCACCAGATGCTCGTCGACCTGCGCGATGTCATCGGCATGCTGCGGGAGGAGACCGACGACCTCGCCTCCCCGATGCGGACTCTGGCGTTCGTCGACGAGTTGTTCGCCGAGACCGAACTCGCAGGCAGCCCTGTTCGGGCCACCATCGAGATCGACGACCTCGACGAGGTTCCCGGGGTCATCAGCCGCGCCGCCTACCGCATCGTGCAAGAGGGACTGACCAATGCCCGCAAGCATGCGGGAGAGGTGACCGTCACCGTGATCATCAGCGGCGCGCCGGGACAGGGACTCACCATCTGTATCCGTCAGCCCCTCAATCCTGTTGCTGCGATGCAGAATCCGATACCAGGGACGGGTTCTGGACTGGTCGGGCTGCAAGAACGCGTCACCCTCGCCGGCGGAGAATTGGAACACGGTGTGAAGGAACGAAACTTCGTGTTGACCGCACGACTTCCCTGGGAGACCGAGTGCCCGAGATGACCCCATCCATCCGGCTGCTGCTCGTCGACGACGAGTGGCTCGTGCGAGCGGGGCTGCGCACCATGCTGAGCGGCCAACCTGACGTCGACATCGTGGGCGAGGCCTCCGACGGTACCGCGATACGCGAGAACGTCGCCGAGACCGGGGCCAACATGGTGCTGATGGACATCCGGATGCCGAAGGTCAACGGCCTCGAAGCCACCGAAGCACTCCGCGCCCTGCCCGATCCTCCTCATGTGGTCATGCTCACGACGTTCGACAGCGACGACCTCGTCTTGCGTTCGCTCCAGGCCGGCGCCAGCGGATTCCTGCTCAAGGACACCCCGCCTGCGGACCTGATCGCAGCCCTGCGCAAGGTCGTGGCGGGCGAACCGATCCTGTCCCCGGCCATCACCCGTAAGTTGATCAACCGCTTCACCGAACCCGGCGAACGGAAGTCGCGCGCAGACGCCCAGTTCGGCCAGCTCACCCCGGGTGAGCAGCGCGTGGCGGTGGCGGTCGCCCGAGGCATGTCCAACTCGGCGATAGCCGAGGAGCTGTTCGTCTCGGTGGCGACCGTCAAAAGCCATATTTCGCACATCCTGGACAAGTTGGGGTTCAACAATCGGGTACAGATCGCACTACTGGTCCACGATGCCCGGCCCGGCGAAGTGCTCTGACCTCGGTCACCGACGATTCGGGAATGAACCCCCGGCCGCAGGAGTTGGCCCGATGAATGTGTTTTCCGCGACGTAAGGGGTCATCAGAGTGAAGATCGGAATCATCGGGGCAGGCTTCATCGGCGGGACGCTCACGCGTCGCCTGACGCAGCTGGGCCATGAGGTACGCGTGTCCAATTCGCGTGATCCGCAGACGCTGGCGGAGCTGGCCACCGAAACCGGCGCCAAGGCCGTGTGGGCCAAAGACGCCGCAGAAGACGCCGACCTGGTCATCGTCAGCATTCCGCAGAAGAACACCCCGGACCTGGCGAAGGGCATCCTGTCCGCGCGCAAGCCCGGCGCACCGGTGATCGAGACCAACAACTATTACCCGCAACAGCGAGACGGCAAGATCGCCGCCATCGAGGAAGGCCAGCCCGAAAGCGCTTGGGTGTCCGAGCTTCTCGATGTCCCTGTGTACAAGGTGTTCAACGGCATCTACTGGAAGCACCTGCTGGAGAAGGGGACCGCGGCCGGGACCGAGGGGCGGATCGCCCTGCCGATCGCAGGCGACGAGGAGGACGGCAAGAAGATCGTCTCGGCCCTCGTCGACGAACTCGGGTTCGACCCGGTGGATGCGGGCACCATTGCCGAGTCGTGGCGTCAGCAACCCGGAACACCCTCGTACGGAAAAGATTACAACGCAGCCAAGCTCACCGAGGCGCTCGCAGAGGCCACCCCGGAACGCATCGCTGAGTGGAAAGCCTGACCGTCCGCTCGTACACAAACCCAGCTCTTGCAGGCAAAATCAGGTGTTGCAACACCTGGGTTTGCCTGGACGAGCTGGGTTTACGGGTTCTGTGGGCGCCGGCTAGGTGAGGACGAGTGCGACGCTTTCGACGAGCACCCCGACGAGATCGTCGAGAGAATCGACGCCGAGGGCACCTACCATCGCGTCCGAACGCATACTGATCACCGATTCGACGAGCCGGAACGGGACGTGCCTGCGCGGGTCGGACTGATCCCCGAGGACCTCACCGGCGAGCTGCGCGTATATGCGTGCGAGATCAGTACGCGCCTGCCGGAACTCGACAAATCGTTCCGTGCGCAGTTCAGGAAGTGAATACAGAGCGCCGAGGTTCCAGCGGGAGGTCGCGAGCTGGCCGGCGTCGAAACCCGCCAACTCCTGGAGCCGGGCGAGGGTCGGACCATCGGCCGCGGCGACCTCGCGCGCCTTCTCCAGCGGCGCCGCCACGGTGTCCTCGAGCAACGACTCGAGGATGTCGTCCTTCGTCTTGAAGTGGTGATAGAGCGAGGCCTGCCGGATTCCCACCGCCTCGGCGATCATCCTGGTGGACGTGCCCGCGTAGCCACGCGTGGTGAAGAGTTCGGCGGCGGCGTCGCGGATCTCTTCGCGAGCGGTGGCGCCGCGACGACGCTGCTCCACCAATCGGGGGCGCCCTGGTCCTGCCGCAACGTGAGTCACAAGTCCTGACCTTACTGTCATCTGCGCACGCCTGATGTGATCCGCACCGGTCAACGATCCCCTGACCTGCACCGAGTGCGTTCTCGGAAACATACTTGTTTCACGCGTTTCCGAGCCCGAAACAAACCTGTCACTCGACAGAAATAGCTGCGCGGTTATCTATCACCTGACAGATAACCAGGGCTCATGGGCCCATTAGCAGGAAGATCTCCCATGACCGCAACCGCGCAACCCCCCACTGCACCAGTGACCGGCGGTGCCGTGACCAACGGAGACGCCAATGATCTCTCCGAGTTCGGTTACACCCAGCAGCTGCATCGCTCACTGGGAACCTTCGCGTCGTTTGCGGCGGGATTCTCGTTCGTCTCCATCCTGACCACGATCTTCCAGCTGTTCGGTCTCGGCTTCTCGTTCGGCGGTCCGGCCTTCTTCTGGACGTGGCCCATCGTCTACATCGGCCAGTTCCTCGTCGCGCTGTGTTTCGCCGAGATCGCAGCCCGCTACCCGATCTCCGGTGCCATCTACCAGTGGTCGCGCCGCATGGGCGGTGAGGTCATCGGCTGGTTCGGTGGCTGGTTCATGATGCTCGCCCAGATCGTCACCGCCTCCGCTGCCGCGATCGCCCTCCAGGTGGTCATGCCCTCGATCTGGGACGGCTTCCAGATCATCGGTGATGATTCCGCACTGACCACCACCAGCGGCGCCGCGAACGCAGTCCTGCTCGGGTCGATCCTGCTGGTGATCACCACGTTCATCAACTGCATCGGCGTCAACTGGATGAGCCGGATCAACAACATCGGCGTCACCTGTGAGATCGTCGGCGTCACCGCGGTGATCCTGGCGCTGTTCACCCACGCCGAGCGCGGCCCCGACGTCGTGTTCGACACCGGATTGCCCGGCCAGCAGCCCGGTTACATCTGGGCCTTCATCGTCTCCGGACTCATGGCGGCCTACGTGATGGTCGGCTTCGGCTCCGCAGGTGAACTCGCAGAGGAGACGAAGAACCCTCGTCGGGTCGCACCGCGGACGATCCGGCTGGCACTGACGGTGTCGGCGATCGGTGGCGGGCTCATGCTCCTGGGCGCCCTCATGGCCGCGCCCAGCCTCGGTGAGGAACTGGCGGTCGGCGGCCTGCCCTACGTCCTCGATTCGGTACTCGGCTCCTTCTGGGGCAAGGTGCTGCTCTGCGACGTCGTCGTCGCGATCTTCATCTGTACCTTGGCCATTCAGACCGCCTGCTCACGGCTGATGTTCTCGATGGCTCGCGACGACCGGCTGCCCGCGTCGAAACTCTTGAGCCACGTGAACACCCGCACCGGAACCCCCATCGCCCCGTCCGTGCTCATCGGCGTCCTGTGCATCGGCGTCCTCGTCGTGAACATCGGCAACTCCGCGATCTTCGCGACCCTGGCCAGCGTCTGCATCATCCTGATCTACCTCGCCTACCTCTCGGTCACCGGGCCGATGCTCTGGCGCCGGCTGAAGGGCTGGCCGGGCAACACCACCAGCGCCGTCGACGCCGAGGGCAAGAAACTGTTCACGTTGGGCCGCTTGGGAATCCCGCTGAACCTGCTGGCAGTTGTCTACGGACTGCTGATGGTGATCAATCTTGCCTGGCCACGTGCCGAGATCTTCGACCCTGCCGGCGAGATGCCCATCCTCAAGTGGGCGGGCCCGATCTGCATCGTGGCGTCGATCCTGATCGGCATCGCCTGCTTCCCCCATGGCAAGAAGCACCCGATGCCCGTGAAGGTGTTCACCCCCGCAGTAGACGGCAAGTAGCAGTCCCCGATACCGAAAGGACACACCGGATATGACGATGACGTCCACCGGAACCACCGCCGGAGCTCGCGAGCACGCTCGCGCCCAAGCCGCCGCAATCACAGACACCATGCCCGTCGTCCCGGCATCGTCCTGGCCTGATCTGCCCGACAATGTTGCGGGGCAGGACATGACGTGGGCCGAGACAGTGCCTGGTGGGCGGTACACCGTCAAGGTGCTCGCCCGCGGCACCAGGCTCCGTCTGCGCGACGTGGCGGGGACAGGCTGTGCCAACGTGCTGCTCTGGCGCGCCGATGCACCCTGGGAGCGGCTCAACGTCGCGGACACCGTCAAGGTGCCCTGGCAGGCTTACCTGGGCACCGGCCATCCCCTGCTCAGTGACCAGGGCCGGGTCCTGGCCACCATCGTCGACGATGACTCCGGCCATCACGACGCACTGTGCGGGACCAGTACGCTGGCCGGGAACACCGCCAAATACGGTGCCGGTGAGGTCTACTCGCAGACTCCGGCCGGGCGTGAGCTGTTCTTGCTGGCCGCCGCGAAACACGGATTGCACGCCGCCGACGTCGCGCCGTCGCTGTCGTTCTTCCACGGCATCGTCGTCGAGTCCGATGGATCACTGACCTCCAAAGGGTCGGCCGGACTGAACAAGCATGTCGACCTGCTGCTCCATCTTCCGTGCACGGTCGCGATCGCCAACACTGCGCACCCCCTCGATCCCTCACCCGGATTCGACGTGGGCCCCGTAGAGGTCCTCGCGTGGCAGGCTCCCGGTGATCTCGAGAACCTCCTCACCGGCCTGCCCGGCACCGACCCGGAATACCAACGTGCCGCACTCAACTCGGAGGACATTTGGGGCGCAGCACATTTCGAGAGGAAAGCGTGATGAGCACCGCAACCGCAACATCGGCAGCCGCACTGGCCCTGGTGCCCGGGGCGGTGATCGGAGATCACGAGATCGGGGCCCGCGCGCCATGGTCGGGCGTGGTCGCCGCCGGAGACGTGCTGACGATCGTCGACCTGTACGGCAACCAGGCCGTCGACACCCTGTTCTTCGGCGGTCACGACCATTCGATCCGGTACTCTGCGCAGGCGACCATCGCTGCCCAGGGCAACATCTTCTTGACCACCGGATCGGTGATCCGAGATCAGGATTCGACGCCGATGATGACCATCGTGGCCGATGAGGTCGGAAACCACGACACCCTCGGCGGCGCCTGTTCACAGGAATCGAACACGCTGCGGTACGGCCACCACACCAAGCATCAACACGCCTGCGTGGAGAACTTCCTCATCGGCGGCGCCCGTCACGGTCTGGGCAAAGCCGACATGGTCGGAAACGTCAACTTCTTCATGAACGTGCCCGTCGACCCCGACGGATCGCTCGGCATCGTCGACGGACTGTCGGCACCGGGCAAGCGACTCGCGCTGCGCGCGGAGGCCGACACGCTCGTGCTGATCTCGAACTGCCCACAGATCAACAACCCGTGCAACGGATTCGATCCCACCGCAGTACGGGTCATCGTGACCCGGCCCGGCGTGAGCGAGGCCTGATCACGATGTCGAGTATCTCCATCTTGCGAGCAGGACCGCAGACCACGATCCAGGACTGGCCCGGGCGGATCCGCTACTGGCACGTCGGTGTTCCACCGTCGGGGCCGATGGACGACCTCTCGTTCCGGCTGGCGAACATCGCGGTCGGCAACGCCGAGGGTGCGCCCGGACTGGAGTGCACCCTGATGGGTCCGCGATTGCAGTTCGACACCGACACCATCGTCGCCGTCACCGGCGCCCCCGTATCGATGACCGTATCCGGCCACTCTGTCCCACAGTGGATTCCGATCACCCTCAAAGCCGGTGAAGTCCTCGACATCGGAGCGGTCGGCTTCGTGGGGATGCGAGTCTATGTCGCTGTCGCCGGCGGCATCGACGCCGAGCTCTACCTCGAGAGCCGATCGACGTTCACCCTCGGCAAGTTCGGTGGCAAGGACGGCCGCGCCCTGGCCGACGGCGACACCCTTGCCACCGCCGCGACAGCTCCGTCCGGGGTGGCCCGACGCATCCTGGGCGACGAGAAGCCTGCGCTGACCAACAACTGGCATCTCGCGGTCACCGTGGGCCCGCACAGTGCCCCCGAGTTCTTCATGCCCGAGGACATCGACGATCTCTACAACACCCCGTATGAGGTCCACTTCAACTCCGACCGCACCGGCGTCCGGCTGGTCGGGCCGCAACCCCGGTGGGCACGCAACGACGGAGGCGAGGCGGGCCTGCATCCGTCCAACATCCACGACACCGCGTATTCAGTGGGGGCACTGGACTTCACCGGCGACACCCCGATCCTGCTCGGTCCGGACGGGCCGAGTCTCGGCGGGTTCGTCTGCCCGGTGACGGTGACCACCGCGGAGCGGTGGAAGCTCGGACAGCTCAAACCCGGCGACACGGTGCAGTTCGTACCGGTCCGCGCAGCCGAGGTCGCGAGCGTCGCGAGTTTCGGTGAGCGCCGACGCGCAGGCTTCAGCACCGTCATCTCCGCCGGCACCGACCTGGACGACGGGGTGCTCGGTGGATCGATGACGGCCGACGGCACCACCACGGTGACCTACCGGCGCAGCGGTGACGACAACATCCTGGTCGAGTACGGCGACATGACTCTCGATCTCGCGCTTCGTGCCCGAGTTCATGCGCTCGCCGAGCGGATCGACGCCGAACGCCCGCCAGGCCTGATCACCTTGACTCCCGGTATCCGATCGCTGCAGATCAAGGTCGACCCGACCGTGATGCGGCAGTCGACGCTGCTCGACTGGCTGACCGAGTGCGAGGCGCAGCTGCCGTCGGCGTCGGAGCTCGTCGTCCCCAGCCGCACAGTGCATCTACCGCTGTCCTGGGATGATCCGGCCACCCGGGAGGCGATCGAGCGGTACATGCTCGGCGTCCGGTCGGACGCCCCCTGGTGCCCGTGGAACATCGAGTTCATCCGCCGGATGAACGGTCTCGACTCTGTTGACGACGTACATCGCATCG
This sequence comes from Williamsia limnetica, assembly GCF_003217475.1. Taxonomy (GTDB): domain Bacteria; phylum Actinomycetota; class Actinomycetes; order Mycobacteriales; family Mycobacteriaceae; genus Williamsia; species Williamsia limnetica. The sequence continues at coordinate 234,044 of NZ_QJSP01000005.1, read as the reverse complement.
TCTACGACGCCGAGTACCTGGTGCTCGGCCTCGGCGATGTCTACCTCGGGGCACCCGTGGCAGTGCCGCTGGATCCCCGCCATCGGCTGATCACCACCAAATACAACCCCGCCCGCACCTGGACACCAGAGAATGCGGTCGGCATCGGCGGCGCGTACATGTGCATCTATGGGATGGAGGGCCCGGGCGGGTACCAGTTCGTCGGCCGCACCACCCAGGTCTGGAACCACCGCCATCCGCTGCGCGCGGCGGGCTTCGAACCAGAACATCCCTGGCTGCTGCGCTTCTTCGACAAGATCAGCTGGTACCCGGTCAGCGCCGACGAACTCCTCGACCTTCGGGCCGACATGGCCGCGGGGCGTGGCACGGTGGAGATCAGCGACGGCACCTTCTCACTGGCCGAACATCAGCGGTTCCTCGATGACAACGCCGGGGCCATCACCGCGGATCGTTCCGCGATGGAGGCCGCCAGGGCAATCGAACGGCAACGTTGGTCCGATGGTGGCGAGTTCGCCACCAAGACAGGAAAAGTGGCATGACCCGGATCGCTGACATCTACGATCGCATCGACGCGGCCGATCGACCCGAGGTGTTCATCACCCTGCGTGAGAAGGCAGACGTCGAGCAGGACTACGCAGCCTCAGTCGCCGCAGGCGGAGCGCTCGCCGGGGTGGTGCTCGCGGTGAAGGACAACGTCGACGTCGCGGGCCTGCCCACCACGGCCGCCTGTCCTGGGTTCGAATATCTGCCCGGCCGCGACGCCGCAGCAGTGGCCGCACTCCGTTCCGCCGGGGCGGTGGTCATCGGCAAGACGAACCTCGATCAGTTCGCCACCGGGTTGGTGGGAACCCGCAGTCCGTACGGCGCGGTACGTGATTCGCGGCGTCCCGGACACATCTCCGGTGGCTCGAGTTCGGGGTCCGCGGTTGCCGTCGCGCTGGGGTTCGCCGACATCGCCATCGGCACCGACACGGCGGGATCCGGACGGGTGCCCGCGGGTCTGCAGGGGATCGTGGGTATCAAACCCACGCTGGGTGTGGTGAGTACGGCCGGCGTGGTCCCGGCGTGCGCCAGTTATGACTGCGTCACCGTTCTCGCGCGCGATCTCGATCTCGCCAATCGCGCGATGGGAGCGATGGCACAGTCCGATGGTTGGTCCACAGCGGTGCGTTTCGCGGCGCCGGACAGTCCGGTGGTTGCCGTCCCCACGCAGTTGCCCGGATTGGATGCGCGGTGGCAGGACGCATTCGAAGCTGCCATCGAACAGGCAGAATCCGCCGGTGTCCGGGTGAAGCGGATCGACATCTCGGACTTCCTGGCCGCGGCGAAGCTTCTCTACGAGGGGGCGCTCGTGGCCGAGCGGTACGAGGCCGTCGGCGAGTTCATCTCCGCAGCAACCGAAACCGCTGCTCTTGATCCGACCGTCGCGGCGATCATCGGCGCGGCCGACCGGTTCAGCGCCGTCGAACTACTGGCCGACCGGCGCCGGGTCGAGCGACTTCGGGTCCGGGCTCTGGCGGCACTCGGTGACGCCGACGGCCTGCTCGTCCCCACTGCACCCATGCACCCGACCCTCGATCAGGTCACCGCCGACCCGATCGGCGTCAACGCGACGATGGGCACATACACCAACTTCTGCAACCTCTTCGATTTCTGCGCGGTGGCCGTACCAGCAGGCGTGGTCGCGGAAACCGATGGCGGTCGAGCGCAATTCGGTGTGACCGTGATCTGTCGCGACCACGACGATGCCGTCGCGCTCGATATTGCGGGCCGAATCGGAACCCTGTCTGCCGCGCAGGGACCCTCCTGGCCAGAACTGGCGGGTGCCACCACCGCCGAGGTGTTCGTCGTCGGTGCGCACCTGCGGGGGCAACCGCTGATGCACCAACTGACCGACCGCGGGGCCCGCTGGACCGGAGAAGCCGCCACTGCTGCGGCCTATCGGCTCGTCGCACTCGACACCGAGCCCGCGAAACCGGGGCTGGTTCGCGACACCGCCGCCGGGACCTCCATCCGGGGTGAGCTGTGGACGCTGTCGCCCGCCGCACTCGGGGAGTTCCTCACCGCGTTGCCGACACCCATGACCCTCGGCGCCGTCGAGCTCGAGGACGGCCGCTGGACGGTCGGGTTCGCATGCGATCACGAGGCGGTTGCCACTGCCGAACCATTGAGCGTGACGCACTGGCTCGAGCGCTGACCCGGTCACGACCACCTGGCGGCGCCGATCGGCTCTCCTGTAGCAGGATGGCCGTATGAACCAACGCGCCGAAACCGCTGCGCAGCTCGTTCCGGGCGACGCCCCGCTGGTCCTGCAGCGGGTGCTCTTCGCCGGCCCGACGCCGAACACCGACGTCGACGACCTATACGCCACCGTCGACGGAACAAGCGGCGCAGACCGCACCCGAACGTCGGTACAGGCCCGCAGCGGGACCACCGTCGACACCGACACCTACTTCGGGCGTGTACCTGCCGCCTACTTCGCTCGGTGGACGACCCTGACGGGTGTCGATCTGGGTTTCGAGTTCCAGACCGCCGGCAGGGCCTACGCGGTGATCCGCGGCTCGGACAGCCAGGGACGGGTTCATGAGGTGACGCGCCTCGACCTCGAAGGGGCCGGCACGGCGACCTTCACCGTGCCCCTGGACGCCTACGCCGGGGGTGGCTCGGTATGGGTGAGCTTCGTCGCCGGCGACGCCGACCTCACCGTCGACAACGCCGTGTGGTCGACGACCGCCCCGCGACGGATGCGTGCAGCCGCGGCGGCGATCTGTACGTTCAACCGGCCCCTCGACTGTGTCGCGACTCTGCAGACGCTGGCGTCGGATCAACCGACACGCGAGCAGCTGACCGCGGTCTACGTCGTCGATCAGGGTACGGACCAGGTGTGCGACCAACCCGGGTACGACCGGATATCCGCCGCATTCGGCGGCAGTCTCGCGTACATCAGGCAACCGAATCTCGGTGGCGCGGGCGGTTTCACCCGGGGGATATCGGAGGCCGTCGCACAAGACAACGACGTCGACCTGATCCTGATGGACGACGACATCCGCTGCGAACCCGACACCGTGCTGCGCCTGTCGGCTTTCGCGAGCGTGACCCCCGACCCGATGATCGTCGGCGCCCAGATGCTCTATCTGATGAACCCCACCAGGCTGCACGTCGGCGCGGAATACGCAGACCTGCACACGCTCAGGGCAGGCCGGTGGGCAGGCAATGCCCTGCACGACGCGGACATGCTCAGCGAGCGTCAGGATCGACCCGCCGACGCCGGTTACAACGGTTGGTGGACGTGCCTGCTACCGGCTGAGGTCACCACGAAACTCGAACTGCCACTGCCGATGTTCTTCCAGTGGGACGACATCGAATACGGCATCAGAGCCGCTCGGGTCGGTGGAGTGGAGACCGTGACCCTGCCGGGAGCGGCAGTGTGGCACATGGACTTCTCTCGCAAGGACAACGACGACTGGACGAAGTATTTCAGTATCCGGAACTCGCTGATCACCGCGGCACTGCACAGCGATCTCGACGTCCAGACCCTGAGCACACGGATGTTCCGCGAGATCTCGCAGTACATCGTCTCGATGCAGTACGGCCTGGCGCACACGATGATCCGCGGAATCGAGGACTTCCTCGCCGGACCCGACATCCTCCACGATGGCGGCCGAACGGCGCTGGTGGACATCCGCCGCGAACGCGGCTCGTTCCCCGAGACCGTGGTGCATCACGAATCCGAACTTCCCGGAGTGATATACCGGGAGCTACCCGTTCGGCCGGCCGGGTTCGAACCCGACAAGAATCGCTTCGACGTGGTGCTCGCCAAACGCGCCGTGGTCCAACTCGCCGGTCGGGTCGAGCGAGGATGCGTGGCGATCCCCGCCACCGACGCCCACTGGTGGCACGTTTCACTCTTCGATCAGGTCGTCGTGGCCGACGCATCGGGAGAAGGCCTGCGCCTGCGCACCCGCGACACGCGCGTTGCCCGAGCTCTCGGCATGCGAAACCTGGTTTTGCGCAGACGCTTTCGCGCCGAGGCCGAACAGGCCCAGCAGGCCTACCGGACAGCGGTGCCCACACTGACCAGCCGCGAGAACTGGGAGCGACTGTTCACCACCGAGTGAGCCTACCGTCGGGCCTTGTCCCGCAGGGCCCGCGCCTTACGACCGGCCTTGCGGACCGCACGGCCGCCGATGTTCCGAATCGAGATCGGCGGATTCGCCCGCAGGGCTTCGAGTTCGTGCTGGTGGACCCGGATGAGCCGATCGGTCTCCTCGCGCTGCCGACGTAGTTCGGCGTCCAGTTGCGCGACACGACCGGCCAACTCATCACGGTCGATCGCACCTGCGGCCATCTCGTACTGCATGGCGAGCACCCGCGTGTACAGCGCGATCCGGTTGTTCTCCATGGCTGCCAACAACGGAGATCCGTTGTACGGCTCGAGTGCCGCGCGTAGGCGGGCGGTTTTGTCCGCATCGGTGGTCGGGTAGATCACGCCGAGGCCGAAAACGGCCGGTATCAGGGCCAATTCGTGCTTGCCCACCACGTCCGCCGCGAGCGCGTCCTCGATGGCTGTCAGTACCCCGTTACGTTCACCGCCGGCGTCGACCGCAGCGGTGAACTGCCCGAGGCCGACAAATCCCGCCGCGGTGACATCGTCGTGCCAGACGGTCGGACCATCGGCGCCGTGTTCGTGTACGTCGGCCGCGTCGAGCCCTGCAGCGTTGTAGTACAGATCCCGACGTCCCCACGGCCACAACAGATCGTGCAGGATCACGACGGCGTCCGGGGCATTGGTCAATATCCAGTCGAGCTCGCCTCGCACGGTGGCGTAGTTGTGGTCACCATCGACGACGTACACGTCGCCGAGGGCGATGTCGGCGAGTATCGCCGGCGAAAGCCCCTCGATCAGATGGAGATCGGGGTTCTGACCCAGCGCATCGCGCATCTGCTCGGTCGGCGCCGGTTCCACGCAGTACACCGCGTCTGCTCCGTGGTCGAGATAGATCGAACTCGCCCCACCCGACTCGACCCCGACCTCGACGATTGTCCGCGGCTGCGTCGCAGCGAAGATCCGGCCGATCACTTCGGAGAACAACGTCAGGGAATGCAGGAGCAACGGCGCCTGTCGCGCCGCCTGCGCTTGCACATGCGGGTGGTTCCGATCCCCGAACTCAGTCTTCATCTTTGTCTTTCTTCTCATCGTCATCCGGAGGTGTAGCCGGGGCACCGGCCCGTCCGACGATGCGCGCCACACCGGCCGCCAAGGCCAGTGGGCCACCGGACCGATACTCGGCCTTGGCCCGCGCAGTCAGTCTGGTCAGTCTAGGTGCCTGCGGTGCCCGGTGTGAGAGTCCCGACAGCGATTGCGGCAGCACTGCGAACGCGATGGTGATCTGAGCCGAACTGACCGGAGCACCGGCACGATCGATGAGCGACAACCAGACTGCCGAGTGCGGTGCGTGGAACTCGACGAGATTGCCACCGAGCCACGCTGATTCGGCGTAGACGAGGCCCGCGAAGTCCTGGGCTTGCTCCCAGCGCAGCGGAGTCGGGTGCCGGTGACCACCGGCGGTCACCGTCGCCTCGATCCAGTCGAGTCGCACCAGCGCAGGCCGACCGGGTATGGCAAGTGAGATGTCCGTGGCATCGAAGGCCTCGAAGTTCAGCCGCGCGAACGACAGTCCGTTCCGATTGATCCGGAGCGGAACCTTCGGACCGTCATGCCACTTGCCGTCGCCCGTTCGAAAGCGCAACACCGTCTCGCTCTGCGGCTCATCGGGTTCGAACACCGAAGCCGGCACGGCACCCGAGCGCACTGCATCGGCTGCAGAAGCAAGTCGGGGGTCTGCGGCGGCCAGCACCTGGGGCCAGAACGCGTCGCGCATCCCGAGATCAGCGAGGTCGCCGGGCGACATGTAGCGAACCGCCGGGAGCAATTCGGTGGGGATCACGTGGCTGACGAGGTCGGAGCCGAAGTTGTCCTCGTGCTCCCAGGCGCCGAACACAGCAGCCTCGTCGGGGGTCGGCGCGGTGATGGACGACGCGATGATGTTGCCCAGCAACGACACCTCGCCGCCGTTGAACGACGGCCACAGATCGGATTCGCCCTCGTAGCGGAGCCATTCGTCCTGGAACGCGTGCACTCCCTGGTGTAGCGCTCGTCGCGCGTGGTTCTGTTCCGCGGAGCCTGCGATCGGGCCCAGGATCGGATCTCCCTCGAGGGTGAAATCGAGCAGCGATCCGCACAGACTACTCACGCCCTGCTCCACGATCTCCGGGCTCCGGGTGATGGCGCCGACCACACCCACGGGTTCGCCGGCCGTGCCGAGATACCCTTCGACACGCAGTCCGCGGAGCATCACCTTGGTGCTGCGTTTGTCGGTTGCGAGATACAGACCGGCCGGTGTGATCGGCACTCCCGCCAGACCGAGTGCGACCCCGAGCTGGTTTTGGATGGTGGCTCCCCACCCGAGGTCGACGATGGTCAGATCATCGCTGTCGAGGGCGCCGGCGGTGCGAAGATGCGCGAGCAACCGTTCGCGCGTCGCAGTCGCCGTGGTCGCGATCCGATTGCGCAGATGTGGCGTCTCGACCAACGCGGTCGCAACGTCGTCGGCGATGATGCCGTTGTCCAGGACCACGTCGAGGCGGTCGGCCAGCGCCGGTACGTCGCCAGGTCGCAATTGCAGGATCGCCAGCAGCCCACCGATGGTCATACCGTGGCGTCGCCGCATGAACGTGTGGATGCTGTCGGTGTCGAGGACACCGAGCGCGGCGACCGAGGTCAGATGCCTGGAGAGCCAGATCGGTTTGCCGACCACATCCAGGCCGCTGCTGCGGGCCGCCTTGTTGATGAGGTCGGCCAGCATCTCGCCTTCGCGCATCGGGCACCACAGCACCTTCGTGCCACGTTCCGCCGCGCGATGAACCGCCCAATCGGCGAATCCCGTCAGCACCGGACCGAGTACAGCTGCGCCGTACCTCCAGGAGCACGCCACGTCCGGGGCGACGGCGTCGAGGTTCGCGTTCTCGATCAGTTTCGCGCGCAGGCTCGTGATGCCGTAGTCACCCTCGATCAGATCGAGGTGGGGAGCACTCACCCCGAACGGTTCCAGCGGCGCACCTTCGCGGCGCAGGATCGATTCGTAGTCGTCGGTGATCCTCGTGAAGTGCACGGTGCGCACGCCCAGCTTGCCGGGCGCGGTGACGTCGGGGCGTTTGTTGTCGCCGATGTGGACGATCTGACCTGGCCGAACGCCGAGACCGGAGATCACGACTTTCCACAGACCGTGCGCCTTGTCGACTCCGTGCTCGTGGGAACGGAAGAACCGCGCAGATTTGAGCGGTTCGAGATGCGGTCGGTCGAGGAAACGATCGAGGTGTTCTTGCAAGAAATAGGTGTCGGAGACCACGACGATGGGCACCGAGTGGGCATGCGCGGTGTTCACCAGTTCAGCGATGTCGACGTCCGGAACCAGTATCCGGCGCTCTTCGGTGACCTCGGCCTCGACGTAGTACTCGATGTCGCCGCTGAGCAAGATCTCGGCGGGCATCTCCCGCCAGATGTCGTAGATGGAGACCTCGGGACCGAGCTTGCCGCGTCGCTCCCGGGAGTCGATCTCGGCGGTGATCCGCATCGTCCTGAAGGCGTGGGGTTCCACCCAGTCGGGCAGCGCACCCTCGCGCCGCAGTCGCTCACCGAGCAGCAGGAACAGATCGGTCGGCCGTGGGACCCGCCGCCACAGGATGGTGTCGAAGATGTCCAGCGAGAGCACCGAGCAGGACCCGTCCCGCAACATCTGGTGAACGTCCTCGAGGGTCGTGCGGCCTCGGCGGACGATCTGGGCGTTGGGTTCCGTCACGTCGGTGATCAGGGCTTTTTCCAATCCGGTCGGTTGTCGATCTGGTCTCGGGCTCACGCCTGGACCCATCGTAGTGATGCCTGCTGCCCGGGTCCGGTGAACGCCGCGCTCAGGGAGCGCTCCGGAGTTCGCCGATCACCCGGCCGTACGCGTCGAGGTCGCCGGACGACGGTTCGATCGGGGTGAGGTAGGTGACGCCGAAGGTGTCACGGAGCTCACGGATACGCGCCACCACCTCGTCGTGCGTGCCGTGCAGCGCATTGGGCAGGCGCAGCAGCTCGCTGTCGGTGGCGCCCGGCCTGTGACTGCGCAGCGTCGCCAGGTCCGGTTCCCGATCAATTGCCAGATCGACGACGATCAGGTTGATCTCCAGTTCGGCGAACCGCTCGCCCGCCTGGTCCCGAAGGAATCCGACTCGTTCGGCGAGCGCCTCGTCGTCGGCCAGCACCGCGAGGGCAACGATGTCTGCGTGCTCCGCCGCCAGGGACAGCACCTTGTTCCCTGTTCCGGCGATCATGATCGGCGGTGGCGATTGCACGGTCGGCGGCACGAACTCGGGGTCGGACAGCAACGCCTTCAGCTGCAGCACCGTCTCCCGTAGATGGTCCACCCGCCGCCCGGGGCTCTCGAAAGGCAGACCGACGGCGTCAAACTCCGCCTTCACGTACCCGGCGCCGAGTCCGATCTCGAACCGCCCGCCGCTGAGTTGATCGACACTGGCGATGTCGCGAGCCAACAACGCCGGACGGTAGAACCCGGCATTGAGGACAAAATTGCCGACCCGCATGGCCGGAGCCGCAGCTGCAGCGGCCGCCAGCATCGGGAAGGGCGCACCCAGTTCGAGGTGATCCGGGAGCAGCACGATGTCGATCCCGCAGCGCTCCGCGTGTCTGACCTGACCCAAGAACTCATCCGCGCTGCCGCGCCCCAACAGATTGACCCCGAATCGGAAGTCCCGCCTCGCCTCCATGCGGGTCAGCCTAATCGCGGGCCGGGCCCGTCCAGCACTGCGAGTGCTGCTGAGCCCGTCATCGCGCGAGCCACAACCGTCTGCGGATCACGCCACGCATCATGGCCAGCTCATCGGGAGCGATGTCGTCGAACAAGTCGGCGCCCGACACCAGATCGTTCAGCTCCGTGAAGAAGTCGCGATCGGACATCCCGAACCTGTCATGGATCTCCTCGGAGGGCCCACCGCCCAGGCGATACCACTTCGACTCGAAGTCGAGCATCTCCCCGAGCTTCGATCCTGCGTGTGTGTCCATACGAACCACCTCCCGACCTCACTGACCTCTTGACCCTGTTGTACCCAGGTGACCCTGTTGTACCCAGGTCGGCTGAACGCCAAGCGACGTGGAAGCGACCATGTGGGGCCGGCGACCTCGATGACCCCGACGGCTGCGGTAACCGGCAAGATGAGCCCATGGGTGTCATCTATCTGGTTCGCCACGGTCAGGCCGGAACCGACGAGAACGGCTATGGAAGTCTCACCGAGCTCGGCAGGCAGCAGGCCCGCAACGTGGGAAAGAAGTTGGCTGCGCGAATCCCGAAGGTCGACTTCACAGTGTCGGGCAACCTTGCCCGCCAACTGGAGACAATCGAAGAGATCGTCGGTCAGTTCCCTGATTCGAACGCTCCCACCCCGGTGGTCAACGCCGGCTGGAACGAGTACGACCTGACCCGACTCGCGCACACGGACGTACCGCCGACCGGCACCTCGCAGGAGGCGGCGCAGGCGCAGCGGAGTTTTCAGCGCAGACTCGACGCGTCGTTGTTGACCTGGGCCGCCGACGAGCAGACCACCGGCCCGGGTTCGTACGTCGACTACCGCGCTTCGATGCTGCAGGCGCTGGAGGAGATCGCCGCGCACGCCGGCCCCGGGCAGGTGGCCATCGCGGCTTCATCCGCGGGCACCATCGGAGCGGTCGTCGCCCATCTCTGGGGCATCAGCCCAGAGAATTGGCCCAGCGTCTCCCGGACGATGGTGAACGCCTCCATCACCAAACTCATCGTCGGCAAGTCCGGGATCAACGTGATGTCCGTGAACGATCACGCACATGCGGATGTCGACGACGACGACGGCCGACGCCTCATGATGACGATGCGGTGAGATCAAGGGCACCTAACCGACGTCGAGACACGGTTTAGCAGAGCGCTGCTCTCGGGTATCCGGTGCCGGGGCACGTAGCCTCGAATCAAAGGCCCTCAAGCATCGGAGCGCTCATGCAGTCCCCCACGTCGCCGCCCCCCAGCGCGCTGGTCACCGGTGCCACCGGATACATCGGCGGCCGGCTCGCTCCCCGCCTGATCGAACGAGGGCACGACGTCCGCGTGTTGGCCCGCACCCCCGAAAAGCTAGCCGGCGCGCCCTGGGCCGACGACGCAACGGTCATCAAGGGCGACCTCGGGGATCTGGCGTCGCTCGAAGACGCTTTCACCGGTGTCGACGTGGTCTACCACCTGGTGCATTCGATGGGTACCAACAAGGATTTCGGCGCAGAGGAGCGTCGGTCGGCGCTCAACGTCGTCAAGGCTGCGCGCAAGGCGAACGTCTCCCGCATCGTCTATCTCAGCGGCCTGCACCCCTCCGACGTGAAGTTGTCGCAGCATCTGAGTTCGCGCACCGAGGTCGGGGAGATCCTGATGTCGTCAGGCATCGAGACGATCGTGCTGCAGGCGGGTGTGGTGATCGGTTCCGGCTCGGCATCCTTCGAGATGATCCGCCACCTCACCGAACGACTTCCCGTGATGACCACCCCCAAGTGGGTCCACAACAAGATCCAGCCCATCTCGGTGCGAGACGTGCTGCACTATTTGATCGAGGCCGCGACCGCCCCGGTTCCCGAGTCCCGGACGTGGGACATCGGTGGTCCCGACGTCCTCGAGTACGGCGACATGATGCAGATCTACGCGGAGGTCGCCGGCCTCAGCAGGCGTCGCATCCTCGTACTACCGCTTCTCACACCCACTCTCGCCAGTCTCTGGGTGGGTAGCGTCACCCCGATCCCGGGCGGGCTGGCTCGACCACTGGTCGAATCACTCGAACACGACGCCATCGCATCCGAAGATGACATCAATGCCGTCATCAAGCCACCGTCGGACGGACTGACCGGCTACCGGACGTCCGTCGAGCTGGCACTTGCCCGTATCGAACGGGGCGAGGTGGAGACCGCGTGGTCGAATGCGTCGCCGGGATACGCACCGTCAGAACCCATTCCCTCCGATCCACAGTGGGCGGGTGAGGAAACCTATACCGACTCCGCGAGTGCTGAGGCCTCGGTGGATCCGGCCACACTCTGGAAGGTCATCGAGAGTATCGGCGGCAAGAACGGGTGGTACGGGTATTCGTCCGTGTGGAAGCTCCGGTCATGGGCGGACGGGCTGCTCGGTGGCGCCGGGATGTCGCGGGGGCGACGCGATCAGCGGCATCTGCAGCCCGGCGACGCGCTGGACTGGTGGCGGGTCGAGACCGTCGAGTCCGGGCAGATGCTGCGGCTTCGGTCGGAGATGCGCACGCCCGGAACCGCCTGGCTCGAGTTCTCGGTCAGTGCCACCGAGAACGGCAGTCGACTCGACCAGCGGACGGTGTTCTATCCGCGCGGCATCGTCGGCCGGCTGTACTGGTTCGCCAATCTGCCTGCCCACAAGACCGTGTTCGCGGCCATGACGAAGAACATCGTCGCGGCCGCCGAATCGCTTCGCTGACTGCGGTCAGGCCCGACCCAGATTCGTTCCGGGCCGAGTGAGCACCACACCCGGGAGCACCGCATACCGGGAGAGCCTGCTGACCGCTTCCACCATCGTCGCGACATCACCGACCGTGATCATCTCCTCGGCCGGGATCTTGTCCTTGGTCCATTCACTCAGGTCCGTGTTCACATAACCCGGCGAGATCGTCGTCGCAGACACACCGGCCTCCGACTCCTCGAGGTTGAACGTCTCGCACAGCGAGATCAGTGCTGCCTTCGTGGCACCGTACGCGGCCAGTTCGGGTTCAGGATGGACACCGGTGATGGACGCGATGGCAACGACTTTCGCGGCGCCGGCGACCTCGGCCGTACTGCGCAGGGTCGGCAGCAACGCCTGCAGCAGGACGTACGCCGATCGCACGTTCACCTGGTAGAGCTTGTCGAATCTGCGTACGGGCAGTTCCGCGATCAGCCCCTTCTGTCCCATTCCGGCGTTGAGCACCAACAGGTCCAGTCGACCGAACGCCTCGGTGTGTGCCGCGGCCAGGGCGTCCAGCTGCTCCGCGTCGGCCATGTCCGCGACGGCGACCGCGACCCGCACCCCGAACTTCTCACCGAGCAGGTGCGCGAGTTCGTCGAGGGGCTCTCGGCTGCGGGCACTGATCGTCAGGTCCCACCCCGCCTCGGCGAATCGGGTCGCGACCTCTGCACCGATTCCGCGGGACGCGCCAGTCACCAGTGCCGCTTTGCGCTCGCCGGCAATTCCCACTGTCATATCCCCACCGCTCAGTTGTTCTTTCCCTTGATGGCGCGCAACCCGGCCGCCATGAACTCCCCGGTCACCGCAGCGGCCTGATCCGCTCCGGCTCCCGCTGATGACCCGCTTCGCGCACGGTGCGTGATGCCTTCGCCGATCACGCCGAGCTTGAAGTTTGCCAACGCGAGATAGAAGTTCCAGTCGGACAACTCGCGACCCGACACGGTGGCGTACCGCTGGGCGATGTCCGCGCCGGGCGGGTAACGGTCACTGGTCCACGCCGCCTTCATCCCCAGGATTTCGTCGAAAATCGGTTCCCGATATGTGCACATCAGCGCGACATCGGTCAGCGGATCGCCGAGGGTCGACATCTCCCAGTCGACGACGGCCTTCACGACGCCTGGATCATCCGCGGAGAGAATGGTGTTGTCCACTCGGAAGTCGCCGTGCACGATCGAGTTCTCCGACCGCGCCGGGATGGATTCGCTCAGTGCGGCGTGCAAGGTGGCCACGTCGTCGAGCTCCTGGGTCTTCACGTGCTCCCACTGACGAGCCCAGAGCTTGACCTGCCGGGCCACGAATCCGTCCGGCCTGCCGAACTCACCGAGGCCCACTGCCTGGTGGTCGACGGCGTGCAGATTCGCCAGCGCCTGTACCAGTCCGTCGAGATTGCGGTTCACGTCGTCGTCGCTCAGCGCCTTGAGCTCGTCGGCGCTGCGCACCACGAGTCCGTCGACGAATTCCACGACGGTGAAGGGGGCACCGAGGATCTCGCCCTCCTTGTCGAAGGCGACCGTGCCCGCCACCGGCACATCGGTGCCCTGCAACGCGTTCGTGACCGTCCACTCACGGTTCATGTCATGCGCCGACGGCGTCAGGCCCCCGGTCGGCGGACGTCGCACCACCCATCGCGAATGGTCGTCGTGCGCAGTGAAAGTCAGGTTGGAGCGGCCACCACTGATCAGCTCGACAATCAGCTCGCCGGTGACCGGGACACCGCGGTCGACGAGGAACTGACGCAGTTTGGCGGTGTCCATGCCGGGCAGTTCGCTCATGGCTTACCGCCGGCGGCAGCAGCTTTCCTGGCCTTGCCCACCGCGCGCTTGGCGAGGGCCCAGCGATGGACCTCGGACGGGCCGTCGTAGATCTGGAAGGGACGCAGTTCACGCTGTAGTCGCGCCAACGGCAGGTCGTCGGAGACACCCATGCCGCCGCACATCTGGATCGACCGGTCCACCACCCGCGAGAATGCCTCGGCTGCAAAGGTCTTGGCGATCGAGGTCTCGTCTCCACCGTGCCCACCCTGATCGAGCACCCAGCACGCCTTGACCAGGAGCGATCGCGCCGCCGCCAGGTCGATCTCGTTGTCGGCCACCATCTGCTGGATCATCCCGAGGTCGCCGAGCTTGCCGCCGAAGGCCTCTCGTCTGGCAACGTAGTCGATGGCGATGTCGCGCGCGCGGTTGGCACTGCCCATCCACCGCATCACGTGGGTCATACGCGCGGGACCCAGTCGTACCTGTGCGTAACGATAGCCTTCGTCGACCTCGCCGAGGACGTCTTCGTCGGGGACGAAGACGTCGCGGAACGCAACCTCGCAGTGGCCGCCGATCATCGCGCGATCGATCGTGTTGATGTGCCGCCCGACGGTGATGCCCGGGGTGTCGGCCGGGGCGAGGAACATCGTCGCGCCGCCGCGATCACCGGGCTCGCCGGCGGTGCGGGCCATGATGATGAAGAATCCCGCGCCGTCGGCACCGGTGATGAACCACTTGTCGCCGTTGATCTTCCAGCCGCCGTCGACCTTGACTGCGGCAGTGCGCAACGCCGCGGGATCGGAACCTGCGCCGGGCGCCGGTTCGGTCATCGCGAAGGCGGATCGGACGTCTCCGCGCGCGAGCGGTGCCAGGTATTTCTCTTTCTGCTCCGCGTCGGCAACGTGGGCGAGCATGTGCACGTTGCCCTCGTCGGGGGCGCCGATGTGCAGTGCGATCGGTCCGAACACCGAGTAACCGGCGGCCTCGAACACTGGTGACCGGTCGGACATGTTCAATCCGAGGCCGCCGTACTCGACGGGCGCATGTGGTGCCAGGATTCCGAGGTCGCGAGCGCGATCACGGAGTTCGAGCCGCAGTTCGTCGCCGCCCGCTGCGGCGATGTCGCCTGCGAACTTCTCTTCGATGGGCAGCACGTGACTGCGAACGAACTCGCTGGTCTTGTCGATCACGTCCTGGACAACTGGATCGTAGGAAAGGTCAATCGCCATGGGGCACCTCCTGAAAGTGCGGCGCCCGGCAGGTCGGCTGTCCCGACCGAGCGATCGTTCGGTTGCGGGTAACAGACTGTCACGGCCGGGCAGGGGCAGTCAACCCGGCAGGACTAAGACGCAGCGTCGAAGTAACCGACCATCTGCCGGGCGATCAGCAGGTACCGCGCGACGAGTTCGTCCGGGCCCAGCCTGCCGGAGGGCCGGTACCACGTCGACACCCCGACACACATCGTCGTCACCGCACGTCCGGCGTCCACAGGGTGCGGGGTGCGGAACTCGCCGGAATCGACGCCCGCCTGCACGATGGCGTCGACCATGCGTTGCTGCTCGTCCCTGGTGGCGATGTATTCCACCCTGAACACCGGCTCGAGACTGCGGATCTCGGTCGACCCGACAAATGCCTGGGCCCGCCGGTACATGTGGAACAGCAGCAGCGATTCGACCACCGCGTCGAACCTCTCCACCGGCGAACCGCCCGCCTGCTCGAGTGCCGCTCGAGAACGGCCGAGCAGGTCGCTCATCGTCAACTCGAGCAGGCCCTGCAGCAGCGACTGTTTCGACGGGTAGTGATGGTAGAGCCCGGGAACGCTCAATCCCGCTCGCGCGGCGATGTCCCGGACCGAGGTCCCGTGATAGCCGTGCTCTGCGAACGCTGCGAGCGCGGCAGCCAACGGCGCAGGCAGATCTTCTTCCCCATAGTGACGCCAGAGTCCCTCGCCGTACTCGCGCGGCGCTGGCCGAGCCCCGGTATCCATACCCCTAAACCTACTGTGCCGCCGCAGTGAGACCGAGCGATACCGCCCCGCCGGCGATAACGCTTTGTCCGATTCGATCGGGCGACGCCGATCCGGCAGGGTGACACCGTGACCTCTGACCCGCCCGTTCCCGACGGGTCATCCCCGTCGAAATCGACCGGCATCAGCAGCCGTCTCGTCCTCCTGTTCGCCGTCACCTGTGGCGTCTCGGTGTCGTCGCTGTATGTGCTCCAACCCGTCCTCGAGGAGATCCGTACGGACTTCTCCATCTCCACGTCCACCGCTGCGCTGGTGGTCACCGCCGCGCAGTTCGGATACGCGATGGGTCTGCTGCTGCTGGTTCCCCTCGGCGACCTGTGGAATCGGAAGGTCCTGGCGCCCAGCATGATGGCCGCCTCGGCAGTGGCACTGTTGCTGTCGGGACTGGCCCCGGGCTTCGCCGCCCTGTTCGTCGCATCGCTGCTCGTGGGGGTCTCGGCGGCGACCGCGCAGATCGTGGTCCCGTGGTCGTCCTCGCTCGCACTGCCCTCCGACCGCGGTCGCGTGGTCGGGGTGGTGATGAGCGGGTTGCTGCTCGGAATCCTGCTCGCGCGGGTCATCAGCGGCGCGATCGCCGAGATCGGCGGCTGGCGGGCCGTGCTGTTCGTCGGCGCGGCGCTCATGGCGGTCCTGTCGGTGGTGGTCTACCTTCTCGTCCCGGCCGATCGGGCGCGGCCGCCGCAGGCGTACGGCGCGTTGCTCGCCTCGGTCGGGCGGATGATCGCCACCGAAGCCATGTTGCGTCAGCGGATGGCGCTGGGCTTCTTGACGATGTTCGGCTTCAGTGCGATGTGGACGTCCATCGCCTTCCTGCTCTCCGGGAGCAGGGGTGAACGCTTCTCGTATTCCGAGGCGATGATCGGGGTGTTCGCCCTGGCGGGTGTGGCGGGTGCCGTCGCCGCACCGATGTTCGGCAAGCTGGCCGACCGGGGGCATCTGCGGGCGGCGACAACCGGGGCGTGGGTCATCACGATTGCCGGATGGTTGCTGCTCGCCTGGCCCGGGACACCGCTCGCTGCCCTGATCCTCGGTTTGGTCGTCTTCGACTTCGGGGTGCAGGCCTCGCAGCTGTCGAATCAGTCAGCGATCTATTCTCTGTCGCCGGATGCGCGTAGTCGCGTGACCACCGCCTACATGGTCACCTACTTCGCGGGTGCAGTGGCGGGATCCGTTGCCTCCGGGTACGCCTACGACGGCGGCGGCTGGAAACTGCTGTGCCTGATCGGGATCGGCTCGGCCGTCGCAGGGCTACTGCTGTGGGCCGGATTCGACAGATGGAACAGCCGCCTCACTCGACCCCGGTGACGTTCTGCGGCAACAGTTCGACGACTGCGCCGTACATCATCGTCACACACAGATCGATGAGTTCTTCGTCGCTGCAATCGATCCGGCCATCGATCCAGGCACTGAGCACCTGCCCGAGGCCACCGACGTAGAAGTGCGCGGCGCCCTGCACTGCGGCACCCTCGAAGTGGGTGCCCGATGTCTGTATGGTCAGCGCAGCGAACATCATCGCCGCATCCATACGTTTGGACGCGAGCTTTCCGCTGAGCAAGGTCTGCGAGAACAGGATCCTGCCGCGCCGACGGTCGGAGTCGATGCGGCGCACGATGGCACCGACCGCCGAGCGGATCTGATCCTTGGGTGAGCTCCCACCCGCAGCGACCGCGGCCTGTGCCGACTCGGCGATGTCGAGGACGACGACGTCGTAGGTGGTGCCGACCAGGTCGTCGACATCGGTGAAGCTCTCGTAGAAGTAGCGGGCGGTGAGGCCGGCTTGACGGCACACCCCCCGAACGCTGATGGCGCCGCCATCCGGTGACCCCATGATGTCCAACGCGGCGTCCACGAGTGCCGCCCGGCGACGTTTCACCCGGTCAGCTCCGTTTTCGCCGCCGTAAGGGCGCATTGGGTCAGGCATGTGACCCATCATCCCACCTTCGGTTCTTCGCAATTGACAATCACCACAAACGAGACTTCAATTGAAAGCGACAACACGCGTTCTCACAATCATGGCAGGAAGGCCGACAATGACGTCTGGCACCGTTGAAGGCAGCAGCGCTCTCTCCGATCTCTCCCCTCAGGCGCCGGCGTGGACACGCGAGCAGGCGGACAGCGCACAGGGCGATCTCCTGGAGATGCCGGGTATCAGTGCCCTCGCAGGCGCAGCGAACGTGATCATGCAGCTCGCGCTTCCCGCCGTGGGTTACGGCGTCGCCGAGAGCAGGGTCGACAGCGGAAACCTGTTCAAGCACCCCCTCAAACGCGGTCGCACGACCCTCGCCTATCTCGCGGTGGCCGTCAACGGCTCTCCCGACGACCGCAAGGCGTACCGCCGCGCCGTCGGCCACTCCCACGCGCAGGTCCGGTCGACCGATTCGAGTCCGGTGAAGTACAACGCCTTCGATCCGGCCCTACAGCTCTGGGTGGCTGCGTGCCTCTACAAGGGCTGGGAGGACATGCAGGTCCTCTACGGCGACCCGACTGCGTTGACCGAGGAGGCCTACCAGCAGGGCGCACTCATGGGCACCACGCTGCAGATGCCCCGTGACATGTGGCCCGCCACCCGCGCCGACTTCCAGCGGTATTGGGATTCGACCGTGTCCGAGCTGGACATCGACGACACCATCCGCGAGATGCTCGTGAGCATCGCGAAGTTCGAGTTCCTGCCGAAGCCGGTCTCATTTCTGATCGGCGACTTCGGCCTGTTCGTCACCACCGGTTTCCTGCCCCAGGAGTTCCGCGAGAAGATGCTGCTGACGTGGACCCCCCGTCAGCAGCGCCTGTTCGACCTCCACAACCGGATCGTGCGCACGGTGGTCCAGCGGTTGCCGAAGCCGCTGCGTGCCTTCCCGTTCAATGCTTACCTCTGGGACACCCGGCGCCGCATCAAGGCAGGCAAGCCACTCACCTGAGTTCCGAAAATGGGTCGTTCTGGCGAACAAAACCCCTGGTCGACTCCGCCAGAACAACCCGTTATCGGGACGGCGCGAACTGCGGGTACAACGCCTCGACGGGTGCAGCCAGACCGGCTTTGACCTGGATGCTCACGTCGTCGGCGAGAACTTCCAACTGGCCGGCCTCAAGGCCGTCGTAGGCGTCGCGGATGACGTCTGCCGGGTCGTTCTTCTCGGCTGTGACACCCGCGGTCATCGGGGTGTCGGTGTAGCCGAGATGCAGGCCGAGGACCTGGGTCCCCTGCGGCGCCAACTCGAGACGCAACACGTTGGTCGCCATCCACAGTGCGGCCTTCGACACGCTGTACGAGCTACCGATACCGATCCAGCTCAGCACCGAGTGGACGTTGATGACAGCGCCGCCGCCGTTCGCTGCGAGGACCGGGGCAAAGGCCTTGGTCACCGCGATCGGCCCGTAGAGGTTGGTGTCCATCAACGCTTTCAGTTCGCCGACCGGCTGATCGACTAGCCGGCCGGCAGTCGTCTGACCTGCATTGTTGATCACGATGTCGACGTCGGCAGCCGATGTTGCCGCGGCTTCGATCGACGCGGCATCCGTGACGTCCAAACGGATCGGCACGACCCGGTCGTCGTCCCAGTCCTTCGGCGTGCGGGCCGCCGCGTACACCTTGCGCGCACCGCGTGCGAGCGCCTGCGTGACGAACTCGGTACCGAGCCCGCCGTTGGCGCCGGTGACCAGGACGGTGGCGTTGTTCAGCGTGACCATTGTGTCTCCCATCGAACCGCGCCGAGATCGGTCGATCCCGGGCGTCGACTCCACGGTACCCTCTGACTTCGGTTAACCGAAGTCAGGTAACCTTCTTCAGCGCGGCAGGCGTGAGATCAGCCGTACTGGTGTGCCCGGACAGCCCGAGCGTGAGGTCGAGTTCGGCGATGATGTTGGCGACCACGTCCCGTGCACCGTCGGCACCGTCGAGCGCCAATCCGTACATGTGCGGCCGGCCGACACACACCGCGTCGGCACCGAGCGCGAGCGCCTTGAAGACGTCCGCGCCGCCGCGAATCCCGGAGTCCAGCAGCACTTTCGACCTCCCGTCGACAGCCTTTGCGACGTCGACAAGAGCATCGATGGAACTGATCGCACCGTCGACCTGCCTGCCTCCGTGGTTGGAGACGAGAATTCCGTCGACGCCGTGGTCCACCGCCTGCAGCGCATCATCGGGATGCAGAATGCCCTTGAGCACGATCGGCAGCGATGTCCGATCGCGTAGTCCGGCAATGTCCGTCCAGTTCAACGACGGCCTCGAATAGATTTCCAGAAACGTCTGCACCGATTCTCGCGGCACCGGTGAAACGAGATTGCGCACAGCACTTCCCGGTGCATGACGAGCCATGGAGATCAGCGACTTGACCGCGCCCACGGTGATCGCAGGTTTTTCCCGTGGCAGCGCCGCGGCGATCCGATCGCGGACGATCGAGATGAACCGTTCATCCGAGGTGTACTGATTGATACCCAGCCCCTGCGCGAAGGGCAGCGACCCGAGATTCAGATCCTGGGGTCGCCACCCGAGCATGGTGGTGTCAAGAGTGACCACTATTGCTGCAGCGCCGGACTTTTCGGCGCGCTGCAAGAAGCTGTCGACCAGGTCCTCGTCCGTCGACCAATACAGTTGATACCACCTCGGCGCACCGGGGGTGACCTCGTCCATCGCCGCGGCAGTGTCTTCCATCGACGCGCTACCCTGGCTCGAGAAGATGTATGGGATCCCGAGTTGTGCTGCTGCCCTGCCGATGTGGATGTCCGCGTCAGGGTAGGCAAGAGCACCGGCACCCACCGGCGAGAACAACACCGGCGCGGGAAGACGTTGCCCGAACAGTTCGGTCTCCAGACTCCGCTCGGACACGTCCCGGAGCATCCGTGGGACGATCGCCCAGCGCTCGAGCGCCGTCCGATTTGACCGCATCGTGCCGCCATCGCCGGCCCCACCAGCCACATAGGCCCAGGCCTTTGCCGACATCTTACGCCGTGCGGCACGCTCCAGCGCCTCAAAGTTTGTCGGCACCTTGGGCTTTCGTCCGAAAACCCCGTCGGTGTAGATCTGGTTCTGACGGGCACGACCGGGTGAAGGTACTGGTGGGGTGACGTCGCTCATCGATCTACACTATCGATCCCCTGTTCGCCGAACAACGACTTGAGGTACCTCACATTCGCCTACGGTGAGGAACATCAGCTCCGGTCCACCGTGTTGCACCAACGGAAACCAGATGTCGAGATGAGGAGAAGCATGACCAACACCACCCGGATAGTGCTCGCCGAACGCCCCCACGGTGAACCGAAGGACTCAGATTTCCGGTTCGAGGAGGTGGCACTTCCAGAGCCCTCATCCGGAGAGGTGGTCTTGCAAACGCTGTACCTCTCGCTCGATCCGTACATGCGCGGTCGCATGAGCGCCGCCAAGTCGTACGCTGCGCCGGTGGAGATCGGCGACACCATGGTCGGAGCGACTGTCTCACGAGTCCTGCAGTCGACTGTCGACGACTTCGCCGAAGGCGACATCGTCCTCGGCTACGGCGGTTGGCAGACACACTCGGTCGAGAAGGCCAAGTATCTACGCAAGCTCGACACCGACACAGTGCCTGCCTCGACGGCGCTCGGTGTGCTGGGGATGCCCGGCTTCACCGCCTACTCCGGTCTGCTCACCATCGGCAACCCACAGCCCGGCGAGACCGTCGTGGTCGCCGCCGCGGCCGGTCCGGTGGGCTCTGCTGTCGGCCAGATCGCGAAGATCAAGGGTGCTCGAGCAGTCGGTATCGCCGGTGGACCCGACAAGGTCAAGTACCTCACCGAAGAACTCGGCTTCGACGCCGCAGTCGACCACCGCGCCGACGACTTCGCAGAGCAGCTCAAGGCGGCGACCCCCGACGGCATCGACGTGTACTTCGAGAATGTCGGAGGCAACGTCTTCGACCAGGTGATTCGCCGGATGAACCTCTATGGCCGCATCCCCGTCTGCGGACTGGTTGCCAACTACAACCTCACGTCGCTGCCCGACGGCCCCGACCGGACCGGGCAGCTGATGAACACGGTGCTGATCAAGAGCCTGACCATTCGGGGCTTCATCCAGACCGAGTTCGCAGGCGAGCAGATGCCTGCGTTCCTCGACGAGGCATCAGGCTGGGTCGCTGACGGGTCGCTGAAGTACCGCGAAGACGTCACCGAAGGCTTCGACAACGTCCTCGACGCGTTCCGCGGACTTCTCGCCGGCCGAAACTTCGGAAAAGCTCTGGTCAAGATCGCCGACTAGCCCGATCTTGGTGGGTTTCGGCGACGGAAAGCCCAGGTCGGGCTCGCCAGAACCCACCAAGATGGGTGTTTCTAATCGCCGTCGTGATCGGCTGAGCCACGCTTCCAGTAACCCGTGACCAACCGGTCGGTTCCGCGGCGACGTAGGGGTCGGATGTCGTCGGCCTCTCCGGCCCCGAACAGGAAGACGCGGCCGGGCGGGAGGTCGAGCGCGTCCACTGCGTCGGCCAACATCGAACGGTCGGCTGGTCGGACAAGCCATTGCACCCGCACCCGGTCACGCTCGGCCAGCGGGTACTGCGTCTCGTCCTCGTGCGACACCTCGACGATGACGTCGGCGGACACTTCGGACGGGGACTCATCCAACCATCGGGCCACCGCAGGTAGTGCTGTTGCGTCGACGGCGAACACATAGTGGTCGAAGTTGTGCGCGAATGCGTGGGCCCCGGGTGGACCTGCGATCACGACGGTGTCGCCTGGCTGCGCGTCCACTGCCCACGTCGACGCCACTCCGCCCTCGTGGAGGACGAAGTCGAGAACAAGTTCGAGTAGCTCCGGATCGTATCGCCGGATCGTGTACTTGCGCCCGAGCGGTAACGGCCGCGGCCAATCCAGCTCTTGCTTCTCATTCGGAACCGGCGCCCGGACAGCGCCGTCGTCATCGGGGAAGACGATCATCACGTGATCGTCGGCCTGGTACGTGTGAAACCCCTTCAGCTCCGGTCCTGCGAGCGTGAGCCTGATCATCCGCGGCGAGACAAGCTCACGGCGCACGACCGCGACTGCGCGCACCCCGATCGGATAACCGATCCGAGCCGTGCCGTCGCCCGATTGATGGTGGGCGGCGACCCGGCTCCGTGGATCGTCTCGGGTGATCTTCACGACCCGCTGGGGGCCGAGGATGCGGGAGCCGAGCTGCTCGGTCCGGCCGATTCGGTCAGCAACGGTGCCAGCGCCTCGTCGATCGCATCCAGTGTCTGCAACGCAGACGTGTAGGTGGCTGCCTCGGTGTACCGGAGGCCGTAGACCTTGCCGGCCCGGACGGCAGGCAACGTCTTGAACAACTCCGAATCGAGCACGTACTGGACCTCGGGTCCGACCGATCCGTCGGGCTCGACGGTGTACGTGATCACGTCGGCGTCGGCGAAGCTCTCCGGGATGTTCTCGATGGCCGGGTACTCGGAGCTGTCCTGCGACCCACCCAACTTCTCCTTGACCTCGCCGTAGTAGTTCACCCCGACGTCCTGCGCAATGTTGGTGCCCCACGACCCGGCGAACTCCCGCTGGAAATTGCCCGCCGCCGATTCGCCGTACGCACCCAGGTGTCCGAACTCCAGCGATCCGAGGACGCCCGCGTACTTTTCTTTGATGCCGGCGGCCTTTTCGTCATAGGTCGCCTTGTTCGCCTCATAGGAGTCGAGTTGGCCCACGGCATCGAGTTGGCGCTCGGTCAGCTCGCTCCAGGCCGCGGGATTGGTCGGCCCGATGGCGACGACCGGTGCGATCGCTTCGAGCGCGCCCAGGTCGAGGTCGACCATCGCCGGTTGCGGCACCCCGATGACGATGAGGTCGGGGTCGACCCTCGCGATGGCCTCGTAATTGGTGTCGGCAGCCGACATGTCGCCGGCGATCTTCTCGAGCGACTCGTACTCCGCCAGATCTTCCGGTGTCATCAACGGGATCCCGCGCTTCCATTCGGAGATGCCGACCAGTGGTGCATCCGACTCGATCAGCGGCGGTACCGCGTAGCCGGTCGCCACGATCCGCTGCGGGGCCACCGGGATCTCGATGTCTCCGTTGTCGGCGGCGAATACCCGTGTCTCACTACTGATCGATTCGGATGCGGAAACGCTGTCGGAATCACTGCCGCAGGCCGCGGCGGACAGAGCAAGGCCGAGCGTGGCCGCAGCCGCAGCCAGGCGAAACCCGATGGGACGAGCAAGCACGATGAACTTCTTTCCTCAATTATGCGGATCTACGACGCAACCCCGGCGCGTCGAGCTTTCTAGCTGAGGCTAGCCTTACCAACGACTGCAGCGGCTTCGTCGGGAGGACACTCTGTGACGCTCGGAGGACACTTCGACAAATCCGGACCTGCCGGCCCCTTCGGAGCCGGCGCCGATCCACTGTGGGTCGAGGAGTACGGATACGGCCTTGGTCCGCCGACCGGGATCTTGATCCTCAAGTACGGCTCAGGCGGCGCCCTGGAGATCCCGGAATCCCGCAGCGACTTCGTGCACCAGCTGTACTGGACCCCGGATGGGATGTTGTCGGTGCGCCACGCCAACAGAACCGAGTTCATCGGCACCACCGAGGCACTGTGGGTGCGACGCGGAGTGACCCACGAGGTCTTCGCCTCGCGGAAGCAGATCATCTACCGCATCTGCCTGCGCGAAGTACCACTGAGCCTCCGGTCGTTGCGGGTGGCCGCGGTGTCGGCGGATCAGCAGTCGCGCAACCTCATCGAGCAGATCGCCCGACCGGGTCAAGATGAGGCCGAGGCACTGGCGGCTCGGATGACGATCATGGCGGGTCTCGGTGCCACCCACCGCGATTTCGTCGGCCGTGACCCCATCGGGACACCCTCGTCCTCACGCACCACGGGGTTCGCCCAAACCATCGCCCGAACCCTTCTGCACGACCCCGCCGACCCCACTCGACTCGAAGAGTGGGCGGCCCGGTTGCACACGAGCACCAAGACCTTGCAGCGAGACTTCGTCCGCGAGTTCGGTATGTCGTATTCGCAGTGGCGCAACCGGATTCGCCTGGACGCAGCTGTCGTCCTACTCGAGACCAAATCGGTGACCGAAGTGGCACATCGCGTCGGATACTCGAGCGTGCCTGCGTTTGTCACCGCGTTCGCCCGCGAATACGGCCATACCCCCGGACGCTATGCCTTGGGGGCCACCGACTCGGCCTGACAGTCGTCTGCATCAACTCGACGGCGGATGGCCAAGAAGTCACACCAGACAGTTCTCACGCCACCTGACACTTCCTCCGACTTCAGCCACATCCTCCTACTCCAACGGAGGACCTGACCACGACCGGAGGAACTGCAACTTCCTCCGACTTCGGATCGGCACGGTCAGCGTTCAGCGTTCAGCGGGCACGGTCAACGTTCAGCGGGCACGGTCAACGGGTCAGAAGGTCAGGACCGGCTTGACCGCAGATCCCGATTGCGCCGCAGCCCAAGCCTTGTCGAATTCGTTGAAGTCGTATCGCGTGATCAGCTTTTCGAGAGGGAGGTCGCCACGTAGATGGAAATCGATCAGGTCCGGGATGAATGTCATCGGCACACTGTCACCCTCGACGACACCCCGGATCCGTAAACCCTTACCCATGATCAGCCCCACCGGGAGCGCGGCGGTCGGTGCCCCGAGGCCGACGATGCCCAGCTGTCCGCGCGGCCGTAAGGCCGTGATGGCGTCCGCCAACACCGCCGGTATCGCCGTGGTGTCCACACCGTGGTCGGCGCCGCCCTTCGTGTACTCCGCCAGCATGGGAAGTACATCTGTGGCCAGCGGGTCCACGGTGTGCGTGGCGCCGAGAGCAACTGCGATGGAACGGCGTTCGGCGACCGGATCGACCGCGACGATCGTTCGACAGCCCGCGATCCTCGCACCCATCACGGCTGACAGACCCACCGCGCCGGCCCCGAAGACGACCATGCTCTGGCCCGGCACCGGACGCAGCGCGTTGAGAACGGCGCCGACACCGGTTTGCACACTGCAACCAAGCGGCGCAGCGAGCGCGAAGTCGATCGAATCGCCGATGGGTACCGTATTGCGTTCGTGGGTGAGCGCATGCGTCGAGAAACTGGATTGTCCGAAGAAGTCGCCGTTGACGGCGCCCTGCCGATCGACGATCGACCCCGACTCCACGCCGCGGTCACCCCGCATGTTCAGCGCCGTCGAATGTCTGCAGTAGGCGGGCTCGCCGCCTTCACAACCATCACATCGACCGCAGCTGTTGAATGTCAACGCGACTCGGGTCCCCACCCGCATCGAGCCGGCCGGCCCCACCGCCTCGACCACTCCGGCGCCCTCGTGCCCGAAGACCATCGGCATCCGCCGCTCCGGCCACCGCGCGGCCAGCGAGATGTCGGTGTGACAGATGCCGGCGGCATGGATCTTGACGAGAATCTCATCGCCGATCGGTTCACGGATCTGCACGTCCCGCAGGGCGGGGGCAGCGCCCACCTCACCGAGGACCGCCGCCCGCGCCACGGTGGGAGATCGGGTCACTCGCGTTCGAGATAGAAGTAGAAGTGCTTGTCGCGCACCAGTGAGGTCTTGCCGTTCATGATGCCCATGACATGTGTGTCGTCGACCTTCTTGAAGTGGTCGATGACAGGCTGGCCGTCGTAAACCATGGCCGCGGTGGTCTCGCCGCGAAACTCGACCGCCCACAGGCTGGCCTCGCCTTTGCCCAGTTCCTTGTTGGAGTACAGGTTTCCCTCGTCGTCTCGGCAGACCAGCGGCTTCACGTCGTGATAGGCGTCGAACGTCTTACCGTGCCAGTTGACCTGCTTCAACTGGCCGTCCATCGCATGCCCGCTGGGAAGCTCGCCACCAGACCACGCTCCGAGCATGAAGTCGCGACCGATCGGCTCGAGCGCCGCCCACAGCTCATCCAGGTCGGCGGGCTCGCTGATCGCCTGGCTTTCTTTCAACTCGAAAAACGTTGCGACGGCCTTGTCGTTGTTCATCTCTACCTCACTGCCGGGGAAACTCTGAGAACAACAGTAGTCAGAAATATGCGGGGAACCAAGGTCCGCGTCAGAACACGGCACTGAGGATCAGGCCGGCACCCAGTGCACCCATGACAACGGCGACCAGCGCATCGAGCATCTGCCAGGCCCGCTGCTTTGCGAACAACGGGGCCAGCCGAGCCGATCCGAACCCGAGCGCGGCGAACCACAGCAGCGACGCCACACAGGCGCCGGCAGCGAACACCCACTTCTCCTGCGGACCGTGACTGTTCGCAATCGCCCCGAGGGTGATGAGGGTGTCGAGGTAGACGTGCGGATTGAGCCAGGTCAGGGCCACAGCGGTACCGATCGCCGCCCAGCGACTGACAGCGACCACACCACCTGCCGTGTCCATGGAGACGGGTCGGACCACCCTTCGCGCCGCCATGGCCGCCAAGATCAGCAAATACCCACCACCGGCGATCGTGGCGATATCGACCACCTCGGGAAATGCCGTCACCAGCGCCCCGAGACCGGCAACACCGCCGAGTATCAACACGATGTCGGACGCGGTGCACACGGCCACCACCGCCATGACGTGTTCGCGTCGGATGCCTTGCCGCAACACGAAGACGTTTTGGGCACCGATGGCGATGATGAGTCCGGCGCCGGTGAGCAGACCCGCGAGGGCGGGGACGAAGTAGGTCACCCGACACACGCTATGACCGACAACAGGTGTCAATCCAGCGAATGATTTTCACGAACCATTAGAATCATTCATGATGGACATCAGTAGTGAGGGCTTACAGACACTTGCCGCGGTGGTGCGCGAAGGGACATTCGACGCCGCAGCCGAAACACTGCATGTGACGCCGTCGGCCGTGAGTCAACGGATGAAGGCCCTGGAGGCGGCGGTCGGACGAGTCCTGGTGCAGCGCACGAAGCCCGCCAGAGCCACTCCCGACGGCGAGGTCCTGCTCAGACTCGCGGCCCAGTGGGATCTCCTCCGGCTCGAGGCCGCGGCCGATCTCACGGGGAAACCCGAGACGCACCACGAGGATTCGCGGGACACTCCTCGGATGCACCTGCCGATCGCGACCAATGCCGACTCGATGTCGATCTGGCTGCTTCCGGTGGTCGCCGAGATCCAGCGTCGTCATCCCGTCGCCGTAGAGATCCTCCGAGACGACGAGAGCCACTCCACCGGCTTCCTTCGGGCCGGACAGGCCGTAGGTGCGGTCACCTCCGATCCGCGACCGGTGCGAGGGTGCTCCGTGCTGCCGATCGGCGCCATGCGCTATCTACCGGTGGCGAGCGTCGAGTTCATCGAGACGTGGCTACCCGACGGACTGCGGGCCTCTGACCTCGGCCGGGCGCCGATGGTCGCCTTCGACCGCAAGGACACCATCCAGTTCGATCTACTCGGGCGTTTGACCCGGCGCCACGTCGATCCGCCGACCACCTACGTTCCTGCGTCGGCCGAGTATCACCGCGCGGTCGAACTCGGTGTGGGCTGGGGTGCGGTGCCGGCGTCGCAAATTCAGCCCGCGCTCGACGCCGGCACGGTCAAGACTCTCGGCAGTCGGCACGTGGACGTCCAGTTGTTCTGGCAATACTGGAAATTGGAGTCACCGATCATCAACGACCTGACCGATCTGGTCCAAACTGCCGCCGGTGAGGTTCTTTACTAGGACCACCGGCGTGGCGATCACCTCGATGATCGGCTCGTCACGGAGCGGGTGGGCGATCTCGTCGGCACTCAACTTCGCCCAGAAGTAGGCGATCGCGGCAATGGGCACGGGCACGATTCCCGCGATGACAAATGTCGCTGTCAATCCGATCCATTGACTGATGGGTGCCGCGATCGCCATCGACACCGGCATCAGTGCCACCGACACGAAGAAGTCGAGGCTCGATACCCGGCCGAGCATGTGCAGCGGCACTCGGCGCTGCAGCAATGTTCCCCAGATGACCATCGGTCCGTCGAACGCGAACCCCAAGACGAAGCCCGCGACGACGAACACCCACACCTGGTCGGTCAGACCCATGACCACCAGCGGCAACGACGACAGGCCCCAGATCACGAACATGACCGTGAGGTACCGCCGGGGCATCTGCATGGACGCCAGCACGAGAGAGCCGGCCGCGCCCCCGATTCCGAAGGCGGCCAACACCATCGCGTGCGATCCGGCGTCGCCGCCTGCCCTGTCCTTGAGGGCGAACGGGATGAGTACCTCCAACGGCCCCATCACCAACAAGACCAGCACCATCGCGAACAGCAAGGTGGCCAGCAGCCACGGGGTCCGCCACATGTAGACGAATCCCTCGGCGATGTCGTTGATCGTTCCGCGCACGAGTTCGGCCTTGGGTCGGGACTCGGTGCGCGACGGCGTCGGCCGCATCAGCAGATACAGGATCCCCGAGAGTGCGGACGCCACGGCCGATCCGATGATCGCAACCGCGGGCGACGACATCGCGATCAGTCCCCCGGCGACGGCTGGACCGGCGGCCTGAAAGATCGTGGGACGCAACGTACCTTCGATACCGTTGGCGGCCATCAATTCATCGCGAGGTACCAGCGTCGGTAGCAACGCCGAATACGTCGGATAGTAGATACCGGTGGTGATGCCACCCACCAACGACACCAGGACGAGGTGCCACAACGCGATCGAATCCGTCAGCGCGAGCAACCCGACCCCGCCGATCGCAACCAGCTTGGCGGCCTCCAATGCGATCAGGATCGTGCGCTGCGACATCCGGTCCGCGAGCACGCCGCCGAGGAGTGTCGAGGCGACCATGCCGATCGCCGCCACGGCCGTCACGAGTGAGAGCTGACCGGGCCCACCGCCCATCCCGATGACCTGCCAGACGACGCCGACGGTCCAGATACCGTCCGCGAACATCGCGAGCACCAGTCCCATGCACAGCAACCGGTACTGCTGATGCCGAAACGGCTTCAGCGCCCGGGGCAGTGCGGAGGGTGCGGTCACCGATCAACTGTGCCCCACGGGCTCCTCCCGGGGCCACTCATTTCCCCGATCTTGGTGCCTTCTGGCGACACCCACCTGCGGAAACGCTCGCCAGAAGCCACCACAACCGGGTGGCACAAGCAAGCCCGCCGCCACCGGATTGCGGTGACGGCGGGCGTAGGTCCAGCGTGATCGACCGATCAGATCAGTTCACGCCGACGATTTCTTCTGCGATCGCGGCAAGGCGGGTCTGGGCTGCCGAGATGACGCCGGCACGCGCCTTGTGAGCCTCTTCGTACGCGATCACGGTGCGGATCTCGGAGGGCTCATCCAGCTTCTTCACCGCTGCGACAACCGAGTTCACGTTGAGTGAGTCGTAGTCGTCGATCGGCAGATCTTCGGGGTCGAGGATGCCGGTCGCGTCGCGAACCGCGTGGATCGCGTCGGCGGCGCCGGTCGCGCCCTGTGCGCGAGCGGTGTCCTCGGCGGCATCCAGTGCTGCGTCGCGAGTGGCCTTGGCGGTCTTGCTCGCCGTCTTGCCCGCATCCGATGCGCGCTCGACCACCGCGTCACCGGCGTCGCTCACACGCTTGACGGCCTTGTCGCGGGCGTCGGTCGCCAGTGCCGCGACTGCCTCGCCCGCCTCCTCGGTCTTGTCGACGAACCCGCCGAGTCGCGCCGGGGCGTTACGCAGGACGTCGACCGCGCGATCGACGCCACGTGCGGTGAGGGTCGCGGGGATGCCGGCGACACGCAATGCCGCGCCGCTCGCAGCCTGCAACGGTCCGCGTCGCAGAGCGACGGGTCCACCGATCGCCTCTTCCGCGAGGACGATGGTCAGCCAGTCGACGGTCGCCTGATGGGCGGTGATCAATCGTTCTGCCAACGCAACGACGCCGGGCTCGTTCTCCGCGGTGGCCAGCGCCTTCACGTAGATCGACCGGTCGAGCAACTGGTGCTCGAGTGCGAGGTCACCCAGCAGCGCCTCATCGAGGGGCTGTGCCTGCTCGGCGAGCGCCTTCACGGTGGCGGCGAGCCGGCCGAGGACGGGGCGCAGGGCATCGGGCAGCCCACCCAGGTCACGGATGGCCTTCTCGATGGCCACCGCGCGGATACGACCGTTGGCCGCGTTCTCGGACAGTTCCTTACGAACAGCCTCCGTGCGGGCCTGGGCGATGCGGGTCTCGGCCACCTGGACCTCGGTGTTGGTCAGGGTCAACAGGGTGCGCAACTGGTTGCGCAAAGTGCTCGTGGACATGCTCATATCAGTCTCCTTCGGTTGGGATGGGGTCGATATGGAGCGTTCGAGAAAGGCGTACCCGCTGGACGGCCCAGCAAACGATCCCGAGATCGACATCACAAGCGAAGCCGGATGTGAGTAACGGGTGTGACCAGGGGGTCGGATGAGCTAGGCGGTGCGCACTTTCGGTACCGCGAACGTCGTCGGATCCGCTCGTTCCCAGTCCCGATTCCACTCCCGGCGCTGCGATCCGCGAACCAGTTCACCCTCATCGAGCCATTCGAAGAGGTCCTCGAACGACTCGGCCGACGAATGTCCGACCCTGCGCATGACCAGCGCAGGACCCAGATCCTCAAAGCTGCTCAGCCCCATGGCGGCCAGTACCTGCATGGCGGACTCGACCGTGCCCTGTTGGTAATTGAGGACCCGGTCACCCTTGTCCTGCACATTCAGGGCTCGCGCGCGTCGCGGGTCCTGCGTGGCAACTCCGACCGGGCAGCGGTTGGTGTGACAGCTCTGCGCCTGGATGCAGCCGACCGCCATCATCATGGCGCGCGCAGCATTGGTGAAGTCGGCGCCCAGCGCCAGAGTCTTGACGATGTCGGTACCGCTGGCGACCTTTCCCGCCGCGCCGATCTTGATGGCGCCGCGCAGGCCCGACCCCACCAGCGCGTTGTGCATCATCATCAGACCCAGTTTCAAGGGTGTACCGACATGATCGGAGAACTCGGGAGGCGCTGCGCCCGTGCCTCCTTCTGCCCCGTCGACCGTGATGAAGTCCGGCAAGACACCGGTCTGCAACATCGCCTTGCACAGGGCGAGTAGGTCGGTGCGGGTCCCGACACAGAGTTTGAAGCCGACCGGCTTACCTCCGCTCAGTCGCCGCAACGTTCCGACGAAGTGCATCAGCTCGATCGGGCTGGAGAACGCACTGTGGGCCGGCGGGCTGATCACCGTGACACCGGGCGGCACACCCCGCGCCTCGGCGATCGCGGCGGTCACCTTGGCACCGGGCAAAACTCCACCGAGCCCGGGTTTCGCACCCTGGCTGAGCTTGATCAGGATCATCTTCACATTCGGATGAGATGCCTTCTGCGCGAACAGCTCCGGGTCGAAGTGCCCGTCCCGGTCACGGCAGCCGAAATACCCTGACCCGATCTCCCAGACCAGCGGCGCACCGTATTCGAGGTGATGTGCGGTGATTCCGCCTTCGCCGGTCTCGTGCAGGAATCCACCGAGTGCCGCACCCTTGTTCATGGCGCGCACCGCGTTGGCCGACAGAGCACCGAAGCTCATGGACGAAATGTTGAACAACGACGCATCGAACGGCGCACTGCACTGCGGACCTCCGATCCGGACGGTCGGAACCGCGGCCCCGATCTTGACCGGCGCCATCGAATGCAGCAGGTAGTCGTACCCGGGTTCGGTGATCTCCCGCTCAGTGCCGAAGGCCTGCTCGGCATGTAATCCTTTGGACCGCTGGTAGATCAGCGAGCGGACGTTGCGATCGTACGGTCTGCCATCGTAATTGCGCTCGATGAAGTACTGCTGCAGCTCCGGCCGAATGGATTCCAGCAGGAACCGCATATGTCCCAGCACCGGATAGTTGCGGAGGATCGCATGCTTCTTCTGCACGACATCATGGATCGCGACAACCGACACGATCACCACCATCGCGACCGCGAACCACCAGGTGGTGTCTTCGTTGACCGCGGCAGCGAACGTGAGGACACCGGCCACGCCCAACAGTCCACACAGTACGTAGAACTTCATGTGGCGAGCCTATAGCTGGGCAGCACCGCTTTTCGCCACTGCGCCGAACTCATCAGGACTTCCGGCGGTGCCGAACACCATCGACTCCTCGATCCGGTCGAAGCGGTGATCGAGGTAGTCGAGCACGAAGTTGTGGCGGACGTTCCACGGCCGCTTGGTCCCTGATTTCGGCAGCGCGTGCGGGTTGCGCTGCACATAACCGGCCTGCAGGTCAAAAGCCGGCTTCTGCGCCATGACCTGGTCACCGAGATGCGGATAGCAGTGCGTGTAGCCCTTTTCGCCCATGTACGCCAACAGCTTTGCGACCGCCTGCGCGGTCATGTCCGAACGCATCGTCCAGGAGGCGTTGGTGTAACCGACGCACCAGGCGAGATTGGGTACGTCCTCGAGAAGATGTGCCTTGTAAACAAATCGATCGCTGGGTTTCACGTCGGCGCCGTCGACGCTCACCGACACCCCGCCGAGGGACTGCAGTTGCAACCCGGTGGCGGTGACGACGATGTCGGCATCGAGCCGGCCGCCCGACTCGAGCAAGATGCCGGACTCGTCGAACCCGGAGATCCGGTCGGTGACCACCGCCGCACTCCCCTGGGTGATCGCCTTGTAGATATCCGCGTCAGGAACGGCGCACACCCGTTGATCCCAGGGCTGGTAAGTGGGCTTGAAGTGGGTGTCCACGTCATACCCGGCCGGCAGGTTGGTGACCGCGACCTTCCGTAGGTACTTTTTGATCGCACCCGGCAGCTTGCGGGCGGCCGCGTAGGAGAGCACGATGACGGCGATGTTCCGCCACCGGATGATGGCATGAGACACCTTGCGGGGCAGTATCTTCCGAATGAATGCGACCGTAGGTGTCTGCCTCCTGATCGAGCCGATGTACGCCGGCGATCGCTGCAACATGGTCACCCGGGCGGCAGCTGCGGCCAGTGACGGGATCAAGGTGATCGCAGTCGCGCCGCTGCCGATGACCACCACTTGTTTACCGGCGTATTCGAGATCCTCCGGCCAGAACTGGGGGTGGACGATACGACCTTCGAACTGATCCATCCCGGCGATGTCAGGGGTGTAGCCGTCGTCGTAGTTGTAGTAGCCGGTGCCGAAGAACAGGAATCGGCAACTGTAGGTGAGCGGGACACCATCTTGTTCCGCCCGCACCGTCCAGGTGTCCGTGCTCGAATCCCAGTCGGCGGAGAGAACCCGGGTGTCGAAGGTGATGTGGCGATCGATCTCGTGTTTGCGTGCGGTCTCTGTCAGGTAGTCCCTGATGTCGCCCCCGTCGGCGATCGATTCGGGCCGCGTCCACGGCTCGAAGGGATAGCTCAGCGTGAAGATGTCGCTGTCCGACCGGATGCCCGGATAGCGGAACAGATCCCAGGTGCCACCGATCCGGCTGCGTCGCTCGAGAATGGTGTAGCTCAGGCCTGGGTTCCGCTGTTTGATCCGGTAGGCGGCACCGATACCGGAGATGCCTGCCCCGATGATCAGGACATCGGTGACGAGGGCGTCCGGTTCGGGAACGTCCGCCCCGACATGGTCGTGCGCTGAACGATCGTGCGCTGATGATGCGGTCATACGAGAGCTCCCAGGTGGTCGGCATCGGTCGGGGCACGGCCACACCGGACCACTGTCAGCCCAGGGTGATCACCGCGCCGACCGACCCGAGCACCACGATAAGCACGATGAGGTCGATAAATCTCGGACTCCGGTCGATGCGTGCCACCGATCCGATTCCACCCCTGGCCTCGATGGCCGCAGCGAGCTCACGACCGTTCTGCACCGCCAGCGAACAGACGACCGGCAGACAGGCGGCCCAGCCGTTGATGCGTTCGTTGACACTCTGCTTGTGCTCCGGTTTGCGCTGGGCGATGGTGTGCAGCAACGTGCGGAAGTCGCTGATCAGGAAGGGGCACAGTCGCAGCGCGAGCGCGACCGATACTGCGGCCGACTGGGCCGGGATCCCCACCCGCGCCGACCAGTCCACCAGTCGTTGTGCGAATGAAGGAATCTCGACCATGGGTGTGGTCCAACAGAACAGCAACGCACAGTACAGAGACAGCACGGTCATCGATATCAGGATGCCCCAGTAGGAGGCACCGCCCAGCCCCAATTCGACCCCCGCCACGGTGACGTACGGATCGGCCCCGCCGAGCGCGGTGATCAGACCGCCGAACAGGGTGATCCAGATCAGCCACAGAGGGAGCCTCGGGACGGCGGCGCGCGGCACCTTGCCCAGCAGGGTCCAGCCGGTCGCGATCCCCACCCCCACGGCGACACTGAGCCAGGTCGGCTCGAGCGCGAACATCACCGCGATCGAGGCCAGCATCAACAGCTTGGTGCCGACCCACCATCCACGGGCCGGCGATGCGTTCGGAAGGGTCCGCACGACGCTCGCCAAGTTCGCGGTCGATTTCAGCGTCGACGGGTCCGGGGCCGCAGCCACCGGCTGCCCGTCGATGGTCCCCTTGTCCACGACGATGGTCCGGTCCACGAGTCCGGCGAGCTCCCCGACGTCATGCGAGATCACGATGAGCGTGGTGCCGGAAGCCTTGACCCGGGACAGGGCTCGCACCATCGCCGCCCGAGCCGGTGTGTCCAGACCGGCCAGCGGCTCGTCGAGCACCAGCAGCCGCGGCCGGCAGGCCAACAGACCGGCCAGCGCCACCCGGCGTTGCTGCCCCACCGACAGTTGGTCGACAAGGGCGTCGCCGAGTACGGCGGGATTGAGACCGAGTTCGATCAGGGCGACGTTCACGGCGGTGTCGTCGACGCCCGCAGCGTCGCGGATGTCGGAGCGCACCTTCGACCGGACCAGTTGCAGACGGGAGTACTGGAACCCGAGCAGCGCGTGCTTGCGACCGTTGCGTACCGGCGCCCCGTCCACCAGCACCGACCCGCTGGTCGGTGGTTGGAGTCCGGTGAGAACCCGTGCGAGCGTCGACTTCCCGGCACCGTTGGGTCCGGTGATCAGCACCGCCGAACCGGCGGTGATCTGCAGGTTGAGACCACTGAAGATCTGGTTGTGCCACGGGGTGCCGGCGTCGTGGGCATAGCCGACGTCGTAGAGGCCGACGTGCGCGCCCGGGATGTGCCCGATGCCCCTGCTGGGACTGAGCAACTCGGCCCCGGCGTCGCGGTGGCTCGAGTCGAGCACGACCTCGCGATCGGCGAGAGCCGCTTCGCCCACATCGTGGGTGATCTGCAGGACCGCGGTGTCGCCGCTGTCCGCGAGCTCGCGAAACACCCCGATGACCGCGCGGCGACCCTCCTGGTCGACCATCGCTGTCGACTCGTCGCTGATGAGCACGGCCGGCTCCCGCGACAGTGCGGCGGCGATCGCGAGACGCTGCAGCTGACCACCGGACAACGTGGTCGTCTCTCGCGACAGCATCCCCGACAAGCCGACCCGGTCGAGGAGAACATTCATCTGATCCTCGGTCAGCTGGGGATTGCCCCACGCCAGGTCGTCGGCGACGACCATCCCGAGTACCTGCGTCTCCGGCCGCTGGCTGATCACGGCGGTACCGCCGCGCTCACCCAGACCCACGGCTCCGGGCCGCTCGACGGTGCCTGCCGTGGGGGCGCGGCCCGCGACCACCCGCGCGAGAGTGGATTTCCCGACCCCGTTGGGTCCGGTCACCGCCACGACCTCGCCGGCTCCGAGACTCATCGTCACATCGTGGATCGCCGGTACCGGCGCCCCCGGGTACTGCACGCCGACCCCGCGCAAGTGCAGCGGGAGCGGCGCCACCGGTCCGTGTTCATCGATCTTCTCGTCGACGTGAGGCGCTCCCAGCCGTGCGATCATCCCGGGCACCGGGCCCTTGAGCACCACGTAGACGGCCAGCGCCGACAAGGTCACCCCGATGACACCGGCTGCCGGGATGGCGATCCACCAGTACCGAAGGCACCAGGTGACCGCCGGATCGACGACCTCGGTGAATGCTTCGAGGCCCGCGTTGTTCATCACCCGCTCGGTGCCCTGCCAGCCGTTGCGGATCTGGGTGATCATGAATTCGCGGTAGTCGGACAGGAGCGCGATGAATCCCGTTGCGATGGCCGCGGACGGAACCGCGAGGAACAAGAAGGCCGAGACGGTGACTCTCGGCGCCTTCCAGCTGCGGCGGAAGGCGATCCCGACCAGGGTGCCGAAGATGGCGGCGCTGCCGACGAGATTTGCCGCGGTCACCCCGCCGAAGAGAAATGCGACGACCCAGCCCGTGAAGGCAGCCAGGATGCTGACGCGGAGCCTGCGCCTGCCCGCGAGAATCGCGTATGGCACCGACGCGACCAGCGACGCCGCTCCCCCGATCGGCAGGAATCGGCTCAGGACGCAGATCGCGGCGGCGACATCGGCCAGGGCCGCGGCCTCGGCGATCTCGATGGCGGTGACCCGTCGGCGAGCACGGGCGGTTACGGGCGGCGCCACGGCGTCACCGAGATCGGGTCCTGCTGCTTTGCGTGTGATGCGTCCAGATTGCCAGAGGACGCCGACGCGCGGCCGCGAGACCGTTGCGCTCAGCCTGCTTTGCGTTTGGCAGGTGCCTTCTTCGCGGGTGCTTTCTTGGCTGCCGCCTTCTTGGCAGGGGCCTTCTTCGCCGTCGCCTTTTTCGCCGGCGCCTTCTTCGGTGCGTCCTCGTCCGAGTCGTCGTCGGAGTCCGCGGAGGCCGAGCCGCCCCTGTCCTTCACCGACGCGCGCAACGCTGCCAGCAGGTCCGCGACCTCCGAGTCGTCGTCATCGTCGTCGGACTTCTCGGGTGCGGTGAACGCTTCGGTGCCCTCGGCCTTCGCCTCGATGAGTTTGCTCAATTCCAGCTGATAGGTGTCCTCGTACTGCTCGGGATCGAAATCGCCCGACATCGACTCGATGAGCGAGGCCGCCATCTTCAGCTCTTGCGGCTTCAGATCCGGGGACTCGTCGAGCGAAGGGAACGATGCCTCCCGCACCTCGTCAGGCCACAGCAGCGTCTGCAAGGTCAGGACGTTGCCCACGACCCGTAGCGCAGCCAGCCGGGTCCGATTGCGCAGTGTGAACGTGGCGATCGCCAGCCGATCGGTTTCCTGCAGCGCCTCCCGCATCAGTGCGTACGCCTTGGGAGATTTACTCGCGGGCTCGAGGTAGTACGGCTTGTCGAAGTAGATGGGATCGACCTGCTCGACCGGCACGAAGTCGGTGATCGAGATCTCGGGACTGCGTTGCACGGGCAACTCCGAGAGGTCGTCCTTGGTCAGGACGACGGTCTCGCCGGTCTCGCTCTCGTAGGCGTTGGCGATGGACGAGAACTCGACCTCGTCATCCGTCCCTTCGCGAACCTTGCGGTACCGGATCCGCGTACCGTCCTTCGAGTCGACCTGATGCGACTTCCGGTCATGACTCTCGGTCGCCGAGTACACCTTGACCGGCACATTGACCAGGCCAAAGCTGAGATCGCCCTTCCAAATCGAACGCATATCGTCATTGTGCAGGTATCGGCCATTTGACGCAGCCCCCTGGCGCGGGAAAAGTCGTGTCATGCCCAGCCGCAACAGCCTCGACGTCGACGGGCACACCATCGCGGTGACCCACCTCGACAAGGTGATTTACCCTCGGACGGGGACCATCAAGGCGCAGGTCATCGAGTACTACAGCGAGATCTCCGACGTGATGTTGCCGCACATCCGTGACCGGCCGGTGACCCGCAAACGCTGGCCCGACGGCGTGCAGAGCACCCCGTTCTTCGAAAAGAACCTGCCTGCTCACGCACCCGAATGGGTGGGTCGGGTGCAACTCGAACACAGCGACCGCAGCGTCGTCTACCCGGTGCTGACGTCGCGGGCCGAGCTCGTCTGGCTGGCGCAACAGGCCGCGCTCGAACTGCATGTGCCGCAATGGACGCTCGGATCAGGCGACGGGGGCGTGTCGTACAAACAGGACCGAATGACCGACCGCGTCGTCCTCGACCTCGACCCCGGGCCCGACGTCACCCTGTACCAGTGCGCGCAGGTGGCGTTACGCATCAGGGAGATGCTCGACGGCATCGGGTTACGTAGTTTTCCGGTGACGAGCGGTTCCAAGGGCATCCACATCTACTTCCGGCTCGACGCCCCGATCTCCGCCGACTCGGCGCGCAAGGTCGCCAAACAGATCGCCACCCAGTTGCAGTCGGAAAGCCCTGAGCTGGTGACCGCGCAGATGACGAAGTCGGTCCGGGGCGGTCGGGTGTTCGTCGACTGGAGCCAGAACAGTGCGTCCAAGACCACGCTCGCCCCGTATTCGATGCGGGGCCGGGACGAACCCTGCGTAGCGGCGCCTCGAGCGTGGGACGAGCTGAATGACAAGAAGATCCGGCACATCATGTTCGACGAGATGACGGCCAGACTGGACGAGTTCGGTGATCTGCTCACGGGTCTGGAGGATGTCTCGCCCAGCGGTTCGGCGCCGATTCCCCGCAGCACGGCAGCCGGCACCGACGTCGTGGATCTCGGCGAGTACCGGCGCAAGCGAGACGAGAACAAGACCCCCGAGCCGTTCGGTGACTCGAGAACCGACGACGACCGCGCCGAGGGCCCGATGTTCGTGATCCAGGAACACCATGCCCGCCGGCTGCACTACGACTTCCGGCTCGAACGCGACGGCGTCCTGGTGTCCTGGGCCATCCCCAAGAACCTGCCGCTGGAAGGGGACAAGAACCGACTCGCCGTCCAGACCGAAGACCATCCGATCGACTACGGGAATTTCGAGGGCGACATCCCCGCAGGCGAGTACGGCGGTGGCCACGTCGAAATCTGGGACCGGGGCACCTACGAGACCGAGAAGTGGCGCGACAAAGAGATCATCGTGCGTTTGCACGGGGAGCGGATCCAGGGCAGGTACGCCCTGATCAAAACCGGCGACAAGAACTGGCTGGCGCACCTGATGTCTGACGAACCGCGCCCGATCGTGCCCGACAGCCTGCGCGATCCACGACCGATGCTGGCCACCGACGAATCCATCGAGAAACTGACCGGCGACAAGTGGGCCTTCGAGGGCAAGTGGGACGGGTACCGGATCCTGCTGCGCTACATCGACGGCAAGCTGCGGCTCACGTCCCGGTCCGGCATCGACATGACCAAGGACTTCCCGGCCCTGCGCACCATCGCCGACGACCTCGGACTGCTCGATGTGGTACTCGATGGGGAGGTCGTGGCCTTCGACGAACAGGGTCGAACCAATTTCACCCGCCTTGCCGGCCGCAGCGAGATCGGTGACGTCGACGTGAAGTTCATGCTCTTCGACATCCTGTATCTCAACGGGTCGTCGCTGCTGAAACTCACGTGGGAGGACCGGCGCGGGCTGCTGGAGGAGATCGGCAAAGCCTTCCGCACCGATCTCGTCCAACTTCCCCCACTGCTCGACGGCCCGGGGTCGGCCGCCATCGCGACGAGCCGAGACCGTGGTTGGGAAGGCGTGGTCGCCAAGCGGCGCGACTCGACCTACCAGCAGGGCAGGCGGTCGAAGACGTGGCTCAAACAAAAGAACTGGACCGACATCGAGGTGGTCATCGGTGGCTGGCGGCCGGGCAAAGGGGGTCGCGGCAGTCGCATCGGGTCGCTGCTGCTGGGGCTGCCGGAAGAGACCGGCCTGCGCTATGTGGGCCGCGTCGGGACAGGTTTCAGCGACAGCCAACTCGACGCCCTGATGGCCGAGTTGGAGCCGCTGCGTCGCAAGACCTCCCCCTTCCTCGACACCCTCGATCGCAAGGTCGCCTCGGACGCCGTCTGGGTCCTGCCGAAGTTGGTCGCCGATGTGAGATTCATGGACTGGACCTCTGCAGGTCATCTGCGTCACCCGTCGTGGCGGGGAATCCGCCGGGACAAGTTGCCCGGCGACCTGTGAGTGACGCCCAGAGATTGTGACCTGCGCGGAACCAAACGTTACGGTCGTAGCCAGGTAGCAGATACGGCATCGCCGGGCTGGACCAATGAGACTTGAAGGAGAGCACGTGCTCGTCGTCGCGCACATCAGCGATCTGCATTTCAACGGCACAGCCGGCGGACGTGATCGGGTCACCTCGGTCTTGGACTACATCAATCGCCGGGCCGCCGGTATCGATGCCCTGGTGGTCACCGGCGACATCGCCGACGACGGTCGGCAGAGCCAGTACGAGGAAGCCGCGGCCACCCTGATCACCCCGTTGCCGATGCTGGTGTTGCCCGGCAACCACGACGTCCGCGGTGAATTCGGGCACGCGTTGCTTCGCGGGAGCCCCGACCGGGGACCGCTCAACCACTCGCAGATGATCGCGGGCGCCCTGTTCCTGATGTGTGACAGTTCGATTCCCGGCCAGAACGAGGGGCGCCTCGACGACGAGACACTCACCTGGATGGATGCGCAGATCGCCGGCGCGGGCCCGCACGTCCCCGTCTTCGTGGCGTTCCACCATCCTCCGGTCACGCTGCAGATGCCGTTCATGGACACCATCCGTCAGACGGGTGAGGAACGGCTCATCGCTCTGGTCGACAAGCACCCCAACATCGTCGCGTTCCTGTGCGGACATGCCCATACCGGTGCGGTCACCGCGTTCGCGGGGCGGCCGTTGTGTCTGGCCCCCGGGGTGTCGTCAACGCTCAATCTGCCGTTCGAGGGTTCCGACGTGATCAACGAAACCCAGCCCCCGGGGCTGGCATTTCATGTGTACGCGGAGGGCCGCATCATCAGCCACTTCCGGTCGGTGCCCGCAGCCTGAAGGTCGCCGATCAGGCTGCCGGCGTGATGAAGGCCCGCGGCGCGATCGACGTACCGCGTCCGGCGGGGATCCCTGTGACCTGGGTGGCGTCCTGATAGATCCACTTCTGGTTCACCTTGGACGGCGCAGCCGCGTTGGTCGCCAGGTTCCTGGTCGATGTGGTCGCACCGACGACCGGCACCCCAGCGATCAAGAAGTCGCTCGCCGCACGCCGTATCTCGTCGGGCGAGGTGACCAGGACGACCTCGCGCAGGCGTAATCCGCGTACCGCCTCCGCGGTCAGCAAGGCGTGCTGCGGCAAGGTCTGCGGGCGCGTCTCGAGGTGTATCCGGGTGGCGGGGATTGCGTGGGCAACCAGCCAGCTGCGCATGATGTCTGCTTCGGTCCGGCCGTGGTGTGCGCCGCCCGCCGAGACGATGATCGGGGACTCGTACGCCATGATCGCCTGCGTCCAGGCCGCGAAGAGCCTGCTGGCCGTCTCATCGGTCGGCGACCCGTCGGGCCGCAGGCCTGCACCGAGGACCACGATCCCCGTGGTCTGCGGGTAGTACCGCGGCACCGGGTTGGGCCCGATCCCTACCCCCTTGTCGATGGCGGCGATCGAGTTCCTGACCCGATCGGCGAGCGCCCGATCGAGGTTGTCGAGTGACGTGAGCGCAGATTGCGTGGCCCGGCTGTCGTCGCAATAGTCAGACCAGAAAGCCTGCAGGGCGAGGGCGTCCGTGTCGAGAGGGTTGGCAGCGAGCAACGTGCGCAGTTTGCTCAGGCCGGCGGTCGCATTGCCTCGGGCGAACTCGTCTTGGGCGGCGTTGAACATGCCGGCGACGTCGGCATCCGAGACCGTCGGCACCACGGCGGATGAGGCCGGGTTCATCACCGTCGGGATCAGTGCCACGGCACCGGTCGACATCCCGATGGCGGCAGCGGCAGCCACGAGAGTTCTATTCACACGCGTCACACGAGCAACATGAGTCACTGGCGTAACAGTATCCGACGGAAGCTACAGCCTCGCACTGAAGAGGTCTCAGCTCGATAACACCGGTTACGGGTGCGGCCCCGCCTCCTGCCGAAACCGGAGGAACTGCGACTTCCTCCGACTTCAGCCACCTCCTCCGACTGCAACCGGAGGACCTCGCCACAGCCGTAGGAACTGCGACTTCCTCCGACTCCGAGGGCGTGAGCAACACTCATTCGTCCGAGGTGATGCGCGAGGAATACGGCCCGGGCAGCATCGACGCCATGGGCCTCTTCAATCGATCACGCAACGACGTTCCCGCGCCGATCAAATATCAGATGCGCGAAAAACTCCTCTCCATCGGCGACGACTACTGGATCGAGAACAGTGCCGGCCAGAAGGTCTTCAAGGTCAACGGCAAAGCCGTTCGGTTCCGGGAGACATTCATCCTCGAAGACAGCAGCGGCGCTGAGCTCGCCAAGATCCAGGAGCGCAAACTCAGCGTCCGGGACAAGATGCACATCCAGCGTGGGAGTTCCGAGGCGACCGTGCACAAGGCCCTCATCGGAATCCGGGACCGGTACACGATCAACCCCGACTCAGGTCCGGACCTCAAGGCAAAGGGAAACTTCGTCGACCACGAATACGACATCGAGCGCGACGGCCACACCGTGGCCACCGTCTCCAAGAAGTGGTTCCGGCTCCGCGACACCTATGGCGTCGAGATCAATGCAGCTGAGGACCAAGCATTCATCCTCGCCATCACGGTCTGCATCGACGAGCTCTCACACGACTGACCTCAGCGGTCCAAAGCCCTGATCAGCAAATCCCTGATCTCCGCTTGTCCATTTTCAAGCGAACGGACTCGAGCGTTGGTGTCGCTCGCGGTCGTCGACACGGAACCCAGCCGTTGTTCGACAGCGACAAGCCCGGTTTCCACGTTTCCGAGCCGCTGGGACTGTTCGCGTTGATTCCCGCCGAGCGCATTGATCGCGGCAAGCACTGCTCGATAGTCCGCCTGCGCAGCTTCGAGCGCGGCGATCCGGGCCTCGAGGTCTGCGAGCGTTGCCATGGAGAAAGGATAGCCACTTCCTACGACATCGGATGTCTACCGAACTCCCACCACCAGGCGCGCAGCCAGGTCGGCATAGGTCTGCGCGAGGCGTTCGGGATCGCGGTGGCGGGTCGACGGAAACCACCGGCAGACATCCACGCACAGCGATGAGATCGCCAGCACCACGTCGTCGGGGTCATCGATGTCGAACTCACCTGACTCGGTGCCACCCCGGACGATCGCCGCGATGACATCGGACGTCTGACGTCGAAGGGCGGTGATCTCCCGGTAGTGCGACGGCGTGAGTGCATGCAACTCGTACTGGACGACCCGCGCCACCTGCCGCTGCTCGGCCTGCCAGCCGGCGAAGGCTGCGACGACAGCACGAAGCCGCTCGAGATGTCCGGCACCCGGATCGTCAGCCCCTTGCAATACCTCTAGCGCTGCCCGGTGGCCCTGCAGGCTGATCGCGTAGAGAAGCTCTTCCTTGGACCGGTAGTGCGGGTACATCGCCGTTGCGCTCATGCCGAGGCGTTTGGTGATCTCCCGCGTCGATGTGCCGCCGTACCCCG
Organism: Williamsia limnetica; assembly: GCF_003217475.1. GTDB lineage: Bacteria > Actinomycetota > Actinomycetes > Mycobacteriales > Mycobacteriaceae > Williamsia > Williamsia limnetica. The sequence continues at coordinate 190,499 of NZ_QJSP01000005.1, read as the reverse complement.
CTTCCGCAAAAGCCTCGATGGCTGCGCGCCTGATCCGTTCCGCCGCCGCGGAGTCCGAGATCTGCTGGACCATGTGGCCTCCTGCGGGTCGGGGGGATCTTGACGAGATCCGGTGCAGAGTGCATCCTAAGCGAGTGCTCATTTATAAGCGAGCGCTAAGTTCTGATCGAGCCCGCCGACCACAAGGACACATCCATGGCCGTCTCACCGCTGTCTCGTCGTGATCTCGACTTCTTGCTGTACGAATGGCTCGACGTGACCGCACTGACCTCGCTCGAGCGCTACGCCGAACACTCCAAGGACACGTTCGACGGAATCCTCGATCTCTGTGCCGACATCGCGGTCAAACGATTCGCCCCACACAACAAGAAGTCCGATCAGAACGAGCCCCGGGTGGGTGCCGACGGCAAAGTCGTGATCATCGACGAGGTGGGCGCCGCCCTCGACGAGTTCGGCAAGGCCGGGATCGTCGCATCCCAGTTCGACGAGTCACTGGGCGGCATGCAGCTGCCCACCGTTGTGGCCCGCGCGGCCATGGCCTGGTTCCAGGCGGCCAACGCCGCGACCTCGTCCTACCCGTTCCTCACGATGGCGAACGCCAACCTGCTGGTCGAATACGGCACGGCCGAGCAGATCGACACCTGGGTCAAACCAATGCTCGAGGGCCGGTTCTTCGGGACCATGTGCCTTTCCGAGCCTCAGGCCGGATCGTCCCTCGCCGACATCACCACCAAGGCCGACCCCGCTGACGACGGCTCTTACCGGATCACCGGGACCAAGATGTGGATCTCCGGCGGTGATCACGAATTGTCAGAGAACATCGTGCATCTCGTGCTCGCCAAGGCACCGGGAGGCGGTCCGGGCGTCAAGGGGATCTCACTGTTCGTGGTTCCCAAGTTCCTCGCCGACGGCACTCGCAACGATGTTGCCCTCGTCGGCCTCAACCACAAGATGGGTAACCGCGGCACCACCAACACCCTGCTGAACTTCGGCGACGGGACACACCACCCCGTGGCCGAGTCCGGCGCCGTCGGGTACCTGGTGGGCGAAGCGCACCACGGCCTGAGCTACATGTTCAAGATGATGAACGAAGCCCGTATCGGTGTCGGATTCCTCGCCACCTCACTGGGTTACGCGGGATACCTGCAGTCGCTCGACTATGCGAAGACCCGAACCCAGGGCCGTCCGGTGACGAACAAGGACCCGGACTCGGCACCCGTCGCGATCATCGAACACCCTGACGTCAAGCGCATGTTGCTGGCCCAGAAGTCCTATGTCGAAGGCGCTCTGGGACTAGGCCTCTACTGTTCGCGTCTCGTCGACGAGCAGCAGACCGCCACCGACCCGGCTGTCGCCGCGGCACGCCTGCTGCTGCTCGACGTGCTGACCCCGATCGCGAAGAGCTGGCCGTCGCAGTGGTGCCTCGAGGCCAACAACCTCGCGATCCAGGTCCTCGGGGGATACGGCTACACCAAAGAGTTCGACGTCGAGCAGCTCTACCGGGACAACCGACTCAACCCCATTCACGAAGGCGCTCACGGGATCCACGGTCTCGATCTGCTCGGCCGCAAGGTCGTCATGCAGGGTGGCGCCGGTCTGCAACTGCTCGTCGAGACGATATCCGCGACCATCGACCGCGCCGAGTCGGCTGAGCCGGAGTACGCGGTCGCACTCCGCGCTGCGGTCGAGCGCCTCGCGCAGGTCACCGGGACCCTCTGGGCCGCGGGCGATCCCGCCGTCAGCCTGGCGAACTCGACGGTGTATCTCGAGGCCGCGGGACACGTGGTGATCGCCTGGATCTGGCTGGAGCAACTCCTTGCGGTCGGCGACAGCACCGGCGACTTCTACGACGGCAAACGCGCAGCAGCGCAGTACTTCTACCGGTACGAGCTGCCGAAAACCGGCCCACAGTTCGACCTGCTCGCCGGCCTCGACCGCACCACGCTCGACACACCGGCCGACTGGCTCTGATCCGACTGGTTCCCGACCCCAAAATTCGCGCCACCTGCCGCGATTCGCTCCTGTTGTACCTGGCGCGTATCGCAGTAGGTGGCGCGAATTTTGGGTGTGAAGCCGTCAGGCGGTGGGGCGCGTGCGGACGTACATGTCGAGATCGACCGTCAGCACGGTGGTGTCGCCCGTGGCAAGTACGCCTTCGGTGACCACGAGAGCCCGACCCGGCTTGTCGAGATCGACTTTCGTGACCTTCAACGAGCCGGTCAGTTCTTGGCCCGAGCGAACGGGGCTGCGGAACTGCACATCTCGCAACGTCCGTCCGGCGATGACGGCCCAGCGGTTGTAGGCACCGAGCACCGACAGACGCTGAAAGACGGCGAGGGTGTGGATGCCACTGGCGATGACCTCGCCGAAGAATCCGTCGGCGGCGATCGTCTCATCGACGTGAAACCCCTGCGGATCCCACTGCCGCGCAAAGGAAAGGATCTCGTCTCGGGTCACGGTGTACGAACCGAGTTCGTAGGTGTGACCGGAGACGAGATCCTCTGCGTAGAGCATGTTCTCTACAAAGCCTTGAGCTCCTCGATGACGAGGCCGACGGACTTCTTGGCGTCGCCGAAGAGCATTGAAGTGCCCGGTGCGGTGAACAGTGGGTTGTCGATACCGGCGTATCCCGAAGCCATACCGCGTTTGAGGACGATGACCGAGCGGGACTGGTCGACGTTCAAGATCGGCATCCCGTGGATCGGGCTGGACGGGTCGTTGCGGGCGGCGGGGTTGGTGACATCGTTGGCGCCGATGACCAGGGTGACATCGGTACGCGAGAACTCACCGTTGATGTCGTCCATTTCCTTCATCGCGTCATACTCGACATCAGCCTCGGCGAGCAGCACATTCATGTGCCCGGGCATACGACCGGCGACCGGATGGATGGCGTACTTCACCTCGACGCCCTTCTCCTCCAGAATGCTCGCCATGTCCTTCACCGCGTGCTGAGCCTGGGCCACCGCGAGCCCGTAACCCGGAACGACGATGACCTGGCTGGCGTACGCCATCTGGATCGCGGCATCGGCAGCGCTGGTGGCCTTGACGGTCCCCTGCTCGCCGGCCGGACCCGCAGCAGCAGCGCCGCCTCCACCGCCGAACGACCCGAACACGATCGCCGGGATGGACCGGTTCATCGCCGTCGCCATCAGGTTCGTCAAAATGCTGCCCGAGGCGCCGACGATCATGCCGGCCACGATCATCGCGGTGTTGTTCAGCGCCAGACCAGCTGCCGCGGCCGACAAACCGGTCAACGCGTTGAGCAGCGAGATGACCACCGGCATGTCGGCGCCACCGATCGGCAACACCACGAACAAGCCCATGATCCCCGCGGCGATGAGCACCAGCACGATCCACCACTGCGACGAACCCTCACCCGGGGTGGCGTTGATGCCGATGAACACACACGCCGCGAGCGCGACGAGCAGCAACACGATGTTCGCGACCTGGAAGATCTTCGCGTTCTTGACGAACGCCTTCTCCACGTTCTTGTTCAGCAACTCCTGCAGCTTCAGGAACGCGATCAGCGAGCCCCAGAACGACACCGAACCGATGATCGCCGCGAACAGCGACCCGATCACGATGTGGATGGTCGGTTCCTCGCCGTGCTTGAACTCCGAGAAACCTGCGGTCTCGATGAACTCGGTCCAGGCGATCAACGCCACCGTACCGCCGCCGACACCGTTGAACAGTGCCACCAACTGCGGCATCGCCGTCATCTTCGTCCTCTTGGCCGGCGGCACACCCAAGATCACACCGATCGCCAACCCGGCCACGATCAGAATCCAGTTGATGGCATAGGTATCGCGGATCTCGATCAACGTCGCGATCACGGCGATACCCATACCGGCAGCAGCGATCCAGTTGCCGCGCACCGCTGTCTTCGGTCCGGTCAACCCCGACAAACCGAGGATGAACATCGAAAACGCAATGATGTAAAGAATATTGACCAAGTTGTTCACTTGTCAGCTCCCTGCTCCGGCGCCGCCACGGGGGCCTTCTTGCTCTTGAACATGCCCAGCATCCGGTCGGTGACCAAGAACCCACCGACCACGTTCAGGGTCCCGAAGATCAACGCGACGAACGCGATGATCCGCACACCCCACGGAGCATCATCAGGCAAGCGCCCCAGCACGATCAACGCACCGAGCACCACGATGCCGTGAATGGCGTTCGTGCCCGACATCAACGGCGTGTGCAACGTATTGGGGACCTTGGAGATCACCGCAAAACCGACAAAACCCGCCAGCACCAAAATCGCGATATTCGCGAGTAAACCCGTATACATCTTTCAGGCACCAGCCTTCACATCAGTGCCAGAAACATCAGAAGTCGGGGCCTCGCGGGTCACACACGCCGCGGCCAACACCTCGTCAGAAAAGTCCGGCGCGAAATTACCGTCATCATCAAGCGCGAGTTCGATCAACGCCAGAATGTTCTTTGCATACAACTCGCTGGCATGCTCAGGCATCCCCGCGGGCAGATTCAGCGGGCTGCAGATCAGCACATCATGCTTGATCACATTCTCACCGGGCTCGGTCAGCTCGCAGTTGCCGCCGGTCTCACCGGCCAGATCGACCACCACACTGCCGGGCTTCATACCTTCGACTGCAGCCGCGGTCACCAGCCGCGGTGCCGGACGACCCGGCACCAGTGCGGTCGTGATGACCACATCGAAACTCTTGATCGCGTCCTCGAGGGCCTGCTGCTGCTTCGCGCGCTCATCGTCGGTCAACTCACGGGCATAACCGCCTTCACCGGCAGCGTCGATACCCAGATCGAGCCACTGCCCGCCCACGGACTTGACCTGCTCGGCCACCTCCGGGCGCACGTCATACCCCGTGGTGCGGGCACCGAGACGCTTGGCTGTGGCCAACGCCTGCAAACCCGCCACCCCCACACCGAGCACCAGCACCGTCGCCGGCTTCACCGTACCGGCGGCGGTGGTCAGCATCGGGAAAAAGCGCGTGGACTTCTCTGCTGCCAAGATCACGGCCTTGTAGCCCGAGACGTTGCCCTGGGACGACAACGCATCCATCGACTGCGCACGAGAAATACGCGGGATCGCCTCCACCGCAAAGGCCTGCACACCGGCGGCCTTCAATGCGCCGATCTGATTCTCCTGATTGCGCGGCGCCAGGAAACCGATCAACGACGAACCCGACGACAACTTGCCGATCTCGGCATCGGTGGGTGCATCGACCTTCACCACCACATCAGCCGACCACGCGTCACCGACCGACGCACCGGCATCGGCATACAACTGATCCGGAATCAACGCGGCCTCACCCGCACCGGACTCCACGATCACCGGCACGCCCTTGCCCACCAGCGTTGCCACCACCTTCGGCACCAACGCCACCCGGTTCTCCCCAGCTGTCGTTTCACGCACGACACCCACACTCATACAAGCTCCCTCGTCATGGGTATGGGTGGACAACCGATAGAGCTGCTCCGGTGCCCACCCCTAAATAGCCTGATGTGGCGCACGACACGCGTGCGCCACATCACTGCGTTGGAACATAGCACGCGAAGTGCCGGTGTCAGGGTGTTGAACTCGACACACTCAGTAGTTACAGACACCCACGCCGAAGCAGATGGCGGCGTGCATCGTCGCAGTACAACCGCGAATCTGCGCTCAGAACTGGACTGCCGTGATCACTTCGCCGGTCGGCTGCGGAGATCCGCCCTCGGGCTCGATCGTGATGCCCAGCCGGTTCGACCCCGTCAGGTCGTCGAGCGCGATCACCTGACGCCCGGGGTCGCCCTGCATGAGGCCCACCGACGTCGGATCGTGCGCGTCGCCGAGGAGCCACATCTGATACGTCTGACCGGTCGGGGTCGGCGGCAGGCCGTCGGCGAAGACCACCGCCGTGTTCGCCTCGCGGGATGCCGCCACGGTGACGTTTCCGCCTCCCACGGCGTCCTGCCGGAGTTGCATGTCGGGTGCGCTGAGCACCTTGCTGGTGTCCTGCTCGAGCTGGTTCGCCACCGGCGCGCCCGTGTCCGGTGCGGTCACCCTGCCGACCAACACGCCGCCGATGACGAGCATCAGGGCAGCTGCCACAGAGCCGACCGCCAGGCTGATGCGACGGCGACGGGTAGCGAGGTCGATGACGTTGTTCGGTGGGGTACCGGTGTCCACGCCATCCGTGGACAGGTCAAAATCCGGCGACGTCCCTCGCCCGTCTGGCCGTTCCAGCGGTCCTGACGAGAGGTTGGCCATGATCTGTTCACGGATCCGCGGTGGCGGCGGCGTGGCGACCTGGACGGTCATCTGCGCGAGCGCCTCGCGGGTGCGCGAGACCTCGTGGCGGTACCGACGCTGCTCGGCAACGGTCTCGCGGGCGATCTCCACCTCGATCCGGTCGATCTCGGTGTCGTCGAGCGCGCCCACCGCATAGAGCTCGATGTGCTCGTCGAGCCAGCTGTGATCAGCCATGGGGGTTCGCCTCCAAGCATGCCTTGAGGCGGCGCAGGCCGTCGCGGATACGGGATTTGATCGTGGGTAGTGCAGCGTCCAAACGCTCCGCTACCTGCCGATACGTCAGGCCACCATAATAAGACAGTTCGATGCTCTGGCGCTGTGTGTCGGTGAGGCTGCCGAGGCACAACATCACGTCCGAACGTTCTTCCTCGGCGATCACCGAGTCTGCGACGGTGTCACCGGGAGCCTCGAAGTTGGATACCGAGTAGTCGTTGGAGCGTTTGCCTGCGGCCTCTTCGCTCCGCACCCGATCGACGGCGCGGCGATGGGCGATGGTCATCATCCAGCTGAGCGCGGAACCGGCCGACGGATCGAACCCACCCGCCTTCTGCCAGACCTGCAGATATACCTCCTGCAGCGTCTCTTCGGCGTAACCACGATCGCGTAGGACCCGCAGGATCAGCCCGAAAACCCGGGCACCCGTCGCGTCGTACAACTCAGCAAAGGCCTGTCGATCATGGCCGGCCGTTCTGATCAACAGATCAGTCAGATCTACCCGAGCTTCGGGAATGCGGTCGGTCACGTCCATAACACTAGCCATAGTCATCAGATCACCTATTCAATCCGGAACACTCGGTTGTGCCAGCCGGTCGCTCCATCAGGGATCGGGGCAACCCTCTCCTCGGGTTGCACCTGCCCCGTCTCGTCGGTGGCGCGACAATAGACAGTGTGTTGACCTGCGGTTGCGGGCCAGGTCCAGAACCACTGCCGCCAGGTGTCGTTGTTGTACTCCGGCGCGAGCGTCGCGGTGTTCCACGGACCCTTGTCCACGCGTACCTCGACTTTGGAGATACCGCGGTGCTGCGCCCATGCGGTTCCGGCGATGACCACGTCGCCTACGGGATGCCGGGAAAGCCCCTCCGGTCGATCGATCCTCGACGCCGTCTTGATCGGCCCCTTCACGCCCCAGTTCCGCTTCGTCCAGTAGGCCTCGGCCTTGTCGAATCGGGTGATCTCCCAATCGACAACCCATTTGCAGGCCGAGACGTAGCCGTATAGACCCGGGACCACCTGACGTACCGGATAACCGTGCTCGAGTGGGAGCGGCTCTCCGTTCATGCCTATGACGAGCATGGAGTCTCGGCCGTCGGTGATGTCGGCCAATGGGGTCCCGGACGTCCAGCCGTCGACACTGGTCGAGAAGAGCATGTCGGCGTCGCCCTGCACACCCGCGCGCTCGAGGATCTTCGTCATCGGGTAGCCGATCCAGCGGGCGGTTCCTGCGAGGTTGCCGCCGACCTCGTTGGACACACAGGTGAGCGTGATGATCCGTTCCTCGGCCTGCATGTCCATCAGGTCGTCCCAGTCGAGGGTCAGTTCGTTGTCGACCATTCCGTGGATACGGAGTTGCCACTCCCCCGTCGTCAGCTTCGGCACCTGCAGGGCGGTGTCGATGCGGTAGAAGTCGGCGTTGTTCGTCATGAAAGGCGTGATGCCTTCGATGTCGACCTCCGTACCGGCAGGGATGGGTGCTGCCGGTCGGGACGGCCTCGGCAGCCGGACCCGCTTGCGGTCTGCCACCACGTCACCCATCGTCGACACCTGCCTGCCGATGAATGCGCCGGCCACGGACACCGCTGCGATGACTCCCGCAGCTATACCGAACTGTCGACGGGACAGGTCGCGGTCCGTCTTGGTGGTCGCGGCGCCATCGGCATCGGACTGGGGCTTCTCTGTCGTATCGGGATCGCGCCGGCCGGCCGGACCCCTCGTCCGCCCACCCCGCATCGACCCGCTCCAGAGAAAGCCGCGCAAGCCACGCAGCACGAGAATGCCAACCACAGCCGCAATCAACGACGGTGCCGCATACCAGAAGTCGGAGGTCGGTCGATGCAACGCAGCCAACACACCGAATGCCCCGAAGGCCACGATGAGTGCAGAACCGATTGGGACCGTTCGACGTTCGGCGATGCCGGCGACAATCGAAAGCACCACTACGGCAACTGCGATGCCCCACAGGAGAACCGGTTTGTCATTCGTACCGAATGTGTCGATCGCGAATTCGCGTACCGGAGCCGGAGCACGGTCGACAAGAAATGAACCCACGGCGTAGAACGGGGAGGCATACGAGGAGACAGCGGCAGCCGTCACCTCGCCGGCAGCCAACCCGGCACCTACGGCAATCAGGCCCGCAAGCCCGTTGCGTGCCATCGCTGCTGTTCGCATGTCCTGCACCCTTCAGAAGATCTCGATTGGGTAACGCACTGGCAAGTGTTGATAACGAAGGGGATTCGGAGTCATCGGCATTTCGGATGGCGCGGCGGACTCGGCAAAATTCTTTTTCGATCCGACCCATCCGCCCGGCGCACAGCTCCGAACCTGCAGTGATCGACCAAGTGATCGGCAGGAACCAGGGAGCTCCCAGACGAGCGACCGGCAACGTCGGCCACACCGTATTCACGACCGACAGCAATCGATAGGACAGCGAACATGGCTCTCAAACGAATTCAGCGTCTCGCAGTGACAGTGGCGAGCGTTGGCCTGGCAATCGGGCTGGTGGCAGGTTGTTCGGACGACAGTTCCGATTCCTCATCGTCCAGCGCCGCAACGTCGGCCCCGATGACCTCCTCTGAAATGTCCTCGGACTCAAGCGCTTCGATGGAGCCCGCCACCCTGGTCGGACCGGGATGCGCCGCATACGCCGAAGCAAACCCGAGTGGTGCCGGCTCCGTTGACGGCATGGCAGCCGACCCCGTGGCCACCGCCGCAGGCAACAACCCGCTGCTCAAGACCCTGACTGCAGCGGTATCGGGTGGACTCAACCCTGACGTCAACCTGGTCGACACCCTCAACGGTGGCGAGTTCACGGTGTTCGCCCCGACCGACGACGCCTTCGCCAAGCTTCCCCCGGCGACTGTCGAGTCCCTCAAGACCGACAGCGCAACCCTGACGAAGATCCTGACCTACCACGTTGTTCCCGGCCAGCTCACCCCTGAGCAGGTCATCGGCGACCACGCCACCGTCGAAGGTGGCACCGTCACCGTTGCCGGCCCGGTCGACACCCTCAAGGTCCAGGACGCTTCTGTCGTCTGTGGCGGTGTGAAAACCGCCAACGCAACCGTCTACCTCATCGACACGGTGCTGACGCCTCCGGCCGCGTAATCCGCGACTGCGAGAATCAGCATCTGGGGTAGATCAAGACTCGGGTCGGGGCGGTACACCCCCCGACCGACCGTCCCGACTCGAGTCGCTCCTTTGATATGACAAAGATGGAAGTTGTCGCCCCGGCCACCGGCCGGGGCGATAACACATTTTGGGGGGTCCTGCCATATCGTGGTGGGTGTGACGGTAGGCCCGGTCCCCGGAGACGAGATCGAGACCGCTGAGGCGGCGCACGATCCTGCCCGGCGGCAAACGCTCGTCGATCTATTACGCAAGCCCTTGTCGACCCAGGTCTTGCGTTTTTGTGCTGTCGGCATCCTGTGCACATCGGCCTACGCCTTGATGTATCTGTCGCTGCACCCACTGATGGGCGCCCAGGCCGCGAACTTCGTGTCCATGCTCATCGCAGCCATCCTGAACACCGCGGCCAACCGCGCATTCACATTCCAGCTGCGCGGTAGCCATCGATTGCTGGTGCATCACGTGCAGGGCATCTTGGTCTTCGGTTTCGGCGCAGCCCTGAGCGCATTGTCGCTGATGGCGCTGCACCAGATCTCCGAACATCCCTCGAGTCGACTCGAGCTGGTCGTGTTGATGACCGTCAACCTGATCGCCACAGCAGTCAGGTTTCTCACCTTCCGCCACGTCTTCGTGCGCGCCCTGCGACGTCAGATCGGCAAAGAAGAGGTCCCCGTCTCGATGTAGACCGTCTCCCTGTAGAGACCCCTCTCTCCAATCCGGTCGAGCGACGCTGCGCTGCGTCTCCCCATGGCCGCGCAGATGGCAGGGGCGACTCAGCGTGCCGCCGCGTGGCGACCCGCCCTACGGCCGAAGAACGATCCCTCGCCCAGCTGCGTGCCGCTGGCGTAGCCCTTGCCGTCCTGGGCGATGTTCGCCGCTCCCGCGCCGGCAGCGTAGAGACCGGGCACCACCTCACCAGCCTCGGTGAGGACCTCGCCGTCCACCGACGTCGCAACACCGCCCATCGTGAATCCCGCGTACATCGCCTTGCCCAGCGAGAGGTCGAACGCACCCCAGGGGCCGCTGTCCTGCGGCGCAAGCCATTCTGGTCGTTTGTTGAAGTCGGGATCTTCCCCTCGCGCGGCGTTCTCGTTGTAGCGGTTCAGGGACTTCTCCAGGTTGCCCGTCGGGATCCCCAACGCCGCCTCCATCTCTGCCACCGTTTCCCAGCCGTCGATCAATGGCGCGAGCGGGAACTCCGGCCGCTCCAGGTGCGCCTCGTCGACGATCAGGTAGGCGATGGCATCCGGCTGCTCCATCACGAACGCCGACGTCCGGGAATGATACGAGTCCTCGTTGACGAAGCGGTTCCCGTCCTTGTTCACCGCGAGACCGGTCAGCAGGATCGACGGGGGATAAACCGGGGCCGTGACGAAGGGCTGGTCCATGTGCTTGAGTGCGGCGCCGACGGATGCGCCGAGGCGGATGCCGAGCCCGTCGTCGTAGGTGCTGCCCAGCGTGTACGGCTTCTCCGCCATCTGCGGGACGAACTCAGCGACCATCGTTTCGTTCATCACAAAACCGCCGGCCGCGATGACGACAGACTTCGCTTTGATGAAGCCGGTCTCCTGCAGACGCTTCCACTTCACCCCGACCACGGAGCCGAGTTCATCGACGACCAGGTTGCGCGCACCGGTCTCGTACCGGATCTCGGTGCCCAGTTCGGCGAGGCGTTTGACGAGCAGATCAACCACCATGCCCGCTCCGCCGAGGTCACCTTTCACGGGGACCTTGTGTCCCCGGGGAGCCGGCACGGCCTGCTCACAGAACGGCCAGACCTTCTCGTTCCCGGTGTACATCAGCCCCTGGGTCTCCGGCTGGATGACGGCCTTTTCGGGGTAGTAGCTGCGTTCGAACTCGAACCCCAGCGACTCGAGCCAGTCGAAGTGCTCGACGCTGCCATGACTGTAGGCGTGGATCTTCTCGGGTTCGGGGTCGCGCGAGACGGCGAGCAGATACTTCTCCATCTCCTCGGCAGAGTCGTCGTGGCCGGTCGCTTTCTGCACCGCGGTCCCACCTCCGAGATAGAAGTGACCACCGGCCATCGACGAGGTGCCGCCCGCGACAGCAGCACGCTCGAGAACGAGCACCTTGGCCCCATCGGACGCGGCCGCCACGGCGGCGCTGCCACCGGAGACACCGCATCCGACCACGAGGACGTCCACCTCGTCGGTCCACGCATCGACGTCCGCCACGGCCACTACCTCGGGCAACTCTGCCTTCATCACATTCCTCACTGACGCGACCCAAACTAGAACTCGTTCTAATTTAGGCCATATCAGCGATGAGTGCCATGGCCTTGCACTGATCGGCCAAAGTCATCGACGACTGGTTGAACTCCCAGTGCACGTCATCGGCGCCCAGAGCCATCGCCCGGCTGAAGTCGGCGGACAACGTCTCGGCGAATCTTTCCAGCGCACGATCACCCCGGTCCCGAATCGGATTGAGACGCAGTGCGATCGGACCTCTCCCGCCTGCCTCCCGGTAAGTCCGGACTGCCTCGCTCGCGGCATCCCAACACGTCACCGGAAACATGAAGCCGTCGGCGACCGCGGCGGCGCGCGCGATCCCGTCCGGGGTCACCGCGGCGACGAACACCGGCAGCGGGTCCTGGATCGGCTTGGGTTCGACCCAACTCGACCTCAGATCATAAAAACTCCCGGCGTGGGCCACCGGCCCCGGCCGCCAGCATTTGCGCATCAGCTCCAGGTGCTCTGCGAACTGCGATACCCGCGAGGACATCGCCACCCCCGCCGCCTCGTGCTCGTGCGGCGTCCACCCCTGACCGACGCCGACCAGGAGCCTGCCCCCGCTGAGCCGGTCGAGGGTCGCGAGCCGACGGGCGAGCGCCACCGGGGGCTGGAACAGTGAGTGAACCACCGTCGTCGCCAACTGCACACGCGTCGTCTGCGCCGCAGCCCACGTCAGCATCTCGATCGGATCCCAGACCGGCATCGGCAGCTGACAGGGTTTGCCGACGGGTCCCGGGTCAGCGGGCAGCAGCAGCCGATCGGTGGCTGACACGCCGTCGAGTCCCAGTTCATCGGCAGTACGGGAGATCAGGGAAACCGATTCGGGGCCGGCCAGCGGACCGAACGTCGGTAGGCCGATACCGCGGCGAGGTGCCGCCATCGCCGGTACCCCCTTCTGGTCCGTTGGGTCGCGTTCACCCATATGGACCAGGGCGCAGGAGACAACTCATCGCCGGGCGGCACTCAGGTGTGTTCGGAGATCAACACCGCAGTGCAGTCGGGGACCAGCGCCTTGAAGATGTGTGGAAGGTCGCCGGGATAGCTGATGTAGTCGCCGGGCTCGAGTTCGACGGGTTCACCGGTCAGTCCGACCAGCGCCCGCCCGGCGCTGAGCACCACGTGCTCCACCACGCCGGTCGCATGCGGATCGGCTTCGCGGGGCTCCCCGGGCTGGGCGGTGATGAGGTAGATGTCACGACGTGCGTTGGGAGGGCATGCGGCCAGCAAGGTGGCGAGGTAATCCGACCGTTCCGAGAAAACTCCTGGACCCTCGCCCGCACGGATCACCTGCACTCGCGGTACGGGCGGCTGCACGAGGTGCGCGAAAGGGACATCGAGCGCAGTACTGAGCGCCCACAGGGTCTCCACGCTGGGGTTCCCGTTGCCGGCCTCCAGACTCGACAGGGTGGATTTGGCGACCCCTGCCCGCCGCGCGACCTCCGCCAACGACAGTCCGGTGCGCTTGCGCTCGCGCTGTAGAGCTGTCGCGATCGCCTGCAATGGTGCGCCGCTCATGTCGATGGACCTCTCGGATCGATGCGTTCGCCATAGACTACCGCTCGTTCGGGTTGACGAACGATCGCACCATGGTCCATTATTTTGGTCATGCGTTCGATATGGCGAACACTCGACCCTCAACTCATCCGCGACGTCGCCTTGGTCTGCGCGGCGATCTCCGTCGTCGGCCTCTCCTTTGGCGCCATCGCCGTCGGCAGCGGATTGCCCTTGTGGATGCCTCTGTTGATGTCGATCATCGTGTTCGCCGGCGCATCCCAGTTCGCGTTCGTCGCCATCATCGCGGCCGGGGGCGGGATCTTCGCAGCGGTCTCCGCAGGATTGCTCGCCAATGCCCGCCACATCCTCTTCGGGTTCTCCCTCGGAGACGTCCTCGGGAGCTCCCTCGCGAGTCGACTCATCGGATCGCACCTGATGGTCGACGAATCCGTGGCGTTCACCCTTTCGAGAACGTCCGCGGACGAACGACGTTCGGCCTACTGGCTCTGCGGAGGCGGCCTCTTCATCTCCTGGAATGCCGGAGTACTGATCGGTGCGCTCGGCGGCACGCTGATCAGCGATACCGACGCGTTCGGCCTCGATGCCGCATTCCCAGCCGTGCTGCTGGCCTTGATCCTGCCGTCGCTCACCGAGCGCGCGATCCGCCGGGCAGCGGTCGGCGGGGCGGTGATCGCCGTTGCGGTCTCGCCCCTGCTACCGGCCGGTGTCCCGATCCTGCTGGCGTTGTCGGCACTCGTACTCACCGTCCCGCTCCGGCGTCCACGACCGGTGGCCGCATCATGACCACATCGGTCCCGGCCCTGCTCGTGGGCATCGCCGCCCTGGCCGTCGGTACATATGCCTTCCGGTTCGCCGGGCCGGTGCTTGCCGCGCGGTGGACGCTGCCCGGCCGCCTGCAACAGCTCACCACCGCAGGTGCTGTCGTCCTGCTCGCCGCGTTGGTCGCCACCGCAACGTTCATCGACGATGGCGACCTCGCCAGCCCTGCAAGGGTTCTCGGCGTCACCGTCGGCGGTGTACTCGCCTGGCGAAAAGCACCTTTCGTCGTGGTGGTGCTGGCCGCCGCCGCCACCGCCGCGGTGCTCCGGCTGGCCGGTATGCCCTGAGAGCCCAGCGGTCTCCTAGACCCCGAGCCAGGCGAGAATGTCCTTGGTGACCGGGTCGGAGATGTCGGAGTACTCGGGATGCTTCTTGAGATACGCCGCCACCAGCGGGCACACCCCTACGATCCGTTTACCCTGTGCACGAACGTCATCGAGCGCCTCCTTTACCAAGATGGTGGCCAGCCCGCGGCCACCGAAGGCTTCGTCGACCTCTGTGTGGTAGAAAACGCGCTGGGTCGACGCTCCCGCAGTGCGATCGGCGTATTGGGTGAATCCGGCGACCTGGCCCTCCACCGAGACCGTGTACCGCCTCTCGGCCGGGTCCGGTGCCACGCCGACGACCGCGCCGGTCTTGTCTGTCAATGCCTCGCTGTTTTGCGTCATGCCTGCTCAACCACTTTCTCCGGTGTTGCTATTCCGACTCACGTGCCAGGGTTCGAGCGCGGCCTGATTCTCGCATTCGGCAGGGTCGGCGCCGGCAGCCGATCGACCGCACCCGTGTATCCGGACACCTCACCGAAGCGTTCCGAATGATCCTGCCACTGTTGCCGATATTCGACGATCTCGTCGTGACTGCGTCCGACGAAGTTCCACCACATCACCAATTCTTCTCCGAAAGGTGTGCCACCCAACAGGATCAACCGCGACGACGTGTCGTCCGAACTCTGCACGGTGATCTGACTGTGGCCCACACCCACATATCCCATCTCGGTGCGGGCGATCTCCGAACCCTCGAGGGTGACCGTCCCCTGATCGACCAGGACCCCGTGCTCGAAATCGAGCTGTACCGGGATTGTCAGCGACGCCCCTGCGTCGAGGTCGATCTGCGCACCGACCAGCGGGGTGAACGTCGACACCGGCGATGTACTGCCGAGTAGCTCCCCGACGAAGACACTGATGCGGGCGCCCCCGACCCAGAGGGGTTCCGGGACGAAGTGTTCGAACTTCCGCTCCGAGTCACGTGACTCGTCGGGCATCGCCACCCAGAGCTGCACGCCGTGCAACACCGTGGTGTCGGGCGTCGACACCTCGGAATGGCAGATACCGTGGCCGGCGGTCATGAGATTGACCTCACCGGGCCGCACCGTGGCGTGCTCACCGAGACTGTCCCGATGTTCGATCTCGCCCTCGAAAAGCCAACTGACTGTTTGCAGACCGGTATGCGGGTGCGGTGGTACATCCATCCCGCCGGTCTCACTGACGTCTGCCGGACCGTAGTGATCGGCGAAGCACCACGCGCCGATCAGCGAACGGGCTCGCTGCGGCAGGGTGCGGTGCACAACCATCGCCCTGGGGCCACCGAGCGGAACATCGCGCGAGGTCAGAATCTGTACTCGATCCGGGTCGCCCGGAATCGGCAGACATTCGACTTCGGGCCCATCGACGATATTGCTCATCGGTATGACACCGCATTCATCGGCACGATCGGCCACCTTTCTCGATCCGTGACATATCAATTTGCAATCGGACGAACGATTCAGCGGCCACGGTGGTAAAACTTTCGACAGAACAAACGGCGGATTCACCTGTGTTCATCATGGTCGCTCCGTCGCCGCCCCGAGTCTATTCGGCAGCACCCGGCAAGTCCTATTGATGGAGGTATAACCCACATGTCCTCTCCGACCACTGTTCAGAAGCTCGCCGCGGAGGCGCTGGGCACATTCTGGCTGGTTCTGGGTGGTTGCGGTACTGCCGTATTCGCCGCCAAGTCGATTGCCCAAGACGACGACACCGGAACCAGTTTCCAGGTGGGTGTCGGCTTCCTCGGTGTGTCGATTGCGTTCGGTCTGACCGTGCTGACCGGTGTATACGCTCTCGGCCACATCTCCGGTGGCCATTTCAATCCCGCGGTCACAGTGGGTGCCGCGCTGGCCAAACGGTTCGACTGGAAAGACGTACCCGGCTACGTTGTGGTGCAGGTGATCGGCGGTCTGATCGCAGGCGCAGTCATTCTTGTCATCGCCAAAGGCAAAGACGGATTCGAAGCCGAGGGAAACATGGCGGCGAACGGATTCGGTGACCATTCGCCGTCCGGGTACACACTCCTGGCCGCTCTGATCACCGAAGTCGTGCTCACCGCAATCTTTGTCGTCGTGATCCTCGGCGCCACCGACACTCGTGCGCCCGCAGGCATCGCGGGGATCGCGATCGGCCTGACCCTCACCCTGATCCACCTCATCAGCATCCCGATCACGAACACGTCGGTGAACCCGGCTCGATCGACCGCCGTCGCGTTCTTCAACGGCAACGGGGCGCCCGGTCAGCTGTGGCTGTTCTGGCTCGCTCCGATCATCGGCGCCGTGATCGCGGGCGTTCTGTATCCCCTGGTGTTCGGCAAGGGTGCCGACGAGCCCGAACTCGACCAAATTCCGAATCCACCCGTGTCGACCTAGACCGCCAAGCCGTTCAACAAACCCACCCGCTCCGGGCACAGCCAGGTGTTGCAGCACCTGGTTGTGCCTGGGACGGGTGGGTTTGTCCGTGGCAGCGGTCACCGAAAACGGCGCAGTCGCAGACTGTTACCGACCACGAACACCGACGACAGTGCCATGGCGGCGCCGGCGATCATGGGGCTCAGCAGGCCGGCCGCCGCCAGTGGGATGGCCGCCACGTTGTACCCGAAAGCCCAGAACAAGTTGCCCTTGATTGTCCGGAGCGTTGCTCGCGACAGCCGGATCGCATCACCGGCCGCACGAAGATCCCCGCGGACCAGCGTGATGTCGCTCGCCTCGATGGCGGCATCGGTACCGGTGCCCATCGCGAGTCCGAGGTCGGCTTGCGCCAGAGCGGCGGCATCGTTGACGCCATCACCGACCATGGCGACCGTCTTGCCCTCGGACTGCAGTCGTTTGACCACGTCCACCTTGTCGGTGGGCAGGACCCCCGCGATCACGGTGTCGATACCGACCTGCGCGGCGACAGTGGCGGCGACCGTTTCGTGATCGCCGGTGAGGAGCACCGGCGTCAGACCGAGCGCTGTCAGCTCGGCGACGGCCTGTTTCGACGTCGGCTTCACCTCGTCGGACACAACCACCACGCCCCGAACCAGCTTGTCCCAGCCCACGACCACCGCGATGTGGCCTGCCGCCCCCGCGCGATCCAGCGCGGCGTCGAGCTCCGGCGGCAACTCGAATCCACCGTCCATCAACAACTGCGGTCGTCCGACCACCACCTCGGTGTCGCCGACCGTGGCAGTCACCCCGAGGCCTGCGGTGTTGGAGAATTCCGCCACCGGTTGCAGGGTGCCGACACGGCTACGAGCCCCGTCGGCGATCGCCCGCGCGATGGGATGTTCGGATGCATTCTCGACGGCACCGGCCATCGCGAGAACGTGGTCGGCGTTGTCGCCGTCGGCCACGGTCACGCCGCTCACAACCATCTGGCCGGTGGTCACCGTGCCGGTCTTGTCGAGCACGACGGTATCGACCTGCCGAGTGGACTCGAGTACCTCCGGGCCCTTGATCAGCACACCCATCGTCGCGCCGCGACCGGTACCTACCATCAGCGCGGTCGGCGTGGCCAAGCCCAGCGCGCACGGACAGGCGATGATCAGCACGGCGACCGCCGCGGTGAAGGCCTCCGTCGCCCCGTATCCGAGCAGGAGCCAGACCGCGAGGGTGGCGAGCGCGAGCGCGATGACGATGGGTACGAACACACCGGAGATCCGGTCGGCGAGGCGCTGTACTTTCGCCTTGCCCGTCTGCGCCTGCTCGACCAGACGCGCCATCTGAGCAAGCTGTGTGTCGGCACCGATCCGCCCGGCCCGCACCACCACTCGTCCGCCCGCGTTGACCGTCGCACCGACCACACTGTCGCCGGGGTTGACCTCGACCGGGACGGATTCGCCCGTCAGCATCGAGGCATCCACCGCCGAACTCCCGCTCTCGATCACCCCGTCGGTGGCGATTCGCTCGCCCGGTCGCACGACGAATAGATCCCCCACTGCGAGTTTCTCGATGGGGACCAGTTTCTCGACACCGTCGACGAGCAGCGTCACTTCTTTCGCACCGAGACCCAGCAGGGTCCGCAGCGCGGCACCGGCCCGCCGCTTGGACCGCATCTCGAAATAGCGACCGGCGAGGATGAAGGTGGTGACGCCGGCGGCCGCTTCGAGGTAGATGTTGGCGGTTCCATCGGTGCTGCCCATATCCATTGCGCCGTGGGCTGTCTGCGGATCACCCGCAGGCCCGAAGAACAGGGCGTACAGCGACCATCCGAGTGCGGCGATGGTGCCGACCGATACCAGGGTGTCCATGGTCGCGGCACCGTGCCGCAGATTGATGGCAGCGGCTCGATGGAACTGCCAGCCGCCCCACACCACCACCGGCGCTGCAAGGGTCAGAGACAGCCACTGCCAGTTGTCGAACTGCAGCGCCGGGATCATCGCCATGGCGATCACCGGGATCGACAGTGCCGCACTTACCAGTGTGCGGTGCCGAAGTGCGTGCAGTTCGGTGTCTTTCGCGTTCTCGCCCGGGGACTCTTCGTCGGAGGTTGTCGCCGGAGGCGTGGCCGAATAGCCGGCCGCCTCGACCGTGGCGATGAGGTCGGCGGTGTCGATGGGGTCGGCGTATCGAACACTGGCCTTCTCGGTCGCGTAGTTGACCGTCGCCTCGACTCCGTCGAGTTTGTTCAGTTTGCGTTCGATCCGGTTCGCGCACGACGCGCACGTCATGCCGCCGATCTCGAGGTCTATGTGCGCCTGGGGCGTTGCAGTCGCCATGAAGTCACGCCAACCGGTATCCGGCCTCGGCGACCGCGGCCTCGACCTGTTCGCGCGCAACGGGTTCCGTGGCGTGGACACTCAGGCCGCCCGATGCCAGGTCGACCTCGACCCGATCGACTCCGGGCAGCTCGCCGACCTCTTCGGTGACCGACGCGACGCAGTGCTGGCAGGTCATCCCCACCACAGTGTAGGTATCTGTACTCATCTGGAGACTTCCCTTTCTAGGAACGGACCAGCCGGGCAATCGCCTCGGTGGCCTCTTTGACTTTCGCCTGACCGGCCTCGTCGCTCTCGCGGGCGGCGTCGATCACGCAATGGGACATGTGCTCTTCGAGAAGACCAAGGCTGACCGCCTGCAGCGCCTTGGTCATCGCCGACACCTGGGTGAGGATGTCGATGCAGTACTTCTCGTCCTCGACCATCCGCTGGAGTCCCCGGGCCTGCCCCTCGATACGGCGCAGACGCTTGAGGTAGTCATCCTTGCGGTGGATGTAACCGTGGTGCTCGTGTTCTGAATGTTCGTCGGACATCATCGCTCCCTCGTTGGCCTTCTGCGATTTACCATACCCCCCTATGGTATTTATCGCCAGAGACGTCCGCCACAAGGAGCCGCGCGGTGGGTCTGGGATCAGGATCGGTCGGTGTCGTCGCGATGACGAATGGCCCGGGCCAACTCGGCCAGGGCTTCTGCGACCGTGAGCAGTGCCTCGTCGACGGTGGGCACGGCTTCGGACGGCCTCTCGGCGGCCCGTCGGCGCGTGCGCCTCGTCCCGGGGGCACTCGGCGAGACGATCTGCGGTGTCCGGGCGTCAGACATCTGCTGTGCGTCGTCGAGATGCCTCGATCGTCGACCGGTGCCCACCTGTTCTCCGCCAGGCTCGGGATCGGACACCGGGTTGGGTTCGGACGCGGGTTGCCGGCGCGGCGAGGGCGCTGTGGACTCCCGGGCGGTTGCGACCGATCCACCTCTGCCGGACCCGTTGCGACTGACGGTGGTCTCCGGTTCGTACCGGGTTCCGAACGTGAGTGTGGACGAGGTGGGTACGAACCTGTGGGGTCCGCCGTGGTCGGCGAAGAGCGCACATGCGGAGTCGGCGCCGTCCGTACCGGGGCAGGGGGACAGCTCGATCAGGCGGTGGCCCGACACCTCGTCGACCCACTGCAGCCACGCCCGACGCCCGGTCACCGGCTTCGCACCGGCATCACTGCCATGGAGCCCGCGGTGACCCGACTCCAGCCGGCATCGCTGTACCCAGCCGTTGTCGGGCGCGTCGCCGAACGCTGCGTGGGTATCGGCGGCAGCAATCACCGTCGACCAACACGCATCGAATTCACCTGGCACGGGTACATCTTGTCCTGGCAGGGCTCCGGTGGCGAGTCGACACACGAGTGAGGAGTACTGATGATCGGTTTCGTGAATGCAATTGCACTTGACGGTCCGAATCCGGAGGAGTTGGCCCGTTTCTACCAGCAACTGCTCGGTGGAGAACTCGACACCAGTCAATCCGATTGGGTCGAGCTCGACTGCGGTCTGGGCAAGGCGAAACTGACGTTCCAACCCTCCACCAGTTACGTGCCACCGACGTTCCCGGATCCGCATGGCAGCCAGCAATTCCATCTCGATGTCCAGGTCTCCGATTTCGAGACCGCCGAACCCCAGGTGCTCGAGCTCGGCGCGACGAAGGTCGAAGGGCAGGAGCACGAGGAATTCCGCGTCTACCTCGATCCCGTCGGTCATCCCTTCTGCCTCGTCCTGAGCTGACCGCCCTGTCCTGACTGCGGCCCCCTGTCTGACTGCTGTCACCCCTAGCCAGGACGGGTAAGATGGTCGGCATGGTTGCAGTACTCGACGACAAGTTGGCTGATCTCGACCGCTGGGTCCCCGGCGATCGGTGTTCGATCGTGCGCGCACTCGACGTCGTGGGCACCAAGACGGCGATGCTGATCATGCGCGAGGCGATGTACGGCACCACGCGTTTCGACGGCTTTGCACGACGGGTCGGCGTCAGCGACGCCGTCGCCGCCGCAAGGCTCAAGGCCCTCGTCGCCGAGGGCTTGCTCGAGAAGTCGCCCTACCAGGAGCCCGGCCAGCGGACCCGCTTCGAGTATCGACTCACCGAGAAGGGTGCCGACCTGGTCCCGGTCCTGTTCGGGCTGATGCAGTGGGGTGACAAGTACTGCCAGCCCACGGGCAAGCCACTCGCCATGGTGTCCGACAAGACCGGCGCACCGGTCCAGGTGACGATGTCCACCCCCGACGGCGTCGAGGTGCCGCTCGACGAGCTACGGATATCACTGGTCAAACGCTGACCGATAGACTTTCCACCCATGGTTGCCGACGCCGCGCTGCGTGCTGATCTCGTGGTGGTCGGCGCCGGTGTCGCCGGACTCACCGCGGCGGTGAGGGCAGCCGAGGCCGGTATGTCCGTCGTCGTCCTCAACAAGGGACGCGGTTGGCGTCCGGACGACCTGGACCCTGGAACCGCGACGTACTTCGCCCAGGGCGGTATCGCGGTGGTCGAGCCCGACAACGACGAGGATTCGGTGGCGCTGCACACCCGCGACACCGTGGTCGCCGGCGCCGGACTGACCGACGAGGTGGCGACCGCCTCGATTCTCGGGGACGGTTTCGCAGCGGTCTCGACCCTCATCGACTGGGGTGCCCGGTTCGACCGCGGCTCCGATGGCCGGTTCCTGCGCACCCGAGAAGGCGGACACAGCGTCCGGCGGGTCATCCATGCAGGCGGAGATGCCACCGGCGCGCAAGTGCAACGCTCACTCGCCACCCGCGCACTCTCACACGCGCGGATCCGGGTGATCGACGAGTCCCATGCGCAGCAGGTGTTACTGTCCGCCGACGGCACCGCGGTGGGTGTACGCATCGGTTCCGGCGACGGTCACACCTCCGACATTCTCGCGCCGACGACCGTTCTCGCCACGGGCGGCGCCGGCCACATGTATCGGGCCACCACCAACCCCCTGGGGTCCACCGGGGACGGCATCGCGCTCGCTTACTCAGCCGGAGCGGCTGTGGCGGACATGGAATTCATCCAGTTCCATCCCACGATGCTCTACCGGTCAGGGGTTCGCGGGCGGCGCACCCTGATCACCGAGGCGCTGCGCGGCGAAGGGGCGATCCTCGTCGACGTCGACGGTCATTCGGTCACCGACGGCGTCCATCCGCTCGGCGACCTCGCTCCCCGTGACGTGGTCGCACACGCGGTGACCACCGCGATGGCCAGGACGGGCGCCGAGCATGTGTACCTCGACGCGCGGCACATCAGCGACTTCGCCCGCCGGTTCCCCACTGTCACCGCAGGTGTCGCCGTGATCGGTGTCGATCCGTCGACCGACCTCATCCCCGTGGTCCCCGGCGCCCACTATCTATGTGGCGGAATCGTCACCGATGCCGCGGGCGCCACGTCGATACCGGGTCTCTATGCCGCGGGTGAGGTGGCCCGCACCGGTCTGCACGGCGCGAATCGCCTGGCGTCCAACAGTTTGCTCGAGGGGTTGGTCATGGGCCGCCGCGTCGCCGACGCGGCGATCGGCCGGAAGGGCGGTGCGGCCCCCTCCAACGGACCCGTGGCAGCCACCGAACTGCCCATCGCGCCGCGTGGTGACCTGCAGAATCAGATGTCCGACCACGCCGCGCTCAGTCGCGACCACATCGGGTTGAGCAGCCTGGCCGAGTACCTGCAGTCGGCACCACGGCGTCGACCCCGCACGGCCACCGATCACGAAGACGCCGCACTCACCGTCACAGCACTGCTGGTGGTGCATGCGGCGTTGGCCCGCAAAGAATCTCGCGGCTGCCATCACCGGACGGATGAGCCGGGAGCCTAGACCGAGACCACGCGCACCTCGGTGCGGGTGTTCCGCTCGAACGCTGGTGCTGCAGTGTCGGAACGCATCTGGCAGACCGATGGGTTCATCTTCATCCGCCCGGCCAACATCGCCAGGCTCCGTGACGCCACGGTGCCCCACGCCAGCAGCAGCAGTACGTACAAGGACCCTGCGGTGACCTGCAACAGTCCGGAATCGGTCGCGAATGCAAGGGCTGCAGATCCGGTGACGCAGGTTCCCACCGGGAAGGTGAAGCTCCACCAGGCGGCGGTGAAACCCATTCCACGCCGGGCATTGTGCACAGTGATCGACACCGCCAGCAGGAAGACGAAGACGGCAAAACCCGACATCACGAGTCCGTAGCCGATCCCGAGAATGTGCAGTCCAGCGGCGATCGGCGCCTCCCGGCCCTCGAACACGAGCGCCGCATTGTTACCCAACAGCACTGCAGCGGTGATGGATTGGCCGATCATCCCGAGCATTATCCATACGGTCGGAGCCACGTTCACCGACGGCAGCCCCTGGTGAACCAGGCGTGAGTACACCATCCCGATGGTCAAGAACCCGACGATGAGGCTCAGACCGAACATGCCGTAACAGGTAGCCAGGACCCCGAGGCGCAGTTGCCCCGCCGAGATGTGTCCGATCAGGAGTGACCCGGTGGCCGCCGAGACCATTGGCGGGACCACCGGCATCAGCCAACTGGGCATCGCACCCGACTCCGCGCTCTGGGAGCCGGTGATCATGCGGAAGGGAATCCATACGGCGGTGAAGAGACCGACCGCGGTGCCGGCCAGCCAGAGCAGCCCGCCGACCCACACCGCGATGTGATCACCGAGGAACTGGGGACCGAGCTCGATGGTGCCGGCGCCGACTGTCAACAGCGCCATCGCAGGCGCCCCATAGAAGTGGGCCATTGTCGGGTCGCCTGCGTGCTCGGTGGGGCCTGCGCGCAGGAACAGGATCGTCGTGATCACCAATCCCACCGACGCGAGTAGCCAGAATCCGGTGGTGACAACCGACAGTCCCGGAAGGTCCGAGTGCAGGGCGACCCCGGAGGTGGCAACGATGCCCGTACCCATGATTGCGGCAAACCAGTTCGGCGTCATGAGATCCATCGTGCGGGCGACGACGTCCCGCCGGTAGACGACTTGTCCTTGTCATGTCACAAGCGCTACTTGTACCCTGCGCTGATGGTGTTGCCCGCACGCGTTCCCGACCTGTCCGCCCTCGACGTGGTGGTGTCGGTGGCCCGCAGCGGGAGTATGAGCGCCGCGGCCCGGGAGCAGAATCTGAGCCAGCAGGCGATCAGCTCCCGCGTCCACGCCACCGAACGCGAGCTCGGCGTCGTGCTCTTCCGCCGCTCACCCTCGGGTACAGAACTGACCACCGAGGGTGTCGCCGTGCTGGAGTGGGCCGCGGGCCTGCTCGATGCCGCCGAAAAATTCTCGGCCGGAATCGAGTCCCTACTCGGCAACAAACGGGCTTCACTCACCGTCGCGGCGTCCATGACGATCGCCGAGTACCTGATCCCGTCGTGGGCGCTGAACTTGCGCCGGCTGTATCCCGAGGCCCGGATCAGTGTGCGACCTATGAACTCCGCAGACGTGGCGCGCGAGGTCCTGGCCCGGACCGTCGACCTCGGTTTCATCGAGGGTCCCCACGTGGAGCCGCGGCTCGACAGCCTGACCATCGGCGGCGACGAGCTCGTGGTGGTCACCCGGCCCGAGCATCCCTGGGCCACCGGCACACGCGCCATCAGCGGCGACGAACTGGCGCGCACCCCGCTGGTGCAACGCGAACCGGGCTCGGGTACCCGGATCACGTTCGAAGACGCCTTCGGTGAGGTCGCCGATCCTCTCCTCGAATTGACCTCGGTCGCTGCGGTCAAGGCCGCCGTCCTCGGTTCCGACGCACCGGCGGTCCTGTCGAGCCTGTCCGTGATGCCCGAACTGGCGGACGGCAGGCTGGTGCGGATCTCGGTGACCGGCGTCCGGATGCCCCGCAGACTCCGCGCAGTGTGGGATCGCAGCGGTGGTCTACACGGTCCGGCAAGAGATCTGGTGCAGCTGGCCACCCAGGACGGACAGCAGCGATGAGCGGTGCGATTCGCCACTCGACCGTGCGCGGCGCCCGGCTCGCGTGGACCGAGTCCGGGTCGGGACCACCCGTCGTCTGGGCCCACGGCCTCACCGCCTGCGCGACCGGACGACAGCCTCCGGGTCCGTTCGACTGGTCCGCGCTCGACGTCGATCACCGCATCCTGCGCTATGACGCACGCGCACACGGCAATTCGACCGGGGATGCCGCACCCGAGCAGTACACCTGGCCCGAACTCGCCCTCGACCTGCTCGCACTCCTCGACGACATGACCGGCACTGAGCAGGTCTCCGGCATCGGGGCGTCCATGGGAACCGCGACCCTGCTGTACGCCGCGATCGCTCAACCGGACCGATTCCGGCGGCTGGTGCTCGCGACCCCGCCGACTGCAGGCCAGACGCGCGCCCGGCACGGCGCCGCCTATCAGGACGGAGCTGCACTGATCGAGCGCGAGGGCATGGCCGCGTTCGAGGCCACGGCCGGACCGCTGCCGTCGGTGTTGACGGGAATCGTGCAGTCGCCGTCTCCTCCGGCCGTCTCCGAGTCCCTGTTGCCGTCGGTGTTGCGCGGCGCGGCGCGCTCTGACCTGCCTTCTGCTGATGCCCTCGCCGCCATCGATGTGCCGGTGTTGGTGCTCGCGTGGTCCGGCGACCCCGGCCATCCGCTGTCGACGGCCAGGTCACTGGCGACAACCATTCCTGGTGCCCGACTCGAGACCGCAGACACACCTTCACAGTTGCGGCGCTGGCCCGAGGTCGTCGCCGCGTTTCTACGTGATTGATCCGTGTGTCTGAACTTGAAAGTTCGGGTAGCCGAACTCTAAGATGAGCAAATGCGAACAGCAGTTGTACGCAGCGGCGCGATCGTGCTGGTCGCTGTATGTGTACTGACGTTGAGCGCCTGCGTCGGCAAACGCGATCGCAACGACTCCCGACTGACCGTCCTTACCACCTTCACAGTGCTGCAAAACATCGTCGCCGCTGTCGCAGGCGACAAGGTCAGGGTCGAATCGGTGACGAAGGCCGGCGCGGAAATCCACGGATACGAGCCGACCCCCGGCGACCTTCGCCGCGCCGCCGACGCAGACCTCATCATCGACAACGGACTCAACCTCGAAGCATGGTTCAAACAGTTCGTCGATCGCCTCGACGCGGAGCACATCGTTGCCAGCGAAGGCGTCACCCCGATCCCGATCAGCGACGACGCCGGGGCGGGCAAGCCCAACCCCCACGCCTGGATGTCGCCTCTCAACGTTCAGATCTACGTCGACAACATCGAGGCCGCACTCAGTGAGCTCGATCCCGAACACGACCGGGAATACAGGAAGAACGCCGACACCTACAAGGCCGAGCTCCAGCAGGTGCACGATCGGATGGTCGCCGAACTCGCAGCCATCCCGCAGCAGCGGCGGGCGCTGGTCACCTGCGAGGGCGCGTTCTCCTATCTCACCCGCGACACCGGGATGAGCGAGAAGTTCATCTGGCCGGTGAACGCCGAGCAGCAAGGCACCTCGAGGCAACTGCAATCGACCATCGATTTCGTGCGCGCCAACAACATCCGGGCGGTGTTCTGCGAATCGACGGTCAGCGACGCCGTGATGAGGCAGGTCGAACGCGCGACCGACGCCGTGTTCGGCGGCACGTTGTACGTCGATTCACTCTCGGAGTCCGACGGACCCGTACCCACCTACCTCGACCTGATCCGGCACGATTCCGACACGATCGTCAAGGCGCTCACCGAAGGCGGAACCCAATGATCCTCACCGGAGGTGGACACCGATGAAGCCGTTGTCCAGCGCGTCGTCCGACCTGTCTCCACCGGCCATCTCGGTCAAGGACGTCAGCGTCTACTACGGCGACGTGCACGCCCTCGAACACGTGGACCTCGACATCGCGCCGGGCCGGATCTGCGGACTCATCGGCATGAACGGTTCGGGCAAATCCACGCTGTTCAAATCGATCATGGGCCTGGTCAAGCCGGACGCCGGCACGGTGTCCATCTCCGGCGGCACCCCCGCGCAGGCACGCAGCAACGGCCTCATCTCGTATGTCCCCCAATCCGAGGACGTCGACTGGACGTTCCCGATCTCGGTGCGCGAGGTCGCGATGACCGGCCGATACGGCCACCAGAACTTCATGCGACGGCCCCGCAAGGCGGACAAGGAAGCCGTCGCACACGCGCTCGAACAGGTCGAGCTGACCGATCTCGCGGACCGGCAGATCGGCAGGCTATCCGGCGGTCAGCGCAAACGGGCATTCGTCGCGCGAGGTATAGCCCAGGACGCGGACGTGCTGCTGCTCGACGAACCGTTCGCCGGCGTGGACAAGAAGTCGGAGGCGACCATCATCCGACTGCTGATTTCACTGGCGGCAGAAGGCAAGACCATCTTGATCTCCACCCACGATCTCGGTTCCCTCGGAACCTTCTGCGACGAGGCGGTCCTGCTGATGCGAACGGTTCTCATGCACGATCTCCCCGGAGAGGTGCTGCGTCCCCGAGTCCTCGCCCGAGCCTTCGGGATGGACGTGCTCGACGGACAGGTGGTCCCGTGATCCTCGACCGACAGGGCGTCTCATGATCCTCGACTGGTGGCTCGACCCTCTTGCCGAGGATTTCATGGTCAACATGCTCCTCGCGACGACCATTGCCGCGGCGGTCTGCGCGATGATCAGTTGCTGGATCGTGCTGATCGGCTGGTCGCTGATGGGCGACGCCGTCTCACATGCAGTGCTGCCGGGCGTCGTCCTCGCCTACATCTTCGGAGCGCCGTTCGCAGTGGGTGCGTTGATATTCGGGCTCGGTGCGGTGCTGCTGATCGGCGTTGTCCGCGACACCAGCCGCGTGAAAGAGGATGCCGCGATCGGGATCGTCTTCAGCACGCTGTTCGCCTTCGGTCTGGTGCTGATCTCGATCACGCCCAGCCAGACCGACCTCAACCACATCCTGTTCGGCAACGTCCTCGGCGTGTCCGAAGCCGACCTGTGGCAGATCATCATCCTGGCCGTGGTGGCAGTTGTCGTGCTGACCCTCAAACGTCGCGACCTGACCCTGTTCGCGTTCGACCCCACACATGCTCACGCGATCGGGTTGTCACCGCGCCGCCTCGGAGCCCTCCTGCTCGGTCTACTCGCACTGACTTGCGTTGTGGCGCTGCAGATCGTCGGTGTCGTACTCGTTGTCGCAATGCTGATCATCCCGGGCGCATCGGCGTACCTGCTCACCGATCGCTTCAACCGCATGCTCGTCATCGCGCCGATCCTGGCCTGTTCCTGCGCCGTCCTCGGCATCTACTATGCGTACTACCTGGACGTTGCGCCCGGCGCGATGGTGGTGCTCGCCCAGGGACTGGCCTTCGCGGTCATCTATTTGTTCGCGCCGCGCCAGGGTGTGTTGATCAAAGCGGTCAACCGGGCACAGCGACGACGCTCCACGGCCCTCGCTGCGTCGTAGAGTGCAGATGTCGCGAGAGGTGGCAGACGATGGTGTCGTACACGGAGGCTTTCAACCGCAGCGTCGATGATCCCGACGCCTTCTGGATGGAGGCTGCGGACGCCGTCGACTGGTATGTACCACCGACGATCGCGCTGGGTATCGGTGATGGTGGCTACCAGTGGTTTCCCGACGCCGAGCTCAACACCAGCCACAACGCTCTCGACCGCCACGTGCAGGCCGGGCACGGCGATCGGCCGGCGCTGATCTGGGATTCGGCGATGGTCGGAACCACCCGGACGTATACCTACTCCGAACTTCTCGGCGAGGTCGCCCGCTTTGCCGGTGTGCTGCGAGATCGCGGGATCGCGGCCGGAGACCGGGTCATCGTCTACATGCCGATGATCCCGGAGGCGGCCATCGCGATGCTTGCGTGCGCCCGGATAGGCGCCGTGCACTCGGTGGTGTTCGGCGGATTCGCCGGTCGCGAGCTGGCCACCCGTATCGACGATGCACAGCCCGTCGCCCTCGTGACCGCTTCGGGCGGACTGGAACCAGGTCGCACCGTGGAATATCTGCCGATGGTCGCGAAGGCACTGGAACTCTCCACCCACCCGCCGGCGACGGTCATCGTGAAGAACCGCGCCGAGGTCGCGGGCAGTTCCGCCGACCACGACGGCTGGTTCGACTGGGACGACCTGGCGACCGATGTCGTTGCCGCAGATCCCGTTCCGGTGGCCGCCACCGATCCGCTCTACATCCTCTACACATCGGGGACCACCGGTAAGCCGAAGGGGGTCGTCCGCGACAACGGCGGACACGCGGTCGCGCTGACGTGGTCGATGCGCAATCTGTACAACATCTCCGCGGGCGATGTCTGGTGGACCGCATCCGACGTCGGATGGGTCGTCGGGCATTCCTACATCGTTTATGGTCCCCTGCTCGCCGGCGCCACGACCGTGCTCTACGAAGGCAAACCGGTCGGCACACCGGACGCCGGGGCATTCTGGCGCGTGATCGCCGAACACCGGGTCCGGGCACTGTTCACCGCCCCCACCGCGATTCGGGCGATCCGCAAGAAGGACCCCGACGCCACGCTTCTCGCCGAGCACGACATCTCGTCGCTGCAGACCCTGTTCGCCGCCGGTGAGCGACTCGACCCCGATACGTACTCGTGGGCGACGAAGGTCCTCGGTGTGCCCGTGGTCGACCACTGGTGGCAGACCGAGACCGGCTGGGCGATCGCCGCCAATCTCCTGGGTCTCGAACCGATGCCACTCAAGCCCGGTTCCGCAACGGTTCCGGTTCCCGGCTTCCGGGTGCAGATCGTCGACGCTGCGGGCGAGCAGGTCGCGACAGGCGCCGAAGGCAACATCGTCATCAAGTTGCCCTTGCCACCCGGCACGCTCATCGGGCTCTGGAACGACGACGAGCGCTTCAAGGCCTCGTACCTGAAGACCTTTCCCGGCTACTACCTGACCGGCGACTCCGGCTACATCGACGATGACGGCTACGTGTTCGTGCTCGGCCGCTCCGACGATGTGATCAACGTTGCCGGTCATCGGCTTTCGACCGGCAGCATCGAGGCCGTGGTCGCGGCGCATCCCGCTGTCGCCGAATGTGCCGTGATCGGGATCCACGACGAGCTCAAGGGACAGCGACCGAGTGGGTATGTGGTCCTGAAGGAGGGCGTCGACATCGACCCGGACACGCTGCGGTCCGAGCTGGTGACCATGGTTCGCGACGAGATCGGCGCGGTGGCGACCTTCCGCGACGTCACTGTGGTCAACGGTCTGCCCAAGACCCGGTCGGGCAAGATCCTGCGTAAGACCATGCGGCAGATCGCCGACCACGAGGACTACACGGTGCCGTCGACGATCGAGGATGTTGCCGTTCTCGATGCCTTGAAGTCGCAGCTCGGCTGACCGATCTTGGTGGGTTCTGGCGAGAATAACCGCAGGTCGGGCCCGCCAGAACCCACCACTTCCGGAATTTGCAGGGGTGCAAGTTTGCATGACTGCAACTTTGCTATGGTGGGTGAGTGAAGGCACCTCCGGCAAAGTCCTCCCTGCGCGAGCGCAAGCGTGCCGCCACGTGGGCAGCGATCCACGAAGCGGCAGCCGCTGCCGCGCTGGAACACGACGACCTCTCCGGGGTGACGATCGAGGACATCGCCGAGCAAGCCGACATCTCGCCGCGTACCTTTTTCAACTACTTCCCCTCGAAAGAGGACGCGATCCTCGGCCTGCGGCCACCGTCGATCGACGATGACACCGCCTCGGGTTTCACGATCGGCACGGGCGACAACCTGATCGAGAAGGTTGCCCTGTTGCTGTTCGAGGTCTTCGACAAGACCGCTGGTGGGTCCGGGTCTCGCGAGCTCCGGATGACGTTGATGCATCGCCATCCCGAGCTGGCACGAATCCGTCTGGCCCACACAGAAAAACTCCACCACCTGGCGCGGGCGCTCATCGAGGCCCGCCTCACCGACACCGATCGTTGGCGCGGCCGTACCCACACCGTCGACATCCGCGCGTCAGCCCAGATACTCGTCGCCGCAGGGCAATCGGTCGTGCGCATCGCCGTCGACTGGATGCTCGCCGAACCCGAGGGCAGCCACCCACTCGACGAACTGGTGCATCGCGCCGCACAATCGTTCACCACCGTCCTGGATGAGGCCTGAATTGGCGATCGACACCCGCGCAATCGACGCGCCCGCGCCGCCCGCCCGCCGCGGCGTCCTCCTACTGTTCGCCGGCCTGCTGGTCGCCATGCTGCTGGCATCGCTGAACATGACGGTGATGAGTGCCGCGCTGCCGACCATCGTCGGTGAACTCGACGGCAACGACCAGATGTACTGGGTCATCACGTCGTACATTCTCGCCTCGACCATCGGGATGCCGATCTACGGGAAGCTGGGCGATCTCTTCGGCAGGAAGATGCTGCTGATCATCGCGATCTGCATCTTCACCGTCGGATCGGTACTCGGCGCGCTGTCGCCGAACATGTTGTGCCTCATCATTGCCCGGGTCATGCAGGGATTGGGCGCCGGCGGACTGATCATCCTGTCGCAGGCCACGATCGCCGACGTCGTGCCGGCTCGCGAACGCGGCCGATATGCCGGCATCATGGGCGCCGTCTTCGCCGTCTCGTCGGTCGCCGGTCCGCTGCTCGGCGGTTGGCTCACAGAGGGCCCCGGATGGCGCTGGGTATTCTGGATGAATCTCCCGCTCGGGGTGCTCGCCGTCGTCGCCGCCGTCGCATTCCTGCACCCGCCCAAGAAGATCCGCCTCCGACGCAAGATCGACATCCTCGGAATGATCGTCCTGGGGTTCGCCACCACAGGAATCGTCCTGATCGCCAGCTGGGGCGGTTCACAGTACGCATGGACTTCGCCCACCATCATCGGGATCGCGATCGGCACCGTCGTGGCCTGGTCGGTCTTCATCGCGGTCGAACGGCGCGCAGCCGAACCCGTGATGCCCATGTCGCTGTTTCGGCAGCGCAACTTCAATCTGACCACCGCCGGTGGGTTGTTCGCGAGCATCGGCATGTTCGGCGCCATCTCGTACATGCCGACGTATCTGCAGATGGCCCTCGGGGTCACGTCGAGCCACGCCGGCCTGCTGATGGTGCCGATGATGGGCACGATGCTCGTCTGCTCCATCACCGTCGGACGGCTCGTCTCCAGGACCGGACACTACAAGGCGATGCCGATCGTCGGG
The DNA here is from genome assembly GCF_003217475.1 of Williamsia limnetica. GTDB lineage: Bacteria > Actinomycetota > Actinomycetes > Mycobacteriales > Mycobacteriaceae > Williamsia > Williamsia limnetica. The sequence continues at coordinate 158,193 of NZ_QJSP01000005.1, read as the reverse complement.
TCGCTCCTGCTCGCCCTGAGCCTGTTCCTGCTGTCTACGATCTCGCTCACCACCGCGACCTGGCTGATCTGTGTGTACCTCGGGATTCTCGGCGCCGGGCTGGGTATCTCCATCCAGATCTTGATCCTGATCGTGCAGAACACCTTTCCGTACAGCCTGGTGGGCACCGCGACAGCGGCGAACAACTACTTCCGGCAGATCGGCGCCTCCCTGGGTGCCGCTGCGGTCGGCAGCCTCTTCGCATCCCGTCTGGCCGACTTACTCGTCGGAAAAGTTCCCGGCGACACGGCAGACTCGACGAATGGTGCCAAGTCGCTGACGCCGGAGTTGGTTCGCGAATTCCCCGACCCGGTCCGGGATCCCATCATCGAGTCGTACAACGACGCCCTGATGCCGGTCTTCCTGTTCGTCAGCCCACTCGCCCTCCTCGGGGCGATCTTGCTGTGCTTCGTGATCGAAAAGCCGCTGGCGACAACGGTCGAACACGACGAGCCGCTGGAGAAGACCACCGAGGTCTTGCCCTAGCGGACACAAACCCAGGCACCTCAGGCAAACCCACGTGTTGCATCACGTGGGTTTGCCTGCACCGCCTGGGTTTACGAAGCGGGCGGTAGGGCTACTCCAGCAATTCGAAGCTCACCAGACCCATCCGCAGACCATTGACCTGCACCGCGAGTTCATGACCTCCGGGGTAGTACCGCCGCGTCGTGATCGGCGCGAAGGAATGCGTCTTCGCGATGTCGACGCGCTCACCCGGGCCGACCGTCTTCGCAGCCAGCTTGAACACCTTGTGGGCGACGGTGCCGTTCGCCTTACGAAATCCCACGCTGTAGTCGACCACCACCTTGACCGGCTCGTCCGAGGAATTGAGCAGGGTCGCCGAGATCCCGAGTTTCTCGCCGACGGAGACAGTGTCGTCAACCCGCAACTCGACAACGCTGACGCCGGTCGGTGCGGCGAAACCCAGCAGCGCCAACGCATTCGCGTCGCCCCGTTTGATCAACGTCCGCAACGCGTGCCGGACCAGCCTGTCGGTGTTGGCATCGGGCTCGGCCAGCCACCGGGTTGCGGTGTCCACCACGAGGTCCGGATGTTGGCGGCTCAGGTCATTGAGATGGTTGGCCACCGATCGCCGGACATAGTCGCTGGGGTCGCGGTACAGCGCGTCGATGATCGGCAGCGTGGCATCGGGCCGGGTGAGCAACCCCGGGACCCGCCGGGCCCAGGGCAGGTAGTGCCGCGTCCCCTCACTGGCGAGTCGCCGCACGTGCTCGTCCTTTGCGGTGGTCCACCGCCTGGCGGCAGCCAGGGTGCGATCCAGATCGGCGAGGAGCATCGTCCGCAACGCGAACTCCGCGGTGAGTCTGGGGGTCAGTTTCCTCAGCAGCCCGAGCCCGGTGTCGAACGCCTTGGCCGATCCGGCGCCGGCAGCGCGCGCCGCGACCGCCTCAGTGATCGGCCACACCATCCAGCCCGAACATTCCGGTTGCGTCACAAGCGCGTTGATGGCGGCAACGAACTCGCCGTACTCGTCCGGCAGATCCTCGAGCAAGGCGTCGCGCACCAGATCCGATCGTTCTTTCAGGGCCATCCCGTCGAAGACCTTCGCCGACCTCTTGGTGGCGGTGCATCGCTGTCCGGCAACGGTCAGGCAGGCAGCAAGCGCTTTGACCGCTGGGGCACCAAGGAGCTCGTCGGCGAATGGCATCCTGGCAGCCTACGCAGCGATCTGACTTGCCCATGCCGTAGTCAGCCCCTACTGTCTGACTATGCTCACTGCAAGCCAGCCGGCCGTAGCGCCCGATCACACCGACAGGTCGCGATGGATAGCGCTCGCCGCAGTCTGCTTCGGGATGATGCTCACCTTCCTCAACATCACCGCGACCATTTCGTCTGTCCCCTCGATCCAGTCCGATCTCGACGCGGACAGCGCGACGATGGTCTGGATCCCGAGCGTCTTCGCCCTGGTGGTGGCCAGCCTCGTGCTCTCCGCCGGAACACTCGGGGACGTGATCGGACGACGGACGGCGTTTGTCATCGGATCCGCGATCATGTCGGCAGGCAGCCTCACGTCCTTCCTCTCGCACACCAGTGGGTGGCTGCTGGCGGCTCAGGCCATCACAGGAGTCGGCGCGGCACTGGTGCTGCCGAACAGCCTGTCCATCATCAGCAACAGCTTCCGCGACCCCAAGGAACGCACCGAGGCGATCAGCATCTGGGCGGCCTGCTCGGGGCTGGGTCTGGCGATCGGCCCCCTCTCCGCCGGAGCCGTCCTGGGTGCCTTCTCCTGGAACGCCGTCTTCGGCGTGAACGCAATCGCCGCACTCGCCGTCACCCTCATCGCGCCGTTCGTGGTCCCGGCCAGCAAGGTGCCCGGCGCCAGGCTGGACCTGCCGGGTCTGCTGAGCGCGACCACCGTGATCGCCGCACTCACCTTCTGGGTCATAGATGGCTCACACAGCGGATTCGGTTCTGCCCGAGCGATAATGGCGATCGTCGTGTTCGTCGGCGCCCTGGCGGTCTTCATCGCGTTCGAGCGGGCAATCGATGCCCCGATGCTCGACATACGCCTGTTCCGGTCGCCCTCGTTCTCCACGGTCATGGTGGTCAGCGCGACGGTGCTGTTCGGTTTCACCGGCTTGGCGTTCATCTCCGTTCTCTTCTTCGAGAGAGTCGGACAACTCGACGCCTGGACGACCGGACTGCATATGCTGGCCCTGATGGGCACCTATGTCGTCGTCAGTGGCATCGCACCACGCCTGCTGCCCCGCATCGGTTTCAAGGTGATGCTGACGACGGGTCTGCTGATCACGGCAGTCGGCGCCCTGCTCCTGCTCCGGGTCCACCCGGAGCAGGGCTGGACCGATATGACTGTCGCACTGGTGGTCTTGGGCGTCGGATTCGGGTCGTTGATCGCCCCGGCCACCGCTGCGGCGATGAGCAGTGTCGAGCCCGCACGCGCCGGAATGGCCAGCGGCACAGTCAACATGTTCCGTCAGCTCGGCGGCGTACTCGGGACGAGTGTCCTCGGGTCCATCCTGACCTCGCAGATCGCTGCCGCCGCGCTCACCGAGTCGCCCGCAAAGGCCTTCGAGTCGGCCTTCCACCTCTGCGCCGTGGTCGCAGCCGTCGTATTCGCCGTCGTGGCCATTCCCACCGCACTCTTTGTCCACAGTCGACCCGCACACTGAAGGATCACGATGACGAGTATTGATCAAGCGCAGCCCGTATCAGGCGATGCCGTGGACACCGCCACCGCAGGTATCGATTGGGGCGAAGCCCGGCACCGCACCGTGACCTGGCACGACCCGGCGATACCCGCTCAAGTCGCCACCAAGCTGTCCGGCATCGACTACATGCACGCGCTCGCCGACGGACGGATCCCGGCACCGCCGATCGTCGGACTGATGGACGCACGCCTGACCTCGGTGACACCGGGCGCGGCCGAGTTCACATTGACGCCCAATGAATCCCATTTCAACCCGATCGGCGCCGTCCACGGAGGCATCATCTGCACGCTGCTCGACTCCGCAGCCGGGTGCGCGGTCCACACGACTCTTCCTCAGGGCGTCGGCTACACCTCCGTGGAGATCAAGGTCAACTTCATGCGAGGGACCACACTTGATTCCGGCGATCTGATCGCCAGGGGCTGGGTGAAGAAGTCGGGCAGACGGGTGGCGTTCGCCGAAGCGGAGATCACCGACTCACTCGGCAAGACCGTGGCCACCGCCTCCACCTCACTCCTGGTGTTCGAGGTGCCGGCGCCGGCCAAGGGCTGACCTCGACGGCGAAGCCGTCCGCGACACAAATCAGCGAACGCAAAACCTTGATGAACCTGCAGGTCAACGGGCTGACAGCTGCCCGGGCACCGAACCGGGGATGCGCCCCATCGGCCTGCCTGTTATTTTGCTGTTATCTTTTCTCGGGGCCACAGGTGGCCCCGAGGACTTCCCGGCTCGTTTCGGGCCATCTGAACACTGCATATGAAGGAAACTGATGCGCGCAAAGTTTGCCTGGCGGAAATTGGTCGCCGGCGCCGCTGCCGTGGTTGCGGGTGTGACCCTGTCGGTCGCTGCCGTACCTGCCACCGCCTCCGCTGAACCCCAGACCGTCCGCGTCTACTCGGCCTCGATGGGCAAGAGCATCCCGGTCAAGGTGCTCCCCTCCGCAGGCGGTGGCTCGGGCAACGCCACCCTGTATCTGCTCGACGGCCTGCGCGCCCCGAACAACAACAGCGGCTGGTTGCTCGAGACCGATGTGCAGCGCTTCTTCGCCGGCAAGAACGTCAACGTCGCCATCCCGTTCGGCGGCGGCGGCAGCTTCTACACCGACTGGCAGCAAGACGACCCCACTCTGGGTCGGCAGAAGTGGGAAACCTTCCTGACCCGCGAACTGCCCGCCTACATGAAAGCCAACTTCGGCAGCGACAACCGCCGCAACGCGATCGCCGGCCTGTCGATGAGCGGCACGTCCGCGCTCAACCTGGCGTCCAAGCACCCGAACTTCTACCAGGGCGTCGCCTCGTACAGCGGCTACCCGACCGTCAGCTCCCCCGGCTTCGCGCAGGGCATCGCAGCCTCGGTCCTGGAAATGGGCGGTAACCCCGTCAACATGTGGGGCGTCTGGCCCGCCGGTGCGTGGCTCGAGAACGACCCGTCGCTGCACACCGCAAACCTGCGTGGCAAGCGCGTCTACGTCTCGTCGGGTGCCGGATCTCCGAGCACCAATCCGGCCTTCAACCCGGCCAGCGCGTCGTTCGATCCGGTGAAGTTCTCGCAGATGGTTCCGCTCGAAGCAGCTGCGGGCATCAGCAGCCAGCTCTACGTCACCAGCTTGCGGGCCGCTGGCATCAACCCGCAGACCCACATCACGCCTGAAGGTGTGCACTGGTGGTCGTTCTGGCAGGACCGCCTGAAGGAATCCTGGTACGGAACCCTGGCGCCCGCTCTCGGGGTCTAGTCAGACCAGCAGTAACCACGCGTAATCACAGGCGGCCGCGATCCGAGCACTTCGGATCGCGGCCGTCTGTTTGCTCCCGGAGGCCTCAGGCCTCGAGATACTGGGTGTTCGCAGTCGGCCTGTACTTGCTGACGACGTAGCGGACGAATTGGGCAGTGAACATGTTGCGCACACCCACCACGAGGTTCCGAGAGAGTTTGAGGTTGTTCTCCAGAGCGGGTCGATCGAGTACCCGCTGCAGACTGGCCTCGAGCTCAGGGTTGTCCACGTCGCTCGCGCGCAGGTCCTCGAGATTCTCCACGAGGAACGGCCGCGCACTGGGCGGGAAGTGCAGGCGCTCGATCGACTTCGGCGACACCACGTGCGGCAGCGTTGCGCAGCGTTCCAGCCCACCGGCGAGATAGAGATTGAGCATGGTGCGCACGCACTTCTCACACTCCCCGCAGTTGTACTCGTTGCTGCCGTTCCACCAGCACACTCGGAGATTTCGCATGGCGGCATCGTTGTCGACGAACAACCTGATCTTCACCGGCCGACTGGCCTCGACCCCATCGTGGACGAAGCGGACGTCCGAACCCGACCAGTGTTGGTCGAGATCGGGATGGGTGCCCCACGGGTGTAGATCGTCGACGGTGAAACTCGAAGGCACATAGATCTTTCCCACCACCGTCGACAAGGCGTGCCCGACATGGGCAAGCAACGCGCCGTGGCTCTGGTAGCCCCACTGTAGGCCGTGGGAGTCCAGCCACCCCCGGAGGTCGGTGCGCACCTCGATCAATGTCTTGCCCAGGTCCGCCGCAGATTTGCGCAGTGCTGCCCTGGTCTGCTCCGCGAGATCCTCGTTGGTGAGGTCGATGTCGAAACCGTGGATGAAGATCAGGTGAGTGATCTCGTCCAGATGTTTGAGAGCCGTGTAGTACGAATCGACACCACCGGAGAAGAAGGCACCGACCCCGCGCGGGGCCACATCGCTGCTCGTGGTCGACATCGGCGCGTCGACCGCGACTTCACGCAGTTGATCAGGAAACCACTCGTGCAGTACCGATCTCGCCTGAGCAGCGGCCGCTACGGCCTCACTGTCGACGGAACCGTACACCACCACGTCACGGGCGAGGCGCATCCCGGCGAGCGTCGCCGGCGCGAGCCAGGCGGTCGAATCGAGCGCCAGCGGAACGTTCGCCGTGGTCGCCAGGCGGACGGTTCGATCACCAACGGTCGCAAGCGCACTGATCCTCCGTGCATCCGCGCTGTCGGGTGAGGGAACGACAGTCAGCGGGGCGTGGGTCTGGCCGGTCATCGACTTCCTTTCAGGTGTTCGTTCGCGGGTGGGCGGATCCGGCTGAACCAGAACCGAAAGAACTGTGGGGTGGCGATGTTCCGCAACCCTGTCGGGATCGTCCGAGCAGCATTGAGTTGGTTGCGGAACTCGGAACGATCGAGCGCCCGCTGCAGCGCTGCCTCCAACTCGGGGTCTTCGACCTCCGCCGCCTTCAGCTCTGCCAAGTTCTCCGCCACAAAGGTCTTCGCGGACTTGTTGAGATACAGATTGTCGATGGCCTGCACCGGGATCCGGTCCGGCAGCGTCGTGCAGCGCTCGAGTCCGCCGGCGATATAGAGATTGAGCATTGTCCGCACACACTTCTCACACGCACCACAGTTGTAGTCGTTCTTCCCGTTCCACCAGCACACGCGCAAGTGCCGCATCGCCGCATCACTGTCGACGAAGAGTTTGACCTTTGCCGCGCGTGTCGCCTCGAGGCCGTCGTGCACGAATGAGACGGCATCGCTCGACCAGCGCGGGTCCAGATCGGGATGGCTCCCGTTGGGCTTCTGGTCGGCTGAGGTATTGCTCGCCGGAATGTAGATTTTGGCGACAACATTCGACAACGCCAACCCCACATGCGCAAGAAGTGGGCCGAAACCCTCGGGCCCCCAATCGACACCGTTACCGTCGAGCCACACGCGAACATCGGTTCGTACTTCGATGAGTGGTCTGCCCAGATCGGCCGCCGACTTCCGCATCGCGACAAGGGTCCGCTCGGCGAGGTCCTCGTTCCACAGGTCGATGTCGAAGCCGTGGATGAAGATCAGATGTGTGATCTCGTCCAGGTGCTTGAGGGTCGTGTAATACGAATCGACACCACCGGAAAAGAACGCCCCGACCCCGCGTCCACCGGTATCGGTAGACGGTACGGACATCGGTGCTGTGATGTCGACGTCCACCATGCGCTCCGGGTACCAGCTTCTCAACAACGACATCGCACCGCTGCAGCCGTCCACCGCGTGTTCACTGACGTCGCCGTACACCACCGCATCCCGTCCGGTCCGCATCCCGACCAGCGCCGCCGGGGGCACCCACGGGGTGGAATCCTGTGCCAGCGGAACATTCGCGGTGGTCGCCAACCGCACCGTCTGGTCCCCCACGGACGCGATTGCGCTCAGACGTCGCGGATCTGCAGTGTCCGGTGAGGGAGCGATCGTGAGCGGAGCTCGCATCTCGATCCTTTCGGGTCGGTTCAGAGGCAATGCTGCCAGCCGGCGCTTGCCGGGACCAACCATCCCCACGTTCGGCGAAAGTTCATCCGATCAAGGGACCATCCGGCCGAACCGCACGTCGATCCCGCGCCCTCTACTGTGATTCCCCGTCCTCTGCCGCGGGTTCCCCGTCCTCTACCGTGCGATTGCCCGTCCTCTACCGTGGATCCATGGACAAGTTCTCAGCGTTGATGGCCCGGCAGGATGACGATCGAATCGTGACGGCGGTCGAAAGTCTCGACCCGGCACAGCTTCCTGACGGCGACGTGACCATCCGGGTTCTGTATTCGAGCGTGAATTTCAAAGATGCGCTGGCTCTGACGCCGAAGGGCGGGGTGGTACGCGATTATCCGATCGTCCCCGGCATCGATCTGACCGGCGAGGTGGTGGAGTCGCAGTCACCTGACTTCGCGGTCGGCGATCTGGTGCTGGCCCATGGCTACGAGATCGGCACCGGACGCCACGGCGGTTACGCCGAATACGCGCGGGTACCGGCCGGATGGGTGGTCGCACTCGGGGCCATCTCCCCGCACGATGGAGCTGCCATCGGCACCGCAGGGTTCACTGCCGCCATGAGCGTGCAGGCGCTGATCGAACGCGGCCTCACTCCCGGCGACGGGCCTGTCCTGGTGACGGGCGCGACCGGCGGCGTCGGTTCTGTCGCCATCGACCTGTTGGCGGGTGCAGGCTACGAGGTCGTCGCGTCCAGCGGAAAAGCTGAAGCCGTCGACCGTCTGCGCGCTCTGGGGGCTGCCGAGGTGATCGGGCGGCTACCGGAAGACCCCGATGCCAAGCCCCGACCTCTGGGCAAGACGCGATGGGCCGGGGCCGTCGACTGCGTCGGAGGCGCGACACTGGCGGACGTCCTCAGCTCGGTCAGGTACGGCGGAGCGGTGGCGGCCAGTGGGTTGACCGGCGGTCCGGGACTGTCGACGACGGTCTTGCCCTTCATCCTGCGTGGGGTGGCCCTCCTCGGGATGGACTCGGTGCAGATGCCCATCGAACCGCGGCGAGCGTTGTGGGAGAAGCTCGGGACCTCGCTCGTACCCCGCCACCTCGCCGATGTCACCACAGAGGTCGATGTGAAAGACGTCGTCGGGATCATCGACCAGGTGCGGGCAGGCAAGTTCTCCGGTCGCGCCGTCGTGAAGGTCGCAGGCGGCTTCTGATCAAGAAATGGTGATGACGACCTTGCTCGGATAGAACGCCAGGTGCCCGGCGATGTCCGAGACGGCGTCGTAGGGCTCTGCATACGTCCACGCTGCGTCCTCGATCACCCCGTCGGGTGTGATCAGGTCGTAGTAGGAGGCATTGCCCTTGTACGGACAGTAGGTTTCGGTGTCGCTGGGGCGGAGCAGCGCGGGATCTATCGCCGCCAGCGGGACATATGCCACCGGCGGGTAGGTCGATTCCTGCAGGACAAGCGACTTCGCGGTGTCGACGACGATGGTCTCGCCGGCCCGCACCCGGACCTGACCGGTGCTCGCTTCTACGGTGATCGGATGCGTGTCGTCGGGAATCAATCGGGCCTGTGCCATGTGATCCGCCTCTCTCGTGTCATCGACATAACCTCTGTCCCACCGCGGTCATTCCCTCTTCTCACGGCAAAAGTCGACGCAGATACTCCGCGGTCTTGTCGTCGGCCGGATAAAAACTCTCGACGCTGAGTTCGTCCACCGTCACATCCAGGGGCGTCCCGAAGGTGGTGACGGTGCTGAGGAACGACAACTCCTGGTCATCAGCGCGAAGCCGCATGTACACGGCAACATCACCCGACATCTGAGCGTCCTCTTCGTCCGTATCCGGCGCCGGGAACGCCTTGAGTTCGGCAAGCAGCGACGTCAACTGTGGATCCCCCGTCACCCGGATCTGCCGGTCGAGACGCTCGAACAGGTGCGTCCGCCACTGCCCGAGGTTGATGATCCGGCCGCCGAGACCTCGCGGATCGAGGCTGAACTTCAGGACGTTGAACGGCGACACCAGCAGGTCCTCAGGCGCATCTCGAGTGAACGCCGCAACCGCGGCGTTGGCGTCCACCAGATTCCAGTGCCGATCGACCGCGAGTGCCGGATACGGCTCGGTTGCGGCGAGGACCTGACGTAATGCACTCCTTACCATCGTCATCCGCTCACCCTCCAGCGATGATTCGCCGTATGTAGGTGCGAAACCCGCTGCCAGCAAGAGTTGGTTGCGTTCACGCAACGGCACGTCGAGATGGTCGGCGAGCTTGAGCACCATGGTGCGACTCGGCGCCGATCGACCCGTCTCCAAGAAACTGAGATGGCGCGCCGAGACGTCGGCCGCCGAGGCCAGTTCGAGCTGGGGCACCCGCCTCGACATCCGCCACTGACGCAGCAGATCACCGAAGAGATAGCGCTGTCGGTCGGTCATCGTTGTTCCCTCTCGCTCCTACCGGCATTATGTCCGCACGAGTTCCCCTGGCGCCTATGATCGGCCCCGAACCATCGAACGCCGGATCATCAACGCTGAGGAGCTGGACATGAGTGTGCTCGACCGTTTTCGGATCGACGACAAGGTGGTGATCGTCACCGGCGCCTCGTCCGGACTGGGCGTCGCCTTCGCCAAGGGTTTCGCCGAGGCAGGCGCCCGCGTCGTGCTGGCAGCACGCCGCCCCGACCGGCTCGAGCAGACCGCGTCCCTTGTCGAATCGGTCGGCGGCACTGCGCTTTCGGTGGTCACCGACATCTCCCAACCCGATCAGGCGACCGCACTCGTCGAAGCCGCGATGGCCGAGTTCGGGCAGGTGGACGTGCTCATCAACAACGCGGGCGTGGGCACCGCGGTTCCGGCGACCCGGGAAACACCGGACGAGTTCCGCGCGGTTGTCGACATCAACCTGAACGGCTCGTACTGGGCCGCACAGGCCGCCGGCCGGGTGATGCAACCGGGAAGCTCGATCATCAACATCTCGAGCATCCTCGGCATCACCACCGCGGGTCTCCCCCAGGCCGCCTACTCGGCCAGCAAGGCCGCCATCTCGGGCCTCACCCGCGATCTTGCCCAGCAGTGGGGTAGCCGTAAAGGCATCCGTGTCAACGCCATCGCTCCCGGGTTCTTCAAATCCGAGATGACAGACACCTACCCCGACGGCTACCTCCAGGCCATGGGTCCGCGGCTGGTGCTGAGCCGGACCGGCGACCCCGAGGAGCTCGCCGCCACCGCCATCTGGCTGGCTTCGCCGGCATCCGGATACGTCACCGGCCAGACGATCGTGGTCGATGGCGGCGTCAGCATCACCTAGCGCTTCGTCTCAGCCCGGCATCTTGTCGATGAACCCGTAGACGGCGGTGATCTTCTCGTCGTCGTCCACGACGGCGACGTCGAATCCGACCACCAACGGGTCGGCGCCCACCTCTGCCACCAGCTCCCAGGTGAACCTGGCGATGTTGTGGTGGGCGTCGAGTACGTCGCCGCGGACGAACAACAGACCGGCAAATTGCTTCTGCGCGCCTGCGATCACCTGATCGATGGCGTCTGCCCCGGTGACCGATGCCAACGGATCGGTGTAGACCCCGTCGGCTGCCCACAGGGCGCCGACCAACTCACGACGAACCTGTGGGTCTGTCTCGTTCCACGCGGTGAGGTACCTCTCGACCAGCGTGTCCACGGTGCTGAGTTCCGCTTGTGTCATCGTCATCTCCTGTTGTCTCGGTTGGTCAACCAATCGTGCTCGCCGGAGGCCCCCCGCGGCGATGACGTCAGAGGTAAGAGTTTGTAGCGAGGCGTGGACTGCGAGGGGCACGAGCGTCCGACTAGGATTGTCGACAAAATCCCCACCGGCGTCAGTGCCCTGACAGAGAGGACGAGATCGGCGTGGCCTTGGCTAGAGGATCGCTCGACGAACAGGGACTTCCGGTCAGCCTGGTCGACGTCGCCGGCCGCCGCGTGCGTGATGCGATTCTGTCGGGCTCGTTGAAACCCGGCGACAAGATCGTCGAAGAGCAGCTCTGCGCGAGTCTGGGCATCAGCCGGGCACCGCTGCGTGAGGCGCTGCGGCTCCTCGGCCAACAAGGCCTTGTCGAACACATACCCCGGCGCGGTTCCCGCGTCACCGAATGGTCACCGCAGGACATTCTGCAACTGTTCGAATTGCGCAGCATCCTCGAGCGGCACGCCATCGAGTCGGCTCTCCCGCTCGCCGACGTCGAGACCGCTCTCGATCCGGTCCGCCAGGCGCTCGATGACATGCGCACCGCGAGTGAGCGCGACGACGACCTGGAAAAGGACGACGCGCATCGTCGATTCCACGCGGCGGTCGTCGGTCTGGCCGGGAATCGTCAGCTGGACATCGCCATGGAGCCCGTGCTGCTCAAGTTGCAGCTGCCGATGGCGATCAATCTGCGCAACGAAGCCCGGGTCCATGACCCGAGCGACGGTATCCGCCGGCACCAGCGGATTCTCGAAGCACTGGAAACCAACGATTCGCGAATTGCGGTCGCTGCAGCCAAAAACCACGGACAACTGGCTTATCTCGGGCTGGAGAGCAACAGCTAACACAAACGACACACAGCCGTTCCGCGGTTGGCACGATTCTGTCGACAATCGACACTATGACTTTCGATGCAACGGCACCGGGCCCTCGATCGGCCCCTCGGTGGCGGAGATCCTGCAGTCCCATGCGAGCGGCAGCGGCTCCCCGACCAAGACTGCGGCTCGGGTGGCCGATGCAATCGCCGCGAGGGGCGACGACGGGACCTGGCTGTCAACGGTGCCGCGGGAGCAACTCCTCGCCGCGGCCGAGGCGATCGAACAACGACCGGGCGCCCGCACCCTCCCGCTCTACGGCATCCCCTTCGGAGTCAAGGACAGCATCGATGTCGCGGGCGTCCCGACCACGCTTTCCTGCCCCGACTACGCCTACATCCCTGAGGCGACTGCACCGGTGGTGCAGCGACTACTCGACGCCGGTGCCCTGTACGTCGGCAAGACCAACCTCGACCAATTCGCTACCGGTCTCAACGGGACCCGAACCCCGTACACGGTGCCGAGGAGCGTGTACGGCAACGAGATGATCTCTGGCGGTTCGAGTTCGGGCTCCGCACTGACCGTGGCCCTGGGACAGGTGCCCTTCGCTGTCGCCACCGACACCGCGGGTTCCGGCCGAGTTCCCGCCGCTCTCAACGGTGTCGTGGGTTTCAAACCTTCCCGCGGGCTGATCAGCACCGTCGGACTCGTCCCGGCGTGCAAATCACTCGATTGCATCACCGTGATGGCCGGGTCCATCGACGACACCGACCGGGTACTCGACGTGGTGGTCGCCCGCGACACCCGCGACTCCTGGTCCCGCGACCGTGGCCCCCGCCACGACGGCCGAACCATCCGGGTGGGCTTGCCCGCTTCCGATGAACTCGACTTCTTCGGCGACGACGAGATGCGAGCCGCCCATCTGGGTTTCCGCGATCGCATCCACCGCACGGAGACGATCGTCGATGCGCCGCTGGCTCCGTTCCTGGCCGCAGGCGCACTGCTCTACTCGGGACCGTGGGTCGCCGAGCGTCTCGTCGAGTTCGCCGACTTCCTTGCAGCAGAGCCTGATTCGATTTTTCCGGTGGTCCGCGACATCCTCCGCAGCGGCGAGGAGTACACCGCCGTCGACGCCTTTGCCGCACAGCAGAAGCTCCAGGACCTCAAGGCCGAGGTGACCCGGCTCTGGGAGGACATGGACGTGCTGGTGGTCCCGACGATAGGTACCACGTTCACCGTCGACGAGGTGCTCGCGCGGCCCATCGACTGCAACACGATGCTGGGGCATTACACGCACTTCGGAAACCTCCTCGACCTCACCGGGGTCGCAGTTCCGGTCGGTCATGCGGCCGACGGCCGACCGCTGAGCGTGATGATCCTCGGGCCGGCGCTGTCCGACGACACGGTGCTCACGCTCGCCGCGAGATTCCTCGACGAACCCCGCAATCCATCCCCGCTGCCCGCCGATGCGCAGCACCACCATCCGGCGTCAACCAACCTCACCCAGGAGCATTCATGACCGAATCCCCCACCGCACCATCCCCTGTCGAGGCAACACCTGGACCGTTCCCGCTGATCGCGGGCAAGACAGCACTCATCGTCATCGACATGCAGCGCGACTTCATCCTGCCGGGCGGTTTCGGTGAAAGCCTCGGCAACGACGTGAACATGCTCCTGAAGGTGGTACCTCCACTGACCGACCTCATCGCCGCCGCCCGCGCGGCCGGGATGCCGGTGATCCACACCAGGGAAGGCCACGTACCCGATCTATCCGACTGTCCACCAGCAAAACTCAGACGCGGCGCGCCATCCAAGCGGATCGGCGACCCGGGTGAATACGGCCGCATCCTGATCCGCGGCGAGTACGGCCACGACATCATCGACGAACTCGCACCCATCGACGGAGAGGTCGTCATCGACAAACCCGGGAAGGGGGCGTTCTACGCCACCGACCTGCAGCAGATCCTCACCGAGGCGGGCATCACGCAGCTGCTCGTCACCGGGGTCACAACGGAGGTGTGCGTGCACACCACCACCCGGGAGGCGAACGACCGCGGATACGAGTGCCTTGTGGTATCCGACTGTGTCGGTTCGTACTTCCCGGAGTTTCAGCGCATCGGCCTGGAAATGATCAGTGCGCAAGGTGGAATTTTCGGCTGGGTCGCCGATTCCGCGGCGGTCATCCCCGCCATTGCCGCTTTACCCGTCGACCCAGTCCCCGCCTCCCAGAGCTGACAGGAACACCTCCATGAGTACCGAAGTCAACGAAAAAGTCCCACTCCCGACACCCGAGCCCGTGAAGATCCCGTGGTGGACCCGCGGTGATACCAACGCTTTCTTCGGCCTGGGATTCAACATCCTGGTGAACGTCTTGACCCTCACCGGGTTGATGATCGGTGTGGTCAGCGTGTCTCCCGGCGACGTGCTGGGAACGGTGCTCCCCGCACTCGGTGTCGCATTGATTCTCGGCAATCTCTATTACACCTGGCTGGCACGACGCCTGGGGCAGAAAGAGAACCGGACCGACGTCACCGCACTGCCGTACGGCCCCAGCGTCCCGCACATGTTCATCGTGGTGTTCGTGGTGATGCTGCCGGTCTACCTGAACACCGACGACGCGATCGCCGCCTGGCAGGCGGGTCTTGCGTGGGCGTTCATGATCGGCGTCATCGTCATGATCGGCGCGTTCGTCGGACCGTACATCCGTAAGATCACCCCTCGCGCAGCAATGCTCGGCACCCTGGCCGGCATCTCGATCACGTTCATCTCGATGCGGCCCGCAGCCCAGATGTACGAGGCCGCCTGGATCGGCCTGCCGGTTCTCGCCATCATCTTGGTCGGCTTCTTCACCAATGTGCGCCTGCCGGGCAACATTCCCGTTGGATTGGCCGCCCTGCTCGTCGGCACGGCCATCGGCTGGGCCGGCGGCTTCATGGATGCCCCGGCTGTCGGCGACGCCGTCAGTGACATCGCGGTCGGCGTCCCGGATCAGCGCTTCGACATGCTGTTCGACGGATTGAAGGACCTCGCACCACTTCTCGGCACCGCGATCCCGCTGGGCGTCTACAACTTCACAGAAGCGATGAGCAACGTCGAGAGCGCCGCCGCGGCCGGCGACAACTACAACCTGCGCAGCGTGCTGCTGGCCGACGGTGCCGGCGCAATCGTCGGTGCCGGTTTCGGTTCGCCGTTCCCGCCTGCGGTGTACATCGGCCATCCCGGCTGGAAAGACGCCGGAGGCCGCGCGAGCTACTCACTCGCCAGCGGTGTCGCCATCGGACTGCTCTGCTTCTTAGGGCTTTTCGGTGTTCTCGACTCGATACTTCCGGTACCGGCGATCGTGCCGATCCTGCTGTACATAGGCCTGCTGATCGGTGCGCAGGCTTTTCAGGCGGTGCCACGGATCCACGCCATCGCGGTGGTCGCGGCGATCTTGCCGAACCTCGCGCAGTGGGCACACGGGCTCATCGACAACGCCCTCGCGGCCGCAGGTACCACTGCAAACGACGTCGGGATGGAGTCGCTCAACGGGGCCGGCGTCGTATACGAGGGTCTCAAGGTGTTCGGCGAGGGAGCGGTTCTGGTCGGACTCGTTCTCGGCACGATGGTCACCTTCATCATCGACAAGAAGTTCCTCTACGCAGCCATCGCGTCGGCCGTCGGGGCGGTGCTCTCGTTCATCGGTCTCATCCACGCGCCTGAGGTCGCGTGGAATGCGGCGCCCGAAGTGGCGCTGGGCTACCTGTTCTTCGGCATTGTCTGCCTGGGCTACTACTTTCTGCCCGGAGGGAAAGAGAGTGTCACGCACGATGATTCGGACGTGATGGCCGAGTAGGCCTCCATGTCGTACCAGGAGTGACAGTGCCCCGACCACGCGGTCGGGGCACTGTTGCTGGTCGCCGAACGATCAGTCAGAGCGCGCTCCCGGCGGTCCAGGTCTCCCAGGGCACGCCCCAGTCGCCGTTCTGCCACAGCTCCAGCGCGGGCCCGCCGGTGTTGCGGACTTCGACGACGTCGCCGGTGACCGCGAGGTCGTAGAACCACTTGGCGTTCTCGGGGTTCAGATTGAGGCATCCGGACGACATGTTGGTGTTGCCCTGCTGAGGAATGGTGTCTTCCAACTGATGTAGGTAGATACCGTCGTTGCTGATGCGGGTGGCCCAGTTGATGGTCTCGCGGTAACCCAGACGTGAGTTGACCGGCAGACCGTACGTGGAGGAATCCATGATCACCGGGTTGGCTTTGTCGAGCACGGTGTAGGTACCCGACTGGGTCCAGAAGTGGATGGTCTTCCCGTTGACCGTCTCGGTCCCGCCCCGGCCCATCGAGGTCGGCATCGTGCGCACCAATTCTCCATTGATGTAGACACCCACCTGCTTGGTGGTGTCGTCGGCGATGGAGACATGCGAATCGCCGATGGTGAACGAGCACATGGCGTCGTCCTGTCCGTAGAGGCCATCACCGAGATCGATGGCGTAGACCATCGCGCGCGCGGTGACCTTGGTGCCCGGTGTGAAGTACTCCCTCGGGCGCCAGTGCACATTCTGGTCGTCGACCCAGTTCCATTGACCTTCGACGGCAGGTTCGGTCTCCACCGACAGTGCTTTCTGTGCGGCCACGCGATCGGTGATCGGCTCGTCGAAGTGGACCACGGTGACCATCCCGACCCCGTAGGTCGCACCATCCCGCATCGCTCCCCCGCCGGTGGTGACGAACGAGGGCATCGTCAGGTTGTTCGGTTCGACGGTGCTGAACGTGCTCGTCACCGAGCGGGTACGACCGGCAGCGTCGCGCGTGGTCGCCTGCAACTGATAGGTCTTGGCGTAGCCCAGGGGGGTATCGGGCTTCCACGCCAATGTGTCGGGAGTCATCACACCGGGGATCACCCGACCCTCGTCGTTGGTCATGACCACGTCGACGAGCGTGCCGTCGACGACACTGACCAACACCGCCCCCACCGGGTCAAAACCGACGGTGGCGGCCGGTGGTTCGAAAGTCACCCGCGCCTCGGGCACCGGCGGCGGTGTCGACGACTTCTGCGTCGTGGACCCTCCGCTTGCGCACGCGGCCAGCGCTGCCGCCAGCGCGCCACCGCCTGCGATGAGCAACCCCCGCCGACTGATCTGACCATCTGAACTCCGATGGCGTTCGGACACCGGGCACGCTCCTCATTCACGACAACCAAGACGCTTTGTAGTTTACGGAAGGTTGACCGGTATGCCGGTTTCCGTGAGACCCGCCTACGGACCGGATAATGTCCGTAGTAACCTTTCCGTGTCCTCGCTGATACCAAAACGTTGCCTCTGACAAAAGGACCTACTTGTGGCTCGACACCGCCTGACAGCACCCGCCCCCTACCTTCAGGCGCCCGTCGCGGCCCCTGCGTCATCGAGCCGCCAGGTCATACCAGGCCTCACGCGCGCCCAGTTGGCCCCGTGGGAGCGTGGCATCTGTCTGACGGAGTCCGTCGCGGAACCAGGCAGCGCTCAACGCAGAGTACTGGTCCAGACCCCATCCGCAAGTCGTGGCGCACAGCATCGCGCCGCACGAACCGGCGTGGTCCCGACGACGGCCAAAGCGGGCGCTGTGGCCGCTGTCGCCGGAGTGATCGGATTGTCTGTGGGCGGGGCCGCGCAGGCTTCCGCCGACACCCCTGCCGCCCCTGTCAACGCCGGGATCCCGGGGCTGCCCGCTCTACCGGCACTTCCTCCGCTGCCCGCGCTGCCGCCGGAACTGACCCTGCCGTCCGACCTGACGCTGCCGGCCCCCCTCGACGACCTGGTGCAGGATCTGCTCCCGCCGGATCTGTCGACCCCCGGCGCACCCACCACGGCAGCTCCGACATCGGGCACGCTGACCTCGGGCTACGGCGCCCGCTGGGGCACCACCCACTACGGGCTGGACATCGCCAACGAGATCGGTACGCCGGTCTACGCGGTCACCGACGGAACAGTCCTCGAATCCGGGCCGGCCAGCGGCTTCGGGACGTGGGTCCGGGTCCTGCAGGACGACGGCACCATCGGCGTCTTCGGCCATGTCGACCAGAGCTTCGTGACCGCCGGACAGCAGGTCAAGGCCGGCGAGCAGATCGCCACCGTCGGTAACGAAGGCGAGTCGACCGGACCCCACCTGCATTACGAGGTGTGGGACACCGACGGCTCCAAGATCGATCCCCAGATCTGGCTGAACAACCGCGGCGTGACCGTTTAGTTTGGCGACGGTCCCGTCCGGGCACGCTGCACCAATGACCTTCCCGCATGAGAACGAAGAGCCCGTCGGCGAGACCGCTGAGAAAGACGAGGAGAAGGACGTCTACGAAGCGGCCCAGGAAGGTGCGGGCGGCGAACGCGATCACGCCGTCGGTGGCAGCGAAGGCACCACCGACGGACAGTGAACGTGCGTGGGCAGATTCAGCTCGGGCGCGGTGATTCACCCGTGACCAGTGGTAGCTCGGGATCAGCCGCCCAGGCGGTCATCGAACCGTCATAGACTGCGACGTCGTCGCGGCCGACGAGCGAGAGCGCCTGAGCCACACCGGTCGCCGCGATTCCCCCGCCGCAGTAGGTGACAATGGTCTTCTCGGTGTCGAGGAGGCCTGCGGCCTCGAACGTTTCGCGGAGTTCTGCGACAGACTTGAAACCACCTTTCTCCGCGTTGAGTACACCCGCAACCGGCACGTTGATGCTGCCGGGAATGTGACCGTTGCGTGCGTAGGTGGTGGTTTCGCCGCGGTAGGTCGGTTCGTCCAGAACGTTGACGAGGATGGTCGAGTCGTCGTCGAGGGCGGCGCGGATCTGCTCGGTCGACCGCAGCAGTTCCGGACGGCGTGCGGCTATGAACTCCCGCGGCGTCGCGGTCGACGGCGTATCGGTGACCGGTAGATCTGCCGCTTTCCATGCTGCGATCCCACCGTCGAGCACCGCGACTTCGTCAAAACCTTCGAGCCGCAGGTGCCACCACAGCCTGGTCGCCCAGAAGCCTGCGGACTGGTCGTAAACGACTACTTTCGCTCCCGGTCCGATACCCAGGGCGCCGGCCGCGTCAGCGAACCGCTCTGAGTTCGGTACAGTCCAGGCCTGCTCTGCGTCGGGGTCGGCGAAATCGGTCAGCAACTCCGCGAAGAGCGCCCCGGGGATGTGTTCGGCTTCGTACGTGGCACGTCCGGATTCGGGAACGTACGGGCCGTCCTTCGGGATCGGCAGGTGGGTGGTGGCGTCGACGACCACCACGTCGGCGTCGTCGAGATGGGACTGCAGCCAGGCGACATCGACCAGTGCGGGCAGAGACTTGTTACTCATGGGGCCTTCCGTGACGATTCGAGATTCGGACATTCCCCCCGCTCGCACGGTAGCGGCCGCCTCGCACTCCACAGGTGAGGGGGACACGGTGGACCCGATTCGACCCGGTTTGTGGCGTGGATTCCCGCGGATACTGCGGGTCCTACGCTTGTTGCTGAGTCGCCAGTCGATCTGTGGCGACCTGTTTCATCGCCGCGAAGGTCGGGCGATCCAGGTCCACGACGGCATCGTCGTCGAGGATCCCGCTGAGCCGGCGGAAGTACTCTCGTTCGCCGATGCCGAACTCGACGAGGATGTCTTCGGCGGTCCCGCCGCCGTACGGGTACCAGCGTCGGGCGAAGTCGAGAATCTCGGCATGCCCGGCCGGTAGGTCATTGCCTGTGATGGTCATACCTCAATTATCCAGCTGTCCAGAGAACTTCGCATCATTGATAGCCGTTTTCTGGTCACAGCGATCAAGCAGGTGAATGGGTGGTGAACTCCGGACTAACGTGATGTGAGCCGAAGCGTGGAGCGGCCACCGGTACTGTCATGTCCAGTTCGGTGAGCGCCGAACACCAGGGATCGCCAAGACGATGACGACACCCGGTCGCCAGAGACGAGGACGTGAGATGAGTACCGACACACGCGCGGTGATCGTGGGTATCGACGGGTCGGAGGCGGCGCTCGGCGCAGCACGCTGGGCCGCGGACTTCGCCGCCAAGAGCGGCTCACCCCTTGAGTTGCTGCACGCCATCCCTCGCCTCGAGTGGTACTTCGCCAATGCGATGGTGTTCAGTCCGGAGGCGCTTGCCGATGAGCTCGCCACGGACGGCGACAAGAAACTCGACGCCGCCGAAGCCGAGATCCGCGCGTCCCATCCCGATCTGCCGATGACGAGACGGATCGTCAACGAGGCGGCGGCCAAAGCGTTCGCGGTGGCATCGGACACCGCCCGGCTCATCGTCATCGGTTCTCATTGGTCAAGTGCAGCAAGTGATCTCATCCTCGGCGGTCACGTCATCCGCATCGTCAACCAGGCCACGTGCCCGGTACTCGTCTGGCGAGAGTCCGAAGCGACGCGTACGGGCAAGCCTCTCCCGGTCGTGGTGGGTGTCGATGAATCCGACAACTCCTTGCGCGCTTTGCGGGCCGCGTTCGCGACGGCCGAAGTTCTCGGAGCGCCACTGACCGTCGCACACATGTGGGAGACCGGCCCCGCCGTCGGCCTCGGTTACGGCGAAGGTCCTGTCGACTGGAATCTGCTGCACCTGCTGCAATCGACGCAGGAAGAGAAGCTGGACGAGATCGTCGCTCCGCTACGCAAGGAGTTCCCCGGCGCCCACGTCCACAAGGTCTACACCGACGTCGGGCCGGCCAAGGGCCTCAAGGATTTGTCGAAAGAAGCCCAGTTGGTGGTGGTCGGCAGCAAAGGCCACGGCAAACTCTCCGGCGCTATCCTCGGCTCGGTCAGCCAGAGCCTCATCCATCATGCGGAGTGCTCGGTCCTGGTGACCCCCTGACGTGAACGGTGTGGTCGACCGGCTCGAACGACACCAGGTAGCGGTCTATCTGATCTCCATCGTCGCCGGCGCCGCAGTAGGTTTGGCCGTCGCAGATTGGGCCGTCGCAGATTGGGCCGCAGTAGGCTGGGCGGCAGCTGATCTCGGCTCCGTCCTCGAGTACGCGATCAATCCGCTTCTCGGGGCGCTGTTGTACGTCACCTTTCTCCAGGTGCCGGTTGCCGACCTCGGCAAAGCACTGCGGGACACCAGATTTCTTTCAGCGCTGCTCGTGATCAATTTCGTGGCCGTGCCCTTGGTGGTGGCGGTGATGTTCGCACTGTTGCCTGCGCAGCAAGCCATTCAGGTCGGTGTGCTGCTGGTATTGCTGTCCCCGTGCGTTGATTACGTCATCGTGTTCTCGGGATTGGCCGGCGGTAGCAGCACCCGCTTGATCGCGGCCACCCCACTGTTGCTCGTTGCCCAGATGGCGTTGCTCCCAATGTTCCTGTGGCTTTTCCTCGGTGCAGAGCTGGCCGACGTCGTCGAGGTGCGGCCGTTCGTGGTGGCGTTCGTGGTTTTGATCGTGGTCCCGCTGGCATTGGCCTGGGCCACCCAATGGTGGGCGGCGCGCACACGGGCCGGCTCCCGCTTCACCGAGGCCGCGAACACCACGATGGTCCCCTTGATGGCAGCGGTGTTGTTCGTGGTCGTGGCCTCGCAGATCCCCGCACTCGACGGCAATCTCTCCGATGTCGCGTCCGTGGTGCCCTTTTACGTTGCGTTCCTGGTGGTGATGGCGCTGCTCGGATCCGCTCTGGCGACTGCCTTCCGTCTCGACACCGGAGGCCGGAGGGCGCTTGTCTTCAGCGGTGCCACCCGTAACTCACTGGTCGTGTTGCCGCTGGCGTTGGCCCTGCCTGCCGGTTTCGAGATCGCCGCAGTCGTCGTGGTCACCCAGACGCTCGTCGAGGTGATCGGCATGGTCGTCTATGTCCGCCTCATCCCACGATTGATCACCTGAGCACGGAAGTTCTACCCACGCAGCGCCTCCTGACCGGCGCCTGATTGAGGTAGCGCACTACGCGTGTGCCGGCACCCGTGCGACGGGCAGGGTTTGCTGCATGGACCTCACGCCCAGACGCCGCGCCAAGTTCAAAGAATGGATCCGCAGATACCTTCCTTGTGAAATTGCCGGAACAGTGGGCGAATTCGGCGGTGCCGCATTGGCGTACTGGACCACCGGTTCGCTGGCTGCCGCTGCAGTTGCCGGGACGGTCGGGGCATCGATCGGCTACTACGCCATCGCATTCGGTACGGCCACCCGGTGTTACCACCGGGCGGATTCCACCCGTCGGGGGGCAGCCCGCGGGCTGGTCTCAGTTGTGCTCGCCATGCGCAGTCTGCTGGTCGAGTTCGGCCCTGCGGAGGCGGTCGACTCACTCGCCGTCCGGCCGTTCGCCTTCTACGTCGGTCCGATAGTACTGGGCAGCACCATGGCCGGCTGGATTGCCGCAAAGTTCGTCGCCGACATCGTGTTCTACCTCTGCACCATCTTCAGTTACGAGCGATTCGGTGCGCTCATCGCCAGAAAACAGACCGACCCCGAGGAGGCACCCGATCGATCCGCTGTTTCGATCACGGTTGCGTGAGGACCTGGCGTCGCCGCGCGAGCTGCCGCGCAGTCAGCGTTCCGGGCTAGGGCAAGCACACGCTGCCAAAGCAATTCTGCTCTGGCGAATTGCGGCAATTGCTGAGAGATGGTCTATCTCCGAGTCGTGGTGCTCGACGAGGACCCGAGACGGGGCACCGAGCACCATCGTCGAGATCGTTACTGCGACAGCAGCTCAGAGTCCGGCCGCGACTGACCACGGAGGGCTGCGACGCGGGGAATGCCGCGCGCAGGCCGCGTGTGGGGTAGCGGCTTGGATGACGCAGGTGTCGCTGCAGCCGATGATGCCTGCCCACACGTTGGTCAGGGCCAGCGTGGTCGCCGGCGGTGTCTGCGCTTGGGAGATGGCGGTGCTGTCGCCGACCACCAGCAGCGCGCGATCGTCAGTGGTCAGCGCCGATAGCCAGGCCGCCGGGTGGGCGTCGTGGAATCCCCAGTGCACTAGTGAGGCTTCGTGGTCATCTTTGTGCGCGAGGTAGGTCAGCGTGATCGCGGACTCGTCGCTGAGGTCGAGAGCGAGGTGACTGGCGGTGGGCAACGGCGCGGCATCGTCGCTCCACCTGCTCACACACGCCAAACCCAGTCCGGCGGGATCAAACGGTCTGATCATGCGGTGATCGATGACCAGCGCTGCGGACGGCACCAGCGCTCCCGGTGCCCGGATCCACTGGCGACTGAAACTGAGTGCCCGATCGCGGCGAGATCCCACATTGTCGCCGGAGGGGCGGCGGGGGCTCGGGCTCATTGCTGCATCTTAGAGCGAGCGCAGCAACTTGCAGTAGCACCAGCGAGTCGCTGCCGGACGGGTGGTGGTCAGTCCATCCTGTGAGTCGGGCACATGAGCAGGGTCGGTAGACGTACGGTGGAGTCCAGAAGCACTCACCACCTGCGAGGACTGATGACTTTTCCTTTCGAAGATGCGGAACCGATCGGTGAGACCGAGGAACTCCGAAAGCAGCTCGCCGTGTACGAGGCGGGTGAGCACGGACACGAGATCAACCGCGGTCACGCACTCGGTGGAACCGAGGGTTCCACAGACGGACAGTAGTCGTTCGTGACCGGCAACTCATCGACAGGCAACCGTCCCGCGTCCCGACGAACCGATGGCCGCACCCTGGTCTTCGCCGAAGAGTTCGACGGCCCCGAGCTCGACCCGGGTATCTGGCTACCCCACTACCTGCCGGCCTGGAGTTCCCGCTCCGAGACCGCGGCGACGTACTCGATCAGCGATTCCTGTCTGCGCCTCAGCATCCCTGTGCACCAACGGAGATGGCTCGCCGACAGTCATGCGCCCCTGCGGGTCTCGGGTGTGCAGTCGGGCAACGGTTCCGGCCCTGTCGGCGGCACCGCGGGGCAGCAACCTCCGTACGAGGGCGCAGTCGTCCATGAGGCGCAGCCGGAGTTCGCGGGCTGGACCCCGTCGGGCGGCTACCTCGAGATGAGGATGCGCGCGACCATCTCCCCGAGGTCGATGTTCGCCTGGTGGATGGTCGGATTGGAAGACATCCCAGCCCGCAGCGGCGAGATCTGCGTCGCCGAAATCTTCGGGGACACGGTCACTTCGCAGCCATCGGCAGCGGTCGGTACAGGTCTGCATCCGTTTCGCGACCCGGACCTGCTCGACGACTTCGTCGCACAACCGCTTCCCATCGACGTGACCCAGTTCCATACGTATGCGGTCGACTGGACTCCGGAGTCCGTGAGCTTCTTCGTCGACGACGAGTTCATCCGACGCTGCCCCGACCCACCGACCTATCCGATGCAGATGATGCTCGCCGTGTTCGACTTCCCGGACCGGAGCAACGGGCAGGACGACCATCTCGTCCCCGAGTTGATCGTCGACCATCTCCGCGGCTACGTCTGACGATTCGGCCGCAGCAGCGCCAGCGACCGTACCGCGACACCGCCCACGATCAGTGTCGCCGCCGAGAAGAGCAGCCAAATCCAGGCGACCTCGCCCGGAGGGTGCGTCAGCGCCAGCCAGTGGATTCCGTACGTCGCGGCCGCAGCGGCCGTGAACGTGAACGACCAGAACCCCAGGGAGAAGGGAACTCTGCGGTACCGCGGCAGCAGCATCAACTGACTGCCGATGAGCAGCACCGCGATGCCCAGGAGCGCGATCTGAACCCTGTCGTCCGGGCTGTCCGGCGCCGTGATCGCAAACCATGCGTTGCCCCCGACCACGGGTGGGGCCGCGAAGATCGCCATCGTAGGTATCAGCGCATCGGGCAGGGGCGCGAAGAAGGCGTGCCTGGCCACGAGGGTTGCACCGACGAAGAACCAGGCCAGGACCGCTGCACCGAAGACCCCGATCGCCGTGTTCGGCGCTCCGATGGTCGCCAGCGACTGCGCGCCGACGAATCCGGCCGCGACGATCGGCAGGAGATGACCCGAGTGCAACTCTTCGATCGAACCCATTCCGAGCAGCACGTTGTGGATGAAGCCGAGCGCCAACACCACCGCCACGATGAAGCCCGCGATCACCACACCTCGCCCCACCCCCGGCAACTCCGCATACAGCCGGTCTCCCAACAACATTGCTGTGGCCGGCGCCAAGGAGACGAACGGCCCGGTGATCGGGTGCCGAAAATGTTCGACGTAGCGGACAGGGTTACCCGCGCGGACGCAGAACCTGACGAGGTTGACGACGAAGACGATCGTCGCGAGGATCCACAACGCGTCGGCCGCACCCACGGGCAACCCGGTGTGCGCGGCGGTGATCGTCCACGTGCCGGACAGCCCTGCCAGCCCGAAGCCGACCCCGAAGATGCCGGGAGACAATCCCTTCGGATGCGACACGGTAGCTGTCTCACTCATCGACGGATGCGGCTGCTCAGTGCCTCGACAATCGCGGCGGCGGCACCGGGCCGAGCCTCGCCGAAGGCGGTACCCGCCCAGTGGTTGGTCGCGTGGGGATCGCCCGCCTTCACCGCGGCTCGGCGCAACGGACCGGTGAGGTAGTGGATCTGGGGGTACGCCAGCGGCGCCGTCTTCTCGTGGTTCTCCATGAACCGATTCTTGAGCCCTCTGGCGTAGCGACCCGAGAACGACTTGGTGACAGCGGTTTCTGTGAACTGCTTATCCTGCAGCGCTGCTCGCGACACCGGGTTGGTGCCGGCCTCGTCGCTCAGCAGCAGTGCCGTTCCCACCTGCGCGGCCACCGCACCGAGACCCACGACCCGTTCGACGTCTTCGGGGGTGCCGATCCCACCTGCCGCGATCACCACGTCGGAGCGCTCGAGGACCGCCGCGAGCAGGACCTCGAGAGAGTCTGTCGCAGGTTCGGCCAGCGGGTCGAACGTGCCGCGATGACCTCCGGCGCCCGGCCCCTGAGCGACGAACGCGTCGACTCCGCGGGCCTTGGCCATCTCGGTTTCGTCCACAGTCGTGACCGTTGCCACCGTGGTGATCCCTGCGGCCCGCAACCGGCCGATGTCGTCGGCACTCGCGCAGCCGAAGGTGAAGGAGACGACATCGGGTCGGAGGTCGAGCAGCACGTCGATCTTCGCCGGGTAGTCGTCGTCGGTGTAGCGGGGCTCGCCGAGTTCTACCGCGAACTGGGAGGCCAACTCCGCGAGTTCTTCGGCATAGCCGGCGATCTCCTCTGGTCGCCCGGTGTCGAACTGCGGCACAAAGAGATTCACACCGATCGGGCCTGATGTGAGGTTCCTCGCGGTGGCAATGTCCGCGGCGAGTTTGTCCGCCCCCAGCAAGGCGCCGGCCAGGAACCCGAGCCCGCCCGCTCCACTGACCGCGGCGGCGAGCGCCGGTGTACTGGGACCGCCTGCCATCGGTGCGCCGACGATCGGGGCGTCGAGCTCGCGTAGGTCGAACATGGTCACCACGGCCTCCTTCATCTTGTCCTGAGGCGACGGTAGCCTTCTCGCCATGGCGGACGACAACGATGTGACCATTCCGGTCGAGATCTCGACGGACGGCGCATGCCTCGGCAATCCCGGACCCGGTGGCTGGGGCGCAGTTCTGCGGTACAAGAACCACGAGAAGCGGATCTCCGGACCCGAACCCGCGACCACCAACAACCGGATGGAACTGACGGCCGCGATCAAGGGACTGGAGGCCGTCACCAAGCGGTCGACGGTGATCCTCTACACCGACAGCACCTATGTCCGGAACGGCATCATGAAGTGGGCTGCGGGCTGGCAGGCCAACGGTTGGCAGACGAAGGACAAGAAGCCCGTCAAGAACAGTGAGTTGTGGCGTGAGCTGATCGCCCAGTGCGAGCGGCACGACGTCGAGTGGCGGTGGGTCAAGGGCCATGCCGGCGACAAGTACAACGAGATCGCCGATGAACTGGCGACCTCTGCCGCCCGCACCTTGAAGGAGCCTGTATGACTGCCGGCACGACATCCGGCGGACCGATACCGGTTGCCCTGCTCCCGGACAACGACCCGTACATCTCCGAAGCGGTTCTCACTGCCGGGGGCGAGTTGACGGACCTCGACGGCGCACGGGTGCTGGTGTGGACGGGGGACGTCGCCGGCTTTCCGGAGCCACTGCCCGATCACATCGAGTGGGTGCAATTGCGCCTGGCCGGGATCGAATCGTTCCTTGACGCCGGCTTGCTCGACGAGAAGAGGATCTGGACCAACGCGTCGGGCTTCTATGCGGAGAACGTCGCCGAACACGCACTCGCGCTCCTGTTGACCGGCCTTCGCCAGATCAACACCGCTGTGCTGCGGCACTGGGACAAAGAATCCATCGATACATCGGTGCGCTCCCTGCACGGATCGACGGTCGCCATCATCGGCGCGGGCGGCATCGCCCGTTCCTTGATCCCGAGGCTGGCCGCCTGCGGTGCCGCGGTGATCGCAGTGAACCGTTCCGGGAGGGACGTCGACGGCGCGATGGAGACGTTGTCGTTCGATCGGCTCGACGAGGTCTGGTCGCGGTGCGACCACGTCGTACTCGCGGCTCCGTCGACCGACGAGACCCGGCACCTGATCAACGCGCAGACGCTCGCGGCCATGCGCTCACACGCGTGGTTGATCAACGTCGCCCGCGGGCCACTCGTCGATGAAGACGCCCTGCGTCGGGCACTGATCGACGGCGAGATCGCGGGCGCCGCACTCGACGTCACCGACCCCGAACCGCCCGCCGCCGACAACCCGCTGTGGGATCTGCCCAACGTGATCATCACCCCGCACGTGGCGAATCCGTCGTCGGGACTGACCCGGACGCTGGCACCGTGGGTCGGGGAAAATCTGCGCCGCTTCGCTGCGGGTGGCGATGACATGCTCGCCCGGGTCGACCCGAACGCCAGCTACTGACGTTCGTTCGTCACCCCACAAACCCAGGCTGATCAGGCAGAACCAGTAGCTGCAGCAGCTGGGTTTGCCTGCATTGACTGGGTTTGCACGGGGTCAGTCCGACTCGTCGTCGTCGAGTTGCTCGAGTCGGGCTTCTTCGAGGTCGAGCAGATTCTGCGCGTGGGTCAACGACTGCGAGCTGTAGACACCGAGCTTTCTGGCTTTGAGCAGCGCCTCGCGTTCGGCGGCCAACACCAGCAGCCGCAGTGCGAAGTACTGCGCGCGGCCTCGCATGTTGTCGTCGGCGGCCTTCTCATCCGCGGCTTCGCGACTCGATCTGACCCGGCCGACGATGCTGTCGGCGCGCACCAGATCGATCACCACGTCCGGGATCGACTCACCCACCCCACCGAGCACCGCTGGGTCGGCCAGCGCCTGCGATGCGGCGTCCTGCAATTCGGTGACCAGCTGCGAGTACTCGTCGCGCAGCCGCTCCGGATCGTCCGGGGCCACCTTCGCCATCCTGATCACGCTCGGCAGAGTGAATCCCTGCAGCAGCAGGGTGGTCGCCGCGACGACAAAGGCGATCAGGATCAGCTGAGGCCGGTGTGGGGTGTCCTGGGGCAGGGTCTGCGCGGCTGCGACGGTGATCGCGCCCCGCATCCCGGCCCACCCGAGCACCACGCCGCCGCGCCATCCGAGCGTCTCGTTGAGGTGGAACGCCAGATCGGCGGAGACCCGGGCCATCCGCGTCTCCATGTAGTCGAGCCTGCGCTGGGTGAACCGCTCGTCGGGCTCTCGGGCGTCGAGGCGAGCCTGGATGTCGTCGAGCCGCGACACCGCGTCGGATGCACGCCTGGTGTCGCGGCGGAGCAATCCGACCAGGGGGCCGACAAAGGCGATGCGGAGCGCGATCACGATGGCGGAGGCGACGAGGCCGATCGCCACCGCGGTCCAGGTGCTGAACTCGCTCTCCTGCACTTGTTCGACGGCCTTCTTGAGTTCCATCCCCATGAACAGGAACACCGCGCCCTCGAGCAAGAACGCCAGCGTTCGCCAGTTGGTCGTCTCTGCGAGCCGGTCTTGCGCTCGCAGGTATCGCGATCCCAGGTGCCCGGTGATCAGGCCCGCGACCACAACCGCGAGTACACCCGAGGCGCCGACCTCCTCGGCGGGTATGTAGGCGATGAACGGTACGACCAACGAGATGGCGGTGGTCAGCACCGAGTCGTTCAGCAGACCACGGATTCGCACGTTCACGTAGCCGACGATCGCACCGACGACCACCGCCGCCAGGACCGCGAAGACGAAGTCGCCCGCGACCCCCCAGAGGGTGACCGTGCCACCCAGAGCGGCGACCGCCGAGCGGAGCAACACCAGCGCCGAGGCGTCGTTGACCAGGCCCTCACCCTCGAGCACCGCCACCACCCGGGAGGGCAGGCCGAGCTTCTTGCCGACCGACGTTGCAGCCACCGCGTCGGTAGGGCTGATCACCGCACCGAGCGCCAGGGCGGCCGGCCAGCCGATATCGGGGATGAGGGCGTGAAAGAACCAGCCGGTCCCGACGGTCGTGACCAGGACGAGAACGACAGCCAGTGCGCTGATCGGTTTGAAGTTGCGGCGAAAGTCCTGGGCGGGCATGTTCACCGCCGCCGAATAGAGCAGCGGGGGCAGCACCCCGGCGAGGATCAACTCGGGCTGGACCTCCAGGTCCGGGACCCCGGGGACGAAACTGAGGCCGACGCCGACGATCACCAGCAGCAGCGGGGCGGCCACACCGAGACGCCCGGCGAAGACCGCCACGGCGACGATCGCGATGATCGCGACCACTCCGACGAGCGTCAACTCCACGAGGCCATCTCCACCACTGGCGATTCTCCTCTTCTGCGAGACCGGTCCGCTATCGCTCCCCATCGTCCTGCATCGAATCCACCGGTGAGATGTGAACCCACCGTCAATTCGCTGTGAGAGGTGCCTTGCGCGGTTCGCGTACCGTTTCGGTGACGGTCGGAAACGGACATCCCCTACCTAAGGCGGCCATGCGAAACAAAACCGGACTGCTCATGTCGATAGCCGGAGCGACCCTCATAGCCGGGTGCGGCAGCGACTCCGGAAGCAGCCCGGTGACAACGTCTGGGACCCCGTACCCGCCGGGTTACTCGTCGTCCGCTGCCCCACCGGCGGTGCAGCGCGACGCGGTTCCCGAAGATCTCGTCACGGGACTCGACGCACCCTGGTCGATCGTCTTCGCCGATGACACTGCTCTGATCAGCGAACGAGACTCCGGCGACATCCTCGAGGTGACCGGCAACTCGACCCGTGTCGTCGGGGCGGTCGCAGACGTCGCCCCCGCCGGTGAGGGCGGTCTTCTCGGGCTGGCGGTGCAGGGCAGGGAGCTCTATGTGTACTTCACCAGCGCAGACGGTGACAATCGGGTTGTACGCTACGTCTTGACCGGATCTGCGGGCAGCCTCGGCCTCGGCGCACCCAAGGAGGTGATCGCGAGCATCCCCGGCGGCCGCACGCACAACGGGGGACGCATCGCCTTCGGCCCCGACGACAAGCTCTACATCACCACCGGCGACGCCCAGGACCGGCCGAGCGCACAGAATCTGAACAGTCTGTCCGGAAAGATCCTGCGGCTGAACCCGGACGGTTCGGTTCCGGCCGACAACCCTTTTACGAACAACCCCGTCTGGTCGTCGGGCCACCGCAACGTGCAAGGCCTGGCGTGGGCGGCAGACGGCACGATGTTCTCGTCCGAGTACGGCCAGGACACGTGGGACGAGTTGAACGTGATCACCCGCGGCGGAAATTACGGTTGGCCGGAGGTGGAGGGGATGAACGGAGACGTCAGCGGAGACAACATCTTCATCGACCCGGTCCAGCAGTGGAGTCCCGACGACGCCAGCCCGAGCGGGATGACGATCGCCGGGGAGACTATCTATATCGCCAACCTCAAGGGTGAACGCCTACGCGCAGTCCCGGTCAGCGACCCTGCTATCGGCGATGACCTCTATGCGGGCGAGTTCGGCCGGCTGCGCGACGTCGCCGTCGCGCCCGACGGGTCGTTGTGGTTCCTCACCAACAACACCGACGGGCGCGGCGATCCGACAGACGGCGACGACAGGATCAAGCGGGTCGAGCTCACGCGGCCGTAAGTAGCCTCGCGCACGGCTTGGCGCGTCGCGCACCGGATTGAACCGATGCGCGGCGCACCGGACGATGCGTGAGAGGTCGAAACTACTTCCAGGCAGCCAGGACGTCGTTTGCGCGCTCGGCGAGCACCAGCTGGAACAGCGGGCCGAAACTGACGCGCGCGACCCCGAGCGCAGCCAGGGCCGACTTCTCGTTGCTCACCGGGTGCCCGATGGCGTTGACGGGTAGGGGCAGCTCGTCGGTGAGTCGCTTCTGGACCTCATCAGTGTGGAAACCCACCGGGTAGAGGACGTCGGCGCCGGCCGCAGCAGCCAACTTCAGGCGCTCGATGGCCCGCTCGACGCGATCGGATTCGTCACCGATCTGCTTGACGAACAGATCGGTCCGGGCGTTGATGACCACGTGGACATCGGTCCCATCCGATGCCGCGCGCAGGGCACCGACGAAATCGGCGTGCTCCTGGGCCTCGCGGAGGCGGCCACCTTCACTGTGGACGGTGTCCTCGATGTTGAGGCCGACGGCGCCCGCGGTGATCAGGCCCTCGATGAGGCGCTTGGGGTCTTCGCCGTATCCCGCCTCGATGTCGACCGAGATCGGAACGTCGACAGCGTCGGTGATCTGCTTGATGCGGGTCGTCAGTTCGTCGAAGGTGATGCCTTCGTTGTCCGGCTTTCCGATCGAGTCGGACACCGGATGGCTGCCGACGGTCAGCGCAGTGAAGCCCGCGGAGACGGCGAGGTTTGCCGACCAGGCGTCCCACACCGTCGGCAGGATCACCGGGTTGCCTGGCTGATGGAGTTCGAGCAGCGTCTTTGCCTTGCTTGAGAGATCAGTCATGTCTCACACAACTACGCCGGATGGTCCGGACATTCCATGGTTTCGAACATCGCCCCGTGAATTCTTGTACTCGACTCAGGAACGGGATATGCGCGAGGGCGGTTCGCCGAACCGCCGACGATACGCCGCGGCGAACCGGCTCGGGCTCGAAAAACCCCATCGCGCAGAAACTTCCGCCACCGTTGTCGCACCACCTCGCATGGTGAGGTCGGCGTGTGCCCGGCTGAGCCGGATGTCTCGCAGCGTCGCGGTGGGGCTGGCCCCGACGTGTTCGGCGAATCCTTCTTGCAGTCGCCGCACGCTCGACCCACCCAACTCGGCCATGTCGGCCAGCGTCCATTCCCTGGCCGGATCGTCATGAAGCGCATCGAGAACTCTCTTGACCATTCGCGGCCGAAGGCCGGTTCCTGGTGTGTCGGGGGAGACCGCCACGATGAATGCCGTCGTGACTGCGCTGGCCAACTGCGGTCCCACCAGAGGATTCGCCAACAGGTCGGCGGGTTCGCGCAGCTGCGCTGTGAGCGCGCGGACAAGCGCAAACCAACTGCGTTCGTCGGGTCCGGTCAGATCCAGCTGATCGGGGAGCACCAATCGGGACCGCAGCGCCGTCGCCTGCACCCGGTCGGCTTCACGCTCGAGGTAATCGGCTTCGAACTTCACCCCGACCACCTGGCAATCCGCCGACCACCTGGTGATGGTCGACGGCCGCCCGGCGGTGAAGACGGTCGCCTGTCCCGGTTCGGACACTGTGCTCGCCGATCCTGACTGCGAGTCGAGGTGACCGGTGAGGGGGATGTTGATCTCGTACGCCCCCGGGTAGTCGCACGCGATCGAGACGTCGGTGCCCCAGTTCAGGCGTCCGATCGTCACCGGCCCGAGGTCGACGGTCCGCAAGTTCAGGGCCAACAGGTCGGGCGATGACAACGCCTCCAGTTCATGGGGGAAGTACACCTGTTCGACCGCCAGGTGCGCGGCTTCCCAATCACTGATGTGGGTGCTGCTCTGTCGGGACATCTGGGCTCTCGGTTCCATTCGTGCGTACCGGGGCTACGGCTGCATCTCCGATTGAACCCGCGATTCACAGCCCGTGCCAGCAGATGTGCGATGGAGATCACATTCGTCGCGCAATTTGTACCGACCTCGCGTATCGGGTGTCGCCCCGGCGGCTGTGCGGCCCCTACCGTCTCGTCACACCAGCTCCACCGAGCACCCTCCACATCAGCCAAGGAGACAGCGATGACCAGCACTTTGTCCTGGATAGACGACATCACGATGACCGAACTAGAGCGCAATCCCTACCCGGTCTACGAGCGGCTGCGCAGTGAGGCGCCATTGGCCTATCTGCCCGTCCTCGGGTCGTACGTGGCAACCACTGCGGAGATCTGCCGGTCGATAGCGACGAGCCCGGACTTCGAAGCCGTCATCACCAAGGCCGGTGGACGCACGTTCGGCCATCCCGCGGTCATCGGGGTGAACGGCCCGATCCACGACGATCTCCGGTCGATGGTCGATCCGGCCCTGCAGCCGCAGGAGGTGGACCGCTGGATCGACGACCTCGTCCGACCCATCGCTCGCCGGTACCTAGCCGGGATCGAGGACAACGGCCGTGCAGAGCTGGTGGCGGACTATTGCGAGCCGGTCAGCGTCCGCGCTCTCGGTGATCTCCTCGGGCTTCAGACGGTGAGCTCCGACAAACTCCGCGAGTGGTTCCACAAACTGTCGAACTCGTTCACCAACGCCGGTGTCGACGAGGACGGCGAGTTCACCAATCCAGAGGGGTTCGCTGAAGCCGACGATGCCAAACGCGAGATCCGGTCCATCGTCGACCCGCTGATCGACAACTGGATCGACAGCCCCGACGACAGCGCCATCTCTCACTGGCTCCACGACGGGATGCCGGCCGGCCAGACCCGCGACCGCGACTACATCTACCCGACGCTCTACGTCTACCTCCTCGGCGCGATGCAGGAACCCGGGCATGCGATGTCATCGACACTGGTCGGTTTGTTCACCAGGCCGGATCAACTCGAGCAGGTGGTCGACGAGCCAGGACTGATCCCACGGGCCATCGCTGAAGGAATGCGCTGGACCTCACCGATCTGGTCAGCAACCGCGCGTATCAGCACGCGCGACGTCGAGGTGGCCGGCATCGATCTTCCGGAAGGTTCGGTGGTCTTGATGTCCTACGGATCCGCCAATCACGACGCCACCGTCTACGATGCGCCTTCGGACTACGACCTCACCCGCCCGCCGTTGCCGCACTTGGCATTCGGGGCAGGCAACCACGCCTGTGCCGGCATCTACTTCGCGAATCACGTGTGCCGGATCGGTCTGGAGGAGCTGTTCGAGTCCATCCCCAATCTCGAACGAGACACCGACAGCGACGTCGAGTTCTGGGGCTGGGGTTTTCGCGGCCCGACGTCGCTGCACACCACCTGGGAGGTGTGAGATGTCGGAACGGCCATTTCGGATCGACGCCGGTGACACCTCTGTCGAGTGCGACCCCGACCAGAAGATGCTGGACGCCTTCCTGAGGGCCGGGGTGTGGATCCCCAACTCCTGCAACCAGGGCACCTGTGGAACCTGCAAGGTGCGGATCAGCACCGGTACGGTCGACACACCACCGCCGCTCGACACCGTGCTCTCGCATACCGAGCAGGAACAAGGATTTGTCCTCTCCTGCCAGTCGGTGCCGACCTCGAATCTGGAGATCGATTCTGTGACGGTCGATTCCAGCGCACGGCACCACGTGCTGCGCGACATCTCCGGGACTGTCGGTTCTATTCGTCAGGTGGCCGACGACACCCTCACGGTCACGGTCATGCTCGATGAGCCACTCGAGTTCACCGCGGGCCAGTACGTCGAGTTGTCGATTCCGGGTACCGGCGCCACCCGTCCGTACTCGATGGCGAACCCGCCCGGCCAGGACGGTGAACTGGAGTTCCACATCCGTCGGCAGCCCGGCGGGGCGGCCACGGACGGCTGGATCTTCGACGGCATGACCGTGGGCGAACCGGTGGCGATGACCGGGCCGTGGGGCGACTTCTGCTTCACCCCGGACGATCCGGACCTGGGATTGATTCTCTTGGCCGGCGGCACCGGACTGGCGCCACTCAAATCCATCGCCACCGCGGCGCTGGAACTCGATCCCGAGCGTGAGATCCACGTCTACCACGGGGTCCGGTTCGAGTCGGACCTCTACGACGTCGAGCACTGGCAGACCCTCGCAGCCAACCATCCGGGTGTGAACTACACACCCTGCCTCAGTCGCGGTCAGTGGTCCGGCCGCACCGGTTATGTCGGCGACGCCGTCATTGCCGACCTTCCCTCGTGCAAGGGCTTCTCGGCGTATCTGTGCGGCCCACCGGCGATGGTCGAAGCAGGCGTCAAAGCGCTCAAACGCCGGCGGATGTCACCACGTCGCATTCACCGGGAAAAGTACACACCCGCAATTCAGCTGAGCCCTGTCTGACGAGAGGTCGCCGCGGCTGGAGTCGAGCGACCGTCGATGCCGGTACCTCGGCCTATCGTCGTCGCATGACCGATGCCGCCACACCATCCGCGCCCAGCTCGACGATGACGATCGGTGCCGTCAATTTCGCGGCGGCCGATCCGGCGGCGCTTTCCGAGTTCTGGATCGCCGTGCTCGGCGGCGAGGCGGTGAGTGGCGACGGACACGACTACGTCTACGTCTCGGCAGCTCCGGGCGGGGTTCCGCTGTTCTTTCACCGACGCGACGATAACCCGTCCGCGCCGGGGCGCATCCATCTCGACCTGAGCACGGAACCCGGACGCCGTGAAGAGCAGGTCGGGCGGATGCTCGAGCTGGGCGCCACCCGGGAGTGGGACGTCCTCGACGAGGTCCCGTGGGTGGAGTGGACGACGATGGCCGATCCGGAGGGCAACCTGTTCTGTGTCAGCTGCCCCCGCACCTGACACCATGAACCAGTGACCGAGACCCCAGCCGCGCATGCTCTGTGGCGCTCGGGCATAGGTCTGTCATTGTGGTTCACCGGCGCCGACGGTGAACCGTGCGCCGGCCAGGTTCCCGACGGTCTGCCCGCACCCATCGCGGCAGCGGTCGGCACACGGGCGCTGCGCCGCACGATCGCGGTGGCCGGCCCCGGCTCCCTCCGTCGCGACATCGCCTCACTCACTCTCGGCCCCGCGGCCACCGTCGAACTGCTCCAGTCGATCGATGCGCCGGATGAGGTCGGCGGCGAACTGCGGTACTACCGATTCCTGGTCGATTCCACCGAACGCTTCGTGCGCTCTGGGGCCGTCGCGCCTTCGGTCAACTGGGTGGCCGGAGAGTGGTCGGTGCGCTGGGCCCCGTTGACCACCGCGAGCTGGCGCAATTGGCTGTCCACAGCCGTCGCGGCGGCGCCCCCGGTGATCCTCGACAACGGGGAATCGACCGCGATCATGGATTTCTGCGGAGCGATCACAGACCAGTTGTGCCGCAACAGCTGCACCGACGTCCGGCCGACGTCCGTGCGTTCGTCCTTCGTTCGCGCCCTGCTCCCCGATACCGATGCACCGGCGATGTCGGCGGACAAGGCCGCGTCGGCAGCATCGGCGTGGGCGCAGTGGGCCGACGGACTCCGGCAGGGTGAATCGTCGCTGGTCCTGCGACTGAACGAGCCGGGTGGAGAGGACGGGGAGGACGAGGAGCAGTTCGAGTACGACGACACGCGCTGGCGATTGCAGGTGTGCAGGCGCACCCTCGACCGGCCCGACGAACCCGTCGAACTCCGCCGTCTCGACACCCACGAGATCGACCAGATCACCACCGACGTCGCCCGCGCGGTACGCGCGTTCCCCGATCTGAAATCTGCACTGCACGATGATCATTCGTTGGACTTCCTGCTCACCACCGACGTCGTGCTGAGCCTGTTCGACACCGGCGTCGCGGCCCTGGCCGAGGCCGGCTTCGAGGTTCTCCTTCCCCGCTCGATCGCGCATGTACGCCCCACGCTCGCACTACGCGGAAAACCGGAAGGCGGTTCGCGGCAGCGCAACGTCATGGTCGGTCTCGGCGAGATACGGGACTTCCAGTGGCAACTGGCCCTCGGCGAGGACGTGCTGGACGCGTCCGAGCTCGATGCGCTGGCGCGGCAGAAGGGTGACCTGGTCAAGGTCCGGGGTAAGTGGATCCGTGCCGACAACTCCGCGCTCTCTCGGTCCGCGTCATTCATCCAGGCTCAACGCGCCCTTGCCGAATCGGGGCAGCCCGCGGACATGGGCGAGCTGTTCAACCTGGTCACCGACGGTGATGACCGGCTGCCGCTGCCGGTGACCCGGGTCGACGGATTGTCCTGGCTCGACGAGATCAAACGTCTCGGCCGAATGGCACCACCTGCCCTCGATCCCCCGACATCGCTGAAGGCCGAACTCCGCCCGTACCAGCAGCGCGGAATGGAGTGGCTGCACCATCTGAGCTCCCTCGGCATCGGAGCGGTCCTCGCCGACGACATGGGTCTGGGCAAGACGATCCAGGTGCTGGCACTGATGCGGACCGAAGCGGAAGCCGCCGATCCCGCCGACGCATCGGGCACCACGCTCTTGATCTGCCCGATGTCCGTGGTGGGCAACTGGGAACGGGAGATCGCCCGGTTCGCACCCGACACCTCCGTGCTGATCCACCACGGACCGGCCCGGTTACGTCACCCCCATTTCGGCCCGGCCGCGGCCAGAGCCGATGTCGTCATCACCACCTTCGCCATCGCCTCTCGGGATCGAAAGATGCTCAGCGCCATGACGTGGGATCGCCTGGTCGTCGACGAGGCGCAACACATCAAGAATGTCGCCACCGCACAGTCCAAGGCAGTGCGCGCGCTCACCGCCCGACACCGGGTCGCACTCACCGGCACGCCCGTCGAGAACCGGCTCGAGGATCTTCGGTCGGTCATCGACCTGGTCAATCCGGGGTTGCTCGGCACCGCGTCGACGTTCAAGTCGCGCTACGCCGAACCGATCGAGCGCGAGCGCGACAAAGCCGCGGTGCGTCGACTGAACGCTGTGACCTCGCCGTTCATCCTGCGCCGAGTCAAGACCGATCCCGCCGTCATCTCCGACCTTCCCGAAAAGACGGAGCTGACCGTGCGAGCGAACCTGACGGTCGAACAGGCTGCGCTCTACCGTGCGGTGATCGACGACCTGATGAACGCCCTGGGCAAGGGTGAGGACCCGCAGGGCGGGAGTGAGCGGCGCAGAACCGTGTTCGCGGCATTGACGCGCCTGAAGCAGATCTGCAATCACCCGGCGCACTACCTCGGGGACGGTTCGCCCATCATGCGCCGCAACGAGCACCGCTCAGGCAAGGTCGAGCTGCTGGCCGACATGCTCGAGAACATCGTCGCCGACGGCGAACGCGCTCTGGTCTTCACCCAGTTCACTGCCTTCGGTGACATGATGCAACCGTGGCTTGCCGATCGCATCGGCGCGGGAGTCTCATTCCTGCACGGAAGCCTCAGCCGGTCGGCGCGCGATCGGTTGGTGACCGAGTTCAGCGAGGCCGACGGCCCACCGGTCATGCTGGCCTCACTCAAGGCCGGCGGCACCGGCCTCAACCTCACCGCGGCCAATCATGTTGTGCATCTGGATCGTTGGTGGAACCCCGCCGTGGAGAACCAGGCCACCGACCGGGTGTACCGGATCGGGCAGCAGCGCCGGGTCGAGGTACGCAAGTTCGTCTGCGTCGGAACGCTGGAGGAACGGATCGACCAGCTCATCCGCGACAAGCGCGAGTTGTCCGACCTCACCGTGGCCACCGGCGAGAGCTGGCTCGCGGCATCGGACAACGACGAGTTGTACGAACTCATGCGCCTGGCCGACGAGGCGGTGAGCGAGTGAGCGCGAAGAAGAAGCCCGCACCCCGGGGCTACGGCCTGACGCCGTGGTCGAAGGGCTTTCTGCTGGCCGTCGAGGGCCCCGCGGAGTTACGCAAGATCACCAAGGCCCGTACGTACTTTCGTGACCGTAACGTCATCGACCTGGTCGTCAGGTCGGGCCGGGTGACGGGCCTGGTGCAAGGCAGTCAGCTGGACCCCTTCGAGGTCGAGATCGAAGCCGACCCAGCCGATCCGGCAACGGTGGTCGCCATGCTCCGCGAGCGGGGCAAAGCCGATGAACTCGTTTCGGTGACGCGCGGCAAGCAACCAGAGACGTTGGGGTCGCTGGTGATTCCTGCGGACTCGACGGACATACGCACCGAATGCACTTGCCCCGTCGACGATGACCGGTGCATTCACGTCCTGGCCGTCAGCTACGAATTGGCCGCGACCATCGACAAGGAGCCGGCGACCCTGTTGACCATCATGGGGGCGGACCTGCCGTTGTTGCTGGCGCACCTTCGGGACAACGCCGACCGTCTTGATGAGCGGACCACCGACTCGCCCGCACCAACAGAGGTCGATTTCTACGGCGACGGCCGCCAGTTACCCGGCCTGCCACACCCACCGCCCCTGGACGTGCTGTCCGAACTCGACACCACTGCACTGTCGGCGGCACTGCGACGATCAGGTGCCGCGGCGATGGATGTGGCTCAGGCCGTCGACGAACTGGCCGAGCTCTACGCGCGGATCACGCGATAGCGGTCTTGATGATGTCGGCCACCGGGGTCGACGGTCGACCGATCAACGTCTGCAGATCACCCGAATCGGTGTCGAGTTCGCCGCGCGAAATACCGGCATCCGCTCCGGCGAGCATCGTTGCGACCGGCTGGGGCAGCCCCGCTCCGGCCAACGCCGCGGCATAGTCGTTCTCGGGGAGGTCGGCGTAGGCGACGTCTTTGCCTGCGACCTCACCGATGAGCTTCGCGAACTCGGCGTAGGTCAGCCGTTCGTCGCCGCCGAGTTCGTAGGTCTTGCCACCCTGGTCGTCGAGTGTCAGGACTGCCGCTGCTGCCGCCGCGAAATCTGCGCGTGACGCGGCTGCCAGCCGGCCGTCGCCCGCCGCACCGTACAGCGTGCCCGATTCGATGGCCTGAGGCAGCGCGGAGGCGTAGTTCTCCCAGTACCAACCGTTGCGCAGCAGGACCGATGGGATCGTGGACGCCGCCAGGCGCTCCTCGGTGGCGAGGTGCTCGGGTGCCAGAGAGATTCCGCTCGTGTCCGCTTTGAGCACGCTCGTGTACGCGATGAGCGAGACCCCGGCAGCTTCAGCAGCGTCGATGACATTGGTGTGCTGTGCGACCCGCTGTCCTACCTCGGAACTCGAGATCAGCAGCAACTTGTCGACGCCGTCGAGGGCGGACCTCAATGCAGCCGGATCGCTGTAATCGGCGACTCGTACGGTGATCCCCCGCTCGTCAAGGGATGCAGCTTTGGCGCTGTCACGGACGATCGCGACGATCTCGCCGGGGGCGACGCCCCGCTCGAGGAGGTCGGTGATCACTAGGCTGCCGAGCTGTCCGGTGGCTCCGGTTATCGCTGTGGTCATTGAGAGTGCTCCATTTCGGTTGTCTGCAGACTTCGCAGTTCGTTGCGCTTCCACAACAGTATGCACTTACTTTTAGTAAGTGCAAGTCATCCGGTAACCACACAGGTCATGGCTGGGTTATGGTGGATGAATGACCGAGGACACCAGCAGCTCACTCGAGGCGGACGTCTTCGCCCGAGACTGCTCCTCGCGCGAAACCCTCCAGGGCATCACCGGTCGGTGGGGCATTCTTGTGCTCGCCGCCCTCGGCGAGGGCAGTTACCGCTTCAGCGCGCTGCGACGCCGGGTGGATGGCGTCAGCGAACGAATGCTCTCGCAGACCCTGCAGAGCCTCGAGCGCGACGGCATGATCACGCGCACGGTTCTCGAGGCCATTCCGCCCAAGGTGGAGTACGACCTCACGCCACTCGGACGCGAAGTGGCTGATCGGCTCGTGGGGTTGATCGAGGTGGTGCAGTCGAACATGGGCGACGTCTATGCCTCACGGGATCGGTACGACAGCCGCTGACCGGTCACGGTTAGGGGTCGAATCCGCGAATCCGTGGCGCGGGGATTCGGGCTCAGGCTAATTTGCAGGCGGTAGTAATCAGTTCCGGGTACATCGGCGGGAGCAGGATGCGGCAGGCGCGAGCGGTCGGGGCGGTGATCGCTTCGCTGCTTTTGTGTGTCGGAACCGTCCTCGGCACCGGGCCCGCATCCGCCAAAGATCCGCTCCCCGTGACCTACAACTTCTTTGCCGGTATCCCGAACGAACTCGCGACCCCGGGTGGCTCGCTGCCCGGCGCAAACGACTGGAATTGCAAACCCTCGCCAGAGCACCCGGAGCCGGTGGTCCTGGTGCACGGCACCGGCGGCGGCGCCCAGACCAACTGGGGCACCTACGTCCCACTGCTCGCCAACAACGGCTACTGCGTCTACGCCCTCAACTACGGAACGATTCCCGGCGCCCCGTGGCCGATCAGCGCGATCGGCGGCTTCGGCCCCATCGAGAAGAGCGCCGCAGAACTGTCTGCGTTCGTGGATCGGGTCCGGAAGGCCACTGGCGCCAAAAAGGTGAACATCGTCGGCCACTCGCAGGGCACCCTGATGCCGACGTACTGGATCAAGTTCCTCGGCGGCGCCGACAAGGTCGACAAGTACGTCTCGCTGGCGCCGCTGTGGAACGGCACCAACGTCGCGGCAGCCGGTGAACTGACCACCTACGCGCAAGCCCTCGGTATCGAACAATTTCAGCAGGACACCATCGGACTTCTCTGTGGAGCCTGCCTCCAGATGTCCAAAGGGTCCGACATGATGAAGAGGCTGCAGGCCGGGGGCATTCTCGATCCCGACATCACCTACACCAACATCATGACCCGCTTCGACGAGCTCATCGTTCCGTACACCAGCGGATCCCTGCGGGCCGCGAACTCCACCAACATCGTGGTGCAGGACGGTTGTTCGCAGGACTACTCCGAACACGCAGGCATCGCCGGATCACGGCGAGCCGCCACGTTCGTGCTCAACGCTCTCGACCCCGAACATCCCCGCGCGGTGCCGTGCGAACTGGCCCTGCCCTTCACCGGTTGAGCTTTTCAGTAGAGCGTCCCGAGGTAGTCGCGACGCCGATGAGTTTTCTCGCGGTCGCTGGTCTCCATTGACAACACCATCGACAAAGGAGCGATCATGACCACCGCCGCCAACCACGAAGCAACCGCCGCACCGACTTCAGCCCCTGCGATCAGCCGTCGGGCACACCTGGCCGGATGGATCGTCACCGGAATCATCAGTGCGCTACTTCTCGTCGACGCCGTCTCACACATCCTCATGCCGCAAGGCGTCAAAGATGCGTCCTACGACCTCGGCTTCACCGATGGCGACATCCTCGCCATGGGACTGGTACTCCTGGGATGCCTTGCCCTGTATTTGTTTCCGCGTACCGCGATCCTCGGCGCTGTGCTGCTGACCGGCTACTTCGGAGGAGCGGTGACCGCTCTCATGGTCTCAGAGGAGTCTTTCGCCGCAGGCGTATTCATGCCGATCCTCGCCGGCGCCATCGTCTGGGCCGGACTGTGGCTGCGCAGTGCGACTGTCCGTTCGATCCTCCCCCTCCACCACAGCTGAAAGGCGCGTGCGCTCACATCACGGGCGGGCCGACGTACCGGGCACTGGGCCGGATGATCTTCCGGTCCTCGGCCTGCTCCAGGATGTTCGCGCACCAACCGACCACTCGGCTGACCGCGAACGTCGGGGTGAACATCGTCCGCGGCACCCCACAGCGATCCATCACAACACCTGCATAGAACTCGACGTTGGCGTACAGATTGCGATCCGGGTAGGCCTCGGCCAGTACGGCGACCACGTCTTTCTCCACTTGCACCGCGAACTCGACCAATGGTCCACCCAAACCGATGGCGATGTCGCGCAACATGTCCGACCGAGGATCAGTGGTTCGGTACACAGCATGTCCGAAGCCCATGATTCGGCTTCGCTGCGACAGTTGATTCTTGGCCCAGATTGCGGCATCACCGACCCCGGAGATCTCGTCGAGGGCATCGAGCGCCCGATCCGGAGCCCCACCGTGCAACGGACCGGAGAACGCCCCGAGCGCACCACAGACAGCCGAAACCACGTCGGCACCAGTCGAGGCGATTACCCTGCCGGTGAAGGTAGAGGCGTTGAAGCCGTGGTCGATCGTCGCGATCATGTACTGCTCGATGGCTCGCGCAGCCCGGGGCTCGGGCTCGTTGCCCGACAGGCAGTAGAGCCAGTTCTCCGCGGTCGAGAGATCCTCGCGGGGCGCGAGCGGATCGTTGCCGGTGCGTATACGATGCAGCGCAGAAAGAATAGTCGGCGTGACGGCCGCGACGGCCAGCGCGTCGGCGATCCGTTGCTCCGGGCCCGCATCCCACATGGGCAGGCTGCGGCGCGTGAGCGCGGTGGCCGACAACATTGTTCGCAATCCGGCGAGCAGCTGGCGTTCACCTCCGGCCAGGGCCACCGTCCGCAACAGCGGGGTCAGCTCGGGCGGGATGGTGCGTAGCGCTCTGACCGTGTCACGAAAGTCGGCCAGTTCGCCGGGGTCGGGAAGCCTGCCGTGGACGAAGAGATGCCACACTTCCTCGAAACTCCGGCTGGTCGCGAGATCTATGGCCGAGTACTGCCGGTACTGGTAGAAGCCCTCGTCTCCGTTGACGTCTCCGACCTTCGTATCCGCCACCACGACGTTGCTCAAACCCGGTGGTGCCACCATCATCGACATTGTTTCTCCGATCACTGTTTCGACCCTGTCCTACAGTCACATTCGACCCTCGGTCAGATGTATGTCAATGTTGATCAAATCAATGTTCATGGAGGAGAGATGCCCGGTACATCCGCCCGGCGCCGACGCGGCCCCACCACACCGCTTCGCCACGACGGCCGCGACTACCTGACCACCGCTCAGGTGTGCCGCATGCTCGGAGTCAAACCTCAGACGGTGTACGCCTACGTCAGCCGCGGCCAGCTCACCAGCGGGCGGATCGACGGCGTACGTGGAAGCGTCTTCCTCGTCGACGATGTCGAAGCCCTCACGCGGCGCTCGGTGAGCAGGCCACCGGCCGGCATGGTCGAGCGAATCCGTACTCACATCACACTCATCGACGACGACCACCTCTATTACCGCGGCCAGGACGCCACCGCCCTCACCGCTGCATGTGACTTCGAGCAGGTGACGGAACTGCTGTGGGACGTGCGACCGGAGCGTGGGCCGCAGTTGTTGCCGGACCGCACCTTTCGGCAGATCGAAGGCCTGTGCCGAGCACAAGATCGTCGCATCGATGTCATCCGCCTCGTGGTCGATGTTCTCGGCTCCCGTGACAGGTTCCGCCACGAAAACGCATCGGTGGACGTCGCAGCCCGCACCCGCGACATCTACGCCAACACCCTCCGAGCTCTTCCACTTCTCAGTGATCGTCCGGTACGGGTCAACACCTTTGCCGCGCAGCTCTGGCCGCGGCTGACACACGTTCCGGCCAACTCCCGCCGTGTCCGGGTCCTCGATGCCGCTCTGGTACTTCTCGCCGATCACGATCTGTCCGCCGGTACGATCGCCGCCAGAGTGGCGGCAAGTGCACGCGGAAGCATCTACTCGGTGATCAGCGCCGGTCTCGGCGCCCTCGACGGCACGCTGCACGGTGGCGCGACGACGCAGGCCTACCGATTCCTCACCGCTGCGCTCGACGATCCAGTGGGAGCACTCGCCTCGTACACGGCCGCCGGACTACCGGTTCCCGGTTGCGGCCACGTCGTTTATCAGCATCGAGATCCCCGCGCGGATGCTCTGTTCGAGTTGCTCGAATCGGCAACCGGTGGCGATCGAGCGGTGCTGGGTGCACTG
The DNA here is from genome assembly GCF_003217475.1 of Williamsia limnetica. Taxonomy (GTDB): domain Bacteria; phylum Actinomycetota; class Actinomycetes; order Mycobacteriales; family Mycobacteriaceae; genus Williamsia; species Williamsia limnetica. The sequence goes on along the minus strand of NZ_QJSP01000005.1, from coordinate 113,701 downwards.
GATGGGCTACGTCCGCAACTGGCCCGCACGGTCGGGGGTTTCATGAACTCGGACATGGCGCTGGCTGCGCTGGCCTTGCGTTACGAGATGGGTCCGGACGCCGCCGAGACCATCTTCGCGCTGGCCCGCATCGCCGGTTGGGTGGCCCATGCGCTGGAGGAATACCAGGAGCCACGGCTCCGGTTCCGGCCTCAGGGCGTGTACGTCGGTGTGCGTCCGTGAAGCGGCAGCACACCGTGGAAGGATCGACAGCATGACTCCCGATGACGCGACCGACACAGACCCTTCGCGCTATGAACCCGGACTCCGGGTACGCCGCGAGGTGATGGGCGACGAGTTCGTCGACAGGGCCCTGTCTCGCACGCAGGGCACCGAATCGGAGGCGGTGCAGACGGCCATCACCGACCTGGTCTGGGGCGGCGTCTGGACCCGACCCGGCCTCGAACGCCGAGATCGCAGCCTGCTCAACATCGGGCTGCTGACCGCTCTGCGCGCACATGAAGAACTCGCCGGACATGTACGCGGCGCACTTCGAAATGGACTGTCTCGCACAGAGATCACCGAAGCCGTCATCCACACCAGCGGGTACTGCGGTGCACCCGCGGCGATGTCTGCCATGCGCATCGTGCAGGAAGTCTTCGACAACACCCCCGCCGACTGACGGATGCGCACCCTCGGTATCGACCTCGCCTCGCAGCCTGAACGCACCGCAATGGCGACGATCGAGTGGTCCTCTACCGGCGCGAAGGTCGTCGATGTACGCACCACGGTCACCGATGAGATGATCCTGACCGAACTGCGGATGGCCGACCGGGTCGGTATCGATGCACCGCTCGGCTGGCCGGATGCCTTTGTCGACATCGTGACGGCACACCACGGCCACGACAGCACGAGCGAGAACGACCTGTTCGCCGAGCCCGGTGTCACCCGCTTCGTCCGCAGGATGACCGATGAATGGGTTCGTGCGACAACAGGTTTGGTTCCGCTGAGCGTGTCGGCCGATCGCATTGCGTACGTCGCGCTGAGGGCGGTCCGTCTACTGGCCCGGGCCGATGGCCCCGAGTTCGATTCCAGCAGGGTGACCGGAACCGCGGTCGAGGCGTATCCGGCTGCAGCACTGAAGACATGGGGCTTGAGTCACAACAGGTACAAGGGGAAGACGAACTACGAGGTCCTCGCGCGGTTGATCGACGATCTGCGCGCCCTCGCACCCTGGCTCGATTTCGGGCCACATCGTGCGCTGTGCACCTCCAGCGACGACGCTTTCGATGCCGTGATCACTGCACTGATCGCGCGAGCTGCGGCTCTCGGAATGACCGTATTGCCCGATGCTGCGCAGCTGTCCGTGGCCGAGCGGGAGGGCTGGATTCACGTGCCCGGTACACCGCTGACCGCGCTCGCGCCTGGCTAGCTGTCCTGCGAGTCAAGCTTCGCGGCGATGTCTGACGGGAATCCGCCGGTGGCGAGCGGACCCCATCGGGTGGGGGTGATACGAATCAATGACTTGTTCTGTAGCCGCATCGCTGCCCGATATTCGTCCCAGTCGGGATGCTCGCCGGAGATACTCCGGAAGTAGTCGACCAGCGCGTCCTCGGCCTCCGGCATGTTCAGGACCTCGGCGGTGCCATCGACCTGCACCCAGGCGCCGTTCCAGTCGTCCGACACCACGCAGACGCTGACATTCTCGTCCCTGCTCGCGTTGTTCGCCTTCGCGCGTCCCGGGTACGTGGAGATGACGATGCGTCCCTGGTCGTCGACCCCACCGGTCACTGGTGAGAGTTGGGGTCCACCGTTCTTTCTCACGGTGCTGAGCAACATCTTGTGCCGCGGCCGGATGAAATCCAGCAGCGCAGCGAGGTCGACGTCGGTGTTCGTTGCAACTGTGCGGGCCATGTCATCCACCCTAGCCGCGCGCGACTGTCCTACAACTCCGCCCGCAACTCTCGTTTGAGCAGCTTTCCGCTCTGGTTCCGAGGAAGCTCGTCCACGAACACAACACGTTTGGGCACCTTGAAGGGCGCGATCTGCTCCTTGACGTGGGCGATCAGGTCCTCGGCCGCCACCTCGCCGGCATCAGGGCGAAGGACGACCACCGCGGTGATCGCCTCGATCCATTTCTCGTCCGGCGTCCCGACCACCGCGACCTCTGCCACGCCTGGATGTGTGTAGATCACGTCTTCAACTTCGCGAGAGGCAACGAGGATGCCGCCTGTGTTGATGACGTCCTTGATCCTGTCGACCACAGTGATGTAACCCTGGGCGTCCCTGGTGACCAGATCCCCGGAGTGAAACCATCCGTCGCGGAACGCTTCCGCGGTGGCTTCCGGATTGTTCCAGTATCCCTGGCACAGCTGAGGCGAACGGTAGAGGACCTCTCCGGCGGTGCCGTCGGGGACGTCGTTGCCGTCGGTGTCGACGACGCGGGTCTCGACGAAGAACACCGCCTTGCCGCAGGAAGCGGGCCGGTCGGCATGATCTTCCGGCTGCAGAACTGTTGCCAGTGGCCCGATTTCGGACTGTCCGAAACAGTTGTAGAACTCGATCGCCGGGTAACGCTCCCGCAAACGGTTGAGGACCGTCACCGGCATGATCGAGGCCCCGTACTGTGCCTTCGTCAGCGACGACAGATCTCTGGTGTCGAGGTCGGGGTGCCCGGCCAGCGGAACCCACACCGTAGGCGCGAGGAAGAGTGACCCGATCTTTTCGTCTTCGATACGACGAAGGATTTCCGGGATGTTCGGGGTCTCCATCAGACTCACGGTCGCACCCACCGACAGGTACGGAAGCATGAACACATGCATGCCCGCCGAGTGGTACAGGGGCATCGCGACGAGCGGGTTGTCGCTCTCGGTGAACGACAACGCAATCACCGACGATACGTACTCGTGGACCATCGCACCGTGGGTCATCATCGCGCCCTTGGGCTTTGACGTGGTTCCCGAGGTATAGAGCAATTGCACCAAAGCCGACTCGTCGACGTCGACAGCCACCACCGGGATCTCACCCCCTGACACCGCGTCCAGGAGTGACCCCGGCTCGTCACGCAACGTGATGACCTGCCCGACCTCCAGCTCCCCCGCAACTGCAGTCAGGTTCGCCCGCAGCGCGGGGTCGACCAGCACCGCGCGACTGCCGGAATTCTGGATCAGGTAGGACAGTTCCCCACCTTTCAATGCGTAATTGACGGGGACGTGGACCAGACCGCCACGGGCACAGGCGAGAAATCCCACGACGTAGGCATCTGAGTTCGTCCCGTATGCCGCTATCCGGTCCCCCGCCACGAACCCGAGCGATAGCAGGTGTGCTGCGGCGCGTGTCACCGCCGCGTCGAGTTCGGCATACGTCCACATCCGATCAGCAAATCGGAGGGCAATCCGGTCAGGGAACTTTGCCGCAGACCGTCGAAGGACTCCATCGACGGTGCTGGCACGTGACGATGTGCTCATACCTCGGACTTTATAGGAAGTCCTAGTATCGGTCGGTGCTGTTCGGTGGCAAAGAACGCCCACCCGCCGGTGAGATGTCGGGCACGTTGCGCCCCGGCCTCGCCTACTGGAAAGTGATGACCCGTGGCCACATCGACCTTCATACGCGGCATCCGGCTCGTGCCGGTCAGGACCGCCTCGGCGCCGGACTCGCCCGTCGACATCAGGATCGACAACGGCATCGTCGCCGAGATCGGCCGGGATCTGCGGCCCCGTTCCGACGACCATGTGCTCGACGCTGCCGGGCGTTGGGCCATCCCGGGACTCTGGGATGCGCACGTCCACCTGACCGCGTGGTCGCAGGCCAGGGCCAAGCTCGATGTCTCCGGTACGGCCAGCGCCGCCGAGGTGGCCCGGATCGTCGCCGACCACGTTGCCTGCCTGCCGGCCCCTTGGCAGGGCGGGGCGATCATCGGATATGGATTCCGGCCTGCGACCTGGCCGACCGCGCCGACCGTCGCAGAACTCGACGCCGTCAGCGGTGCGCATCCGGTGATCCTCGGCAGCGCCGACATCCATACCGGCTGGTTGAACTCCAAAGCACTGGCGCTGCTTGGGGTCGAGCCCCGGACGGGTCCGCTGCTCGAGAGTGAGTGGTTCGACCTGCAACCGGCCGTCGCTCGGCTGACTGCAGCAGGCGGTGACGCCGACCTCATGCTCCGAGCCGCCGTCGCCGACGCCGCGGCAGTCGGGGTGGTCGGGGTGGTCGACTTCGAGATGGCCGCAAACCACCTCGACTGGCCGCGGCGCTTCGACGCCGGCATCGATCAGTTGCGCGTGCGCCCGGTCACCTATGCAGAACACCTCGATGACGCCATCGCCGCGGGTTTACGCACTGGTGCCACCTTCCCCTCCGGCCACGGGTTGCTGACCCAGGGCTCGCTGAAAATCTTTTCGGACGGGTCGCTCAACACCAGAACGGCGTACTGCTGTGAACCGTATGCCGATGGGTACGCACTTGAATCACCACGGGGCCGGCGGGTGTACACCCTCCCCGAGCTCGAGGACCTGCTCACCCGCGGACGCCGAGGCGGCTTCGACATCGCACTGCACGCGATCGGTGACGCGGCCGTCGATCAGGCGCTCACCGCATTCGATTCGACGGGAACCCGCGGCTCCATCGAGCATGCGCAGTTGATCCGCCTCGCAGACATCGCCCGGATGCGTGCGCTGGGAATCCGCGCCAGCGTGCAACCGGCTCACCTCCTCGATGATCGCGACGTCACCGATCAGTGCTGGCCCGACCGGGCCGACCGTTGTTTTGCGTTGCGATCGATGCTCGACGGTGGAGTGGAACTCGCGCTCGGATCCGATGCTCCGGTGTCACCTCTCGATCCGTGGGTCGCGATGGCAGCCGCGGTTCACCGTGCGACCGGCGACGACGCCCCGTGGAATCCAGCCGAGTCGCTGACCGTCGAGCAAGCGCTCGCGGCCAGTACCGACGGCCAGGGCACGATTGGGGTCGGCAGCCGGGGCGACGTTGTCCTTGTCGACGACAACCCGTTGAAGTCGACCGGCAGCACCGCAGAAGCCGCGCACCTGCTCACGAACATCGGCGTTGCGGCGACGGTGGCCGCCGGCCGGGTCACCCACTTGGCGATGTAGCCCTGAAAACCGGCAAATAGGACGCCATCGAGGGCATATACCCCTCCGCGGCCCTCTATCTGCCGGTTTTCAGGGCCATCAACGTCTCCGGTGGCGGTCGGCCCTCGTGATCGCCCGGATGTCCGCGAGGACTCCTTCCCACCCGTACATCACATCGTCGTACGTGACTCGCATCGTCAGCCAACCGTCGACCAGAGCGCGGCGATCTCGTCGACGATCGTTCTGGTAACTCTCCAGGCTGGTGTGATGACTGATGCTGTCGCATTCGATGATCAGGCGTCCGATCCTCAGGTCGGTCCGGCCCACGCCCGCGACCCGCGGTTGGACGACCACCGCGAACCCCTCTGCGCGCAGGCGTACGCGGGTGATTGATTCGGTGCCTGATTGGGCATCAGGATCACATCGTTGTAAGAGTGCGGATACCCTGTGCGCGCAGTCGCCCATCTCCGACACCATTTGCGGGACCGTCATCCCGGCGTTGTTCATTGCCGAGTCGCACGTGGCGATCCAGTGCTCACCGCTCATACATCTCGCCGCGCTCAGCAGTGCGACGGGAATCGGATCAACCGCGGTCAGGGCTGTGGGTGGGCGTCCGAAGCCGACGCAAGCCCGGGCACTCTTCAGTTCTCCGTCCCTGGTCGGTCGCATATGCACCTGCTGGTAGCCAGGCGCTACCCAGAGTCTGTGTTTCCGCAACGCCGACACACAGGCAAGAACGCCGCCGGTACGCACTGCGGCGACAACATCCGGGTCAGCGGTCGCTGTTGCATACCAACCGCGCCGCAGCCCGGTCAGCAGGCCGGTCTGTGCGTGCCGACGGATCTGCCAGGTGCTGAGACCGTGCTGGAGCAGTTCCTTGGTCGAGTACACACCGAAGTCCATGCTGATGAGACGTTTCACCGACGAGTTCAGCTTCAGTACCCTGAACACCGGCAAATACGAGGCCACCAAGGGCATATACCCCTCCGCGGCCCTCTATCTGCCGGTTTTCAGGGCAACCCTCGGTGAGCGCGCTCAGTTCGCCTCGACCGAGGCACAACGGTTAGGTTTTGCCGTGCCCACTTCCAAGCCCGTCTTGCATTCGCAGATGCCTCCGGCGACGGTGCGGTCGGTCCTCCGCTCACCGGCACAGCTGCGTCGCGAGGTCCTTGCCGGACTCGTTGTCGCGCTGGCGTTGATTCCCGAGGCGATCTCTTTCTCGATCATCGCCGGGGTCGATCCGCGGGTCGGCCTTTTCGCGTCCTTCACCATGGCCGTGACCATTGCCTTCGTCGGAGGACGACCGGCGATGATCTCCGCGGCGACAGGCGCGGTGGCACTGGTCGTCGCCCCGGTGGTGACCGAATACGGTCTCGATTACCTGATTGCCACGGTGCTGCTGGCAGGTCTGCTGCAGATCGTGCTGAGCCTCATCGGCATCGCGAAACTGATGCGCTTCGTGCCGCGCAGTGTGATGACCGGATTCGTGAACGCTCTCGCGATCCTCATCTTCATCGCGCAACTGCCACATCTGTTCGGCGACGACATCCCCTGGCTCGTCTACCCGCTGGTCGCGGCCGGATTGGCGATCATCGTCCTGCTACCCCGGATCACGTCCGCGGTGCCGTCCCCGCTGATCGCGATCGTGCTCATCACGGGCGTCGTCACCGTCTTCGGCTGGAGTGTCCCGACCGTCGAGGACGAGGGCGCACTGCCCGATTCGCTTCCGTCGCTGCTGTTGCCCGATGTGCCGTGGACGATGCACACCCTGTCCATCATCGCGCCGTACGCGCTCGCCATGGCACTGGTCGGATTGATGGAGTCACTGATGACCGCGAAGCTGGTCGACGACATCACCGACACCCATTCCAACAAGACCCGCGAAGGGTGGGGCCAGGGCATCGCGAACCTGGTCACCGGATTCTTCGGCGGCATGGGCGGCTGCGCGATGATCGGTCAGACGATGATCAACGTCAAGCAATCCGGCGCCCGCACCCGGCTGTCGACATTCCTGGCAGGCGTGTTCCTGCTGATCCTCGTGGTGGTTCTCGGCGACGTGGTCGGGGTGATCCCGATGGCGGCGCTGGTCGCCGTGATGATCATGGTGTCTGTCGGCACCTTCGACTGGCACAGCATCCATCCGCGGACGTTGCGCATCATGCCGATCCCGGAGACCACTGTCATGTTGGTGACGGTGGCGGCCACCGTGGCGACAGAGAACCTGGCCATCGGCGTCGTCCTCGGTGTGCTGACCGCGATGGTGATGTTCGCGCGGCGGGTGGCGCATCTGACGTCTGTCGATGCGGCCACCGAGGTCGACGACAGCGGCACGGAACCGACCGAGATCCGGCGGTATCGGGTGCGCGGCGAACTGTTCTTCGCCTCCAGCAACGACCTCGTCTACCAATTCGACTACGCCGGTGACCCGGACGCCGTGATCATCGACCTCAGCGATGCCGACGTCTGGGACGCTTCGACGGTGGCGAGTCTCGACGCCGTGCTCGGCAAGTACCGGGCACAGGGCAAGACCGCCACCATCGTCGGTCTCGAGGGCCCGAGCCTACAGCGGCTCGAGCGATTGTCGGGCCGACTCGGCGCCGGCGACTGACTAGTCCTCGAGTTTGAAACCGATCTTCAACGTCACCTGGAAGTGCGCGATCTCGCCGTTCTCGACGTGACCGCGGGTTTCCTTCACCTCGAACCAATCGACGTTGCGTAACGACTTGTTGGCCCTGGTGACTGCACCTTTGATGGCATCGTCCGTACTGACGGTCGAGGTACCGACGATTTCGGTGACCCGATAGACATTGTCGCTCATGTGCTTCTCGATTCTGTTGTGCCGGTGGTCGATCGCAGCTGACCGCTTACACGTTGCAACGTTACTGATCTCTTCTCGGCGGGGCGGCGAACACGCGGACATCCCTGACAATCAGCACGTCCGGGAGTCGACAGAGCCAGGCGCACCCGACGGCTAGCGGGTTACGATTCGCCCATGGGCACCCGCGTCCCCGGACTGCTGTCGACGTTCGAGGACGCCATGCGCCGCCGCGACCCCGGATTCGACGCGCTTCGACGCGCCATCCGACCGGCGATCGTCGTTCCGATCGGTGCCGCGATCGCGTTGCAGCTCGGCGGCGCACAGACTCCGCTGTTCACCATCTTCGGCTCCTTCGCGCTCCTTGTGCTCGTCGATTTTCCCGGCACGAGGGGCCGACGAGCGGTGAGCTATGCGGTACTCGCCGTGGTGGGCTACGCCTTCATCACAGTGGCCACGTTTCTGGCCAAACCAGGCTGGCTCGGCGCACTGTCGATGCTCGTGGTGGGTGTGGTCGTCTCGTTCGCCGCCATTCTCAGTTCGAGTTTTTCGGCGGCCCAGCGGGCTGCGTTGCTGCTGTTCGTACTACCGGTCGCCTCCCCGGCGGGTCCGCTGGCAGATCGGCTGCTCGGCTGGACTCTCGCACTCGCGTTCAGCGTTCCGGCTGCGTTGTTCCTGCTGCCACCGCGACACCACGATGAGTTGCGGGAACGGGCACGGGACGTGTGTGCGGGACTCGCCGCCCGGCTCGAGCAACGACCGCACGAGGCAGGACCGCCCGAGCGCGGCGCCGGCATCGACGACGCCATGGATCGACTGCGCCAGACCTATCTCGGCTCGGACACCAGGCCTGCCGGGTTGACCGCAGGCAGCCGGGCGCTGATCCGGGTGGTCGACGATCTGGAGTGGCTCACGTCCCAGGTGTCGACCGGGAAGACCTTTCTGCCTGAGGCGCTTCGGGGTCCGGCTGTCCGAGTGCTGCAGGGGTCCGCCGATGTGCTCGCTCCCGCCGGTCGACCCGACTGCGAGGAGTTGAGGGCCGCCGTGGACGAGCTCAGCACACTGCTGCGCAACCGGTTCGGCGCCAATATCGAAGCGATCGTCGCCGACGACAACGAAGCCGACGCGGAGGCGTTGGGTGTGTCGCTGCTCGATGCCCACATGGTCTGCAGCACGGCCAACCTGATTGGCCGCACTGTGGCGTGGGCGGCGGCAGCCGATGCCCGACCGGTGATCAAGAAAATTCTCGGCAGTCAGCTACCGCCGACCGGTGCCGCCGACCTCGTCCTCACCGAGTTCGCCGCGACCAGGATCTCCGTCTCGCCGGGCCTGATCAAGAACTCGGTCATGGCCCGCAATGCACTGCGTACCGGTGTGGGACTGGCCGCCGCCGTGGCGTTGATCCAGGTTGTCCCTGTGCAACACGGATTCTGGGTGGTACTCGGCGCGATGTCGGTTCTCCGTTCGAGCGCGCTGACCACCGGATCCAACGTGGTCCGCGCAGTTCTCGGTACGGCAGCCGGTTTTGTCATCGGAGCCGGCGTGGTCGCCGTTCTGGGGACCAACGAGGTCGCTCTCTGGATCGCGCTTCCTGTCGCGGCATTCGGCGCCGCCTACATCCCCAAGGTCATCTCGTTCGCCGCCGGACAGGCAGCGTTCACTGTCCTGGTGATCACCCTCTTCAACGTTCTCGATCCATCAGGCTGGCGCATCGGATTGGTCAGGGTCGAGGACATCGCGATCGGATGCGCAGTCGCTGTCGTCGCTTCGTGGTTGCTGTGGCCGCGCGGGGTTGCCACCGCCGCGTGGGCTGCCCTCGACGATGCCGCAGCCGTGCACCTGCGCTACCTCACCGCCGCGGCAGGCAGGATCACCTCAGGACCGAACGCGCGGATCGAGGCCGTGCTCACTGAGCTGCGCACCGAGAGTCTTCTGGCCTACCGATCCGCTGATGATGCTGCACGGCAGTACCTTTCAGAAACCGGTACAGCGGTCGATCAGCGAACGCCGGTCGTGCGAGCGGTGAACCGAGCGATTCGCCTGCGTATCATCGCGGACTCCGTGGCCGACCTCGACCCCACCGAGAATCCCTCGAGCGCCGGCCCACGTCTGTGTGCGGTGCTGGACAGACACATCGCCCTGATCACCCATCCGTTGACGTGGACGGCAGTCTCGACCGCACCGGAACGGATCGCCGTCGAGGCCGTTTCCGCACTTCGTGCCGATACCCGCGAGAACGCGATCGCCACCGAGCAAGCGCGTCCACTGATCGCCACCGCGGCCTATCTCGGTGAACTCGAACTCCTCCAGAACGCCGGCACAGCACAAGACCCTGCCGGAGCCGGTCAGCCGATCAACTGACGCGACCAATCGGTCCTCGCCTACGGCCGACGGGCAATGTTAGTGCCCGTAAATCAGTTGTTGCCACCCATTTTCTGGCGCAACACTGTCCTGACCTGCACAACCGACCGGTGCTGCGGGTTTTGGCAGAAAGTTTGCCAATACTGTCAATTCAGCCACTGTTGGCAAGAAGTATTTGAACGGATAGTTACTGCCATGGAACTCTTGGTGATCTTCGGACCGGCCCTCGTGGCCGGATTGATTGCGACGTACCAGAATCGGTCGTCGCTCGGGGCGCCTCACGGCGTCGGGTTCGAGCCGGACTCCGGCCGCGCCCAGTTGGAGCTGGAATTGGTCAATCGACGCGACGTGCTCGGACATGGCTGAGCCGGAGCCTGCACAGAGCGCCCCTGTTGCCGTCGAAATAGAGCTGCTCCGATCGTTCAAAGCAACTGCAGCGCTGCGCAGTTCCTTGCAGTGGCGCCTTCCTGGCGCAGGAGCGATCGGACCGCTAGTCCCGCTACGCGGCCTGTCGGGGTACACCGATGACGTGGCGCGCGAAATCGTCTATACGGCCACCGCCGGACTCGGACTGCACTTCACCGATCAGCAGATAGCTGCATTCGGAGATTGTGTCGCCGACCTCGCTGATCTGATCGATCATGCGGTCGCGGGCCGGTTGAACCGCCTCTACCGCGCGGCCGACCCCCAGCGCGGCCTGCGCACTCCGCAGCCGTGACCCGAACGTCGCCGTGACCACTGCCGCCTCGTAGGCGGTGAACAACAACGCGCGGTACATCTTCCACGCATCCTCGCTCTTCAATGCGGGACCACCCGCCATAGCGAGCGCAGCCAGATACTGCTCCACGAGGCCCTGCTCGTGGACGCGGCGGAGGTCGGGCTCGAGCGACGTCGCGTCGACGGCGGGATCACCGCTGCGGTTGCGCGGCGCGGATGTTGTACCGCAAGCGAACTCAGACCTCTCACGCTCGAGAGCCGGCGGGCAGAGCGTACGAATGCTGCCAGGTCGTCGATCAGCAACACCGAGGAGCCGGTGCGTTGATCCCACATCGCGACGAACAGCGAACGCGGCACATGCTCGTCACCGTCGAGAGACCACCGGGCCCGCAGGGTGGTTCCCTCGTCGGTGGCCGTCACCGCGACCGATTCGACCTGTCCGGGCAGGACCGACGACAACCACTGCGGCGTGAGTTGATCCACAGCGTTCGGCAACGGGCCAGGGCGACGGGATCTGGAGGCACGAGCGACCTCGCCACGTTCGACACCAACTGCTTCATGGTTCCCGTTCTCGCCTCGCCGACGTTGCAACGCGCAATCTCCGCCGGTCTTGTATGAAGGTAATGCCCGGCCCACATCTCATGGTCGTGTTCGGGCAGAGGACGAACGAGAGGTCTGTTGACATGACTACCCCAGAGATCGACCCCACGGTCCCACCGAGCGGGACCGGTTGTCTCGACTGCGAAAAGAGCGGTGGCTGGTGGTTCCATCTGCGCCGATGCACCGGTTGTGGCCACATCGGTTGCTGCGACGATTCATTGTCGCGGCATGCGTCGAAGCATGCGTCCGATACCGGTCACCCGATCATCCGTTCTTTCGAACCCGGTGAGGACTGGTTCTGGAACTACGAGACCAACGACTACTACAACGGGCCCGCGTTGGCCCCGCCGCAATCGCGGCCGGCAGACGAGACCGCCCCGGGGCCGAAGGGCCATGTTCCGGAGAACTGGGTGAGCCTGCTCCAGAACCGCACCGATTGATCGAGGTGTCGGCGTCGTGTGGTCGGCGCAGGTGGCACGTCACTCGTTGGCACCGACCGCGAACGCCGCCGCATAGCTCTCGTCCGGCTCGATCGGGGTGATGACATCGATGAGAACACCCTCCGGGCCGGTCACGATGAAGTGGCGCTGACCGAACTCTTCAGATCGGATCGGGAGCAGGGCCTCGAGCGGCCCGTCCGTGACCAGGCGTTGGTATTCGGCGTCCACGTCATCGACCTCGACATTGAGCAGCACGCCCGTCGACCCCTGGCCGCGGTGGCCGTCGGGGATCGTCGGGTGCGCGGCGTCGAGCACTGCGAGTTCGAACTGATCGCGGCGCATGCTCACGTACCAGTCCGCTTCGAAGGTGATGTCGAATCTCAGATGGTCATGGAAGAAGCGTGCGGTCGCGGCCACATCGTCGGTCATCAGGACGGGGTAGAAACTGGTCAGCACCATGACGATCTCCTATAGATACTTTGTGTATGTATTCTCGCCCTCTATAGATACACCGAGTATGTATAGTTTCGCAACGGGTAGATGACACGGCACGGGAGGCGCGGTTCATGGGCAGGGCGAGCAAAGAACAGAGCGAGCTGACCGCGGCCCGCATACTCGACGTCGCGATCAACGCCTTCGGATCCCGTGGGTTCACCGCGGTCGGCCTCGAAGACGTGGCCGCAGCCGCGGAGGTCACCAGAGGCGCTGTGTACCACCATTTCCAGAGCAAATCAGGACTGTTTCGGGCGGTACACGCCGAAACCCAGCGCCGCGTCGGCCAGGCGGTCGACGAAGCGACAACCGGCATCGACGATCCCTGGGAGGCCCTCGAGGTCGGATGCCATGCTTTTCTGCGAGCGAGTGTTCAGACCGACCGACGCCAGATCATGCTCATCGATGCACCGGCGGTGCTGGGCTGGGACGTCTGGCGAGCCCAGGACGCCGATAATTCCGGCCGGTTGCTGCTGGCGGTTCTCAGCGAACTCGACGACGCCGGCCTCCTCGACGTCGCGTCGGTCCCGGCAGCCAATGCTCTCCTGACCGGCGCCATGAATGAAGCCGCGCTGTGGATCGCGGCGTCGGAAACACCGGCCCAGAGCACCGACGACGCCTGGCGCACCCTCCGCAAGATCGTGCGCTCACTCCGCGCCTGAGCCGACCTTGTCGGTGCCCGGAGGCACCATGGGTGCACCAGCGCTCTGCGACGAGAGAGGTGCCCTATGACCATCGTGGTGACGACTCCGACCGGACGCGTGGGATCACGCGTCGCGGAACTGTTGATCCAAGCAGGCGAACGTCCCCGCTTGCTCGCCCGCGACGCCGAACGGGTCGACTCGGCTCTGCGCAGATGCAGCGACGTCGTCGAGGTCGATCTGGGTGAAGCCGACGAGGTGGCCGCCGCGTGTGCCGGCGCAGACACTCTCTACTGGGTCGATCCACCTACTACCGACGACGACCCGATCGCCGGCTATGACCGGATGGGCGCGAGCGCGGCGCACGCGATCACCAACAGCAGTATCGGCCGTGTGGTGTTCCAGAGCAGCGTCGGCGCCGAGGCGCGCGGCGGATTCGGCGAGATCGACGGCCTGGGTGCCACCGAGGAGAGATTGAACGGGACCGGCGCGGATGTGACGCATCTTCGGTGTGGTTACTTCTTCAGCAACCTGCTCATGGATCTCGACTCGCTGCGCGCGGGCCATCTGTTCACGACCCTCCCGCTCGAGAAGGCCATACCGCTCGTCGATCCCAGGGACATCGGCGAGGTCGCGGCCGCGCTCCTGCTGTCCCGGTCCTGGTCAGGCCGACGTACCCAAGGCGTACACGGTCCAAGGGATATGTCGTTCACCGACATCGCGAACACCCTGACCCAGACCGTCGGACACTCGATCACCGCGGTACAGGTCAGCGATGACGACGTCGCGCAACAACTGCTCGGACTGGGGATGACGCCGGCGCAAGTCGACGGCATCGTCGGCATGATGCGCGGCATGCGCGGCGATTTCACTCCCGAGGACCCCCGCGACGTCCATACCACCACCCCGACAACTCTTGCAGCGTGGTCTTTTTCGACGCTGCGGCCGGTATTGCTGAACTGAACGGACACCAATGGCGGGGACGTGTCCGTAATCTACGGTGAGATCTTGCCGCCGAGAGGACACCGATGCCGACCGAGTTCGATTTGCTGCCCGAGAACGCCGAAGAGATCGGGCTCGGGTCGACGCCCTTGCCCACGGTGACGCGCGTCGACACCGAGGTCGACGGTCATCTGACGAGCGCACTGAAGTGGACGGCGGAGCCACCTCGACTCGTCTTACTGCACGGGGGCGGCCAGAACGCGCACACCTGGGACAGCGTCCTGCTCGCCCTCGGGGTGGCGGCCTTGGCCATCGATCTTCCCGGACATGGGCATTCGGCCTGGCGTGACGATCACGACTACCGCCCTCTTCCCAACGCCCCACTGGTCGCGGCGACGATCCGCGAACACGCACCTCACGCCGAACTTGTGGTCGGGATGTCCCTGGGCGGACTGACGACCATCGCGATCGCGGCGCGCGACCCCGGGCTCATCGAGCGCGCGGTCCTTGTGGACGTCAGTCCCGAGTCACCGCGACGGTTCTCTGAACTCAGTGGCAAAGACCGGGGCACGGTAGCCCTCGCCAGCGATGGCCCCGATACCTTCGACGACCTCGAGGAATTGATCGAGCTGACTGCGATGGCCGCTCCCAACCGGAGCAAGTCGGCGATCCGGCGGGGAGTCATCCACAACACCCGTCAGCTCCCCGACGGCCGCTGGCAGTGGCGCTACGACCGCATGCGTGAACAGATCGACTCCGAACCGCTCTGGGATGCTTTCTCGGCGAGCACGATCCCGTACAAACTGGTGCGCGGCGGTGCATCCGCGTTCGTGGCCGATGCCGATGTCGACGAGTACCGGCGCCGGCGCCCCGACATCGACGTCGTCACCGTTCCCGGGTCGGGGCATTCGGTGCAGAGCGATGCCCCCCTCGAACTGGCCGAGATCATCCGGACCGTGCTGGACAAAACCAGATAGCACGAAGGGTTTCGACGCCGGCACAGACTCTTTCGCGATACCCTCGTTCGGACCTGTGCAGATCAGTGCGGTCGAAGGTGGTGCGTCACGCGCCGATGAGGGGAGTCATCGATGGCGGCCGAGATCGTCGACAAGGCGCCACCCAAAGCGAAGCTGGTACTCGGCACCCTGATCTTGGTGGCCGGGGTCGCCAACATCAACCTCGCGGTGGCCAACGTCGCCTTGCCCGACATCGGAAAGGCGTTCGACGCCAGCGCAGTCGGGCTCAACCTGGTCGCCGTGGGGTACTCGCTCGGACTGGCTGCATCGGTTCTGTACTTCGGCGCGCTCGGGGACCGGCACGGCCGCAAGCGGATGCTCGTCATCGGCATGAGCCTGTCGATCCCGGCATCGCTGATCGCCGGCTTCGCCCCCAGCATCGAGGTGCTCTTCGCAGGACGTCTACTGGGCGGTATCGCCGCCGGACTCGCCTATCCGACCACCCTCGCGATCATCACCGCCCTATGGCAGGGGGCGAGTCGCACCAAGGCCATCGCTGCGTGGTCGGCACTGGGAGGCGCGATCTCGGCGCTCGGCCCGGTTCTGTCCGGCGGCTTGCTGGAGGTGTTCAGCTGGCATTCGGTGTTCTTGGTGACCCTGCCACTGGCGGTGATTGCCCTGCTCGCGGCCTGGAAGCTCGTCCCGGCTGACAGCGGAGACGCGTCCGAGAAAGTCGACAACCTCGGCGGTGTCTTTTCGATCGTGTTCATCGGCGCGATGGTGTTGTGCCTCAATTTCCTTCCGATGGCGGGTGCCGGTCTTCTCGCCGCCGTCCTCGGCGCATTGGCGGTGAGTGCGGCGATCGCATTCTTCATCCGTCAGCGGCACGCGAGCACACCGCTGTTCGACCTGAAGATCGCCGCCCGCCCGACCTTCTGGGTGGCCGCATTCGGTGGTGTCGTCGTCTTCGGCACCCTGATGGGTGCCATGTACATCGGCCAGCAGTACTTGCAGAACGTGTTGCATTATTCAACGCTCGCGGCCGGGGCATCAGTCCTGCCCGCAGCGATCAGCATGGTGTTGGTTGCACCGCTCTCGGCGCGCCTGGTGGAGGCCCGCGGGTCCCGCGTGACATTGCTGATCGGCTTCGCCTTCATCGCGATCGGCATGGTGGCGGCCATGGTCCTGTGGACCGAGACCGCCCACTACTGGCGGGTCGCGTTCGTCTACGTCTGCATCGGACTCGGGGTCGGCGTCGCGGGCACCCCGGCATCGCGCTCGCTCACCGGATCCGTCCCGCTCTCCCGGGCGGGGATGGCCTCGGGGATGTCCGACCTCCAGCGCGATCTCGGTGGCGCCATCATGCAGTCGATTCTCGGCGCCATCCTCACCGCCGGGTATGCCCACAACCTCTCGAAGCAGATCGCGGGTTCACCGGATGCGAGCACCATCACCGACCAGACGCAGGCGGCGTTGACCAAGTCGTTCTCCAGCGCCGAAGACCTGGCCGCGCGGTACCCCGACCACGCCACCGAGATCCTCACGGCCGCGCGAGAAGCCTTCGTCCACGGGGACTTCCTCGCCTACGGCGCGGCGATCGTCGTAGTGCTGGGCGGCGCCCTGGTGGTGACGTTCTGCTATCCGGATGTCACCAAAGAGCGGGAGCTGATGAAAGAGTATGCCGCCGAGGATGTGAGCGCGATCTGACTCAGGTCTCCTTGCGGCCCCGCCAGATCCGTTCGAACGGCAAGCGCCACGCGTGCGGCGCGATGAGCTGGTGAATTGCGTTGGGGCCCCACGAGCCCTGGTCGTAGCTCCGCACCGGCGGCGGGTTCTCGAGCAGCGGGGCCGAGACCTCCCATAGTCTTTCGATGCCCTCCGCGGTCGTGAAGAGGGTGTGATCGTTCTTCATGGCATCAAGGATGAGACGCTCGTAGGCTTCGAGCACCATCCCGACCGAATCGGTGTCCTGCATCGCGAACTGCAGACTCAGTTTGTCGAGTTTCATACCCGGCCCGGGCTTCTTGCCGTAGAACGAGAGCGAGACCTTGAACGCGTCGGCGAGATCGAACGTCAGATGATCGGGGCCGTGCTGTCCGACACCGGATCCGTCCGGGAACATACTCTTCGGCGGCTCGTGAAAGGCGATGGAGATGATGCGCTGGCCTTCGCCGAGGCTCTTGCCGGTGCGCAGATAAAACGGGACGCCTGCCCAGCGCCAGTTGTCGATCTCTGCTTTGAGCGCGACGAAGGTCTCGGTCTCGGACTCCGGGGCGACACCTGGCTCGTCGCGGTAACCGGCGTACTGACCGCGCACCACATTGTGGGGATCGAGCGGTCGCATCGACCGGAAGACCTTGTTCTTCTCCTCCCCGATGGGCCCCGGCGCCAGCGCGGTCGGTGGCTCCATGGCGACGAACGCGAGGATCTGGAACAGGTGGGTGACCACCATGTCGCGGAACGCACCAGTCGACTCGTAGAAGTGCGAACGACCTTCGAGCGACAGCTTTTCGGGAACGTCGATCTGTATGTAGTCGATGAAGTTCCGGTTCCAGATCGGCTCGAACAGGCCGTTCGCGAATCGGAACGCCAGGATGTTCTGCGCCGACTCCTTGCCGAGAAAGTGGTCGATACGGAAGATCTGTTCTTCTTTGAACCATTGGTGGATCGAGGCATTCAGAGCCACCGCGCTGTCATGGTCGGTACCGAACGGCTTCTCCATGATCACGCGGGAACGCTTCACGAGGTTGGCCTCGTGCAGCATTTCGAGTACGGCCATCGCAGCCTTCGGCGGAACGCTCAGATAGTGCAGCATCCGGGCCTCGCGGCCGAGCACGTCGAGTTGCTCACGTACCGCCGCCGCAAGCGCCTCGGCGCCGTGGCCCTGCGGGACATACGTCAGCGTCGCACCGAACTCGGCGGCGGCTTCGGGGGTGAAGACCCGGCTCGAGAACTCACTGCACGCCTTGACCCCGATCTCGCGAAAGCCTTCGCTGTCCATGTCGTCGAGCGAGGTGCCGACGATCCGCATCGGCGGGGCGAGTTTGGACATGAAGAGGTGAAACAAGCCGGGCAGGAGTTTGCGGCGCGCCAGATCTCCTGTGGCACCGAACAACACGACGACGTGCGGGGGGAGTTCCCGCTTCTCTTGTGCCCCGCGGGGCTCGATCACATCGGTCACACCGTTGATCGTCCCACTTTCGGGCGGTTCGGGCGCGACAACCGAACCAGCCCTCGCCAATCAGCTGACTGCGCGTGCCACGTTCGTCAGCGACGCGAAGACCGCTGAGTATTCGGCAGCTGCCTTCTTGATGAAGTCGTCGAGTTGCGGCAGCTCGTCGATGACGAAGTACAGACCACGGCCGGGTATGGCCGCACCGAGTTCTAGCAGGAGCGGCGCGAGGGTTGTCTGGGGAGCCAGTGAGTGCGTCAGGTCGCCGCCGGTGAACACCGGGATGGCGACCACACCTTTGAGGCCGTCGGTGCCGTACTGATCGAGAAATGCCTTCAGCAGTCCGGTGTATGACGCTTTGTAGGTCGGGGTGGCGAAGATGACCAGATCGCTGGCTGCAACCGAGGTCTTGGCTGCGGTGACCTTCTCCGAGCCCCACTGGAACAGCTCGCCGGCGATGTCGGCGAGCTCGAGGACCTCGAGGTCGTAGGTTCCTTCACCGAGCAGCGCCGGGACGAGCGCCTCGGCGACAGTACGGGTCCGCGATCCCGGCTTCGGATTACCTACGACTACAGAGACCTTCACAGGGTCGGACATCGGGTTGTCAGCTCCAGACTTCATCGTGGCGGGTATGGCTCGGCAGATAGGCGCCGGGCCCGAACTTGTGATCATAGAAACCTCGATCGAGGTTCTGTGCTTGCAGATACATGAGCACGTGGACAGTCGGAACGGTGCCCGGCAGCTTCCCGAACCGTTTGTAGATGTACTCGGCCTGCACAGTGACGAGCTCTTGAAGATTCTGCGCGGGAAGATATTCGGATCTGACCTTCGGTGTATCCGACCAGGGTCCCGGGGTGTCCGGATGTCCGGGGCCACCGGGGCCGAACTTGCGCTGGTAGTACTTCTGGACGCCGTCGGCCACGGAGTCCACGAACGGGGGCACCAGCGTCTCGAACACGCCCTCGAGCCCGGTCGCGTTCGGGAACGCCCAACGATCGTCGGTGTCGTATGAGAATCCCAGACCCGGCGCCTTCGGGTCGCCACTGGCGCCGAGCACGCTGAGTCGGTCGAGTCCGTCGAACGTCCAGCCGCCCAGGCCGAGACCTTGCAAGAGCAGCACGCCCGTGTTGGTGGCGGTCGCCAGCTCCGCGCTCGCCTCGGCCAGGGTGTACTGCTCGACGAATGAGAGCGGCACCGGATCGTCGAAGTGCGTCAGAGATGAGAACTTTTCGATGCCGGGGACGGGATTGTCGTGCACATCGTCGTAGATCACGTATCCGTTGGCGGCGAAGAAGTTGAGGTTGGCCACCAGATGCTCGGAGAGATCGGCGACCGGGAATGCCAGCAGACTGCCGGGCCAGTTCGCGATCCAGGTGTTGTGGCCCTCCATGTAGGGCTCTTCGCGCGGCAGCACCAAACGGTCCGACGACAGCTGCCGATAGCTGTCCGCGGTCGATGAGATCCACGACTCGATGTCCGCAGGCTCGGCGGTCAGTTCGCGCTGCGGCGCGGCGTCTCGGGAGCCGAAGAAGTACGTTCCCGAGTCGTCGGTGAAGAACAATTGGCTCGTGTGGAAGGCCGCCGCCGACGGAAACGTCCGCCCGCCCGCCGACCCCGGGTAGTTCGGCACGTTAGGCGCATATCCGGGATGGCGCGTGATCCCGAAGTTCCAGCCCGTCACCCCGGCCAGCACACTGATGATCAACGCCCGCTCGACCTCGGTGATGGAACGTGAAGGCTCGGTCGATTCATAGGCCAGCGGGCCGTCCGGGATGCTGCCGCCGACCGGGAAGCGCCGCGACCGACGGCCGACTATCGCATCGAGCAGGGAGAACTGCCCGAGTTCGGCCAGCGCCTTCCGGTGTTGCTCCGAGATCTCCAGACTCACGTGCGTGACGTTACGACACCGCGGCAGGGTTGCCACGGGTTTGAGTCGGTTTGAGTTTGATCTGTTGTATGCCGAACCACGCCGCGCCGGTGTTGACTTCAGGTCGACTTGAGGTTCCATCATCGAGAGATGAGCAGCACAGACATGAGCACCCCTCGGCCGAGCACCACGGCCTCATCCGCGATCGATCTCGATGCCTATTTCCGCCGCGTAGGGCATGCCGGGCCCGCCGCACCCACCCTTTCGACCCTGCAGGCGCTGGTGGCCGCGCACACCCGCACCATCGCATTCGAGACACTCGACCCGCTGATGGGCGTGCCGGTCATGGACCTCGGCGCGGCCGCACTGGCCGAAAAGCTGATCACTCGCGGGCGGGGTGGCTATTGCTATGAGCAGAACGGCCTGATGCGGTACGTGCTGGCGGAGTTGGGGTTCACGGTCGAAGCCTATGCCGGAAGGGTGGTGTGGATGTTGCCCGCTGACGCCGCGACACCAGCCAGGACGCATCAGGTGCTGTCGGTGATCGTCCCCGACACCGGGCTCGAGTATCTCGTGGACGTCGGCTTCGGCGGCCAGACGCTTTCATCGCCGATCCGCATGGTTCTCGACGAGGCGCAGCAGACACGACACGAGCCCTACCGCATCACCCGGCATGGCGACGAACGGATGCTCGAAGCATTGGTCCGCGACGTGTGGCAGCCGCTGTATGTGTTCGCTCCGACCCCCGCGCCGCAGATCGACCTCGAAGTCGGCAGCTGGTACGTGTCCACTCACCCTGCGTCGGGGTTCGTCGTGGGGATGACGGTTGCCAGGGTCACCGACGACGCGCGCTGGAACCTCCGCGGGCGACACCTGTCCGTGCATCGCCGCGATGGGACGTCGACGAAGACGGTTCTGAAATCTGCAGGCGCCGTCGTCGAGCTACTCGAACGGCGCTTCGGTATCGATCTGACCGGGATCGAAGGTCTCGAGCGGCGGATTTCTCAGGTTCTCGACACCTGAGTCTTCAGCCCCGGATGAGGTTTCGAAAACATGAGTTTGGTTACTCTTGCTCAAAGATGTGATCCATTCGGTGGTTCAACACAGTAAATCCACGATATTTTGTGGTTAAGGTGAGCCCACTTACGCAAGAAAGGGCGTGCCATGACTTCCCAGCCGAACGCGGCGCCGCACAGTGATTCCGATGAGGGCGATCGCGACAATGCTTTCGCCATCGACGCCCGGGTGGTGATCTCCGAGGGCAGGTCAGGAAAGATCGTCGACGACTTCGGTCCCCCTGTCGAGGGCTCGGTGGTGGACCTCGGCGAAGGCCGCGAGACCAGACCCCGCCGCTGGGCAGTTGCCCTCGACGACGGCGACCTGGTGTTCGTGGACGACGAGGACCTCGAACCAGAGAGCAGCGGTCCCGCTACGCTCGAGGAGTGAACCTCCTCGGATACGCAGCGGGTGAAATCGTCCGCGGCGAAGGTCGAGGTGCCCCGATGGGGTACCCGACCGCGAACATCGCCGCCGAAGACGAGAGTCGGATCCCCGACGACGGCGTGTACTTCGGGTGGTTCACCCTCGCGGACGGCGACCCGCCCCGGGGCAGCTTGCACGCGGGTACCTGGCTGCCGGCCCTCGTGTCGGTCGGCAAGAACCCGACCTTCGACGGCCGCGAGCGCACCGTCGAGGCGTATGTCCTCGATTTCGACGAAGACCTCTACGGCGCGCATGCGATCACCGAACTCACCCACCTGGTGCGCACGCAGGAGCAGTTCAACTCGATAGATGAACTGATCGTTGCGATGGACGGCGACAAGGCCGCTGCGCGGACGCTGATGTCGCAGTACCCCGGTCGGCCGCAGGATTCCTGATCGCCCGGGCGGCCGAGTCGGCCGCCGGTGACACGTTGTGCCGTACCGCGTTGCCTGCGCTGACGCCGGCAGCGATCGCGCGGACGGAACTCCAGAACTTTTGCGCCACGTGGCGGTTTTCAATACCCATGCTTCGATCCTCGGGCACTGCCGACGCCCTCAACAGTGGCACCAATGCCCACTATCGATAAGATAGTGACATGGCCACCACCGTCGACACCGAGCCTCGTCGAGTAGCCGTTCTCGCATACGACGGGATGACAGCGTTCGAGATGGGCATCGCGGCAGAGATCTTCGGCCTCTCGGAATTGTCCGATCTCTTCTGGCCTGGGGTCGATCGACCCTGGTACGACCTACGGCTGTGCACCGAGACCCGCGACAAGGTACGCATCGTCGGCGGCGCCACACTGAGCACTCCCCACGGTCTCAGCGAGCTGGCTGCCGCACACACCGTCATCATCCCGAGTGTCGCCGACATACGCGCGCCCGTCTCACCGCGGCTCATCGACGCCGTCCGCGAGGCCGCCGATCGCGGTGCCCGAGTGGTCTCGTTCTGCTCCGGCGCCTTTGTCCTCGCCGCGGCAGGCCTCCTCGAAGGCAAGCGCGCGACGACCCACTGGCGCTACACCGCGATGCTTCAGGAGCGTTATCCCGCAATAGATGTCGACCCGCGACCACTCTACGTCGACGAGGGGGCGGTGCTGACGAGCGCCGGGTGTTCAGCCGGCGTCGACCTCTCACTACATCTCGTACGTCTCGACTACGGCCCTCAGATCGCGAACGTCGTCGCCCGGAGCCTGGTGGCCGCCCCGCACCGGTCCG
The DNA here is from genome assembly GCF_003217475.1 of Williamsia limnetica. GTDB lineage: Bacteria > Actinomycetota > Actinomycetes > Mycobacteriales > Mycobacteriaceae > Williamsia > Williamsia limnetica. Next base: position 90,930 of record NZ_QJSP01000005.1, on the reverse strand, counting down.
GCGGCCAGGCACAATACATCGAGAGCCCGATGCCTGACCACGGCGACGACACCACCATCACCGACAGTATGACTTGGGCTCTGGCACACATCGATCTGCCGATCAGTCTCGACGAACTGGCCGACCGGGCGATGATGTCCCGGCGCAGTTATCTGCGGCAGTTCACCAAGGCCACCGGAACCACCCCGATCAAATGGTTGATAGCACAGCGCATCGACATCAGTCTGGAGCTGCTCGAGACGTCCGACCTCTCGGTCGAACGCATCGCGGGAATGGTCGGATTCGGTTCGGTGGTCACCTTCCGTCATCACTTCACCCGAATCATGAACACCTCACCCAGTGAGTATCGGAGCACCTTCACCGCCGCCTGACGGCCATACCGTCGCACCGGCGAAGATCTACTCTGCTGCGATCGTCTGGGTCGCGGCATGTTCCAGCACAGCCTGGACGCCGGACTCCACGAAGACCCGGCGTTGTTGCGCCGCTCCGTTGCCCTTCGCGAAGGTGCGGGCCACCCCGTCCCGAACCGCAGCTTTCTCGCCCAGCAGCTCCAGGGCCTCCGAGACATGTCCGACCAATGCGTCGACTGCCGCTCGAGCGGCAATCACTCCATCGCCGAGCGGGTCGAGCAGCGAGCCCGCGACTCCGTCGCGGGCAGCACGCCACTTACCGAGTCGCAGGAGTTCGGGATCGATCGCCGGCCCGCTCGGCCCACCGCGTTCGATCGCGGCCAACTCGGTCATCACCAACGCGCGGACAAGGGTTGCGTACACGACGGTTTCGGAGGCAGTGGCCGGCACATCGGCGACCCTGATCTCGACCGTCGGATAGTCCCTGGAGGGCCGCACATCCCAGTAGATCATTCCTTTGTCGAGTGCCGCACCGACCGTGAGGAGGCGGCTGACCGCAGCGTCGTAGTCGTCCTCCGAATCGAAATGTGGCAGCGGTCCGGCACTCGGCCATCGCGCCCAGAGGACCGATCGCCAACTGCTGTATCCGGAGTCCACCCCGCTGTGGATCGCCGAGTTCGTCGTGAGTGCCAGCAGCACCGGAAGCCAGGGGCGCAGCGCATTGCCGACGGCAATGGCTCTCGCCCGGTCCGGGACCTCGACGTGCACGTGGCACCCGCAGACACCCTGTTCGCGTGCCAGCAACCCGAAGTTGTCCGCGATCCGCCCATAACGCTCGGTGGGCGACACCGGCCGCGCATCACCGGCCGCCGGTGGCACGCCACAGGCCAGCACGCGACCACCGACCTCGCGAGCGGCGAGGTCGGCTGTGCGCCTGCTACTCACCAGATGACTGTGCAGTTCTGCCGCAGTGTTCAAGATGGGGGTAGCGGTCTCGACCTGGCACGGGGTGAGTTCGAGATCGAGATCCAGTCCCAGTGAGTCCGCAACATGGCGGACGGCGTCGCCCTTCATGAACGGGGCCCCCGACTCCGCGTCGACGAGCAGCAGTTCCTCTTCCACCCCAAACGTGGGTGCGGTCATCACTCGAGTCATGACGTTCCCTCCACCCGCTGTACAGAGGCGTTTCTTCCGGTCCCGACCGGTGCTGGTTTGTTTTCGAGCACTCTCACTGGGTACCCCGAGACCGAACTCATCTACCGAACTCGGAAGGAGCGAGATGACCAGAACAGAGAAGCCCAGATCTGTGAGACGAACTGTCCGCTCGAGGCTGGTCCTCCCGGTCGGATGGTCGGGGTTGGTGGCATTGATCGCCGGTACAGCCGCCCTGGCGATGACGCTGATCACGCTGGCAGGTGGGCACATGCAAGCGGCACTGCTGTGCGGCGTGGCGGCCATCGGACTGAACACCTGGGCATTCTTCGCCTACCGCGCGACGGATGCGTTCAGCGATGACCACCTCGAATACCTCAAGGCTCGTAGAGACCACGCCATCTACCGCACGCACTATCCGCTGCGGGGTGAGCATGGATCGCAATGACCGACAACGGGACACGCTGATGACCAACGACGTCGAAAAGCGCTGGAACGACCCCGCGGCGCTCCGCGGTGCGGGTGTGTACATCACGGGAGTCGTGGTGATCGCCGGCATCTGGCTCGTCATCGCGCTCACAGTCGGATCTGCTGGACTGGCATGGACTTTCGGCGTCACCGCGATACTCCTGTGCGGCGGCGTCGGGGCATTGATCCGCGCGTACCGGGTGTGGAGACGTGGAGGAAGCTGGCCCATCTGGCAGGGCGCCGGATGGCTGCTGTTCGCGCTGATGCTCGCCTCGCTGGGTCTGGCCACCTGAATCACCCGAAGGAACTCCAGATGGATTCACTCACTGCGCTCGCCCTGGTCTGCAGCCTCAAACCTTCGCCTGCGACGTCTAGTACCGACCTGCTCGCCGGTCAAGTCTTGAAGCAGCTCTCCGAACACGATGTCGGCGGACGATCCCTACGGGTTCTGGATTACGACGTCAAACCCGGTGTCGAGCAAGACATGGGCGACGGTGACCGGTGGCCGTCCATCCGCGAGGCCATCTACGCCGCCGACATCTTGGTGCTCGCGACACCCACGTGGGTCGGGCACATGTCCAGTGTGGCGCAACGCGTTCTGGAAAGGCTGGATGCCGAGTTGTCTCCAGACCGATGACGAGAACCGCCCGGGGATGGTCGGCAAGGTGGCCGTGACCGCCGTCGTCGGCAACGAGGACGGCGCGCACAAGATCACGGCCGACCTCTTTCAGGCTTTGAACGACATCGGCTTCACCATTCCGGCGCAGGGAGGCACCTACTGGAACGGTGAGGCGATGAGCACCGTGGACTACAAGGACCTCGACAGCACACCCGACCCGGTCGCCACCACCAATGCCGCGCTCGCCAGGAATGCCGTACACCTCGCATCGCTGCTCAGGTCGAAGCAGTATCCGGCCTACTGATTGGCTTCCTTATCCGCATTTTTGAAGTACTGATTCCGCGCGATCCGCGAATCCCCGAACGTGACCGCGCGTTCCCGCCGCGAGTTGGTCAAAATCGTCGCGCCCCAGTTCAGCAGTGTCCCTGCACGGTTACGCGCACCGGACAGGAATGCGATGTGGATGACACCCCACGAGATCCAGCCGAGGCTCCCCGACAGATGCAGGGGTCCGGCCTGGATGAGCGCGTGGCCGCGCGCAACATACGCCGCATTGCCCAGGTCTCGGTATTTGAACGGCGTCCGTGGCGCCTGGCCTGACTCGACCTCCGCAGCGATCAGTTTGCCCGCGTGGCGTCCACCCTGCATCGCGACCTCGGCCACACCCGGCAGCTTGTCGCGGGACGACATGTCACCGACGACCCACACATTCGGATGGCCGGGCACCGACAGATCCGCTTCGACTGCGATGCGCCCGCTACGATCCTGCGGCACCCCGAGCGCGGTTGCGAGCGCCTTGGCGAACGGCACCGCCTCGACCCCGGCGGTCCAGACCACAGTCCTGGTGTCGAAGCGGGTCTTCGTCTTCGGCTCGGCCTTCATGGTGGTTTCGATGTCCCGGGGAGTGACGTCCGTGACGTGAACACCGAGATGCGTTTCCACACCGACCTTCTCGAGGGTGCGCAGCGCGCGCTTCGACAGGTTCTTGTCGAAGCTCTCGAGCACACGGTCGCCGCCGTGGAACAGGAGCACACGGGCCTCGCGCGGATCGATGGACCTGAACTCGTGGGTCAGGGCGTGTACCGCGAGTTCGCGGATCTGCCCGGCCAACTCGACACCGGTCGGTCCACCGCCCGCCACCGCGAAGGTGAGCCACGGTTTGCGTTCCTCGGCGGTGGGCAGGGATTCGGCCATCTCGAAGGCACTGACCAACTTACGGCGGATCGTCAGCGCGTCGTCGAGGGTCTTCATACCCGGCGCCCAGTCGATGTATTCGTCGTGTCCGTGGTAGGCCTGTTGCATACCGGCCGCGACGACGAGGTAGTCGTACTTCAGGTCGAAGGTAGAACCGTTCACTCTGCTGGCGGTGAGAATTTTCGCTGCGGGATCGATCGATGTCGCTTCCCCGAGCGCCACGTGGGCGTTCTGCTGTCGGCGCAGTAGGTGTCGCAGCGGACTCGCGATCGATCCTTCCGAGAGCAGGCCGGTGGCACATTGATACAGCAGTGGCTGAAAGACGTGGCTGGTTCCCCGGGACAGCAGCGTCACCTGGACGTCGGCGTTCTTGAGTCGACGGGCCGCGTGCAGGCCGCCGAACCCGCCTCCCACGATCACCACATGCGGTCGTCCTGGTGCTGTCATCGCCCGTCGGCCCCTTTCGTCGGTCTACGTATCCTTTCCCGGCTACAGGAGAACCGCAAACACTTCGACGAGATCGACCAGCGCGTCAACTCCTTGACGAGCCCCTCAGACCGAGGTCAGATACCCGCCGCCGCGCGGGAAGAAGTCTTTGCCGGCATGCTCGACGCCGTCGTCGGTACGCAACCGCTCGATGACCAGCCCCCGATTGCAGCCCCGATATGCGTCCGCGCCGGCGACGATGACCATGCCATCACCCTCATGGATGAACACTCGGCCGGGGGTTCCGCCGTACACACCCTCCGACACGGTCGCCTTGGTGATCCGGATACGTCGGTCACCGAAGTGCGTGAATGCGTTGGGATACGGATCCGACTGAGCGCGAACGAGTCGTTCGATGTCCTCCGCAGGCCAGTTCCAGTCGATCTGGCTGTCGATGTCGGCTCGCTTGTGGAAGAACGTGCGGTCGGCGAGATTCTGCGGCTTCCACTCGGCGGCACCGGCTTCGATGAGATCGAGCGACTCCAGAAGCACCGCGGGAATGATGTCGATGGTTGCCCGGACCAGATCCGTTGCCGTGTCCGTCGGGCCGATCGGTACGGCTCGCTGCACCAGCACATCCCCGGTGTCGAGGCCGTCATCCATCCGATGGGCGGTTAGACCGACCTCCGGAGCACCGCTGATGAGCGCCCAGATGACCGGCGAGAAGCCGGTGAACTTGGGCAGCATCGAATCGTGGAGATTGAGCGTGCCGTGCGGCGGTAGGTCGAACAGTTCCCGAGGCAGCCATGTGCGCCAATTGTTGGCGACGATGATGTCGGGTTCGGCGTGCTTGACCCGTTCGATGAGTTCGTTGTCGGGACGCTGTGCCAGGTGCACCGGAATGTCGTTGGCGCGGGCAAGATCTTCGACCGAGTCTGACCAGATGCTCTCGTAGGAGTGCTCGCTCGGTGGGTGTGTCACCGCCAGGACCACGTCGTGCGAGGAGTTGATCAACGCGTCGAGGGTCTTGTGGCCCCAGGTTTGGTAGCCGAAGGTCGCTACTCGCATGAACTGACCTATTCGTTCGTTCGGGTCGACACCTCACGGCATCGCCACAGCAAATTATCGGCTTCAGCTTGACCGAGTAATACGCGTTATGCAAACCTAGCCTTACCGAACAGTTCTTAGCGAAGCATTCCCTAACGTCGAAGGTGCCACTGCGCCTCCGACCGGTGATTTACGCGCTCAGAAAAGATACGAGAGAGCGTCACGTGGAGTCGGTCGAACCGTCACAAAGTAGCCCCACCGGCCGTTCGGTCGGCAGCACCGATAACGCCGCTTTTCCGCTGACCGCAGCGCAGCGTGGAATCTGGTTCGCCCAGCACCTGATGCCTGACACCCCGATCGTCATCGCCAACTACGCGGAGATCAACGGTCCCCTGGACGTCGATCTGCTCGATGACGTCGTGCGCGCCGGCATGCACGAGATCGACTGCGGAATGCTTCGGCTGATCGAGATAGACGGCACGCCGTATCAGATAGTGGACAGCACGCTGTCCGACCGGTTCGAGAGGGTAGACCTCCGGCATGAGCCTGACCCGGTTGCCGCCGCGCAGGCCTGGATGGTCGCGAACTACTCGGCACCGATCGACCTGCTGCACGACCGGCTGATCAAGGGCGCGGTGCTCCGGCTCGCCGACGAGCACTACTACTGGTACTCCTGCATCCACCACATCGTCATCGACGGCTACGGCGCGATTCTTCTCATCAACCGCACCTCAGACCTGTACACCGCGGCGTTGGAGGGGCGCGAGCCGAATCCGCCGTCGGTACCACCACTGACCGAGCTCAACACTGCGGAGGACTCGTACCGCGCTTCTGCGCGCTTCACTAAAGACCGTGACTACTGGATGGGAAAGGCTGCGGGACTGCCGGACCCGCTCAGCCTGTCATCAACGGCCGCCGCGCCCGATGTCTGTCCTCGAAGAATCGGCGGTCTGCTCTCGCCGCAGCTCACCGCCGCGCTCGACGCCGCCGCCGAGCGGACCCAATCGTTTCAGACCCCGATACTGATCGCCGCGCTCGCGGCGTACCTGTCGCACCTGACGGGCGCCGACGATGTGGTGCTCAGCCTTCCGGTCTCCGGCCGCACCAGCGCGGTGCTTCGCCGGTCAGGGGGCATGGTGTCCAACGTCGTCCCGATACGAGTGACGATCTCACCGACCACAACACTTGCCGAGCTTGTCGGGCAGGTGCAGTTGGACCTCACCGGAGCCCTGCGACATCAGCGCTACCGCAGCGAAGATCTGCGGCGGGACCTGGGCGGAAACGGGGACCCTCGCGGCTTCTACGGGCCGGCGATCAACATCATGAACTTCCCGTCCGACGTGAAACTCGGCCCTGTGTCCGGTCGCTTCCAGATCTTGTCCACCGGTCCGGTGCAGGACCTTTCGGTGAACCTGTACCCGAGCGTCGACGGCACCACCCGCATCGATTTCGAGGCGAACCGCCGTTCCTACACCGACGTCGACCTTCGAAACCATCACCGCCGGTTCATCGATCTCCTGCAGACCTTCGCCTCCGCCCCGCCCGACTCGCCGGTGTTCGGATTCGACGTCCTCACCGCACCCGAGAGGCGATCACTCGTACCCGCTGCCGGAGCGCCCGCGCTCGAGCCGGTTGTTCTCGCAGACATCCTCGCCAGGGGGGTGGCAACGGGACGAACCGCGATCGTCTCGGGCGATCTCGAAATCAGCTACCGCGAACTCGATCAGACCACGAACCGGCTGGCGCGCAGACTGATCACACTCGGTTCGGCTCCTGGCACCGTCGTCGCCGCAGCCTTCCCCCGCGGCATCCACGGCCTGTGCGCCCTGTGGGCGATCGCGAAGACCGGGGCCACCTACCTCCCCATGGATCCTCGACTCCCCACCGAGCGCCTGGCGCACATGCTCGTCGATTCCGGAGCGACGATCGGCCTCACCGACATCTGCGCCCCGCTGCCGCAGACCGTCCCATGGCTCGAGATCGACGGCATCGAGTTCGGCGGCACCGGGTTCGACGAGGTCGTTCATGCCGAATCCGACGCACCGATCACCGACGCCGACCGCGGCGGGCGTATCCGCGACCAGCACATCGCGTACATCATCTACACGTCCGGCTCGACCGGCGTGCCCAAAGGGGTGGCCATCCCCCACACGGGCCTGGCCACTTTCACGAGACAGGCGCGTCCTGAGCTGGCCGTGACGCCGTCATCCCGGGTTCTGCGCGTGAGCTCACCCAGTTTCGACGCATCCATATTCGAGATGGTGCTGGCCTTCAGTGCAGGCGCAACGCTCGTGATCGCACCACCGGACGTTGTCGGCGGCGACGAACTGGGCGAGGTGATACGTCGGGGTGCGGTCACCCACATCGTTTGCGCCCCGGCGATTCTCGGCACCCTCGACGTGGCGGAACTCGAATCGCTCGAGACAGTCGTGGTCGGTGGCGACGTGTGTCCTCCCGATCTGGTGGCCAGGTTCGGGTCCCGGATGCGGTTCTTCAACAGCTACGGCCCGACCGAGACCACCGTGGTGGTCACCATGTCGGAGGCACTCGTCGCGCCCGAGTCGATCACGATCGGCTCGCCCCTGCAGGGCGTGCGGGCCCTGGTGCTCGACCGCTGGTTGCGGCCGATGCCGGAGGGAGTCGCCGGAGAGCTCTATCTCGCGGGAGCAGGTCTGGGCAGCGGATATCTCGGTCGCTCGGACCTGACTGCCGGGCGATTTGTGGCGAACCCGACCGCCCCGGGCCTGCGCATGTACCGCACCGGCGACATGGTCCGGTGGAATGGACATGGCCGACTCGAATATCTGGGCCGCAGCGACTTCCAGGTGAAGATTCGCGGATTGCGGGTCGAACTGGGAGAAATCGAGTCACAGCTGTACCGCCGCAGCGACGTCGGAGCAGCGGTCGTCGTCGCCCGTAAGGACCGCCGTGATCAGACGATCCTCGTCGGCTACCTCTCGCCCGCGCCGGGGCAGACGATCGAGCCCGCCGCGGTGCGAATGGCGCTGGCGCAAGCACTCCCCGCCCACATGGTGCCGACGGTCATCACCGTGCTCGAGCACCTTCCCCTGAACCGTACCGGCAAGGTTGATCGCTCGGCCCTACCCGAGCCCGAGCTGGCACCGGCTTCGCCCTATCGATCCCCCTCCACGACAAACGAACTCGTGGTGGCGTCGATCTTCTCCGAAGTGCTGGACACCGACCGCGTCGGTGCGGACGCCGGGTTCTTCGAACTCGGTGGCGATTCCCTCACCGCGACCCGGCTGGTCTCCCGGATCAATGCCGAACTCGGGACCAGGATGACGGTGCGCGACATCTTCGAGGACCCGACCGTCAGCGGCATCGCGCGGCGCCCCGGGTCGGCCGGGCCGACTCGAACCGCCCTGGTGGCCGGCGTGCGTCCCGAACGCGTACCTCTCTCCCCACCGCAAACGCGTATGTGGTTCCTCAACCGGTTCGATCCCTCCACGACCGCCTACCATCTTCCGTTGGTCGTCGGCCTCGACGGCGACCTCGATGTCGAGGCGCTGCACGCCGCAATGCGCGATGTCCTCCAGCGACACGAATCTTTGCGCACAGTGTTCCCGGAAGACGACGCAGGCCCGGTGCAACGGGTGCTCCCCATCGATCAGGTCTCCATCGACCTCACCCCGCGTCCGCTGGACGCCGCCAGACTGATACCGGCACTGGGGATGCTGGCAAGCACCCCCTTCGACATCACCACGTCGATGAGTCTGCGTACCCAGCTCTTTCGTCTCAGCGACCGCAGCCACGCGCTCGCACTGATCATGCATCACATCGTCGCGGACGGCGGATCGCTTGCACCCCTCGCCCGCGACATCGCAATCGCCTATGAGGCACGCAGGCGAGGAGCTGCTCCGGGGTGGCAGGAGCTACCGGTTCAGTACGCCGATTACGCAGTGTGGCAAAACGACTGGCTGGGTGCCTCCGATGACCCCGACGCTGCCGGAAGCCGGCAGGCAAAGAACTGGATGCACATCCTGAGCGGTGCACCCGCAGTCCTATCCCTTCCGACGGACCGACCGAGGCCCGCCGTTGTCAGCTATCGCGGTGCGGCAGTCGATTTCGCCGTTGATCGCGACCTCACGGATCGGGTGCGCCACTTCGCGGGTAGCCATGACGCGACCATGTTCATGACTCTGCACGCTGCGTACGCCACCCTGTTGGCGCGCATTTGCAGCACGCCTGACATCGTCATCGGAACGCCGATCTCGGGGCGTTCCGATCCGTTGCTCGACGACCTCGTCGGCATGTTCGTCAACACAGTGCCGCTCCGGACGATCATCGATCCCGGGACCCGCTTCAGTGAGCTCATCGGCCAGATACGCGCCACCGACCTCGCCGCCTATGCGAACGCGGACGTACCCTTCGAACGATTGGTCGACGAACTCTCGGTGCCGAGGTCCGGGGCATTCTCACCGGTGTTCCAGGTGACCCTGAGTGTGCACACCAACACGGTGACCACCAGCGACGGGGCAGCTGCGCTGCAACTTCCGGGATTGACGGTCCGCGCGCTCGACTTCGAACACGGGACCACACATTTCGATCTGGCACTGAACATCGATGAGCAGGCAGACGGCACACTGACGGGTGAACTGCGTTACGCCACCGATCTTTTCGATGCTTCCACAGCGCAGGCGATGGCGTCCCGGTTCGTGCGGTTGCTCGACAAGCTCACCGAGCAGCCGGAGGTGGCGATCGGTGATGTCGACATCCTCGATGCAGAAGAAACGGCGCGCCTGGTTCCTGCACTCGGCCCCGCATCCGTGGCTCCTGCAACGTTCGGCGAGTTGATCAGCACGGCCGTCCGGGCGAATCCTGACGGTGTCGCACTGCAGTGGCAGGGTGCGGCTCACACCTACCGTGAGGTCGACGATTGGTCGACCGAGCTGGCCCAGCACTTGACATCCCACGGCGCTGGTCTCGAATCCTATGTCGCCGTGGCTGTTCGCCGTTCGCTGGACTCCGTACGCGCAACTTGGGCAGTCATCAAGACCGGTGCCGCGTTCCTCCCCCTGGACCCCGCGTATCCGGGGGAACGAATCGCCCACATGCTCACCGACTCCGGTGCTCGCCTCGGACTGACCACAGCGGCCGATCGTCCGCACCTGCCGGACACCGTGCACTGGATCATCGTCGAGGACGAGCGCGGCCCCACCGATGTGCGGTGCACCGATGCCGCCGTGGACGTCGACCGTGCCGCGTACATGATCTACACGTCCGGTTCGACCGGAACACCAAAGGGCGTCGTGGTGACCCATCGCGGCCTTGCCAACCTCGCTGCCGAGCGTCGTTCGAGCTACGTGATGCACGAGGCGGCGCGCTTTCTCCACAACACCTCTCCGAGCTTCGACATGGCCATCGGAGAACAGATCGCGGCGTTGTCTGCCGCGGCCACATTGGTCATCTCACCGCCCGACCTGGCACCAGACGATTTGACCGAACTGCTTGCGACAGAGCACATCACCCATGCACTGATCACGCCGACGATGCTGGCCGCTCTCGACCCCGCCGGCCTCGACGACCTGGTCGTCCTGGGCGTGGGTGGAGAAGCTGTCACGCCTGAGCTCGTCGACCGCTGGGCGCCGGGCAGGCTCATGCGCAACGGCTACGGGCCCACCGAGGCGACCGACATCGCCACGGTTGCCCGCCTCGAAGCCGGCAGGCCGGTATCCATCGGTACGGCAGTCCACGGTGTCGAGCTCTTCGTTCTCGACCCCCGGCTCCGGCCGGTACCTCCCGGAGTCACCGGGGAGCTGTATCTCGCGGGACCGGCACTGGCACGCGGATACCACCGCAGACACGCGCTGACCGCAGAGCGGTTCGTGGCCAATCCCTACTCGGTCCCGGGTGCCCGCATGTACCGCACCGGCGACGTCGTCTCCTGGGTCGAGGGTGAACTGCGCTACCACGGTCGCTCCGACAACCAGGTCAAGATCCGCGGACACCGGATCGAACTGGGAGAGATCGATGCCGTCCTGGCAGTACACCCCACAGTCGACGTCGTCCGGACCACGGTTCGGAGGCTGCCAGGTGGCGACGACGGGCTGGTGAGTTACGTCGTCGGCGCGACGGCAGAGGCAGCAGTGCTCCGGACGTACGCGGCCACCCGATTGCCCGGCCACCTGCACCCCGCCGCGATCATGGTCATCGCCTCACTGCCGCTGTCTCCGAACGGAAAGCTGGACGATCGCGCACTCCCGGAGCCCGAGATGATCTCGACACGGGCCTACCGGGCACCGGAGACCGAGCGAGAACGTCTTCTCACCGGCATGTTCGCCGAGATCCTCGGAGTCGACGAGGCCTCAGTCGGTGCCGACGACAGCTTCTTCGATCTCCACGGCAACTCGCTGTCCGCGATTCGGGTTGTGTCCCGAGTGAATACGGTCACTGGGAGTAGACTGTCCGTGAAGACCTTGTTCGACCACCCCGATGTCGCATCGCTGGCCAGGCAGATCGACGACCGCGGCGCGGCTCGCCCGGCTCTCTCGCGGGTGGCTCGGCCGGTGGAGGCCCCGTTGTCAGCGGCCCAGATGCGAATGTGGATAGTCAACCAGTTCGACACGACCGCCTCCACGTACAACATCGTGCTGCCGCTGAGGATCATCGGCGACCTCGACATCGCGGCGCTGCAGGCGGCGTTCGCTGACGTCACGAACCGTCACGAGTCGCTACGGACCGTGTTCCCCGCCGAGCGACAGGCGCCCGTCCAGCGGGTGGTGGCCGCCGCCGGCGTCGACCTCACTCCGGTGCCCACCGATCCCACGAGGGTGCTGCAGGCGGTGTTCAAGCTGGCATCCAGCGGATTCGACGTCGCCCGTGAAGTTCCGGTCCGTGGACGGTTGTTGGCGTGCGGCAGCGACGACCACGTCGTCGTTCTGGTGTTGCATCACATCGTTGCGGACGGGCTGTCGATGGCGCCGTTGGCGCGAGACCTCATGGTCGCCTATACCGCGCGGTGCGTCGGCATCGCACCGGGCTGGGAAGAACTGCCGGTCCAGTACATCGACTTCACGCTGTGGCAACAGCGTGTTCTCGGCAGCGAAGACGACCCGGAATCCCCGGCAGCACTGCAGATCCAGTATTGGAAACGACAGCTCGCGGACCTACCTGCGGTGATCGATCTCCCCACGGATCGGCCGCGTCCCACGATCGCCTCGCACCGCGGCGCCGCGGTCGGTTTCGAAGTCAGCGCTGTCACGGTCGCCGGTATGGAGTCGCTGATGCAGCGGCGGGGTGTGAGCCTGTTCATGGTCGTTCATGCGGCGCTGGCGGCTCTGTTGGCGCGGCTTTCCGGTTCCGCCGACGTCGTGATCGGGACACCGGTCTCCGGTCGCGACGATGCCGACCTCGAAGCCATGGTCGGAATGTTCGTCAACACCTTGGTCCTACGGACAACGGTGGACGCTGACCGCACGTTCGACGAATTCCTCGACACGGTCCGATCGACCGACCTTGCCGCGTACTCGCACAGCGATGTCAGTTTCGAGCGTCTCGTCGAGGTCATGAATCCTCCTCGCACCCAGTCGTTCTCACCCCTGTTCCAGGTGATGCTGAACATCGACCCTGCACTGCCGACCAATGTCGAGCTGCCGGGACTGACCATTTCCCCGGTCGCCTTCGAGACCCACGCCGCCCAGTTCGATCTGGCATTCACCATCCGGGAACCGGCCGCGATCGCCGTTCCGTTGGAAGGTGAGCTGAGGTACGCCACGGATCTTTTCGACGCCGAGACTGCGACGAGTCTGACGGAGCGACTGGTTCGGGTCCTCGATGTGATCGCGGCGACGCCGTCGATCACCCTCGCAGATCTGCCTCTGCTGACCACCGCCGAAGCGCTGTCGTTCGTACCCGCACGAGGATCGGCGTCCGCACCACCCGCGACCCTGGACGAACTCATCGGCGCGGCCGTCACACGAAACCCCAACGGCACCGCACTCGTCTGGCGGGGTGCCGCACACAGTTACCGCGAGGTCGACGCCTGGTCCCGCAACCTGGCCCGGTTGCTCGTCGACGCCGGCGCGGGGCCCGAGACGTTCGTCGCCATCGCGCTCCCCCGCTCGATCGATTCGGTGCGCAGCGTCTGGGCGGTCACCAGATCTGGGGCCGCATTCGTGCCCGTGGATCCCCGCTATCCGGCCGAGCGGATCACTCAGATGATCTCGGATTCGGGTGCTGCCTTGGGGATCACGACGAGGGCAGAGCGACCCCACCTGCCGGGCACCGTCCGCTGGTTCGTGCTCGAAGACCTCGGAGACCTCACCAAGGCCGACGATCGCCGCTTCGAACCGGTACCGGCACGAGTCGATCAGCCTGCATACATGATCTACACATCCGGATCGACCGGACGACCCAAAGGCGTGGTCGTCACGCATTCCGGACTGGCGAACCTTTCGGCGGAGCGCCGCGAGAACTACCTCGTCGAATCATCGTCGAGATTCCTGCACAACACCTCGCCCAGCTTCGACATGGCGATCGGTGAGCAGATCTCGGCGTTGAGCGCCGCAGCGACACTGGTGATCTCCGATCCCGAGCTCTCGCCACAACAGCTCGCAGAACTGATGGCGCACGACAACGTCACCCATGCCCTCATCACACCGTCTGTTCTCGGGACCCTCTCCCCTGGTTCCCTGCCGAATTTGGCCGTGCTCGGTGTCGGCGGCGAGGCGGTGTCGGCCGAGCTGGTGGCCGCTTGGGCACCCGGTCGAACGATGCGCAACGGGTACGGGCCCACAGAGGCCACCGACATCGCCACGGTGGCCTCGCTAGAGCCTGGTCACCCCGTCGCGATCGGACGTGCGGTACACGGGTTCGAACTGTGTGTGCTGGACCAGCGATTGGCCCCTGTGCCCGTCGGCGTGCCCGGCGAGCTGTACCTCGGCGGACCCGCGCTTGCCCGTGGCTATCATCGCCGGCCGGACCTGACCGCAGACCGGTTCGTCGCCAACCCTTTCGGCACCCACGGCGAGCGTATGTACCGCACCGGCGACGTGGTCACCTGGTCCCGGAACGGCGAACTCCGCTACCACGGTCGCGGCGACAGACAGATCAAGATCCGTGGCCACCGGGTAGAGCTTGGTGACATCGACACTGCGGTCAGTCGACATCCCGCGGTCAAACGGTCGGTGACAGTCAGCCGCTCAACGCAATCCGGTGATCCTGTCCTGGTTTCCTACGTCGTCGCCGCGCCGGATGCCGAAGTCGAAGATGGGCAGATCTCCGCATTCATCGCCGAGTTCTTGCCCCGCCACATGGTGCCCGCGGCCGTGGTCGCGGTCGAACACCTGCCGGTCACACCATCAGGCAAGCTCGACGAAAAGGCGCTCCCGGCACCGGAGTTCACATCATCGGCGCCCTTCACCGAGCCCGACACCGGCACCGAACGGTTGGTCGCCGACGCGTTCGCCATGACGCTGAGAACGACAACAGCAATCGGCGCACTGGACGACTTCTTCGACCTCGGCGGCAACTCACTGCTCGCGATCGGGATGATGGACGCGATTCGACGCACGACCGGGCGACCGGCCCAGCTCCAGTGGTTGTTCCACGATCCGACTCCACGCGGCCTGGCCGGACGCATCGACGCGCCTGGCCCGGAGATCGCCGACGCTGCCACCCTCGACGTGGTCTTCCCGATCCGACCCGAAGGGGAGCGGCCTCCACTGTTCTGTATCCACCCCATCCTCGGACTCGCCTGGAGTTATGCCGGATTGGCCCGCCATGTGGATATCGACCAGCCGATCATCGGCATCCAGGTTCCCGGGATCATCTCCGACGAAGGACTACCCGACTCGATCGAGGCCACGGCTGCACGGTATGTGCGCGAGATACGCCGGATACAACCCCACGGGCCCTACCACCTCCTCGGTTGGTCGCTCGGCGGTGTCATCGCGCACGAAATGGCAGTGCAACTCGAACAAACCGGCTCTCCGGTGGCTGCCCTGGTGATGCTGGACAGTCATGCCGCCGTCGTCGACTCCACGTCGACGCCCTTGCGCGCCGCTGATCTCCTCGGAGCACTCGGCCTCGACCACATCGACTCCGGTGCTCTCGGCGAGGTCACCCTCGATGACGCGGTTGCCCTGCTCGACGGGATCGAAGACATGCCGCCGGGGTTGACGGCGGATCAGATCCGGCAACTCGTCGCAGCGGCCAGGCACAACTCCTCACTGCTGCACCAGCACACCCCCGGCATCTTCGGCGGCCAGTTGCTCGTGGTCGGCGCCGACTCGGTCGACGGTCCGGGGACGAACGCCGCCGACTCCTGGTTCCCCTTCGTCACGGGTGCCATCACCGATTGCCCGGTTCCCTTCACACATTGGCAGATGTGCAGTCATACCGCGCTGCAGACCATCGGACCGATCGTCGACCGATATCTGCGGGCGAGCAACGACGCCGAACCTGTGGCAGGGGAGGTGTCGTGAGCGCGCCGACGGTCAGTTCAGGCGCGTCCATCATCCGGCAGAGCCTGCGAGAGCGACGTGGCCCACTGACTGCGGCAGCTGTGCTGCTGTGTCTGCATCAGATGTGCGAGGTGGCGGTCCCCGTCTTGATCGG
This sequence comes from Williamsia limnetica, assembly GCF_003217475.1. GTDB lineage: Bacteria > Actinomycetota > Actinomycetes > Mycobacteriales > Mycobacteriaceae > Williamsia > Williamsia limnetica. The sequence goes on along the minus strand of NZ_QJSP01000005.1, from coordinate 75,096 downwards.
CGTCATCGTCGATCAGGCCGTCGACGGTGGCGACATGGGAGCCCTGGCCGTATGGATCGGCGTCCTCGCGGCAGTTTTCCTGGCACTGACGATCTGCTATCGGCTCGGTGCCCGACTCGGGATGAACGCGGCACTGCACCAAGCTCATCAGCTCCGCATGGACGCCGTTCGCCGGATACTCGGTCCCCGACGCCTGCGGACAGACCTCCGTAGCGGCGAACTGCTTGCCGTGACCGGGACAGACGCCGACGAAACCGCCGCGCTGTTGCGATATCTGCCACAGGCGCTCGGAGCCCTGGCCGCACTCGCCCTGTGCGCGGTAGCGCTCCTGATCATCGACGTACCGCTGGGTGTGGCAGTGCTGCTGGGGGTGCCGCTGGTCCTGGGCTCACTGCAACTGAGCGCTCCGCTGCTGACGCGCCAGACCCTCGCGCAGCAAACCCGCATCGCACGAGCGACCAGCGCGGCCACCGATCTCATCGCCGGACTGAGGCCACTCCGCGGTATCGGCGCCGAAGACGCAGCAGCACTGCGCTACACGACCGCGAGCCGCCACGCACTGACAGCCATGCGCCGGACTGCCGCCGGCCAAGGCTCATTCATGGGGGCTGCGGTCGGGGTCAGCGCAATGCTGGCGGTGGCGGTCGCCGCCGGCGCGGGGTGGTATGCACTCGAAGGCCGCATCAGCATCGGCGAGTTGATCACCGTTCTGGGGCTGGCCCAGTTCTTTCTGGAACCACTCGCCATGCTCTCCCTCTTACCCGGCAAGGCCGCGACAGCCCGAGCATCTGCCGAACGTCTCGCCCTGATCGCCGATGCTGATTTCAGCAAACCGGCCGGTGCGTCCCGGCTGGGGCCGGGACCACACGGCGTGGAGTTCCGCGATGTCCGGTACGCGTCACTGCGCGGACTCAGTCTGACCGCCAAACCAGGCGACTGCGTCGGCGTTGTGGTCGTCGACCCTGTCGACGGTACGAACATCATCGACTTGCTCGCCGGCCAGGCCTCCCCGGACCACGGCGCGGTGTGGGTGTCCGACATCCCTGCCGCCGCAGCTGATCTGGCCGAACTCCCGCGCGCGCTACTGGTGCAGCCGCACGCGACGGACCTGTTCACCGGTTCCCTGCTCAGCAACGTGATCTCGGGCGCGCCGGCCGCCACACAGTCGGACGCGACCGCTGCACTGCGGGCCGTCGCAGCAACCGACCTCATCGACTCCCATCCGGACGGCATCGGCCGGACGATCTCTGATCGCGGGCAGTCCCTGTCTGGTGGCCAACGCCAACGCGTCGCGTTGGCGCGCGCGCTGATCTCGGAGAGTTCTGTGCTCGTGCTGCATGATCCGACGACTTCGGTCGACTCCGTCACCGAACGGACGGTCGCCACCGAGCTCTACCGACGACGCCATGAAGGCCGAACCGACCACACCACGATCGTCATCACGAGCAGTCCTGCCCTCCTGACGTGGACAGACCGCGTCATCTTCGTCGACGGCGGCAGGGTTCGCGGCGAAGGTACCCATGCCGAGCTCGCCTCGGCCGATGTGCGGTACCGCGAGGCGGTGCTCCGATGACCCTCAGCCAGGTCCGGGCGCCCCACACTGCACTGCCGGTGGCGACCGGAGCGATGACGCGTCGCTGGTTGACCACCGCCCTCAGGGAGCGCAGATCCGCCCTCGTCAGGATCGCGGTCGCCTCCTTGATCGCCGGGATCGCCGCGGTGGCACCGGCTCTGGCACTCGGGGTGCTGGTCGATGAGGTGTCGGACGACGGCAGGCTCTCGGTCTTGCTGCCCATCGCCGCGGTCGCTGCCGGCGCTGCCCTGCTGGGCGGCGTCGCCGCCGGGTTCTCGATGTATGTGATCGCCGCCCTCGGCTCCGACCTGCTGGCGCAGCTGCGAGAAGCGGTGGTCCGGACCGCGCTGCGGCTGCCCGCGGACACCATGGAAAAGTCCGGACGCGGCGACCTCCTCTCCCGGGTCAGCAATGACGTTGCGGCGGTGAGCAAAGCGGTGTCGACAGTCTTGCCCACCGTGGTGATCTCCGCCGTCCTCGCAGCGGTCAGCATCATCGCGATGGCCGGTCTGGACTGGCGGCTCGGCGTTGCCGGCGCCATCGCGATCCCCCTCTACGGTCTCGCGCTGCACTGGTACCTGCCGCGCTCGACACCGCGCTACAGCGCCGAACGGCGTGCGGTCGCCGAGCGTTCCCAAGTGCTCGTGGAGAGGATCGTCGGCGCGCGCACCTTGCACGCCTACGGGATCGAGGAACGGGAAATCGCGCGGATCGACGCGGCGTCTGCAGCTGCGCGCGACATCTCCATCGCGGCTTTCACCCTCTTCACGCGCTTGGTGGGTCGGGTCAATCGGGCCGAATTCATCGGACTCGCATCGATTCTGGTGGTCGGATTCATCCTGGTCGAAGACGGCGCGGTCACGGTCGGAGCGACCACCGCCGCGGCACTGCTCTTTCACCGACTGTTCAACCCGATCGGGATGATCCTGTACAGCTTCGCCGATCTACAGCTGGCCGCGGCGGGGTTGACCAGACTCGTCGGCGTCGCCCAGGACGACACCGCGCACGCAACCGACAGCAGTGTTGCCGGAGCCGTACCCGCCGACAGCGCTCTCGAATTGCGCGATGTGCACTTCGGGTACGACCCCGGGCACCCGGTGCTGCGCGGGGTGAACTTGCGGATCGAGCCCGGGACCTCGGTGGCACTCGTCGGCCCGAGCGGCGCAGGCAAGTCCACTCTCGCGGCCATCGCCGCGGGCACCTACCCACCGACGTCGGGCTCAGCGACCGTCGGCGGACTCGACCTACATTCCTTGCCCTATCGCACTGTGCGGCAACACGTCGTGGTGCTGAGCCAGGACGTGCATGTCTTCGCAGGTACGGTGACCGACGACCTACAGTTGGCGAAGCCGGGGGCCGATGTCGGCCAGATCCGCACCGCACTCGCCGGGGTCGGTGCGCTGGAGTGGGCCGAGAAGCTGCCGCAGGGGCTGGACACCGTCGTCGGCGAAGGTGGTCACGAGCTCACCGACGCCCAGGCACAGCAGCTCGCGCTGGCCCGTCTCATGCTGATCGACCCACCGATCGCGGTGCTCGACGAGGCCACCGCCGAGGCGGGGAGTCTGGGCGCCCGTGATCTCGACCGTTCGGCTGCGGCGGCGACTGCAGGCCGTACGACGCTGATCGTCGCCCACCGGCTGAGCCAGGCGATCGCATGCGATCGGGTGGTCGTCATGGACCGCGGAGTACTGGTCCAGCAGGGAACACCTTCGGAACTACTTGCCACGCCGGGCCCCTTTGCCCAGTTGTGGACCGCTTGGAACATCCAAGGAAGGGATGGAGATCATGCTTGACCACACCACGGAGGCCGTCGACATCCTCGGCATCGGTTTCGGCCCGTCGAATCTCGCCCTCGCGTTAGCGCTGGAAGAGCTCAACGCCGAACTCCCACCAGAGCAACAGCTCTCGTCCCGGTTCATCGAGACAAAAGAGCAGTTCGGTTGGCATCCGGGAATGTTGTTGCCTCGTACGACCATGCAGGTGTCGTTTCTCAAAGACCTGGCCACGCAGCGCAACGTACGCAGCCGCTACACATTTCTGAATTACCTCTCCGAGGTGAACCGACTCACCGAGTTCGTCAACTTCCAAACCTTTTTCCCGACCCGCCACGAGTTCCACGACTACCTCGAGTGGGCAGCGCGCGGTGTGAACGCCGATGTCTCGTACGGGAGTCGGGTGGTCTCGATCGACACTGCCGACGATATGTTCGCGGTCCGGGTGGAGGGGCGGCATGCGGGCGTGGTACGGGCCCGCAACATCGTGGTCGCTGCCGGACTGGCAGCGAAGATGCCGCACGGCGTGGCGCCCTCGAAGCGGGTCTTCCACAATCATCAGCTGCTGTCGCATCTTGCCGAACTCCCCGAACCCACCACAAAGAACTTCCTCGTGATCGGCGCCGGCCAGAGCGCCGCCGAGGTCGTGGAGTACCTGCACACCCACCACCAGAACTCGCACATCCACGCGGTCTTCGCCAAGTACGGCTACAGCCCGGCCGACGACAGTCCCTACGCCAACCGTATTTTCGATCCCGCGGCTGTCGACGACTTCCATTCGGCTTCACCTGAGTTCCGTCAGCAACTCATGCGATACCACCGGGGTACCAACTACTCGGCCGTCGACCTGCCGCTCATCGAAGAGTTGTACGCCCGCGAGTACGACGAGCGGGTCCGTGGGCAACGTCGGCTGTTCGTCCACGGTGCTTCGCAGGTGGTTGCCGTTGCCGAGGCACAGGACCGGGTCACCGTGACAGTTCGCCATGAGCCGACGGGACTGACCGAGGACATCGTCTGCGACGCCGTGGTCTGCGCCACCGGGTTCAATCCGATGAACCTCCGTACGATTCTTGGAGACCTGACCGACAGCATCGCCTTCGACGCCCAGGGTGCACAGGTATCCCGCGACTACCGCCTGGTTGCCAAGTCGCCACTTCCCGGTGGCGTCTTCCTCCAGGGCGGAACCGAACACACGCATGGCATCTCGTCGTCACTGCTGTCCAACAGCGCAGTGCGTGCCGGAGAGATCGCGAAGACCATCGCCCGCGATCGCGTCGAGAGTCGCGCACGGGTGTCGCCGGGACAAAGGGGCACGCTCGCCCAGCGCTGAACCGTGGGCCTCACTCGACGGCAGCTGCGGTATGCCGGATGAGTTCCCCGATCACCTGGGGCCACAGCGCTCTCGGTGGCACCTCGTGCCCTACCCCCTCCAACGCAACGAATCTCGCGTCGGGGATCGCTCTCGCCAGGGCATGCCCGTGCTCGATGGGGAACAGCGGATCGGCGGTGCCGTGCATGATCAACGTCGGTGCCGCGATCGCCGACATCCGCAGCACCGGCAACGCCTTGTCGTCCGGCAGCATCGCGTGGTTCTTCACACTCGACTCGATGTTGTTGGTGCGTAGCACGATTGTCTGCACCAGCTCGCGAAGGGCGAACTCGTCCGCCGGAAGCGTTCCTGCGTATGCGCGCAGATCCTCCACCAGGTAGTCGATCACCGCCGCGTTGTCGCGCCACTTCGGTTCAGTCGGAGGATCGCCGAAATGCTCGGCGAGAGCGGCGCTCGGTCCGGGTAGTTCGTCGCCGACCGGACCGATCGCCGTGGTCGAGAGCAAGGTCAACGACGCGACGCGGTCAGGGTTGGTCAGCGACAACAGTTGAGCGAGACCGCCACCCATGGAGATCCCGACGATGTGCCCCGCGGTGACGCCCAGGGCGTCGAGCACTCCGATCGCGTCACCGGCCAGGTCACGCGAGGTGTAGGTCGGCTCCCCGGGCGGATAGTCGACGGACCGGCCGGTGTCACGCAGGTCGTACCGGATGACGAAACGGCCGGCTGTCGCGAGTTGATCGCAGAAGTCGACGGCCCAGTAGTCCATCGCACACCCGGCCCCACCGATCAGCAATACCGCGGGATCGCGGTGGTCACCGAAAGACTGCGCACACAGATTCACGCCGTTGGCAGTCAGCAACTGTGGCTCGCCCATGCCTCGCCCTCCTCTTGACTCGCCGGTTGCCACGACGATAGCGAGCCGGCAGCGTCAGGCGCCATCATTCGGTGGCCACGGCATTCGCAGCGTACGGCGTATTCTCAGGGCGGTACCCGAGACCGGACGACGTCGCCGGCGAGAAGAAACGCAGAGGTGAACGCCCGTGGCCGAGACACTCGATTGCCTGGTGATCGGTGCCGGCGTGATCGGGCTGGCCGTGGCCAGAGAACTCGCCCTCCGCGGTCGGGAGGTCGTCATCGTCGACGCAGAAGATGCGATCGGGACACAGACGAGTTCCCGCAACTCCGAGGTGATCCACGCCGGAATCTATTATCCGGTCGGGAGCGCGAAGGCGCAGCTGTGCGTGCGGGGCCGAGAGTTGCTGTACGACTATTGCTCCGAGCGCTCTGTCGAACACCGCAGGTTGGGCAAACTCATCGTCGCCACCGATTACGGACAGGTCGCCGAACTCACCGCGATCAAGGCCCGGGCCGCCGCGAACGGTGTGCATGATCTGCGCCGGGTCGAAGCCGCCGAACTCGCCGACCTCGAACCTGATCTCGTTGCCCTGGAGGCACTCCTGTCACCGTCGACCGGCATCGTCGACAGCCATGGACTGATGGCGTCCCTGCATCGCGACGCCGGCGACGCGGGCGCCGCGACCGTATTGCGCACGACGGTGACATCGGGCCGCGTGGTCGATGGACTACCCGAGATCGACCTCGACGGAACTCCGGTTCGGTGTGGCACCGTGATCAACTGCGCAGGCCTCGGCGCGTGGGATGTCGCGCAGGCGATCACCGGGTATCCAGTCGATCGGATACCGAGACGCGTTCTGGCCAAAGGGAACTACTACTCGCTCACTCATGGGCGGGCCCCGTTTTCCCATCTCGTGTACCCGGTTCCCGCCGGCGGCGGCCTGGGAGTACACCTCACCCTCGACCTCGCCGGCCAGGCGCGGTTCGGGCCGGACGTCGAGTGGATCGAGGCTGTCGACTACACCGTCGACGCAGGCCGAGCGGATGCGTTCTACGCCGAGATCCGAAAGTACTGGCCAGGACTACCCGATGAAGCACTGAGCCCGGCGTACTCCGGTATCCGGCCCAAGCTCTCCGGTCGCGGCGAACCGAACGCCGACTTCATGATCCAGGGCTCATCCGACCACGGGATCGTCGGACTGATCAACCTGTTCGGCTTCGAGTCCCCCGGCCTCACCTCGTGTCTGGCCATCGCCGAGGTCGTCGGCTCGCTCTCTGCGGATCAGGCCTTGTAGTCCGGATCGTCCGGGTCGTCCGGATTCTCGGGTTCGACGGGCGGCGGCTCAGCGGGGTCACGCAGGTTCGCGATCGCGGCGTCGATCTTGACCAGCGCTTGCGCCTTCTGCGCGTAATACAGTTCGCCGGGCAGGAGCTCCAGCCAGCGCACGGCCCACCCGATCCTCCGGAACTCGTCGGCGTCCCGGTCGGGGGCACCGGCGGCGGCGATCAGCTCGTCAGCCAGGACGAATACTGCATCGTCCAGTCGTTCTCGTGCGGCGCGCAGGTCGACGTCGTTGCGCAGGGACGGATTCTCGTAGACCAGACCCATGGCATACCGGATCCGGCGATGGAGCAGGGCTTCCGGTTCCGGTGACTTTCTCCACTCCGCCGGCGCGCGGCCGGGTTTACCCGGTACGAGATCGGTCGAGTTGGCGAACCTGCGCACCCTCTTGTTCGAGTCGTAAGCGAACCAGAGAAAGCCGAGCAGTGTCAGCACCGCGAACGCCACCGCAGCAGCGACGATCAGCCAAGCCACACCGATCACCTCCTCTTCCGATACGCGTGGACGGACATAGCAACACTCGCGAGGTTAGTTCACCCCAGACCAGAGTCCCGCGCCCAGCCCTGCTCGTCGAGGAGGTCGGCGACCGCCCGGGGGTCGGGGTCCGCCCGGGCCTGCCCGAATCCCCGGCATCCTTCGCTCAATCGGTCGAAGAGTTCTGCTTGCGACATCAGGGGCAGAACTGAACCTCCCGGCGGTGCGATGATGCCCCACCGGGACACGTACAGCTCCGCCCTGCCTTCCCCACGCAGATCACAGGCCACAGTGATGCGCCGGTAGTTGGGCTCGGTTGCATCGATCGCCGCGAGTTGATCGCCCGTGAACATGGTGGCCGTGAGGATTCTTCGGGCGCCGACGGTGGCATACGGCGCAGCTGGGATGAAACCGGCGACGCTGCGGTGCGCGCTGTGCCCCACAGAAATATCGGTAGCGGCACCCGTCAGGAACGGCACCGCGGAATCGACGCCCACCGACTCCAGCTTCCGCAGGATCACCGCCGCACAGGCATTGGAACCGACAGCGAGTACCGCAGTGCGGCCGGCGAGGTCGGTCAGACCGTGCCGGCGAAGAGCTGTGGTCAGATCATCTACGCCCTTTGCGGTCGAGAACCGACCGTCGAGGAGCAGCCCGATGCCGGGTACCGGTCTGCCGGGATAGTCCTGCGGCCGAGCCGACAAATTGTCATCGGTCACCGTGACGTCGTAGTTCATCACGCACCAGTGAAGCCGAGTCGGGCGATTGGTGCGGCCGAAACCGCGCGTGGCACGGTATACCAATGTCGATCTGGGAAGTGTTGGCGATCTTGTTCGCCGGTGTCGGCGCCGGGGCCATCAACGCCGTGGTCGGCAGCGGCACCCTGATCACCTTCCCCACGCTGGTCGCCTTCGGATTCCCTCCGGTGGCGGCCACCATGACGAACGCCGTCGGCCTCGTCGCCGGTGGTGTCTCCGGGACCTGGGGTTACCGGCGCGAGCTGGCCGGGCAATGGCCGCGACTGAAGTGGCAGATCCCGGCGTCGTTGGTCGGCGCGATCATCGGTAGCTGGTTGTTGCTGCACCTCCCCGAGAAGGCGTTCGAGACGATCGTCCCGGTACTGCTGGTCCTGGCGTTGATCCTCGTCGTGATGCAGACCCGCATCCAGCGGTGGACGGCGAAGCGGATGGTCGCTGATCCCGATGATCTGCACGACGCTTTTCTCGGGCCGAAGCGGACTGGTTTGTTGACCGGCTCGACGTTTCTCGTCGGCATCTACGGCGGCTATTTCACCGCAGCCCAGGGAATCCTGCTGATGGGTGCGATGGGCGTCATCGTCAACGACAAGATCCAGCGTCTCAATGCTGCCAAGAACCTGCTGTCACTGCTGGTCAATGTGGTTGCCGCCCTGGCCTACACGATCGTCGCATTCGACCGGATCAACTGGGTCGCTGCCGGTCTCATCGCGCTCGGATCGCTGCTCGGCGGCGTGGTCGGCGCCAAGTACGGGCGCAAACTCTCCCCCACCGCACTACGCGCGGTGATCGTGATCGTCGGCATCATCGGGCTGTGGCGCCTATTAGCTTGAGAACAACCGAATCCGGCCCCACCAGCTTTGAATGGTGAGGCCGGATTTTGTCGGAGGACGTGGCCGCGGTTGTTCTGGACTTCCGATGAACGAGCGCAGCTGTGCTGATGGTGGGGCGGGGTCTTTTCGGAGGACGTGGCCGCGGTTGTTCTGGACTGCCGACGAACGAGCGCAGCGAGGTGAGGAGAAGGGAAGAACAACCGCCTGATGGCCACATCCGACAAAGCGAGCGGAGCGAGCAAAAGACTCAGTGCGAGACTGCCTTCTCCACGCCCACTCCTGTGAGCGAGCGAACCTCCATCTCGGCCTGCTTGGCGGCGTTCTCCTTGCGGCGGCCACCGATGTAGGTGCCGATGATCGCGAGGAGGAAGCCTGCGGGGATCGAGACGATGCCCGGGTTCGACATCGGGAAGAAGTCGAAGTTGGCGTCCGGGAACATCGAGGTCGTCTTACCCGACACCGCAGGCGAGATGACGATCAGCCCGATGCAGGTGATCAGACCGCCGTAGATGCTGAACAGCGCACCGGTGGTGTTGAACCGCTTCCAGAACAGCGAGAACAGCAGGGTCGGCAGGTTGGCCGAGGCGGCGACGGCGAAGGCCAATGCCACCAGGAAGGCGATGTTCTGCCCCATGGCCGCGATGCCCAGGACGATCGAGATGACACCGATCACGACCACCGTGATCCGCGAGACCCGGACCTGCTGCTCCTCGGTGGCGTTGCCGCGCTTGATGACGCTGGCGTAGATGTCGTGGGCGAAGGACGCCGACGCGGTGATCGCCAGGCCGGCTACGACGGCGAGGATCGTCGCGAACGCGACCGCCGAGATCACCGCCAGGAAGATCGTGCCACCGAGTTCGAACGCCAGCAGTGGTGCTGCCGAGTTCTCCTTGCCTGGTGCGGCGAGGATCTTGTCCGGACCGACCGACTTGGCTGCGCCGTACCCGAGCACCAGGGTGAACAGGTAGAACGCGCCGATGAGGGCGATGGCCCAGGTGACGGAGCGGCGGGCTTCCTTGGCGGTGGGGACGGTGTAGAAGCGCATCAGGACGTGCGGCAGGCCGGCGGTACCGAGGACCAGTGCGATGCCGAGCGAGATGAAGTCGAGTTTCGACATGTCGCTGATGCCGTACTTCGCACCCGGAGCAGCAATGTCGCGACCTGCGACCGCCTCATTCGCCGAACCACTCACCGTGGCCTGCGCGTCGGCGATGAGCTGCGAGAAGTTGCCCTTCACCGCGAACAGGACGAGGACGAACATGACACCTGCACCTGCGATGAGCAGGACGGCTTTGACCATCTGCACGTACGTGGTGCCCTTCATGCCACCGATGAGCACGTACGCGATCATCAGGACACCGACGACGGCGACGACGACGCCCTGGCCGAACTTGCCGTCGATGTTGAGCAGTAGTGCGACGAGCCCACCGGCACCGGCCATCTGGGCCAGCAGGTAGAACAGCGACACGGTCAGCGTCGACAACGCGGCTGCCATTCGGACCGGACGTTCTTTGAGCCGGAAGCTCAGCACGTCTGCCATCGTGAATCGTCCCGTGTTACGGAGCAATTCGGCGACGAGGAGCAGCGCCACCAGCCAGGCGACGAGGAATCCGACGGAGTACAGGAAGCCGTCGTAGCCGAAAACAGCGATAGCTCCTGCGATTCCGAGGAACGAGGCAGCCGATAGATAGTCACCGGCAATGGCGAAACCGTTCTGCGGACCAGAGAACTGTCCGCCTCCGGTGTAAAAGTCGGAGGCCTTTTTGGTGGTCTTGCTGGCCCGGATCACGATCGTCATGGTGATGACGACGAATGCGACGAAGATCGCGATGTTGAGCGCGGGATTGCCGACCGAGGCGGCATCTGCGGCGAGTGTGGTCATTTCAGCGGGCCTTCCAGCTCGTCGCGGATCGCGGCCGCACGGGGATCGAGATCGCGGTTGGCGAACCGCACATAGACGGCGGTGATGACGAACGTCGACACGAACTGTCCGAGTCCGAGGATGATGCCCAGGTTGATGTTGCCCCAGACCTTGGTGGCCATGAACTCCGTGGCGTAGGTCGCCAACAGGACGTAGAGCATGTACCAGGCAAGGAAGAAGGCCGTCAGCGGAAACACGAAGACGCGCAGCCTGCGGCGCAGATCCTGGAACTCCGGACTGGCCTGCATGTCGATGAACGCCTGCTCATCCGGGGCGGGTCGCTGTGGCGACGCCTCCGGGCTCAGGTCTGGTGTGGTCACGGGAGACTCCTGGTGTGAAGGGATCTAGAACTCGTTCGTACGTTAGTGAGGTCTGGATCACAGCAAAATGATGTGGCCGCGCTCACACGGTGAGCTGTCGATCTGTGCGGTGAACGGTCGAAAATCTGCGACGAACGGCACTCACTCCGAGTGGGGTCGCTCCCCGGGATTGAGGTTCGATTCGCGGTCCTTACCCATGCCGAGACCCTCGGGAGCATGCAATCGGGTGAACAATCGACCGACATCGGCGGGGATCTGAGCCGCCGTCATCTTGCTGACCACCACCATCGTCGCGAAGGCAAGCGGCACGCTCACCGCTGCCGGATAGCCGACCAGCGCGGCCGGCCAACCTCCGAGGAGGCTCTCAGAGAAGCCGCCCACCGCCGTCGCCAGCGCCGCCCCGCCTGCCACCACACCACCGACGATCAGCCCTGCCGCGGCGCCGGTCGCGGTCAGTCCGCGCCACCAGATCCCGAGGACCAACAGCGGGCACAGGGTGGAGGCCGCAACCGCGAACACCAAACCGACGGTTCGGGACAGATCGATGGAGGTGACCGCGACCGCGAGCAGAAGTGGAACGATGCCGGCGAGCAAAGAGGCGATCCTGAAGTCGCGGACCCGACCACGCAGGACGTCGGTGCTCAGGACGCCTGCCACACTCACGAGCAAACCCGACGACGTGGCGAGGAAGGCGGCGATCGCACCCGCGGCCACCAGCGCCGCCAGCAACTGGCCACCGATGCCGGACACCACACTCCCCGGTAACAGCAGCACCGCGGCATCGGACGCCCCGGTGATCAGCAACTGCGGAACCCACAGCCGGGCGAACGCACCGAGCAGGGTCGGGAAGAGATAGAAGACGGCCAGCAGACCGACCACCGCCAGCGAGGTCGCGCGGGCGGCCCGCCCGTCCGGGTTCGTATAGAACCGCACCAGCACATGCGGTAGACCCATCGTGCCGAGGAAGATACCGATGATCAGCGAATAGACCTGATACATCGGGTGTTTCCCGCCGAAACCCCATCCAGGTGCCGCCCATTCGTCGTGGGTGGCCGGCGCGCCTGCGACCACCGGCACAGAGGAGCCTGCGGCGAGCTCCAGCGATGTTCCTGCACTGATCTCGTGGTCGCCGGGGCCCAGGCGCACCGGACCCGCGACCTGGTCACCGTCGATGCGACCCGTCGCGGCCACCAGTAGGTCGCCCGACACCCGTACGACGACATCGGTGGTGACGTCGACCGTGGTCTGCTCGGTCACCGTCGGCGGTGCATCCGACCCCAATTTCTGGTCGTCGCCGTAGAAGTGGATGGCGAGCACCAACGCGGGTACCGCGATCGCGGTGAGTTTGAGCCAGTACTGAAACGCCTGGACGAACGTGATCGACCGCATGCCGCCGCCGATGACATTCGCGATGACGATCACGCCGACCACCACCGCCCCGACCCACGCAGGCACTCCCAGCAGGATGTTGAGGGTCAGGCCGGCACCCTGAAGCTGGGGTACCAGATAGAGGATGCAGATCAGCACCACAACGCCGGTGGCGAGTTTACGAAGTCGTTTGGAGCCCAGCCGGAACTCTGCGAAGTCGGGGACGGTATAGGCACCCGACCTTCGCAGCGGGGCGGCGACGAACAGCAACAGGCCCACGTAACCGGCGGTGAACCCGATCGGGTACCAGAGCGCATCGGCACCGTATTTTGCGATGAGGCCGGCGACCCCGAGAAACGAGGCCGCCGAGAGGTACTCGCCCGAGATCGCGGCGGCGTTCCAGTTCGATCCCACACTGCGTGATGCGACGAGGAAGTCGGAGGTGGTGCGGGCCAGCCGGACCCCGTAGGTGCCGATCGCCACCGTGGCGACCGCAGCCGCGATCAGGGCGATCAGCGTCGGCAGCGGCACCGACTGGCCGGATATCGTCTGCATCTGCACCGGCGCCGTCAGTCGTCGACCAGGTCTGCGAACTCTTGTTCGTTGCGGTCCGCCAACCGGTTGTAGAGCCAGCACACGGCCAGCAACATCGGATAAACCCCTACGCCGAGCACCAACCAGGGCAGCCGGACGCCGAATACGGTCACGTCCGAGAGTTCGGGGAAGATGGCCGCCAGCAACGGGATCGACCCCAGCACCAGCAGCGTGAGGCCGCCCAGCCGCAACGCCAGTCCGAGTTGGGCCCGCATGAGCCCCCTGATCAGCGCGTCGCCGACCTCCGTGTGTTCCTGGACCTCGACACGCGAGCGGACCGTTCGCGCCCCGCGGCGCTTGGCGAGCACGACACGCTCGCGGGCCTTCGGTGTGCCGTCACCCGATGAGGTCATCGGCCCGGCTTCGTACTTCGGACCAGCCGGTCTTTGAGTTCACGCGTATGCCGCCGACTGACCGGCAACTCGACGAGTGCTCGATCCTGGCCGGGGCCCAGGCAGACGACAGTGCCCGAACCGACCGTGCGGATCCCGGTGACCAGGCGCAGCAACACCAGGTAGGAGCGGTGCACTCGCAAGAATCCCGCTTTTTCCCAACGACTTTCAAGAGTCGAGATGGGTATGCGAACCAGGTGCGACCCTGTTTCGGTGTGCAGTCTCGAGTAGTCGCCGTCGGCCTCGACCCACAACACCGCCGAGCGGTGCACCAGCGTGGTGGCCCCGCCCATCTCGACAGGGATCACCTCGTCGGAGTCGTTCTCGGCGGCGGGGCCCGGCGGTGTGACCGACGACTCCCGCTGCTCACGGAGCTCGACCACCCGGCGTACCGACTCGGAGAGCCGCTGTGCCCGCAGAGGTTTGAGTAGATAGTCGACGGCACCGAGATCGAACGCCCGGACCGCGCGGTCGTCGTGCGCGGTCACGAACACCACCGCGGGCGGGCTCGCGAACGCGGCCAGCACACCCGCCAGTTCGAGACCGTCGAGTCCGGGCATGTTGATGTCGAGGAACACCGCGTCGATGGTGTCCGGCCGATCCTTGATCACCCGCAGGGCTGTCGTGGCGTCGGCGGCCGTCATCACCTCGCCGACAGCCTCCTCCTTCCGGAGCAGGTAGGCCAGTTCATCGAGGGCGGGCGCCTCGTCGTCGACAGCCAGCACCGTCAGCGGTCCGTGCCGGTTCGGCGGCAATGAGTTCTGCGTCACAACGCATCCATGATCTCATGCCGGGGCCCCTGCCGGGCCAACCAACCCGGCGAGAAAGGGCAGTTCAGTCGGCGTGCCGTGTGGAGGAGCCCGCCCCGGCCGGACCGGCGGGGCGACGATCTCCGACGGGACTGCCGAACCAGACGTTCTCTTCCCGAAACGCCCTGGTGCGCCATCCTTCCGGGGTGCGGACCAGTTGGTGCCGGTACCAACCTCCGCAGATCGTGAGCTCAGTCTGCCCCGGCAGCATCATCGGGTTGTAGAACATCGCCAGTGCCTGCGCAGTATCGCCGTCCACGTCGCACTCGATGTTGGTGATGTAGTGCTGTTTCATCGGCAGCAGGGCCATCGACTCGGCCAGCCACTGCGACACTTCTCCGCGGCGACCCACGGGGCCGTCGACGGCGCTGTAGTCGATCTCGGCGTCCTCGGTGAACAGCGACCGCCAGAGGTCCCAGTCGCCCGTGTCCACCGCACGCGCGTACCTACTGAGAACGTCGGTGATCTCGAGCCTGTCGGCGACTTCGGTAATCTCCACCAGCTGACTTTAAATCACGCGACTGACGTTCGTGGCCGGTCGAGGATTTCGCGGGCGCCCACGCCTCACACCGCGACCCCGGGGCGAAACTTCGGCACCCTCATGCTGACCTTGGTACCCGCGCCGGGCGCCGTCTCGACGACCAACCCGTAGTCGTTCCCGAATGCCGCGCGGAGTCTGTCGTCGACGTTGGCCAGCCCGACGTGAGCGCTCTCGGTGGCACTGTGACCGCTCGCGCCGGAGATGATGGCGTCGAGATCGCCAGACCTCAGTAGGTCGGGATCCATCCCGATCCCGTCGTCTTCGACGCTGATCACACAATCGGTGCCTTCGTCCGCCGCCACGATTGTCACCGTACCGCCGTCGGGTTTGCTCGAAATTCCGTGTCGTACCGCATTTTCGACCAAAGGCTGCAAAGCCAGAAACGGCAACACGACATTGAGGACCTCGGGCGCCACCTGCAGACGAACCTCGAGCGAGCCACCGAAGCGAGCGCGCTCGAGTGTCAGGTAGCGGTCGATGTTGCGCAGTTCATCGGCGAGCACGGTGTACTCCCCTGCCGCCCGGAACGAATACCGGGTGAAGTCCGCGAACTCGAGGATCAGTTCACGGGCCTGCTCGGGGTCGGTGCGCACGAACGACGCGACGGTGCCCAGTGCGTTGTAGATGAAGTGCGGACTGATCTGCGCGCGCAGGGCGCGGACCTCTGCACGATCGAGTCGGGCGCGCGATGCGTCCAGTTCGGCGAGTTCGATCTGGTTGCCCGCGTAGCGCGCCACCTCGGCGATCGCCGACAGCATCCCGGGGCCGGGCTGGGTACGGGTGACCACCCCCATCACCCCGACCGATCCCGACTCGCCGGGCAGCAGCGGTTGCACCACCAGCGCCCGTACCCCGGGTTCGTCGAGTTCGTCGGCCTTGATCAAGATCCGTCGCCCCTCCTCCGAGGCGCGGACGGCGGCGTCGGCGAAGTGTGTGCTCAAGCGTGCGTGTGGTCCGGTCCACGCGAGGACCACACCGTTCGCGTCGGCGAGACCGAGGGCGTCGGCGGCGGTGAGACCGCGCAGGTGGGGCGCGGCCTCGGCCGCCGAATCCGCGTCCAATCCGCGCCGCAGCGGACGGGCGGCCAACGACGCGGTGTGCAGCGTCGCGTGCACCGCCCGTTCAGCCGGCGTCGTCAGGGTCGGTCGGGTGCGGACCCGCAGGGCCAGGACGGCCACCACCACGAGGAGGACTGCGAGCAGAGCAAGGGTGATCGTGAGCCCGGACATCAGTGGTCGCTCACGTCAGCACCATGCGGTCAGTGGTCGGCGACCGCGTACGCCGCACCTGCTGCTGCGGTGGTCACCGCGAACACCGCGGGCCAGGCGCCGATTTTCTTGGCCAGTGGATGCGAGGCGCCGAACGCGACGAGATACCCGCCCAGGAGCGAACCGGCAACGACCGGACCCTTCGCCTTGAACCACTCCGTGGTGCACCAGGCGCCGGCGGCAGCGAGCACCACGCCGCCGAGTTCACGGCGTCCGCTGTATCGGGCGGCAGCAAATCCGCCGATGAGTCCGGCGGCGACAACAGGTGCGGTGAAGGATTCGGTCACAGGCCGACTCTACCGCCGAACCAAACCCACTCGTTCTGGGCAAACCCAGGGGTCCCGAACCCGTGGGTTTGACCGGAACGGGTGGGTTTGAGCGGGCGGGGGTCAGGCGGAGGCGCTCCACCGCGGGTCCCGGCCGGACAGACCCAGCAACGCGTCGAGGTCGGAGGCGTCGTTCGGAGTCGGTATCCGCGGACCGAAGGGCTTGCCCGGACCCTGGTAGTCATCTGTCAGCATGTTCGGCGCGAATGCGGCAGACGCTGCGGCCGCCTCGGGGGCCGGGTTCCACTCCTGCCCGGTTGCCACGGCGAGGTCCCAGCCGTGAACGATGTACTCCCACAGGATCATCGACATGGCCATCTCGCCGGGCATCGGACTCTCCCCGAGGTACAGCGGTCGCTGGTCGGCGCCCGATCGCACGGCAGTGTCGAGTCGGTCCGCAGCGGAGCGGATCACGTCCGCCGCCCCTGCGGCATCCTGCGGCACCTCCGCGCCGGAGGCCTCGGCACGGCCTTCGGGATCAGCGAATCCGGACGCGAACGTGGTCAGCCATCCCGCGATGTGAGTGCGCAGCTCAGCGACGTCGAGTTCGGTGCACGGGGTCGGGGCGCTCTCGTGGCCGCCGGAGTTCTCGACCACTACCGCGAGGTCGGCCAGTACCGGTCGGAGCAGGTCAACAGTTGTCGTTGTCATATGCCCGAGTCTCGCCGACAACCGGGACGGACGCTTGAAGAAATGCGACGAACTCGCAAATCGCGCAGCCGACGTCGGGGCGGCTACCGCCCGTACAGCTTTCTCGCGGTAGCCGTGTCGACGGCACCATCTGCGGGCACCTCCAGGAAGTATTCGATCTGCCATGCCCGGGTCAGCGTGGCCTGACGACTGTGCACGCTCACCCAGGGCGGGTACACGCGGAAGCCGCGCTTGCCGCCCACGGAGTTCGTCGACAGCACTCCGTGGGCGCCGAGTACCTCTCGCGGAAAGACGAACTGGCCGAATCCACGCTCATCACGGACGCTGATCACATACAGGTCGACATCGTCGGTCATGTCGAAGGGCGCGATGGGTCCGTGCGCAGTCCTGGTCCACAGGGTGACGAACTGCCCCGGCTTCTTCGGGGTCATCCTGGCCACCCGGAATCTGATCGCGCGGTCTGCCACGGCGAACTCGTGGGCGCCATATCCCGCGCTTTCGACCTCCGGCACGGGGCGCGAACATGCCATTGCGGCAACGTCGTAGATCAAGTTCTTTGCGGCGAGAAGGTCGTCCGGAAACGAGTTCGCCGACCAGTGCGTCGACGCGGGTTCCACCTCGAGCGCAGTCATGTCGCCAGTCTCCCATCGCTCGTTTCACGGCGTTGCAGGCGGTCTGACTGTCATTCGAGCGGTACCGATCCGGTGAACCGAGTCAGGCCGGCTTACAGACGAATTAATCTTGCTTCTGCAGGTCGCGTCCGCGGCCAGTCAGAAGAGGATGAGCGATGCGACGTATTCTGCCGGCCGTGGCCGCTGCGGCATTGACCATGATGGTGATCACCGGATGCTCTGACGGCGGCGACGGCACTTCCGCTGAGAGTAGCTCCACGGCAACGTCTTCGACTCGAACGCCGAGCCCGGCCAGCGAACCGTCCTCGACGGACCCTTCGTCGACCGCATCGGCGACGAACCTGCGAGATGATTGCGCCGGTCTGACCCGCGACGACCTCGGCTCGATATTCTCCATCGATTTCGAGCTGCCGACCGAGTCCAGCGGCGGGGTCAGCACCGTCGACGACTTCAACTACAAAACTGTCGGGTGCAGTTTCGAATCCACCGATTCCGAGATCGAGGTCGACGTGAACCTCTCGTTCGCAGAACAATTCGACGACGGTGCGGTCCACTGTGTCGAACCCTCTGACCATCTCTATCCGGTCATCGCAGTCGATGGTCTCGGCGACTCTGCGTGGTGGCAAGCGCAGGACTTCGAGAACTCCACCGACGCCGAAGGAAAGCTGACCATCTGCGTCGAGGAGGCACTCATCGCCATCGAGATCGAAGGCCCCAAGGATCTGCAGGGCCCTATGCAACAGCACGCCACCGACATCGCGCGTCTGGTGGTCGCCTGACCCACCACGTCTTCGGTGAGCGTCAGCGGTTGCGGCGCCAGATCTCCGTCGAGAGCGCAGTCGCGAAGGCGCACCATCCGGCGTAGGGCACCAAAGCCGCTGCTGCCGGCGGTGATGCCGGGGCCGCGCGCCGGATCAGGTCGGCACTGCTGAGGGTGAGCACCGCCGCCGTGATCGCAGCGGTTCCGGTGCGGTGCGCGCGGAAGAACACCCAGGTCCATGCGCCGTTGAGCACGACGTTGACCGCCAGTGCCCGCTCGAACGCCGCTGCGTCGATATGCCGCATCTCGTCGCGGAGGGTGTCGATCGTGACGGCCGAGCTGATCGCGATGTCGGTGTAGAGCAACGTCCACACGATGGGGAACGCGACCGCAGGCGGTTGAAAGGGCGGTTTCGACAGCCGCCGGTACCAGCGTGAGTCCGCATCACGCGAGGCAAGTGCGCCGACACCTGCCGCCAGGGCCGTGCCGATACCCGTTTTGATGATGGACCGCATCGGGTCTCCTGTCGTCGAGTCGCGCGTCGAACCTCTCCTACGGCCTCAAACTACGCCGCCTGTCGTTCGCCCGACTGACATTCGTGGGTAGGACAGCGGGCCCTGTCGGTTAACGCGGGGAGTCGAGTTGCGATAGGTAAGTACCGGTTCGTAGACATTCAAGAGATAGGAATGCAGATGCGATTCCCACGACAGTTCAGCACAGTTGCCACGAGCCTCCTGGCGGCGTGCGCCTTAACCATGGCCGGCGCACCCTCCGCGTCAGCGGCACCGGTCGGTCCGACCCTCACCGGAGCGCCGGTCTCGGTATTCCAGATACCGGCCATCGGCGTGAAGGTGAGCGGTCTGGTGATACCCGGCCCGCATCTGGCGTCGGTGAACGCCTCGTCCGCGGCGCCGGGTCGGACGACCTTCTCCGCGCCTGCCAGTCCCGAGACGTGTGCGACGACGGTCGGCGGTTCTCTGGTCCGGATCAGCTATGTCAATGTCCGCACCGGCGACCGCGGCACCAGCGTCGTGAAACCGTGCCCGTTCTTCCTCGATTCGGCACCGACACATCAGACCGTGCGCACCGGTTCCGGCCCTGTTGTCTTCACCGTGTCGATCACCGGTTCATGGGCCTACCCGAATGCGGGTCAGCCGTCGCTTCCCGGTGGAGGCGGGTTCGTCGCACCCTGACCCCACGCTGCGCAGCCTGTCTACTCGGTCGGCTGCCGGACCAGTGCGTCGAGAACTGCGGTGATGACCGCGATGAGGTCGTCGATCGGCGGCCGCGGGTCGCTGCTGCTCCATGTGTGCACCAGTTCGGTGAGAGCGCCGAGGAAGGCCGCCGTCGCCAACGCGTATCCACCTGGCGGCGTGAAACCCCCGTCCGAGCGCTCGGCGATCGTCGCAGCGATGAACTCCGCCCACAACGCTCGGCGGTTGGCGCGATGAGTCTCAACCCGGGAACTGACACCGATCATCTCGACGAAGACGATCCGGGCCCGGCGCGGATCATCACCCACCGAGCGGACCAGCGCTGCCATCGCGGCAGCGGTCAGCAGCGACTTCTCGGCGTCGGCGTCTTCCCGTTCGAGAGCTGCGACCACTGCCGCCTGTGAATCATCTTGGATTACGTCGTAAAGACCGAGCAGGAGATCTTCCCGACTACGGAACTCCGCATAGAACTGGCTGCGCGCCAGGCCCGCCTCCGAGCAGATGTCGGCAACGGAACTGCCCGCGTAGCCCTTGCCACTGAAGACCGTCAGCCCCGCTTCGATGAACTTGGCCCGACGTTCTGCGCGTCGCACCGCCATCGACTGGCCGCCGTAGGTGCGGGTGTCTGTGAACGTCCCCATACGGCTCAGAATAAGTGAACCTATGCTGGCACAGAGGCGAGATCACCGATCTGAGTCAACTGCAGAAATACGCAGTCGGCTCACCGTGTCGGGGAATTGCGCTCCAGCTCTCGCCTGCGACGCGGGCGGTCCGAGAACACAAAGATGGCGATCGTTCCGACCACCGTGACAATCGCGGTGAAACCGGCGGCCTGCGCGTCGTAGACGACGAGCATGACTGCGGACATGATCGCACCGACAGCAAATACGCTTCCCCAACTCCCATGCGTCATCCAGTACATCAATCCACCTTTCTCTTCGTTGTCGCTCGTCACTTCAGTACCCCACCCTCCAACAAGGCCATCGCGCGGTCAACGCTGCCCGTGCGACGGATGATGCCGAAAGGATTGAGGAACACCTCGTCTGCCCCTGCTGCTGCATAGGCAGCCACACCCTCTGCCAGGTCTCGGCCCGCGACCAAGACCAGGTTCGCCTCGACCAGACTCTCGCCGGTGCGGTGCGGTGAATCCGGGTCCCAGGTGATCCCGGATTCGACGAACATCTTTCGGTAGTGGTCGCGCGAGCCGTGCAGTGCGCACGCCTTGAATGCATCCGTCGCCCACTCCTTGGAATCAGCGATGATGGGGACGCACACCGCAGTTCGTGGTGCGGGGCGGCCTGCGTCGTCCGCGGCGGCCGCAGCCTTGTCGACCAACTGGGCGAGCCGATACGGCGGGGTCATCCACGGAATCAGGGCGTCTGCCGACGCCCCCGCCACGGTGGCCAGCTTCGGCGACAACGCCCCGAGTCCGATCTCGACCGAATCCGTGGCGACGTCCGTCAAACGCAATACGGGATCGTGATAATACTCCGGCCGCTCGAGCTGCCCCCCGGGCTCGCGTCCTAGCACGGCCCGGACTGCACCGATGAATTCGGTGGCCGCGCGAGTCGGACTCGCGTACGGGTCTCCGTGTAAGGCGCCGACCATCAGCGGCTCCGAGACCCCCAATCCGTATGTGATCCGCTGGTCGGTCATCCGAGCCAAAGTGCTGATGGCGAGGGCAGTTTCGAAAGGTGTCCGGACAGGTATCAGCCCGACACCGAGACCGAACGGGATGTCGTAGCCGGCACCGAGCAACCAGTGCATCGCCGCGACCGGATCGACCATGAGCGATTGGCCGAACCACAGTCGATGAAAGGGACCGTGCCGAACCGCATCTGCCATCGACATCACATTGGCCATCTTGTCGACCGACATCGGGTAGACCACCGACAGATCGGGCGTCGTCTTCTCCTTCATCAGCGAACTCCGTTCAGCGCCACGGGGATGAGCTGATCGTTGTCGCCCGCGACCGCGCGGCCGAGCAGCACGTCGGTGTCGCCGATGCCTGCCCACCCGAGCATGTAGCCGAGCGTCGACGTCTTACCAGCTGTTCCGGTGGAGTAGCCGTGTGCGACAGCGTGGGAGTAGAGCCGGTCGCGATAGTCGACAGCCCGAGCCAACAGCTCGTCCTCGAGCAGCCAGGGTTGCAGGGCAAGCAATGACTGGATGACTCCCGAACCACCATGGCATACACTGAGATCTGCAGGATTCGTAGTCTTGATCGTCGTCATGTGATCGAGCAGGCCTGACATGCGCCCCGTAGGGAGTGCATCGATCCGACCTGCGCGGGTCAACACCTCACCGGCGACGAGCGCAACCCCCGCCGACCCCGCGCACCAGGCTTTGCTGCCCTTGAATTCCCCACCCTCAGAGTGACAGTCGGTGTCGAGCGCAGCAATGATCCAGTCCGCGACCTCGCCGAGCAGTCGATCGTCTCCGGTGGAGTCTGCTGCACGCGCCGCTGCCCAGGCGGTCCCGAGTCGGCCGTGGGCAAGATCGAACCACGCCCTGTCGGAATGCCCTTCTGCTGCCCACAGTCGACGCGGAGCCTCTGCAACCAGGTCCGCTGCCCGACCCCGCAGCACACGGCGGTCCGTGTGCTGTGCGGACAACATCAGCAACACGCCGGCGACTCCCCCTGCCACGTCAGTTTCTGCTGTCCCGGCCTCGAAGCGATCCCAGATGGTGGTGAGCAACTCATCGAACATGTTGTCCATCAGAGGAACAGCGCCGAACAGAGCTCCGGCCTCACCCGAGAACACCGATTCCGGACTGTCGCGAAGGACGCTTCGATACTCCTCGGCCAGTTTTTGATGACCCCGCGCCGCCGCTTCCGCAAACGACGATGCCGCGAGACCAGCACCTGCCGCCCGATCGAGGAACACCGGGATTCCACCGCCGTCGTGGAAGGCGATCAGGGTCCCAGGGGCCAGCGTCGGCGACGACGGTCCGCCACCGCCATACACCCAGCCCACCTGCGGCCCATCCGGATCCTCATGGCGATGCGCCAACTCCGAGACGATCTCGGCAACAGCCTCCCCCGTCTGAGGCGTCGGACCCGCACGGAGCGTCGATGCGAAGACTCCGGACTTCCACAGAGGAGATGCCACACCCTCGCCGACCAGCTCGTTGAGACTCTCCTCGAGGACGAACTCGTGCACCAGCCCTGAGGTCTCACGCAATGCGGTGATCGAGTCGCGGGTGATGCTCCTCGGAGATCTGTCGAACACCTCCGGCCCGACCACCGACCGGGTTCCGAGACGTCGCGAATCGGCGTCGACACTGAAGTATGGGACATCCCTGTTGTGCATGTCCGCCGACTCTGTGGATGTTATGAACTCCTGCCCGGCGTCGTTGTACGACGACGGGGCCTTGAGGAGGCCCAGTAACCTGCCATACTCGTCCGGTGAACTCAGATAATCCGGATGCGTTGCAGCATCGATGAACTGAGCGTAGACGGTGGTCGCCCGGACCAGGTAGCGCACCGGTAGTTCGGGAAACAGATCGAAGACCCCGTCGATGTCGATGCGGCCGGACCGGATGGCCTCGAAGCAGGCGAGGTAGCCACTCCTGATGGTCTCGAAATGGTCCAGCGGATCCACGACTGCTGTACCGATCCGGACGAGGTTGTCGGAGTGGTTGTAGGTGAAGGTCTTACGAAACACTGAGACCGCGTCGGTGTCCCGGTCCGACATCTGGAACGACTTACGCTCCGACACCTGCTCGCGAGGCACCCCGATACCGGCGAGGATCACGTCGAACGGCCCGTTCGGGATCTGGATCGGCAGTAGCATCGTCGTGGTCGGTGCCTGCTTCATCCGGTTGACCAGCAAGTGCGCGAGACTGTCATCGAGCACCCCGTTGTCGGGCCGCAGCGCGGTCTCCACGTCGACAAAGCAGGGATACTCGCCGCACGCGACCACGTTCTCGTGATGCATGTCGCTGGTGCCGATGGCACCGAGCACCATTGTCGTCACACCGAAGCGGTAGAAGTAGCGCTCAGCCTCCTCCGTGGTCACCGAGCGATCCGCTTGGATGAACTCCTGCCAGCCGTGCTCACCTCGGTCGAGAACTTTGGGGACACATCGATCCAGCGATACGCCCACCACCTCGGATACCCGCTCGAACAAACTCCGCACGAACCTGTCGATCGCGAGGGGGCGGGGTTTGTAGACGATCTTCACGCCCGATTCCTGTGTGACGATGAAGACTTGGCGCCCGCCGTTGTGCGAATCCGATCCGGTCGCGACGATGGTGCTGATCAGGTCCTCACCGCCGATCCAGCCTTCATCTCGAAGGACCGCCAGGTCGGCTGCGTAGTGGTCGATCAGTTCTTCGACAGACCGGACGAAGTTGCGTTGCACCACCTCGAGGTTCTTGGCCAGCACCGGGTGCCGGGTCAAAATGTCGGCGCGAACAGATTCACTTGTCAACAGGGCGGAATACCGGTCCAGAGCGGTGGTCGATTCCGCATCAGATGGCAGGCCCCACCGCCGGCGATGCTCGTGGAAGTCGCTGATGAGCACTCGGAAGCTCTCCATCTCGACCTTCCGGGCAAGTGCGGCATCAAGCTGTTCACGTACTCCACCGCGCGAATCGTCGGCGATCACCGGCGATGCCACCAAGGCGTTCAACGCGTCGGTGGCCGATTGCATCACAGGGCGATAGAAGGGTGAAAAAAGCTGGTTTGCAAACGGATTGGCTGACACTGTTGCAGTCATGATGTCCTCTCGGAAAGTACCGGACAGGTTGATCAGGCCGAACGCAAAGCCTGTCTGAGCAGACAGCCGTCAGGCAGTCACGGGTTCGAGCCGGCCATAGAGCTCGCTGTAATGCCCCCCGCTGCCGATGAGTTCATCGTGGTCGCCACACTCGACCACTCGGCCGCCGTCGAGGACGTAGATGACATCGGAACCCCGCACGGTCGAGAGACGGTGGGCGATGATGATCTGGGTGCAGCCCAGGTTCTCCAGGATCTCGGTCACGCGCCGCTCGTTCAATGAATCCAACGCTGCCGTGGCCTCATCCAGGACCAAGATCGCCGGCCGCTTCAGAAGCGTGCGGGCGAGCGCCAGCCGCTGCCGTTGACCGCCGGAGAAGTTGGCACCCATCTCCGAGATCACTGTGTTGTACCCCATCGGGAGTGCATCGACGAAGTCGATGATGCCGAGGCTCCTGGCGAATGCGATGACCTCGTCGTCGTCCATCGTCGCTCCTGCTTTGAGGTTGTCCACCACGGTGCGGTTGTGCAGGTGCACTTCTTGGGAGACATATCCGATCTCGCTGCGGAGTGCGTCGGTTGAGTAGTCCCGACTATCGTGCCCGCCGAATCGGATTGTGCCGCTGGTGGGTTGGTAGAGACCGCAGATGATCCGTCCCAGAGTGCTCTTGCCCGAACCAGACGCCCCGACCAACGAGACCTTGGCTCCGGCCGGGATGTCGAGATCCACGCCGTCCAGCACGTTCGCCGAATGCTTGTCGAAGCGGAACCGGACGGAGTCGACATGAACGGACGCCGCGTCGAGTGTGTCGAGATCACCGCCCGCGGACTCGGGCTCAGCAGAGGTGATGTCGTGGATGCGCGACATGTAGCGCGATGCCTCGACGAACTCGTTGTACGCGGCGAAGATCGAGCTGGCGACGGCGAACAGCATTCCCGACACCGCCTGGATGGCCACCGCCGCACCGAGCGAGATCGTGCCGGTGGACACCATGTGCAGACCGATCAGCAGCATGGCAAGCGGGCCTGCCAGCTGAATGGTCGAGACCAGACCCGAGATCCACCCCTGCTGCAAGCGCATGCGCCGCTTCATCGCGGTCAGCGACCGGGCGTACTCGTCGTTCCAGCGATTCAAGAACTGCGCGCTGTAGCCGCCCATCTTGATGGTCTCGATGGTCACCGTCGCATCGAGCTGGATTGCCTGGCTCTTGCTCATCTGACTGATCTCGGAATCGAGCGCTTCATTCACCTGCCTGCGCGTGGTCACGAGCACGACAATGGTCAGACTGTAGATACCCAAGGCGACGAGACCGATCTCCCACGAGACCCAGAACATGTAGCCGAGTACGCAGAGCGCAGTTCCGATGTCCAGTGCGCCCTGGACGAACCGGGCCGAGAGCAGGTCGCGTATCGAGTTGACGCTGTTGAGACGAAAGAGCAGTTCACCGGGCGATCGTGTGGAGAAATACTTGTACGGCAGACTCAGCAGCCGGCTGAAGGTGCCGAACATGAGGTGACTGCCGATGAGTGTCACAGCATGTGCCAGCACATGAGTACGAATCACCTGCAGCGCATAGAATCCGACGGCCGCTGCGGCAACCAGGGCCAACAGTGTCGACAGCCGCGAAGAATCCGGAGAGCTCGTAAAGCTGTTCACCGCCCACTGCGTGATGAACGGAAGACCAAGTGTGGCTGCGTAACCGCAGATGGCCAGGATGGCGGTGACACCGAGCTGGCGCGCAGCCGCGCGGGTCAGCAACGGGATGTTGCGCCATTCGTGCAGCACAGGCATCCGTTTACGTTCGAAATCCGCTCCCGGCGTGGCGTCGATGGCGACGCCGCTGAACGATTTCTCGAGTTCGTCGAGCGTCACCTTGCGACGCCCGGCCGCCGGATCCACGATGACCGCGTGACGTTTGCCGACCGATTCGAGCACCACGAAGTGGTAGTTCTCCCAGTAGAGGATGACCGGGTTGAGAAACGCCTTCAGGCCTCTGGCTGCGCGTACCCGATAGATGGCGACATCCATGTTGCGGGATCGGAGCAGATCTCCGATCCGTTTCGCGCTGAGACCATCTCGTCCCGCCTCGAACTCCTTGCGTAGTTCTGCCAGTTCTTCGTCGCGGCCGTAATAGGACAGGAGCGCAATGGAGCTGGCGAGTCCGCATTCGGTCTGGGAGAGCTGCATGACCGTCGGTACCCGACGGAGCGCAGGCTCATGTTGTGCTCGGGGCCGCCGTGTGATGCCGATGTTCATGCTGCACCACCGATCTTCAGGGTGAGTGGCGAATAGGGCAGATCGGGTTCGAGCCTTCTGGCCAGGTGATAGGCCACGCCCGCGGTGCCGACCATCAGGCTCGCCGTGTTCGCGTGTCGACTGTGCCGGTCGTGGGACTTTGCCCCGACGACCTGTGCAGTGAGCAGTTCCGCAACCTCGCGCGTTTGGGCTTCCGAACCCACCCGCTGCACGACCTCCCAGTTACCGAGATCGCCGTGACAGAGAGTCAGATTGCGCGAGAATCCGTGCTGTTGCAGGGTATCGATGGCGAGAGCGGTGAACTCGGTCGCCCGGTTGCCGACCGCAGCCTCCGAGGCGGCGAACTCGTTGAGCGCGAGCGCCATACCCGACACTCCGTGGCACCAACCGGTGGAGTGGTGCGGTTCATCGAAGCTGGTGCGCCAGTTGCCCTGCTCCGGTGAGAAGAATTGCGGGAGCTCATCGAACAGGTCCCGCGCGAGAGGTTGCGCATCGCCGCCGCCGAATCCGTCGGACGCGAGGGCCGTGAGATGGAACACCAGACCCGCGATGCCATGGGCGAAGCCGGACTGACGCAGGACCTGATCGCGCTCGTCGCGCGGAACCTGCATTGCCACCCGGATCTCGTCGACCGCGTCGCGGGCCACGCCGTCCACCATCGCGAACGATTCGCGGTGGTCGCCCGCGACTGCACGCAGCGCCGACGCAATCCCGATGCGTCCTCTGATCACGTCGATGGCGCCGAGCGAGGCGCCGGCTGAAGCCCTGGCGACCACCTCCGGTATCGACGCCCTGGCGGCGGCGATCCAATCCGCCCGGCCTGCCACCTCACCTGCTGCGGCAAGCGCAAACAGGCATCCCGACAGTCCTGTGTACGCGCCCGCCCCGATGGCCGAGAGCGACCGGTCTTCGTAGCTCTGATCGGTGAGGATCCCGGCCATGGGATCGAATACCCTTGCCGCGGCGGTATGAAAGCGTTTGTGGTCGAGCACTGTCCCGAGGGTGGCGAGCGCCAGCGCAGGACCCATCCGACCGCTGTAGAGGTCGTATCCGAGGACACCCGGTGGCCAGGCACGCCGGGTTTGCATCGACGCCAGCGGGCTGAGCCAGGTCGTCGGCAGATGCCCGAAAAGGTCAGAAAGCATGGACTCGGTGAACTGATCGCCGAGGCGCCGGGCCAAACCTGGCAGACCCTCGTCGCGTCGCAGGGTGGGCATCGAAGCGGGCGAGTCTGCTTCCAGGTGGTTGTCCGGAAAGCGTGCCGTGAAGGCCGCGTAGATGAGGTCGATCTGTTGCGCGAGGTCCGAGTCACCGAGACCGCGGATCTTGTCGACAACCGTCCCGAGAGGCGACGCTGGAACAGTCGCCCCTGCTGGATTGCCCTCAGCGTCCCGCACCTCGGTACCGGTCGCGTCGACCAGCAGATACGGCACGTCCCGACTGGCCATCTGCGTGACCTCGGTGGCTGTCAGCTCCGGAGCGCAGTACCGGTTGGCGATCACCAGACGCTTGAGCAACAGCGCAGACAGCTCGGGCGACGCGAGAGCCTCCGGCGACGTTGTCGTCCGAAGCAATTGGGCGTAGGTCGCGGTGGGATTGTGAACGTACCGGACCTTGGCACGATTGAATGTCCGGATGACGACGGCTTCGAACTCGGCCGCCTCAGCCGAAATCGCCTCGTAGGCACGTCTGAAGCCGGCAGCCATCGCGTCGGCGAGTTGCAGTACATCGGCGCGGCTGTGGCCACGAATGGTACTCGCACGCAGACCCTGCTTGTCAGGACGGGAAAGGACGACAGCCATGTCGTCACGGAAAGGGTTTGTGAAGGTCAGCGCTGAAAAGGGCGAGCGCCCTTCTTCGTCGGCGCCGAGAAATCCCAGGTCGATCTGGTCGTAACCGCCCGATGCATCTTCCCGAACGAGGACCAGCGGCAGCAGACCTACACCGTAGATCGAGGTCCTGAGGATCTCGTGGGCGTTTCGCGGGACCTCGGGGATGCCGCCGCTCCGGTTACGGGGAGGATGCATCAGCGTCTCGAGGTCCACCGGAACCGGTCCACGATGATCGGCGATCACGTTCTCGTGGTGCATGTCCCGGGCGTTGAGGAGGTAGAGCACACAGGCCAGTTGGCCTGAGGCGTCCATGAAGGCGTTCCGGTCGCTGTCGTCGACATCGACGGCGGTGATGAACTCGACGAATCCGTAGCCGTCGCAGCGGACGACCTCGGCAGCAGGCAGGACGATGCCACGCTCGGCGCACCAGTCGACCAATTCGGCATAGCCGGCCTCACAGTCGACCGGGCGCGGCTTGTACACCACCTTCATCCCGCCGTCGAAAGTGATGACCGCGACGCTTCGGCCCCCGGCATGGGTATCACCGCGACCGAGGTCGACCGCGGTGATCTCGGCATCGGAAGGTATCGACAGCCGGCCCTCGAGGTCAGCCCTGTGGCGGTGCACGCGGTTCAACATCTCGACCAAGGCACGGCGTCGGGTGGTCACATGGCTTCGGTGAATACGTTCGAGCATCGGATGGTCGCGATGGAGCTCCTCGAGCACGGAGTTGCCGAAGCCGCTGACGTACGACTGGTACCGCTCTTCTGGCGTCTCGCCGTCGAGACCATTCGCCGCCGAGACCGTCGACAGGTGACGGACGAGCACCCGCACGTACACCTCATACAGCGCGGCCTCGAGCGACGAAGCCCATTCTTCGATGAGCTGTTGGCGGGGGCTGTGACCGTGGGCGGCCAGTGCCTCTTCTGTCTCCGCGCGTTCGGGCTCGACCAACACACGGACGATGGATTGAAATGGACGCGATTCGTGCTGGGGGGCAGGCGAAACCAGGACCGGCGGGAAGGAATGGAATGTGTCGTGCGATAGCGCCGCGTCCAGTCGGTCGTCGAATTGCGCGAGCGGCTCCAGCAGTTCTCGGGTCTCTTCGGCGGTGAGTTCGGGATACACCTGCAGATCCGCGGTCATGGGTGACTCCTTCGTGGACGGGATTCGAGTGGTGAGGCGCGGGCCGGAGCCAGATGACACGTCCAGGCACCGGCCCGCGCCGACGCAACCGAGGGTCAGGCCTTGGTCACGATGATCGAGACGGGAATGATGGTTGTTCCCGGCAGGCTGGTGACAGTGAGAGTTCCACCGTAGGTATCGGAATCCCGGTCGTCGGCCAGGGCGATCAGCTCTGCTTCGTCTACTCTTTCGATATTGCTGTAGGGCATTGTCGAGCTCCTTACTGGTGATTGACTCTTGTGGTCAGGCCGCGGTGACGATCGATATCAAGATGGTCTCGACCAGACTGGTCATGCTGATCGTGCCGGCATGGGCGTCGGACTCCTGCTCATCCGCCAGAGCGATGAGATCGGCTTCCTGCGCCTTCTCGATGTTGTTGCAAATCATGTTCTTCTCCTTGTGCTAGCCGCAGCCACCGTCGACGCCGGTGCACTTGAACGTGGGGCACAGCGCGACGGACAGTGCAGATGCGAGGCTGATGGTCGTCGGATGAGTGCCACCCGCCGCTTCGGTCTCGTTCAGTGCGATCAATTCGGACTCGTCGTACCGCCCGGCCTTGTCTACTGCCATGTTTCACACCTCTCCGTGATGTTCGAACGCCACTTACTGGCAGTTGTTCTGGGATTCTTTGGTCAACGTGCACCAACCACCGTCGTTTCCGAGGAAGTCGGACAGGGTGAATGTGTTCGTGGTGCACGCGCCGTAAGCGACGCCATCGAAATGTTGCTCATCGATTTCTTCGGCGAGCGAGATGCTCTTGTCGATCATTCGATTTCCCTTCATTTCTCTCGGTACCGGCACCGAGGCATTCGGCCACCGGGTGCTACGCCGCTGTGTCCGGACCAGGCTGTTCGCAAGTCGGGTGGACCACATGGACGCAGATCAATTTGATCGCCGACCGGCGACAGCCACAGCGGAGGACGGGGGAAAGTGCAGTTCAGCGGCAACTTCTGATGTTTCCGCTTTGGACGCCTCCGGTTAGGTTCCGGATGATCGCAATAGTCCGGTAGCTTGTGAACCGGGGTAACGAACTGGTTGATGAGTCGGTTGGGGGACCGTTTGCGAGCACGTCGCGAAGTCATCAATACGTGGTTGGTCGAGCTGTTCGCTGCCGCCGGGGATCCGATCCTGGTAGCCGTCGCGAGGCGCGCCAGGTCGTACGGGGCCCGCGGCGGAACGCAACGTCTGAGCGATTGGCGGCGTGGCGTGTCCTCGCCCCGACAATTCGACGATCTCCGGCCATATCTGCTGGCCCTCTTCGACATCGCCGATAAACGCGGAGCCGATCCGGAGTCCTATCGCCGCCAGCTCGACGACTGGGAAATGCTGTGGACCTCACATTCCATAGCCGCACCGGAGTCGGATTCTCAGGAATGTCCGTACCGGGGTTTGCTTCCCTTCAGGGCCGAGGATGCCGACGTGTTCTTCGGCCGGGAGGAATTGACCAAACGTCTCTATCGGCAGATCACGCCCGGGGCCGGGATCACGATGGTGCTCGGTGCCGCGGGCGTCGGGAAGACCTCCCTGCTGAACGCTGGGATCGGCCCTCTCGCCACCGGAGCAGGTCTGTACCTGGGCAGGCGAAAAGTGTCCTGCACGATGACCTCGATGCGGCCGGGCTCCGACCCGGTCAGGGAGTTGCTGACCGGCCTCGGAGTGGCAGATGAGATCGGGCCCGATGGCGCGTCGGCGACGGAGATCATTGCCGCGCTCGAGCAACGCGAGAGCCCAGTCGTCCTCATCGTCGTCGACCAATGCGAAGACCTGTACACCGAGGTGAACCCGCAGGATCGCGCTGAGTACCTGTCGGTCCTCCACAGCCTGGGAAGCTGGTCCGGGGCGGCCGTTGTCACTGTCCTGCGCGCCGACTTCTATGGGCGGGCGCTCGGGGATCAACCCTTCGCCGAAGCGCTCGAGCATCGATCGATCGTGGTGAAGCCGGTCGCGCCCGAGGGCTTCCCTCAGATCATCGAGAAGCCGGCGAAGGTACGGGGCGTGGCGGTCGCCACGGGCCTCTCGGATCTGATCATCAAAGATCTCACCGCCGAGACCGGGAACGTCGCGCCACTGGCCATGCTGCAGCTGCTCATGCGCCAGACCTGGGAAGCGCGGGAGTCCTCATCGCTGACGATCGCCGCCTACCAGCGCACGGGCGGGATCGCGGGCATCGTCTCCACCGTTGCCGAAGGGGCATTTGTGAGGCTGACTCCTGACGAGCAGGAAGTCGCCCGGCACGTGTTCTTACAACTGGTGCACCTCACTCCGGACGGGTCGGTCGTGGCGATTCGGACGCCCGTCCAATCGCTCGAGACCTTCGACCGCCATGACGTCCGCGCCACCGACGTCGCCGATCACTTCCTCGATCAGCGACTACTCGTCCTGTCCAACGATCAGATCGAGTTGTCGCACCGCTCACTCCTCGATTCGTGGCCACGGCTCCGTGATTGGGTCTGCGCCGAGCGCGAGTGGGCTCCCATCCGCCGGTACGTCGAAGTCGACGCCGAGCAGTGGGAGGCGAGTGGGCGGGACCCCCGCTTGCTCTACCGTGACGCACAGCTCAATTCGACGAAGCAGTGGCTCGATC
This sequence comes from Williamsia limnetica, assembly GCF_003217475.1. Lineage (GTDB taxonomy): Bacteria > Actinomycetota > Actinomycetes > Mycobacteriales > Mycobacteriaceae > Williamsia > Williamsia limnetica. The sequence goes on along the minus strand of NZ_QJSP01000005.1, from coordinate 42,782 downwards.
ACCAGGGCACCCCGGGACCCGGCATCAATGAGTTTCTCGAGACGTCGCGCCGTCGCGCGAAGCGGAGTCACCGCCGACGCCGCATCGCCCAGGTCTCGGTCACCCTGCTCGCGACCATCGCCCTGGTCGCCGGCTTGCTGGCGACGATGAAGAGCAACGATGCTGCGCGGGCGCTGGACCTGGCCAATCGCGACGCAACCCTGGCCGAGATCGATCGCTCCGCCATGACCGACCCGACGGCCTCCGCACGTCTCGCCTCGGAGGCACTGTCCAAGTATCCGTTTGATCAGTCGATCGTCGCGCGGGTGCTGGCGACCCAGGCCGATGGCCTCTACCAACGTTTCCCGGATCCGGCAGGGGCTGCCTGGAGCGTGGCCGGCAACGGTGACGTACTTGCCTTCGCCGGAGCCGACGGCTCGATCGAGCTGTGGCGCAACACCTCCCCGCCGACCCAGCTCGCAGTGGTTCCCGACGCACATGCGGGTTACACCACGACGACAGCATTCGATCCGCGGGGAAGGGGTATGGCCAGCACCGGGGCCGATGGCTCGGTCCGATTGTGGCGATTCGACGATCAGGGCGGGATCGAAGGCTCCGCCACAGTGGAGACGCGGGGATCGCAGGCCACCTTCACCGTCGCTTATTCGCCCACGCAACCGTTGCTGGCAACGACAGACGGGGCGGGCATGATGACCTTGTGGGATGTTGCCGACGACACTGCGCCGCTGGAACTGTCGTTGTCGCCCACCGGGGGATCGCCCGCACGCACGATTGCCTGGCATCCCACTCGTCCCCTGATCCTGACCGGAAATGACGACCACACGATGACCTTGTGGGATGTCACCGACCCCCGAAGACCGCGAGCGCAGCAGACATTCGCCGACACCTCCGGCGTCCACTCCGTCGCTTTCGCTCCCGACGGAACTCTCGCAACGTCGGCCGATGATTCCGGAGAGACCCAACTCTGGTCGATCGATGGCGCATCGTTGACACCCATCGGCACTCCACTGAAAGGGCCAACTGCGGCCGTCTGGTCCACCGCATTCAATTCGAATGGTTCCGAGCTCGCCGTGTCCAGCCTCGACGGCAGCATTCACGTCTGGAACGTCTCCCGTCCGGAGAACCCGCTGTTGACGGGAGTGCCGCTGCGGGCGCAGGGAACGCCGATCTACGCCTCCCGGTTCCTCGATGACAACAGCCTCGTGAGTGCCACCGACGGCGGACCGCTCCGATGGCAGCTACCCGACGGGCTGGTGCCGGGCGCGGCCGGCCAGGGTCAGCAGCCCAGCTGCGCAGTCGAAATCAGTCTCTGCGTCGCGACGTTCGACGACGGCGTGACGGTTCTTGCCGATACATTCGACCCCCGACGCCCCATGGTCACGACACTGCTACCCGAGCAGCGCTTCTCGTCGACCGCACTCAGCGGTGACGGTCGACTGATCGCCACGATCGCGGGGCGCTCACTCGCTCTATGGGATCTCACCGATCGACAATCGCCCCGGCAGATCGGGCCAACCCGCCTCTTGGACAACCGCTTTCGGAACCATCTTGCCTTCAATCCGTCAGGAACGCTGCTGGCCACCACCACCACGGACAACGCGATCGGGACGTGGGCGGTCACCGACCAAGGACTGGTGGCACGGTCAGACGCTGCGTTGGCCGGGCACTGGATCAACGCGCTGGCGTTCGATCCGACCGGCGACACCATCGCGATCGGCGGGGTCGACGGCGCCATCGCGCAGTGGCACGTATCCGCAGATGGCCGCCTCACCCGCACTGCTGAACAGGTTGGTGACGGGGACGTGTCTACTCTGACCTATTCAGCGGACGGAACGGCACTCGTGATCGGTCGTTCGGATGGAAGCCTGCGCTGGTGGCGGGACGGGGATCCGACTCCTGGAGATCCGACGGAGTCAGGTGTCGGACCAGTTCTGTCGATCGTTCGGGTTGGCGGATCAGTGGCCATCAGCGGCGGCAGTGGTGTCATCCAGCTCATCGAGACCGAAGGCGATCTCGCGGTCACCGACGCGACGATAGGACCCAGCCAGCGGGGTCGGACCCGCCTTGTGGCGATCGACGATCGCAATCTGTTCGTGGTCGGCGGTTCCGGTTACGCACAGGTGGTCACAACCGATCCAGGAATCGTCGCCAACCGGATCAGATCACTCACGTGACCCGGCGCGCCGGTTCGAGCATTCAGCGCTGAGTACCTTCGGAAGGAACGGCTTGGACGGAGCCGGCCACTGGAACGCCGATCGCCTGACCTGAGACCGCCATCGCTGCCGTGTGGACCTCGATGGTTCCGTCGGCGCGCTGGCAGATCGTGGTCACGGAGCCATCGGGATTGACCAGCTCGATGAACTTGTCGTTGCTGATGGGACGGTTGTTCGGAACCCGCGCACGCACCTGATTGTCGGCGGCACGATGCCGCATGTCGCCCTGTGTCCGCATGTCGCCCTGTCTGGCAGTCACGCTGGAAGCCATCGTCGGCACCCCTTCTCCGGTTGCATCTATCTTGAGTTCGTCGCGGACCGTCTGCCGGATGGGATCAGTCGCGTCAAGAGAATGAGAGTCGAGGCCTCAGACGGTCCCGGTGCGGCACAATTGTGCCTCGGGGGCCTTCGAAGGAGTTGCACGTGGTCGATTGGGACGGCGATCGGTACTCGGACGTCAGCGCCCTACAGCGGATGGTTGCCGAAGCGTCCATCCGGGGCCTAGAACTCGCCGGTGACGAGCGCCTTCTCGACGTCGGCTGCGGCGACGGATTCATCACGATGCAGCTGGCAGAGCGGCTGCCGAGAGGATCCGTGGTCGGGGTCGATGCGTCCCGTCGCATGATCGAGAAGGCGCTGGGTCGGGTGCCCGCAGATCAGCTTCGCGTGCAATTTCACGTCGACGACGCCCTGGCGCTCCCCTTCGACCGCGACTTCGACATCGCGGTGTCCTTCAACGCGCTGCACTGGGTGCATGATCAGACCACCGCCCTGCGAGGAATCGCCCGCAGTCTCGACAGCGGTGGCCGAGCCGTCATCCAGATGGTTTGCGCCACCGACCAACGCAGCATCGAGGACGTCGCGATGGAGGTCGCGACGGGCCCACGCTGGCAGAAGCACTTCTCCGGCTACGAGCCGCCGCACTTTCATGTCGAGCCCGGCCGGTTCCGGGAGTACGCGACCGAGGCCGGATTCACCGTCACCGACCTGCAGACCCAGACTCTGCAGTGGCAGTTCGACTCGACCGGCGACTTCGCCCAGTGGTTCGCCGTCGGCGCGAGCGACTGGACCGCCAGACTCCCCGACTTCGAGGTGGGGCACTTCGTCGACGACGTCATCGAGCGCTACCAGGAACAGATCGGCGAACCAGCGTTGTTCCGGTTCAGCCAAATGCGGGCGGCCCTGACCATCGCCGATCGCTGAGACCTCGGCGCAGGTCGGATTGACGGCTGCCACCCTCTACTCTGTACGTGGCACTCGGCGCACCGGGTGATCCACTGTGCTGCGACGCGCGACTGTCGGTAGATCCACCAAACCAGCCGCGCGGAAGGAAACCGAGTAACCCGTGAGTGATGAACGACCTGTGCTGGTCCCCGGCGAAACATGCTGGCAGATCGCTGAGGCCGACCGCCTGTCCGTGATCGTCGACGCCGCGGATTACTTCCGGCATGCCAAGGCCGCGATGCTGCAGGCCCGCCACAGAATCGTGCTGATCGGCTGGGATTTCGACACCCGCATCAAACTCGAACCGGCCGAGAAGACCCTCGACGGTCCGAACCGGCTCGGACCCTTCCTCAAGTGGCTCCCGGAACAGAACCCCGACCTCGAGATCCACCTCCTGAAGTGGAGTCTCGGCGCGTTCGCCGCGGTCACCCGAGGCATGGCACCGATCTTCGTGGAAAATTGGCTGACCGACCGGAAACTGCACTTCGAGATCGACACAGCGCACCCCGTCGGCGCTGCGCATCACCAGAAGATCCTGGTGATCGACGACCAGATCGCGTTCTGCGGCGGTATCGACATGACTGTCGACCGGTGGGACACGTCCGACCACAGTGACCGCAACGGCTACCGCACCAAACCCAACGGCAAGGCATACGGCCCGTGGCACGATGCCACCACCGCAGTCGACGGCGCAGCCGCCCGGGCGGTGGGAGAGATGGCCCGCGACCGGTGGAAGGCGGCGACCGGACGGGTGCTCGAGCCGATCACCGACACCGTGTCGGATCACTGGCCGCAAGACCTGGAGCCGACGATGCGGTCCGTCGACGTGGCGATCGCCCGGACGCTGCCCACGATTCCCGGACGCGAAGAGGCGCGAGAAGTCGAGGCGTTGTACCTCGCGGCCATCGCCGGCGCGAAGAGGTACCTCTATGTCGAAAGCCAGTATCTCGCATCGAGAACGCTCGCCGAGGCCATGGCGGAACGGTTGCGCGAGCCTGAGGGACCCGAGATCGTGCTGGTCCTCCCCCGGCACGCAGATGGGTGGCTCGAACAAGAGACCATGGACGGTGCCCGTCACACCCTACTCAAGATGCTGTGGCGCGCCGATGCCGGAAACCGTTTCAGCGCATACCATCCCGTCACCAGCAGCGGCGAACCGATCTACGTCCACGCAAAAATTCTGGTCATGGACGACGAACTGTTGCGCGTCGGCTCATCGAACCTCAACAACCGATCGCTCGGATTCGACAGCGAATGCGATCTCGCCGTAGAAGTACGGCCCGATACTGTCGACGCCGCAGACCGGCGAACCGCCATCCGGGGTGTACGCAATCGGTTGCTCGGTGAGCACCTCGATATCGATCCCGACGAGTTCCAGCGCACCCTCGACGACACGTCCTCACTCATCGCTGCAGTCGAAAAACATAGCGGCGACGGCAAGACGCTCGTCGAGTTCGACCACGATGTGATCGACGGCGAAGACAGCCCGTTGGCCGAGAACGAGTTGATGGACCCCGAGACCGCTCACACCACCATGCTGCAGCGGACGTACCGGGTGATCATCGGCCGCAGGGCAGCACGGCGACAGGTCGTGCGTTCTGACGTCTGATCCCCCGCCGCTGGACCGGTAGGAACCCGGGCACCGAGGTCGACAGGTAGCACCGTATTCGACAGCTGCGACATGCGTTACCTCATGCGTTGAGTGGACCCCGCCGGGGTCACCGCCTCCCACCGCCACAATTTCGGCGGCCGCCCACCTGTTCCCGCGGCGATACCTGCCTGGATCAGACCAGATGTATGTGCGAGTTCGCGGTTGAGATTCGCCCGATGCGGCGGGGCCCCGCTGAGTTGCTCGGTGATGGCCACCGCGTCGGTCGCGGTGAACTCGGACCCCGTGAGGTTGCGGGTGAAATCGGCATCGCGCCAGAGCCTTTCCGCCAGAATCGCGCGGGCGTCATCGACCATCAGATTGTGGTCGAACACCAACGGGGGCGCCGCGTCGATGGGCACCCACAACGCGGGCTCCTGCGGTAGCACGGTGTGATCAGGCAATGCCGCCCACATCGCGATGGACAGCGACGGACCCCGCGGGTCACGCGACGGCTCATCGAACGTACGCAACTGTCCCATCGCCGGTGTCGGCGTGGTGATCCCGAGTTTCACGAGTGCGCGGCCTGCGGCATCGCGCAGTCGTTCGCCGCTGTGCACCACGACCCCGGGGAGTGCCTGCTTGCCGCGGAACGGTGCGATCTCCCGGCGATGGGTTCCGATCAGCACACGCCGCGCGACGCGGTCGTAGGTCAGTGCGACCACGTCGACGCAGACGATGCTCAGGAAGCTCTTGTCGGGCCCTGAGTGCTCGGTGGACATCGGATGCTCCTGTCGATACGACGTGGGCCTGCGGCGGTGATCACAACGGGAGCTCCGGTTGCTCCCGCTATCAGGTCGGTGACGCCGTCGACACCTACCGGTAGTGGACGGTAGTCGGGCCGCGCCGCGGAGGCGACTGCGGCCAGTTGTTCGAGGGCCGTCGTGTCCTGCGCCTGGACCGGCGCGAGGGGTTGCCGATTCCCGTCCCAGGTGTCGGCCACTTGGAGTTCGGCAGCGCCGAGAATGTCCAGGTGTGAGACCGCGATGCCGTCGATCCGTCCTGTGATCGCGGCCGCGTAGCGCAGGGCGGGCAGGTCGAGATGACCGGTTCGCCAGGCTCCCTGGTACAGCCCTTCTCGGTTGTGGACGTCCGGCAACTGGAGCTTCGTGTCCTCGGTGGGCATCGGCCCCGCGCCATGGCGAGTGGCGTAACAGCGGGTCAGCCCCAGCACATAGGGAGTATGGCCGGTGCGGGTGATCCACTCGACAAGGTCGGTGGGAACGACCGTCGACCATGTGGTGTGCGGGTGAAATCCGTTCCACTCGTCCAACAGCACGCCCTGACTGCCTTCGAACAGGACGGTGCCCGCAGCCATCGCGGCGACGATCTCGTTGTCGACGTCGTCAGTGATCCGGATCTGGGAGGCGACGCCGCACAGTACGTCTGCGATCGTCTCGATCGGTTCGTGCAGTGCGCCCTCACCGGCGGCCGCCAACAGTGGCTGCGCATAGGCAGCCAAAGCATCGAGGGCCTGTACCGTCGCAGCGCGATTTTGCAGGGTCGCCAGCGTCGGAGCCGGTACTGCGGGAGCATCCACGAGTACCGGGAAGTTACCGACCATCGAACCGGCACGGGCCCGTCCCGCAACCGCGAGAGCGTATGCCGACGTCTCGCCGATGCCCTCACCCGTCGAGCCGTGACGCGCATTGCCGCGCAGGATCTCTCGTGCCCGGTTCATCGCGACGTGTATCGGGGTCGTCACCAGGGCACGATCGTCTGCCGTGATGAGTCCGAGTGGGTCCACGACGCCGAGTTCCTCGAGTTCACCAGCCTCGGCTGCGAGGTTGATCGGGTTCACCATCATCGGGGCCCGCAGGATGGTCCGGACGTCCAGCAGCGACGCTGACCCGAACTGTCGGAACGTGTGGTGGCGCGGGCCGTGACTCACGTTGTGCGCGGCCTGGGCCCCACCGGACCAGCGCACCACGGCAGCTGTGTCGGGAATCTGCGACGCCAGGAAGTCGACCGTCGCGCCCTTGGCCTCATCGCCGTAACCGAGTCCGACGACGATGACGGGTGCGCCGGCGGTCCGGCCGGGGAGCAACGCTCCCCGGCCGGTACCGTTTGTTGCTGCGTTCATCACAGATCCGCTGGTAGTCGGCCACCACCGACGACAACGTCTGTGCTGGTCCGGATCCGGGCAAGTGCGGTGCCGACGGCGGCGGTCGTGGTCGCCCCCGCGCTCTGCAGGTCCGCCAACCCCTCATCGAGCGAGATCGCGTCCTCGACGATGCCGATGGTCAGAGCGATCAGATCGGCGACACCGTCCGGATCGTCGAGCTTGAGAAACAGCTCACCGACAAGCGCCCGCCAGTGCTCCTCGACCTCCGGGTCGTTGTAATAGCTCGTGAGATTCGGCAAGACGTAGTGGACATTCCACTTCTCCTGCAACTGTCGGAACACCTGTCCGACGTCGACGTTCTCGGTGAGGTCATCGCCGATGAAGCGGCGCACCGATTCTGCGAACAGCACCGGCTTGTTCATCTCGTCCCCGATGAAGAACACGTATCCCTTCTTGCCGCGTTTGTCCCAGGCGTCGGTCTGCGCACGCGTGTTCAGAAAGTACGCGGCAAGGGCATAGCCTTCGCGTTTGTCGCCGCCGCCGCCACCCTCGAGGTAGATGTCCCGCAGTTGCTCGTCGATCCGGTTGTCGGATTCGAATTGGCCCATCTGCAATGGCACGGCATCGAATTGGTCGTCGCCGATCGCACCGACCATGATCTGAGGATCCTCGACGTACCCACCCCTGGTGAGCAAGCCGAGCAGATCACCAAGGCGCCGCTGCACGGTCACCGGTACCCGTCCCATCGATCCGGTGACGTCGAACAGCACGACGATCGGGGTCGAGGTGGGGTGTTCATCCGAATCGCGCGCCTCGCGGGTCCGGGCTCCGTATACGTCAAGAGCCGGAGCGGCTTTACGCTTGTTACGCGGGACGTTTCGCATCGTGGCCGAGTAGCCGAAGTCATCGACGCCGGCGGTCCGACGTGACGCTGCGGCCGCCTGGTAGGCGCTCGTGTCCCAATATCCTCCACCCATGGTGATACTCCTTCATCGTTCAGCGCGTCCGGAGTGGACGCCGCTGTGGTTTGGTTGCCGCCGGACCTAGTGGTGGGCCAGTACGAACGGCCGAAAGCGGCGTTGGCCGTACAGGCGTCGCAGGAGCAGGTCGTATTCGTGTAGTTCCTTTGCCGGAGATACTCGTTCGGACGCTCGCGCGAACGAGACCTGTTGTGGTGATCGACCATTCAGCATGGTTACGAACAGGTCTGCGGCCGCCGCCCCGTCATCGGCACTGGCGTGGCCCGTAGGCTCCCAGCCGGTGAGCATCACGCCGTGCTCAGCGGGATGGATCAGCACCGTGTCGAGGGTCAGAGCCCCGTGGGTGCGATTGGCAGCCGCCAACGTCATGAGAATCCGGCGAGCCATCCAGGCCCAGTCGCGGCCGTCCAGGCCCGCTGGGAAGGCGGCGTACACCTCACGCAAAGACCGCATACCCGCAGGCAAACGGTAGGCGACCCACGGATGGCCGTCGGTGATCGCCGACTCGAGAATCTCCGGCACGAAGGCCTCCATGCGTTGAGCGGCGAGTGCGTCGCACAGATGCCCGAGCACCGGTGCGCCGCCACCGGCTCGCCGGGCGATCTCGATCCTCACTCGCGGATCAGCAGCGCGGTACGCGACGGTGCCCGGCGTCGTCCACACCCGATCTTTCAAACGGTAGGTGCTCCGTGGCCCCACAACGTGCGGTTCCCGGACGTCCGCTTCATCCACCACCCACGCGTTGTAGAGCCGGTTCAGTTCCGCGCTTGCCCGCGCCGCAACCATGCGATCGAGGCCAGAGGCCGCAGCGTGGTCCGGATGGACTGCGGCGATCAGTACGCGATGTATACGACGGCCGGCACGCTTGCCGGCCGGTGTCACCGGATCTGATCCGAATACGTCAGATGCGCTGCGAGCCTTGCTGATCAGGTCCACTGCTTCTGCTGCCGTCCAGACGTTCATGCCTTTTACTCTAACTGAGTAATTAAACGATGGCAAGGGCCTACCGCACAGACAAGCCCGCTGATCGCGACGCGACCAGCGGGCTTGGCAGGGCTTGGAAAAGAGGTTCAGGCTGCGACGGTGTCGAAGTAGCCGTCGTAGTCGGTGTCGTATTCGGTGACGTCGCTCCAGCCGTCATAGTCGACGTCGGTCATGACGGTGTCGGTCCAGCCATCGAAGTTGGTGTCGTATTCCTCGACGTCGGCCCAGCCGTCGCCGTTGGTGTCGGTCAGGACGGTGTCGATGTATCCGTCTGCGTTGGTGTCGTAGTTTTCGATGCTCATGATGAGGTGTCCTTTGCTGTGCGGTGGGGGTCGTTCTCGGTTGTGTAGGTAAGAGCACCGCGCTGGGCAGAAAGTTCCCGAGCATTCACAGCAATCGCTGGAGTCGGGCTCGCTGCCGGATTCAGCGCTGACGGTTGCGGAACCGGTACATCGCCCGCTGATCGCGACTGATGGACTTGTCGCGGTTCTTACGCTCCGTGGCTTTCCGCACGCTCGAACGCGATGCTTCCCAGTCACTTTCCCGTTGCAAGGTGCGATAACGCTGCAGCCGATCCGCGGCGAGTTGGCCCGCGTCGACTGCCTCACCGACTGCGCAACCCGGTTCCGTCCGATGCGTGCAGTTGCGGAAACCGCAACGCCTCGCAAGTTCATCGATGTCGCTGAAGACGCTCTCGAGCGCGGCACCGACATCCGCGATACCCAGCGCCCGTAGTCCCGGGGTGTCGATCAGCACGCCGCCGCCCGGCAACGAATGCAATTCTCGATGCACGGTCGTGTGCCGCCCCTTGCCGTCGGCTGCCCGCACCGCTCCGGTGGCAATGGCGTCCACCCCGAGCAAGGCATTCGCGAGTGTTGACTTGCCCGCGCCGGACGGCCCGATCACCACCGCGGTGCCGTTCAGCGCCGCCCGAAGTGAATCCAGCCCGGCAGTCGTTGTCGCGCTGGTGACAACGACCTCGACGCCCGGTGCCACTGCACAGACTGCGGCCGCGAAAGCTGCAGGGTCGTCGCTGAGATCGGCCTTGGTGACGGCGACGACAGGCGTCGCGCCGCTGTCCCAGGCCACGGCGAGCAGGCGTTCGATGCGCGCACTCCTGACCGGCATCGCTGCCGACACGGCGATCACGACAGTGTCGATGTTGGCCGCCAACACTTGATGTCTGGAGGTGCGATCCGCCGCTGACCGAACGAGTGCACTGCTTCGGGGTAGCACCGCGACCACCCGTGGGGACGACGCCCCCTCGATGGCCACCCAATCGCCGGTGCACACCGGATCGGCACCGGTCAGCGGCCGGGTATCCGCCCGAATCGTGCCAGTTGGGGTCGCGACGTCGCACTGGCCGCGGTACACGCAGACAACGCGCCCTGGGACCGTGCTCGGGCCGGCGAACGGGGCGAACGCGTGTGCCACGCGGTCACCCCAACCGTGCTTGATCAGGTGCGCGAGTGGGATTTCTTTCGGTGATGAAGACATGGTGAGACCTTTGAGAGATGAAGGAACAGCTGATGCGGATGAGGACGCTGGGCGTCCGTGGCGACGGTCATCGCAGTCATGAGTTCAGTCCTCGGTCTGGTCGGTCTATGTCGAGCGACACGCTAACAGGCAGCTCGGCGATACCGCGAGGCATTTACCGGCCAACCACCATCGCGATCGGCCGAATCTGCGATTGACGATCGTTTGGGCGGTCCAGTACTGGGTATTCAATCCCTCGACGGTCGGGAGACGACCTCGCTGATCCATAATCGAAGGGACATCAGATGCCGGGAGACGCCAAGGAACGACGGCGCAAGATCGTCCGGTTGCGCGCCAAGGGCTGGACGGGTTTTCTCAGCGCGCTCGCGACGTTCGGAGGAATCGCTTTCGCGCTCTTCTTCTGGGCAGGCGGTTCAGCGTTGGGCGCGGTGATCGCGGTGGTGGCCGCCGTGGTGTTCGCGTCCGTCACCGTCGCCGTGATCATCTCGAACAGGCACGAAACCGACGATCCGGACTTGGACAATCGGATGGCGAGGCTTCGTCGAGCCCGCTACCGCAGTGCGTATCCGCGACCGGAATCGGCCCGGCGTCAAGACAAGAGCTCGTAGCGTTTCATCACGGCGACAGCGCGTTCGTGCAGAGCTGATACGAGTGACTCGGGAGCCAGGACCTGCACGTCCGGACCGAATTGCCACAGGGCCCAATCGGCGTGCCGTTCATCCTGATATGTCACTTGGAGTCGAAGCCAACCGTCTGGATCGGTGTGCTCGGTCAATACTGCCAGCGCGGCCGTCGCCACGTCATCACGGCGCCGACGGTGCACTCGGACCACAACTTTGAACTGCCGGTCGCCCGCGCGAAACTGCGCGCTGCGCTCACGCCACATCTGCGCCAGGTTTATGTCGTCTGGCCGTTGCGCTGCCTCGGGCAACTCCTCGGCGGCCAGTACTCGCGACAGCCGATAGGTGCGGTCGGCGCCTGATCGCGTTGCCAGCAGGTATGCGTTGTCGCGGGCCGTCACCAGCCCGATCGGGTCCACCGTCCGCCACTGCGGTTGTTGCCCGGTGGCCGCGTAGTGAATACGCAGCTTGTGTCCGGTCAACACCGCTCGGCGTACCTCGGTCATGGCTGGGCGCGACAATTCCTCGCTGTGCGGACGGCGTGAGAGCAGGTCGAACTCGGCGTCGATGAGCAGACGTTGCGCCGCGCCGCTCGCGGCCGCGCGATGGTCATCGGGTAGCGCGTCGACGACCTTTCGTAGCGCAGACGACAGCGCGGACCCGAGGCCGAACGCGTGCTCGCCGCTCCCTGACCCGGCCGCCAACAGCGCCAAAGCCTCGTCGTGGTTGAGGCCGGTGAGTTCGGTTCGGAACCCCGGAAGCAATGCGAAGCCGCCATGGCGGCCGCGTTCGGCATACACGGGAACTCCCGACACGGACAACGCTTCGATGTCACGAAACACCGTACGGGTGGAGACCTCCAACTCCCGGGCAAGCTCGGTCGCCGACATCTGGCCGCCCTGGCGTAGCAGCAACACCAGGGAAACCAGTCGGTCCGCTCGCATCCACAGACGATACCGGAATACATGACAGTAGATGTCGTGTATTGCTGCGAAGCTCACCGGAGTAGATATTCGACAACTCAATTGGAGCTGAAATGGCAGTGAATCGAACAGCAATCAACCCGGTGACGTGGTCTTTGGATATGGGTTTCAACCAGGGCGAGCTTGTGTCCGGGCATACCCAAGTCCTCTACTGCTCAGGACAGACTGCAGTGAACAACGACGGCTCGCCCGAGCACGCCGGTGACATGGCCGGCCAACTGAGGTTGAGTGTGGACAATCTGTTGTCCGTACTCCGCGATGCGGATATGTCCTTGGCAAACCTGGTGCGGCTCAACGTTTACACCACTGATGTCGACCTATTGCTGCAGCACTACGGCGAGTTGGCGTCGCGCCTGGGGGCTGCCGCCGTCGCACCCGCAACCACCATGCTGGGTGTGACACGGCTGGCCATACCGGGTCAGATGGTGGAGCTAGAGGGCACTGCCGTCGCCTGACCCGCGCCCGGCCGGCCACGACGTCGATCGCTATCAGCCCTGCTCCGCCGCGGGTTTCTCAGTGCCTTTCGAAGGCGATTCTTCGACCTCCCCGCGGCCGAGGAGGCTGGCGATCATCGGCAAGATCAGCACGGTGACAGCTCCGGCGGCAACCAGGATCGATGCGTTCGACGGCGTCATCGGTCCCGCGTCGACCGCGACAGTGGTCACCGCGACGATGAGGGGTAGACCCGTGGTGGAGTAGAGCGAAATCTGAGCGCGCTCGCGCAGGTCGAAGACCCTCGCACCGTTGTCCTTTTCAAAATGAGTGGAAATGAACACCGGAAGTCCTCGAACGAGCAGCAACGAGGCGATCGTCAGAGCGAGGAGATCTGGACGACCGAGCACACTCTCCACGTCGATGTTCATACCCGAGGTGACAAAGAAGACCGGGATCAGCAGGCCAAATGCCAGTCCCGCCAACTTCATCTCCAAGCCCTCATGACCGACGGGAAGTGTCCGCCGGAGAATGAACCCGGCAGCGAACGCGCCGATGATGATGTCGATCTGAAAGGTCGCGGCGAGTGCAACCAGTCCGACGAGCAGCAACACCGTCAGGCGCACCGGGGTTTGGGACGTCGTGTCGGCACCCCGCCGGATCGTTCCAGCCAGACGGGAATCGGTCTTCCCCATGCGTCGCGGCAACATCGCGACCACTACTGCGGCCATCCCGAACAGTACAAGGACGAGCAGGGACCCTGCCGCGTCCCTGACACCGAGCAGAATCGCCATCGCCAGCACGGGGCAGAGTTCCCCGATCGCACCGTGGTTGAGAATGGTGCGGCCCATGCGGGTTTCGATCAGTCCTCGTTCGTCCAGAATCGGTAAGAGCGTCCCGATGGCAGTCGAGGTCAGTGCTATCGCTGTGGCAACCTCGGCCCGAATGGTCATCACCTGTGCCACGCCGAATGTCACCGCGAAGGCGAGCGCCAAACAGCAGACCCACGTGATGAAAGCCCGGCGACCGCCGCTGCCGACGAGCTCTCGTTGATCGAGTTCGTAGCCGGCAAGCAGGAACAGCAGACCGAGACCGAGATCTTGCAGCACGTCGATGCCCGGAGACAACTCCGCGATGCCGAACCCGAAGGGGCCGATCGCGATACCGGCAACCAGTAGGACCACCACCTCGGGCACCAACCGCCTCGGTACGGTCGATGCGAGCAGCGGGGCCACGGCTGCCGCCAACACGATCCAGAACAACGACTGCGCGACATCGACACTCATGCGCGCTCACTGTCCGCGTATGTCGTCTTCTGACCGGATGACCGGAGGGAGGGTGTCTCGCGATCGGTCTCACCGGCGGACAGGTCGCAGAGGTTCCTCATCGGCACAGCTTTCTCGCGCGAAGGCATATTCGGGTATCGCCACTGTCATTGGTGCGCGAAGTCTAACCGCGAACACGCCGTCAGGTGACCTTTCTCTGCTCAGCAGTTCAGCATTCATCCGCTACGGATGAGGGCCGAACGCAGCTGGTTTCCCGCCGGCGCGGCGAGGCCTGGCGAGAGCTGGCGGGCGGAACGATGTGGATTCTGCCTCTCGCTGCCATGGTGATCGCGCAGTACTCGCCGCGCATCGTGCGAAACTTACTGCGGGACAGACCGAACCAGATCGTCTTGAGCGTATTCGTCGCCACGTTCACCGACACCGCAGCGGGACTGTACACAGTCGGAGTCTCGGCGGGAGATCGCAGTGAGTCATTTCCCCGAGCTGCGGTGTCCGGCGCCATTGCGCTTCTCTTCCTGAGCCTGGTCGCCCTCGTCTACGAGGTCCACCACATCTCGCACTCGACGCAGATTGATGAAATCGTTCGACTCTGTGAAGGCGGGCACCCGTGCATCAGGCGGCACCAACGAGTTTCGACGCCACCCGTCCTCTGACTGACCGACTGCCGCGCAGCCGATATAGCAGTAGTTTGGTGCGCGAAGGAGGAACGGCACACATGGGACTCATCCAGTCATACACCAGACTCAGCGACGCCGACCTACACGAGATTCACCTGCGCGGCTCGACTACCGACGTCATCGAGTTCGTCTACGCGCTGCGCGACGCCGACCCGACCGTCACAGTCAGCATCGACAAGGCACACACCGCACTCGAGCTGATATTCGACCGGTCAGGACTGCCGGTCAATCCGATCAGGGGCCAGGGTTCCATACCCGGCGACATCAACTTCAGCGAAGGCATTCCCAACTACATGTGTCCCGAGTACGTCAAGGCCACCCGTGACATACTCGCTCACACCACGTTCGACACACTGCGCGATGCCACTACGGCAGCCGACCTCACCCGGCAGCAGATAGATCCCTTCCGGAACTGGAAGGACGAGCACTTCGAATACCTCAGATCCAAGTTCACCATCATGACCGAGTTCGTCAACGAGGCGGCCCAGCGCGACAACCACGTCGTACTCGAACTCCACTAGCTAGCCGGGGGATGCCTGTACAAACCCCAACCTGCCGGCGCGGTCAGCTTTCTCCTGCAGTGATCGCTGCGTCGATCGCGACGGGATCGAGTATCGCTCTGTGGTGGTTGCGGTTCGGCGGCGCGGCCAGCACATCTGCCGTCCGGCTTTCCAGGGCTTCGTGGTCAATGGCTCCGGCCGTCGCCAAGACCTCCTCCAGGGCACTCACCCAATGGTGGTAGTACGACCACGAATCATCGGAGGCGCCGGAGCGGGTCGATTCCCACTCGTCGATGGAGTCGATGAGTGCGCGCTGGAACACTTGCCAATCCAGCTCGCCTGCGGTGTGCGCCGCTATCGCCAATGCGAATGCTCTTATTTCCCATGGTTGTTCGAATGACGACTCCCCTGGCCGGCCACCTGGCAGGTCGAAGACCAGGTTGTCCACCGCGCGGCGGTCCACATCTGGCGCGGCAGCGCTCACGTCGTTCACGGTGCCGCCTTCACCGGGCCAACACCGATCATCGAGTCCCGCGTGACCAGTGCGGCGAGTTGTTCTTCGCTCCACCCCTCGGTACCGGCGGGTCGCTGAGGAAGTACCCAGTAACGCATTTCCGAACTCGAGTCCCAGATACGGATCTCGACGGAGTCGGGGACGGTGAACCCGAAGTCGTCGGCGAGGACCCTGCGCGGCTCACGCACGATGCGAGCCCGGTATTGCGGACCTTTGTACCAGTTGGGAGGGAGTCCGAGTACGGGCCAGGGATAGCACGAGCACAAGGTGCACACGATGGCGTTGTGGGCGGCGTCGGTGTCCTCGAGAACCACCATGTCTTCACCCTGCAAGCCACCTATACCCATCTCTCTGCAGGCTGCGGTCGCGTCGTCGAGGAGGCGTCGCCGGAATTCGTTGTCATTCCACGCTTTCGCAACCACCCTGGCGCCCAGCTGAGGGCCAACCTGATTTTCGTAGATGTCGACGATGCGGTCGACCATCGAGGTCGTCATGACCCCGCGTTCGATGAGCATCGACTCCAGTGCCTTGACGCGGGCCGCAGTTGCCTCCTGACGCGAGGGTCCCTCTGTGCTCATGCGCTCCTCGCTTCTTCTTTCTCATCGATCGATTCGAGGTAGGGATCCCATACGTCGAAGCACACCGACCCACTGGGATCCCCAAAGCCTCTGCCCCACAGTTCTTCGCTGGAGAACTTGACGGTGTAGACATGCTCCGGCGCATCTCCGAACCCATTTCCTGCGGAATCGGGGTAGATGAACGACCCGCGATGGGCAACGACCACGGCCTGCTTGCCTCGAATGTACCGAGCCAAACGGGTGTGTCCGAACGGGCTGATGTCCGCAGCGCGCACCTTGTCGCCGACCGAGAAACGCGGCTGTTCGACCGTTCTTCTTCCAGCGGAAGCACCCACCGATACCGCGGCATCGACGAAGTCGAGCAGATCTTGGCGTTGTTCGTGTTCTGGGAGAGGGGCTTCGGGGTTGTCGAGATAGTGCTGGGTACGGCGATCCAGTTCATCCGGATCGATGGCCCCAACCGCGACGGCGTGAGCCTCAATGGAGTGCAGCCAATGCTCGTAGTAGGCCGAAGTGAGGTACGTCGCCGGGTCCATCTTCTCGACGCCGTGGCGGAACTGGTCGATTCCGAAGTACCCAGCGCCCACGCAGGCCGGGTACATGGCGAATACGGCCTTTTCCCATTCGGCCCTGAATACCGGTTCGCTGTCCGGAGGATTGACCGGACCAAGACCATCGGTCCCCCCGAGATCGAATACGCCGTTCACGTTGTCCTCCCAACCTGACGTGATCGGTTGTCACGCAGCGTGCCGCTGGACTTCAGATCAACACGCGCCGGACGTCGATCACCCGAAAATCGAGCCACCACGCCAATGCTGTGATTCAACTCACATATCGTCCGGCGAGACGTCGCAGATGTCAACCGCGACCGCTCGGCCACACCTTCATCGATGATGCAACGGCAATGACCACCGATCCGGTGGGAAGGCATACCAGCCCTGTGTGGTGCGCTACGCGCGCTCGATCGGCAACCAGAGTTCAGTTGTCGCAGTGGAGAAGTCTTCAGCACGGTCGAGGACAGCGGCAATTGATGGCCCCGGACGCAGGCGCCACGGGTTCGACGGGAACCACTCGGTCGCCGACGCGGCGTAGGTCTGCTGTAGCGCGGTCGGGTACGGGCCACTGGTGCGAAACACGGCCCACACGCCCGCTGGGACCTCAATCACATCGAGGTCATCTGGCGCAGCAGTCGCCGCATCGAGTGCGACGCCATGCATGTAGGTGAGTTCGCTCCCTTCGGTGTAGTCGGGATCGACATCGGCACTGACCTGTAGGAGGCCGGCCGGTTCGGTGTTCGCGAGTGCTTTGAGCCGCGCATGCTCGACTCCGGGTAGCGCGGCAATGTGCGCCGCGATGTGTGGGTTCACTCCCTCGTGCAGGAGTGGGACGCGCGTGGCGTGACCGACAAGACGGAATGCCGGTCGGTCGGCGATGCGAGTGTCCATTGATGTGTTCCCTTCGACGGTCAGGCGGAGCCTGAGTTTTGGTTGTGACCGAAGGGGGCCGCCGTTCCTGCGCACTTCACCCGGGCCGGCACCGTGCACGGCCAGAAATGCCCGGCCGAACGCCTCAGCGGAGCTGTACCCGAACCTGACCGCGACATCCAGTAGCGGCGCACCCTCGACCACCTCGGCCGCTGCGACGGTCATCCGCCGCCGCCGGACGTACTCCGACAGCGGCATACCCGTCAGCGATGAGAACATCCGCCGCAAGTGGTATTCAGTCGTGCCCAGGCTGTTCGCCAGCGCAGGAATGTCGAGGCTTTCGCACAGATGCGTCTCGACGCCCTCGAGTAACTTGTTCAGCTCAGTGATCACGGCGACCCCTTTCTCAGTTGAGTCTGCACGTCGATCGCGGCCCCCACCCGACAGTTCCGGTCCGATTCAATCGGAATGCCCTGCGGCCTCAGCTGCGCGCGCAGTCTTGTCTGTCAATCCCTTTGGGACACCTGCCTGGCGCCGACGGGCACAGTCTCGGTCAGGAATTGGAGTTGGTCTGCGACCACTCGGGGAAAGTCGGGGTCAACATAGGGATCGAAATGACCGCATTCATAGCGCCGCAGCGTCGACCGCGGAATCTTCGCGGCAGCTTTCGCCGCGGCCACAGCAGGCGCGATGTTGTCCAACGTAGCCACCTGGATCAGCGCTGGACACATGATCTTCCGGGCCGTTCGGGCAGGAGAATAGAGCCCGATCTTCACCAGGATCCGCGCCGCCACTGTCTCCGGGTAATCTCCACGTCTCAGGCCTGATTCGGCAATCAGTCGCTCGAACCCGGCCATCGCGCCGGGCGCAGCGAGGGCCGCCACCGCATTGTTGTCTCCGACCGCCGCGACGTAGCGTGGCGGCCGCCGAAAGTACGCTCCCACGAGGTCGGCCACACCCACCGGCGCGAGCCGCAGCACCTGCCGCAGACCGGTGGCTCGCACCGCCGCCGGTCCACTGACGTGGGGAACCTGAGCGATCACTGCCGCCAACCGCTCACCACGGCCGGCCAGCGTCAACACATGACCTCCGGCAAACGACGTGCCCCACGCGACGACGCGGTCGCCATCAACGCACTGCAGAGACCGGGCAAAACCGATCGCGGCTCGCCAGTCATCGAGTTGCGCTCGCACGTCGAGCAATTGGCGGGGCTCACCCTCACTGTCGCCGAAGTAGCGGTAGTCGAACAGGACCACGGCGTATCCCGCAGCGGCGAAGGACTCCGCGTAGGACGGCAACCGGATCCCCCGCGTTCCGGCGAAGCCGTGAGCCATCACAACCACCGGCACCCGACCCACGGGTGCACTCGGTCGGTACACCGTCGCAGCGCACCTGACCCCGCGGCTGGAGAAGAACTCTTCGGTCTTGGCGTACTCACTACCACTCGACACGGCGCGCCCCCATCTTCTTGATTGGTGTTCAAGAATAGTAGCGCCTTCTTGAACGCCAATCAAGTAAGGTGTTCGCATGCCGGCCAACCGTCGTCCACAAGCACGGGCAGAAAAACGGGACGAGATCATCGCCGCCGCCCGTCTGCGCTTTGTGGCCAACGGCTACGACGACACAGCACTGTCCAAGATCGCGGCCGATGCCGGAGTCACCGCCAACACCGTCTACTGGTACTTCCCGGACAAAGACCATCTACTGGTGGCAGTACTCGAGCAACTGCTGGCCGAGGCGATGGCGCGATACGAGCCGGTGGCACAGCGTCCCCTGGCGGACAAGATCATGTTCGCGGTCAGTGAGTTGTCACCCTTGCGCAACCTCGTCGACACTGTCCATTCGCGACGCTCCACCTCGCCGGTGATCCACAATTGGCACAACGGTTTTCACGCAACGGCCGACGCCCTCACCCGTGCTGACCTGCCACCTGAGGATGCGCAGCCCGCAAGCCACATCATCGCGTTCGTGGTCGAAGGTCTACTGACCCATCCCGGCGACGAAACCGAACAACGAGAGATCATCGACCTACTCGTGAAAAGCATTACGCAACGGTGACCTACTGGTCATGCACCATCCACGCCGGAAGCGGTGACTGCGGGACGTGCTGCTGTCACTGCGGCGCAGGAGTGGTGCTGAAGATCGGCCAGCAGATTTCGGTGGCGGTGAACTGTGTTGGCGCTGAGGGCGTGCCACCGAAGTAGTGTTCGCGGATTGGCCCCTGGTGGCTGATCAGGTGCTCGTTTGCGTAGGTGCCCAGGGCCGCGTAGCTGCGGTCGATGCCTTCGTGGCCGCCGGGGTGGGTGAGTACCGCAAATTCGGCCGGGGGTAGGACCTCGGCGCGGACGCCCTCCGGAGGTTCCACTGAGTGCGGCGCAGGGACGAAAAGGGTTGCTCTACCACGTGATTCGAGAAAGAGCTCTCGGTCATAGAGGCCGCCTGGCACTACCGTGGACGGCGCCCTTGTGGCGATGGCCACTGCGTCCCACAGTTTCATCAGCGTCGCCGCGAACCAGATGTCGATCTCGGAAGCCTCGACGGTGGCGCCAATCGACCACACCGCGAGTGCCGGTTCGTGGCGCACCGCCACGAAGGCCGGGGTGTGCACCGGAGACAGCAGCTCACGCAGCGCGCCGACAGTGTCTCGAGTCTGCTGCAGCTGCATTTCCATCTGTTCGAGATGAGTCGTGATGATCTCGGTGCGAGTGGCGGGGTCGTCCGTACTCAGCAGCGCTTTGATGTCGGGTATGGACATACCGAGAGAACGGAACCGCCGGATGATGTGCGCATGATCGACCTGGCTGGTGTCGTAGAAGCGGTAGCCCGTGTGGGCATCGATGTGGGCTGGTTCGAGGATGCCGATCTCGTGGTAGTGCCGGAGCGCCTTCCTGCTCAGGCTGGTCATCACTGCGAAGTCACCAATCGAGACCTGTGCGCTCACGGCGTCCTCCTCTGCGCGTTACCGGTGTAAGAGCATCCTGCAGTGTCCCCCTGGGGCAAGGTCAACAGCGCACCCCGGGTTGACTTTCCCCTTAGGGAAAGTTCCACCGTGGTGCCATGACAACAGAATGGGATGCACTCCCGAACACCGTGAAAACGTTTATGACCGCGCTCGACAACCGAGAAGATGACCGAGCGCTCGCCACCCTCTCCGCCGCCGCCGTCGTGACCGATGAGGGCCGCGACTACACGGGCCACGAAGAGATAGGAGCCTGGCTGGCCGGCTCGGTCAGTGAGTACACCTACACATCCGAGTTCACCGGCGCGACCACGACCGCCACGACCGTCGACCTCGGGCAGCACCTGGAGGGCAACTTCCCCGGCGGGGTCGCCGACCTGCACTATCGCTTCACGTTGGACGGCGCGCTGATCAGCCGGTTGGTGATCGAGCCATGACACGGCGATGGTTCATCACAGGAGGCACGCCCGGCGGCTTCGGTGTTGCGTTCGCCGAGGCGGCGCTGGAGACGGGGGACCGCGTGGTGCTCACGTCCCGTCGTCCGCAGGAGCTGGCGACGTGGGCCGAGCAGTACGGTGACCGTGTTCTCGTCGTGCCGCTCGATGTCACCGACAGCGCGCAGGTTCAGCGCGCGGTGCGCGCCGCCGAACAGCACTACGGCGGTATCGACGTGCTGGTCAACAACGCCGGCCGCGGGTGGTTCGGATCGATCGAGGGCATGACCGAGTCTTCGGTGCGGGCGATGTTCGAGCTGAACTTCTTCGCTGTGTTGTCCGTGACGCGCGCGGTGCTACCGGGGATGCGCGCTCGCGGCAACGGGTGGGTCGTGAACGTCTCATCGGTGGCCGGGATCGTGGCGGCGACCGGATTCGGCTACTACAGCGCGACGAAGTTCGCCGTCGAAGCAGTCACCGAGACGCTGCGCGCCGAAGTCGCCGCACAGGGGATCTCCGTGCTGGCAGTCGAACCGGGGGCGTCGCGCACGAACGCGTACGCCGGCTTCGCCGACGAGCCGGTGTCAGAGCCGATCGTGGAGTACCACGAGATGCTAGAGCAGGTCCGCTCCGCGTTCGTGGACATTGACGGTGCGCAGCCCGGCGATCCGCGCCGCGGTGCCCGTGCGGTGATCGCAGCAATGGCCCAGCACCCTCCACCCCGGCGGCTGGTGCTGGGCAACGGCGGTTTTGACGCCGTGACCGACACCCTGGAGGAAGCGTTGGCAGACATCCGGGCAAACGAAACTCTCTCCCGCGGCGCGGATTTCCCTGCCTAGCGATTTCCATTGGCGGCGTTGCGGGCAATAGGGTCTCGACTGTGGTGCTCAGCGCGCGATTCTTTCCTGGTAGCAAGACGATCGCGAAGCTGCGCGTTGCGCCTCCCGTGGTCAGGCTGCTACTTGTCTCGATGGTGCTGTTCAACATCGGCTTCTACCTCGTCGTTCCCTTTCTGGCAGTGCATCTGTCACAGGATCTCGGCTTCGCGGCGTGGATCGTCGGCCTGGTGTTGGGGCTGCGAATGTTCAGCCAGCAGGGCATGTTCTTCCTCGGCGGAAGCCTCGCCGACAAATTCGGCACGCGGCCGGTCATTCTCGTGGGCATCGCCATTCGAGTTGCAGGCTTCCTGCTGCTGGGACTGGCTCAGAGCGTGGCCCTCGTGATCGCCGGGATACTGCTGGTGGGCTTTGCCGCGGCGCTGTTTGCTCCTGCGGTGGAGTCTGCGAACGCGGTGTACGGACGTGGTCTCGAAGAGGCCGGGGTGATGCGGCGGACGGAGTTGTTTGCTCTGGAACAAATGTGCAGCCGACTGGGCACCGTCATTGGGCCGGCGCTGGGGGCAGCCTTGCTGGTGGTTCCGTTCTCGTGGACGGCGTCGGCCGCAGCAGTGTTGTTTGCTGTGCTGTGGGTCGGTTTCTATCGCTACTTCGAGCGGCCCACCGGCGGCATTGACGGCCGGTTGCCCGACGTACCGGCCGTGACCCACAGTTTGCGCACTGTGTGGCGGAGTGTGTTGAGCAACAGGCCTTTCCTGCTGTTCGCGGCGCTTTGCAGCGTCCAGCTGGCGGCCTACAGTCAGCTGTACCTCATGCTGCCCGAACAACTCGACCGTGGAATCGGCTCGCAGTCGTCACTGGGCTGGTTCTATGTCGGCGGCGCGGTGTTGGTGATCGTCGGCCAGGGGCCCACGGTGTCGGTTGCCCATCGGTTGGGACATCGGCGGGCGATCACCATCGGACTGTTGCTGATCGCTGCGTCATTCCTCGCTCCACTGGCCACGGGCGTGATCGCACCAGCGTCGTATTCCACCCAGATCGTGGGTCTCGCCATGTGGATCGCGGTGTTGCATCTGGGCCAGATGCTGATGGTCCCACCCATGCGCGACACGATCGCGATCTTGGGTCGTGAGAACAACCTCGGAGCGCATTACGGCATGCTCAACACCATCGGCGGCACTCTTGCGCTTCTCGGAACCGTCACCGTCGGCGGCGTGTACGACCTCGTCGACAACGGCCACGCCGTACCGGCCACACCGTGGTTGCTGGTGGCGACCGGAGTTGCTGCCTCGGCGGCGGGACTGTGGGTGTGGTCGGGTCGATCGAGCGTTATCGCGGCGCACCCGCGGCATTGATCTTCGCAACCAAATCATCCAAGACAAAGGGGATCGTCAGTGGATTCGGCATGGAAACCGCGTCGCTGACAATGGGATCCAGGGCGATCAGACGACCGGACTCGACGACCTCGAGACTGGTGAACGTCGCTTGCGCCTCCATGTCGGCACGGGACTTGTCGTAGTTGTCGAAGACCAGATAGTCGCACTCGAGGATGTCGTAGTTCTCGGCTGCGATCTCGTAATTCAGCTTGCCGGCGAACCGATCTCTCAACCCCGCAGGGGCAGCAAATCCCAACTGGGTCAGCAGCTGCGAACGTGCGGCCTCGGGGCTGAATGCGCGCAGCATTCCATCGCTCCAGCGGATCACCAGCACTGCTGTTTTGCCTTCGAACTGCGGGTTTTCGGTGCGCGTGCGAACGATCAGCTCCTCGATCTCGCGCACGTCCTCGCCGGCGCGGGCAGCCAATCCAACTGCTGTACCAATTCTGGTGGTCACTTCCTGCCACGGGAGCACCCAGTCAGTCTGGTCGGCAGCATGCAGGACAGTGGGCGCGATAGCACTGAGCTGAGCATAGAGCTCTTCGTCGATCGCATTGTTGACCGCGATGATCACATCCGGCGCCGACGCAAGAATGGTCTCGATATCGAACTCAGTGGTGGCGTTGGCCAACGGTGTTGGTTCTGCGCCCGTAACGCTGGAGTCCGCCCAGACACCGATCCCGTCATCGGTCGACCCCTTCCACACCGGAACAAGCACCGGAGTCAATCCGAGCGAGAGCAACACGTCCGCATCGCCGATGCCCACCGCAGCGATGCGCTGGGGCGCCCGGTCGATCGTGGTGGATCCGAACTTGTGATCGATCGTCACCGGGAACGCGTTCGGTTCGCCCTCGCCGCGGTTTGCGTCGGGCGACGCGGGGTCGCTCGAATTCTGGCCGCACCCTGCGAGCACAAATCCCGTTGCCGTGGCAAAGGTGACCGACAACATCGCGCGGCGACTCAACACAGGGTTCACAAACAGCCTCATCCTTCGAAGTTAAGAGAGCCTAACTATACCCTGCCGGTTGCACCGTCAGGTCAACCGCACGCCTGAACGGCTGAGCCAGTCTTTGCGACCGAAGGGCGGCGCCCGATACGGAAACGGCCCTATCCCGACCGGAACAGCCCTTTCGATGCCCTCGAAACGAACCCAATTGTGCTGCAATTCTCTTCGTCGGGCGCTGTGCACAGTCTGTGCCTCCCGCCTGCGCTCTGAGACCCCGAGATCGACTTGGCATCTACGACTGCTGGACCTTTGACTCGCCCCATGGGCAGAAGCCTTTTCCCAGAAGTCTCGACCAGATGCGGTATCCCGACCACTGCGCCAGCTCGACACAACTCTGCATATAGTTACTCTCAACTTCAACCACCAGGAGGGTGGCTTTGAGCACCTCAACCGGTACCGGTCCGCGGCACCAACCCAGTCCGCACCGCCGACGCCCTCCGGCCGATCACCGGTTCCTCGGATTCGACACGCGCGTGTTCCCGCACGCAGCAGCGATCCTCCTGGTCTGGTTGCTGTGGACCGTCATTGTCCCGGCCATCGATTCCGCTGCCTCGAGCGATGACCCAGCCGTCACCGGTGACCAACTCGCAATCACGCCGACACTTTCGTTCGTGCCGGCTACCGACTGGAACATTGCCAGTGGCTTTCGCGTCGGTGAACGTAGCGCATCGGATACGGTCCCTTCCGTCGAACTAACCCGCGGCAACATCGTTCTCACCGTCACGGCCGACTCGTTCACCGGAACGCCCGACGAATTACTCACGCAGATCGACGCGGTTGACACCGCCACCAACGGCAAATCGGTGCTCGCGATGTCAGGCTCACGCCAGCCCCTTGCCACCGATGCCGGTTTGATCGGAGTGCAGATCACCTTCAACACCCCCAGCAGCGCCGGCTCCATCACGTCATTCGTCGTCGACGACACCGGCGTCAACGTGCAAGTGGTCGGTCCCCCTGACCAGATCACCGACCGCAGTGCAGAGATCGCCGACATGATCTCGAGCATCGGCGCAACCGAAGGACGTGCCTCGTGAGTACCCCCACGCTCGACGCCCGGGCACGTGCACTGGAGACCACGGCGTGGGGCGAGAAATTCCATTTCTTTCAGCCCCGCAACATCGTCTTCTGGATGTTCTTATGGCTTTGCGGAACCGGCGTAGTCAAAGGCTGGCAGATGTTCTCACCCCTGTCGGGGTACTTCGGGCGCGCCCTGCTGATCGCCAGCGTGGTCGGTGTCGTCAGCGCTCTGGTGTGGGGCTGGTGGTTCCGTTTCGTGGACCGATACGAACGTCAGCCGATCTCGCTGGTGATCACCGCATTCGTATGGGGGGCAACGGCGGCGGCTTTTGCCATAGCCGTGACCGCCAACACCGCACTCGGATCGCTCTACGGGAAACTCTTCGGCCAGGTCTGGGCACAGGACTGGCATGCGGGCCTGTCAGCGCCCTTCGTCGAGGAAACAGCGAAGGGTGTTGGCATCGTGGTGCTCCTCGCACTAGCGCCTCGGCTGGTTCGCACCGCGACTGACGGCCTGCTGCTAGGCGCATTCATCGGGCTCGGGTTTCAGACCAGCGAGGACCTGCTGTATTCGGTAGCCGGTGCCACCGAGGGTTTCGGGGCACACCAGACCGACGGACTGGTGGAATCAATCGCCACCCGCATCTACTCCGACATCATCTCGCACCCACTGTTCACCGCCCTGTTCTGCGCTGGAGTCATCTATCTCATCGGCACACCCGCTCAACCCCGACGCATCGCCAGAGGACTCGCACTGATCGTCGTGCCGGTCGTCGTCCATGGAGTCTGGGACTCGATGCTCGCCATCGCCGGCGGCACCGGGCTGCTGGTGTTCGTCATCATGCTTGGCGATGCCATCTTCGCACTGACCGCCCTCTGGATCGCGTTCGTCTGGGCCCATCCGCGCGAGGCGCACTTCGTCCGTGATGTCCTTGCACCCGAAGTCGAGTCCGGAGTCCTCACGGATGACGAGGTGACCGCCGCTGCCGGATGGCGTCAACAGCGTCAATACGTGAAAGCCGGAGCCGATCGCGCCGAACGAAAGACGCGACGACACATCATCCGAGGCGCTCTAGACCTACTGTCGGACCTAGCGATCAGCAAGGGACACGACAGTGACGATGTTCTGCAAGCGCGCGCCGAAATCACCCGCCTCCGTAGTAAGACCGCACCGGTGCACGTACTTGCCGAGAGCTGACAACGCCATCCAGCTTTAGGTACTCCGGCAATCATCAAAAGATTCCTTCTGCCAAAGCTGGGCGACCAGACAGCATCGAAGTATACAATTTGCAGGTGACGATCGTTTCAGGCTGACCATGTATTTCATATCAGCCATTTTTGGTCGTTAGAGGGCGATCACCAACGTCCCATAAGTGCGCCCGCTAAGGGCGTCGAGGACGCTGCACCCGAGTTCCCGACTGCGTCCTAATCTCACCTTTGTTCCACACGGACGGGCCACGCGACGGCCCGGACGAGAGGGGTGGAGCACCTCAGAACGCCTCGATACGGCGATCGCCGACTCAGTCCTTGCCGACCGCTGCGGCGCTCCGAATCAGCTACACAAGAAGCACTTTTCGACGCTCTCCACCGCAAAAACAACTCAATATATATGACTCGACGGCGAAAGGTTGAGCAGCATGGCTACCGTGATTCACGTTGCTGCTGAGGTCGAACAGGCCCGTTATCTCTTCACTGAATTGAAACGATGGGTTGCTGTACTCAAACTCGAAACGAATGATTCGAATATACCTGGTGTTGTTTTCCTCAAACGACGTGAGCTCGAAGAAGTATACCGACTGATGAATGCCCTCATCGCCGATTTTCCTGAGGCCTTCGCGCAGCCTGCCCGTCCGGCATCCGATGTTGACCGCGATGTCTCATGAAACGCGGCATGGGTGAACCCCGACGTAATGCAAGCCATCATCGCCGACTCAAACGAGACGAGGTGTTCTTCTTCGCATGGATTGTCGTGACGGCCTCACTGTTGGCAGGCGTTGTGCTCTTCTTCGCGGTATCCACTCTCACTGCCGCGCCCTGACGATCGAGACCAATCACAGCGGCCCCGCACTCGATGGTGGCGACTGAATCCGGTGGATCTTTGACATTCGCGTCGAAATGACCGTACCGACGAGACCGGCGAATAGCGGTATGAGCAAAGCGATCTGCAGGGCCAGGGGCCGCGCGTCGGTGTTGATACGGACTATTTCGTCCCGGATACTCGCCGGCTGCTCGACGAGCAGTTGTTCGAGCTGGCTGTTACTCATCAGCTCAGCGTCGTCTTCGAGGGCCTGCGCGACCTGTTGTTGCTCCGCAGGAGGCAGAACACTACTGGATTCGGTCAGGGTGGTGAAGGCAATGCTCATCGCTGCCAGCATGATCGCGCCCGCGACCGCCAGTCCGAATGACAAGCCGAATGACCCCGCTGCTGAGTTGACCCCGGCGGCCTCACTGATCCGATCTTCGGGAATCGGTGCCAACGTGTAGTTGTTCAGCTGTGACACCAGGAGTCCCAGTGCAGAGCCCATGATCACCAGTGGGATCATGAGCCCCCACCCGAATTCCGCACGAGGCACGATGGGAATCAGCGCTACGGTTCCGATGATCAACAGTACGAAACCCCATCGGATGATGCTGCTCGGCGACCGACTACCGCTCTTCTTACCCGCGAGCAGTGCCACAGCAAACATGCTCAGCGACAACGGCGCCAGCGACAGGCCGGCCTGCATCGCGTTGTACTCGAGCACCATCTGCAAGTAGATGGGCAGCACAATCATCGTCCCACCGAGCGCGATCTGCTGGAGCATCTGTGCCGAAATTCCCAGCCGGTACATTGCTGAGCGGAACAGGTCGGGGTCGAGTAGCGTCGACTTTTCCTCACGTGTGCGCCTGACGAGCCAGTACGCGAGCCCTGCCAGCGACAGCGCGCCGATCGCCAGCAGGAGTCCGACCGCCTCGCCCCCTTCTTGCCACACCAGGACGCCCAACACGATTGTTCCCATGCCGATGACTGACAGCGCTGCACCAACGAGATCGATACTCTTGGGTCCGGTGTACGGCACGTCCTTGACCAGACTCATGCCCGACAGCACGATCGCGATTATGGCCACCTCGAGTACGAAACCGATTCTCCAGGAGAGGAAGGTGGTGATGAAGCCTCCGAGAAGGGGGCCGATGGCGGCGGCTATCGCTGCGGCCGCGCCGACCAGCGCGTAGACCTTCTTCTGAGCGGCTCCGTGGAAGTTGCCGTGGATGAGCGACTGCATGGCGGGGAGGAGAAGTGAGGCACCGATTCCGCCGAGAATCGCCCAGAAGATGACGATTGCGGTCAGGGTCTGTGCGAACGCCATGGCCGAGGCCCCGATGGCGTACCCGAGCAACCCCAGCACGTAGGCCCTTCTCCGGCCGATGAGATCACCGACTTTACCGCCGATCAGAATGAATGCGGCCGACACCAGGGCCTCCAACGCGATTGCTGCTTGCACTCCACTGACTGTGGTGTCGAGGTCGCGGACCACCGACGATATCGAGACATTCATCAGCGAGGTGTCGACGACCAGGACGAACATGGCCATGGCCAGGAGCAACGCGAGTACGCGATTCGAGCTCGTCAGCTGCCCAGAACCCTCCGAGGGCGACTTGTCGGTCATCCATCCTCCCAGTCTGCGCGAGTGATCGCCTGGCTCGTCCTCGTACGGTAGGTACGCCGTCGATCACACCTTCGCCAAGGCCTCCCGGGCGCTGCGTTCGACCAACAATGGTACGAAGTCACGAACCCGCGCGTGCGCGAAACGCTCGTGAATGGACCAGACCAGGCTTTCCATGTCCGCCGTCGAGGTTCCAGGATGGCAATCAATGAGGCCCTGAACAACTTTCGCGATGCTCTGGTGCTCTGGGTCCAACTTGTCACCCATCTTCCACATCCTCACATTGTTCTCTTGTGCCCGTAGACCACGAGATGCATGACCAGTTAAAAATCGAGTCAGGACGCACGCCGCCGCCCACGGTGCCATGCCAGTTGGCTCAGCCGAACCCAGTCGATCGGAGGTTCAGCAGGACGGAGATTGGGCAGGTTTCGCGGCAGCCTGACGCGAAGTACCCCCGGCTCGATCGTGCATCGCACCGGAGAAGTCAGCATCAACGTTTCTCCATCCACACCCACAGGGACTTCGGCTGTATCGGCTTCGACGACGGCCTCGACGGTGGTGTGCTGGGTCAGACCTCGAATCTTTGCGCGGCGCAGCAACCCCACCGCCTGTCGCGTGTTGGCGACCGACAGCGTCACCACTCCGAGAACGCCGCGGTCGAGCCTCGCTCGCCGGCTCAGTCCTGCCAGATCTCCGGTGCCGTAGGGGTTATTGCTCACCAAGACTGCCTGCGGACCGGTAACCTGCACACCACCGAATCGAGCAGTCAATCGCGAGCCGGTGTGCTCTGCGAGAAGGTCCGGGATAGCGGATAGAACGGTTCCCGCCTTGTCATTTCGGTAAGCAGGACTTCGTACGATCTCGGCGTATACACCAAACGACGCATTGTTGACGAAAGGCCTGCCGTTGATCCGCCCCAGATCAACCGACACCTCCACGCCATCGCGCAAGGCATCGAGGCAAAGGCTCGGGTCGGTGCGATCGAGTCCCAGATCCATGGCGAAATGGTTGCGAGTTCCCGCACTGATGACCACGAACGGCACTCCGCACTCGGCGGCCACCGCGGCTACGAGGGCCTGCGTTCCGTCACCACCGGCCACGCCGAGCAGATCAGCGCCGCGTTCAACAGCGTCCTGCGCCAATGCGGTGACGTCCACCGTGGCAGGACCTAACAGCACGACCTCGGCGCCGAGGTCCTCGGCCTTACGTTCGAGGTCGAACTTGGCCACCTTCCCGCCCCCCGAACGAGGGTTCATGATGAAAAATGGCCTCTCGGCCCGGGCAACAGACGGCGCGATGTTTTTGTCCGACAACGGCTTGTGCAAGGCAGCCCTCGCACAGCACACCGCCGACAGGGCCAAGACGCAGGCAGACATCACCGCGGCCAACAACTCGGCACGGATGAACACGATCAGCATGACGAGGGGGGCGATCAGCACGATCACAGCCGACACCCACCGCAGGATCCCCCGGCTGGCCAGGACCCAGTACAACCCCGCAACCGTCACCACGACCGTACCGACACTGACCAGCAGGACACCCATCGTGCTCGCAACACCTGCCCACAGCAGCGGCACCGCAGCGGTCAAGAACGCGAACAGGAACGCTGCTCGTGCCCACCAACGGCTGCCTGCCGATTCGAACAAGACCGCATCCTTCCGCCGGTTGATCATGGCCGGTCCGCAGAGTCGGAGGTGCGACCTGTTCTGTCGGCGTACGCCTGTACCGCGTATTCCAGCGTCGGGTAGAAGTGCGATGCATCGAACCTGTCGCTCAGGCCGTATCGGATGAGACGGTCCTTGATGGGGCCCTTCATCTCGGCGAATACCAGTCGGATGTCTTTCGTCTCCAGGTACGTATCGAGGTCGACGAGTTCGTCGACGGCCGTGGTGTCGAGGCCGGTGATCGGTTCTGCCGCAATGATCACCCACTCGACGGGCTCCGCTGCCTGCATCACGAGTGTGCGTACATACTGATCGAAGATCTCGCCGTTCGCGAAGAAGAGCGGGGCATCGAACCGCACCAGAATCAGCCCAGGGATACGCCGGCCGTCCGGATGGCGTTGTACGTCGTGGAAACCCGGACGACTCTCCGTCTGCACCAGTTCAGTGCGATATGGCTGCCAGGCGCGCGCCACCACAGCCACGAACGACAAGCCGATCGCGACCAGTATTCCCTGTAGCACCCCGACAAGTGCCACACCGAGAAACGCCGCGGCGGCAAGGCTGAATTCGACCGAGCTCATCCGCCACAGACGAACCATGCCGCCTACATCGATCAAGGCCGTGGCTGCCACGATGACTACGGCGCCGAGGGCCGCGTCGGGAAGATAGGAGGTCACCCCGGGCGCAAGCAGGATGAAGAGTAGTACCGCAGCTGCACCCACTACACAGGCCAGTTGGGTTTTGGCGCCGCTCTGTTCGGCCACCGGGGTCCGAGAGCCACTGGCCGACACCGGAAACCCTCCCAAGAGTCCGCCCGCAATGTTGGCTGCACCCACCGCCTTCATCTCAGTGCTGCCGTTCACGTCTTCACCTCGACGCGCTGCGAACGTACGCGACAACACACCCGTGTCCGCGAAAGCGATCAGAGCGATACCGGCAGCGGGACCGACCAGACGACCGACGTCTCCCCAGTCGACTCCGTCGAACGAAGGGAGCGGAAGACCTTCCGGTAGGGCGCCGACCATCTCGATCTCGTCCTGCAAACCCAGGATCGCGGATACGACGATCGCCCCGGCAACCGCCACCAAGACCCCCGGCACGACCGGAAGCCATACCCGGAACGCAAGAATCACGGTCAGCGAGCACAGTCCCACCGCGGCAGCAACGGGATCAATGCCGCCCGTGAACACTGCTCGAACGATCTCCCGTATCTCGGTCAGGACGCCGGTTCCTTCGACGTCGAATCCGAGTAGTTTGGGCAGTTGCCCGACGATCACGACGAGCGCGATGGCGTTCAGGTAGCCGAGCCTGATGGGCTTCGAGAGCAATTCGGTCACAAAACCGAGTCGGAGATAGCCGCCGAGCAGAAGGATCACACCCACCAGGACGCCCAGAATGCCGGCCAGGGCCAAGGCTTCCTCGGGGTCGTCGGTGACGGTGAGCGGAATTATCGCAGCAGCGATGAGTGGGGCCAAAGACGAATCAGGGCCGAGAACCAAGATTTTTGAGGGACCGACCAGCGCGTACACGGTAAGAGGGACGATCGTTGCGTACAAGCCGGCATAAGCGGGCAGTCCCGCTGCCTCGGCGTACCCCATCCCCGCCGGGATGAGCAGCGCGGTGAGCACGAGCCCAGAGGTCACGTCAGCTCGCAACCACCCGCGACGGTATCCACGCGCCGTCACAATTCCCGGAAGCTGTGCCAGACCGGCCACCCACGACATGACGCGGTTCTCAGCGAACGCTTCGGGGGTTGACCGCCGCGGCGACGGTCAGTACGGGCGGCAGATCCGTCCGCCTTCGACGCCGAAGGAGTTTCTCGGCTTCGACGACGACCGGAATGATCAATGCCCAGCCGATACAGGCCAGCCACTGCCCACCCGTCAACGGTGCCGTCATGAGCAAGTCCTGGAGGAATCCGACTTCGACGGCACAGACCGTGACGATCACGGGTACCGACAGTATCTTCAGTGCACCCAATATCGGTGATGCACAGCCCGATTCGGGATCGCGGCGCATGACGAGCCCTGCGAAAACCGAACCCAGGGACAGCACAACGAACGCCGTGGTCATTGGAACACTCGATTCCGAGGTACTCATCTCACCAGGTGCGAGCAACATCGCGGCAAGGGTGACGGCGAACTGCAGGACGCCATAGAACAGCCACTGCATCAGGGCTCTTCTGTTGGCAATAGGTGTCCGCGGATCCCTTGGGCGTCTGCTCATCAGGTCAGGGGACGGCGGATCGAGCATGATGACGGCAACAGGAAAGAGCGTGATGAAGAAGTGCTGGAACAGCACCATGAGGGGGGTGAGCGCGACACCGTCGTTGATGTTGAACACACTCGCAGCGAGGAACAGCAGGACGAGAGAGAAGAGTTTCGACATCTGGTAGCGGATGTACGCGACGATCTTCTCGTAGATGTCCCGGCCCAGTCGGATGGCGGTGATCAGGGTCCCGAAGTTGTCGTCCGTGAGGACCATCTTGCCGGCCTGCTTGGTCACCTCGCTGCCAGAGCCCATTGCGACCCCGATGTCTGCCTTCTTCAGGGCTGCAGCATCGTTGACTGCATCACCGGTCATCGCCACCACGGCACCGCGTTCTTGCATCACACTTGCCAAGCGAAGCTTGTCCTGAGGCGTGACTCTGCCGAAAACATGAAGACGAGGAAGGCTATCGCCCAGAGTCTCATCGTCCATGGCGAGCAACTCGGCGCCGCTGACGGCCCCTGGCCCGAGCCCCAGTTCGTCGCCGATCGCCGAAGCAGTGATCGTGTGGTCACCGGTGATCATCCGGACTTCGATCCCGGCCGCTTGGGCGGTACGCACCGCCTCGACGGCGGCGGGCCGCAGCGGGTCGATGATCCCGACCATTCCGACAAATGTCAGATCTTCCACGAACGACATCGGGTTCGACCGGACCTCCTCCTTTCGCCCTGCGAGCCGTCTTTCTGCGAAGGCCAGTACCCGAAGGCCTTTCTCTGACAACTCGCGATTCACCCTGAACAACTCTTCACGCATCGTCGCGATCGGGACGAGCCGTCCGTCGGCGCCCACGGCGCCGCTACACCGCGCCAAGACCACGTCGGGACCGCCCTTGACCAATCCGACGAACTGCGTGGAGCCACCAGCCGGCAGATCGTGAAAGGTCGCCATGAACTTGTATGACGAGTCGAACGGCACCGCTGCCAGACGCGGATACGCCAACCGCGTACGAGGGCCATCGACTCCCATCTTGGCGGCAAGCACGATCAGCGCGGCCTCGGTCGGGTCGCCGACGACTTCTCCCCCATCGGAGACAGTGGCATCACTGTCGAGGCACAGCCCGTACGCCAACAACGTGAAGTCGGACGGTGCCTCACCGGCAACCTGAACTATTCTCCCGGACTTGCTGTACCCCTCCCCTTCCACCGTGTACCACCTGCCGTGGAAGTACAGAGTTCTGACAGTCATCTGGTTCATGGTCAACGTGCCGGTTTTGTCCGAGTTGATCGCGCTGGTCGCCCCGAGAGTCTCGACATCGGTCAAGTTCTTCACAACGGCGTTCACAGCGGCCAGCTGACGGGCACCGTAGGCGAGCATGGCCTGCACAAAGGTCGGAAGGCCGGTAGGTATTGCCGATACACCCATAGAGATACCGAGCAGCAACACCGTCGTCAGAGTTTGTCCACGAACCACACCGATGACGACGATCAGCGCTACGGCCGCCCAGGCGATAACGCCGAGGACCTTGGTCAGGGAGTTCAATTCACGTTGCAACGGCGACTTGCCAGGGCTGACCGCCGACAGCATCGAAGCAATCCGACCGATCTCCGTCTTCATCCCCGTTTCGGTGACGATCATGGTTGCGGTGCCGCGCGTGACCGACGTGTTCTGGAAGACCATGTTCGTCCGGTCGCCCAGCGGCACATCAAAGGCGTTGAGGGATTGCGCATTTTTCGCAACGGGTGCGCTCTCGCCCGTCAACGCGGCCTCTTGCGTCTCCAAAGACGCCGCGGTCAGGAGCCGGCCGTCCGCCGGCACGATGTCGCCGGCCTCGAGTTGAACAATGTCTCCTGGCACAAGTTCTGTGGCATCGAGGTTACATAAAGTATGGTCGCGAACCGCCCTGGCCGAGGGAGTGTGCATCTTGGCGAGCGCGTCGATACTGCTGCGAGCCTTCAGCTCCTGGCGGGTACCCAGCACCACGTTGAGCCCGACCAGCACAGCCACCACTGTCGCGGTCGGGACTTCCCCGATCCCGATGCTGACCACCGCCACCGCGATGAGCATCAGGTTCATGAGGTCTTTGAACTGCGTCGACGCAATTGCCCATGGTGACAGAGCCGGCGCGGAAGCGATCTCGTTCGGCCCGACCTCTGACCGACGCTCTGCGGCATCACGTGAGGAGATGCCCGCCACCTGACTCGACCCCATGGCCGCGACCACGGAGTCGGCTTCCTGCGCGTACCACCCGACCTCTGGTCCAGCCGATCTCATGACAACCATGTGCCGATGCGCCTTCCGAGTCGCGCCGTCAGTACGGCGTCGGTATCCAATGCAACGGTTGTGTCGGTTCCGTGTACCCATGGCGCTTTTGCCGTTTCGGCAAGGTGACGTCAGGGCGTTCCATCCGCTCGTACGGAACTTGTTGCAGCAGATGGCTGATGACGTTCAGCCTCCCGCGCTTCTTGTCGTCATTGTTGACCACAAACCATGGAGCCCAACCGGTATCGGTCAGATGAAACATGTCATCGCGTGCACGGGAGTAGTCGTACCAGCGACTGTACGAGTCCAGGTCGAGATCCGACAGCTTCCAGATCTTCCGCGGATCGTCGATTCTGCTACGGAGGCGCGCTGTTTGCTGCGAATCACTCACTTCGAGCCAGTACTTGAGGAGGATGACACCCGACTTCGCTATGGCGTGCTCGACCATCGGGGTGATCTGGAGAAAATGCTGGGCCTCCTCCTCGGTACAGAAGCCCATCACGCGTTCGACGCCCGCACGGTTGTACCAACTTCGGTCGAAGATGACGACTTCGCCGGCAGCAGGTAGATGTGGCAGATACCGCTGGATGTACATCTGCGATTTCTCGCGATCGGTCGGAGCCGTCAGCGCCACGACCCGGAACACACGCGGGCTCACCCGCTCTGTCATGGCCTTGATGACACCACCCTTCCCTGCGGTGTCACGGCCCTCGAAGACGATGCACACCCGCGACCCGGTCGATTTCACCCATTCCTGGAGTTGGACGAGCTCTCCGTGCAGCGGCCGGATGAGGTGCCGGTATTCCTTGTTCTTCATCAACCGAGGACCGTCTGCATGAGGTCCGCCTGGCTCGACCAGCGCCGACCGTGACTTTCGCTTCTTCGCGCTCACGGCGACATCCCCGACGAAAGCCGGCGTTCACACGCCATCCGCGCGATCGCGGCTCCACGTGGCAACGGCCCAAATGATGACCGCGTCAAGAGCGATCAACACAAGTGACCAGATCGGGTAGTACGGCAACCAGAGGAAATTGACGATGATGGACACCGCCGCGATTATGACCGCACCGACTCGTGCCCACACAGCCCCGGTGTACATCCCGCACGCGATCACTGGCCCGACAAGGCCGAGGATGAGCACGATCCAACCCCAGGTGGTCAGATCGAACTTGTAGACATAGTCGATGCCGGCGACGAATATCTCATCATTTGCCAGAGCTGAGATCCCTTGAAGCACACCCAGAATCGAGACGACCAAAAGTAGCGTCGCGGCTGCGAAGTTCGTCCCGGCGGCAAATCCCTCCCTCACTGGATGGCGGTCGTAGTCATGGGCTGTTGTTCGCTCGGTCGAAGTCATTTGGTTTCTCCATCAAGTGGTTCGTCGATCGTGGATGCCTACAGTGCGTTCGGGGTTGAGTGCGTTGCTTCGAGTACGGGGCGATGACAGCCGGTCCGGGCCTTGATCTACGCGCTCATTGCCGCACTCTTCAGTTGCTCGAATTCGGCCCGGTCGATCACACCGTC
Organism: Williamsia limnetica; assembly: GCF_003217475.1. GTDB lineage: Bacteria > Actinomycetota > Actinomycetes > Mycobacteriales > Mycobacteriaceae > Williamsia > Williamsia limnetica. Next base: position 6,230 of record NZ_QJSP01000005.1, on the reverse strand, counting down.
GTCGAGCAACCCCTTCGCGGTCGAAATCTGGTCCGCAGCCGACGTTCCGGCCGTCCGTCTGATGTACTCGTCCGCTTGTTTCCGGGCTGCCTCGTGCGCCTCCACGGACCGTTCGGCCATACCACCACCACGGGCGATGAGATAGACGAACAAGGCGATGTAGGGGATGAACACCAGGAACAAGATCCACGCGGCCTTCACCCAGCCTGATGTCGTGTTGTCACGAAACAGATCACCAATGACGTGGAACAAGATCACCAGATAGGCGACGAATGCGAAAACTACGATTGTGTACCAGATGAAGTCCCAAAAAGAATCCCACATGCGTTCGTTCTCCGCTTCTGTATCGTCTTGCTCATTTGGAGATGACGTAGCACAGTCAGTAGACCACTTTGCCGCTTCGGTGTACCAGGGCACAAAGTCACACGGATGGGAGGACGAATGGCCCTTGTGCTGAACATAATCCACGCCGGGCGTTCGGTATTTAGCGAAAAGAACCTATGAATGAACCTAGACGATACTGACGACCGCCAGCCTCATGATCATGAGAGAGTACGTACCTCGAAGACATGCCGGCTAGGCCGAATCAGGTATTGGATATCGCGGCATTTCAATTTCGTGTACGAGAGTATAGAATACAGGCGCACTCACTCTCGAGGAGCAAGACCATCATCTCAGTGTTTTTGGCCGATGATCACGAAGTCGTTCGTCGTGGTCTCATCGAACTGATCAACGCCGATGCGGAGCTCTCCGTCATCGGCGATGTCGGCACGTGCGCACAGGCGCGGATACGCATTCCGGCGCTGAAACCGGATGTCGCTGTGCTTGATGTACGAATGCCTGACGGCAGCGGCATAGACCTGTGCAGGGAGTTGCTGTTCAGAGTCGATGGTCTCCGGTGTTTGATGCTCACCTCGTACACCGATGACCAGGCGATGATCGATGCGATCACGGCCGGCGCCAGCGGGTACGTCATCAAAGACATCACGGGTATGGATCTGACCAAGGCAATCCGCGATGTGGGCGCAGGAAAGTCTCTCTTGGACAATCGCGCAGCGGCGGCCCTGATGGATCGTGTCCGCAGCGGACAGAACTCTGCGGGGCGCCTCGACGGGCTCACAGAACAAGAGCGCAAGCTGCTGACGCTGCTCGGTGAGGGATTGACGAACCGGCAGATTGCTGAGCGGATGCACCTGGCCGAAAAGACTGTGAAGAACTACGTGTCCAGATTGTTGGCGAAGCTGGGAATGGAACGCCGGACCCAAGCCGGGATCTATGCATCCAAGCTCACCGCCGACCGTAGAAGCCGAGAACGCTGACGGAGTCCGGTCACTGATCGAAAGGCGCCCACCACTTCAGCGCGACGCCCGAGCCCGTTGCATTGGCGGTGAGTGCGAGGTCCCCACCGAGCTCGTGCGCCCTACCGCGCAGATTGGTCAAGCCGCTGGGGGTCACATCGCCGTCCATACCGATACCGTCATCGACGATCTCGATGACAAGATCGTCGTCGACGGAGATGCTCACGGTTATCGTCTCGGCCTCGGCGTAATGCACCGCGTTGGTCACGCCCTCGCGCACAACGGCCACCGCATGCTCTGCCAGCCTGGGCGTCACCACCGACATCGGGCCAGACATCCGGACAAAGGTCCGGCCGGCGAAGTCTCGGGTTTGCTGGTCGATCACTTCATGAACCCGCTGTCGCAGCCGCGTGGATCCACGACTGTCAGGCTGCAGGTCGAAGATGGTCGTGCGAACTTCTTGAATGATGTCCTGCAGGTCATTCGTCGTCTCGGTCAAACGACGCCGAATGACCGGGGACTGAGCACGTTGCAAGGTACCTTGCACATTCATTCCGGCCGCGAAAATCCGCTGGATCACATGGTCGTGAAGAACGCGTGCAATGCGCTCACGATCGGCCAACACCTCGAGTTCACGGCCCCGGTCGACAGCAGCCGCCATCGAGATCCCCTGCGCAATCTGGTCCGCGAAATCTGACGCGAGTGCCAACGTTTCCTGCGTGTACGAGCTCCTCCCAGCCAGCCGTGACACCACCAACAACCCGCAAAATGTCTGATCTGTAGCAAGGGGCACAATCATGGCCGGGCCGTCGACGCCGGCCTGACCCACGACCGCACACAGATCCAGCCTGCTGCGACGTAGGGGCCGTAGATCGGCATATGTGTGGCCTCGAGCGACTTGCCCAATGCTTATGACCCTGCCCAGCAGACTCGCCACTGAAGAATCGCCTTCGGCCGCTGCGATGACCAGTTCGCTGACTGCGTCAGGGGGCTGGTCGACGACCAAGGGCCGGGCGACCAACACCATGTCGGCATCGGTCAGTCCGACCAGACCACGTGCGATCATCGCGAAGGCGCAGAGCGTTCCAGGCCCGGCCATCAACTCGGTGCGAATTTCACTGCTGATCTGGTTCCAGGCCAAACGCACCCGGGCCTTCTCGTGCATGCGTGCGTGATCGACTGCGGTGGAGGCCGCCGCGATGAACGTCCGGATGTTCACCTCGTCGACTTTCGTGAAGTCTCCACCACCCCGCTTCTGAGTCAGGTAGAGCGCTCCGAACACCTCGTTACGCACCCGAATCTGGACACCGAGAAACGTGGTCGTCGCCGGCTCGCGGGACGGAAGACCTGTCGATTGCGAATGTCGCGATAGTTCTTCGTGCCGCAGCCGGTCGATCCGACCCCGGCCCGTCAGCCTACGACTGACCCCCGCCGGTCTCGCCGTCCCAGCGCCATCGGGAATGACCTCATCGAAGCATCCGTCGGGTCCCCACACACCCAGACCGCCGTACTTCGCGTCAGTCAACGCCATCGCCGACGTCACCAAGGCCTCAAGGGTCGCGTGTAGATCCAGGTCCGCGTTGACGTGCATTATCGCCTCGGCGAGGCCATGAACCCGGCCGCCGGCAACGGACGTGGCGCCGGACGCGTCGGGCACTTCGTCGAAGGTTCTGCGCAGGCCTGGCCGCGTTCCTCGCAGCAGCCGATGGCCTGTCGTAGGCAGTTCGGTCGACGGCTTCATGCGAACTCCCCAAAGTTGCGCGACGTCGGTTTGCAGCACGCAAGATAACCGTAGCGAGATAACTGCACTTATGCCAGAGCTGCAGTGCGATATTACCTCCGAAAGCGACGCTGCGGGTGCAGATCAAGAAATCGGCTCTTGATTTCAATTAGTGATGCGCACTAAGAGCTAACGCTCATCGCTGGATATTGTCGGCCCTTTATCTTAGTGAATTCTGCTTTCTGCGTGAATTCTGCGAACCGCCACCTCGCCGCAAACGCCGACGGGCTCATCAACGGCTGCACTCCCTCACACCCCCAATGAAGTTTAGTTAACACAATCAGTAATATTTGGCGCAAACTTCCGCTTCGCGATCTACTTCGTAACAGAGTGACGTCGCTAGGCACTTGCCACAAGCAGAGCGCAGGCTCGGAAGCAGTCAAAAAGCACCCGTGATGCAGCGCGCAACAACGTCTCGGTCACAACCAAACCAATCGACGTCCTGGTGAATGATGCTGACGACCCTCTCCTGCGGCTACTCGGACAGCACCAGTCCAGATCAGATGCGCACACACCGGAACCCGGATAGGCGATGCCGCGTCACACAAGGAGATAGCCTATCCTAAATTTGGCGTTGACTGTGCGAGACTTTGGACTTGTGCTTCCGGTGACCACCTTTGTACCCGTCGGCCGCACCTATTGACAGCCTAGGTTTCGGTGATTTCTGTGACTACAGACGCTCGGCATTCCTAGAGAAGAGGACCAGATGACCACGCCCTTTCCATCGCGGCGTCTCGCGACACTCGTCGCGGCGATTCTCAGCACACTGCTGCTGCTGACCGCATGCAGTGGCAGCGACGGCTCCAGCGACACCGACGCCAATGATTCCGCCTCCGGCGCCGGCTACCCAGTGCGCGTTGATTCGACATACGGCGAAATCACCGTGGACAAGAAGCCCGAGCGTATTGTCGTCATCGGCGCTGATTACGTCGATATGCTGGCGGCCCTCGGAGAGAAGCCGATCGCCTATGCGGGCTCTGGAGAAGCAGATGAGGAGGCGCTGTTCAAGTTGTACCCTTGGCTGGCCGATGTGCAGACGGGCCCCTTCGACGCCTCGCTCATCACGACCGAGTACAAGGCCAACGCCGAGGCGATCGCACGTCTCAATCCGGACTTGATCATTGGCACGCCGTACTACATCGAACAGCCGCAGTACGACCAATTGTCTGCAATCGCGCCAACGTTCGTGACCATCTTTTCGCCAGATCGTCAGTGGACTGACAATCTGACCGACTTTGGCACGCTCACCGGAAAGTCTGCGGAGGCTGCTCAGGTGATCGCCGATGTTGACGCCGAATTCGTCGAGGCCCGCAAGCTTCTCACGGGGTTGCAGGACAAGACCGTCAGCATCGCCGACTTCTACGGCGGTGGGCTACGTCTCATGCCTACCTATCGGTGGGTCGAGGATCTTGGTCTGAAGCCGGCAGCCAACCAGCCGCCCGCAGGCAGTCCTCTGGAGCCGTTGTCGCCGGAGAACCTTGATCAGTTCGAGGGTCAAGTGTCGCTCATCGCCACCTACGACGAAGAAACCCGCGCGGCCCTCGAGGCTGATCCACGTTTCGCCGACCTGCCTTCGGTGCAGAACGAGGCTCAGTTCTTCGTCGGACGACCGATCATCGACGCGGGCCTAGCCGCCGGCCCGGCGAGTTTGTCCTGGCTGCTGAATCAGATCATGCCGTTGCTCGAGTCCACACCGCTCAACTCCGCCGGCCAGTAATCGCCGATGGATATGGCACTCGCATGACCTGACCTCGATGTGCGGACGCCCGTCTGTGGCGTCCGCACATCCGTATGGCGTGCGATGAGTGCGAAACTGGTTCCGGAGAAAACGAAGCCGACGACCGTGCGATCTCGGCGTGCGCCGATTACGTCCTGGCCAAATCACCCGTTGCTGGTGGCCAGGTCTGAGAGTAGATCGAGGACGCCGCGTACGACCTGCCAGATTCCACCGTCGGCAGGATCGGTACATAGCGTCAATGACTACGCCTGTAGATCACATAGACCGCCTGATGGCCTCTGACCGACAGCGGGTCATCAGCGCGGTGGCGATTGGCGGGATCATCTCGTACCGCGCATCCGGCGGGTACTCGCATGTTTGACGGAGCTGTGCTCTGGCGATCCGGAGCCTGTGCGATCATCGATCAACGGGGGCAATATCGATGACTGACACATTTCGAGCCCGCCCTGAGCGGTGCAACGACGAATACAATGCTCTGCTTCGCGGGGAAAGCCCGGTGCAGTCGCTCGACCGCAATTGGACCAGTCTTCTGCAGGAACTTCGGGTCGTCCAGACCGGCATTCAATTGCTGACCGGATTTCTGTTGATTCTTCCGTTCCAGGAACGGTTCGCCCAACTTCCCACCTCCGACAAAGCCATCTACATGGTCACTGTCCTGGCCTCGGTGGCCGCGACCATTCTGTTGACCTCCCCCGTGGCCGCTCATCGCTTACTGTTTCGGCGACGGGCACTCGCGGACCTGGTCTCTGCCGCCCATCGAGCAGCATTGACCGGGTTGATGTTGTTGGGCGTGGCGCTGACCGGTGTGGTGGTCCTCGTCACCGACGTCGTTGTTGGTCTGCCGTCGGCCATCGCTGTAGCGGTTGCGGCGGTAACAGCATTTGTCGCCATCTGGGTGATTCATCCCCTGCTACTGCGCCGCCGATTTCCCCTCACCGCAGGCGCTCCCGACGACAGGAAACCCCTGGGCAGCGCCGATGGCGCCGCATCACCGGGAGAAGTCCGCTGGGCGTCGCATACCCGCAATGGCTAGCTGCCCTCGCGATACTCGAACCGTGACGCAAGGACCTCAGCGGCGACCGCAGGCGCTTGGCCTCAGGTACCACCACGCCGCGTGCGGCCTCATCTCGCAGTCTGTCAGGCCTGTGGAGTGAGAATGGTGTCGAGCCAGTCGAAAACGATTCGTTCCCACACCTTCTGACCGAGACCGCCACAGTGGCCTGCCAACCCGCTCGACGCCGGCGGGCTGATGAGCTCTTTGGTGGTGGAGCTGATGGCGTCCAGAAGTGCAGGGCCACCGCCGCCGACCGGGTCGCCAACAGATTCGAGAAGTAGTGTCGGACAAGTGATCTGTGACGCCATGTCAAGCATGGTGAACGTCTTGAGTTGGTCGAAGTAGTCGGCGATCGTGGAG
>NZ_QJSP01000004.1 GCF_003217475.1 Williamsia limnetica | reverse complement strand
TACCACGGCCCCGCCTGGACCGGCAACGACCTCTTCCCAGCACTACGCCACATCGTCTTCGACGACTGGGAACCCCACACACCCCCGCACCCACCACCCCGACAAACACCGCCACCACCCACCCGACAACACACCCGCACCCACGCCAAACACATACGCCGTCAACAAGAACGACTACGCAACAGACACAAAAGCGAGGACAACCCACCACCCTTCTGAACACCAGCATGAGCGAACTAGTTTCTTGACAGTCATCCCTGTTAGGTGGTTGACTCGACTCAACTGAGGCGCAGGTCACATTCGCCGAGCGCCAGTGATTCAAAGGATTCAGCCATGAGCACAGCCGGATTGACCGCCAGTCGAGAGCTCGCCAACAGGTACTCGCTCATTGTCCGCAGCCTCACCCCGAAGGAATGGGACGCACCCAGCCGATGTGCGGGCTGGTCTATCAAAGACCTTGTCGCGCACACCGGCTCGAACTTCAAGGTCATGGTCGACCCACCCGAGCCCGATCCGTCAGCGCCTGCACCGACGACTGCGGAAGAGCTGCAGAACCAGCTCGTCGACGTACGGCGGGACTGGACGAACACGCAGGTGGCAGACGAGTTCCTCACCAATGTCGACGGTGCGATGGGCGTACTCGAAGCGATGCAGGCAGATGAACTGGCCGCAGCGCCGATGACGCTCACCGATCTGGGAACCTATCAGACGCATCAGCTTTCAGACGCGTTTGCGTTCGACATGTGGTGCCACATGTACGTCGATCTACTCGGACCCGAGGCACCCGTCAACCGCGAGGTCCCAGACCCGGAAGATGACCTGGTTCGCGCCGCCGTCGACTGGATGTGGACCGGCTTGCCGCAGATGTGCACGCCGGTGAGCGGCGTGCTCAATCGCCCGCTCGGCGTGCGGCTGACCGGCCCCGGCGGCGGCGAATGGACTCTGCAGCCCGGCTCAAACCTGCTCACGGTTGAGCCGGGACTGTCGAACACCGACACGGTCATCACCTCACCCGCAACAGATTTCATTCTCTGGGGAACCACCCGCAGTCCATGGCGCAAACATGTATCGGTCGACGGTGACGCAGCCTACGCAGAGAAGATTCTCGACACCGTCGACATCATCTGATGTCTCGTACGCTGCTGGTTCTGGCGTCTGTGGTCGCGGGCGCCGAGCAGGCCGAAATCGGCGTGATGGCGAGCGAGTTGCGGGCCTCGACGGGGCTTCCCGTACGGGTGGTTGTTCACGATGGCCGCATCCTCAGCGGACTCGCTCACGAATCCGAGACAGATGACGCACCGGCTTTCGCCGGCTTCATCGAAGTGGATGCCGATTTCAGTAGGCCGGAAGTCCTGGCGTCGGTGACCGAAACTCTCTGCGCCGGAACTTCTGTGGACGTAGAACGATCATCGATACTGATCGGCTCCGAGTTCACCGTGGTGCCCGGAGACCAACCCATCGTTCTCGCCATGGCCCTGACCCGCCGCGACGGCATGTCGTTTGAGGACTTTCTCGAGTATTGGCGCACCACGCACGCTGAACTCGGCCGTCAGGTGCCCGGCTCGGAAGGCTACCGCCAGATCCATCCCGACTCCGCGCTGACCGAGACAGCCTGGCAGCAGACCGGATTCACCGGCCCGCGCTACGACGGCATCGCGATGGCCTGCTATTCGACGGACGAGGCGTTCCGCGCCGTGCTTGCCAACGCCGAGGTCGCAGGGCCGCTTCTCGAAGACGAGAAGAATTTCATCAACCACGAACGCTCAGCGATGATCATCGGTCGCGTCTAGGTTCTTGCAGAACGCTCGTCTGACCGTCGCCCGGAGGGCTGTGCGCCGACGCGCGTGATGGTCGGCGTCCTCAGCGGCATCCGCGGTGTAGACGATGGCGCTCTGGGCCCAGGTGGCGGCGAGCGCGATGAGCATCGACCACAGATCCTCGGCCGCGATATCGTCCACGAGAACACCACGTGCCTGCGCGTACTCGATCGCCGCGAGCGCCTCGACATCCCGATTCGGAACATGTCCGAACAGGGCACCGGACGGCGTCCGCTCCAGCCGCGCCCAGGTCAACAGGCGCACGAGATGCGGATCATCGAGATACGTGTCGTAGAGGCGGACCGCGTAGTCGGGCAGATCGTCGGCGTCCAGCGGCGCCGCCGCGACACCGGTCTCGACGCGTCCGGCGAACACGGCGTCGAACAGCTTGTCCTTGCTCCCGAAGTAGCTGTAGATCTGCGACTTGTTGATCGGAGTCGTCGCAGCGATGCGGTCGACCCGTGCACCCGCGATCCCGCGCTCCGCGAACTCCACGGTCGCCGCCGCGAGAATCCGTTGCTGCGTCTGCGCTGCATCTCCCATGGTGCCCGATCCTACCCAAACCAACTCGTTGGTTGCCACCGCGCTAAAGGCCGTCTACATCGAATCCAACTAGTTGGTTGTTTTATGAGATGGAGAATGAAATGAGACGGACCAGGGGCTACCAAGCAGTTGACGACCACTCCCCGCTCGAACCGGGCGTATTCGAGCGGCGTGACCTTCGACCGGACGACGTTGCCATCACCATCACGTATTGCGGTGTCTGCCATACGGACCTGCACACGATCCACACGCCTGTCGCCGATGGAGGCGTGTTCCCGATCGTGCCCGGTCACGAGTTCGTCGGCACCGTACGCGCCGTCGGCCCCCAGGTGACCGAGTTCTCAGTCGGCGACGAGGTCGCAGCCGGCAACATCGTGGATTCCTGCGGGGACTGCGACATGTGCCGCGTCGGCCAGGAGAACTTCTGCCGAGACTTCCCCACGTTGACCTACGGCGGAACGGATCGACACGACGGATCGGCCACGATGGGCGCATTCTCCGACGAGTACGTCGTCCGCGATCATTTCGTCTACCACCGGCCGGCGGCTCTCGGCCCGGCAGCGGTCGCGCCTCTCATGTGCGCGGGCATCACCGTGTGGGAACCGTTGCGACAGAATGACGTCGGCCCCGGAGTCAGGGTCGGGGTGGTGGGGATCGGCGGTCTGGGCCACCTCGCGGTGCGCTTCGCCCGTGCGTTGGGGGCCGAGGTGACCGTCTTCACGACGTCGGAGAGCAAAGCCGGCGACCTTCGTCGAGTCGGCGCCGACCATGTTGTCGTCTCTACCGACGAGGAAGCGATGACTACCCAGCTCGGCAAACTCGATGTCATCATCGATTGCATACCGGTACCCCACGATCTCGCACCGTACCTGCGCACCCTCGCGCTCGACGGAACCCTCTGCACGCTTGGGTATCTCGGCCCACAATCGGTCGACATCGTCGACCTGTTGATCGGGAGAAAGAGCCTGAGCTCCGCAGGTAGCGGCGGGCGTCGCCACACCCAGGACATGCTCGATTTCTGCGCCGAACACGCCATCGTTCCCGACGTCGAGGTCGTGCCCTCGAGACAGGTCAACGAGGCGCTCGAGCGGCTGTCCCGCAATGATGTCCGCTATCGCTTCGTCCTCGACATGGCCGACCTCGCCGACTGAGGGTCAGCGGTGCCGTGCCAGTTCCTGTTCCTGCAGGGCAACGGCCTCCGGGTCCGCGAGCAGTGGTCCGACAAGTTCGCCTTCGAGGGCAAGGCCCTGCTCCAACGGCAAGTACTCGGCACCGGCCAACGCCTTCTTGGCGGCGCGGAGCGCCTGCGGCGGGTTGGCAGCCAGCGGTGCAACCCATTCCAGGACGGCGTCGATGAACGGCGAGTCGGGCAGCACCGTCTGGACGAGGCCGACACGCAGAGCCTCCTCGGCGTCGACCGGACGTGAGGTCAAGACCATCTCCGCTGCCCGTCCCGCCCCGATCAACCGGGGCAGCCGCTGGGTTCCGCCGCCGCCCGGAATCAACCCGAGACCCACCTCGCACAGTCCGAGACTCGCCGCGGGACCGGCTATCCGGAGTGTGCAGGCCAGCGACAGTTCGAGTCCGCCGCCCCACGCCTGACCGTTGATGGCGGCGATGACGATCTGCGGCATGGTCTCGAACAAGCCCAGTGTGCGGGGCCACGAGCCGGCGTCACCGGCGTACGGTTCACCACGACCGAGCCGCAACAGGTCGTCGAGATCACCATGTGCCACAAAGTAGTCTGGAGTAGCGCTGGCTATGACCAGCACCGAGATCGCCTCGTCCTCAGCGACCTTACGGACGATCCCCTCGAGTTCGGTCATGTCCGTAAAGGTCATGAGATTACGCGGCGGATGGCTGAAGGTCGCAACGGCCACCCGCTGCTCGACCTCCAGCGTCCACGCGGTCGTTTCGATCGATGTCACGCCAACCCCACCAGCATCTTGCCGACGTTGCCGCCGCCGAGCATCGAGAGGAACGCGTCCACCGCGTTGTCGAGACCGTCGTAGATGGTCGACTCCGCGACCAAGTCCCCAGCGGCGAGCCACCCCGCCACCCGATCCTCGAACTCGGGGCGCAGGTCCTCGTGATCTCGAACAATAAAACCTCTGATGGTGATCCGCTTGAGGATGCAGTTCATCAAATGGTCGATCGGCGGACTGTCCGGGCCGCCGTTGGAGATCATGCCGCACAACGCGACCCGGCCGCGCTGTCGCAGCGAGGACAGTGCAGCGACCAGGTGATCGCCACCGACGTTGTCGAAGTACAGATCGATACCGTCCGGAGCCGCCTCGCGCAGGGCGGCGCCGATCGGGGCGGCACGGTAGTCCAGCCCCGCATCGAAGCCGAGACGATCGGTCAGCAACGCGGCCTTCTCAGATCCTCCCGCACTACCGATGACCGACGAAGCGCCGAGCAGCTTGGCGAACTGACCGGCGGTGCTACCGACGGCACCCGCCGCGGCAGAGACGAAAACATCATCACCACTGCGGATCTCACCCGCACGCACAAGACCGGCGTACGCCGTGAAGCCGGTCTGCCCGAGCACACCGAGCCAGTGGTGCAGCTCGATTCCCCGTGGGTCGATCACCGTGGCGGCAGCTGTGTCGACCACCGCGTGGTCGCGCCAACCGAGTCGATGTCGCACGTACGAACCGACCGGAACCTCACGGTTACCCTCGACGACGATTCCCAGTGCTGAACCGTCGAGCGGTTCGTCCACCTGGAAGTTGGTGGTGTAGTGCAACTCCGACGTCGCGAGGCGACCCCGCATCGATGGGTCGACACTCATGAACAGGTTGCGTACCAGCAGCTGCCCTTCAGCGCGTTCGGGAACCGGAGCATCCCGCACCTCGAAGTGCTCGGGTCGCGGCTCACCCCCCGGCGGACGCTCGCGCAGATAGACGGCTCTGGTGGTCGTGATCACGCCGCTGCTCAAGGCAGTTCCAGAATCGTGACCGTGCCCTTGGACCCGTCGACCTCGACGAGTGCGCCATTCGGGATGCGACGGGTGGCGGCTGGAACACCGGCCGCGCACGCAATGCCGAGCTCGCGGCTGACGATCATCGCGTGCGAACCCATCGCGCCGACATCGGTGATCGCGCCACCGGACACCATGAACAACGGAGTCCACGACGGGTCGGTCTGCGGTGCGACGAGAATCTCGCCGACCTCGAACTCGTCGAGCGCCGCCATCGAGGTGATCACCCTGGTGCGCCCGCGGGTGATGCCGGGCGAAGCACCGGAGCCCTGCAGCACGTCGCCGACGTTGACGGGCTCGACACTCGACTGGCCCTTCCGTCCCAACGTGGACAGGGCCGGCAGAGGTTCGCGGGCATCGAGGAAGGTGGGCAGTTCGAGCCCGAACAGACCCTCCCACTCCTTGTGCCGCTCGGCCAATGTGGCCTTCATCGACCCCGGCGCGCTCGCCAGCGCGTCGAGCTCGTCGTCGACGGCCATGAACACGTGGTCGGCGGCTTCGAGGTGCCCCTCTGCATGCAGCCGGCGACCGAGTTCGACCAGCGGCACCCGGGCCTCGTGGATGACCTTGATGCAGTTGGTCTTGGCGCGCTCACGCCAGGCAGCGAAACGGCGCGCCGAGGCGAGTGCCGCGGTGAGAGTGGCCTGACCTTCGGCGTCATCGCCGACGATCGCAACAGCCTTGGCGAGGGCGGCGTCGGTGTCAGAGGCATGGTCGCCCAGGCGTGCGGTCGGCGACGCCGAGTCGTCCTGCAACCTCAGCCGGTCGATCAGTCCGAGGACGAGTTCGGGCTGGGTCTCCCACGAGACGGACCCGAGGTCCCACTCGTTCGGTCCGCGATATCCGAAGTCGAGGATGAACTGCTCGAAGGTGGCGTCGAACTTGGGATCGATCCCCTTGACCCGGGCGCCGACACCCTGGACGCCGGCGTCGAACGCGGCCATCAGCTTCTCGTCGGCCCGCACCATGCGGCCCAGCTCCCAGAGGGCGTAAGACGGCAGCGCCGAATCCACATCGCCCGCTGCGCCGACCAGGGTGACGATCAGGTCCTGGTGCTCGGCACCGAGCAGCTGCCCGAGCACGGCGGGGCCGACCGCGGCGCAGTTGGTGGCGACGACCTCTCCGCGCCAGGCGACACGCTCGAGCGGCATGACCGAACGTGCCCGTGCGACGAGAGCTGCCGGGGTCAACAAGGTGAGGTCTGGGCGTTCGGTGCGCAACTTGTCGGCCAGGGTCCGATCCTCTTCCAGCTCGGGGAAGGTCTCGGTCGAGAGCGCCCACGCGTTACGCGCGGCCAGTCGCTCGGTGGCCTCGGCGTTCTGGTCGTCCGGGTGACCCACGTAGGGCGGGATGTTGGGATCGCCGCCGTACCAGAGCTGGTCGACGAGTTCCACCGGCAGGCCGCCGCGGATACCGACAAGCCTCGACATCGACATGTTGATGTAGAGGTGGCCGTAGAAGATGCCTGACGACGCAGCGACATCCGGCTTCTCCGCGAGAGAGTAACTGCCCAGGCTCGCATACCCGAAGTTCCAGCCCGGCAGGATGTTCTGGATCCATCCGAGGTCCGCTCCGAGAGGCGTGATCGGGTCCGAGAGCACATCGCTCGCATTGAGGCGCGTGTACACGGGGAGACGGTTGCTCGGGTCGGTGTCGACCAACCAACGCTGTTCGGCCATTGCTGTATCTCGTCTCTCTGCAGCACCGATCGTGATTCACGACGGGTAGTTTCTTTATTTGGACTTCACACAGTGTGTGACTTATGACACTGTACATGCAAGGCTGTAGTCGATCACAAGTTACTTGTCTGTGGTCAGCCCGAATCTGTTTAGGAGACACTCGATGAAACTGCAAGACAAGGTCGTTGCCATCACCGGCGGCACCCAGGGAATCGGCCGCGGAATCGCCGAGGCGGCTTTGGCAGAGGGTGCGAAGGTTTCGCTCAACGGCCGTTCGAAGGAGAAGGGCGACAAAGCCCTCGCGGAGTTCGGTGTCGGAGAGCGGGCTGCGTTCTTCGCCGGCGACGTCACGGTGCAGGCCGATGTGGAGGACTTCATCGAGCAGACGGTTGCGACCTTCGGCCGTATCGACGTCTTGGTGAACAACGCCGGCGGCGCCAAAGACCTCCAGCCCACCGCCAACCTCAGCGATGAGGAGTGGACCCTGGTGATGAACTGGAACCTCAACTCGAACTTCTGGGCCACCCGTCGCGCCCTACAACACATGTTGCCCAACAAGTACGGCCGCATCATCAACATCTCGTCCGTCGAGGGCAAACACGGCAAGCCGGTGTTCACCGCCTACGTGGCCGCCAAACACGCGATCAACGGCATGACCAAATCGATTGCCCGCGAGGTGGGCACCGAAGGCATCACCGTCAACTCCATCTGCCCCGGCCTGGTGATCACCGACATCATCAAGAACAACGGCCCTGACACGGCCAAGGCCATGGGCATGTCGTTCGACGAGATGGTCGCACTGTTTGCGGAGGAGTCGGCGATCAAGCGTCCGAACACCATCGAGGAGGTCGCGGCGGTGGCGATGCTCCTCGCCTCTGACGCCGGGGCCGGTATCACCGGGTCAATCCTCAGCGTCGACGGTGGAACCGCGATGTACTGAGATTCACCCGACCTGCAGTGGCGCCGTCACCTCACCGGTGACGGCCCACGACAGGCACCGCCCCAGAATGGTGTGGAACTCGGGCACGGCCCAGCTCCCGAGATCGACCCGGCCGAGATCGTCGATCCCCAGATCCTGGACGTCGAACCGTCCGCGGCAATGCCCCAGCGTGAAGTAACAGACGCTGCCGGCGCCGTGATCCTTGATATACAGGACCGGCCGCGGCTCGTCCACAGAGGTGTGCCCCTCTTCGAATCCCGTTGACTCACCGACGAATCGAGTGTGCGCGAGAACCTGGATCGGCGGATGGAGCTCGCTGACGTAGAGTTCATCGGTCACCTCGAACGGCTCGACACCGGAGACGAACGGGTGCTCGGGGTCGGTCAGCTCGACCAGATACGGCGCGATCGGCGGATGCCCGAGGAACTGGCTACCGAGTACTGACGGCAACTCCCCCAATGTCCGCGGCGTCACGTATTTGCTTGCCGAACCGGGCGGAGTCCGGTCGATCGCCGAGTTGGTCCCGTGCAGGGCCAGCCAGCGGCCGCCCCGAGACACGAACTCGACCAATGCCTTCTGCTGCGCCTCGTCCGGCACCCGATTGCAGGTGTAGGTGATCAGCAGATCTGCCGACGCCAGGGCTTCGAGACAGTTGTAGTCCTCGAAGACCCGCGTGCGGACGTGCTCATACCCGGCCAGCGCCGAGAGCAGTTGCAGTCGCGCGTAATCGAAGTCATGCCACTGTCCGCCACAGACGACGACTGCGTCGAGCCTGCCCGCTGGTCCCGCCATTGTTTCTTCTCTCAGTACCTGGTGCCGAACGCTAACTGTGCGCGTGCAGTGCCTTGCCGGCCAACGCCAGATGCGCCTCGCCCAAGGCCTCGGCCTGGGTCGGATGGGCGTGGATGTGTTGGGCGACATCGCCTGCGGTGGCTTCCCAGTTGTAGATGAGCTGGGCTTCGCCGATGAGCTCACCGACACGGGCGCCGACGAGGTGGATTCCGACAACCGGACCGTCCGGGCCGGCCGACACGAGTTTGACCCCACCCGAGGTGCGCAGGATCCGGCTCTTTCCGTTGCCCCCGAGGTCGTAGACCACCGTCGACACGTCGTCGTACTGTGCGGTCGCCTCGACTTCGGTGAGACCGACCGACGCAACCTCGGGGTTCGAGTACGTCACCCGTGGAATTCCTTTGTCCGCGATGGGAACACAATCGAGTCCCGCGAGCTGCTCGGCCACCAGGATGCCCTGGGCGAAGCCGCGGTGCGCCAGCTGCGGTCCGGCGACGATGTCGCCCACGGCGAAGACGCCGGGCGCAGAGGTCTGCAGCCATTCGTCTGTCACCACGAACCCGCGCTCGAGGTCGATACCCGCTTCGGCGAATCCCATGTCCGCGGTGCGCGGGCCCCGGCCCACCGCCACGAGCATCACGTCGGCCTCGATGTGCGATCCATCGGCCAGTTCGACGTCGACGCCGCCGCCGGATTCGGTCACCGAGCTGAAGGCGGTTTTGGTCCGCAGCACGAGCCCGCGCTTGCGGAACGCGCGCTCGACCTGCTTGGACGTCCATGGATCCTCGGTCGGGAGCAGGTTCGGCGCCGCTTCGACGATCGTGACATGTGCGCCCAGAGACGACCAGACGCTGGCGAACTCGCACCCGATCACGCCGCCGCCGAGCACCACGACACGTTCGGGAACGCTGTCGAGCTCCAGCGCGCGGTCGCTGGTCATGACTGCGCCGCCGATCGACAGACCTGGCAACGACTTCGACTGTGAACCGGTCGCGAGCACAAGTGCTTCACCGTGATAGCGCGCGGTGCCGCCGTCGGCCAGTTCGACCTCGACGGTGCGATCGCCCACCACTCGACCGTGCCCGCTGACGAGTCCGACCTCACGAGAGGCCACGAGCCCCTGCAGGCCGCGGTACAGACCCGCGATGACGTCGTCCTTGTAGCTGTTCACCGCACTCATGTCGATGCCGTCGAGCGTTGCCTTGATCCCGAATCCCGGTGCCTCCCGGACGGAATCGGCGACCTCGGCCGCGTGCAGGAGTGCCTTGGTCGGGATGCACCCGTTGTGTAGGCAGGTGCCGCCGAGTTTGTCGGCCTCGATGAGGATCACCGACATACCCAGCTGGGCAGCCCTCAGAGCACAGGCATACCCGCCTGATCCGCCACCGAGGATCAACAGATCCGCCGACTTCTCGCTTGCCATGTCAGGACTCAGAAGTCGAAGCGATTGGTGAATCCGCCGTCGACCACCAGGTTGGTTCCGGTGATGTGTCCGGCAGCCGGGGAAGACAGGAAGACGACGGCGTTGGCGACGTCTTCGGCGCCACCGAGCTTGCCGAGCGAGGCGGAGGCGAGTGCGGCCTCGTACAGGGCCGGGCGAGCGGTCTGGATCGTGTCCCAGGCGCCACCTTCGAAGAATATCGGCCCGGGGGAGATGGCGTTGACGCGGATTCCCTTGGGCCCCAGTGCGCGCGCCTGCGCAGATGAGTGCTGCAGCACGGCTGCCTTCAGCGCGCCGTAGCTGTTGGCGGTGCTGATGGGGCCGGCCTCCAGCGCGGAGGTGGTGCTGATGGTGACCACGGAGGCCGACTCGCTCGCCTCGAGATGCGGCGTGGCGGACTCGATGAAGTTCACCAGGCTCATCAGGTCGACGTTGAAGCTGTTGACCCAGGCCTGATGTCCCTTGCCGGTGGCTGCCGAGGCGTTGACCACCACGATGTCGATACCGCCGAGGGCCTCGGCCGCTTCGTCGACGAACGACTTCACCGAATCGGCGTCGCCCACGTCGACGGCCTTGTGAAACACCGTCCCTTGCTCCGACAGCTCGCTCGCAACCTCGGCGAGGTGCTCTTCCCCGCGGGCACAGATGCCCACCGAGGCACCCTCGGCGAGCAGGGTCCGGGCGATCGCCAGGCCGATGCCGCGGCTCGCACCGCTGATGAGTGCGCGTTTTCCTTTGAGATTGAGATCCATGGCAAGACTCCTTCACTACTGCGGGGTGGTACCCCGTTCGATGTACGGCGGACTAGAGGTTCATGGCTCCGACGTGTGTCTGGAACGGCAGGACGTGTGAGAAGTCGTTGATCGACTGCACTGCCCGCCGGGTGTCGGCTCCACGGATGACGCTGACGGACGTGTGGTGAACCCGCACGGGCATGTCGAAGCCGCTTCCGAGCGCATCGGCGAGAATGGCGTTGATGACCCCGCTGTGGCAGGTCACCACCACTCGCTCGCCCGGATGCTGGTCGACGATCGCGCTGATCTCACCGAGCACCCGCTCCCGGAATCCGACCGGATCCTCCGCATATGGGAACGCGTCGTAGCGCCGCGTTCGGATGTGCTCTCGGAAGATCTTCGAGATCTCATCGTGAGGTAGCACCTCGAATGGCGACTGATCGGCCGGAAACTTCTGCCACGGTTCGTATTCCGTCAATTCCTCGCGCACGACCGGGATCAGCCCGTGTTCGTCTGCGATCGCGGTCCCGGTACGCAGCGCACGACTGAGCGGCGAGCTGTACACCGCGTCGATGTGGCGTTCTGCCAGTCGCTGCGCCACCGCCCGGACCTGGTTCTCACCGAGTTCCGACAGCGGCGGGTCCACGGTTTCTGCTGCGCTGAGCTCTTTGCTGAGCTGCTGCTCGCCATGCCGGACGAGCACCAATTCACACAGTCCGGTCAGTGGCGCGAAGGGGTTGTCCAGGTCGATGGACCGGGCTCGAGGCTGGTTGGGCACGATGCCAAGTCAACCACAAACTGTCGTCAGTCTAAAGATACTTTCCAGAAGTGCCTGGTCAGGCGAGATCAATCCGCCGTAACTTTGTGCGCACGACCGCGACGGGGATCACACACTCGCGATGTCGGCGGCCAGCTCGCGAACCTCGTCAGAGAAGCGCCGGCGCCCCAGATTGGCCAACGTGGCGTCCTCGGTCAGCCACGACGACACCGACACCTCGAGCAGACTCGACAGCGCGGTCGCCGCAGCAGCCTGCTTCGCCTTCGTGGCGATGCCGTTGCGTACCCGAAGCTCGGCGGAGAAAAGGTTGAGCATGTCCAGCCGCACCTCGCGGCGCAGCGCCTCGATCGACAGGCTCCAGCCCGGTGACCGGACGAAGAACACCAGCGAGGCCGGGCGGTGCTGGTCGGTCCACTCCAGGATCCGCACGATGATGTCGCCGAGCGGTGCCTGCGGGTTGGCCAGCAACTGTGCCCGAAACTCGTCGAGCAGCCCCGTCGCATACAGCCGCAGGCCACCGAGCAGGACTTCGTCCTTCGACGGATAGTGGTAGTACACCGCCGCGGAGGTCATGTGCGCTTCGGCGGCTATGTCGGCCACCGTCACGTCCTCGATCGAGCGGACCGAGTAGAGGTGCATGGCTGCCTCGACCACCACCTCGCGACGAGAAGGCCGGTGCGCTGCCCGCTTGGCACCCTTGGTCGTCGGCGTGCTCGCGGCGGCTTTTCGGCCGGCACCGACCTGTCCTGACGTCACTCCTTTACCTCCCATGGGCTAGATCATGACACCCGGAGCCGGGATCATGACACCCCACGGCGCGGCCTGCGGACGCCGCGGCCCCGGTCTGGGAGTAGCTTGGGGGCAATTCAGTGATCCGCAGGTGGAGGAGGACCGCTGTGCCACGGCGAAACAGCAAGGCAGAAGACGACACTGCACGGCTCGACGTCCCCGAGGGCGGTGACACCGAGCAGTGGGGCTGGGATTCGTCCCCGGCCGCCGACGACATCCCGGCGGCGATGGTGGTCCCCGCCGACCGCGAACCGGAGGTCGAGGACGCCCCCGCCGAGCCAACGGTCCAGGTCAAGGGATCGGCCCATCGGCCGTCGCGGCGACACCTTATCGTCAAGGCCGCCGTGCGAGTCTTCTCTAAGAAGGGGTTCGCAGAGGCGTCGATCCAGGAGATCGCCGAGGAAGCCGGCATGGTTCCGACAGCGGTGTACTACCACTTCTCCAGCAAGGAAGACCTGTTCGAGAGCGCCCTGGGCTATGCCATGGACGCCAGCTCCGCGGCGGCGCAAGCGGCTCGCCCGGATGACGTCACCGGAGACGCGCAGTCGTTCAAGGATGTGGTGGAGGCCGTCTGGGATTGGACGGCCGCTCACCCGAATGCCGCCCGGATGCTGTTCTTGCAGATGGCCGGAGGTGCGACCCCGGGAACCCGACTTCTCACCAAGGAGTACGAGGATCGCCACATCCGGCGAGCCTTCGACTACTTCCCCGTCGACGAGATGCCCGCCAACAAACGCTCGGCAGCAGCGCAACAGGCGGCGCGGACACTGCGGGTGCGGACGATGATCGCCACCACGATCGCCATCCAGCCACTGCGCATCGAGGGCGGTCCACTCGCCACCATCTCGGTTCCGCGCCTGCGTTCGGCCACCACAGATGTCTGCTCCAAGATGATCGAAGGTCGCTGAACCGACTCCACGAGGCCATTCCGGTCGAGTAACTTGACTGCAACCCCAGTTGACTTACTCAGAAACGGAGTGTGGCCATGCGTGTAGCGGCCTTCACCGGCGGACACTCGTTCGACCGCGACGCCTTCACCGATTTCCTGGGCTCGCTGCCCGGCGAGATCACCTGGCTCGAGCATCCCGACGCCGACCTCGAGGCCGCCGAGCTGGCCGAATTCGATGTGTCCCTGCACTACGACATGCCCGGCACCCTGCCCGAGCCTGCCGACCCCCCGGCAACCCTGCGGGCGGCCGTCGCCGCAGCACCCGACACCGGTCACGGCTATGTGGTGCTGCATCACGCCATCGCGTCCTGGGCGAACTGGGACGGCTGGGCCGAGTTCGTCGGCGGTCGCTACCTGTACCGACCCGGCGTCGTACGGGGCGAGAGCTGCCCCGACTCGGGATACCGACACGCAGTGCCGCAGCAGATCACCGTGGCCGATCCTGCGCATCCGATCGTCGCCGGACTCCCCACGACCTTCGACCTCGTCGACGAGACGTACCTGTGCGAGGTCTTCGAAGACGACGTCACGCCACTGCTGCGCACAGACGCCGAGATGAGCGATGCGGTGCACTGGTCCACCGCGCTGGCGATGACCGGCCGCCGGGACGAACGCGAAGGCTGGCACCACCGGGCCGGATCGCAACTGGTCGGGTGGACCAAGACCACCGGCCGCAGCCGGCTCGCCTACCTCCAACCCGGGGACAAGGCACCCACGCTCTCCGATCCGGTCTACCGGCAACTGGTTGCGGGGTCCCTCGAATGGGCCGCGCACACACGCTGAGACGTTATTGGAGTGAACGTAAAGAAAAGTGTGCTCACGATCACCCTTCGCTGCTACAGTTAGTGCATTCGGTGCCAAGTAAGGCAGCAGCCCCGACAAAGGAGACCGCGATGCGACAGATCAAGCATCCGATGAGCCGCGCAATCTACGAGTTCGACGAGGACTACAACGTGCTCGTCACCACGAAAGACGGCAAGACCGGAACATTCGACCCCGAGGGTCGCTACCTCCACGGCGAGGTGAAGGCGGTCGATCCCGAGATGGCCCGGTGGGTCGGACTCGGCCCCCGCGAACCCGTCCCGATCACCCAGAACCGTCGGTTCATGGGCGCAGCCAAACTGCTCGAGAAGATGCAGGCCGACAAGGCGGCACAAGATGCTCTCGCCGTCAGCCTGGAACAAGGAGGCAAACTGTGACGAACATCGACGAACGACCGGCCGAGCAGACCAGTGACGAAGGATTCATCGACAACGGCACCGGCTACCAGCGTCTGCTGGAGACCGACACGCACCCCGTGCCCGACATCCTGCGCGAAGAGTCGTACGAGAAGTACGAGGACCAGAACTTCGTGCCGGTGTCCCGCTACATCAGCCGTAAGTACCACGAGCTCGAGCGCGACCGGGTCTGGTACAAGGTCTGGCAGATGGCGTGCCGTGAAGAAGAGATCCCCGAGCCCGGCGACACCCTGGTCTACGAGATCTGCGAGAAGTCGATCCTCATCGTCCGTGGCAAGGACATGAGCATTCGCGCGTTCTACAACTCCTGTCTGCACCGCGGCCGCACCCTTCGGGAAGAAGACGGTCCGGCAGGTAACGAGATCCGTTGTCCCTTCCACGGTTTCGCGTGGAACTTCGACGGATCACTGAAGTCCATGACCTGCGCCTGGGACTTTCCCCAGGTCGACCAGGGCAAGATGGACCTGCCGCAGGTCAAGGTCGGCACCTGGGGCGGGTTCGTCTTCATCAACATGGATCCCGCGTCCGAGTCGCTCGACAGCTTCCTCGGCGATCTCGGTAAGCATTTCGAGGCCTGGCCTCTGGAAGACCGGTACATCCAGGCGCATGTCGCCCAGGTCATCCAGGCGAACTGGAAGATCGCCCAGGAGGCCTTCTCCGAGGCCTTCCACGTGATCACCACCCACCCGCAGCGCGTGGTCGGCACCGGCGACTCGAACAGCCAGTACGACAGCTGGGGCAACTTCAACCGTGGGATCACCGCGAACGGTGTACCCAGCCCGCACATCAAGTTCGTACCCTCCGAGCAGGAGATGTTCGACTCGATGGTCGACGCTCGCATCGACGAGGACCCGATGGTGACCCTGCCCGAGGGTGTCACGGCCCGCGAGATGTCCGGCATGCTCGCCCGCGAAGGACTGCGCGACATCATCGGAGATGTCAAGGCCGACAACATGTCCGATGCCGAGTCCCTGGACAGCATCTACTACACGGTGTTCCCGAACTTCCATCCGTGGGGCGCATACCAGCGCATCGTCTACCGGTTCCGGCCCAACGGCGACAACCACGAGACGTCGATCATGGATGTCTACCTGCTCGGCCCCTTCAAGGGCGAGCGGCCGAAGCCCGCCAAGACTCAGTGGCTCGACCCGGAGCAGTCCTGGCTGGAGGCAACGGTTCTGGGCAGTTCGGCTCGGGTGTTCGACCAAGACGCGTACAACATGCCGAAGGTCCACAAGGGGCTCAAGTCGGCTCAATCGAAGTCCCTTCCGCTGGCCCGCTACCAGGAGGTCAAGATCCGCCACATCCACCATCTGCTCGCGAAGTGGATCGGCGAGGAAGTCGACGACTGACATGACGACGATGCGGGCGCTGCAGTATCGCGAGTTCGGGGCCCGCCCCGAGGTCGTGGAGATCGACAGACCGGTCCCGGGTGCCGGTGAAGTCCTGTTGCAGATGACCGCCTCCGGCGCCTGTCATTCCGACGAGTTCATCATGTCGACCCCGGCCGATCAATATGTGTTCGCGCCACTCCCGCTCACCCTCGGGCACGAGGGGGCGGGAGTGGTCGCCGAACTGGGACCCGGTACCACCGGTGTCGAGGTCGGCGATTCGGTGCTCGTCTACGGCCCCTGGGGCTGCGGCGTCTGCCATTCGTGCGCGCAGGGTAGCGAAAACAACTGCGTGCACGGGATTTCCGCTCCCGGAATCCATCGACCGGGCACCATGGCCGAATACATGATCGTCGACGACGTCCGGCATCTGGTACCGCTCGGCGAGCTCGATCCGATCCCCAGCGTCTCACTCACCGATGCCGCACTGACGCCATATCACGCGATCAAACCGTCTTTGCCTGCCTTGATCCCCGGAACGACCGCACTCGTGATCGGGGTCGGCGGACTCGGTCACGTGGGAGTGCAACTGCTCAAGGCGCTGACGCAGGCCACCATCATCGCCGTCGACATCAACCAGGCGAGCATCTCCCATGCCCTCGAACTGGGAGCCGATCACGCGTTCGCCTCGGATGGTGATGCGGCTGAGCGGATCCGGGAACTCACCGGCGCACGCGGTGCAGATGTCGTCTTCGATTTCGTCGGTGCCGAACCGACGGCCGCACTTGCGCAGTCGACGGTCGCCATCGCCGGTCAGATCGTGATGGTCGGCGTCAGCACCGGCGCGGTCCCTGTCGGCTATCTGACCCTGCCGTTCGATGTGTCGGTGCGGGTGGTCAATTGGGGAACCCGGGCGGAGCTGATCGAGGTTGTGGAACTCGCCCGCCGCGGTGCGATCGAGATCGCCGTCGAGGAGTTCGCGATGGACGCTGCACCCGACGCCTACGAGCGGCTCCATGCAGGCCAGATCCGCGGGCGGGCGGTAGTGGTGCCCACCCGCTGATCCGGCCCCGCCGAGCGCGGCCGTCGGCTAGCATCCGGACGTGATCTTCGCCCGCATCCGCGACCGCAAGCAGTTCCATCCGGACCTCCGATCGGCGTCCGTGCTCATTCCCGGCCACCTCATCACGAAGCGCACGCTGCCGGTGGTGCGCACCCTGAGCAGGTTGGTGCGAGGTAGCTCACGAGCTCAGGTGCACGAGGTTGTCCCCGGCGTCAGCGTCAGGGTGTTCCGGCCCCGGGTGCCCTCCGCCGTGCCCGGACCTGCGCTGCTGTGGATTCACGGCGGCGGCTATGTGATCGGCACTGCAGCCCAGGACGACAAGATGTGCCAACGATTCGCGGACGACGTCGGCCTGACCGTTGCGTCTGTGGAGTATCGACTCGCACCCGAGTTCCCGTTCCCCACCCCCGCCGAAGACTGCTATGCGGCGCTCCAGTGGCTTGCCGCCAGAGGCGATGTCGACGCGGCGCGCATCGCCGTCGGTGGTGCGAGCGCAGGGGGTGGCCTGGCTGCCACCGTCGCCACCTTCGCTCACGACCGCGGTGAGATCACACCGGCACTCCAATTGCTCGTCTACCCGATGCTGGACGACCGCACCGCCACCCCGAACACCCTGCACCGCCTGTGGGATGCGACCAGCAACCGATTCGGCTGGTCCTCCTACATCGGCAGCGCGGCCCCGGCGGACGTAGCTCCGGCACGCCGCGCGGATGTCTCCGGTCTGCCACCCGCGTGGATCGGCGTCGGATCGCTGGATCTGTTCCGCGAAGAGGACGAGGTGTACGCGAAGCGCCTGGAAGAAGCCGGCGTCGCGGTGACATTCACGGTGATACCCGGCGCATTCCACGGGTTCGACGCGATCATGCCCTCCGATGTGGGACGGGATTTCTTCGACCAGCAGTGTGCAGCCCTACGAGAGGCCCTGAAAGTTCAGTAGATCGCGTCGCGTCCCGGATCGCTGAACTGTTTGACCAAGTGGGGCGACATTCAGTAGATCGCGTCACGGCCCGGATCAAAATAGTGCCCGATCCGACGCGCCGACAACTGCCGAAAGATCTCACCCGCCGCCGCAGGCCACGCGGACGTCGTCACCGACTCGCTCGCCCGCAGCACCGTGACCGACACCAGCGCCACCCGCCCGAGGGGGGTGTCGAAGCCGCTCGGGGCACCCCAGCCCTTGTTGCTCAACAGCACACCCATGGTGTTGCCGACGAGCCACTCCCTGGGGGCGGTGACGCCCGATAGCTCCACGTAGACCGCGTCCGGTGACCCGGTGATGGTGGCGACAAAATCCGATCCTCCGGCAGCTCCCTGGGCGGCGACGGCAGACAGGACGCTGAACAACCAATGTTCGCGGGCACTTTCGTCGGCCCGCAGCTCGGGATCGATCGTCTCCACGAAGAACTCGGCGCCCACACCCAGGATCGACCCGCCGGGGATCGGTCCGAATGCGGCGCTGGTTCCGCCTCCGATCAAACTCGGAGCCGACAGCCCATCGGTCGCGAGCAGCGTGGTGCGGGTACGTCGGATCACCCGGTAGCCTCGCATGCCGCCCGGCCACAACTCGGCATTGTCCGCGAGCGGCGGGAGCAGCTGCTCGTACATCTGACCGACGCCGCGCCACATGTTGTCGCGCGCGACCTGGGCCTCACGGGCGCCGGGCACATCCTGGGTCGACTCCTGCGGACCCCTCGTGGCCACCCCGACGCCACCACCGGACTGCTCAGGATTCGGCCCGGATTGCGCGGGGGTCAGGACGGACGGCATCTGATTGCGCAGCCTGGACCGCTCGAACGTCCGCTGCGTGAACATCAGTTCGTTCGCCTCGGGTGTCATCGCGGATGACGGCATCTCGACGACCCCGTCGTCGGCCACCAGGAAGATCAACCGCATCCGGCCACCGGCCCTGGCAGGATCGACGGGGGCCTGCGTGAAGACCCGCCAGCCGGCCTGGATGCGTTGAGCTGTCAGCGAATACAGATTGTGCCCGGTGAAGTCGAGGTTGCGGACCCGGATGAAGTCGAGAGCGATGGCCACCGCGGCCTGGCCGTTCGTGGCGTGAGTGGGGACGGATGCCGCCGGTGGGAACGGGAAGTACGACCCGGACGTCAATTGCGCCAGAGGTGTCCCGCCGACGTATTCGACCAACCACGCGGGCGCTCGCCGTGGGTAGCGCATCAGGTCGTCGCGGTACGCATCGGCCGGGAAGATCAGACCCTGGTCGATCGGTCCGTTCTCGCCGTGATCGAAGCGGATCACCGGAGTCCCGACGCCGACGGTGATCTCCATGAGAAGGCAGGCGTCACCACCCGACTGATAGCGGCCGACCCGGAGATCCCTCGCCAGCTCGAGGGTCTGCGGCGGAATCTGGACGGGGTACTGCGGCACCTGACCGAAGTAGGTCACGGCGTACCGCGTGCCGGTCCCCGCAAAACCGAAGGCAACCCGCGCGCCGGTCGCACCCGGCGGCGCTGCGGACTGCAGCAGCGCCGCGATGGCAGCGATGAACTCGGGCTCGCTCATCAGGCGTCCCTGAGAGTTGGACCAGTAGGTCATCGCAGCTCACCTCCCCATGTCAGTGTGCGGCCGCCTGCGCCGGGACCATTATCGCCCAGATTCACCGCGATGCGGCCGCCATCACCGGTGCACGCGGCTCAGCCGTTCCTGCGGTCGCGCCACTCGCACAGGCCACGGGCCAGATCGAGGTCGTAGTCGGGTCCGTTCACGGCAACGGTGAACAGGGTCACACCTTCGGCTACGAGCGCGTCGGCGAGTTTCACGGCGTCGTCGATATTGCCTTCGCGGGACAGTTCACTGGATCGGACGATCTCGCCCGGATCGCGGCCCACCGTCGCGCAGTGGTCGGCCAGGACCTGCGACTTGTGGCGATAGGTCTCCACATCGACGAACGAATGCCAGATGTGGGCATGCTCGGCGACGTACTTGAGGGTCTTCTTCTCCCCGCCGCCGCCGATAAGGATCGGGATCTCACGGGTCGGTGCCGGGTTGAGGGCGTCAAATCGACTCTTGATCCGCGGCAGCGCCTCACCAAGGGCATCGAGGCGTTTGCCCGCGGTACCGAACTCGTAGCCGTATTCGGTGTAGTCCTTCTCGAACCAGCCGGATCCGATCCCGAAGATGAGTCGGCCGCCGGAGATGTGATCGACCGTCCGTGCCATGTCCGCGAGCAGATCCGGATTGCGGTAACTGTTGCAGGTCACCAGCGCACCGAACTGGATCCGCGAGGTCTGTTCCGCCCACGCGGCGAGCATCGTCCAGCACTCGAAGTGCGCCCCGTCGGGATCGCCGTAGAGCGGGTAGAAGTGGTCCCAGTTGAAGGCGATGTCGATCCCGATGTCCTCGGACCGACGCACCGCGTCGCGAATGTTGCCGTAATCGGCCGAGTGCTGCGGTTGGAGCTGGACTGCGATCTGAATAGGTGTGCTCATCATTCCAGCATGCCTCAGCCACGAATCTTAACCACCGATTAACCACGGGTTGGCCGTCGGTTTCCTCCGGCCTCATAGCGTTCCGTGGGTCTGTGCCAATCCCAACAGCCCAGGGGGCCACACCGGTGCGAGTTCCACTTGCCCTTTTCGACAAGACCGAAGGCGTTTCGAAGCGCTCGCGGATCACCTGCCACTACAAATGCGGCGATGCCTGCTGGCATCAGCCGCCGAACACCAGCGACAACGCCTACTTCCGCGACATCGCCCGCGCGGCGGTCTCCCGCCGATCCGTGCTGCGTGGATCGGCAGCGGCGGTTGTCGCGGTCGGCGCGACGTCGGCCCTCGCAGCCTGTGGCGACAACGGCTCGTCGGCAAGCAGTTCGACCACTTCGGGCAGTTCCGGCACGTCGGGCGGAGCTGCCGGTGCCGCGGTCGCCGGGATGAACTTCGCGACCGTCGCACCCAACACCGAAGACGCACTGATCGTCCCCGAGGGTTATGAGCAGGCCGTGGTCATCAAGTGGGGCGACCCCGTGGTGCCCGGCGCGCCGGCCTTCGACTTCGACAACCAGTCACCGGAGGCACAGGCACAGCAGTTCGGCTTCAACAACGACTTCGCGGGTCTCATCCCGATCGAAGGACAGGCCG
Organism: Williamsia limnetica; assembly: GCF_003217475.1. Classification (GTDB taxonomy): domain Bacteria; phylum Actinomycetota; class Actinomycetes; order Mycobacteriales; family Mycobacteriaceae; genus Williamsia; species Williamsia limnetica. The sequence goes on along the minus strand of NZ_QJSP01000004.1, from coordinate 384,707 downwards.
GCCACTTCTACCTCGTGGTCAACCAGGAGTACACCACCGAAGAGTTCATGTTCAAGGGGTACAAACCCAAGGAGCCCACCGAGCCGCAGGCGCGGATTTCGATGGCCGCGCACGGCATCACCGTCGTCGAGGTCACGAGCGAGAACGGTTCCGGAAAACTCACACCTGTTGTGGGCGCCCGTAATCGGCGACTCACCGCATCCAGCCCGTTCACCTTGACCGGACCCGCCGCGGGCAGCGACTTCGTCAAGACCTCTGCCGACCCGGCCGGCACCACGATCCTCGGAACCATCGGGAACTGCTCCGGCGGACTCACCCCGTGGGGAACCATGGTCTCGGGTGAAGAGAACTTCAACAACTACTTCACCGGCGCCGCGTCGGTCACCGACCCTGTGGCGAAGGAGCGTCTCGACCGCTACGGGTTCGACGACGAGGACAATTACCACCAGTGGGGAAAGTACGAGAACCGGTTCGATCTGTCCAAGGAACCCAACGAGGGCAACCGATTCGGCTACATCGTCGAGGTCAACCCACACGATCCGAACTCGACCCCGATCAAGCATTCTTCGATGGGCCGCCTCAAGCACGAGGGTGCCAACATCTTCGTCACCGGGGACGGAACCGTGGTGGCCTACACCGGCGACGACCAGAAGTTCGAGTACATCTACAAGTTCGTCTCCGACAAGAAGGTCCGGCCCGGTGTCGGCGCGGCCTCGATGCAACACAACATGAGCATCCTGTCGACGGGGACGCTGTACGTCGCTCAGCTCACCGGCAATCAGCCCGACCAGATCGACGGCAGCGGTAGCCTTCCGAGCTCGGGATCGTTTGCAGGCACCGGTAAGTGGTTCCCGCTGCTGACCGTCACCGACGACGGCGCGGAGTCCCGGGTCGAGGGCATGACCGCGCAGGAGGTCGCGGTCTTCACCCGCGCCGCGGCCGACAAGGTCAATCCCACCAAGATGGATCGGCCCGAAGACATCGAGGCCCATCCGGTCACCGGCAAGGTGTACTGCGCACTCACCAACAACGACGACCGCGGGACCGCCGGGGAAGCGCCTGTGGACGAGGCGAATCCGCGCAATGAGAACAAAAACGGGCAGGTCATCGAGATCACCGATGACCACGCGGGCACCACCTTCACCTGGGACCTGTTGCTGGTGTGCGGCGACCCCGCGGCCGCCGACACGTATTACGGCGGATTCGACAAGACCAAGGTCAGCCCGATCTCCTGCCCGGACAACGTCGCATTCGACCCGCACGGCAACCTGTGGGTCTCCACGGACGGCAACGCCCTCAAGAACAACGATGGGTTGTTCGCGGTTGCACTCGAGGGTGAGAACCGCGGTCAGACAAAGCAATTCCTCACCGTCCCGCGTGGCGCGGAGACCTGCGGCCCCATCATCGGGACCGACCGGGTGATCGTCTGCGTCCAGCATCCCGGCGAGGAAGACGAGTACTCCGCCGACAAGCCGTATTCCAACTGGCCCGAAGGCGGCAACGCCCAGCCGCGGCCGGCCGTCGTCGCCGTATGGAAGCCGGGCGGCCAGATCGGCGTCTAGGTGAGCATCGACTCCATGACGGTGGCGACCTGTGCGGCAAGCGATTGCGGCGCGGTGTCGTCACCGTTGTGCAGGCGGAACAGCGCCTGCTGGAACAATCCGTCGAAGAGTGCGTAGGCGATCGGCGGAGTGATCGCGGGGACCGCTCCGTCGAGTTCGCAGTACCGCGAGACCACCCGCCAGATCATGGCCTCGAGGCCACTTTCTATCTCGCCAACCGCGGGTCGGAATCCCGCATCGAAATAGCCCTGGGCGCGCATGTCGTACCAGAGACGGTGCATCGAGGCATCGTCGGTGAGCGTCGTCGCCATTGCTTCGGCGAAACGCGCGGTGAGGTCTTCGGTACTCGTGGCCCCTTCCGTCGCTGCGTCGTAGCGGGTCACGCATTCGGCTTTGTACTCGAGGACGCCGAAGATGATGAGCTCGTTCTTGTCGGCGAAGTAGTAGTGCAGCACGCCATGGGTGAAGTCGGAGTTGTTCGCGATGTCGCGCAGGCTCGTGTTGGCGTAGCCGCGTTCGGCCAGAGTGAGCAGCGCCGATTTCGCGAGCTGACGACGCCGCTCGCCGAACTTGTCGGGGCGACGTTCAATTCGCTGCTTCCTCGTGGGCGTGCTCATCACCCAGGAGTGTAGGGCCGTGGGACCGATCCAACAATTGTTTGTCCAGTTGTCCAAAAAAGTCTTGACGATTGTCCAAACATTGCTAGTGTGAGCACCGTCACTGCATCTGGAGTGGCCTGAGTCACAGGCGATGGAGGATCGATGAGCGTGCACGACTTATCCGGACGTAGGGCACTGGTTACCGGAGGTGCCCAGGGATTGGGCCGGGGCATGGCCGAGGCCCTCGGCCGCGCGGGCGCCGCCGTGGCGATCGCCGACGTACAGGCAGACGTCGGAGTACAGACCGTCGCGGATCTCCAGGCCGCAGGTATCAAGGCGACCTACATCGGGCTCGACGTCACCGACGACGCGAGCTGGGAGACGGCCATCGCCGACACCATCGCCGAACTGGGTGGCCTCGACATTCTGGTCAACAACGCAGGCGTCGAGATCACCTCGCTCATCGTCGACGTGCAGCCGGAAGACATCCGCAAGATGCTCGACGTCAACGTCCTCGGCACCGCACTCGGACTCAAACACGCATTTCGCGCCATGGCTCCCGGCGGGGCCGCCGGCGCCGGCGGCGCGGTGGTCAACATCGGATCGGTCGCGGCGACCATCGCATTCCCGGCGATCTCGGTCTACTCGGCCTCCAAGTCGGCCATCGATCGGCTCACCCGGGTCGCCGCCATGGAGTCGGGCAAGCTCGGCTACGGCGTACGCGTGAACACCGTCTTCCCGGGCCTGGTACCGACTGCCATGGGGTCACAGCTCGCGGTCGACGTCGCGGACGCGGGCCTGTTCGACAACGCCGAGGCCGCAGTCGGCGCCGTCATCGATCTCACCCCGCTCGGCCGCCTCGGAGAGGTCGCCGACATGGCGGACGCGGTGGTCTTCCTGGCCTCCGACGCCGCCCGCTTCATCACCGGCGCCGCACTCCCCGTCGACGGCGGCATGGGCATGTAGCCCACCGCTCTGTTCCCCACCTTCCCGTGAAGACCCTGAAGACCCTGAAGACCCTGAAAGGCACCACACCGCATGAGTGACAAGAAGCCAGTCGTCGTCTATGGCGTATCCGGATACACCGGACGTCTCGTCTGTGAATACCTGCGTGAGTACAACATCCCGTTCATCGCAGCCGGACGCGACAAGGCCCGGGTGCAGGAGGTGATCGACAAGGTGCCCGGCATCGAGACCGTCGAGCACGAGGTGGTCGAAGTAGAGCACACCGTCGAGGCCCTGACCGAATTGTTCACCGGTGCACAAGTTGTCAGCAACATGGTCGGCCCGTTCATCGAGTACGGTCCCGAGGTCGTGGAGGCCTGCCTCGCAGCCGGCGCGCACTACCTCGACACCACCGGCGAGCAGAACTGGGTGCTCGACGCGCAGGAGCGGTGGGGTCAGGCCTTCGCCGACAAGGGTTTGCTCCTGTCCCCCGGGGTCGCACAGATGTACACCACCGGTGAGATCGCTGCGAACATCGCCTTGGAGACACCGGGCCTGGACACGCTCGACATCCTGGTGCTGTGGAAGGGCTTCCCGACCTACGCCTCGACCCAGACGATCTTCACGATCCTCAACGCCGACCACTTCTACCTCGAGCAGAATGAGTACCAGAAGTGGAGCGGCACACAGACTTTCGAGGTAGTGGTTCCCGGGCAGCATGAAACCGCGCTCGCCGTCTCCTGGGGTGGTACGTCACATCCGGTGTGGTTCAAGAACGACCCGCGAGTGGCCAACGTGAAGGTGCAGGGCGGCGTCTTCAATCGCCCCGTCATGGAGGGCGTGGTGCAGACGATGACCATGTTCGAGGAGCAGATCAAGAAGATGTCGCCAGAGGAGCAGGGGCCGGCGCTCGCCGAGATCGCGGCGTCCGTGCAGGCCGGGATGCCACCGCGCGAGAATCCGCGCCTGAACATCTCGCTCGATTCGGTGTACGCCTCGGGCCCGCTGGGGCGTAAACATGTGGTGATCCACGGCAACTGCAACTACAAGCAGACCGGGCTCCTGCAGGCTTTCGCCGCCTATTCGCTGTTGCAGCAGCCACCGCTGAAGACGGGCCTTGCCTCGGCGTGCCAGGCCTTCGGACACCGGAACCTGCTGGGAGTACTCCGTTCCTTCGGACTCGTCCTCGAACCTGTTGTCACCGAGAACCGCTGATGAAACTGGTCGACTACCTCGACAAGGGGGCATCGATCAGTCCCGCGGCGCCGTGTTTGACCACTGGCGGCGAGAGCCTGAGCTATGCGGAGGTGCAGCAGACGTCGCACCGCGTGGCCCGGGCTCTCGCAAGGTCAGGTGTCCGGCCGGGTGACAAGGTGGCGATCCTGTCTGCAAACGACCCGATCGCGTTCTCGTGCGTCTTCGGCATCTCCCGGGCCGGCGCGGTGTGGTGCCCGATCAATCCTCGCAGCGAGGCCTCCGAAAACCAGGAAGTCCTCGGTCGCTTCGACTGTGTGGCACTGATCTACCAGGCCGAGTTCGCGTCGCTGGTCGATCAGATCGCCCCGGGCTTACCGGGTCTGGTGCTACTGGTGTGTCTCGATGGGCAAGCACCGGGTGGGCTGACGATGAGCGAATGGACGGCCGGACTCGGTGACACCCCGGTGGCCGAGGTCGAGTCCCCGGGCGACGTCGCGATGATCGTCGGAACCGGGGGCACCACGGGGCGCCCGAAAGGGGTGCAGCTCACCAATCGAAACCTCGAGACGATGACCGCGATCGTGTTGATGAGCTACCCCTTTGTCGGCAGGCCGCGGTATCTCGCGCTCGCGCCGCTGACCCACGCGGCGGGTGTGTTGTGTTTCCCGATCCTCGCTCTCGGCGGTGAAGTCGTCATCATGCGCACGCCCGACACCGGGGATTTTCTCTCCCACGTCGAGCGGCACCGGATAACTCATACGTTCTTGCCGCCGACACTGATCTACATGGTGCTCGGACACGAGCGGTTGTCGTCGACAGATCTGTCGTCGCTCCAGTGCTTCTGGTACGGAGCCGCTCCCATCTCGACGACCAGGCTCGCCGAGGCGCTCGGCCGAATCGGCCCGGTGATGGCGCAGCTGTTCGGGCAGAGCGAAGCACCGATGATGATCTCCACGATGGCACCGGCCGATCACTTCGACGCAGGCGGCAACGTGGCGACCGAGCGCCTCGCGTCAGCCGGCAAACCTGCACCACTGGTGCAGGTCGCGATCATGGCCGACGACGGCTCGATCCTCGCCACCGGCGAACGGGGCGAGATCGTGGTGCGCAGTTCGCTGGTGATGGCCGGCTATTACAAAGACCCTGACGCCACCGCCGAGGCGTCGGAGTTCGGCTGGCATCACACCGGCGACATCGGCCGGCTGGACGATGACGGTTACCTCTACGTCGTCGACCGGGCCAAGGACATGATCATCACCGGCGGGTTCAACGTGTATTCGACGGAGGTCGAGCAGGTGGTGATGTCCCATCCGGCAGTGCAGGATTGCGCTGTCATCGGCATGCCGGACGAGAAGTGGGGCGAACGGATCACCGCCATCGTCCAGCTCCAGCACGGTGCAAGCGCCGACCCGGACGAGGTCCGCCGCTACGCCCGCGAGCGGCTCGGTGGGGTCAAGGCGCCCAAGGAAGTCCTGATCTGGGACGACCTGCCCCGTTCGAAGGTCGGCAAGGTCCTCAAGACTGAGATCAGAGCGGGTCTCGGCTGAGGTAGTCGATCACCAGGCCGGCGACGACGTCCGGTTGCTCGAGCTGCAAGAAGTGCCCGGCACCCGGCACCAGGCGAACGTCGCTGCCCGGCGGGAGTGTGGCGCCCACCCGGTCGGCGAAGCCTGCCTGCATGCAACCATCGCTGATGCCGTGCAAGTACAGCAGCGGCGTGCGCACCTCATCGAAGCCGGCAGCCTGCAGAGCCCGATACGGTTGTGCGGGCTTGCCCGGCCGCAGCGTCGCCCGGTAGTACCGCAGGACCGCGCTCCGGTGCTCACCGGTGGGAAGAGCGTCGAACACGTGACCCAGATCGTCCGCGGCGTCGTAACCCGGCGACCATCGCTTCCACAACAGCGGGATCAATCTGTCGAGAGACTTCTCGGAGAGCCATGGCAGTTGGACGTACAGCATGTACCAGCTCATGAAGGCCTGCCTGCCGAGCAGTTTCACCAGCTGTGCGGCGCCGTCCCCGACCGACGTGAACGCGCCGACCGGCGGAACAGACATCGACACCACCTTTCGAAAAGGTGATTCCCGATAGGCCGCCAGACCGTTCGAGGTGAGGCAACCCCAGTCATGCCCGATCACCACCGCGCGATCATCGGCCCCTAGCAGCCGGTGGATCTGGACGGCGTCGTACATCAGCGCACCGACGTTGTAGTCACCGTCCGCAGCGAGTGTCGACGGCGCGTACCCACGAGTGAACGGAGCCACCACCCGGTACCCCTGCGCCGCCAGCCGAGGTCCCAGATGGCGCCAGCTGTATGCGGTGTCGGGAAACCCGTGCAGGCACAACGCCAGCGGGCCATCGTCTGGCCCCCAGGCGAAGGCCTGCAGGGTCGCGGTCGGCAACACCAGTTCGATCTGGTCGGCACCGGCCGGTGCGTCGAGGGTCTGTGTCATCAGTCCAGCCAATCCAAAACGGCGGCTGCTGTCCAGGATTGCTGCATGCTGCCCAGCGGCGCACCGGTGAAGGGTTCGTAGTACTCGGCAAATGATCCGTCCTGCGCCTGACGCAGCCCCTCCTCACGCAGGCGTGCTGATCGTTCGGTCCAGCCCCGCCGGGCGAACGCCCAGGAGAACAGCCACGTCATCACCGGCCACACCGGACCGCGCCAGTACTCGCGGGGTTTGAAATCACCGGAGATCGGTGATGTCGACGGTGGTACCGCGTACTTCAGATCGGGATGCCCACAGAATCGCGGGCCCTCGAACAGCTTGACCAGAGCCCGCTCCCGCTCGCGTGGCAGTCCGCCACACAGCAACGGCGCGAACATCGCAATGGTCTCGGTGTTGATCCACCGGCCGGCCTTGATGTCGAAGTCCCTTGCCGCACCATTCCTCTCGGCCGATGCCGCCGCGACCCCCGATCGGAACCGGTCGGACCAGGCTCTGAGGTCGCGGATGTCGGAGCGGGGTTTGGAGTACTCCTCACCGATCGTGGCGAGCACCTCGCAGGCCACCGCGAAGATTGCGCTGACGAACACGTCCTCGATGGCGAAACTCATCACCTCGGGCAGCTTCGCGTCGTCGTAGTTCGCGCGTTTCATCTGCTCGACGAGCCAGAGATAGCGGTCGTATTCGACGTCGCTGGGCCGCATCGAGGCGTCGGCGCCATGGGACAGATCCGCTCGGGTGTACGGCGGCAGGTCAGCGCCGGGGACGACATTCCCGTAGGCGGCGTCCCAGCGCGGCGAGTTGTCCATCCCGGATTCCCAGCCGTGATACAGCGTGATTCGACCGCGTCCCTGCGGGTCCCGGGCATGTGCGAGCCAGCGGTGCCAGCGCACCAGATCACCCCAGCGCCGGTCGAGGAACTCCTCCGCGACCGACCGCGTCGTGCGGCCCTGACGCCGCGAATGGTCGAGAATGCGCTGCACGGCGATCGCGTGCACAGGCGGCTGCGTGATGCCGGAGGTCTGCGGGGACCGGGGCGCGTTGAAGGCCAGCTCGGAGCACTCCCACCGGGCGGGGCCGGGAAAGTAGCCATCGCGCCCGTTCGCGAAGACGATGTGCGGAATCATCCCGTTGCCCCACTGCGCCGAGAGCAACGTGTCCATCTCGACCACCGCGCGCTCCACACTCAGCGGTGCGAGCCCGACCGTGACAAAGGCCGCATCCCAGCTCCACATGTGCGGGTAGAGGCGGGGTGCTGCGCTGGTCATGGTGCCCAGGTCGTTGCCGCGCAGCAGGTAGGCAGCGCGAGCCGACAGCTGGGTGTTGGTGAAGCCGACGGATCTCACATCGACATTCTGGCCCTCCTGACCAGATCGTGCTCGCCCGGTCGCGGTCCCCGGCGCCCTGGTTAGGCTGGCGAGCATGCCAACTGCCTTGATCACCGGCGCCAGCCGCGGGCTCGGAGCGGCCATCGCCCGCGGCCTCGCCCCCACCCACGACCTGCTGCTCGGAGGACGTCCGTCGTCCGAACTCGACGAGATCGCGCTGGAACTCGACGGCGCGGCCACGTGGGAGGTCGAACTCACCGACCACGATGACCTGTACTCCGCCACGGAGATGATCACCTCACTGGACGTGCTGGTGCACAACGCCGGGATCGGGTCGCTGGGCACCATCGAGGAGACACCCGCCGACGAGTGGCGCCGCGTTCTGGAGGTCAACCTGATCGCTGCCGCCGAGCTGACCCGGCTGCTGCTCCCAGCCCTGCGGCAGGCACGCGGCCATATCGTCTTCATCAACTCGGGCGCAGGCCGGCGGGTGAACCCTGGCTGGGGCGCCTACGCCGCGAGCAAGTTCGGATTGCGCGCCCTCGCTGACGCGGTCCGGGGTGAGGAGCCGGATCTGCGCGTCACCACCGTGTTCCCGGGCCGCATCGACACCGACATGCAGCAGGAGATCGTGGCCATGGAAGGCGGCGACTACGACGGGACGCGGTTCCTGGTCCCCGAGACAGTGGCCGCGGCCGTGGTCAACGCCATCCACACGCCCATCGATGCGCACCCGGAAGAGATCGTGCTCAGGCCGACGGGCCGGAGGTAGACCAAACCGAATCTGTAGATCGTTGAGCATGGCTCGCACATGCTGAAAGATGTCGACCATGAGCACTCGAGCCAGAGGCACCGCACTCGTCAGGCGACCGGCCGCATCGTTGGCCGACGGCATCGTCACCTTCATCGAGCGCCAGCCGATAGACCTGGACCTGGCGAACCGGCAGTGGCAGGGCTATGTGGCGGCGCTCGAGGAGGCCGGTTGGCGGATTCGTGAAGTCCCGCAAGATGACTCACTTCCAGATTCGGTGTTCGTCGAGGACACCGTGGTGATGTTCGACGGACTCGCCGTGATCACCAACCCGAAGGCACCGGCCCGAAACCCCGAGATCGTCGCGACCGAGAAGTTCGTGCGGGATCTCGGACTCGACGCCGCCACGATCACCGACCCTGCCACCATCGATGGCGGCGACGTCCTCAAGGTCGGCAAGCGCGTCTACGTCGGCTTGACCGGCAGCACCAATCAGGCTGCTGTCGACCAGCTGACGGACCTGCTCGCGCCCCGCGGCTGGAAGGTGATCGCGGTGCCGGTCACCAAGGCCCTGCACCTCAAGAGCGCGATCACCGCGCTGCCCGACGGCACGGTGATCGGATATGCGCCGGTAGTCGACGATCCGTCGATCTTCCCGAAATTTCTTGCCGTGCCGGAGGAGCCCGGCGCCCACGTCGTGGTTCTCGACAAGAACACCGTGTTGATGAGTTCCGCTGCGCCGGACAGCGCCACATTGTTCATCGACCGCGGCTACGACGTTGTGGTGGTCGACATCTCGGAGTTCGAGAAACTCGAGGGGTGCGTCACCTGCCTGAGCGTGCGGATCCGCTGAGTATCGGGCGGACCCGCTCGCCGAGAAACCGGCATAATCCCGGCAGGTCGGGTTCGTCTTCGGTCGGTTGAATCGCCACTGATGTCACGCCCATCTCGGCCAGCCGGGCGATGGTGGCCGCGATCGTCTCTGCATCACCGGAGACACCGACGTCATCGCGGTCGGACTTGCCCCACCGGACCACCTCCGCGGCGACACGTTCGGCCGCGTCTGGGCCGATGGCGGTGATCAGCGGCACGACTACGGGCGGCATCGTCCTGCCGACGTCGGCGGCTTCCGCTCGGATCAGGTCGCACGCCGCGGCAACCTCATCTTCACCCAGGCCGGCGGTCAGCAGGACACCATCCCCGCGGCGGGCAGCGAACCCCAGCGACCGTGGCCCTTCGCCACCCACCAGCAGTGGGACGCGACCCTCCGGCGGCCAGTTGAGCTTGACCGCGTCGATGTGAAGGTATTCACCGTCGAAAGTCACCTCCTCACCCGCGAGGAGATCTCTGAGCACCGAGTCGTATTCGCCGAGCAGCGTCATCGGTGACGCTGCCTTGACGCCGACCTGCCCCATCCAGTGCTGCACCCCGTGCCCTATCCCGGCGATGACCCGACCGGGAAACAGCCGGTGCAGACTGGCCAGTTCCATGGCCGTGACCCCGACGTTGCGCAGTGGCACCGGGAGCAGCCCGACCCCGACCTTGATGTCGTCGGTCCAGGCCAGCGCGCTCGACGCTGTGACGAGGCCGCCGTGCCGGAAACAGTCCTCCCACAGCCACAATTCGTCGAGGCCGGCGCCCTCGGCCGCCGTTGCCACCTCACGAAGCTGCTCCGGCGCGAAAGCCGGTAGGAACGTGATGCCGAGCGCCGGGATTCCCACCCCACGAAGCTAGCACTGACGCAGATCAGTTCCAGTCGAGTGAGGTTGCGAACGCCACAAGCGCGTCACTGACGTCGTCGGCTTGTTCCATCTGGATGAAATGCCCGGCACCGGAGAAGATCTCGACACCACGCAGGTCCGGCATCATCTGGCGCATCCGATCGATGGAGTCGCGGCCGGCGATGGTCGACACCGGGTCCCGGTCGCCGCAGAGAAAATAGGCGGGCACATCGAGTAGCCGCGGTTCCACGCTCTGCTGCGCCCAGTTGAGGTCGGCGGCCCGATACCAATTGAGGCCCCCGGTGAAACCCGATCTCCGGAACGCCGCGTCGTACACGTCGAGCTCCCCCGATGTCAGCCACGACCAGGGCAGCTCAGGCGCCTCGGGTAGCACGTCGAGGTAGCCGAGCCGGCGGCCGTCCCGCTGACTCGGGTGCTCCCAGATATCGAGGTACCTGTAGTCGCCCGAGAGTGCATGGAAGATGCGCGCCAGGAACTCTCTGGGCCGTCCGTCGAGTTCGACGTCCGCCAGGGCGGGTTGCATGAAGTAGTCGAAATGGAAGAAGTGCTTCTGCGCCAGGTACCCGAACGCTTCGGAGGGCCGGATCGGAATGCGATCCGGTGCGTATGGCATAGCCAGCAAAGCCAAACCCACCACCCGTTGCGGGTACTCCAAAGCGAGCGTCCACGTAGTCGGTGCACCGAAGTCATGTCCGACAACGACGGCGCGTTCGACGTCCAGCGACTCGAGGAGGGCATCAAGGCGACCGGTGGCAGAGAGGTACGTGTACTCGGCTACCGCCGCCGGTGAATCGGTGCCGCCGTACCCGGGCATGTCCGGGGCGATGACCCGGAACCCCGCAGCGACCAGTGGCTGCACCTGATGCCGCCAGCTGTACGCCAGACCGGGGAACCCGTGGCACAACAGCACCACCGGCCCCGAGCCCTCGTCGATGAATGCCCACCCGAAACCGTCGACCGTCAGCCGGCGGTACTGCATCTACAGGGTCTGCAGATCTTCCGCACTCCAGACCGCCCGCATCGTCTTGATCTTGCCCGCGTCGTCGAAGACCATGATGTCGACCGGCGTGATCTTGAATGCCGAGCCGCCGGCTTCGGTGATCAGGGTGAACTCGAAGACCGCGGTGTCGCCGGCGATCTTCGACCAGTGGAGTTCGGAGGTGACCTTGTCCATCGCGGCGATCACGCCGTAGAACTCGATCAGCGATTCACGGGTGTTGCGGATGTCGGCACCGATGGGGTCCTCGACGGTCGCGTCGGCGGCGTACAGGTCTGCGACCTGCTCCGGGGTGCCGTTTGCGACCAGGTCCACGTAGGACTCGACAACCTTCTTGATTTCTTCGGCACTCGGCATATCAGCATCTCCTCGGGGATTAGAACGTGTTCTAGTTCGAGGACGTTACCCTCACTTGGCGGGAGGCGCGGTCAATTCGATGTTGATGTCGTCGGGGTCTTGGAACGACATGATGAAGCCGGCGCCGTCGAGGTCTGTGATCTCACCGCGAGTGATACCGGCGCCGTCGAGCGCTTTCGCCGCAGCCTCCAGGTCGTCGCGCGAGTCGACGGCGAAGCTGACGTGATCGAGGCCGGTCGTGGTGGAGTCGAAGGTGTCGGAGCCGACGGGACGTAGGCCGAACAGAGTGCCCTGCGGGGTCGCGTAGATGGTGCCGCCGTAGAACTTGTCGGGCGATTCACGCACCCCGTTGTCGTCCACCGACTCCGACGAATCGATGACGATCGGCCAGCCGAACAACTCGTCGTAGAAGGCCTTGGAGCGGGCGATGTCGGTGACCGTCAGACGGACGTGTGCGAATCCAGAGCTTGTGATGAGTGGCATGACACGACGTTACCGGTCATCGCAGGATCGGTCGAGGCTGATTCGGGATGAATAACGCTGTACGACAACAGGATAGGAACATTCGCACAGCCGTCGAGGCACCCACATCCGTGGGTGCCTCGACGATGGCTTTGTTGGCGTGTGGCCGGAGTTTCGGGTCAGCGGGCCTGGTCTGCGGCAGCGGCTTCGCTGTTGGCGCCGGCGTTGGACAACTCGCCTGACGGGTTCTCGAGGTGTGCGCGAACGAACCACTGGAACTTCTCGAGTTCGGCGGTCTGACCGATCAGGATGTCCTCGGTCACCGGGTCGATGTCGCCTGCGACAGCGATGGCTTCCCGGTGGGAGGTGATGAAGCCGACGTACACCAAGTCGAGTGCGCCCAGGTGCGCCTGCACGGTGTCCCGGCCCACTGAGTAGTCACTCCACGACCGATCTTCTTCGATCGCCTTAGCGGTCCCGCGGGGCGATCCGCCGAGGGTGGCAATGCGCTCGGCCAGGGTGTCGGCATAGCCACGCGCCAACTCGACCTGGGGATCGATCATCTCGTGGACGCCGATGAAGTTGGTACCCACGACGTTCCAGTGGATGTGCTTCAGGGTCAGATGCAGATCGTTGAACGCGCTGAGACGTTCCTGCATGACGGAGATCAATTTCTTGGTGGCGTCATCCGAGAGGCCGGGTGCTGTGAAAGTCATGACTTCCGGGTGCCCAGCCGACCCGCACCCCAAACCTCGGGTCGACCCACCGCGACCGAATTGCGACCTTCCGGTAACAGAATGATAACGGCGGGCTTCGCAGACGGTGGTCGCCTGTGGTTGTCTAGCCCTATGGCGGTAGCGCGAGCAATCACTTGGTGACTCGAACCGACGGCGAGGGAGTCTTCGGAGGACTCGATCTCGTGCACCAGTACGCGCCCGTAAGGCGTCTTGCCGACGGGGCGCTCGTCGCTGCCGAACTACAGATCACCGGCCATCCGGGCTCAGCTGTCTCCACCCCTGAATCGCTGCGCCGCACCGCGCGCCTCATGCAAGAATCCGTCGTCGTGGATCGCCGGAAGCTGGCGCTCGCCGGGGACAACACCACCGAGACCGAGTTCCCTCTGCTCCTGACCGTCGATATCGGTTCGATCGATCACTCGGCGGCGCCAGGGCCCTGTCGGCAACTCGCCTCCGTGGATCCCGACGAGTTCCTCCGGCGGCCCGACGACATGCTCGCCGCGGTCGAGCGGGCACGAGAGGCCGGTCACCTGATCTGTGTAGATCTGCTGGGCATCACGAACCGCGCCATGACCTTGTTGTGGCTGATCGACCCCGACGTCATCATCATGACGGCCGAACTGCTCGCCCGAGACGATGCCGCGACGGCACAACTCGCGCACGGTCTGACCGCACACGTGGAGCGCAGTGGTGCACTCGTCATAGCCGAAGGCGTCGACACCGAGGCCAGGCGGCTCGCGGCGCAGACGATCGGTGCGGACTACGGCATCGGTGCCCTGTTCCCACCGACCACCGAGCTGACTCGGTTGGCCAACGAACCATCGGAACCGCTGCCGCTGCAGCGGTCGCGCAGACACCCCAGCGAAGCCGCAACGACGCCGTACCTCATAGCGTCCGCCGAACACAGGTCGCGCCGCGGCGACAAACGACTCCTGATCGAGATGAGCAAGGCGCTCGAGGTGCAGGCGTCGAACGCAGGGCCCGGGGTACTGGTCCTCGGGACCTTCCAGGAGGCCAAACAATTCACTCCGCTGACGGCGAAGCGCTGGCGGGTACTGGCCGACAAAGCGGGCTTCGCCGGCGTCTACGGCGTCGGGTTGTCCCACATCATCGACGGCAACGTTCAGCACGCACCACTCGACCCCAACGACGACCTGGTCAACGAATGGACGGTCGTCGTGCTCGGACCGCACTCGGCGGCTCTGCTCGCGGCGCGCGACCGCGACGATGACGTACCCGACCTCGACCGGACCTTCGACGTGGTGCAGACCTACGACCGGGACCTCGCCACCCGCGCCGCTCACTCCATCCTCACCCGGTTCACGTCCCCGGTCAGCGACTGACACCATGGCCACCCGCCCCGGTCCGGTCGACCTGCGCACCTACGTCGACGCCGACGAGGTCCTGGCCCGCGGTCGTGCCCTCCGCTCCGAACTGCCCGCGTCCGCGCATGACCACCGCGCGGCCGGCCCCGACCGCCCGGATGTCCTCGACTACATCGCCGACAGCAACGTCGGCAGGCTCGCCGATCTGACACCACTGCGGATCGGGCGGATGACGTTGTCTCCGTTCGCCTTCTTTCGCGGCGCGGCCGGTCTGATGGCCGCGGACTTCGCCGGGACACCCGACAGCGGGCTGCAGGCTCAACTCTGCGGCGACGCCCACGCCGCGAACTTCGGGCTCTACGGCACTCCCGACGGCCAGATCGTCATGGACATCAACGACTTCGACGAGACGATTCCCGGCCCCTGGGAGTGGGATCTGAAACGGTTGTCGGCCAGTCTCGTGTTGGCCGGCCGCGTCGGCGGGGTGTCCGAACAGGGGTGCCGCGATGCAGCCCAGGACGCCGTGAAGTCATATCGCAAGACGATGCGCACGCTGGCCGAGGCGCCCTTCCTCCGGTCATGGTCAGCGCTGTCCGATGCCTCGATCCTCGACAAGGTCAAGGCAGACGCGCTGCTCGACGACTTCGACGAAGCCTCGAAGAAAGCCCTTCGCAACACCAGCGAGAAGGTCGTCGCCAGGTGGACCGAGCACCTCGAGGACCACACGACCGGTATCCGGCGGCATCGGTTCGTCACCGATCCGCCCATTCTCACCCGGGTCGATGCAATCACGGCCGACCGAGTCACCGCAGGGCTCAACGACTACGTCGACACCTTGCGGGAGTCGAGGCGCAACCTGATCTCGCGGTTCGCCGTGTCCGATGTAGCTTTTCGTATCGTCGGCACGGGCAGCGTCGGGCTACGCAGCTATGTGGCGCTGCTGCACGGCAACCGTTCGGAAGATCTCGTGTTGCAGATCAAGCAGGCAAAGCAGTCGGCCCTGGCTCCGTACGTCCAGGCCGAGACCCCACGGCACGAGGGCAAACGCATCGTCCGCGGCGCCCGGATGGTGCAATCGGAGACCGACATCCTGCTCGGCTGGACCACCATCGACGGTCTGCCCTACATCGTTCGGCAGTTCCGAAACCTCAAGGGCGACATCGATCCGACGTCACTGAAGCGGAGTCTGCTCGACGACTACGGTCGGCTGGCCGGCGCTCTGCTGGCGCGGGCACATGCCCGCTCGCTCGATCCGCGACTGCTGGCAGGTTATTTCGAGGACGGCAAAGCACTGGACAGAGACATCGGGAGCTTCGCGGTGCGGTACGCGGACCAAACCGAACGCGATCATTCCGAACTCGTGGCCGCCGTCGCGGCAGGCGCGATCGAAGCGGCCGACGGCTGACTGGCTAGCCTGAGAACGTGAGCGCAGAACCCGGCAAAAGCCCCATCTCTTCTCCACCGACCGTGGTGCTCGCAGGGTGCGCACAGCTGCCCTCCGGCGATGGCGATGACGACGGACTGATCGACGCCCTCACCGCGGCCGGGCTGTCGGCCCGCTGGCTCGCCTGGGACGACCCGGAGATCAACACGGCCGACGGTGTCGTACTGCGGGCCACCTGGGACTATCCGGAGCGGCTCAGCGAGTTCCTGGCCTGGGCCGACGGTGTCGACCTGCTGATCAACAGCGCGGCGATGGTGCGGTGGAACTCCGACAAGGGGTACATGCTCGACCTCGAGGCCGCCGGTATCCCGATCGTCCCGACAGCGGTGTTCGCCCCGGACGAAACGGTGTCGATCCCGGACGGCGAGGTGGTGGTGAAGCCCGCCGTCGCCGGAGGCTCACGCGGTGCGGCGCGATTCACCGACCCCCGGCACGCGGCCGACCACGCCGCCGGACTGCAGGCGGCCGGCCACCGCGTGCTGGTGCAACCCTTCGACGCTGCCGTGAACGACGGCGAGACCGCACTGGTCTATATCGCGGGCCAACGCTCGCACGCGTTCACCAAGGGACCCATGCTGCCCGAGCCCGGCGAGGAGGGCCAACTGGATGAGTCCGGCCTCTACCTGATCGAATCCCTGACTCCGGCAAAGCCTTCGGACGATCTCTGGGAACTCGGCGACAGCGTCCTGACCGCAGCCGCAGCGGCGGTCGGTGTGATGCCTGCCAGTCTCCTCTATGCCAGGGTCGACCTCCTCGGCACCGGTGAGTCCGGTCCCCGGCTACTGGAGTTCGAGGCGGTCGAGCCTTCGCTGGGCTGGCGACAGCTCCCCGCGACCGAGCGAGGACCGGCGATGGCGCGGTTCGCACTCGCCACCGCGGCTGCGCTCGCGCGCCGGTGACTCTCACGAGGTGACTCACGACGTGACCGTGGCCGGCCGGACCTCTGCCATCTCTCGGCGAGCACGCTTGCGATTCACCAGGATCCCGATGGTCGCGACGATCCAGACGGCATATTGCACCGTCCAGGCGACCCGGAAGCTCTCGAACGAGTAGCCGCCCATCGCATCGATGATGACGCCCATCGCCTGCATCACGAGCAGCGAGGCGATGAAGCCGCCCATGTTGACCATGCCCTGAGCGGTTCCGAGCATGCTGCTGGGATTGAAGGTGCGCGCGAAGTCGAAGCCGATCACCGAACCGGGGCCACCGATCGAGACGACGACGACCAACATGATCAACAGCCATAGCGGCGCCGGGCCCGGCAACAGCAGGATGATCGTCCACATCAGCGCGTTGCTACCCATGATGAACAGGACCAACCGCGAGCGGCGCGCGGGGAATCGGCCGGTGAGCAGCCCGATGACCACGCCCGACAGCACGATTGCCACCACCGAGATCGTCAGCAGCCCACCGGCCAGACCGGGCGAAAGGCCCTGAGCGGTCGTCAGATACGGGATGCCCCACATCAGTGCGAACACCGTGATCGAGAACTGGGTGCCCATGTGCGCGAAGAAACCGAGTCGGGTGCCGGGACGTTTCGCGACCGCCTTGACGTTGCCGAGCGAACCCCGCACCGACACCTTCTGCGCGATGACAGCGGTCCCGCGCGGAGCGTTGCGCACCAGCGCCAGGGTGAGCACCGCCGACAGGACGCCGAGCGCGGCAGCCGAGATGAATGCGGTGGTCCAGCCGCGTGCGTCCAGCAGCGCCAGGAACGGTACGGCCGACAACACCTGACCGAGCTGACCGGTGATCCCGGTCAGCTGGGTGATCAGCGGCACCCGCTTCGGGGTGAACCATCGAGGGACGAGGCGCAGCACCGAGATGAACGTGAACGCGTCGCCGACCCCGACGAGCGCCCGCGCCGCGATGGCGAGTGGCAGTTCCTCCGTCAACGCGAGGGTCATCTGCCCGGACGCCATGATCAGCGCACCGGCAACGATCATGGCCCGAGAACCGAATCGATCGAGCAACAGCCCCGCCGGGATCTGCATCGCCGCGTAGACGATGACCTGCAGCACCACAAAAGAGGACAGCACGCTGGGGGATGCGGAGAAGCGATCTGCGGCGTCGAGGCCGGAGACCCCGAGTGTGGTGCGATCGAGGACGGCGACGATGTAGACGAACACTCCCGTTGTCCAGACGACCCAGGCGCGCACACACCAATCGTAGGGGGTCGACCAACGGGTCGCGGACGTGGATGATTGGCGGGTGCCTGCCTCGGACGATGCGCCAGATCCCGCGACCACCCTTCCGGGCTCGGTCGATGCGCGCTTCACGCTCGCCGCCGAACGTACCGTGCTGTCGTGGTTCCGAACCGCGCTCGGTCTGGTCGCCGCCGGCCTGGCCGTGATGCACGTGCTGCCCGACTACTCGACGCAGACCTCCCGCGACCTTCTCGGCATCTGCCTCGTCGCCTTCGGGACGGCAACGGCGATCGCAGGCGGATTGCGGTGGCGCCAGACCACCAACGCGCTGCGCGACGGCGGACCGATGCCGGGACCGCTCCCCATCTGGGCCCTGATCTCGCTGCTCACGGTGTTCTCCGTGCTCGCCGCGATCCTGGGTCTGCAGTCTCGATGAGCTGTGGAACACCAGAGCGCCGGGAGTCGTTGTACACATCGAATGCGTCCCGCAGCCAGCGGTGACGAATCCTGAGGAGGACCCACGTGTCGCAGCAATACCGTAAAGACCCGGACGCCATCGCCCGGCTGACCCCGGACCAGTTCGCCGTCACCCAGAAGTCGGCCACCGAGCCCGCCTTCCGTAACGAGTTCTGGGACAACCACGAGGCCGGTCTCTACGTCGACATCGTGTCCGGAGAGCCCCTGTTCACGTCGACGAAGAAGTTCGACAGCGGATGTGGCTGGCCGAGCTTCACCCACCCCATCGACCCGGCGAACGTCGTCGAGAAATCCGACAAGGGGTTCGGGATGATCCGCACCGAGGTGCGGTCCGCTCATGGCGACAGCCACCTCGGTCACGTGTTCAACGACGGACCCGTCGATCAGGGCGGTCTGCGTTACTGCATCAACTCCGCAGCCCTGCGGTTCATCCAGGTCGCCGACCTCGAGGCCGAGGGTTACGGCGACTACGTCGAGCTTTTCAACACCCAGGAGGCAAAGTAGATGACCGACAAGGCAATCCTCGCGGGCGGCTGTTTCTGGGGCGTCCAGGATCTCGTTCGCAAGCAACCCGGTGTCGTCTCCACCCGCGTCGGGTACACCGGTGACGACAGCAAGCCGAACGCCACCTACCGCGATCACGGCAACCACGCCGAAGCCCTGGAGATCGAGTTCGATCCGGAGCAGACCAGTTTCCGCGATCTCCTCGAGTTCTTCTTCCAGATCCACGACCCGTCGACCAAGAACCGGCAGGGCAACGACCGCGGGGCCAGCTACCGCTCGGCGATCTTCTACACCGACGACGAGCAGAAGCAGATCGCTCTCGACACCATCGCCGACGTCGATGCGTCGGGTCTGTGGCCCGGCAAGGTCGTGACCGAGGTTGTCCCGGAAGGCCCCTTCTGGGAGGCGGAGCCCGAGCACCAGGACTACCTGCAGCGCATCCCGAACGGCTACACCTGCCACTTCGTGCGCCCGGGCTGGAAGCTCCCGCACCGCGCGGATGCCGCCACCAGCTAGAACTCAATGCTCACTGACTCTGCGGCGGGACGCCTACTGGTCATCTCCGGAAGTACGCGTTCGGAATCGGCCAACTCGGCGCTCTGCCGCACTGTCATGTCCTTTGCATCGGGCGAACTCATCGTCGATGGCGTACTCGACGTCGCGATGCTGCCGCACTTCAATCCAGACGACGATCACGAGCCACTCCCTGCAACCGTCAGTGCGCTCCGCTCCGCGATCGCTGCCGCCGATGCTGTGCTGTTCTGCAGCCCGGAGTACGCGGGAACACTGCCGGGGTCGTTCAAGAACTTGCTCGACTGGACGGTGGGCGGGAACGAACTGACCGGCAAACCCGTCGCGTGGGTGAAAGTCGCCCCGGATGCACGCAGGGGCGAGGGTGCCCACGCCACGCTCGCCACGGTCCTCGGCTATGTCCAGGCCGTCGTCGTCGACGATGCCTGCCGCCATATTCCGGTGACCAGTGAGCTGATCGGGCCGGACGGGTTGATCACGGACGCCGTCACCCTCCGCGCGATAGAGGAGACGGTCCGCGCTGTGCTGCCCGCATGAGCCTGCGACTCCTTCGACGCGAAAACTAGTGTGATCAGACCACACCCGATCGAAGGAAACGCGATGCCCCAGCGCCGACTCCCCAAAGTCCACGATCTCGCGCCGCTCATGCAGTTCAAGAAGCCGAGCCTCGACTTCAAGGCGAACCGGCTCGCGAAGGCGCAGACCGTGTACGACCTGCGCCGCATCGCCCGACGCCGGACCCCGAAGGCCGCCTTCGACTACACCGAGGGTGCCGCCGAGGCGGAGATCTCACTCGGCCGCGCGCGGCAGGCGTTCGAGGACATCCAGTTCAATCCGTCGATCCTGCGGAATGTCGCCGAGGTGTCGACCGGCTGGGACGTCCTCGGCGCGCCGGTCGCTCTGCCGTTCGGGATCGCCCCGACCGGGTTCACGCGGATGATGCAGACCGAGGGCGAGATCGCGGGAGCCCACGCGGCTGCCGCACACGGGATCCCGTTCTCGCTGTCGACGATGGGCACGACCGGCATCGAGGACGTCAAGGCCGCGAACCCCGATGGTCGCAACTGGTTTCAGCTCTACATGTGGAAGGACCGCGATCGGTCCATGGCTCTCGTCGACCGCGCCGCAAAAGCCGGCTTCGACACACTGTTGGTGACCGTCGATGTCCCGGTCGCCGGGGCCCGTCTGCGCGACAAGCGAAACGGCTTCTCGATACCACCGCAACTGACGCTGGCCACCGTCGCCAACGCGATCCCGCGCCCCTGGTGGTGGTACGACTTCTTGACCACCGAACCGCTCTCCTTCGCCTCGCTGGACCGCTGGTCCGGGACCGTCGGCGAACTGCTGGACACGATGTTCGACCCCACCGTCGACTTCGACGACCTGCGCTGGATCCGCGATCAGTGGCCCGGCAAGGTGGTGGTCAAGGGCATCCAGAGCCTCGACGATGCGAAGAAGGTCGCCGAGGTGGGCGTGGACGGGATCATCCTGTCCAATCATGGTGGACGCCAACTCGACCGGGCACCCATCCCGTTCCATCTGCTGCCCGAGATCGTCCGCGAGGTGGGCAGCGAGTACGAGGTGCACCTCGACACCGGCATCATGTCCGGCGCCGACATCGTCGCCGCCATCGCCCTCGGCGCCCGCTTCACCCTGCTCGGCCGCGCCTATCTGTACGGATTGATGGCCGGCGGTGAGGACGGCGTGAACCGCATGATCGAGATCGTCGGCGAGCAGGTCGCGCGGACCATGCGCCTGCTCGGGGTCAACGCCCTCGAAGAGCTGGGCCCGCAACACGTCACCCAGCTGGTACGGCTGGCGCCGCGAATTCACACGTCGTTGTCGCCGACCCCATAGATTGTGCTCATGCGGCACAGACTGAAGGCCTGGCTCCTGAGTGACATCACGGAAGAGCCGGCCGGCCAGCTCGGACCGCTACGCAAGCCCACTCGCGAGGAGCACAAACACTCCTGGTGGAAGGTCATGTGCCTCACGGGCGTCGACTATTTCTCCACGCTCGGCTATCAGCCCGCCATCGCGGCCCTTGCCGCCGGGTTGCTCGCGCCGCTGGCGACCCTCGTCCTTGTCCTGCTGACCCTGTTCGGGGCGCTGCCGGTCTATCGCCGGGTGGCCAGGGAGAGCCCACACGGCGAGGGTTCGATCGCCATGCTGGCCAGCCATCTCCCGAAGTGGGGCGGCAAGCTGTTCATCCTGGTGTTGCTGGGGTTCGCCGCCACCGACTTCTTGATCACGATGACGCTGTCGACCGCCGACGCATCTGCCCATGTGATCGCCAATCCCTTTGCGCCCTCGTTTCTCTCGGGCAAGCAGGTGATCGTCACCATCGTGCTGTTGATTTTGCTCACCGCGGTGTTCCTCAAAGGTTTCACCGATGCGATCGGCATCGCGGTCGGCCTGGTCACGGTGTTCCTGACCCTCAACTTCGTCGTGATCCTCGACAGCTTCTGGGAGATCGCCCAGAACACCCACCTGATCACCGAGTGGCGATCAGCCCTCACCACCGAACACAGCAACCCTTGGATGATGATCGCCATCGCGCTCATCGTGTTTCCCAAGCTGGCGCTGGGTTTGTCCGGATTCGAGACCGGAGTCGCGGTGATGCCCCAGATCGAGGGCGATCCCGGTGACACCGAAGAGAACCCCCGCGGCCGGATCCGCGGGGTGCGCCGCCTCCTGACAACCGCGGCGCTGATCATGTGCGGCTTCCTCATCACCTCGTCGATCGTGACCACGATCTTGATTCCGCAGAAGGAGTTCGAGGCGGGCGGCGAAGCCAACGGGCGGGCCCTGGCGTACCTGGCCCACGAGAACCTCGGCAATGTGTTCGGCACGATCTACGACCTGAGCACCATCGCGATCCTCTGGTTCGCAGGCGCATCTGCACTGGCCGGACTGCTCAATCTCGTGCCCCGCTACCTGCCCCGCTTCGGAATGGCCCCGGAGTGGGCGCGCGCGGTGCGACCGCTGGTCCTGGTGTTCGGTCTGATCGCCGTCTTCGTCACCGTCTACTTCAAGGCGAGCGTGGACGCCCAGAGCAGCGCCTACGCCACCGGCGTCCTGGTCCTCATCACCTCGGCCACCATCGCGGTCACCATGTCTGCGCACGCCCACCATCACCGGTCGAGAACGTGGATGTTCGGTGTCGTCGCCGCGATTTTCGCGTACACCACCATCGTCAACATCGTCGAACGTCCCGAAGGCGTCCAGGTCGCCTCGTTCTTCATCGGCGCCATCCTGGTGGTGTCCCTGCTGTCGAGGATCAACCGAGCTTTCGAATTGCGCGCCACCTCGCTCCAGTTCGACGAGACAGCAACGGAATTCATCAACGAGGCAGCAACGTGGGGCCCGGTCGAGATCGTCGCGCACGACCCGCATCCCTTCGACATAGAGGAGTATGCCGACAAGGCGGCGCAACAGCGGGCGGACAGCAGGCTCGGCCCCGAGGCCCACATCATCTTTCTCGAGGTCAACGTGACCGATTCGTCAGAGTTCGCCACCGATCTGCTCGTGCACGGCCGCCTACGTGGACGTCACCGGGTGCTGTGGGTGGACAGTCCGGCCGTCGCGAACTCGATTGCGGCGATCATGCTGCGCATCCGTGATGAGACCGGCACCAACCCGAATGTGTATTTCGAGTGGTCCGAAGGTAATCCGCTGCTGAACCTGCTGCGGTTTCTGTTCATCGGGATGGGCGAGGTGGCACCGGTGACCCGTGAGGTGTTGCGCCGGGCCGAACCGACGGTTGCGAACAGGCCGCGGGTCCACATCGGTTGAGGCCGGGCTAAAGCGGGTACGTCGAGAGCACCCCGGTCGGATCGTGGATGGCACGCAGCGCTCGCAGCCGCTGCAGATTTCCGCCGAACGCTGCCACGAGTTCGGACTCGGTTTCCGCGAAACCTGGTCGTACTTCCACGCTGTACACCCCGGTCGTGTGGTCGGTCAGCACCGCCAGGGTGTCTCTGGCCCACGCCATACACGCGGGCCCGTCTGCCGGATCGTCCCAGATGGCGTTCAGGGGGATGTTCCACTCACTGCCCCTGCCCCAGAACGCGGTGTCGGTGTCGCCGATATCGGCGAGTGCACCGCCAGTTTGCTGGAAGTCGATGCGGCAGAACGGTGTAGGCGCCGCCTCGACCTGTTTCGTCAGCGCCTCGGCGACGTCGTCGTCCAGGGTGGGTCCGACGAACACTGCTTTGCCGAAGAAGGACCCCCGCGGGTCCCCGGGCTGCGGTAGTGCGAGCGGCGCAGGTTCGGCGCCACCCGAGCCAGGCGGAGTGTATTGCGGTAGTCCGGCGAGATACCGGCCCGTCATCTCGGACCGGTAGTGGTGCGATCGGGAAGCCGATTCCACTTGCGTTGCTGCCGAACGGCTTATCGCGATATCGGACGGATCCTGGCTGGAACAGGTTGTGTAGACGAAGAATATCGGCACGCCGGGTACCAGATCGCTGTACCCCAGGACGGCGCCCATCATGGTGTTCCGCGGCACCGCGGGAGCAACCCGGAAGTATGTCGGCAGCGCGTCGAGCCCGATCACCATCCGGTCCACCCACATGGGGCCGGCCTCGTGGGTACGCAGCGTCGCAGAGGTGATGACGCCGAACGGGGGCGCACATCCGCGTACGGCCCACCACAGGTCGGCTTCGTCGCCAGTACTGTTGTTAGACAAACGAACAACACGGCCCGAGGTAAGCACCATCTCGACCTCGACGAGGTGGTCGAGGGTAAGCCCGAGGTCACGGGTGAAGTATCCGACGCCGCCCCTGGCGATCAGACCGAAGCCGGCATGCTCGGCGATCCCGACGGGAACGACCCGGCCGACAGGGTCGAGTGCCTCCAGCATGGCTCCCACCGTGGCGCCGCCCGCGACCACCACCTGGTCATCCTCTCGACGTGCCGAATTCATGTGCCTCGACAGGTCGAGCAGAACCGCGCCGTCGGCAACGCAATTCGAGCTCAACCCGCCACCGCGGGCAGTGACACGTAAGCCGCATTCATCCGCCACGCGCATCACGGCGACGACGTCAGCGGTTGTCGCCGGTGTCACCACACACGCGGGATGCCTTCGCGAGGCATCCGGAAAAAACACGCGCCCAAGGGTTTCGGTATAGACCGCCGTGTCCGGCAGATGGACCGACCCGGGCACCTCTGCTGCCAATCGGTCGAGGTGAGCCGCCTGGATGTTCACGAAGTGCCTCCTGGTGGTGGGCAATGCAGCGCCCACCGGTGCCTGAAGTCTCCCAGAAAGGTCTGGAGATGGCCCATGGATCACGGACCTGTGATATTCCTTCACGTACGCCGCGCGGATGCGGATGCGGCAGTCGGGGTGGACCAAGGGGCAATTGATGAGGTTCTCGCGCGGTGCCGTGCCGGCGGTGGTACTGCCGGTCATCGCCGTGTGCTGGCTGATGTGCGCGAGCGCAGCCGCGGCCCCGTCCGGCATCAATGACTGGTCGTGTCAGCCGTCCGACAGCCATCCCCGTCCGGTGGTACTGGTCCATGGCAACGGCGCTGGGATGTCAGCCACCTGGGAGACGCTCACGGAGACGTTGACAGGCCAGGGGTACTGCGTATTCGCCCTCGACTACGGCAAGCACCGGCCCGGCAGTTCGGAGAATCTGCTGGATGTCGCAGGCGGGACAGACATCGAGACGTCATCGCGCGTCCTATCCGTGTTCGTCGACCGGGTGCGCACGGCCACTGGTGCCGAGCAGGTCGACATCGTCGGCCACTCGATGGGTGCCCTCACCGCACGCCAGTATCTCCGCTTCGACGGCGGTACGGACGTGTCCGATCCGTCGAACAACGCGGTGCACACCCTCGTCACCGTGGGTGGAACCAATCAGGGAACAACGTTCGGGAACAACAAGGTACTGCGCGACGACGCCGCCGCCATGGGTTTGCCTGCAAATGAGGCCATTGCTGCTGTTGTCGGTCCGGCGTACGCGCAGCAGATGGCGGGTTCACCGTTCCTGCAGCAACTCAACGCCGGCGGCGACACCCTCCCGGGCATCGATTACCTGGCGATCGCAACGCGCGGCGACGAGATCATCACGCCCGCCGACTCCGCCTTCCTGACCCCTGGCCCGGCGGTTCGCAATGTGTGGGTCCAAGACGGTTGCCCGCACCTGTCCGTCGACCACATGGCCCTGACCACGTCGCCGCGTGCTCTGTGGCTCATCCTGACCGGCCTCGATCCCGACCATTCGACGCTCCATCCGGCGCCGTGTCCATGACCATCCGACGACTTGGGACTCCCATGAAGAATCCAGCCACTCGAACGCGCCGCAGTCCGAAACTTCTCATCGGCGGCCTGGCCGCCGCTCTGATCCTCGCGACCACGCCCGCGGCGATCGCGTCGGGCGACGCCGACCCCGGTGCCGCGGTCACTGCCCCCGACGGCTCACATCTGGTGAGTCTGACCCTCGGCGAGGGCCGCACGGCGGACGCCGAGGTCTACTCCGCTGCGATGGGCAAGAACATCGCACTGAAGTTGCTCATCGCGCCTGGCGACGAACCGAGACCGACGCTGTACGTCCTCGACGGCGTGGGCGGCGCCGAGCCGGAGAACGGGGTACTCGACTGGGCCGACGCCGCCGAGTTCTACGCGACCAAAGACGTCAACGTGGTCGCGACGGTCGGCGGCGACTCCAGCTACTTCACCGACTGGCAGAAAGACGATCCTGAACTCGGGCGCAACAAGTGGGCCACCTTCCTCACCGAGGAACTGCCCCCGATCGTCGATTCGACCCTGAACACGACGGGCAAGAACGCGATCGTCGGCCTGTCCATGTCGGCGACGTCCGTCTTGGCACTGTCGATCAAGAGTCCAGACCTCTACGAGGGGGTGGCGTCGTTCAGCGGATGTGCGCAGACGAGCGATCCGTTGGGGCGGGCCTATGTGTGGATCACAGTCGCGAACTTCGGTGGTAACCCCGAGAACATGTGGGGCAAGCCGGATGACCCGGCCTGGGAGGCCAACGATCCCTACATCCACGCCGCCGGGTTACGCGGCACGGCGCTCTACATCGCCAACGCATCCGGACTGCCCGGTGAGTACGACCATCTCGAGGCCGACAACGTCGACGGTGAAGTCAGCCAGTTGATCGCCCAGCTGACCGTCGGCGGGGTGATCGAGGCCGCCACCAATCAGTGCACCCACAACCTCAAGAATCGCCTCGACTCGCTCGGCATCCCTGCGACCTACGACCTGAAGGACCGCGGCACCCACTCCTGGGACTACTGGCGCGACGACATCCGCAACTCGTGGCCGGTGCTGGAGAAGTCGATCAACTGACACTCAGAACCCGAGACCCATCCAGTCGGTCGCGACGAAGTCCCTCTCCAGCGCTCGCGCCTCGAGCTCGACCTCATCCGGATCGGGGTCCAGTCCGTCGGCGGCGATGGCCCGCAAAGCCGCGGTCACGCCTGCCTCGTACGTCTCGAACCCGCCGATGATCTCGCTGTCGGCGCGCCACCACACCAACAGATGAGTTCCGTTCGGCGAGGGGCAGAAACCGATCACCTGGCCGTCTCGGGCCAACGTGGGGCAGTCGTCGGGAAAGCCGTCGGTGTCGCTCATGATCCGCACTGTATGCGAATGCACGGACATGATCGTCTCCGCGCCCGCAGCTCCGAGAACCGTGTTTTGGTGACCCGCCACGAGGGCATTCGACAGGTCAGCAAGCTCGGGTCGAACCAAGGTTCGGGAGGTGAACGACGAAAGGGCAGCTGCCGATGACATCGCACTACAGCGGAATGGAATTGCTACCGATCGCGGGCAACTGGGTTGTGGGCGGCAGCTCCAAAGCGCTCGAGAACAACGACCCGTACACCGGTGAGCAGCTCTCACGCATGCACTTGGCCACGACTATCGACGTGGACCGGGCATTCGCGGCTGCGGCAGAGCAGCAGCCCAAATGGGCGGCGCTCCCGGCGCAGGACCGTGCCGAGGTGTTCCACCGGGCCGCTCGGATCATGGAGAGCCGCAAAGACGAGATCGTCGGTTGGCTGACCCGCGAGGCGGGCGCGATCAGGGCGCGAGCCGAGTGGGAATGGATGGCAGTCCGGGCAGTGATGCTCGAGGCCGCCTCATATCCGAGCCGGGTCAGCGGCCGTATCTTGCCGGCCGACCTCATACCGGGCAAGGAGAACAGGGTCTATCGGAGACCGTTGGGGACAGTCGCCGTCATCAGCCCGTGGAACTTCCCGATGCAACTGTCGAACCGATCGGTGGCCCCCGCTTTGGCCGTCGGCAACGCGGTGGTTCTCAAACCGTCCGGCGACACCCCTGTCACCGGTGGCCTGCTGCTGGCCAAGATCTACGAAGAGGCCGGACTGCCGCCGGGGCTCCTCAGTGTTGTCGTCGGGAAATCGAGCGAGATAGGTGATCACCTCGCAGCGCACCCATCAGCGAGACTGACGTCGTTCACCGGCTCGACCGAAGTCGGTCGGCATCTCGCACAACAGGCACCGCTCCAGAAGATGTCCCTGGAACTCGGCGGCAACGGCCCACTCGTGGTTCTCGACGATGCACCGATCGAAAGGGCCGTCGCTGCTGCCGTTTTCGGCTCCTACTTTCATCAGGGACAGGTGTGCATGGCAACCAATCGGATCATCGTCGACGAACGTGTGCATGATGAGTTCGTCGACCGACTGCGCGAGCGCGCGAGCGGCCTGACGTTCGGTGACCCCTCGGATCCCGACACGGACATCGGCCCGGTGATCAACCAGAAACAGTTCGACTCCGTGGTCGACAAGATCGATTCTGCACAGAAGCAGGGCGCCGATGTGTTCGCTGCCGGTTCACCGTGCGGCCCCAGCGGTCTGGTGCTCGCGCCCCACGTGATCCTCGGTGACAACCGGACTGCGACCGCGCGGGAGGAAGTCTTTGGTCCCGTTGCGACCGTGATCAAGGCGGCGGACGAAGACCATGCGTTGGCGATCGCGAATGACACGGAGTACGGCCTGTCCAGCGGGGTGATCACCGCCGATACCGAGCGCGGTGTCCAGTTCGCCCTGCGCATGGAGGCGGGGATGACGCACGTCAACGACACCACCGTCAACGACGAACCGAACACCGCGTTCGGAGGCGAGAAGAATTCGGGCATCGGACGTTTCGGGGGCGATTGGGCCATCTCCGAGTTCACCACCGACCACTGGATCAGCGTGCAGCACTCCGATCGGACCTACGCCATCTGACCCCACGCGGCTCGATCCCCACACCTGCGTGTTTGCCGTCACACCCCGCCGGGTACCCGGCGGAAACATCAAACATGTCTGGAGCTGATCGTGAACACCGCAGTTTGGATCGTCATAGCCGTTGTCGTGGTACTTCTCGTGATCGCGCTCATTGCACTGTTGACCCGGAAGCGGCGCGCGCAGCGTCGGGTCGAGGCCGGTCAGATCCGCGAGGAGGCGTCGCACCGTGTGAACGATGTGCAGCGCCGGGAAGCCATCGCCGAAGAATCCGCCGCAAAGGCCCGTCGCGCGCAGGCCGACGCCGAAGCCAAGGCGGCCGAGGCCAAGCGACTTCAGCATGAAGCGCAGTCACACCAGGGGCAGGCTGCGTCCTCACGCCAGGATCTGGACGCCGAGTTCCAGCGTGCCGACAAGCTCGACCCGGACGTGCCCCGTTCAGGCCATCACGAAGGTGATGTGCACGACGTGAACGCACCGCGCGGCAACCAGACGCCTCCCGGTGTTCAGGGCGGCGGCAACCGGGGTGGTGGAGTCAACCTGGACCCGAACGGACAAACGCCGCGCCAGGACGGTCAGCCGGGGCGGCACGCACCGCACTGACCTGTCGGCGGTCGGCGCTACAGTTCCCTCATGCGCTACGGGATCTCGATTCTGCCGGACCAGTCGTGGCACGAGGCGCGCCCGAAGTGGGAGCGCGTCGAAGAGATGGGTTTCGACCACGGCTGGGTGTTCGATCACCTCGTCTGGGGCGGTCTACCCGAAGCGCGGTGGTTTTCCAGCGTTCCGACGATGACCGCCCTGGCGTTGGTGACGTCAGAGCTCAAGCTCGGCTCGTTCGTGGTGTCCCCCAACTTTCGGCATCCGGTGTCGTTCTCGCGTGAGGTCGAGACCCTTCTCGACATCGCCGGCGACCGACTACTGCTGGGTCTCGGTGCAGGTGGCACCCCGGACGACGGTCTGCAGGGCGAGCCCCCGATGTCGCCGAAGCAGAAGGTGGACCGCTTTCAGGAGTTCACCCTGCTCCTCGATCGGCTCCTCGACGAAGACCATGTGAGCGCTGACGGCGAGTACTACCAAGCCCGCAACATGCGACTCGTCGGCGGCTCGGTCCGCAACCGTGTTCCGTTCATCCTGGCGGGCAACGGTCCCCGGTCAGTTCGTTTCGCTGTCGAACACGGCGACGCCTGGATGACGACCGGCGTGAAGTCCGAGACCCTCGACGAGTGGTTCGCGGGGGTCGCCCGAAGCTGCGACGTACTCGAAGAATCACTGGACCGCACGGGCCGCGACCCGTTGACGTTCGACCGCTACCTCAACGTCGATGCATCGCCCCAGTTCTCGTTGGCGAGTCTGGATTCGTTCGACGAACTGGTGGGGCGCGCGGGCGACCTCGGCTTCACCGACGTGATCATCCACTGGCCGCGCGACGGCGATCCGTTCCGAGGCTCGGTCAAGGTACTGGACGCCCTGGCCGAACGTGGTTTCACTCCGTAGTTCGGCCGAAAACCGCGACACCCGGCGCGAACAACGGGTTCATGTTAAAAACGTCACGTGAGCGCTACGCAGCTCGTCCTGGCCATGCCCGAGGTCGATCCGCTGCCCTGGGCCCGCTCGCAGATGGCGTTCACCCTCGCTTTTCACATCATCTTGGTTCCACTCGGGGTCTCGTGGGCGTTCATGACGCTCATCGCGAACTACCGGGGGATACGTCACGGCGATGCCGACGCGATGCGCCTCGCGCAGCGCTGGTCGAAGTACATGGCGGTCACTTTTGCGGTCGGAGCAGTGACCGGGACCGTGCTGTCGTTCGAATTCGGTTTGCTCTGGCCCGAATTCATGAGTCAGTGGGGTGAGGCGTTCGGGATCCCGTTCGCGTTCGAGGGATTGTTCTTCTTCACCGAGGCGATCTTCGTGGCCATCTACATCTACGGATGGAAACGGCTCACACCGTGGACGCATTTCATCACCGGTATCCCGATCGTTCTCGCCGGCATCCTCGGCAGCGCATCGGTCATCGCCGCCAACGCGTGGATGAACACGCCCTCCGGGTTCACCCTCGACGAGGCGGGCAAGGTTGTCGAGGTCGACCCGCTGGAGGTCATCTTCAACAAGTCGATGCCGCTGCAGTCCGCGCACATGATCGTCGCGGCGTACGTCGTCGGCGGGTTCCTCGTCGCCTCGGTCTATGCGGTTGGCATGCTGCGCGGCAGACGCGACCGCTACCACCGTCTCGGGTTCGTCATCCCGTTCTCGGTCGCGAGCGTGGCCATGATCCCGCAGATGGCGATCGGGGATGCGTTGGCGCGCTGGGTGTATCAGAACCAGCCCATGAAGTTCGCTGCGATGGAGATCGTTCCCGAGACCAGCAGCGACGTGCCCGAGACCCTCCTCGGCCGGATCAACGAGGACGGCACGGTCAGCGGCGGCATACCCATTCCCGGAATGGCGTCCATCCTGTCCGATCCCTCCTCCGGTACATCCACGGTGGTGCGGGGACTCAACAGCTTCCCCGAGGCCGACCGCCCCACCTACTCTCAGGCCAACACCGTCCACCTCGCCTGGGATGTGATGGTGGGCCTCGGGTCGTTCCTGATGGTGATCGCCCTCTGGTACGGCCTGTGCTGGATCTTCCGCAAGGACATGCCGCAGAGCAAACTGTTCCTTCGAGTCGCTGCGTGCTGCGGGGTGCTGGCGGTGATCACGATGGAGGCGGGCTGGATCGTCTCCGAGGTCGGCCGACAACCATGGATCGTCTACAACTACATGAGGGTAGAGGACGCAGCCACCGGAAACACCAGCGTCTGGATCACTTTCATCGTCGTCGTGCTGATCTACCTCGCGCTCGGGGTGACCACGGTCCTGGTTCTGCGACACATGAGCCGGCGGTTCCGTGCAGCCGACGCGGCAGAGCGGTCCGACGACGATGTCGGCGTTCCGTACGGCCCGACCGATGACCCCGAGCCTGTCCCATCGGGGTCGGATCCATGAGCGACATCATCGCGATCGTCTTGATGATCGGCATCATCGCGTATGCCGTTTTCGGAGGAGCCGACTTCGGGGCGGGCTTCTGGGACCTCGTCGCCGGCGGGACCGAAGCCGGGGCACGACCACGCGAGCTGATAGATCGCTCCATCGGACCCGTGTGGGAGGCGAACCACGTGTGGCTGATCTTCAGTTTCGTGGTGCTCTGGACGGCATTCCCACAGGTGTACGCGTCGATCACATTGACCCTGTTCGTCCCCCTCACCATCGCTGCGCTGGGGATAGTGCTGCGAGGCGCCAGCTTTGCCTTCCGCAAGGCCGTGCTGCGCACCCGCGACCGTCGGCGCTTCGGCGCAGTGTTCGCGACGTCGTCCGTCCTCGTCCCGTACTGCCTGGGCGCGGTCATCGGCGCCATCGCCTCGGGGCAGGTGCCGCCGGGGGGCAAAGCCGGTGACTCGTTCGCGAGCTGGATGGACCCTGTATCGATCCTGGGTGGTGTGCTCGCGGTGGTCGTGGCCGCCTACCTGGCAGCGGTCAACCTCATCGCCGATGCACGCCGACTCGGCGACGACGAGATGGTCGAGTACTTTCGGCGACGGGCCATCGGCGCGGCCGTCGTTGCCGGGATCACGCTTGCTGCCGGCGTTCTGATACTCCGCGAATACGCCCCCTACCTCTTCGACGGGCTGACGTCGAGGGCGTTGCCCCTGATGATATTGTCCGGGCTCTGCGGTGTCGCATCACTGGTGCTGATCGTCCGCCGCGACACCCGGTTCTCACAGTGGCTGTCGGGTACGGCCGTGGTGGCGGCGCTGGTGGCGTACGGCGTCGCGCAGACGCCCTACCTGCTGCCCGAGACGGTCACGGTGACCGAGGCGGCAGCACCGTCGGGCACGCTGGGCGCGCTACTGGTAGCCACGGTCGCGGCCGGACTGATCGTGCTGCCGTCCCTCGGTCTGCTCTATGTGCTGGACCGGAAGAACCTGTTGCCTGAAGAGGGCTGAGCGAGCCTGCCTCACAACCGCGGATCCACCGGCTCGGACTCCATGGCGAGAACACCGAAGACGCACTGGTGGACCCTGAACACAGGTTCACCCGCAACGGCGCGGCGGATCGATTCGAGACCGAGGGCGTACTCACGCAACGCCATCGACCGTTTGTGGCCGAGATTGCGCTGCTTGAGACGCGACAGCGTCGACTGGTCGGTGTAATCGGCGCCGTAGATGATGCGTAAGTACTCGGGTCCGCGGACCTTGAGTCCTGGCTGCACCAGCCCCTTCGGCCCGCGAACCAGGTTGCGCAGCGGCTTGACCACCATGCCCTCACCGCCGTCGGCAGTGAGGTCCCCCCACCACGCGACGCCCGCGGCACGCGATGCCTCGTCGGTCGTGTCGACCACCAAACGCCTTGTTGACCTGAACAACTCCGGATCGACGCCCACGAGCCGATCCGCGATCTCGAGGTGCCACTGATGATCGCGTGTCTCGTAAGTGCCTGTGTCGCTGGCGAGCACCTGGAACGGCGCCACCTGAACGCCCAGTGGGTTGTCAATCGGTTGCACATAGTGGCGGTACGAGTCGATGAAGCGCTCGGCGTTGCCCGCCCGTGACCGTGTTCTCGCGAGCAGGTCTCCGACGTCGGCGCCGCGCGCTGCGGCAGCCTCCAGTACGCCGATCGCCGCGGGCAGCGAGGCCATCGCGGCAGCACCGACCCTCGCGTACTGACTGCGGACCATCGCCTCTGCCTTCGCGGTCCACGGCAGTATCTCGGTGTCGAGTAGCAGCCAGCCGGCGTCGAGTTCGGTCCAGATATTTGCTGCAGCAAGAGCATCAGCGATCCGCGTCAACACCGTCGCCTGCTGGTCGGCGTCGAAAAATGCCCGTCCGGTGCGGGAGTGGATGACACCGGATCCGTCGGCGGACACGCGCACGATGGCACGCGAGCCCATGTGCTTCTCTTCGCAGATCACCTGATCGACCGAGCGCTTCGCGTAGTGACCGAACGCTTCATCCGGGTGCTCGAGAACACCGTCACGTGTCGAACTGTCGACAGGCGACATGGTCGGAGGAAGGTAGACCAGCTGTGCAGGAGCGATGGCGAACCTGCTCATCACCTCCAGGGCACCGGCCGCATTCTCTTCTCGGAGCGACAGTCGCCCCATGTGTTCGGTCTCGATCACCCGGTGACCCAAAACATCGGTCAGGGTGAACACTTCCGGATCGCGTTGAGGCGGGGCGAGCGGGCGCACCGGCTCGTAATGTGTCGCGGTGGCAGGCACCGAGACGACCTCACGCTCGGGATAGCGCAATGCGGTCAGCTCGCCGCCGAACACACAACCGGTGTCAAGGCACATCGTATTGTTGATCCACTCGGTCTCCGGGACCGGCGTGTGCCCGTACAACACCGTCGCTGCACCTCGGTAGTCATCGGCCCATGGGTAACGAACCGGCAAGCCGAACTCGTCGGTTTCACCACTGGTGTCGCCGTACAGGGCGAACGCACGTACGCGGCCCGATGCACGGCCGTGGTACTTCTCCTTCAGGCCCGCATGAGCGACAACGAGTTTGCCGTCGTCGAGCACATAGTGGGCGACGAGCCCGTCGCAGAACCGACGCACATCAGCGATGAACGACTCGTCTTCGTTCGCCAGTTGATCCAGCGTCTCCTGCAGTCCGTGGGTCGGTTTGACATCCTTGCGGCCCAGAGCGCGCACGAGCTTCGCCTCGTGGTTCCCCGAGACGCACAGTGCACTGCCGCTCCGGACCATGCCCATCACCAGACGCAGGACGCCCGCTGAATCCGGTCCACGATCAACCAGATCACCGACGAAGACTGCCCGGCGACCGGCAGGATGGGAAGCGTCGACCGGGCGACCACGGTCGTCGCTGGTCAACACGTAGCCCAGGCGAGCGAGCAGCGACTCGAGTTCCTCTCGGCACCCGTGCACGTCACCGATCACATCGAACGGACCGTGCTGGTCACGCTGATCGTTGAACAGTCGGGTTCGGACGATCGACGCGTCGGCGACGGCCTCGACCGAGTCCAGCACATGGATGGTCCGAAATCCCTCGCGTTTGAGGCTTCGCAACGACCGCCGCAGTTGATCATGCTGACGTTTGATGACGTGGGCGCCGAAGTCCCGGTCCGGTCGAGACGCGTTACGCTCGGCCGCGACCGACGTCGGCAGGTCCAGGACGATCGCCACCGGCAGCACATCGTGGTCCTTGGCCAACGCGAGCAACGATTTTCGGGATGCGGGTTGCACGTTGGTTGCATCGATCACCGTCAGGCGACCACGGTCTAGCCGCTTGCCCGCGATGTACTCGAGCAGGCCGAAGGCGTCCGACGTTGCCGCTTGGTCGTTCGGATCATCCGAGACCATCGCGCGGCACGCGTCGCTGGATACCACTTCCGTCGGTGCGAAGTGTGTGGCTGCGAAGGTCGACTTGCCCGACCCGCTGGTGCCGACGAGAACGACGAGCGACAGTTCGGGAATACTCAACTGGCTCATGCCTTCTCCTCCAGTTCCGTTCGTCGGCCGAAGATGGCCATCTGTGTCGGTGATCCCACTTCGTCGTCCACGTCGCCCACCGGGCGCAGATCGACGTCATAGCCGTAGCTCTCCCCCACCGATCCGGCCCAAGCGGCGAACTCGAGGCGGGTCCACTCGAAGCGGTGGTCGGGGTGCCGAAAGCCTCCGCCCGCCAACGCCGGGTAGCGCACGTTGTATTCGGAGTTGGGGGTCGTCACCACCACATGACGTGGCCGCATAGCGCCGAATACGTTGGCCACCACAGCCGGCAAACGGTCTGGATCAATGTGCTCGATGACCTCCATGAGGATGGCCAGGTCGAGTTCTCCGAGGCGTTCGTCTTCGTACTGCAGCGACGACAGCAGCAGCGACAGCCGACCGGATTGGCGTTCGGTCATGTCCGCGACGTGCAGTCGCTTCGCGGCCTTCGACAGCCCGGTGTCGGATACCTCCGTACCGATCACTCGTGCGACGCCCTGCACCTTCAGCAATGCCCCGAGCAGAGCGCCGGAACCGCATCCCAGATCTGCGATCGACGCCGGCCGCAGTTCGTCGACAACCCTGAGCACCGCCTCGTGGCGGAGGTGAACCAGCGGGCGCGACGCCGCAGATTCGTCGTCGTCCAGCGCCTCCTCGACGGGCCGATCGTCGAGTTGGATGAGCCTTAGTGTCGCTGCATCTTTCAGTCCCCGCTGGTGCGCAAGGTAGCGGTGCGTGATCAGTTCCCGCTCCGGGTGAGTCGCCAGCCATCCCGATCCCGCCCTGACCAGCTTGTCCACCTCGGCATCATCGACCCAGTAGTGTTTGGCATCGTCGAGAACCGGTAGCAGTACGTAGAGATGGTTCAGTGCGTCTGCGAGCCGCAGCGAACCCGTGAGGGTCAGCGACACCAGTGGCGCATCACCCCATTCCGGCCGGGTCGCATCCAGCGTTATCGGCTCCGCGTGCACGTTCCATCCCATCGGCTCGAACAGACGGACCAGCAGGTCCGGGTCGCCTGGGACAGCAGGCAACGTGATGGTCAGCGGCAACACGGTGTCGACCAGTTCTGGTCGTGCCGAACAATAACCGTTCAGCGCGGACCGGAACACTTTCGCCATGGCAACCGACAACAGCGAGGACGCCACGTACGCGCGATCGTTCACGTATTGCCCGAGCGCGAACCCGTCGTGCGCATCAGATCGGCCACGAACCAACGCGACCGGGTCGACCTCCAGGACCAGCGCAACCGTGCACCGGTCGTCGGTGACCTCGGGGTAGAAAACATGCGCAGTGCCTCCGTAGACGCTGAACAGTTGCACCTTTTCCGGATGCTTGTGCAGGAGAAAGCCCAGGTCGCTCGGCACCGCAAGAGACGCCGAGCGTTCGACGGAGATGGTCAACAGCATCGGGTCAGTCTGACGTATGCGCCGCAGCCAGAACACCGGTTATTCATCGAGCAACTCACGACGTAGCCGGTTGCGATTGCGTTCCTGTTGTCGTCGTTGGTGTTTGGCCTCGGTTCGGGACCGGGTCCGGGCTGGTTGATCCGGTGGGCGTCTCCGCGGCGGCGCCGGAGCTGTGTCCTCCCACACGATGCGGCGCAGCGCGGGAAAGAGGTCGTCGCCGGTCCAGGCGGGACCGTCGTAGGTGCGTCCTTCGGGTGTGATGACCACCGTTCGGGTACGCCCCTGACGGTCGACGTACTGGTCATCTACCCAGTCCGCGTGCGTCTTGAGCAGATGATGGAAACGACAGAGCGCTTTCATCCCCGTCGGGTGCGTATGGCCACCGGCGGCGGGGTCCTTGTGGTTGTATTCGGTGCTGTGATCGAGATCGGCGGTCCAGGCGGACTGGTTGCAGCCGGGCCACATGCAATACAGGTCACGCATGCGAAGGTGGGCATCGAGAACCGCGGACGGTCGGTAGTGATCACCGGGCTTGACCGGAGGAAGCGGAATGACCTCGAAATCGGGCGGTTTGATTGCATCCCAGTCGACGTTGCCGAGATCTCCGATACGCGAACTCCGTGGCGGTGCCGGCATGTTCATTGTCGTGGTGGCAGCCTTCTTCGCCGCACGGCGGGCTTTGCGGTTACCGGCGCGTTCGGTCTCGGCCTTGGTCTCGCTTGGGCCGGGCGACACTTCGGGTTCGTCGGTGACGTCACCGGCGGGGTCGGTACTGGGAGGCGAATCCGAATGCGTCTGCGCAGCTCGGCTTTCAGGCTCAGAGCCCGCAGCCGGTTGCGGATCCGTCTGCCGCTGAGGTTCTGGTTCCGGCTTGGGTCGTGTTCTGTTGCCCGTCGGCCGCACTTTTGTCGTGTCTTGCTTGGCGAGGTCGCGAGCGTGTTCGGCGGAGATGACGCCGTGGCCTTCGAGGTAGCCCGGCTCGTCGTCCTCACCGTCGAGCGTGGACTGGTTCGCGATGGCATGGAGGACAATTTTCACGTCGACCCCACCGATCCCCTGCGTCCTCGGCAGCGGCCAGATCTCCGCCAAGCAAGGATACTCTTCGTCCTCGTCGCACAGGCACTCGAACTCGCGGCCCATCGTGATCGCGAACAGTGCATCAGACATCCGCTGGGGCTTCTTGCGCGGATCGCGTCGGCAGGTGGACTTCGCGAGCATTTCCAAGCGTTTCATGATCATCGCCGTGTATTCAGCCGACAAAGTCGCGGTCAGGGTGCCCATCCCGTTCTGCTCACCCTCGCTCCAGACTCCACGCTTGTCTTTGGCGTCCTTACGGTCTTCGCGTATCAGATCGGGGTCGCGCCGAAAGATGGCGGCATCGATCATGTCCCGCATGGCGCGGGTCGACCACGAACCCTTGTTGCGCAGATTCTCCGCTATGTCTCGGTCTATGTCGGCGGCATGGTCGGTACCTTCGATCAGGTCGGTTCGCGACACGATCTTCGAGATGTGATGCGCGGCCACCAGCCCGTCTTTGAGGGCCAGTGCAACGTTGGGCAACCTGTCTCGCAATGCGAGCGCGCAGGTGAGATGACTTTCGGCTGCCGTCTGGGATAGACGGTTCGCCAAAGCCAAGCGAGCTGCGGCCTGGACGTATGCGTCCTGCAGGAAGTCGTGGGAGGCAACGCTTTCGGCCTCGAGCTGGCGGTGCAATTCCGCGGCATAGGCGTAGCGGGCCCATTCCAGATAACCCTGCCCGGTCAACGCCCGCTCGATCGAGGCCAACAAGTCATTGGCCCGCAACGCGTTTGCCGGCGCTATCCCGGTGATGGAAGGGTCCAGACTCGGCCACGGCTCGAACATACTTGCTAATGTACGGCAGGGGTCTGACACAGAAACGACCCAAACAGGCCAGCCGCGACATCAGAGCAGGATTCATTCATTCAGATGACAAACCGCCCTGTTCGCGACTTCAATTTCTCGTCCGGCGGTAATTCCGAGTCGATGATCGCCATGCGTGACGGCTTGGCAGGCTTGCGGCCTGCCCGGTCTCGAACGAGCGCTTAAACCCAGGAGCTATTGCGCCGTGTTCGTGAGAGTGTGGGTCAATGCCCATCCAACCGACATCGACGCAGTTCCGTCGCCTCGCCCAATCATCGCCATGGCGTTGGTCAGGCATCGAGTTCCGTTGGACAACAGCGGCATCGGGACCATGGCGCCGCGCTGTTGTACGGCGACCCGGCTCCGTCCGCGTAGAAGATGCCTCGCGTGAGGTACTGACGACGCAACAGGCCTTGCGGCCATTCGATGGTCAGATGCACCGCCGCGGCGATGGACCATGGCTACCCGTCGAGGGGTCGTGGCCGGCCGCGACAGCCCCTACCGTAGATCACGATGGTCTGGTCATCGCTCGCCCGAATGACTCGCGCATCGACTACGGACACGGAACCTTCTTCGAGAACTATCACTGGGTGGCGATGCTTGATCCGGCAGAACTTGCCGGCAGCGCGCATTCCAACGTCATCGACGACGTGTCCGCGCCGTCGGTGGAGTTCACCGGTATCAGTGTCGGCGTGCATCACGGCCGCAAAAGCTGGCAGGCCACTGCACGATCGACGACTGCCTACGATCCGCGGTGTTCGTGCTGCCCCCTACTGGACGGTCACTTCGATGACGTCACCGATGAGTGGGTGATCGCACCACCGGCACTGGTTCGACTCGACTGCGAGACCGGGATCTGTGTTCACATCGTTCACCAATACGAAGTCCCACGAGTCGACCTGGATGTGCGGATCGAAGCTGTCGACTGACCGGGAAGCCGATCTACTTCTTCTTGGTTCCCGGAAGCACACCCGAGTCGATGACTGCTTTCACGAAAGGCTTCGTGGCAGAGAGCAATTCCTCCGACTTCGGATCGCCGGCCCACGCGGCACCCGCGGCATCGTCGGTGAGTTCTTCGATGTGGTCGTATAGTTCGCCGCCCGCAGCCGTCATGGCCTCCCCGCTGTCCGTCCGTTCGAGTAGTCCGCGTGCAACGAGGCGATCGACTGCAGCTTCCCAATCGTCTTCGCTCCAGCCACGAGTGATCATCACCAGCTTTTTACCGAGCGCGCGACGCCGCAGGGTCGGATCGGGGTGCGGCGATTCGTGTAGCACCAAGGCCTCGAGCCGGTCCAGACCCGCGATCACCAATGCCGCGATGTGGGCATCGCCACGCCATTCGCGGATGATCGCGATCGAATGCCACAGCCGCACATGCGGCTGGGGCGGCGGTGTCGACGCCGCCCACGCTGCGGCCAGTGGTCGTCCGCCCATGGGCAGAGTCGACGCCTTTTCGGCGTAGCGGTCGGCCAGCTCATCCAAGACGGGGTCACCGATCCGGTCGCCGAGTATCGGACGGAGGGTCTCGTCGAGCATTTGATAGCGGCGAGCGTTCACGACGTCGAGGCCGACAGCTTTTGCCGCATCCCAGCCAGGGGTGACCACGGTCGGACTGAAGTTGAAGAACGCGGCTGCGACGACCGACGCGTCACACTCTCCCAGCGGCGCCCCTCGGGCCCCGACGTACCAGCCGTGAAAGTCCAATCCGGTGTCGGCGCAGGCGCCCTTGATCTCGGGACTGAAGTAGGCGAGGACGTGGAACGGCTCGAGGGTCTCGTACGCCACGCGGGCGAGCGCGCGGTCGGATGCCGAGTACTTGAATGTCATCCGTTCTTCCTACCTGACAAAACCGGGTTCCCCGACCGGATCACCGGGTTCCGAGCACGGAGAGCAGCTGCAGCTTCTCGTAACTCTCGGTTCCCGGGACAGCCGTGTAGACCAATAACGCGTGCGACTGCACCGGGTCGAGCAGTGTTTGGCAGGTGAGTTCCAACTCGCCGAGCTCAGGGTGCATGAACTTCTTCACCTCATGAGGGCGAATCCCGACTTCGTGTGTGTCCCAGACCTGACGGAACTCCTCGCTGCGCGCGTGAAGAAGTTCGACCAGGTGTGCCGCATGGGACTCCGGCCCTCGCAGGGTGACCACCCCACGCAGGCCCGATACCCACATACGGGTGAGAAACGGATGCTCTTCAGGCGCGTAGAGCGATCGACTCTCGGGATCGGTGAACCACCGGTAGCCGATGCTGCGGGCAGGGCCGCTGTACGCGGTCAGGTCACCGGTGAGCGCAACACCGAGTGCGGTCTGCCGCAACGTCTCGCCGAGTTCGGTGACGATCTCTGCGGGGGTGTCGTGCAGGCGGTCGAGGATGCGTTGCAGACCGGGGCTGATGTGTTCACTCGCAGGGCCCCGTGACGGTGGGTGATGGCCGGCGAGGCGGAACAGGTGGTCGCGCTCATCGACCGACAGGTGCAGGCCCTGTGCGATGGCGGCGATCATCTGCTCGGACGGCTGCGGTCCGGTCTGACGCTCGATGCGCGCGTAGTAGTCGGTCGACATGTGGCAGAGCAATGCCACTTCTTCTCGCCGTAATCCACTGGTCCTTCGACGCGCACCACGCGGGAGCCCGACGTCCTCAGGCTGCAGCGCCTCCCTGCGGCGTCGCAGGAAATCCGCCAGTCCGATCCGATCGATGACCATCGCGCCTCCAGTGTTCGTCCTTCTTCCTACCTCGCGGGACACCGCTTATCCACGACCTGCGAATCAGTGGATGAACGAGCCCTGCCCAACTCGGCCACCACCGGTGACAGTGAAGACACCACTCACAACCCCAGGAGATACCGATGCCACGCTCACCCATCGACACCACCATCCCCGATCTGTCCGGTCAACGCGCTGTGGTCACCGGCGCCAGCGACGGTATCGGGCTCGGTATCGCCAGCAAGCTCGCGGCCGCGGGAGCCGAAGTGCTGCTGCCGGTTCGGAATACGGCCAAAGGCGAGGCCGCGATCGCTGCGATACTTCGTGAGCACCCCACCGCAGACGTCTCATTGCGCGCGCTCGACCTTTCCTCACTCGCCTCCGTCGCTGCTCTCGGCGAAACCCTCAGGGAGGAGGACATGCCGATTCGCATCCTCGTGAACAACGCCGGTGTCATGACCCCGCCTGACCGGCAAACCACGGCCGACGGCTTCGAGCTCCAGTTCGGGACGAATCATCTCGGCCACTTCGCGCTCGTCGCTGAGCTGTTGCCGCTGCTCATCGCCGGGCATGCGCGGGTGACATCGCAGATCAGCGTCGCGGCCAACAGCGGATCCATCAACTGGGATGACCTACAGTGGGAGCGCTCGTACGACGGCATGAAGGCCTACAGCCAATCGAAGATCGCGTTCGGGCTGTTCGGCTTGGAACTCGACCGACGTAGTCAGGTGAACGGCTGGAACATCACCAGCAACCTCTCCCATCCAGGAATTGCTCCGACCAATCTCCTCGCCGCGCGCGCTGAACTCGGTCGCGACAGAGAAACTCTCGGCCGCAAGGTGATCAGGACCCTCTCCGAACGAGGCATTCTGGTCGGGACCGTCGACACTGCCCAACTGCCGGCCCTGTACGCCGCGACCTCTTCCGATGCCGAACGGGGAAAGTTCTACGGACCACGCGGGCTCGGGCATGTGGGCGGCGGTCCCGGGGAGCAGAAGCTGTACTCCCGGCTTCGTGACCCCGAGGCCGCCACGCGGATCTGGCAGATCTCCGAGCGACTCACCACATCATTTACCTCGTGATCGGGCGGCTTGTTCGCCCTCGATGAACACGACCACGTGATGGAACAAAGCTTCGATTCCAGAAGTTGAGTCCGAAGTACTTAACTTTGGAGGAAACATGACCGAACTCAACCGCCTGCCGGTGTTGTTCCTGACCGATCCTGTCCTGCTTCCCGGCATGGTGGTTCCGGTCGAGCTGGATGATGCCGCACGCGCCGCCGTCGACGCCGCCAAGGCGTCCGACGCCGGCAAACTCTTGGTCGCTCCACGCCTGGACGACCGTTATCCCGCCTACGGCGTCGTCGCGTCGATCGTGCAG
Organism: Williamsia limnetica; assembly: GCF_003217475.1. GTDB lineage: Bacteria > Actinomycetota > Actinomycetes > Mycobacteriales > Mycobacteriaceae > Williamsia > Williamsia limnetica. Next base: position 342,071 of record NZ_QJSP01000004.1, on the reverse strand, counting down.
CTCGGCCGGATGGCCGGCGGCCAGTCAGGCGCTGTGCTCAAGGGCGAGTCCCGCGCGCACATCGGCTCCGGGACAACCGGTCCCGGCGCGGCGCTGTGGGTCGAGATCGAAGCCGTCACAGAACCCGAACTCACCGACGAGATCCGGGAGCTCGCGAGCGAGTACAAACAGCTGGTGCTGGCCATGCTGCAGCGCCGCGAGGCATGGCAGGTCATCGACTCGGTGAACAAGCTGACCGATCCTTCGGCGTTGGCCGACACCGCCGGCTACGCGTCATACCTGACCGACATCCAGAAGCGCGACCTGCTGGAGACCCCCGACGTGGGCGACCGCCTGCGCACCCTGATCACCTGGACCCGCGACCACCTGGCCGAGGTGGAGGTCAACGACAAGATTGCCGGCGACGTCCGCGACGGCATGGAGAAGACGCAGAAGGAGTTCCTGCTGCGCCAGCAACTCGCCGCCATCCGCAAGGAACTCGGCGAAGACGAACCCGACGGCAGCGACGACTACCGAGCCCGTGTCGAGTCGGCCACACTGCCCGACAACGTCCGCGAAGCAGCGATGCGCGAGGTCGGCAAACTGGAACGCGCCAGCGATCAGAGCCCCGAAAGCGGCTGGATCCGAACCTGGTTGGACACCGTTCTGGATCTGCCGTGGAACGTCACCACCACCGACTCCACCGACATCAAGGGTGCCCGTGCGATCCTCGACGCCGATCACCACGGTCTGGACGATGTGAAGGATCGCATCGTCGAGTACCTCGCCGTTCGCGCCCGCCGGGCCGAACGCGGCCTGCAGGTGGTCGGCGGACGTGGCTCCGGTGCCGTCATGGTGCTGGCCGGGCCTCCCGGCGTCGGCAAGACGTCGCTCGGTGAGAGCGTCGCTCGGGCCCTGGGTCGCAAGTTCGTCCGCGTCGCCCTCGGCGGCGTCCGCGACGAAGCCGAGATGCGCGGACACCGACGCACATACGTAGGAGCGCTTCCGGGTCGTATCGTGCGGGCCATCGGCGAGGCGGGTTCGATGAACCCCGTCGTCCTGCTGGACGAGATCGACAAGGTGGGCGCCGATTATCGCGGCGATCCCAGCGCGGCACTGCTCGAGGTCCTCGACCCGGCGCAGAACCACACGTTCCGCGACCACTACCTCGACCTTGATCTCGACCTGTCGGATGTGGTTTTCCTGGCGACTGCCAACGTGATCGAACAGATCCCGTCGGCTTTGCTCGACCGCATGGAGCTCGTCACGATCGACGGCTACACCGAGGACGACAAAGTGGTCATCGCCCGCAACTACCTGCTGCCCCGGCAACAGGAACGCGCCGCCATCACCGCCGACGAAGTCGAGGTCACCGACGACGCGCTCCGCAAGATCGCGGCCGACTACACCCGTGAGCCCGGCGTTCGCCAGTTCGAGCGTTTCCTTGCCAAGCTGATGCGCAAGGTGACGACATCGCTGAGCGGTGCGGCAGAGGGTACAAAGATCACGGTTGATGAACCCGACCTCGTCGGCTACCTCGGCAAGCCCCGGTTCACCCCCGATTCGGAAGAACGTACGGCAGTGCCGGGCGTGGCGACCGGACTCGCGGTCACAGGGCTCGGCGGCGACGTCCTCTACATCGAGGCCGGCTCGACCGAGGGTGAAGGGCTGGTCCTGACCGGGCAGCTCGGCGACGTGATGAAGGAATCGGCGCAGATCGCGTTGAGCTACGTTCGCTCGCACGCCGCGGACTTCGGTATCGAGCCGAAGTCGCTCGAACGCAGCATCCACGTGCACGTCCCGGCCGGAGCGACACCGAAGGACGGACCCTCCGCCGGTGTCACCATGGTCACCGCCCTGGTGTCGATGGCGACAGGCCGCAAGGTGCGGGCCGACGTCGCGATGACGGGCGAGGTCACCCTCAACGGCCGGGTTCTGCCGATCGGTGGCGTCAAGCAGAAGCTCCTTGCAGCGGCGCGATCGGGAATGACCACTGTATTCATCCCGAGCCGCAACGAGCCGGATCTCGATGATGTTCCGGCCGAGGTCTTGGAAGCACTGACCGTGCATCCAATGACCGATGTCGCGGACATCATCGCCCAGGCCCTCGAGCCGATCGGCGAGGTTGCCGTCACCGCAGCATGATTCTCGGTAGCGAAAGTCGCTGAGCATCAGACAATTTCATTCAGCATCAGCAAGCCCACCCGCGTCGCGGGTGGGCTTGCTGCGTTTCCGAGGTAAACACAACATTACGAAACGAAACGGACACCGGCCGTCACACTGCCGCAACAATCCATCCCTATTTTTATGCGCGTACAAGTAATCGTATTCATGTTTCGGACATCTCGGGTTCACCGTTCCGCATCTCTCCCCTGTTTGCGCACGACAATCGAAAGGTCGGCACATGCCGCAATCTGACGCTTCACCACCGAGGCCTCGTTTCCGCCGGTCGGCTCTCATCGCCCCCGCCGCGCTCACCGCGGTGGCCCTTGTCCTCACTGCCTGCGGCAGCTCGGCGAGTGAGGAGACCAGCAGTTCGGCAACGTCATGCGTGGACACCTCGGGCAGCACGGTCAAGGTCGGTTCGCTCAATTCCTTGTCGGGAACCATGGCGATTTCCGAAGTCACCGTGCGTGATTCGATCGCCCTCGCGGTCGAGGAGATCAACGCCGCAGGTGGCGTCATGGGCAAGCAGGTGGAGATCATCGGAGAAGACGGCGCCTCCGAACCCACCATCTTCGCCGAAAAGGCCGAAAAGCTGATCAGCAGCGACTGCGTCGCAACGGTATTCGGTGGCTGGACCTCATCGAGCCGCAAGGCGATGCTCCCGGTGTTCGAGGACAACAACGCACTGCTGTACTACCCCGTGCAGTACGAGGGTCTCGAGTCGTCGAAGAACATCTTCTACACCGGCGCAACCACGAATCAGCAGATCGTCCCAGCCCTGGACTACCTGAAGGAGAAGGGCGTCAAGTCGCTCTATCTGGTGGGCAGTGACTACGTGTTCCCGCAGACCGCCAACCGGATCATCAAGGCCTACGCCGAAGCAAACGGCATGGAGATCAAGGGCGAGGACTACACCCCGCTCGGATCCACCGACTTCTCCACCATCGTGAACAAGGTCCGCACCGCTGACGCAGATGCAGTGTTCAACACCCTCAACGGCGACTCGAACGTGGCGTTCTTCCGCGAGTACAACAACGTGGGCCTGACGGCCGCAGACATGCCCGTCGTGTCGGTGTCCATCGCCGAAGAGGAAATCGGTGGCATCGGCGTACAGAACATCGATGGACAGCTCACCGCATGGAACTACTACCAGACGATCGACACACCGGTGAACAATGCCTTCGTCGCCGCGTACAAGGCGAAATACGGTGCGAACAAGCCGACCTCGGATCCGATGGAAGCTGCCTACGTCTCGGTGTACCTGTGGAAGAACACCGTCGAAAAGGCACAGTCATTCGGAGTGCCCGAAATCCAAGAAGCCGCTGGCGGCGTGACATTCGATGCTCCCGAAGGCCTGGTCACCATCGACGGTGCGAACAACCACATCACGAAGACCGCACGCATCGGCGAGATTCGTCCAGACGGTTTGATCTACACCATCTGGGAATCACCGCAGCCGATCCAGCCGGATCCCTACCTCAAGGGATACCCCTGGGCGGAAGGTCTGGGCGGCTGAGCAATCGGTTCTGACATCAACTCACGAGGAAGCCGGCAAGTTGTGATCGGGAAGGGACAGCCATCGTGGATGTGCTGATCGGACAGACGTTCACCGGGCTCAGCCTGGGGTCGATCCTGCTACTGGCGGCGTTGGGACTCTCACTGACCTTCGGTCAGATGGGCGTCATCAACATGGCCCATGGTGCGTTCATCATGACCGGGTCATACACCGCTTATGTGGTGCAGGAGTACGTGATCTCCAATACCGGTGTTTCCCTGATCGTCTCGCTCTTTGTCGGCTTCCTCGTGGGTGGCCTGATGGGGGTGGCGCTCGAAGTCACCCTCATCAAACGCATGTATCACCGACCACTCGACACCTTGCTGGTCACCTTCGGTGTCGGGTTGGTGCTGCAACAGGCCGCCCGCGACATCTTCGGCGCACCCGCAGTCAACGTCGCCGGCCCGGAATGGCTCAGCGGAGGTGTCGAGATACTGGGCGCTGTCGTCCCCAAGAGCCGGATCTTCATCATGATCCTCGCGGTGGTCTGCGTGACCGCCCTCGCCGCGACGATGAAGTACACCTCCATGGGACGCCGGATCCGAGCGGTCGTCCAGCATCGCGAATTGGCGGAGACCAGCGGCATCTCCAGCCGCAAAACCGATATCACCACCTTTTTCATCGGCTCCGGCCTCGCAGGCATCGCGGGCGTCGCGCTGACCCTGATCGGCTCGACCAGTTCCAATACCGGAACCACCTATCTGATCGATGCCTTCCTGGTCGTGGTCATCGGCGGCCTCGGACAGATCAAGGGCGCCGTCATCGCGGCCCTCGCGCTCGGATTGCTGAACTCCTTCATCGAATACAACACCACCGCCTCCGCTGCGAAAGTCGTCGTGTTCGTGCTCATCGTGATCTTCCTGCAGATTCGCCCGCAGGGACTCTTCACCGTCAAGACGAGGAGCCTGGTGTGAAACAATTCGTATCGACTCGCTGGCAGGTCTACGCAGGTTTCGCGATCGCAGCGGTGCTGCTCTTTGCCGTCGCCCCTGCCGTTCTCAGCGACTTCCGGCTCAACCTGCTCGGCAAGTTCCTCTGCTTCGGTATCGTTGCGGTCGGCATCGGATTGGCATGGGGCCGAGGGGGAATGCTCGTCCTCGGCCAGGGCGTGTTCTTCGGTCTCGGCGCCTACATCATGGCGATGCACCTCAAGATCTCCGATGCCGAACTCCGCGGCGACACCGTGCCCGACTTCATGCAGATCGCCGGGATCGCCGATCTGCCCGGATACTGGCAACCGTTCACCTCGCCGGTCGTCACCATCCTCGGCATCATCTTCATCCCCACCGGGGTCGCGGTGGTCCTCGGTCTCGGCATCTTCAAGCGCCGGGTCAAAGGCGCCTACTTCGCGATCCTGTCGCAGGCGTTGGCCGCCGCGTTCGCCATCCTGCTGGTCGGTCAGCAAACGACCGGGGGTAGCAACGGGCTCAACCGCTTTCGGAGCTTCTTCGGGTTGGCGCTCAATGACCCGGCCAACAAACGACTTTTGTTCTTCATCGCGGCCGCCGCGTTGCTGATCGTCGTCGCCGTCACGCGGCAGTTGATGTACAGCCGCTACGGTGAGCTGCTGGTCGCGGTCCGCGACCAGGAAGAGCGCGTTCGCTTTCTCGGCTACGACCCCGCCAACATCAAGCTGGTTGCCTACACTGTCGCGGCACTGTTCGCGAGTATCGCAGGCGCACTGTTCGTTCCGGTCGTCGGAATCATCTCACCCGCCGACGTGGGCATCGTCCCGTCGATCGCCTTCCTCATCGGCGTCGCCATCGGTGGCCGCACCACTCTGCTCGGGCCGGTCCTGGGCGCCATCGGTGTCGCATGGGCTCAGACCAACCTGTCGGAAAGCTTCCCTTCGGGATGGGTCTACGCCCAGGGCCTGCTCTTCATCGTCGTCGTCGGGTTCTTCCCTGCCGGCCTGGCAGGCCTCGGCGCGCTGGCGAGATGGCGCCGAAAACGAGCCGAACCCGATCCGCCCGACCCTGAGCCGGACAAGGCCGAAGCGACGCCGGTGGGAGCATCCTCATGAATCCGAACGAATCACCCGTCATCGACAAGGCTCCCGTCCTCGGCGGCAACGCCGGCATGTCCAGCGACTACCTCCAGGTCCGCGGGCTATCGGTCAGCTTCGACGGCTTCAAGGCGGTGACCGACGTCGATCTGACTCTCTTGCAAGGCGATCTACGGTTCCTCATCGGGCCCAACGGCGCAGGCAAGACAACCATCATCGACGCCATCACCGGACTCGTCCCGGCAACGGGGTCGATCCAGAAGTCCGGCGTCGAACTCGTCGGCAAGAAAGTGCACCGGATCGCGCGCCTCGGTGTCGGACGTACGTTCCAGACGGCCAGTGTGTTCGAGCAGCTCACCGTCCTACAGAACCTGGACATCGCCGCAGGTGCGGGCCGCTCGCCCATGACATTGCTGCGACGTCGATCCGGCATCCTCCCTGAGATCGAGGAGGCACTGGAAACCATCGGACTGCAGGGCCTCCGCGACAAACCGGCAGGGGTACTGGCACACGGACAGAAGCAGTGGCTCGAGATCGGCATGCTGCTGGTCCAGAACGCGTCGGTGCTGCTGCTCGACGAACCGGTGGCCGGAATGAGCCATGAAGAACGTGAAGAGACCGGAAACCTGCTGCGCCGCATCGGTGGCGAACGCACAGTCGTGGTGGTCGAACACGACATGGACTTCATGAGAGCCTTCGCGACCTCCGTGACCGTCTTGGCCCGCGGCAAGGTGATCGCCGAGGGATCGGTGGCCGAAGTGCAGGCGAATCCCCAGGTACAGGAGGTCTACCTCGGCACCGCTGCAGGCGGCGCCGAACTCGAAGAAGTCGCCGCCGAAGCCGAAGGGACCGCATGATGCTCGAATTGATCGACGTACGAACCGGTTACGGTCGCTCCGAAGTCATCCACGGCGCGAGTATCGAAGTTCCGGCCGATGGTGTCGCAGCGGTCATGGGACACAACGGAGCCGGCAAGACCACCCTGCTGCGCGCAGCAGTCGGACTGCTGAAGGTCACCCAGGGAACGGTTATGTTCGACGGCGCCGACATCACCTCGATGCGTCCCAGTGCCCGCGTCAAGATGGGTCTGGCCTACGTCCCGCAAGGTCAGCAGAGCTTCGGCTACTTGACCACCGCGGAGAACCTCCAGGTGGTCGCCGATGGCCGCAAGCGCGGGAAACAGCTCATCGACGAGATGCTGGATCTGTTCCCTGCGCTCAAGGACCTCCTCACCCGTCGCGCCGGCTTGCTCTCCGGTGGTCAACGGCAGCAGCTGGCCATCGCCCGTGCGCTGATCACCGAGCCCACCATGCTGATCCTCGACGAACCGACAGAGGGCATCCAGCCGTCCGTCGTCGCGGAAATCGAGAACACCATCAGCACTCTGACCCAACGCGGCGGTATGGGCGTATTGCTGGTCGAACAGCAGATCGGCTTCGCTCTGGAAGCCGCCGGTCGCTATTACATTCTCGAGAGCGGCCGGATCACCTCGACCGGCGAAGGTGGTTCTGGGGCAGAGGCAAGTGTCCGCGAGGCGATGACCATCTGAGTTCTCCGAACATCCGGTACCTGGCGCAAATAAGCGGCGCGCCTGGGCTGTGTATCGCAGACTGAGGAGATGGCGTACGACGACGACCTCGCGAACCGGATCCGTGAACTGCTCGGTCCTGAGCCGGGACTGTCCGAGAAGCGCATGTTCGGTGGCCTCGCATTCCTGGTCAACGGTCATATGGCCGTCGCCGCCAGCGGGCAGGGTGGACTCATGGTCCGCGTGAGCCGAGACGAATACGAAACGCTGCTCACCCGCACGTTCGTGTCACCGATGATGATGCGCAACACGGAAACCCGTGGATGGCTCCGCGTCGATGCAGGCGGCTTCAAGACCAAGCGGCAGCTGCAGACCTGGGTTGCGCGTGGTGTCGAACAGGCCCGGCTCGCGACCTGAGCGCCACCGAGGACAACGCTGTCAAAGGACAACGTCGTCACCGTCCGAGCATCAGCAACCCGAGCGCGATGACGATGCCGTAGCCGGCGAAGCTCACAATCGTGTGGGATCCGGAACTGATGCGTGCCCCGAGCCGGAAGCCGGCTCCTGCCAACAGGAGTTGCCACATGAGCGACGCTGCCGACACACCCAGCACGAACATCGTCCCGGTGGTGATCTCTCCTCGCGGCAACGTGGCGGCCAGTGCGGTGAAGTAGAGCAGGGTCACTGGATTCACTGCTGTCAGAGCGACAAAGAGCGCGAACGTACGCGGATGTGACGGCGCCGCGAATGGAGAACGGGCGCCGGTCACCTCGCCGCGCGTCCGGAACATCCCCCACGCTCCCACAGCGATCAGCACCAAGGCGGCAACAGCCGTGGGCGCCCCACCCGCCGCCTCGAGCCACCGCGCGATCAATCCGCCGAGCACGAGCGCCGCAACGCAGTAAGCCGTATCGACCATCGCCACCGCCGAAGCGGCCACTGCACCCGACCGAAGGCCCGAGACAGCGCTCTGTCGGACGATGAGGATTCCGATGGCGCCGAGAGGCACGGCGACGCCCAGTCCGGCGAGCATCCCGGTTCCGAATGCGCTGGCGATCGACATGGACAAAGTTTGGCGCGTGGCTGGGTGAGTGACCGAACGATGTGCGGCGGGACCGTTATTGTTCTCGTATGGACGCGATTGACGGCGCAATTCTAGCGATCTTGCGCGGGGATGCGCGGATTTCGTTTCGCGCCCTCGGTGAATCCGTGGGCCTGAGCACCAGTGCCGCGGCCGCCCGCGTACACAAACTCGAGTCGGACGGGACGATCGTCGGATATCGGGCGGTGATCGCCGACCACAGCAGTCGTGCGCCCGGTGGACTGGAGGCTTTCATCGATGTCCGGCTAGGCGCCGACACCACCTACGACGCTTTCCTGGGCCGCATCGAGCACCTTCGTGAGATCAGGGACGCGGTCCACATGACCGGACCCTACGACTACCTACTGCACATTCAGGTCGTCGACACCGCACACCTCGATCGATTCCTGCGAGCGCTCAAGTCCGAAGCGGGTGCAGCGCAGACGCAGACGCGGATTGCGCTGCGCCCGACCTGATCGGGGAAGTGCCCGCTCTGGTCCTCACGAACACCACGGCGGTGGCGATCGTCGCCTCCACCACGGCCGCTCCCGCCGCGATCGCGGCGACCGTGCTCCCGGAGTGAGACGACATGTCCATGGCGGGCTGGGCACCGTGGACGTGCGTGCCACCGCCCATCAAGAACAGGTGAAGCCCGACCATCCCGAGGTTCATGACGGCCACCAGGCCCCAGTCCCGGACCGATGCCGGACCCCACAGATGCCAGGCGCAATACACACAACCCGCGGCCATCGCCGCCATGACGCCCATCATGGCCGGCGACGACCCGTGCCCGCCGAGCACCAACAGATGGAGCACGGCCGAGGTGGCACCGAGCATCGCCACCCCGCGCCGTACGACAACAACCGGTGCGGCCACGATCAGTCCGCGCAGCAGTGCTTCGTCGGGGACGCCGGCAGATCCAGGGACGGGTTGCGATCGAAGAAGTTCACCGGCTTGAGCTTGAACCCCGCATAGTCGACCGGCATGACCGGCCAATCCTCGGGACGCGGAAAGTGCGTCAACCCGAAGGTGTGCCAGAGGACCACGTCTTCACCATCGACACTGCGGTCTTGCGCCACGAAGGCCGGGAGACCCGCCTGGCCGGGATGCTGGTTCACGAAATCTCCTGCCGGGTAACGCTCGTCGTCCGCGTAGCGGGTGACCCACAGATGCTTGGTCGCGAACGCCGCACGCCCCGCGATGGAACTGGCCGGGTCTGCGAGCAACACTGGCTGGCCCTCGGGATGCAGAGCGTATCCGACATCCTGCCCGAGCCGGTTTTGTTTGGTCGGATTCGTGACGTGCCAGACGCGGGCCTTGAGGTTGTCGGCCAGACGTTGGGCGTCGGACTCTTTGCTCAGGCGCGTCTTCTGCGCGCGGAACGCGTTGCCCCACGGGTTCTCCGGACCCATCGGCACCGGGACCGCGTCCACTTCGTCGACGGCGTTGACCGACCCGTCGACGGCCATGTCGAGTCGCGCGGAGAACAGATGCTGGTGGAACGGGGCTCCGAGGCCGGGCGCCATCTCGGTCGAATAGCCGTCTTCCCCGCGGTAGGCCGACGTGAAGACGATTCCGGTGGCCTTCGCCTCGAACTCGATGGTGCCGTCGAGGTACAGGTACCAGTAGAAGCCGTAGTCGTAGTTACCGATGGTCAGGAAGAAGGAGATGACCAGCCGGCGCGACCTCCGGGTCTCGGTCATGCCGTTGAACATGTCGGTGTGCTTCCAGAGCACGCCGTAGTCCTCTTCGTGCAGGCAGATGGCATTCTTCATCGCTCGCGGCTTGCCGGATTCATCGGCGATGGTGACGTCGAAATACTGGATCTCACCGAGGCAGTCGCAGCCGAGTTCGAGCGAGTTCGTGTAGCGGCCGAACAGGTACTCGCCCTGATCGAAGTAGTTCTGCCAATACCGAACCGGTGACGGGTCGGCGTAGGGAACAACCATTTCCGCGATCGAGGCCCGGTAGATGACCGACCGGTCGACGCCCCCATCGGCGAACGACAGCTGGTGCAAGGTCAACCCCTCGCGCACGTCGAACCCGAACCGGAACTTCCAGTCGGCCCAGGTGATCTGGTTGCCGTGGACACTGAAGCTCGCCCCGTCGGGTTGGGTGATCTCGATGGGCTTGAGGTCCGTTCGCGGGGCGCTCGCGTGCGGTGCGGCATTCCACTCGCCGCGCTCGGCCGGCACGGGCAGCTCGATCTCATCGACCACCTTGGCGATCCGGCGTTCGGTCAGATTCACGTAGGCGACGACACCGTCGATCGGGTGAGCCCACGGTAGATCAGCGCAGTCCTCCTGAAAGAAGGCCAGTACCCGGACAATCCGCTGCCCCACCTCGTCTTCGTGGCCGAACACGCCGGCCGACAGCGGAACCGCACGCACCTTCGAGGGATCGATCGAACGCTTCTCCATGGCCGCCAGCCAGTCCGGGCTCTCGAGCAGGAACGACTCGATGTCTTCGAACTCCACGTCGAGGATCGGGACGTGGCCGTCGGCGGTGGAGTCGACCTCGGTGCTCGTGACCACGCTACGCTGCGTCACCGAGACGACGGTGTCGGTGCCGAGCCCGGTCGCGCGATCGAGGAGCAGAACGCGCAGTCGCCGCTCGACATCGTCACCGTCTTTGTGGCCCAGCACTGCTGCCTTGGCGGGCTCTTCGAGTCCGACGTATACGAAGCGGGTGCTGTCGTTGACCAGACCCTCACCGGCGAGGACCTCACGGGCGGTGTCGATCTCGTCTGCCGTGAGCGGCGCGAGTGGATGGGTGGTGCGTACGAGTGCGGTACTCATCAGATGTTCTCCTTCTCGAGGGTGTTGTCGGTGGTGGTGTCGATACGGGCAGCGTGAGGGCGCATCACCGCGACGGCCACTCCGCCGGCAAAGGTGGCGAGCAGGATCACTCCGATGATCGCGGCAAGGGTTGTCGATCCGCCTACCAGCAGCGGAAGATTTCGAATTGTCATGTACAGCAGCGCAAGCAGTCCGATCAGTCCGATGGCCGGTGCGATCACGGTGTTCCAGATCCTGGTGTCGGCACGGGTGCGGCGGAAGTACACCAACACGGCAATCGACGTGAGGACCATCAGCGCCACCACCCCGACCGCAGCGACGCCGGCGTACCAGGCGAACACCTCGGTCACAGGATCGAGACCAGCGAGCGCCGATACGCCGACCAGGATCGCGGCCGTCACGGTCTGGACGACAGAGGCGATGTGCGGGGATTCGTGCTTCGAATGGGCCAGCCCGCACTGACGTGGCAACGCCTTGCTGTTGCCCAGCGAGAACATGTACCGAGACAAGACATTGTGGAACGAGAGCAGAGCGGCGAACAGGCTGGTGATCAGCAGGATCTGAACCAGGTCACCCGCAACGGACCCGACGTACTCGGTGGCGGTCTCGGTGATCATCCCTTCCGGGTTGGTGCCGGCGAGTTCGACGGCGCCTTCGTCACCCCAGGCACTGACCATCGCCCAGCTCGAGAGGGCATAGAACCCTCCGATCACGAGTAGGGCGAGGTAGGTGGCCCTGGGAATCGTCCGCTCCGGGTCCCTGGCCTCATCGCGGAAGACAGCGGTGGCCTCGAAACCGATGAATCCGGCGATCGCGAAGATGAGCGCGATACCCGGTGCACCGGAGAAGAATTCGGACGGCTGGAACATCGCGGTGGACATACCGGTGTCGCCGCCACCCTGACCGATCACCGCTGCATCGATGACCAGCACGATGCCGACCTCACAGACGAGGAGGACAGCCAGCACCCGACCGGACAGATTGATGTGCCGATATCCCAGCACACCGACCACCGCCATCGACAGCAATGCCCACAGCCACCACGGGACCGACGGTCCGCCGTGCGAGGTGACGAGGTCGTTGATCGCAGCACCGATGTACCCGTAGACGGCGCCCTGCACCGCTGTATAGGAGATCAGGGCGAGGAACGCGGTGCCGAGTCCGGCGTGACGGCCGATCCCCTCTGTGACATAGGTGTAGAAGGCACCGGCGCCGGGGATGTACCTGCTCATCGCGGTGAACCCGACCGCGAAGAACATCAGGACCACCGTGCACACGATGTAGGAGGCCGGGAAGGCCGGCCCGTTGCCGGCGGCGATGCCGAGCGGCACGGTACCTGCGATCACGGTCAGCGGCGCCGCTGCGGCGACAACCATGAAGACGATGGCGGCGGGTCCGAGGGTGCCCGCCAATCGTCGCGGTGGAGTACTCGCGGCGGTACCGGGCGGTACCTGTGCGTTGAGGGTCATGTTTCGGCTTTCTGGTTCGCGTCGGGAAGGTTCGGAAAGAGAATGTGGTCATCGTGGTGCGACAGATTGTCGGCACCGTTGCGCGTCGGTCACGTTCTGCTGTGCTCTGAACGAGAAGGCGGCGGTGATCGGTTCTCATTCGGCCGATACGCCACCCACCCGGGTACCAAATCTGTTGCGGTGAATCATTTTTCACCGCCGTTGTCGAGCTCATCGGGTTGCTCTGGTTCGGACGTTAGTTCACGCATGTGTCCTGTGTCACCCCTTTCTCCGAGTGGGAATTCGCCTGTTTCTCTTTCTCATTCGGCTTTCGGCGCGGATCTTGTGGGGGATTCCCATTCCACTTCTGGTTGTTCTCGCAGTACCGTGCGTTTCCAGGGCCGGCTGAGACGGACCTGGATCTCTCCCGGCCGGCCGATTCTCATTTGAAATCACTCGAAATTGACCGGGGAGCGCCTCGCGACCGCCGTTTCCGGACTAACGTCTCCCCACAGAACGGAAGTGGGTGCTCGGTGTCGCAATCGAACAGGGTCCTGGCGGTCCAGACGTCGCCGCTGGCCGGGCTCGATCGCGCCCAATTGTCCTTCGCGCAGGTTCTCGGCCAGTCGGTGGCGGCGGTGGCTCCCTCCGCCGTCATGGTGACGGTGCCGGCCCTGGTGATCGCCGACGTCGGGAATCTGGCCATCGCCATCTTCGGCGTGGCGACGCTGCTGATGACCGCCGTCGGCTACTGCGTCGGCCAGTTCAGCACCCGCATGGCCGCGGTCAGCGGGCTCTACAGTTACGTGGTCAAAGGCCTCGGTCCCGTCGGTGGCGTCATCGCCGGGTGGTCCGTCGTCATCGGCTATGCCGCTGCCGCAATGGCGAGTGTGCTCGGCGCCTCGAGTTACCTTGCCGCCCTCCTGTCGAGGATCGGCGTCCCCAACGGCACGGTCACCGTGTGTCTACTCGCGGTACTGGTCGGCGTACTCACGGTCGGCCTGATGGTGCGCGGCGTCCGCCTGTCCGCCCGGATCACGTTGGTGGTGGAGTTCTTCGCCATCACGATCGCCGCGGTCGTCCTCGTAGTGGCATTCGTACACGCCGGCGGCCGGGTCCGCGCACCGCCCGATCCGGAGATCAGCGGTTCCACATTGGCGTTCACCTTGCTGCTGTCGATTGTGGCCTTCGTGGGATTCGAAAGTGCCGGCACGCTGGCCCGCGAGGCGCGGAATCCGTTCGTCGCGGTGTCCCGCGCCGTTCGGTGGACGCCACTGGTGCTCGGTGCGCTCTACCTGTTCGCCTCGTCCATGCAGACGCCCGCACTGCTCGGTGACGGCAATGATCACCTGCCCTTCGTGCTAAACCTCCCGAACTCGTCAGGCGCGGCCTCGACCACCTTGTCGGTGTTGCTCGAAATCGGCATCACCGCATCCTGGTTGGCCTGCATCGTCGGTTCGACGACAGCCCTGTCCCGGACGCTGTTCGCCATGGGCCGCGAAGGTGTTGTGCCCAAGGTTCTCGGCCACACCCACCCCCGGTTCCGGACACCCCACGTCGCATTGCTCACCGCGATGCCGATAATGGTCGCCGTGACCATCACGTTCCTGGTGGCATCCTCACCGCGGTCTGCGCTGCTCGCGCTGCTGACCGCGTCCGCACACGGCTACGTCCTCGCGTACGTGCTGCTCTGCGTGGCGACCCCTGCGTTCCTGAACCGGATCGGGGAACTGACGCCGATCCCGGTCGTGATCGGAGGGCTCACCGCCGCGATCCTGGTTGCGCTGATCACGTGGGCGGCCTTTGCCCAGACCTTCGTGGCGGGCACGACGACAGCGGTGTTCGCCGCGCTTCTCATCCTCGGTCTTGTCGTCTACCTGTGGCGGGTGAAACGCGATCCCGGGGTGCGTACACGGGTCGGTCTCTACGACGAGCCCGTAGGCCGTGACATCGTCGACAACTACCGCCCGTGGGAGGTCAGGCGATGACACCTCCCGAGATGACGTTGTCCGGGCGACAGCCACGAGCCGTGCAGAGTGCGCTCCACGTCCTCGAAGAAGTCGCCCGCGCGGGTGCCGGCGTCACGGCCAAGGAGATCACGACCCGACTCGGCATGCCCACGGCCACCACGTACCGCCTACTGAACCTGCTTGTCGGCGAGGGCTATCTGGTTCGGCTACCCGACCTGTCCGGCTTTGCACTCGGCCGCAAGGTCGGCGTGCTGGTGGACGCCTCGGTGGCCCCGGTGGTGTGTGAGGCCGCGCGGGACATCTTGACGGAGCTACGGCTGACCGTTCGGTTCGGGGTGCATCTCTATCTCTTCACCAACACTGCGGTCCGGGCGGCCGATATCGACCACGAGTACGCCCCGCCCGCCGACGAGCAGACCATCAACCGCAATCTGCACGCCAGTGCCGTGGGCAAACTGCTGATCGCGGAAAAAGACGACCCGACAACTCTTCTGGGTCAGGAACGACTGCGCCGCCTGACACCCCGGACCATCACGGCGATCCCCGATCTGCAGGCCCATCTCGCGCTGACCGTCGGACGTGGATACGCGGTCGAGATCGGCGAACTGATCGAGGACGCCGCGTGCGTCGCAGTCCCGATCCGTTCGTCCCGCGACGCACTCGTCGGCGCCGTCGAGATCTCGGGTCGCGCCGAGCACGAGCAGATCATGCAGCGGCAGGTCGATGCGATTGCGCCCGTGGTCGTGCAGCTGTCCCGGCTCCTCGCCTGAGACCAGAAATGGGTGAGATGACCGATGGTCACCTCACCCGAGGGCGTCGTACGGTCGTGACAGTCCACGATCTGTGGCCCTCCCGACACCTGGAGTCACCATGACCGAATCCGTTTCCTGGCTCACTGCAACAGAACTCGCCGAGTCCGTCCGCGCTGGGAGCACCACCCCAGCCGATATCGCCGAGGAGATGATCGAGCGTGTCGACGCGGTCAACCCCGGCATCAACGCCATCGTCGACTTCGACCGCGCGCAGGTGCGCGCCGACGCGAAACAGCTGACCGAGAGTATTTCCGACGGCACACCACTGGGCCCGCTGCACGGGGTGCCCTTCACCATCAAGGATCTGACCGCGGTGGCCGGGCGACCGTTGACCTTCGGAATGGTCCCACTCAAAGACAACATCGCAGAACACGACGCGGTCATCGTGCAGCGTTTGAAGGCCGCCGGCGGGCTGTTCCTCGGGAAGACGAACACTCCGGAGAGTGGCTACTACGGCGGGACCGACAATCACCTGTTCGGTCCGACCCACAACCCGTGGAAGCCAGGGCACAGCGCCGGTGGTTCGAGCGGTGGAGCCGCGGCTGCCGTCGCAGCGGGGCTCGGTCCCCTCGCCGAGGGCAGCGACGGTGCAGGATCGGTCCGCATTCCGGCCTCACTCTGCGGAGTGGTCGGCTTGAAACCGTCGACCGGGCGTGTGCCACAGACAATTCTGGCCGGCCGCTACTACAGCTGGGCCTACCACGGACCGATCACCCGAACAGTCGAAGACAACGCGCTCATGCTCAGTGTCATCGCAGGCCCCGACTCCGCAGATCCGCTCAGCCTTCCCTCCTCGGACATCGATTGGGTGGCCGAGACGAAAAAGGGCATCACCGGATGGCGCATCGCGTGGTCACCCGACCTCGGGTTCGCACAGGTGGATCCGGAAGTCCGGGACATCTGCGCCTCGGCGGTCCAAACCTTCGAGGAACTCGGTGCTCACGTCGAGGAGGCCACCCCGGCATGGGGCGACCCGGAAGAAGCGATGTGGAACGGCATCTGGGTACCTGGTTTCGCCGCCGAACACGACATGGTCGAGTGGGATCAGCTCCACGGGCAGGTCGACGAGAACCTGATCGAGCTGATGCGTGAAGGGGAACGGCTCACCGGTGTCGACGTGGGCCGGGCAGATCTGTTCCGTGGTCAGATGTGGGACAGCTTCTCGACGTTCATGCGCGATTACGACCTCCTGGTCTCGCCCACACTGTGCGAGGCGACGTTCACCCTCGACCAGTTCGCGCCGACACGGCTCGACGGCGCATCGCTGCGTTCGCAGTTGCTCGGATGGTTGATGACCTATCCCTTCAACATGATGACAACCCCTGCGATCACGGTGCCGGCCGGATTCACCTCAGACGGTCGGCCGGTCGGTCTGCAGATCGCCGGCCGACTGCACGACGACGCCGCCGTCCTGCGCGCCGGCGCCGCGCTCGAGAGGGTGCGGCCCTGGGCCGACAAGATTCCATCCCTGTGATCCGGAAGCGTGCACAGTCGTTCCGAAATTTCCATCCCCGTAACAGAATTCGGCCATCTCGAGCACCGGTGGAGACTATCGTCGACCTATGTCTCCGCTGGTGTTCGAGGGCCTACTCGGGGTGATGACCCGTGGCACCCCCGAGGAACGGATGAGCGGCCTGACGCGGTTTGTGACCGGTCACCTCGCCGATTCCGCCGCGGCGGTCACCTGTGTCGACCATGGCAGGCATCGGCTCGTCGCCAGCTCCGGGTACAGGCCGCCGGTCATCGACTACCTGCTCACCGAGTTCGTCGAGTCCGACCCCGGCATGAAGGTGGTTCAGCGCGAGCCCACCGGGATCCTGACGTGGCGGGACATTCCCGACTACCGCACCGGGCACACGGTGCAGGACATTCTGCAACCCGCCGGATTCGACGAGGGCACCTCGATCGCGCTCACCGGCGAACAGGGCGAGATGATCGGTGCCGTCCATGTGAGTGTCGCTCAGCATTCGGTGCCGCACTGGGTCAAAGCGCTACTGGCCGAGGTCCGTCCCGTGGCCGCCGACACCGTGACCATGGTGCGCGGGCAACGAGAAGTGGCCCTGAGCACCCGTGAGGGCGAAGTGCTGCCGCTGATGGCACGAGGCATGTCCAATGCAGAAATCGCGGCGGCCCTGTTCATTTCCCGGAGCACTGTGAACTCGCACGTCGAACACATCCTGGCCAAACTCGGGGCCGCCAACCGGGTCTGCGCTGTCGTGCGGGCGATCGAACTCGGTTTGCTCTGAGGGTCAGCCGTGCATCTGAGGTCAGCCGACCACAAGCGTCACGGGGCCTGCTTCCACCAGGCGACCACGTACAGTGCCAGCGACGCTACGAGCCCGCCGAGAACCCAGAGCACCACCGAATAGTCGACCCATGATCCGAACGGGGGTGCACCCGGGAAGATGTTGCGCAGGGGGAGCACGGCGAACAGCATCACCGCGAACCAGGTGACCATCGGGGGTTGAAATGCCTTGCGCCGACGCACGGTCTGGATCGAAACGAACAGGGTGCAGATGGGCAGGATGATGAGCATCACGCACAGGGCGAGGTCGAATGTCAGGGATCCGGCCGTCCTGGACGAGGTGATCGAGAACACCTGGCCCTCGGTGGGGTCGGTGTCCCCGGCTTCGACGTCCCAGCCGATGAGGGAATCGGTGATCGCGACTTCGGTGGGCAACTCCGCGTCGTTCGGACCATATGCCTGCACCGCCACCGATTCCGACGTGTAGGTGTCGAAAGGCCAGTGCCGTATGTCGCCGTCGCTGTACAACGTCACCGGCACTGTGCCCGGGCGCGACCCGCTCGAGAACTCGAGGGCGGACGTGGAGACCATCGGGGACACGTCGATGATCAGATCTTCTTTCAGATCCCCTCTCGCGTCGAGGAGATCCGGGCCCGGGTAAACCGATACGTGGCCGCCCACCGAGAAGTCGGCTCCATTGACGGCATCGACGTCCAGGTAGATCAGCACCCCATTCGCTGACGGCTCCCGCGAGTCCGCATCGTCGTCCGTGTTTCCTGCGGCGTAGGCCACCAGCACAGCGATGTAGACGATCAACAGCCCGACGACAATCGCCAAACCCCTCAGCCATGTTGGTCGTTTACCGGTCTGCGCCACTTCGCCGCCCCTCTGCGATCTTTCACCATTCGGCGGCCGTGAACAGGCGCCGGTCCTGGCGGTGAGTGTATCGGCTAGAGCTCGAAATAGAGGACGTTGTCGGACCAGTTCGCATCGCCGTTCGAGGTGGTGACGACGTGCAGGAGCCTGCGGGAGAAACCGCAGTCGAAGGTGCTGGCAACGGACGACTCGCCGGGATCAAGGGTGCCGAAGGCGTAGGGCCCCCACCCTGGCAAGACCTGTACCGTCACATCTGTCGCTGGTCGATCGCCACGGTTGGTCACCCGGACGGTGCAGGCGTTGAGTCCCTCCCCCTGGGCGCGCTCGATGCCGACGTCGGGCACCCCTGTACTCCCCCACGGTGCCGCGCCGGCGGTGCCCGCACCGGCCGCCGCGATGGCCAGGCCCGCAATGATCCCCAGCCCGGCCCCGAGCCGTCGTCGTACTGTCATCGGATTCCTCCCCACAGTGACCTTTTGCCTGGGTAGGTTACTCGGCAGGTAGTACACACGAGGGGAAGTTCGGGCATGGGAACAGTTCGGCACAGCTCGCAGGTCAGCGCGCCGCGGGAACGCGCGTTCGCCTACGTCAACGACCACGAGCACGTTCCGGAATGGATGTTCGGGGTGAAGAAGTTCGAGCCGGTCTCCGAGGTCACCTACGGGCTCGGTTCCTCATTCGACGTCGTGATGAATGTGGGTCCGAAGGCGTTGTCCGCGACGGTCGAGGTCACCGAGTTCGTCGAGAACGAGTTGATTCGTCTCGAGTCGATCAAAGGCTTCACAGCGGCGACCGTCTGGCGTTTCGACGACGCCGAGAGCGGCACGAACGTGTCCGTGGAGTTCTCCTACGAGCTGCCCGGGGGCATCGCCGGACGCGCGTTGGGTGCGATGATCGAACCCTTTGCAGGACAGGTCATCCGGCACACCGACTCGACGCTCAAAGCGAAACTGGACGCGTCCGCCTGAGCCCCGCCTTTCGGGGGTCAGGGGACGATGTTGACCATCCGGCCGAGGACGACGATGACCTTACGGGGCTCTCCGTCGAGGAGCTCGACGATCTTCGGGTCGGCGAGCGCCGCGGCGCTCACCGTCGCCTCATCGGCATCAGCGGCCACCGTGATCCGGCTCTTGACCTTGCCCTTCACCTGAATCGCGTACTCGATGGTGTCGTCGATGAGCCAAGCCGGATCTGGAGTCGGGAACGGGCCGTGCGCCAGTGACTCGGTACCACCGAGCCGCTCCCACAGCTCTTCCGCAGCATGGGGAGCGACCGGTGCAAGCATCAACACCAACGGCTGCACCGCATCCCGAGGAGCGCCTCCCGGATACTGCTTGGTGAGGTGATTGGTCAGCTCGATCAACTTGGCGACCGCGGTGTTGTCGCGGAGATTGCTGTAGTCCTCGCGGACGCCGGCGATCGTCTTGTGCAGCAACCGGTTGGTGTCATCGGTCAGCGCATCCTCGGTGACCCGCGTCGCTCCGGTCTCCTCGTCCACCACGAGCCGCCAGGCGCGCTGCAGAAACCGCTGGGCTCCGACGACGTCCTTGGTGGCCCAGGCCCGCGACGTGTCCAAAGGGCCCATCGACATCTCGTACACCCGCAAGGTATCGGCGCCGTAGTCTCGGCAGATGTCATCGGGTGCAACGGAATTCTTGAGCGATTTGCCCATTTTCCCGTACTCCCGATTGACCTCATTGCCCTCGTAGAAGAACTTGCCGTCCTCTTCGACGACCTCTTCGGCCGGCACGTAGATCCCCCGCGAGTCGGTGAATGCGTACGCCTGGATCATGCCCTGGTTGTACAGCCGGCGGTATGGCTCGGCCGACGAGACATGACCCAGATCGAAGAGGACCTTGTGCCAGAAGCGTGAGTAGAGCAGGTGCAGCACCGCGTGCTCGACACCGCCGACATAGAGATCGAGGCCACCGGGATCGGTCGGGCCATGCAGGTCCGGCCGCGGACCCATCCAGTACGCCTCGTTCTCTTTGGCGCACAGTTCTTTCGAGTTCTCGGGGTCGATGTAACGCAGCTGGTACCAGGAACTGCCCGCCCATTGCGGCATCACATTGGTGTCGCGGGTGTAGTCCTTGAGCCCATCGCCCAGGTCCAACTCCACGTTGACCCAGTCGGTCGCCTTCGCCAGCGGCGGCGAGGGTTCACTGTCCGCGTCATCGGGGTCGAACGAGATCGGTGCGTAGTCGACGACGTCCGGCAGTTCGACAGGCAGCATCGAGTCAGGGATCGAATGTGGCGCGCCGGCAGCGTCATAGACGATGGGGAACGGCTCGCCCCAGTACCGCTGCCGGGCAAACAGCCAGTCCCGCAGCTTGTACTGGATGGTGCCGTGACCGGCGCCGTCCGATTCCAGCTTCTCGATGATCGCCACCTTGGCGTCGTCGACGGACATCCCCGTCAAGAACCCGGAGTTCACCAGGGGACCGTCGCCCGAATACGCCTGCTCTGCGACACCCTGCTGCGATCCGATCACCTCGATGATCGGCAGCCGGAAGGCGGTGGCGAACTCGTAGTCGCGGCCGTCATGGGCCGGAACGGCCATGATCGCCCCGGTGCCGTAGCCGATGAGTACGTAGTCGGCGATGAACACCGGAACCTGCTGGCCGTTCACCGGATTGGTGGCGTAGCTGCCGGTGAAGACGCCGGTCTTCTCCTTGTTCTCCTGGCGCTCGAGATCCGACTTGGCAGCGATCGTCTCGCGATACTTCGCCACGGCGGCAGCGGGTGTCGCGGCGCCGTACGTCCACAGCGAGTCGACGTCGTCGCCCCACGCCGCGGTCGTCAGCTGATCCACCAACTCGTGCTCGGGGGCCAGCACCATGTACGTCGCACCGAACAGCGTGTCCGGGCGGGTGGTGAAGACCTCGATGGGTCCGGCCGGCGAACCGAATGCCACCTGCGCGCCGCGGGATCGGCCGATCCAGTTGCGCTGCATGGTCTTGACCTTGTCCGGCCAATCGAGCAGATCGAGGTCGTCGAGGAGCCGATCGCTGTACGCGGTGATACGCATCATCCACTGCCGCAGATGCTTACGGAAGACCGGGAAGTTGCCGCGGTCACTACGGCCGTCGGCGGTGACCTCTTCGTTGGCCAGCACGGTGCCCAATCCTGGGCACCAGTTGACGAGCGAATCGCTCTGGTAGACGAGGCGGTACTCGTCGATGACGTCGTTCTTGGCCGCCTGGTCGAGATCGGCCCACACCCGCCCGCCGGTCAGAGTCCTCGTGCCGGCGTCGAGTTCGGTGATCAGCTCCGGAATGCGACGAGCCCTGCCCTGCTGGGCGTCGTACCAGGCGTCGTAGATCTGCAAGAAGATCCACTGAGTCCAGTGGTAGAACTCGACGTCGGTGGTGGCCACCCGGCGGCGCTCGTCGTGACCGAGACCGAGCCGACGGATCTGCTCCAGATACCGCTCGATGTTGGCCTCGGTGGTCGTGCGCGGATGGGTACCCGTCTGCACCGCGTACTGCTCGGCGGGGAGGCCGAAGGAGTCGAAGCCCATCGTGTGCAGGACGTTGTGCCCGTTCATCCGGTGAAAGCGCGCGTAGACGTCGGTGGCGATGAAGCCCAGCGGGTGGCCGACGTGCAGGCCGGAGCCCGAGGGGTACGGGAACATGTCCTGGACGAACAGCTTCGCGTCGGGTCCGTCGAATGCCGAGAGGTCACCGGCCAGCTCACCGACAGGATTGGGTGCCTCGAAGGTGCGCCGCTCGGTCCAGTTCCGCTGCCAGCGCTCCTCGATCTGCCCCGCGAGCTGCGCCGTATAACGGTGCTGCGGGGAATCGTCAGGGCCAGGAGTCGTCGAACCAGTCACTTGACCAGCGTAAAGCGTTGCTCGCGCGCAGCTCACCGCGGCCTGCGCAGTGCTGATTTGCACCGGGCTCGTATCCTGTTGTGGTGACCGTTGCTGCCCTGATCTTCGCTGCTCTCGCGCTGGTGCTGGCGCTGGTCTGTCTGACCGCAGGCGTCCTCGGAACCGTGTCCCGACTGCCGCGCAATCGCTGGCTAGGGGTTCGCTCGGCCGAAACACTGCAGAGTGATGAAGCGTTTGTCCTCGCCAACCGCGTCGCCGGACCCGGCGTGATCTGCGCCGGAGTGGTGCTGACCATGGGCGCGGCTCTGGCCGCAGCGCTCGGCGGTGGAGTCGGCCTGATCGTTGCCCTCGCGGCGATCACCGTCGGTATCGGCATCGCCGGTGTCGTCGGCTCTCTGGCCATCCGCGCCGCCGCCGCAGCAGCGCCCGACCCGGCATCCGACTGCGGCGTGTCCGGTGGATGCACCAGTTGCTCGCTGCAGAGCATGTGCGTGACCGAGGACAGCGCCGCGGGCCCGAAGGCCTGAGGCGCCGACCTCACCGCATCCTCACTCCCGGTCGGTGGCCTTGCGTAGTCGTTCGATGTGCTCGGACGCCTCGGCTTTGGTCAGGTCTGCCGTGATCGTCTCGCCCGCGTCGCGGGCCAACGTGTCCAGGTAACTGCGCTGAGCCCCGGTCATCGGCTCATCCCCGGTCACCCAATCGTCGGGATCCTTTTCCGTGGTGTTGCCCGCGCCCGCGCCCAGGACCTCGCCCGTATCAGCGTCCGAGGAGCTGGCGTTCTCCGAATCTTTGTTCGATGTCATAACCCCCGGCTACCCAGAAGTTCAGGGAACCAATCGTGACACCGGCACATTGACATAGCTCGGCGCGTTCGGGTCCAGCTGGATGTGTTCCGGCTTCAGTTCGGATTCGTTCAGGAGCGGCCGCAGCGGCAGTCCCTTCGGGAAGTTCATCGCGAACACATCGATGCGCAGCCGATGCCCGGGCTTGATCAGCGCGTCAGTGGCCAGCAGACCGACATCGAGTTGCACCGGCCGACCGGGGACCACGGGCTGACGGGTTTCCAGGGTCAGTGTGTTCACCGGGTCGATCACATCGCCGTTCGGCGCGTACCCGGTCTTCTCCTCATCGAGAGCGCGCAGGGACGCCATCACCTGACCGGAGGTCAGCACCGTCGAGGTGCCGTCCGGTGCGACATCGTTGAGTGTCGCCGTCCAATAGCCGTCCGTGGCGTCCATGATCGTGTTCAGGTGCAGATTCACCGGCCCGCTGAGCGTCGTCGCCGTCGTGACCGGCGCAGTGGTGAAGGTGAGAGCGTTGGTCTCCGCTATCCGGGCGTCGTCGGCGCAGAAGGAGAACACTCCGACGATCCCTGCGGTCTGCTGCGCGGCGTCCCTGGAACACAGGGTCGTCAGGCCCGGTGCGATCGTCAACCGGCCACGACCGGTCGGCGGCGCCGTGGACAGAGATCCATCGCGGACCGCGTGCGGCGCCGTGCCACTCGGCCGGTCGGACAGGTACAGCCGCTGGTTCTCCATCCCCGGCTGCGGGAAGTCAGGGGCGGTGGTCCACCCGTTGCCCTGCTGATAGAGCGTAGCCGGGCCGTAGTTCTCGATTCCGTTGTCGATTCCCTTGAGCCACTTGTCGAACCAGGCCTGCTGCAACACATCCAGACGAGGCGGGTAGCCCGGTTCACCGAATCTGGTACCCGGATTGATGTGGTAGGTCGGACCCATGATCAGCTGCTTCTTGCCGCCCGAGAGCGGGATGTTGTCGAACATCCGCCACTCACTGTTGGTGAACAGGTCGTGCCAGCCGCCGTAGATCATCGTCGGGACCTTGATGTTCTGGGCGTAGTCCTGCCACCCGGTACGTTCGGCCGAACTCTCGTCGAGCAGATTCATCGTGCGGGGCGGGAGTTCACCGATGCTGGGTGCGGTCAACGCGTCGAGCAGCTGGGGTGCGAACACCGCGGGGTCGGACAATCGCGACGACAGCCACTTCCAGTCGAAGGTGCCGTCGAGCATCGAACCCACGTCGGGCACGAACTTCAGACCGTTGACCAGCGTGAGCCACAGCGGCAGGAATCCGAAGCCGAGTGCGCCACCGGGAGCGACGATGTCGCGGATCAGGTCACCGCCTGGCTCCACCGGGAAGATCGCCTTCAGGGCCGCCGGGTTCTTGTTCGCGGCGTGGATCTGGTTGATCGCCGAGTACGAGATACCGCTCATCCCCAACTTGCCGTCGGACCACTTCTGGTTCGCGGCCCAGTCGATGACCTCGAGGGTGTCCTGCTGTTCTCGCGCGCGGAAGACATCCCAGACGCCTTGGGAGAAGCCGGTGCCGCGAACGTCCACGACGACCTGGGTGTAGCCGGAGCGGACGAGTTTCGAATCGACCGAGAAGGCCTGTACTCCGCCGCCTTTGAGCGCCTGGATGAGATCGGCGAGACCATCGATCGGGGTACCCGAGAAGTTCAGCAGGTCAGCGAGCTGCAGGGCCAGCGGTCCGAGCACCGGGTTGGACAGCGCGGCCTCGGCGACCGCGGAGACCAATTTGGTGTACGGCGTCATATTCAGGATCACCGGCGTCTTGGTGTCGACCGGACGACCGGCCGCATCAGCGGGCCGGTAGACGTTCGCCTTGAGCACGGTGCCGTCGCTCATCGTGATCGGGACATCCCACTGCACGTGAGTTCCCGGGTACTGCAAATTTGTGTCGTGCTCTGCAGTCCAGCGCTTGCCGTCCGCGCCTCCGCTCGGATGCGCCACTGCGGCAACAGGATTGACCAGTCCTGCTGTCAACGCCAGTGACATCGCCCCTGCGACAATCCCCACGAACCGTACCGAAAGCCTCATCGGCTCCCCCTCTGATGCACCCCGACCCCAAGCACCGCCGATGAGACGACGCTCACAACTGCTGAGGAAGAGTAACAGGCTCACAACAAGGTGTGAACGGGGCGTCAGTTTTTCTCGAGTTCGATCGGGTGGGTCGACAGCAGCGGCAGCGGCCAGGGTTGGCGGCGGAGCACCTGCGACCACAGGTCCGTCTCCGCCGGGGCGAGGACGTCGTCCGGCAGCGACGGCGCCACGATCCAGCTGCCGGTTCTCAGTTCGTCACCCAGTTGTCCAATTCCCCAGCCTGCGTAACCCGCAAAGATCCGCACGCCGGAGAGAGCGGCCGCTAACTCCTCGGCGTCGGCGTCGAGATCGACGAGCACCACGCGGCCTTCGACATGTCGCAGCGCCGGGAGATGATCGATGCTCACGCCGGGCCGGACCACTCCCAGACACAAGGCCGAATCCTGCTTCACCGGACCGCCCACGAAGATCGCCTTGGGCCGGGCAGCGGTGTCGGTCCATGCCGGCAACAGATTGTGGACGGCCGTCTGGCTCATGCGGTTGAGGACGACCCCGAGACTGCCCGCGTCGTTGTGCTCGATGATGTAGATCACCGTGCGCCGAAAGGTCGGCTCGGCCAGATCCGTCGAGGCCATGAGCAAGCTGCCTGCAGACACCTCGGTTGAACTGGGTGACATCGCTTCATCATGTCACGGCGAAGGTCGGTTTTCGCGGGCGCACTTCGGCTGCGGCAGCACACCGGGGCGCCAAGGTTTGTACGCTGGTGATGGTGAACGTCGAACCGACCGCGGCGGCCTGTGGGCCGCCCTCCTGCTCCGGTAGCCATCGCCTGCCGCTGCGGCAGTTCGTGCGGTCATTCCGCGATTCACCTGGACTTTTTCGCTTGCTCTCGGTGCGACTGGGCAGTCAGTTCACCGATGGCCTCTTCCAGGCCGCGCTCGGTGGAGCCATTCTGTTCAACCCCGAACGTCACGCCGATCCCATGGCCGTGGCCGGAGGTATGGCGGTACTGCTGTTGCCCTATTCGGTGATCGGTCCGTTCGCCGGTGCCCTGCTCGATCACTGGGATCGCCGCACGGTCCTCGTCTGGGCCAACGTGCTGCGTGCGGTGCTGGTGTCACTGGTCGCCCTGGTGATCGCAACCGGCGCCAACGACACCGGCGTCCTGATCGCGGCACTGGCCGTCACCGGCGCGAGCCGGTTCGTGGCATCAGGTCTGTCCGCAGGTCTGCCCCATGTCATCGAACGGGACCTGCTGGTCGGGATGAACTCTTTCTTCACCACCATCGGGGCAGGCGCGCTCGCTCTTGGTGCAGGTGGCGCCCTGGCATTGCGAGAGATCTTCGGATCCGACAACTCCGGTAGCGCGGCGACGGTCATGGGAGCCGTGGTCGTCGCGTTGGCCGCCGCGGCGATCGCGCACCGGTTCGAACCCCTGCAACTCGGTCCGGATCATCCCGACGTCGTCGGCAAGGTCACCCCGCAGCATCCGAGCGGATCCGCCTTTCGTGCGGTCACAGTAGGTCTCGGCCACGGTGCCCGCGCCGTGTGGCAGGCCCCACCCGTCGCTGCCGCGCTGGCCGGGGTCGGTGCGCACCGGCTGGTGTTCGGCTTCAACACCCTGATGTTGTTGGTCTTGACCAAGAACTCGACGCTCGGTGGAGGTCTGTCCGGATTCGGTCTTGTCGCGGCCATGACCGCCGTCGGAATGTTGTTCGCGGCGCTGCTCACCCCGTTCCTGGTCGCGCGGTTCGGACGCCGCCGAGCAGTGGTCTCCGCCTTGGCGGTCGGCGTCGTCGCCCAGCTCACCCTGTGGAGCTTCAACGGGATCGTGATCTGCGTCGCCGCCGCGGTACTCGGACTGATCGGACAGGTGTGCAAGCTGTGCGGTGATGCCGCGATGCAGATGGATGTGGCAGACGCCCGGCGCGGGCAGGCGTTCTCGTTCCAGGACGCCCTGTTCAACTTCGCATTCGTCGGCGCCATCACGGTCGGCGCCCTGACCATCGCCGAGGATGGCCGCTCGCCGAGCCTCGTCGTGGCCGGCGCCGCCATCTACGCGATCGCGATCGTTGTCGTAGGCCTGATCCACAATCGGGAGAACGCAACCATCCCCGGGGCCGAACATCCAGGAGACCGACATGCGATACGGAATCGTCTTTCCCAAAGGTGACGCCGCGGATTTTGCGGCGATGGCGGTTGCGGCCGAGGACGCAGGCTGGGATGCGGTGTTCGGCTGGGAGGCCCTCTGGGGCAACGACCCGTGGATCTCACTGACCGCTGCGGCGATGCGTACCGAACGCATCGGGCTCGGGACCATGCTGACTCCCCTCCCCCGACGCAAACCGTGGGACCTCGCGTCCACCACGGCGACTCTCGACCGACTCAGCGGCGGCCGGGTGATCCTCGGCGTCGGGATGGGAGCGCTGCACCCCGGGTGGCTGGCGTTCGAGCGAGATCAGGGTCGCAAGACCCGTGCCGAGTTGTTCGACGAAGGTCTGGACGTACTGTTCGGACTCTGGGGCGGACAGCCTTTCGAGTACTCGGGCAAGCACTACCAGGTACAACCGACCGATTTCGAACTCCCCGACCCCATCGTCTCCACGCCGCGGATCACCACGTGGTGTGTGGGGCTACAGGGTGCGCGCACGTCCATGGCGAGGGCGGCGCGATGCGATGGACTGCTGCCCAACTTCCGTAAGACGGACGGCTCGATGCCGGACGGCCCGGTTACGGTCGGGGTGGAGCAGTGGGCGGCCATCGCGACGGAGATCCGTCGACTGCGGGACGAGCTCGGTTTCACGGGAAACTACGACATCGTGTTCGAGGGCACCTCTGATCTCACCGATCGCGACTCAGAGCGTCGCAAGGCCGCGCAACTCGCCGATGCCGGCATCACCTGGTGGCTCGATTCCGACTGGGCGGCACAGCCGGCAGATCCGATCGCGTACCAACTCGAGCGCATCAAGGCCGGGCCTCCCACGTTCTGACCGCGGAAGTCAACGGACGAACGGGTCCCGATAGAGGTAGTGACTCGTCGGCACGGTGTCGATGTTCTGGTCCGCTCCGAAGGCGCCGGTGCTCGCAAGCATCCGGGTCATCCGGTCGGTCAGTTCTTCGTCGTCCGCGGCGCCGAAGAAGGCATGGACGTCGTGGACCGCCTCGATGGGAAAGAACTCCTCGACGATCGCGTCGACCGTCGGTGCGTCAGGAGTCAATGACCGGACGACGGTGTTCTGCACGTAGCCGAACGTCGCCTGGGTCTCGATCGCAACGGGAGTGTGGTCGAGATGCCAGCGCCGTCGCCATGTCGCCTCGTCGAGGTCGACAGGTCTACGGAGAAACGCGATGTTCGCGAGCCCCGGGGTCCGCTCACCGGGGTCGACGCGGGGCACTGGCAGCGGTACCGATTCCGTCACCAGATACGCCGAAATGAGACCAAATGAGCTGTCGAGAAGGTCGATGAGTTCTGCGACCGACTGCCCGTAGGACTGTTCCGTCCAGACACTCACCACCGCCACAATCGGTGGATCGAGCGTTGTCAGAGTCATTTTAGAACCCGATACCAGATTGTCTCGAACGTTGATCGCGACGCCACCGAAACCGATCTTCGCACCCTGTTCGCGCAGGTCAGAGCACCATTTCGCACTCGGCACCGGACCCCTCACGGCAAGCATGACCTTCTCCATCTGAGTGACCTTAGCCTCTGACATAGCGACAAAAGGGCTATTCACCTGGCACTATGGTGCGCATGCGCAATCGTGATGAGGTGTCTGAGTTCGCAATAGAGCTCAATAGGCTCTGTGCGTCCCGCTGGCCAGGTGGCTCTCGGACGGCAAACGCAGAGATCGCCGATTGGGTCACGGCCGAAACCGGCCGGACCATCGATCGGCAGTTCGTGTGGCGGATTCGCAAGGGCCGCGTGATGAAGGTCGACGGCGCCGTACGTGACGCCATCTGCTCGTTCTTCGGTGTCTCGAAGGACCACTTCTCCTCCAGTCCTCGGACCCTCGGTGAAGAGGTCCAGGCAGCGATCGAAGAAACCGGGTTGCAGGTTGCGGGTCTCCGCGCCGATCAACTGTCCTCGACCGGGCGGGCCGAACTGGTCACCTTGCTCCGCGAGGTGAGCCGGGTACTCGAGGCCGAAAAGAGCGTCGGGCAATGATGACCCGCCAGAAGATGTTTCGGCTCGCCGCCGCGATCTCACCCGAGGGTGACTGGTCGTGGGAGGCGTTCGAGAACCGGTTGGCCAAGGAACTCGGCTGCCCGGTCCGATGCATCACTTCTGACAGCCTCGTCTCAGGTGAGGTCACCGGCGCGGCGTTGCGCACCAGTCGCGGAACCGCCGTCATCGTCATCCCGGCAAACGTGTCCGAGGCGCATCGAATTCACATCGCGGCGCACGAGGCCTGGCACCTACTCGCCGGTCACGAGGGTTGCGATCAGAACTCCCGGCGGGAAGCGCAGTCGGAGGCGTTCGCGACCACGGTCGGCACCCTCGCCGAGGGCCGCGGCAACCAGCCCCGTAACAACCGCGCCTTGACTGCTGCGTTCGGAGCTGTTGGCATCGTGGCATGAGAGATGCGCTCGGCGCACTTGCCTGGATCGGCGTTGTCCTGGCGGTGCTGGTCGCGCTGCGTGGAGGGTGGTATCGCCACGCAACCACCATTTCCTTCGGCGTCTGCATGGCGTTTTACTCCCTCACCGGTGAGAACTACATCAGCCTGATCCCCGTCGACGGCGTCCGCGATCCCCTCAACACCTCGGAGCGCATCTGGGGCGCCACCTCGGCCGTCATTGCCGGGTGTGCCCTCATGGGCGCCTTGATGGCGATCCGCCGTAAGAGTCGCGATCCCGACGGCGACGAATGGACCGATCCCGACCTGCATCAGCGCCTGATGATGCTGGTGCTCGGGGCCGCCGGCTCGGTCGCGATCATCAACCTGACCCTGGTGCATTCGACTTTTGCTCCGAGCACCGATTTTCTCGCGGACTACGGGAACATCTTCAACGTCGTTCTCTACGAGGCCGTGTTCTCCATCTGGATCGGATTGCCTGCGGGTTTCCTCGCCTGGACCGTCGTACGGTCTGAGCTCGGAAAGCTGCGATTCATCGTCGGAATTGGTGGCATCTTTGCCGTCGCCTGGTCCGTGTGGAAGATCATCGGCACCGGTCTCGTCTGGGCGGCCGATGTTCACATCGCCGAGAACAGTCCGGTCAGTGTCGCCCTGGGATTGCTCGCGCTCAGCTTCTGCATGGTGGGAACACTGCTGCTCGGCCTGGAGGCCGCCTTCCGGGTATGGCGCGCCGGTCGCACCTATCGCACCGCACGGGCACTGGAGGATCGGCGCCTGCGACACCGCACCGGAGAAGAAGCGGCCTGACCGCCAAGTGTTGCGCTGACCAGGGCCTCATGGTTGACTGGGCCCTACTTCGCTTTGTGATCTTCACGGTCACGATGAAGGCGCGAGGGGTGGTTCTCAGGGTGGCTGCCGACAGGGGACGGCAACCGCCCTGAGAATCCTCGCCTACACCTTGAATCCTGGCTGTCCGACGGAGAACGCAGCGTCGGCGGTGCCGTCGCGATCGCTGTCGACGAGTACCTGGTCGAGTTGCGAGTCCGCGTCGGTGTCGAGGTACAGCCTCCCACCGGACCGCATCAGGACGATCTCGGCAAGTCCATCGGAATCCCGGTCGCACACCACGTCGTCGGTGCCGTTGTCTCCGACGACGTCCACCTCTGCGCAGGCGCCCTGTGGGTCCGTGATGGCAGGACTCGTGTGCCGCTCCCCCGTCGGATCGCTCCAGCGCACTTCCTCGTCCCCGCGAGGCACCGGGTCCGAGTGGTCGAGCCCCTGACCCCACACCCCGGAGCCGTCGTCGGTGAACCAGGCGTCCGGTCGGCCGTCGTCGTCGAGGTCCAGGACGCTGCAATCGGCGCGCCCGTCCCGGTCGCGGTCCCACATTGCATCGTCGAAGCGGCCGTCGCCGTCGAAGTCGATGCGGACCGCGTCGGGCCCGCCCGAACCCAGGGTCAGGGCGGCCGGAGACGCCCACGACTGTGTCGTGCCGTCACCCGGTCCGAAGACGTACTCGATTGTCGGCTCCATGCCGGATATGACGGCGCCACCGGGTGTCTCGGTTCCATCGGGTGCGTCGCGGTAGCGTGAGAGCCGACAACCACCCATCGCCGGTCCCCCAGCCCAGGAGGTTCTACGGATGTACGTGAGCGAGCTCGGTGAACTCTGGCATCGCGCCCGTACCGAGCCGGTGAGCATCCACCTGGATTCGGCGTCGGCGTCCCGATCGTCGAAGCGGGTCATCGAAACCATCACTTCGCATCTGTGGCGCGAGGCGGAGCGCGGTGCGTACGTCGCCGAGGAACAGATCGCCGAATCGCTCGACAGGTGCCGCAGCGACATCGCGGCGCTGGTCGGGCACCAGGCGAGTGAGCTCGCGTTCCGGGAGTCCGCCAAGGCCGCGCTGCGGGCTCTGCTGACCCACTGGAATCTGCCCATCTCCGCATCGGTGTGGGTGGCCAAGAACGAGTTCGGGCCCAACCTCGACGAGTTCGAGCGTCGCGGTTACGCCGTGCACACCATTCCGTCGGCGGACGTCTACGGCCACGTCGACACCGACGCGCTCGAGAACATGCTGCAGTTCGAGCAACCCGACTTCATCCACATCTGCCACATCGGATCGCACAGCGGTGTGGTGCAACCGGTCTCGAAGATCGTCGATCTCGCCCGCGCAGCGGGTGTCCCGGTTGTCGTCGACGCCGCGCAGGCTCTCGGTCAGCGCGACTGCGCGTCCGGGGCAGACGTGGTCTACGGGACAAGCCGCAAGTGGCTGGCCGGACCCCGCGGCGTCGGATTCCTCGCCGTACGCGCCGATTCAATCCGGCCCGTCGACGTCGAGAGCTCCGAGGCGTTCATCGCCGGGCGGCTCGGACTCGGTATCGCAATCCAGGAACTGCAGAGTTTCGGGCCGGCGCGGGTCAACCGAGAACTCGCCGCCATCGGGCAGTTCACCAGGGAGCGGCTGACCGGCATCGGCAGCTGGGAGGTCCTCGAGCCGATCGACGAACCGTCGGCGATCGTCACGCTCGCACCGCCCCCGGGCTGGGAGGCCGGTGACGTATTGGCCGCTCGCAACAAGCTGCGATCGATAGGCATCCTGGTCACCAGTGCCGATCCCTGGCGGGCGCCCCTGAGTTCGGAGCAGACGGTACTGAGGATCTCACCGCACCTCGACGTGCAGCGGTCGCACCTCGACCAGCTCGCGAACGAATTGCGCGGGATGGGTTACTGATTCCGCTTCTTCTCCGCGCGCACCAGTCCCCCGCCGATGATCAGTCGCTGGATCTCGCTGGTGCCCTCGTACAGTCGCAGTAACCGGGCGTCTCGGTAGATCCTCTCCACCACAACGCCGTTCATGTACCCCGCACCGCCGTGGATCTGTACGGCCAGGTCGGCGACGTTGCCGAGCATCTCGGTACAGAACACCTTCGCCACCGACGGCGCGATCCTCCGGTCTTCGTCGGCGACCCACTTCCGCGCGGCCTCGACCACGAGCGCCCGGCCCGCCATCACCCCGGTCTGCTGATCGGCGAGCATGGCCTGCACCAGTTGGAAGTCGCCGATCGCACTGCCACCCTGAGTGGTCAGCGCCGCATGGCGCACCGATTCATCCAGCGCGCGCTGTGCCTGACCGACCGCAACCGCAGCGATGTGGATCCGGCCCCGGGCCAGAATGGTCATCGCCGCCCGGTAACCCACATCGGCGTCGCCTCCGACCAGAGCCGACCCGGCTACCCGGACGTCATCGAAGTACACCTCCGCCGTCTGCGACCCGGACTGGCCCATCTTCTTGTCCGCGGGGCCGACCCTGACCCCCTCGGCGTCGGCAGGCACGAGGAAGACCGCGATGCCCGGGCCGTCCGCGTCGGCGTCGCGATAGCGGGCGAAAACGACGAACAAGTCGGCGGACGGGGCGTTGGTGATATAGCGCTTCGATCCGCTGATGACCCAGTCATCCTTGTCGGCAACAGCTTTCGTACGCAAACCCGCCGGGTTGGACCCCGCGCCGTCCTCGGTGAGCGCGAACGAGGCGACCACCTCCCCGGAGGCGATCCTTGCCAGCCACTGCTGCTTCTGCTCGTCGGTCCCGAACTGCACCAGCACCTGTCCCGCGATGCCGTTGTTGGTCCCGAACATCGATCTCACCGCGAGTGAGGTGTAGCCGAGCTCGAGGGCCAGTGCCACGTCCTGCTCGAGGTTCAACCCGAGACCACCCCACTGCTGCGGAATGGCGAACCCGAACAGGCCCATGTCCTTGATCGCCTCGCGCAGATCGTCGGGAATGGCATTCGCGTCGGCGATCTCCTGTTCACGCGGGATCACCTGCTCGCGGACAAAAGTGCGCGTGGCCGCCACGATGTCGGCGAGATCGTCAGCACTGACTTCGCTCATGAGAGCCCACACTAACCGCACTCACCGCGGTTCGGCTCGACGCTTGCTCAGGCGGATGTCTCGGCGGCACCCTCGAAGATCTCCGCGACGGCTCCCGTCGCCCGATCGGCGTCGCCTGACACCAAACCGATCCGGGTCCGTCGGGCCAAGATGTCGGAGATCGTGCACGCACCCTCGTGAGTGATCGCGAACTCGATCTCGGCGCGCGTGACGTCGATCCCGGGAGCGATGAGCGCGGTCGGACGATCCGTGGTGGCGACGGCCAGCACGTGCTCCGACTCCCCACCGAACCGCGCGACCAACGATGCGGGCAGAGCCGAATCGGTCGCGGCGCCGGTGGCACCTATCAGGGGCAGGGTTGCGGTGATACACGGTCCGGCGGGCACTCCGGACCGAGTGACCGCCGCGTCGACCGCCTGTTCGGCCATCTGCCGGTACGTCGTGAGCTTGCCCCCGACCACGGTGATCATGCCGCCGGTGAACGCGACCAGGTGCTTGCGGGACAGGTCTGATGTGCTCATCTCGACCCCGGCCCCCACCTGATCGACCAGCGGACGCAGGCCCGAGAACACTCCGACGATGTCGGACCGGTCCAGTGGCCGGGCCAGTGCCTTGTTGATCGTCTCGAGGAGCATGTCGATCTCGGCCTCGGTGGGTTGCGGTTCGTCCGGTATCGGTCCCGGCGCGTCCTCGTCGGTCAGCCCGATGAACACACGCCCGAGTTGTTGTGGCAGAGCGAAGACGAAACGGCTGATGCTGTCTCCCACCGGCACTGTCAACGCGCCGGCCGGGTTGCCCAGCGATTCGGCAGGAACCACGAGATGTGTTCCGCGACTGGGTCGCAACCTGATCGAATGGTCGACCTCACCCGCCCACACACCCGCGGCGTTGATCACCGACCGCGCCGCGACGGCGAAGCGGCGGCCGGTCCTGACGTCGGTCAGGGTGGCGCCGTCACCGGTCACCTCGGTGGCGCGGGTGTACGTGAGGATGACCGCGCCGTGTGCGGCTGCGGTACGGGCCACCGCCACCACCAACCGGGCATCGTCGACGAGCTGGCCGTCGGCTGCCAGGACCGCCGAGCGCAGACCGTCCCTGCGCAGACCCGGGACCAGTTCCGCCGCTTGCTCCCCCGAAACCTTCCGGGAGCGAGGAAGCAGCTGGGCCGAAGTTTTTGCGTTGTGGCGCAATATGTCTCCGGCAAACATGCCGGCGCGGGTGGCAAGCCTGCCCAACACCGGACTGTCGTCGAAGACCGGCAACACCTGCGTCATCGAGCGCA
Organism: Williamsia limnetica; assembly: GCF_003217475.1. GTDB lineage: Bacteria > Actinomycetota > Actinomycetes > Mycobacteriales > Mycobacteriaceae > Williamsia > Williamsia limnetica. The sequence goes on along the minus strand of NZ_QJSP01000004.1, from coordinate 307,159 downwards.
CCAGGTGAGGTGCGATGTCGGTCATGATCCGGTGGCGCTCGACCGCCGATTCGTGGGCAATCCCCACATTGCCGCTGGCGAGGTAGCGCAGGCCGCCATGCACCAGTTTGCTGCTCCACCGGCTCGTGCCGAACGCCAGGTCCTGGGCCTCGACAAGCGCCACCGACAGTCCCCGCGACGCGGCATCGAGTGCGACGCCGACACCGGTGATCCCACCGCCGACGACGAGGAGATCCAAAGGTTCTGTCCGAGTAGCCAATTCCGCCAGTTCGCGGCTGCGCCTGGACGCGTTGAGTGCGCCTGCCGGAATGTTGTCGTCGGGGTGGCCGTTCACCGCTCGATCCTCAGGTAGGACATGAGGGCGTGACGAAGCTCGACGGACCACTGCTCACCCAGGATCGGTTCGACGATCGCATGTGACTGGATCGCCGACTGGCAGATCAGCAGCACCATCGCCGCGAGCTGATCGGGTTTGCCGGTACGGACATCGCCGCGGCGCTGGCCGTCGACGATCGCGCGTTGCAGCAACGCGAGTACCGCCTTCTGACTTTTACCGAGCCGCACGAAGACGTACGGGGCCAGCGCGGTCGACGGCTCCCGCCACAGCACTGAGAACAGCTCGTTCTCGCGGATCGCGTCGGCCACCGCGACGAGCCGGTCGACCTGCTCGTCCAACGTCGGACCTGTGGCCGGAATGCCCGCGACCAGGCCTGCCATCTCGCGGGTCACGAGTTCACCGGTCACCGAACCCACATCAGGCCAGCGCCGGTACACCGTCGGCCTGCTGACACCCGCGGTCCGAGCGACCTCGGCCAGGGTGATCTTGCCGCCCCCGGCCCGGACGAGAGCGCTCCGCGCCGCGTCGAGCACGCGGTCGGTGACGTCTCTGGTCTCGGGGTCACGAGAACGCAGGGCAGCGGGACTATCGTTACGGATTGACATCTTATGTAAAACTGTAACGCATGACCGCCGACTATCCCCAGCACGAGTTGCCGCTTCCCCCGATGCAGTGGAACGCCTGGGGCACCACCGCGGCCGCCACCACCCTTCCCCAGCCCGTCAAAGACCTCCTTGGCCAGGTCTTGGGCGTTTCAGGCGAGCAGATCGCCGCCCCCGCCGCGACGCAGGTGCGCCTGTCCCCCAGCCGCCTGAGGGCCTCCGACATCGCCGCACTCGAGGCCATCGTCGGCACCGTCGCCACCGGCGACGGAGACCGGCTGATCCGAGCCGGCGGCAAGTCGACACTGGATCTGCTGCGACGTCGGCAGTCACACCAGGACGCCCCCGATGCCGTCGTCGCACCGGCCACGAGCGGCCAGATCGCCGACCTCCTGCGCTGGTGCGCCGACCAGTCGATCGCCGTGGTCCCCTTCGGCGGGGGTACCAGCGTCGTGGGCGGTCTCGACCCCGACGCCGGTGGTCTGCGCGGTGTCCTCTCGGTGGATCTGCGCAACTTCGATCAACTGGTCTCGATCGATCCGGTCTCGGCCCAGGCGACGTTCGGCGCCGGTGTCACCGGGCCGCGCGCCGAAGAACTCCTCGGCGCCCACGGGTTCTCCCTCGGCCACTTCCCGCAGAGCTTCCAGTTCGCGACCATCGGCGGGTTCGCGGCCACCCGGTCATCGGGACAGGCCTCCGCCGGCTACGGACGCTTCGACGACATGGTCACCGGACTCCGAGTCGTCACCCCGACCGGCATCCTCGACCTCGGCGGAGCCCCCAAAACTGCGGCCGGACCTGACCTCCGTCAACTGTTCCTCGGTTCGGAAGGTACCTTCGGGATCATCACCGAGGTCACGGTGCGAGTCCGCGCCGCGGCACCGGTCACGCTCCACGAAGCCTGGCACTTTCCCGACTTCGCGACGGGCGCAACAGCATTACGTGCCGTCGCCCAGCAGGGCGGAGGTCCGACGGTCATGCGGCTGTCCGACGAGGCGGAAACCGGGGTCAACCTCGCGAGCCCCGGCAAGATCGGGGCCACCGACGACTCGGTCTCCGGCGGTGCACTCGCGATCACCACGTTCGAGGGGACCGGCGCCGTTGCACAGGCACGACAAGAACTGACCGCCGCGGTGATGAGGGATTCCGGCGGACGGTCTCTCGGAGCTCCGCGCGGGCAGGCCTGGGAGCACGGCCGATTCGACGCGCCGTATCTGCGCGACGCCCTCCTCGCCATCGGGGTCGGCTGCGAAACCCTCGAGACCGCCACCACTTGGAGCAATCTCAGCGCGCTGAAGGCGGCCGTCACCACCGCCCTGACCGATGCCATCGAGACGTCGGGATCACCGGCCCTGGTGCTCTGCCACATCTCGCACACCTATCCGACCGGCGCCTCGCTGTACTTCACTGTGGTCTACAAGTGCGACAGCAATCCCATCACGCAGTGGCAGACCGCGAAAGCCGCTGCGTCCGAAGCACTTGTCGCCGGCGGCGGCACGATCACCCACCACCACGCCGTTGGTGCCGACCATCGCCCATGGGTCGACGCGGAGATCGGAGATGTCGGTGTACGGATCCTGCGCGCGGTGAAAGACGCCCTGGACCCCGCCGGAATCCTGAACCCCGGCAAACTGATCCCATGACCACTCGGCGCATTGCCGCACTGATCAACCCCTCGGCACGTCACGGTCTGGGAGCCGGGGCCGCCGAGACCGCACTGACGGCGCTCGCCACGCACGGCCTCGACGTCACCGAGATGATCGGCCGCGACGCGGCGCACGCTCAGCAGTTGGCGCACACGGCTGCGCGGTCCGATCACGACGCCATCGTGGTCATCGGCGGCGACGGCAGCGTCCGGATGGCATTGGAGGCGGCGCGGGGGACCGGTATGCCCATCGGTCTCATGCCTGCCGGCACCGGTAACGATCATGCACGCGCACTGGGCATTCCGGTCGACGATCCCCTCGCAGCCGCAGCGATCGTCGGTGCCGCTCACGAGCGCAGCATCGACCTTGCCCAGATCACCCTCGCCGACGGCAGTACCTCCGTGTTCGGAACGGTCGCGGCGACCGGACTCGACGCGCTGGTCACCGAGCGGGCCAACATGATGGCGCGACCGAAAGGCCAATTGCGTTACCCGATCGCAGCTGTCGCCGAGATCGTGAAGCTCAAGCCGTTCCACTACCGGATCACCGTCGACGGCGTCACCATCGAACGCGACCTCGTCCTCGCATCCGTCGGCAACACTCCCTCATATGGCGGAGGGATGCAGATCACACCGGCCGCCATCGTCGACGACGGATCACTCGATCTGACCCTCGTGCTCAGCGGCTCCCGACTGCGCCTGCTCACCCTCTTCCCAACGGTCTACAGCGGCAAGCACATTCATCGACCGGAGGTCGAACAACTGCGTGGCCGAAAGATCGTGCTCGAATGCGAACCCAGCGCACCGGTCTACGCCGACGGCGAACGGGTCGGCATGCTTCCCGCGACCATCGAAATACTGCCCGGTGCCGTAACCTTTCTGGTACCGAGATTGGAGAACACCGATCGTGGGTAGTCGCGCACACCTGATGCGCCCGAGCTTCATGCCCCTCTAAGGAGTCCCGTGCTCAAACGTGACGTTTCTGCCCACCTCGACGTCGACATCACCGCTGAGACAGATCTCGAGTTCCAGATCGCGATCGCGCCCCATCCGGGTACCGAGGTGACCGAATCACTGTCGTTCCTGCTCGACGGCGAGCCGTTGGACGTCCGTGAGGTCAGCGGTGCCCACGGCAATCGCATCCACATGATGCACGCCGGGGTCGGCAACCTGCAGGCGAGGTACGAGGCCACCGTGCTCGGCAACACCGAACCCGCCCCGGTCTCCGATTACGACCTGTCGCTGTATCTGCGTCCCAGCCGTTACGCCGAAGCCGACAAGTTCTTCGGTTTCGCCGCAAAGCAATTCGGTGACATCACCGAACCTGCCCGATTGCTGGAGAAGGTCTCGGCCTGGGTTGGTACCCATCTCGACTACGTACCCGGTTCGAGCGACCCCATCGACGGCGCTGCGGACACGCTGCTCGCCGGCGCCGGCGTGTGCCGCGATTACGCACATCTCGTCGTCGCCTCACTGCGCGCGGTGAATGTGCCGGCACGGCTGGTGGCCGTCTACGCACCCGGCTGCGATCCCATGGATTTCCACGCCGTCGCCGAGGCTTTCGTCGTCGGACAGTGGCGAGTGGTGGATGCGACGTGCCTCGCCCCTCGGCAGACCCTGGTCCGCATCGCCACCGGACGCGACGCCGCCGACACCGCATTCCTCGACAATCACAAGGGCGGCATCGTCCTGAACAACGCGACCGTCACCGCGGTCGTCGACGGCGAACTCCCCAATGACGACCTCGGCGAACTGGTTTCGCTGACCTGATCGCCCCTGCCCTCACCGCGCTCAGTTCTGCTCTGCCCACCACTGCCGGAGTGCTTCTTCGGCCTCCTCGTGCGACATGGGGCCCCGGTCGAGGCGTAGTTCCTTCAGGTACCGCCATGCCTTGCCGACCTGGGGACCTGGCGGAAGGCCGAGTAGCTCCATGATCGCGTTGCCGTCCAGATCGGGCCGGACCCGGGCGAGGTCCTCCGCCTCGGCGATCTTGTCGATCCGGGCCTCGAGGTTGTCGTAGTTCTGCTGCAGTCTCTTGGCCCGCCGCTTGTTGCGGGTGGTGCAGTCTGCCCGCACGAGTTTGTGGAGCCGGGGGAGCAGGTCACCTGCGTCCGTGACATAGCGGCGCACCGCCGAGTCGGTCCACTGGTTGTCGCCGTAGCCGTGGAATCGCAGGTGCAGGAAAACCAGATTGGCCACGTCCTCGATCACGGCCTTCGGATACTTCAGAGCCCGCAGCCGCTTGCGCACCATCTTGGCGCCGACGACCTCGTGGTGATGAAAGCTGACGCCGCCATTGGGTTCATGCCGGCGGGTGCCCGGCTTACCGATGTCGTGGAGGATCGCCGCCCACCGCAGCACCAGGTCGGGATCGCCGTCCTCCAGATCGATCGCCTGCGACAGCACCGTGAGTGAGTGGGTGTAGACGTCCTTGTGCTGATGGTGTTCGTCGATCGCCAACTTCATCCCGGGGATCTCGGGTATGACACGTTCGGCCAGACCTGTCTCGCACAGCATGTCGATGCCCTCGACGGCATGCTCGCCGAGAATCAGCTTGTCGAGTTCGGCAGCAACCCGCTCGACCGTGATCCGTTCGATCTGCGCGGCCATCCGGATGGTCGCGTCGAAGACACCGGGGGAGAGGGAGAAGCCGAGCTGCGAGACGAATCTGACGCCGCGCAGCATCCGCAGCGGATCGTCGTTGAAGGAGTCCTCGGGCGCGGCGGGCGTATCGATCACCCCGGCGAGCAGCGCATCCATGCCACCGAGCGGATCGACGAACTGCTGGCTGCCGTCGGCCCCGATCTTCACCGCCATCGCGTTCATGGAGAAATCGCGGCGGATCAGGTCGTCCTCGAGGCGATCACCGAACCGCACCTGCGGATTGCGCCCGACCCGGTCGTACGAATCGGCCCGGAACGTGGTGATCTCGATCTGCTGCCCGGCCTTGGCAGCGCTGATGGTGCCGAAATCGATACCGGTGTCCCAGATCGCCTCCGCCCACCCGTGCAGCAGTTCCTTCACCCTGTCGGGCCGGGCGTCGGTGGTGAAGTCCAGATCGTTCGTGAGACGACCCAGCACCGCATCACGGACCGAACCGCCGACGAGGTACAGCTCGAAACCCGCAGCCGCGAATCGGGCACCGAGCGGGTCGAGGACGTCCGACAGACTCCGCAGCGACACCGCAGCCGCAGCCAGCAACCTGGTCCGTCGTTCGGCGGCAGCCAGGTCATCTGTGGAATCAGCAGGAGTTGTCACGAAACGCCAGAGTACCGAGGAACATGTCGAGCTTCGCTTCCGGCACAGTGCTCGAAGCCACCATCGGCCACGCTGGAGCAAACAGCGGGTTACAGACGACTAGCATCTATTGGGTGTCAGCCGAACCCACCGAGCCGAATAGGGACGTCGCCCGGCGCCCACGGCGCAGGCGCGGCGGTAGGCGCGGGGCCGGTCGCGATGTCAACGCGAACCAGAACGGAACCGAGACCCGCCAACAACCCGCAGGTGGCGAACAGAAGGCGCCCGACGAGCACTCCACCCCCGAGTCCGGTGGCGGCGGCTCGCGCCGGTCGCGCCGCGGTCGCCGCCGCAAACCGTCGCGGCCCGCCGACAGCAGCGTCGAAGCGGCCCGCAGCGAAGCAACCGGTGTCGCGGGAAACCCCGTCACCGACGGTCGAACAGCGCAGGTCAAGCCGTCCGACGTCGGTAAGACCAAGGCACCGCCCAAGGTGCCTGCCAACCTGGCCAAGCAGCGCCTGCGCACCGTCCGGGAGACGTCCGCCGGAGGGTTGATGGTCTCCGGGCTGGACGGTCCCGGCGACGAACGCTGCGCAGCACTCATCGGCCGGGTGGATCGCCGCGGCCGGATGATGTGGTCGTTGCCCAAAGGCCACATCGAGACGGGTGAGACGGCCGAACAGACCGCCATCCGCGAGGTGGCCGAGGAAACCGGGATCAAGGGCAACGTGGTGGCGCCCCTGGGCAAGATCGACTACTGGTTCGTCAGCGAGGGCAAACGGATCCACAAGACCGTTCACCATTATCTGATGCGCTTCACCGGCGGCGAACTCTCAGACGCCGACTACGAGGTCGCCGAGGTGGCCTGGGTGCCGTTGATCGACCTACCCCGACGACTGACCTACTCCGACGAACGCCGCCTCGCACGGGTCGCCGAAGACGTCATCGCAGAACTGACCGCCGACCCGGACCGCATGGCGCAATCGGAGACGCAAGGGGCCCGCACCGAGCCCAACGCGTACGAGAAGGCTGCTGCTGCCCGCAACCAGAAACGCAATGAACCGCCGGTGGTCGCCAAACCTCGACGACGCCGCCGTCGTGGCCGTCGCGGTTCCGGCCGCAGCGGCGAGGGCGGTGAGTCCACGGACGCACCCGCCGCGCACAGTCCGCCGGCCGACTCCGGCCCACCCGACGCCACGTGAAGGCCGGATCGATGCGGGTCCTGATCGCCCTGCTGGGCGTGCTCGCGGTGGTGGGCGTGTTCGTCATCGGATCGGGTCCACCCGCCGGTGCCGCACCCGGCGACGACGGGTCCGAGACCGGGGAGTTCTTGCGGATCTCGCTCGACGCGATCGACCCGTCCGCCGTCACCACCACCAGTCCCGGCACCGTGACGGCCCGCGGCACCCTCACCAACGTCGGTGACAGGCCGGTCAACAACATCGCCATGCGTCTGCAGCGGGCGCCGCAGGTGACCACCAGCGAGGGTCTGGGGGACTCACTGTCCGCCGACGCCAACAGCTTCGATGTCGTCGGCGCATTCCAGGACATCTCCGAGCAGCTCGCACCCGGGAAGAGCCTCCCGTTCACCTTGCGGATAAACCTCTCGGACAACAGCTCGGGCGATCCCAGTCTCCAGATCGACCGCCCCGGCGTGTATCCGATCCTCATCAATGTCAACGGGACCCCCGACTACGGGGTGCCCGCCAGACTCGATGATTCGCGCACACTGCTCCCCGTGATGGGTCTGCCGGCCGACCGCGACCGGGCCCGCACAGCCGAGCAGAGCGCGGATCCGCTCACCTCACCGATCGGGGGAGACGGCTCCATCCCGCCCGACACCTCTGCGCCGGTCGGCCTGACGATGTTGTGGCCGATCGCCGCCCCGGCCTCGCTCGCGCCCGGCGTCACCGGTGGGGGAGACGAGACCGTACGGCTGATGGACAACGGGCTGCAGCAGTCGATTTCGCCGGGCGGCCGCCTCGACAACCTGCTGATGGCGATGGAACAGGTGCATGCCGACGACCCCGACTCGCAGCTCTCGCGCAGTTTGTGCCTCGCGGTGGACCCCGACCTGCTGATCAGCGTGCAATCGATGACCGAGCCCTACCTGGTCTCCACCGATCCGGGCGATCCCACCGGCCCGGCACGCGAAGGCACCGGGACGCCGGATGCCATTGCTTTCCTCGACCGGCTCAGCGCGCTGGCGGGCCAGACGTGCGTCGTCGCGACGTCGTTCGCACATGTGGACACCGCCGCGCTCACGCGAGTGGCGGACAAGGACCTATCCGAGATCGGGCTCCGCGCCCCCGCGGACATCGTCGACAACATCCTGGGCGTCAAGAGCGTGCGCGGGCTCGCCATCCCGCCATCTGGTGTTCTCGACGACGCGAGTGCGGATCTGGTCCGCGACACCTTGTCCACCGGGGCCATCGTGTCCGCCTCCGGCATCGACAACTCCGCGCCGACCTCGCCGGACGGCACGTACCCGCTCGGCGACGACCTCGCGGTACAGACCTACGACCCCGCACTTGCCAGCGCGCTCGCCGCGCTGGGCACCACCCCCCACTCGGCGCAGGTCACCCCCAACGCACAACGCGCGGGCTGGGTACGGGGCTCGGAGCAGGCCCGCCGGCAGACCGCGATCGCCTCGCTGATGTTCACCGCGCTCGAACCGTCGGCAAGCGCCGCGACACCCCAACAGCTCGCAACACCGGCACCGGCGGACCCGATCGCCGACCGGATCGGCCGCGGTGAGGTGCTGATCGCGCCGCCGACGTGGTCGGCAACGCCCGAGGACACCAAGTCGGTGCTCTCGGCGATGACCATGCTCCTCGGATCGGACCTCGCGGTGGCGCGGCCGCTGCCCGGCATCACCGAGGAGTTGACGACCATCGCCTCCACACCCGCCGGAGCCGGCCTCGTCGCGCCCCGCGCAACACAGATCGCGGGCCCGAGCCCCCAGGCCATCGCGGCGGTACGAAGCAGCAGCTCCGCGATCTCACAGCTGCAGGATTCGATGACCACGCGGTCCGACGTCCCCATCACCCCCGCCGCCTACATGGCCCCGCTGCGCGAGGATCTGCTGCGCGCCATGGCGTCGGTGTCGCCGCAGGATCAGGACGCGGCAGCACGCGCCGCATCGATGCGTACCTCGGCGGTGTCGATCACGGTGGCGAGCATCAGCGACGGCGTGGGCATCCTCGATCCGGGGGGACGCTTCACGCTGGCGTCCGAGCGCAGTCCGTTGCTGCTGGTCATCCGTAACGATCTGCCTGTTGCCATGCGGGCACGACTGAACATCACGGTGCCCGAGGGCATGACCGTCGGGGATCTGGGCGTCATCGAGATCCCCCCGAACGGCACCCGGCAGATCGAGATCCCCACCCGTGCCGACCGATCGAGATCGATGACCGTCGAGATCGGGCTGGTGACCACGAACGGCGTCCCGTTGGGCGATCCCATCAACCTGTCAGTACATTCCAACGCATATGGAAAACCGCTCTTCATCATCACCATCTGCGCCGGGGTGCTGCTGGTCTTCCTGGCGGGGCGGCGTCTGTGGCACCGCTTCCGCGGTGAACCCGACCCGGCCGACCTCGACAGGCCCGAGCCCGACGAGCGAGATCGCCTGATGGCCGATTCACGCGCACTGCACAGCCCACCCGAACGCGGTGGCCACCACCCGGACGGCGGACACCGATGACCCAGGGTGGATCAGGTCCCCCGCCGATGCGGCCGCGCCGGCAGTCGCCGGTCGCCGTCGACCCGGCGCCGGTGGTCGCCCAGCAGCCGTCCGATGACAGTGTGTTGCGGACCAGCGGTTCGATCGCGCTGGCCACCCTCGTCTCCCGGATCACCGGATTCGTGCGTACCGTCCTCGTGCTCGCGTTGCTCGGTGCCGCTATCGCATCGTCGTTCCAGGCCGCCTACGTGCTGCCGAACATGGTCGCCGAAGTCGTGCTGGGTGCGGTGCTCACCGCGATCGTCATCCCCGTGCTGGTCAGGGCCGAACGCGAAGATGCGGACGGGGGAGCGGGCTTCATCAACCGCATCTTCACCCTCACCGTCCTGGTGCTCGGTGTGGCAACCCTGCTCGCGCTCGTCGCCGCACCGGCACTGACGATTCTCAATCTGGGTGACGGCAAGGTCAACCGCGATCTCGCGACGGCGCTGGCATTCCTGCTTCTGCCCTCCGTGCTGTTCTACGGTCTGTCGGCTCTGTTCATCGCGATCCTGAACATGAAGGGCCTGTTCAAGCCAGGTGCGTGGGCGCCCGTGCTCAACAACATCGTGCAGATCACGACGCTGGTCGCGTATGCGGCGGCGCCGGGGGAGATCTCGCTGAACCCGGTTCGGATGGGGGACACCAAGCTCCTCATCCTCGGGGTCGGCACCACGCTCGGTGTGGTGGCGCAGACGTTGGTCCTGGTACCGGCGATTCGCCGCAGCGGCGTCAAACTGCGCCTGCAGTGGGGTCTGGACGCGCGGCTGCGCAAGTTCGGCAACATGGCGCTGGCCATCGTGATCTACGTCGCCGTGCTGCAGGTCGGCCTGATCGTCACCTACCGGATCGCCTCGAGTGCCAGCGAGGCAGGCGTCAGCATCTACGCCACCCAGTGGCAGCTGCTGCAGTTGCCCTACGGCGTGCTGGGCGTGACGATCCTGACCGCGATCATGCCTCGGCTCTCCCGTAACGCCGCCGCCGACGACACCCACGCCGTGGTCGACGACCTCTCCCTCGCCACCCGGCTGACGATGGTGTCGATGGTCCCGATCATCGCGTTCATGACGTTCTTCGGACCGGCCATCGGTGTCGCCGTGTTCAACTTCGGCAAGTTCGACGCCGACACCGCATCGCAGCTCGGCAGTGTGCTCTCCTGGGGCGCCTTCACGATGATCCCGTACGCGATGACCCTGGTGCAGCTTCGTGTCTTCTACGCCCGCGAGGACGCCTGGACCCCGACCTACATGGTGATCGGCATCACCGCCGTGAAGGTGGCTGCGTCCTATCTCGGGCCCGTCCTGTTCGACGACCCGGACGCGGTGATCCGTTGGCTGGCGTTGTCGAATGGGCTCGGCTACCTCGTCGGCGCGATCGTGGGGCACTATCTGCTCCGGAGCCGACTCGGCGGCGCCCGGATGGACAACGTGGGCCGCACGGTCTTGTGGACCATCGGCGCCTCCGTCGCCTGCAGTGCGCTGGTCTGGGGTCTGGCGGAAGTCTCAGGACTGCATCGCATGTCGACCGAACACGGGAAGCTCGGTTCCGTCGCCTACCTGTTCCTCGTCGCGGTGGTCGCCATCGGGCTGACCTACACCGTGCTCACCCTGCTCCGCGTCCCGGACGTGCTGGCCGTGGTGGTCGCCGTGCGCCGGCTGCTCGGCAGGTTCATCCCCGCCATCGCCCCGGCGCCCGAACCGGACACCGACGGCGCGGCCACCATGACCGTGCAGTTCCCGCGGATCTCGGCAGACGAATCCGTTCCGTATTCTGGTCAAGTCGAAGTCATCCGACGTTTCGACCGGGGGACTTCGAGCTGGCAGGCTTATGCGGTCACCAGTGGTGGCGCGGCCGGACCCGATTCACGGCCACCACAAGATCTGCGCTATCGACGGAGAGGAGCTGCTGCTTTGGGTAAACAAGAGGCCGACAAGCCGGACGTGCCGCCCACACCGCCGCGGCCGTCGTCGTCGACCGCCGACGAAACCGCGAAGATGGACCTCGGCGCCGTCGCATCGGGCGCCCCCGTGAAGCGGGACAAGGCGACCCGCCCGGCACCCCAGGGTGCACGGCGAGGGCCCAGGCTGGTCCCCGGAGCGGCCGTCGCAGGTGGCCGGTATCGATTGCTGCAACACCACGGCGGCGCGCGCGGTCTGCAGTTCTGGCAGGCCCGCGACATCAACCTCGACCGCGACGTGGCGCTGACATTCGTCGATGCGCAGCAGGTCGCGCCGCCACCGGAGCCCGGCGTCCGCATCGATCCGCGCGACGAGGGCCCACAGGCCGTCCTGTCCCGCACCCTGCGGCTCGGCCGGATCAATTCACCCGGCATCGCGCGCGTCCTCGACGTCGTACGTGGCTCCTCGGGCGGCATCGTTGTGGCCGAATGGGTTCCGAGCTCGTCGCTGGCCGACGTCGCGAAGTCGAATCCCTCGCCGGTCGGTGCCGCCAGAGCCGTTCGCGCACTCGCGGCAGCGGCCGAATCCGCACACCGCAACGGTGGTGCCCTTTCGATCGATCACCCCGAACGCATCCGTATCAGCCAGGAGGGCAACGCCTTCGTGGCGTTCCCCGGCACCCTCGCCGACTCCGACAAGTCGACCGACGTCCGCGGACTCGGCGCAGTGCTCTACGCGCTGTTGCTCGCCCGGTGGCCGCTCGACCCTGATACCGGCACGACCCTGGCGACGAGCCGCAAGTCGAACGAGCCTGTCGGCGGGCTCCTGCCTGCGGCCCCCGGCCCGGACAACCTGCCGCGCGAACCACGCGCCGAACGACCGGACATCCCCTTCGAGATCTCCGCCGTCGCCGCCCGAGCGCTGGAGGGCAACAGCGGTATCCGCACAGCCGCAACGGTTCAGCACGTTCTCGACCAGGCCACAGTGCTCGATCAGAAGACCGATCTGATCGCGCAGGTCGGCCCCGGAGGAGCCCCTGTCAGCTCTACTCCGCGAGCGAAACCGCGCATGTTGGGCGCCGGCGTCCCCGAACAGAAGAAACCTCGCTCGGTGCGGATGATCGCCACCATCGCCGGCGCCGCACTACTGACACTGTTCCTGGTCATCGCGCTGGTCGTGTGGGCGAGCAACTCGTTCGGCGCCGACGACTCGGCCCCCGACATCGACTCGATCTTCTCCTCGTCGGCACCGGCTCCCGGGCCCGGGGGCGGCCCGGCGGCAGCAGCAACTCCGGTACCACTGACCGCGGTCTCGATGCTCGACTACTCCGATCAGGAGCCCGACAGCAGGCAGAACCTCAACAACGTCATCACCGGGCAGGCGCCGGCGTGGCAAACCGACGAATACCGTGGCGGACCCAGATTCGGCAATCTCAAACCCGGGCTCGGCCTGATGTTCACCCTCGAACGCGACGCCACCCTCACCGAGGTCGTCATCCGGACGCCGACTCCCGGAATACAACTGGAGATCCGAACCGCCGACAATCCACAGGCGGCCTTCGAGACGACCCGGCGGGTCGGTGCGGCGACCCTGGACGCCCAGGAGACCCGCATCCCGATCACAGGAGCCGGACCCTCCCGATACGTGCTGGTGTGGTTGACGGCGCTGCCACGCAATGACAACGGCCGCTATCAGGGTGCGGTCAGCCAGGTCTCGATGACGGGCTGATGGTCCGGCAAGATCAGAATCCACCGGGGGATCGGCTACCCGACGGTGCCGTGCTGTGCGAGGACGGACTGGTCCGTCCGGTGTGGGCAGCACAGCCCGGGCTGATGCGCGACTACTACGACACCGAGTGGGGTATGCCGGTGTCCGGGGAGAACGCGCACTTCGAACGGCTTGTGCTCGAGGGGTTTCAGGCCGGGCTCTCCTGGGCGACGATTCTTCGCAAGCGTCCGGCGTTCCGAGAGGTGTTCTGCGACTTCGACGTCGACACCGTCGCCGGCTTCGGTGACGGGGAGGTCGAGACCCTGCTGACCGATGCCCGCATCATCCGGCACCGCGGGAAGATCGAGGCGGCCATCGGGAACGCCCGCGCCACCCAGGAGTTGCGTGCCGCCGGCGGCCTGGTGGAGTTCCTGTGGTCCTTCCGGCCCGACCGGACGCCGCACCCGCAATCGATCGCCGACGTGCCCACCACCTCGCCCGAATCGGTCGCGATGTCGAAGGCACTGCGGAAGAACGGGTTTCGATTCGTCGGTCCGACCACGATGTACGCCCTCATGGAGGCGATCGGAATAGTCGACACGCACCTGATGTCGTCTTTCCGGCGCGGCACCTCCGGGGTGTGGAACCACTAGCGCCGATATCGCCGCACCAACTCGGCGAGGTTGACCGGGTAGATGAACTCGCTGCTGTTCTCGATCTCCTCGGGACTCCACCACCGGTGGTCGAGGAACGAATTACGCTCCAGCTCCGTCCATCCGGCCGAACGGGGCTCGAACGCGGGCACGTGCGCGACGAAGTAGACCTCCGACTGGTGGATCGGTTCGCCGACGAACATGATGTCGAACTCGCGGTGCAGCACCGGACCCGACATCTCGGTCACCTCCAGGCCCGTCTCCTCCAGGACCTCGCGACGCGCGGTCTGTTCTTGCGTCTCGTCGCCCTCTCGACCGCCGCCGGGAGTGAACCACCATGATCCGGCGGCCGGGTCGGAGGGGTCGAGACCCCGGAAGAGCAGGGTGCGACCGGCGTCGTCGATGAGGACTATGCGTGCGGCCTCCCGCCGTCGACGATCCATCCTGCCACCTCTCCCACGCGCGTGACTGCCCGTACCAGCGTGACAGAGAGGATGTGGTGCCGCCGGGCACCCTGCGGGTGGCCAAGTGTTCACGCCACGAGCCCGACCTCGTACCCATCAGGGCATCCTCAGTGTGTTTGGCTAGTGTGAGTGTCGGTGATCGCCAGTATCGCCACGCACGTCCAATTGGGAAACGAGAGTGCGATGACTGCTCGCAGGGCCGAGTATCCCCGGCCGAACCACTGCATCGTCCACGTCAGTGACACGCACCTGATCATCGGCGACGAGAGTCTCTACGGCGGTGTCGACAGCACCGCCCGTCTCCAGCAGATCCTCTCCGAGCTCACCGGCTCGGGCGTGGCCATCGATGCGATGGTGTTCACCGGTGACCTCACCGACCAGGGCGACCCGGCGGCCTATCAGACCTTGCGGGACATGGTCGAGCCCGTCGCGGCCGACCTGGGCGCCGAGTTGATCTGGGCCATGGGCAATCACGACGACCGGGCGAGCTTCCGCGTAGAGCTGCTCGGCGAAGCACCCGGGACCGCACCGATCGATCGGGTCCATGACGTGGACGGACTCCGCATCGTCAACCTCGATTCGACGGTGCCCGGCAAACATCACGGTGAGTTGACCGACGCCCAGCTCGACTGGCTCGCCGAGGTACTGGCGGCCCCTGCCGAACACGGCACCATCGTGGCCATGCACCACCCGCCCGTCCCCTGCGTACTCGACCTGGCCGTTGTCGTCGAACTACGCGATCAGCAACGTCTCGCAGATGTGTTGCGCGGCACCGATGTCCGGGCGATCATCGCCGGCCACCTGCACTATTCGACAACCGCCACCTTTGCGGGCATACCCGTTTCGGTAGCGGCTGCGACCTGCTACAACCAAGACCTCAACGTGCCCGCCGGTGCAATGCGGGGCCGTGACGGCGGACAGGGTTACAACCTCATCCACGTGTACGACGAGACCGTCGTGCACTCGGCGGTACCCATCGGAACGTTCGACACCGTAGGCGAATACGTCTCACCGGAGCAGACGGCGGCGCGTCTGACCAAGGCCGGTGTGTACATCGACGAGAGCACTCGGCAGAGCGCGACGACCCGCGTGTGAACCCGGTCACCGGGCCGTCGGCGACGTGATCTCCCAGGGGGCCACGATCGGGAAGTACCGATCCAGGAAATCGGTGACCATCTTCGTCCGGAGCTCGAGGTCCACCTCGGGGAAGCTGCCGTCGTTGAGGCAGAAGAAGTCGACGGCGCGCTTGGGCAGCATCTTCTCCATCGCCTTCAGACCCGCATAACCGGTGGTGTCGATGTACTTGACCTTCGCATCCTTTTGCACCACGGCCCGGCCACTCATCAGCGCGTAGTAGTGGTACAGCGAGTTGGTCACCGAGATGTTGGTGCTGGCACGGAACACGCTGGCAGCCGTGGCCGCGAACTCGTCGGAGAACTCGCGCTCCATCTCGGCCATCACACTCTTGCGCAGGGGGGTGGCAGCGTGTTCGAGATGCCGGGTTGTCATGAGCCCGAACCGATCTTGCAACAGGCGGCGGTTCACGCGAGCTGCGTTCTCGAAACCGCTGCGATCGGTATCGCTGTACCCCAGTCCGATCCGGGTGTCGGCTTCGATGAACATGCTGATACCACCGGGGGAGAAGAACATCTGCGGCCCCACCGGACGACCGAAGAACATGTCGTCGTTGGAGTAGAGGAAATGCTCGGAAAGCCCTGGTATGTGGTGTAACTGGCTCTCCACGGCCTGAGAGTTGTGCGTCGGCAACACCGAGGTGTCGGCGAAGAAGTTCTCGCTGGGCATGAAGGTCACCCGCGGAT
This sequence comes from Williamsia limnetica, assembly GCF_003217475.1. GTDB lineage: Bacteria > Actinomycetota > Actinomycetes > Mycobacteriales > Mycobacteriaceae > Williamsia > Williamsia limnetica. The sequence continues at coordinate 291,072 of NZ_QJSP01000004.1, read as the reverse complement.
CGTCGGCCAGCCACGCCGGGCGGGGCGAGTCGGTGGCGACAAAGATCCGCCGAATCCACGGCGCGTACATGTGAACCGACCGCAGAGCGTATTTCAGCTCGTCGATCTGACGGAAGCGCGCCGGTGAGGTATCACCTTCGCCGACGACGTAGTTCTTCATCCGCTTGGCACGCTGCGCCTGGAACTCGGCCGACGAACCGTCGACCCACGAGAACACGAGGTCGATCTCGAACCCGATGTCCGAGGCGTGTCCGGCGAACATGTTCTCGATCGACGGCCAGGTCTTGCCGAAGCGCTCCACGGTGCCCCGCACGGCCTCGTCACGCCGGACGGTGCGCCTGGTCAGCGAGTTCTCGATCGGCAGGACGATATCGGTGTCGTCGAACGACCACAGTTCGATCTGCACACCCGTGGCAGCGCCGTAGTTCAGTCCGCTCGTCGGCTCGACCCGTGGCCGGTAGAGCCGGAAGATGCGAGCCTTCGGTGACACCGAGAGCAGACCGTCGCCCACCAGCACGGCCTTGCCGCGCTCTGCATCCACGGTCTTCGAATAGAACGGTTCACGTACGCAGGCGTCGACCAACGCAGCCTTGAGAGCGGCGCGATCGGTCCACGCGATCGCGATGACCGGACGTTCGTCATTGCCCCGGACCAGCAGATATTCGATACCGGTGGTGTCGAGCACCGACCGGATGAAGAGTAGATCCTCGACCATCGCCTCCTGCGGCGTCGTCGACGTGATCTGCAGCGCGTACCTGCCTTCGAATCCGACGACATCGGGCCGCTCGCCGAGCCGGGCCACCGACGCGGCAGATTCCTGCAGAACGGCCTCGTGACGGGAGGGTTCCGGCGGAAGCAGATAGATCTCGTGCGGTGCAGACGACAAGGTGATGTGAATCCTTCCGGGGACGGCCGAGAAGTCCCCGGGATCCAACCAGTGTAGTGCCGGACGCCCGTCGTCCATCAAACAGATGCTTTACAGTTCCCCCTCGCGCGAGACATGACGGTCCACTAGTCTCCATCCATGGCCGAGTGGGGGAAGGTCGGTGGGGATGATTCGCGTACCGATGAGGAATTGTTGTCTGCGCATGTGTCCGGGGATCGCGATGCGTTCGGCATCCTGATCACCCGCCACCAAGGCCATCTGTGGGCCGTCGCCCGCCGTACTTCACATACCGGCGAAGACGCAGCCGACGCCCTACAGGACGCGCTGCTCAACGCCCATCGCATGGCTCACCGCTTTCGCGCCGACTCCAAGGTGAGCTCCTGGCTGCATCGCATCGTGGTCAACGCGAGCTTGGATCGTATTCGGCGCAACAAGTCTCGGCTGACCGTCCCGTTGCCGGAGTTCGACGTCAGTCAATTCGCCGACCCGCGTGACCACCACGGCGACATCGACCTGTCGATGTCTGTCGGACGCGCTCTCGACACCCTCCCGCCGGAGCAACGCGATGCCATTGTGGCCGTGGACATCGAGGGCTATTCGATCGCCGAGGCCGCGGCCCTGCTCGGTGTCCCCGACGGGACCATCAAGAGTAGATGCGCCCGCGGACGCGCGAAACTTGCTGTGGTGCTTGGGCATCTGCGTAATACGGCGGATGAGCCCACCAGCAACCCCTGATGGGTCGTCTTGGCGGTGGCCAACTGGCCGTTTGTTCGCCAAAACAACCCATCATCGGGTCTACTGGAGGCATGGGCTTCACTCGCGCTGAACTCGAATCGTTTCGGGATGCAGTGATCGCTGACCTGATCGGTCCCGATTGCCGACTGTTGTTCGTCGGTATCAACCCGGGCCTGTGGACGGCAGCGACCGGTGCACACTTCGCGCGGCCGGGCAATCGTTTCTATCCGGCTCTCTACAGAGCCGGGATCGTCGACCGCGTGATCGACGCCTCCGCAGGCATGAAACCGGAAGACCGTGACCTGCTGATCGAGCGGGGAGTGGGAATCACCAACATGGTCCATCGGGCCACTGCGCGGGCCGACGAATTGTCCGCCGACGAGTTCCGAGAGGGCGCCGCCGAACTCGTCGCGACCGTCGAACGGGTGGCGCCGCGGGTCGTCGCCGTCGCGGGGATCACCGCCTACCGGATGGCGTTCGGAGAGAAGAAGGCGGCGGCCGGACGGCAGGATCGACGCCTCGGCGACTCGGCGATCTCCGATGCCGAGGTCTGGGTGGTGCCCAACCCCAGCGGTCTCAATGCGCACCACACCGTCGACACCCTCGCGCAGGCCTATCGTGAGGCGGCGCTCGCCGCAGGAGTGGTGTGAGAGAACTCGGGCCGGGTAACCGGGAACCAAGTGCGACACCACGACGTCCTAGCTGGGAATCACAAAGACGAGGGAACTGGAGCTGACGACGATGTTCGGTATCGGAAGTCGGGGCGGGGCGCCTACGGAGGTGCCCGAACCTCCTTATTCCGTTGACGTCGTGGCCGACCTGCACGCCGGCGTCTATCCCGACGACATCGCGGAGCAGCTACGGCCTCGCGTGCTGGCCGACCCCGATTCCATGGCGATCTGGAATGCACTCGAGGCCACCACGGATCAGCTCCGCGACGCAGGCGCGGAGTCCGAGCCGATTCCGGAGCATGCGCAGGCCACGGTGAACGCGACACTGCGCTCGTTGCGCGACCAGGAGTCGACGACGACCCCGATACCGCTGTGGCGCAGACACTCCCGTGTCGTGGTCGGCCTGGCGGCGGCCGCGGCCGTCGCCGGCATCGCGGTGGCCACGACGTTCGCGTTCACCGGCGATCCGGCACAGCCGGTGGTCGCGGACGACCGACCGGGTCCCACCAGTGTCGGGGTGCCCACGGAACCCGCCCTGCTCGCGGCGCTCGGCCGCAGCGACACCAGCGCCTTTCCCGACGTCGCGGCCCGTGATCGTTGTCTCGCCGCGAACGGTGTCGCGCCCCGCGCACCTGTGCTCGGGGTCGGGTCACTCGATACCGGCGGTGAGCCGTCCACGGTGATCCTGCTGGCCACGGGCACGATCGGACGTTTTGACGCGCTCGTGGTCGGCGCCGCGTGCGATACGGGGAACCCGGCCACGATCAGCCGCACCACCATCGGCGACCAGTGACGCGATGGCCACAGCGGCCACCAGGCCGACGGGCGCAACGGCGAGATGATCGGTTGCGACCGCCCATAGGAGAGGCCCGGTAGCAGCCACCACTGCTGTGAGTACGACGGTGAGCATCCGGCGACCACCGACCCCTCCCGCGGCTGCAGGCACGAGGTGCATCAGCGCTGCCGCGAGCAGTATCGAACCCAGCAGGTCGCTCGGACGGTGCCATCCCCACACCATCAGGTCCTGGCTCACAAGGGTCAGCCAGCCCACCCCCGCGACTGCCAGCACGGGCGCGATCCGGCGCGGTGCAGCGCGCACGATCGCTGCAACACAACCCGCCGCTGCTGCCGCGTGTCCGCTCGGGAAGGTGTTCGTGGCCCAGGACAACGCATCGAACCCCGGCCGGGTGAGCAGCTCGTCGCGCAGGAACTGAGTCACCAAGATCGCGATCACCGGAAGGGCAAGCAGCGGGGCGATGCTCAGCCGGCGCCCGGCCCACAGTCCCAGCACGACGATGGCCACGATCGACACCACCCAGAGCCGTACGTCCGTCACCGAGCCCAGCCCGACGACATGCGGGACATCCGCGGTGGCGCCGGTTCCCCGCAGGGTCAGGAAGGCCCGCTGGTCGAGCTCCTGGCCCGCTCGGGTCTGCACGGCGACCAGGTAGACACCGGCCATCAGCGCCATCAACAGCGCCGACCACCCCAGGGACATCACCATCGGGCCGGTGGCAGGCATTGCGCGCGGAGCGCCCGGCCGGCGCAGGGACCTCGAAATCATGCACTCCATGGTGCCTGACGTAGCTGAGTGCCTTCACAGCGTTCGGCCCGGTGTTCTGCCGCCACACTGTGGTGCGGGAACAGATCCCCTTACGCTGGTGTTATCCATCGCGGGTAGAGAATCAAAGCAAGACCAGACCAGATGCCGACCCCGGATCATCTGCTCGCGGCACAAAAGCCCAAGTAAGAATACCCAGATAGGAAAGTGGAGCACTGATGAGCGCACCAGGAACCGACACCGTCCACGACGTCATCATCGTCGGATCGGGACCGGCCGGATATACCGCCGCGGTGTACGCGGCACGCGCCGAGCTGTCGCCTGTTGTCTTCGAGGGCACCCAATTCGGTGGGGCACTGATGACCACCACCGAGGTGGAGAACTTCCCCGGATTCCAAAAGGGGATCCAGGGTCCTGAACTGATGGAAGAGATGCGGGAACAGGCCATTCGCTCCGGCGCCGACCTGCGGATGGACGACGTCGACGCGGTCCGGCTCGCCGGTGACATCAAGGAGGTCGACGCCGGCGGTGAGACCTTCCGCGCCAAGTCCGTGATCCTCGCGATGGGTGCTGCCGCCCGTTACCTCGACATCCCGGGAGAGCAGGACCTGCTCGGCCGCGGCGTGTCGGCCTGTGCGACCTGTGACGGGTTCTTCTTCCGCGACCAGGACATCGCCGTCATCGGCGGCGGCGACTCCGCGATGGAGGAGGCCACCTTCCTCACGAAGTTCGCCCGCAGCGTGACTGTGATCCACCGCCGGGAAGAGTTCCGGGCCTCGAAGATCATGCTCGAGCGCGCCCGCGCCAACGACAAGATCCGCTTCATCACCAACGCCACCATCGGCAGGGTCCTCGGCGAGACGTCGGTCACCGGACTCGAACTGGTGGACACCGTCACCGGCGCGACGTCGACCATCGACGTGACCGGCATGTTCGTGGCGATCGGTCACGATCCACGAAGCGCCCTGGTGAAGGGACAGGTGGATCTCGACTCCGAGGGCTACGTCAAGGTGCAGGGGCGCAGCACCTACACCTCGCTGCCTGGCGTTTTCGCCTCCGGTGACCTGGTCGACCACACCTACCGGCAGGCGATCACCGCCGCCGGTTCCGGATGTTCGGCAGCGATCGACGCAGAGCGCTGGCTTGCAGACCAGGCCGATATCGCGCCCGCCGAGGTCCCTGAGGCCGCCGGCGTGCAGGTCTGACCCCGATCCAACCCCCTTCCGTTCATCCGAACGGACCTCGACCACGTGTGAAAAGGAGAACAAAAATGGGAGACAACACCGTCGCCGTCACCGACGCCACGTTCAAAGAAGAGGTGCTGGGATCCGGCAAACCGGTCCTGGTCGACTTCTGGGCAACCTGGTGCGGACCCTGCAAGATGGTAGCGCCGGTCCTCGAGGAGATCGCGGGTGAGAACTCTGAAAAGCTCACCGTCGCGAAACTCGACGTGGACCAGAACCCCAACGTTGCAAGGGATTTCCAGATCATGTCGATCCCGACCATGATCCTGTTCGAAGATGGCAAACCCACCAAGACGATCGTCGGCGCCAAGGGCAAAGCGGCGCTGCTGCGCGAACTCGACGGGGTTCTCGGCAAGTAGGAGCACCCGCACCAGCGTTCACCACCGCGGCCAGACACCAGTATCTTGATCTCAAAGGTCACCAAACTGGTGCCTGGCCGTATTGGCTCCCAAGGGCCATTGCTGAGACACTCTTAGCTAGTTCGGGTGCGAACGGGGGTGCCGACCAGGCACCCTGGTTGCCCACTCGCCACGCGTGACCGATTGCTAGAAGGAAGGCCGAGCGATGCCGTTGTTCCGGTTGGGAGACCACGGGTCGGCTGTTGCCGAAATACGTGCCATCCTCGCTGGCCAGGGCTTCTTGACCGACGCGCCTCTGCCGACGGGACGGCTCGTGGACCCCAACGGTTGGGCACTGCCCGAGGCTGTGTTCGATGTCGCGACAGATCAGGCGGTGCGCGCATTCCAGCAGCAGCGCGGCCTGCTCGTCGATGGTGTTGTCGGCCCGGCCACCTTCGGCGCGCTTCGCGAATCCTCTTACCGCCTGGGTGCCCGCGTGCTGTGCTACCTCACGTCGGCGCCCATGCACGGCGACGACGTGGCAACACTGCAGTCCCGGCTGCAGAACCTGGGTTTCTACACCGGTCTTGTCGACGGGCACTTCGACGTCGACACCCACAACGCCCTCCGCAACTATCAGGGCGACTACGGACTCAATCCGGACGGCATCTGCGGCCCGGCGACTCTGCGATCGCTCAAACAACTCGGAACCCGCGTCACCGGAGGTTCGCCCCACGCCATTCGTGAAGAAGAACACGTCCGCCGTCGCGGACCGCAGCTGTCCGGCAAGCGGATCGTCATCGATCCGGGCTCCGGAGGCGACCATCCCGATGCCGATCCCGCAGAGTCGGCCATCGAAGCCGAGATCTTGTGGGATCTCAGCGACCGCCTCGTGGGTCGCATGACGGCCGCCGGTATGGAGACCTTCGTATCCCGGCGCGAAGACGAGAACCCCACCGACGAAGAGCGTGCCGGTACCGCCAACGCCATCGGCGCTGATCTGCTGATCGCCCTGCGGTGTGCGCATTACCCCAACAGTCGCGCGAGCGGCGTGGCGAGTTTCCATTACGGGACCACCCACGGCTCGTCGTCGACCATCGGACGCTCGCTGTCAGGCTTCATCCAGCGCGAGATCGTTGCCAGGACGGATCTGCGTGACTGCCGCTCGCACGAGCGCACGTGGGAGATCCTGCGGCGCAGTCAGATGCCGGCCGTACAGCTCGACATCGGCTACATCAGCAATCTTCATGATGCGACCCAACTCAGTGATCCAGCGGTACGTGACACGATCGCCGAAGCGATCCTGGTGGCCGTCAAGCGGCTGTACCTTCTGGGTCGCGACGATCAGCCCACCGGCACGTACACCTTCGCCGAACTACTCGCCTCGGAGCAAGTGGCGCGCTGAGCCGACCGGCACTGCGGTCCGCTCTCGGCCGGCCACATCGATGGCCGCCATCACCACCAGCTTTTCCAGCGCACTCTCGACGCCCGCCTTCCAACCGAGGTCGTTGTCGAGTGCGAGCCGCAATCTCGGGTAGCGGTGGTGAGCGGACACGACGTCGAAGCCTTCGCCCTTCAGGAAGTGCGCGTCGATCATGCACCGCGGGCAGATCGCGTCGTTCTCCGGATCCTCGTTCGGACCGGTGTGCGCCGACCGGACGATACCGAACGCCTCGATGGCGCGAACCCCACGCCGGGTGAGATCAACGATCACCGCTTGAGTCAGTGCGGCGGCTGCTTCGTCATGGCCGGGGTCGACCCAGAGCGAATTCAAGATGACCGCATCTGCCGACACCGGTGAGGTAGGGAAGAGCAGGGACCTCGGGACGCTCCTCGGTGGGCCGTAGAACGCCGCACCGACGACCTTGCCGGTGTGCCGACTCACGGCGAGCTGTCCGCAGGTACCCCACTCGAGCAGGATCATCGAGACCCAGGCTTCTTTGTCGAACTCGCTCTCGAATGCGACCCCGCCCGGGTTGTCCGGGATGAGGTTCGGATCCATCTCCCAGAAAACACAACGTCGACTGTGCGAGGAGAGATTTTCGAATCCGTCCATCGTCAGTGGCGCTATCGTTACCGACACGGCACCGACGCCTTTCCTTCAAATCGCCCGGTTCCGGCACCGATGAGATCTTCCCGGCGCCCGAATCGACCGAAAACTGCTGCGAACACGCTCCAGCATATGCGATCGCGCAGATCCGCTTGCGGTGAGCGGTCGCGGAGTCGAAATCGGTTGCCGGATAGAGGATTCGACGCATTCGAAGGCCCGAACACCAGTCCTTTGTCACTGTGACGTTTTAGCCGCATACCTGCGTACGCGGAAATACGCGGCGAAGTTTTCACTTTTGGGCGATGATCTCGACAAGCCGTTCGAGGTCGCCAACCGACCCGAATTCGACAGTTATTTTCCCTTTTCGCTTCCCCATGGCCACCGTCACCCGAGTGTCGAGCTTGTCCGAGAGCCGCTCCGCGACGTCTTGGAGGCCGGGCATCTGCATCGGTTTACGCTTCGGCGAGGGGGGAGTGGTCTTGCCGTCACCGCGGTTGGCAAGCGTCACCGCCTCCTCGGTCGCCCGGACGGACATCCCCTCGGCGATGATCTTGGCGGCCAGTGCCTCCTGGGCATCGGCACCCGCATCGAGTGAGAGCAATGCGCGTGCGTGACCGGCAGACAGGACACCGGCCGCAACGCGGCGCTGAACCGGGATCGGCAAACGGAGCAACCGGATCATGTTGGTGATCACCGGCCGCGAACGGCCGAGTCGACTCGCCAGTTCATCGTGGGTGACGCCGAACTCTTCGAGCAACTGCTGATACGCCGCTGCTTCCTCCAGGGGGTTCAACTGCACTCGGTGGATGTTCTCCAGCAGCGCGTCGCGCAACATGTCGCCATCGGCGGTCTCGCGAACGATCGCCGGGATCGATTCGAGCCCGGCTTCCTGGCTGGCGCGCCACCGGCGCTCGCCCATGACGAGCTGGTATTCGGCACCGCCGTCGGGCTCGGGCAGCCGGCGTACCACGATCGGCTGCATGAGCCCGAACTCGCGGATCGAGTGCACCAGCTCGGCCAGCGCCTCTTCGTCAAAGGCGGTACGCGGTTGTTGCGGATTGGGCTGAATCAGGGTCGGGGGGATCTCCCGATACACCGCGCCCACCTCATCGACGCCTCGCGGATCGGTCACCGTCGGGGGAGTGGGCACCGGCGCATTCGCGCTCTGCTGCTCGGTATCCGCCAGTCGATTGGCTGCCCCGAACATCACATCAGTGGCCGCAGATCCCATACGAGGGCCCTCTGTGGGACCCGTCGGAATCAGTGCGGCGAGCCCACGGCCAAGGCCGCCCTGTCGTTTTGTCAGCCGCGCGCCGGCGCCCTTGGCCGGCGGCTTTCCGGCGCCACTTTCCTTGTTCGCTCCCGGATCGCTCACGACCGTCCCTCCTCTTCTCGTTCCGAACGCAACGCAAGTTCTCGTCCAGCGTCGAGGTAACTCATCGCTCCACGTGAACCCGGGTCGTACTCGATGATCGTGGTGCCGTATCCAGGCGCCTCCGATACCTTCACGCTCCGGGGTATGACGGCGTTGAGTACCCGGTCGCCGAAGTGCTCACGTACGCTCGCCGCCACCTGATCGGCTAGTTTGGTCCGACCGTCGTACATCGTCAGCACGACGGTCGACACGTGCAGCTCGGGGTTCAGGTGCGCCTGGACGAGGTTGATGTTCGACAGCAACTGACTGACACCCTCCAACGCGTAGTACTCGCACTGGATCGGGATCATGACCTCGCGCGCGGCAACCATCGCATTGATGGTCAGCAGTCCCAAAGACGGTGGGCAGTCGATCAGGACGAAGTCGAAGTCGTACTTCTCGAGCGTCGCTTTGTCCAGAGCATTGCGAAGGCGGTTTTCTCGAGCGACCATCGAGACCAGTTCGATCTCCGCGCCTGCGAGATCGAGCGTTGCCGGAACGCAGAAGAGGTTCTCGTTGCTCGCGCTTTGCACGATCGTGTCTGCGAAGTCGACCTCACCGATCAGCAACTCGTAGACCGAGGGGATGCCTGACCGATGGTCGACGCCGAGGGCAGTACTGGCGTTGCCCTGTGGATCGAGGTCGATGACCAGAACACGTAGCTGATGCACAGCGAGGGCAGCGGCCATGTTCACCGCGGTGGTCGTCTTACCCACGCCACCCTTCTGGTTCGCGATCGTGATGATGCGGGTGTGCCGCGGTCGAGGGAGGGCTCCGCTGCCTCCCGGGGTCAACACGCGGCTGGCCCGTTCGGCCGCCGCGGCAATTGGGGTGTCGTCGTGTGGTTGGGGTCTTGCCTCATACGCGCTGGTTCCACGTGAAACAGTTTCACGTGAAACATGCGATTCGTTGGACACGCTGTCACTCCTTCGGCTACGCCTGCTGAACATTCTGCGCTCTGTCACCGACGACCACCAACCCGCGTCGCCAACACCACAGTTGTCGGCGTCGGCAGTGCATCCGTGCCGCATTGTGCAACCCGAAGTCCGGACAAACCGATACGACCCAGCGTCCCGAGGTGGGTGGCTATTTCCTCGGCAGCCGACGAACCCTTGATCGCAATCAACCGTCCGCCGGGCCGCAGCAGGGGAGTGGAACACTTGCCCAGACGATCGAGCGGGGCCACCGCGCGCGACGTGACAACGTCGGCACGCCCCGCGATCTTCACCACCGATTTCTCTTCTGCACGTCCCCGAATCACCCGGACATCGATTCCGAGCTCACTCACCACCTCTTCGAGAAAAGTGGCGCGTCGAAGTAGCGGTTCGACCAAGGTCATCTGGACAGTCGGCTTCGCAATCGCAACTGCGATACCTGGCAGCCCTGCTCCGCTGCCGATGTCGACCACCGACTCCCCGTCCTCGAGCAGTTCGGCGATCACAGCACAGTTCAGGATGTGCCGTCCCCAGAGCCGGTCAACCTCGCGCGGTCCGATCAGTCCCCGCTCGAGACCGGCGTTCGCAAGCGCCTCCCAGTACTTCTCAGCAGTCGGCAGTCGGTCTGCAAACACCGATGCTGCTGCCGATCGGAGTTGGTCCCCACCCTCGCCCTCGAACTCAGCGGTCATCCGGTCCTCCGTTTCACGTGAAACATAACTATCACCCACACCGTCCGGGGGAGCCCGGGACGGTCTGTAAACAACACCGTTGTAACTATGCCTGGAGATAGCAGTGGGCCCCGGCGACACCGCCGGGGCCCACTGCGTCAGTTGTGCGAATCAGCCCTTCAGGACAACGACTCGTCGATTGGGCTCTGTGCCCTCGCTCTCGGAGTACACGCCGTCGACGGCAGCCACCGCGTCATGCACGATCTTCCGTTCGAACGGAGACATGGGATCGAGTTCTTCACGCTCCCCGCCGTCACGCACGCGCTCGGCAACCTCATTGCCCAGCCGAGCAAGGCGCTCACGACGGTCGGCACGCCAGCGGGCGACGTCGAGCATCAAACGGCTACGGTCGCCCGTGGTCCGCTGAACCGCGAGACGGGTCAGCTCCTGGAGCGCGTCGAGGATTTCACCGTTCTTGCCGACCAACTTCACGAGATCGGATCCACCGTCGATGCTGACAATCGCGCGGTCCCCATCGACGTCGAGATCGATGTCGCCGTCGAAGTCGAGGACGTCGAGCAACTGCTCGAGATAGTCGCCCGCGATCTCGCCTTCTTCGACGAGTCGCTCCTCGTCGGTCATACCGGAGTCGTCCGAGTCCGCATCGTCTGCCGCGGTCACGGTCTCGGTCTCCGCTGTCTCACCGTCCACCGGCAGTTGCCCGGTCGGCTGCTCGTCGGCCGCCGGCTCGTCGATCAATTCCTCGACCACCGCATCCTTGGTCTCTGCACTCATCGAACTTCCCTCGCTTTGCACTCTTCGGGGTACTGACCGGTCATGGGTCAGCGCCGCTTCTTACGTCGTTGCTGGTTCCCGCCGCGTCCTCCGCCGGGCCCTGTGGCCGGACGTCCGCCTGTCGGTTTCTTCGCGCCATTGGAACTGGGGGAGCCGGTTGCTTTCGGCTTCTCCGGAGACGTGGCTGTCTCCTCCGATTCCTCTGACGAAGTATCTGCACCCGCTGCCGCCGCACTGCCCTTCGACATGTCCACCGTCTGCGACTCCGACTTACCGGCCGGCTTCGACTTGTCCGCCGGCTTCGCTCCGGGTTTGGGCTTGGTCGTGACCGCTTTCGCCGCCTGAGGTCTGGCGCCCGGCTTCGGTGCGTTGTTTGACCGCTTCTCGAGTTTTGCGGCCTTCTCGGCTTCTTCTTCCTTCTCGATGTTTCCGAAGACGATGTGCTGCTGCACATAGGTCCAGAGGTTGTTCGAGACCCAGTAGAGAAGAATCGCGACCGGGAAGAAGGCGCCTGACACGAGGATGCCCAGGGGGAAGACGTACAACGCGAGGTTGTTCATGATCCGCGTCTGCGGATTCTCCATGGCAGCTTCGCTCTGCCGCGCCACGGAGGCCCGCGAGTTCATGTGCGTGGCGATCGACGAGATGATCACGAGCGGGATCACCAAGATGATGATGTTCAGACGCGTGAAGTCGACCGGTTCCCCGGGAGGACTGAAGGCGACCCACTCGGAGGTCGGCTGAATGATGTACGACGAGAGAGGAACGCCGAAGAGCCGAGCATCCAGGAAATTCTGGACCTGATCGACATTGAAGATGTAGTTGCCGTACGACCGCGTCTCTTCAGCCGTCATGCCCAGCTGACCGAAACCGGTGCCCATTCGGTTGAACGAGCGCAGCACATGGAACAGCCCGATGAAGACGGGGATCTGAGCCAGCATCGGGAGACAACCGAGCAGGGGATTGAATCCGTGCTCCTTCTGGAGCTTCTGCATCTCCTCGGTCATCTTCACGCGATCTTTGCCGTACTTCTTACGGATCGCCTGCATCTGGGGCTGGATCTCTTGCATCTTCCGCGTGGTGCGGATCTGCTTGACGAACGGCTTGTACAGAATGGCGCGCAGGGTGAAGACCAGGAACACCACCGACAGGGCCCAGGCGATGCCGTCGCCACCCGGCGAGTTGGGCAGGAGGAAGCTGAACGCCTCGTACCATACCCACATGATGGCCGAGACCGGCCAGTAAATGAAATCGAGCACGCGTCAGTTCCTCACTGTTACAACAAGATCCGGCTCTTTGGCCGCGTTGGGGTCGAGTTCGGTAGGTTGCTGCCGGCAGGTGTGCTCGTCATCGGCGTTCCGGCGCTCAGGTATGGGGTCGTAACCCGGCTTGTGCCACGGTCCGCACTTGGCGAGACGGATCAGCGACAACAGTCCACCACGGAGTGCGCCGTACTCGGTCAGTGCCTCGACCGCATAGGTGCTGCACGTCGGTTCGAACCGACAGGTGGGCAGACGCATGGGGGAGACCCAGGTGCGGTAGAGCTCGATCAGGAAGATGATCGCTCGTCGCGGCCAGGTGGCGATGGACGACCTGCGCACGCCGGGGGGGTTTCCCATCACACAGTCGCCTCGATGCGACGCATCGCCGCGGACACTGCCGACGACAACTGCCGTTCGAGATCTGGTTGCGAGCAGTTCGCGCTACCGCCGAGTGCGCGCACCACGATCAGCGCTGCCGGATCGCAGTCCGCGAGGAGTCCTCGAGCGGCGGCGCGCAGTCGACGCGACACCGCGTGGCGAACCACCGAGTTGCCGACCGACTTGCCCACGATCAGCCCGAACCTCGGACCACCAAGGGTAATGAGGTCGGGCTGCGACGGCACCAACACATGCGCGATCACATCACGCCGACCAACCCGCACCCCTTGTTTGAGGATGCGGGTGAAGTCTGACCGCCGGGTGATCCGGTTCGGTGGTGCCAACACGATAAGTTGCGGCCGGCTACGCAGGCAGCGATACCGCGGCCGACTCAGGCCGTGAGACTCGCGCGTCCCTTGCGACGACGAGTGTTGACGATTGCGCGTCCTGCACGGGTACGCATGCGCAGCCGGAAGCCGTGCACACGTGCACGACGACGGTTGTTCGGTTGGAAAGTCCGCTTGCCCTTGGCCACGGCCAAATCTCCTCATGGTGACGGGCTCGCGTCATTGATTGAGCCCAGCTTGTTAATCGGTGGTCTGGTCGCTACCTCGATGCGTCGGCTACCTCCCAGCCCCCTTGCGGGTGCTGAAGATCAGTGGCCGGAATCGACGATCGGCGACCGTTCGAGACTACTGATGACCGGCATCAGGGTCAAACCGCGCGCGGATGCGCTAACCACCCGCGACCTGCGGCATCGAGGTACGACACGCCTGTTCTCAGGAGATTCTTGCCTTTACCTGCAACATGTGGTGTCCAGTTGTGGCGCCGCGCCGATCTCTGTTAACTTCACCCAAGCTATCCACCCGGGGCGGAATCGCGTTAACCCATCTGGGGTTCGCTGTGTCTTCCTATTGCTCCACACCTGTGGATAACGGTGTGGACAATTGGTGACGAACCACCAGGAGGGACGACCATGCCAGCGGATTCCGATCACGATTCCTTCAGCGTGATCTGGCACCAGGTTGTCAACGAGCTCAACGACGACACCGCAGGCAACCGGATTCCCCTGTCCAAACAGCAGAAGGCCTGGCTCTCACTTGTCCGGCCCCTGACCCTCGCCGAGGGGTTCGCACTCCTGACCGTGCCGACCCCCCGCGTTCAGGAACAGATCGAACGCGGACTCCGCGAGCCGATCGTCTCCGCACTCAGCCGCCATCTCGGGCATTCGGTCGATCTGGCCGTGCGTATCGATCCGATCGCCGCCGACTCGGTACTCGACGGCGCAGCCGACCTCGCCGAAGAAGACAGCCGTCCCCTTCCGGTGGACGACTACGGCAGTTCACGGCTCACGCGTCCCGACGGCTACGGACGCCCAGACATGCCCGGGCGAACCGATATGCCGGGACGAACCGACATCTCACCTCCGCCGGAGACCTTCGCCGACCGCGACCGCGACCTCGCCAGGGCCGGAGGCAACGGCGGTGAATGGTCGAGCTACTTCTCGGCCGACTCCTCATCGAAGTCCGATTCCAGTGGCGACTCGAGCCTCAATTCGAAGTACACCTTCGAGACCTTCGTCATCGGAGCCTCCAACCGGTTCGCACACGCGGCCGCGGTGGCGATCTCCGAAGCGCCGGCCCGCGCCTACAATCCGCTGTTCATCTGGGGTGAATCGGGCCTGGGCAAGACCCACCTGCTGCACGCGGCCGGCCACTACGCGCAGCGACTCTTCCCTGGGATGCGTGTCAAGTACGTCTCGACCGAAGAGTTCACCAACGACTTCATCAACTCGCTGCGTGATGACCGCCGGGTGGCGTTCAAGCGGCGGTACCGCGACATGGACGTGCTCCTCGTCGACGACATCCAGTTCCTCGAGGGCAAAGAAGGTATCCAGGAAGAGTTCTTCCACACCTTCAACACCCTGCACAACGCCAACAAGCAGATCGTGGTCTCCTCGGATCGACCTCCGAAACAGCTGGCAACCCTCGAAGACCGCCTCCGGACCCGCTTCGAATGGGGTCTGATCACGGACGTTCAGCCACCTGAGCTGGAAACCCGCATCGCCATCCTGCGCAAGAAGGCGCAGATGGACGACATCCGGGTACCCGACGACGTGCTCGAACTGATCGCCTCGAAAATCGAACGCAACATCCGCGAACTCGAGGGCGCACTGATCCGGGTCACGGCGTTCGCCTCGCTCAACCATTCCGAACTCGACACCGCACTCGCCGATGTCGTCTTGCAGGCCCTGCTGCCCGATTCGGCGAGCCTGGAGATCACTGCCGCCACCATTCTGGCGGTCAACGCGGAGTACTTCGACATCAGCATCGAGGAGCTCCGCGGACCGGGTAAGACCAGGTCGATCGCACAAGCTCGCCAGATCGCCATGTACCTGTGCCGCGAACTGACCGATCTCTCGCTGCCGAAGATCGGCGAGACCTTCGATCGTGACCACACGACCGTCATGTATGCGGACAAGAAGATCCGCAAGGAGATGGCCGAGCGTCGTCGTGTGTACGACCAGGTGCAGGAACTCACCGCGCGCATCAAACAGCGCTCACGCCGCTAGGCGCCCCGCCCTTTCACCGCGCCCTTTCACCGGGCTCTCACGCACGTCGAGCGTGCCCTTCGATGCATCGTCCGTGCCGTTGCGCGCCTTCATCGTGCCGTTGCTTGCACCGAGTCGGCGTCCCAAACGGCACGCTCGACGCGTCCCATCGCCCGCCGACGGCGCCACACTCTCAACCCAACGGCGGCCACACTCTCAACCCAACGATGAGACTTTGGATACGTTTCCGCCCGAATTACAACCTCGGCCCCGAGCAGATCTGCCTGTGCACAAGCCGGTGGATAACTACCGAAATCTGTGGATAGACAGTGCACCTTTCCCGAACCGAGGCGCCCTGTTCACATGCACGTCACGTTGGTGCACGACCGGCTGACATTTCGCCCCCAGGCCGCCGGCGCCGATACCAGCCGAATGTGCCGGTCATCCACAAATTCACAGGACCTATTACTACGAAGAATTTATCTCTCAACAAAGCTCTTTAAAAGCAAGGGTGTGCACAAGTCGTCTCCACAGGCATCGGCCTGGGCCGAATCACAAGAAGCCCAGACGACCCCATCGGCACCGAATACTTGTCATCCGCCTTAGAGTGGAGACCCTGGCGCACGCCGCCCGGTCGAAGACTGTCTTCGACCAAGCAGGCTCAGCTCGATCAACCAGAAGGGCAAGCTGAAGACAATGAAGTTTCGGGTGACTCGCGACGAGTTCGCAGATTCGGTCGCGTGGGTGGCACGTAGCCTGCCGAGCCGGCCTCCGGTGCCGGTCCTTGGTGGTGTGCTGCTGACGGTCACCGACACCGGTCTCTCGGTGTCGGGATTCGACTTCGAGGTCTCGGCGCAGGTCAACGTCTCGGCCGAGGTGGCAGACGAGGGCCAGGTGCTGGTGTCCGGCAAATTGCTTGCCGACATCACCCGCGCCCTCCCGGCGAAACCCGTGGACGTGCAACTCGACGGCACGCGCGTCGCGATCGTCTGCGGCAGTGCGAAGTTCTCGCTGCCGACGATGCCGGTCGAGGATTATCCGCAGCTGCCGGACGTCCCCGAGAACACCGGAGCCATCCCGTCGGACGTCTTCGCGGAGGCGATCACGCAGGTCGCGATCGCGGCCGGCAAAGATGACACGCTGCCGATGCTGACCGGCATCCGGCTCGAGATCGCGGGTGACACCGTGGTGCTCGCCGCGACGGACCGGTTCCGGCTCGCCGTTCGTGAGCTGACCTGGACCCCAGAAGTCCCCGACACCACCTCGGCGGTCCTCGTGCCCGCCAAGACCTTGGCGGAGGCGGCCAGGACCGCAGGTTCGGACGGCACCTCAGCCGTGGGACTGGCATTCGGCTCCGGTGGGAGCATCGGCGCAGACGGTCTGCTCGGCATCCTCGGCTCGGGACGGCGTACGACGACCCGTCTGCTCGATGCGGAGTTCCCGAAGTTCCGGCAGCTGCTGCCGCCGAGCCACACCTCGGTCGCCAACATCGAGATCGCTCCGCTGACCGAGGCGATCAAGCGCGTCGCACTGGTCGCCGAACGCGGCGCCCAGGTTCGACTCGAATTCGGTGAGGACACCGTGCTGCTGACGGCGGGCGGTGATGATGCAGGTCGCGCCGAGGAGCAGGTCGACGTGAAGTTCTACGGCGACCCGCTGACCATCGCCTTCAATCCGGGATATCTGCTCGACGGCCTCAGTTCGTTGCACGCCGCGACCGTCGACTTCGGGTTCACCACCCCGTCGCGTCCCGCGGTGCTGCGTCCGGGATCCGATGCCGAGCCCACCCCTGACGACAACGGCGCCTACGCCGCGCCGAACAGCGAGTACACGTACCTGCTGATGCCGGTCCGCCTGCCCGGCTGATCGTGTTCTGAACGACGGTGATCCGGACCGCACCCAAAGGTGAGCGGCACCGGCGCCGCTCGACAACAATGGTTGCAGCGGACACCGGACCGCAGTGAGACGTCATCGGCGAAGGAGTGATCGACCATGCAAATGGGTTTGGTGGGACTCGGCAAGATGGGTGGGTTCATGCGCACCCGTATCAAGGACGCAGGCATAGAGGTCGTCGGATTCGACCCGCGTCCTGAGGTCACCGACGTCGGCTCCCTCGCCGAACTCACCGAGGCGCTCGACGCGCCGCGGATCGTCTGGGTCATGGTTCCTTCCGGAGAGCCGACCAGGTCGACGGTGCGCACACTGTCGGAGACCTTGTCGCCGGGTGATCTGGTGATCGATGGCGGCAACTCGAAGTACACCGACGACGCGATCAATGCAGAACTGTTGAGCGCCAAGGGAATAAGCTACATCGACTGTGGTGTCTCGGGCGGTGTCTGGGGTCTGGAGAACGGCTACGGCCTGATGTGCGGCGGTGCGAAGGCAGACGTCGAGCGCGCCATGCCGATCTTCGACGCTCTGCGCCCGCCCGGTGAGCGTGCCGACGGGTTCGTCCATGCCGGGCAGGTCGGCGCAGGTCACTACGCCAAAATGGTGCACAACGGCATCGAGTACGGACTGATGCACGCCTACGGCGAGGGATACGAGATCCTCGACGCCGAACCGCTCATCGAAGATGTCACCGGTA
Organism: Williamsia limnetica; assembly: GCF_003217475.1. Classification (GTDB taxonomy): domain Bacteria; phylum Actinomycetota; class Actinomycetes; order Mycobacteriales; family Mycobacteriaceae; genus Williamsia; species Williamsia limnetica. Next base: position 272,994 of record NZ_QJSP01000004.1, on the reverse strand, counting down.
CGCTGCGCGCCTGGACCAATGGCACCGTGGTTCGGTCCTGGCTGCTCGAGCTGCTGGTCAAAGCGTTGCAGGAGGATCCCGGTCTGGCCGAGATCTCCGACTACACCACTGATTCCGGCGAGGGTCGCTGGACTGTCGAGGAGGCAATTCGGCATTCGGTGCCTGCCAACGTCATCTCCGCGGCATTGTTTGCGCGTTTTGCGTCGCGTCAAGAGGGCGGGTCACCCGCACTCAAGGCGGTCTCGGCCCTGCGCAACCAGTTCGGTGGCCATTCGGTGGTTCCCAAGTCCGCATCGTCGCAGTGAGCCCGCGGGAGTTGATCTGACGAGGTGTTCGTCCGTAACCTGAGCCTTCGCAACTTCCGCTCCTGGGAGGATGTGTCGGTCGAACTCGACACCGGCACAACTCTTTTCGTCGGACGAAATGGTTTCGGCAAGACCAATCTCCTCGAGGCGCTCTACTACCTCGCGGGGCTGCGGTCACATCGGGTGAGTACGGACGCGCCGCTCATCCGGACCGGGGCGGAGCAGGCGAAAGTATCCGCGACCGTGGAGAACGATGGTCGAGAACTGACCGTCGACCTGCTGATCGGTGGTGCGCGGGCCAACAAGGCCGCGATCAACGGGGCTCCGTGCCGGCGGCCTCGCGACATCCTCGGGATCCTGCGGACCGTGATGTTCGCCCCGGAGGATCTGGCGCTCGTCCGGGGCGATCCAGGCGAACGGCGCCGGTTCATCGACGAACTCATCGCGATGCGGGGACCCCGCTGGGCAGCTGCGAAGGCCGACTACGACCGGGTGCTCCGGCAGCGTGCCGCGCTGCTCAAGACCGCGTCGTCGGCACTGCGTCGCGGAGACGGGGACTCGGTGATCAGCACGCTCGATGTCTGGGATGCCCAACTCGCCGACTTCGGAGCGCAGGTCACCGCAGCCCGGATCGACCTGGTCCGTGAACTCGAACCCCATGTGCAACAGTCATATTCGACCATTGCACCGCAGTCGCGGCTGGCAAGCATGCGCTACCGCCCGTCGATCTCGGTGGACATAACGCCGCAGCAGGGGGAGTCGGCCGATGTCGAATACATCGAGGCAGCGATGCTGAGCGATCTCGCGAGCCTGCGTCAGAAGGAAATCGACCGGGGTGTGTGCCTGGTCGGACCCCACCGCGACGATGTCGATCTGTTGTTGGGGACCGAGACGGCGAAAGGATTCGCCAGCCATGGGGAATCGTGGTCGTTTGCGTTGGCCCTGCGACTCGGTTCGGTGGAATTGGTGCGCTCGGACGGGGTGGAGCCGGTACTTCTCCTCGACGACGTCTTCGCCGAACTCGACGCCCGCCGCCGCGAGAAGTTGGCTGACGTGGCCGGCACCGCCGAACAGGTCCTCATCACCGCGGCGGTGGCCGACGACATACCTGCCTCGATCGGCGGTAGGACGGTATCGGTGAACATCCACGAGGCAGATGGCGTCCGGACATCGGAACTGGTGAGCTGATCATGGTCGGTGAAGGAGAGCCCAGAGAACAGGGCAGCAGCGGGTACGACATGGCCCGCAAGGCGCTCGAAGATGCCCGCGCAGCAGCTCGGGCGGCAGGAAAATCCGTCGGTCAGGGACGCGCATCACCCAGTAAGAGGACGTCGGCACCGCGGCCTGCGGCACGAAGGGGCTGGACCGGTGCCGGTCCCGACGTTCATGATCCGCAGCCGATGGGCAGGGTCGCGGGCAACCTCGCAGGTCGCCGGGGCTGGAACTCCAAGATCTCCGAGGGCACGGTGATGGGTGCATGGGATCGCATCGTCGGGGCCGAGATCGCCGCGCACGCTCAGCCCAAGATGTTGCGCGACAAGGTTTTACATGTCACCGCTGAGTCGACTGCCTGGGCGACCCAGCTGCGGCTGATCCAGTCGCAGATCCTGGCGAAGATCGCGGCCGTGGCCGGCAACAACGTGGTCACCAGTCTGCGGATCACCGGACCGCAGAGTCCGTCCTGGCGCAAAGGTGAACGACACGTGAAGGGCCGCGGGCCCCGCGACACCTACGGCTGATGCCGGCGAGCGTCTGGTCGGTGCCGCAACGGGCGACGATTCCCGCCAGAGCGCCGTCGGCACGCCGAGAGCGTCGGTCGGACTAGGTGCAAACCGAAAAAATCCGTCTGTGGAGACATCAGGGGTGTTGCAGGGGTATTCCTTGTCGCGTGACCCAGTAGTATGTAGGGAGTTGCCCCGAACCGGGGTAGACCGCGACGTCGAGGGCCCCGGACACCGCAGCCGATACCGTGCTGCGCCGGTGCCAGTGGCGTGCGCGAATTCGATGGCGATGTAAGGAGCGGACGCACTCGTGGCCGACAGCACCGAACCCCAGCAGCCGGAACAACCGGAACAGCCGGAACCGACGAAGAAGACTCCGGCGAAGAAGAAGGGGAACGCCGAATACGGTGCGGATTCGATCAGCATCCTCGAGGGTCTCGAGGCGGTTCGCAAGCGTCCCGGTATGTACATCGGCTCTACCGGTGAGCGCGGGCTTCACCACCTGATCTGGGAAGTTGTGGACAACTCCGTCGACGAGGCGATGGCGGGTTACGCAACGCGCGTGGATGTCACCCTGCGGGCCGACGGAGCTGTCCAGGTCGTCGACGATGGCCGTGGCATCCCGGTGTCGATGCACAAGACGGGTGTGCCCACGGTCGAGGTCGTGATGACCCAGCTCCACGCCGGCGGCAAGTTCGACTCTGATTCGTACGCGGTGTCCGGTGGTCTGCACGGTGTCGGTATCTCTGTCGTGAACGCCCTTTCGACCACCGTCGAACTCGAGATCGCCCGGGATGGCTTCAATTGGTCGCAGACCTACTCCACTGCCGTCGCCGGTGAACTGAAGAAGGGCTCGCCCACCAAGAAGACCGGCACCACGGTGCGGTACTGGGCGGACGAGAAGATCTTCGAGACGACGGTCTACAACTTCGACACCATCGCTCGGCGCCTGCAGGAGATGGCCTTCCTGAACAAGGGCCTGACCATCACGCTGACCGACGAGCGCCCGGCCACGATCGAGGCCGGCGACGCCGAAGACGTCGAGGTCGCCGAGGCCCCCAAGTCCGAGGACGAGCTTGCCGAACAGGCCGCGAACACCGAGCTCGCCGACGAGATAGACGTTCCCGCCGACGTCCCGGTCGATTCCGAGGGCAAGCCCGAGGGGCGCAAGAACAAGAGCCGCACCCGGATCTATCACTACCCCGGTGGGCTCGAAGACTTCGTCCGGCACCTCAACAACGGTAAGACCGCCAGCAAGACCGCGATCCACAACTCGGTCATCGGGTTCACGGCCAAAGGCACCGGGCATGAGCTCGAGGTGGCGATGCAGTGGAACAACGGCTACTCCGAGTCGGTCCACACGTTCGCGAACACCATCAACACCCATGAGGGCGGTACCCACGAAGAGGGTTTCCGCTCTGCTCTCACCGCGACGGTCAACAAGTACGCCACCGAGAAGAAGCTGGTCAAGGACAAGGGCGACAAGCTCACCGGCGACGACATCCGTGAGGGTCTGGCCGCGGTGATCTCGATCAAGGTCTCCGATCCCCAGTTCGAAGGTCAGACCAAGACGAAGCTCGGTAACACCGAGGTCCGCAGCTTCGTGCAGAAGGTGAGCAACGAGCATCTCGCGCACTGGTTCGAGTCGAACCCCGCCGAGGCCAAGATCATCATCCGCAAGGCGGTCGAATCCGCCAACGCCCGCATGGCGGCCCGCAAGGCACGAGAGTTGGTGCGCCGCAAGAGCGCCAACGACATCGGTGGTCTTCCCGGCAAGCTCGCCGACTGCCGGAGCAAGGATCCGAGCAAGTGCGAGGTCTACATCGTGGAGGGCGACTCGGCCGGCGGTAGCGCCAAGTCCGGCCGCGACTCGATGTACCAGGCGATCCTGCCGATCCGCGGAAAGATCATCAACGTCGAGAAGGCGCGCATCGACCGCGTCCTCAAGAACACCGAGGTCCAGTCGATCATCACGGCATTCGGTACGGGCATCCACGACGAGTTCGACATCGCCAAGCTCCGCTATCACAAGATCGTGCTGATGGCCGACGCCGACGTCGACGGACAACACATCACGACGTTGCTGATGACCCTGCTGTTCCGCTTCATGCGTCCGTTGGTCGAGCACGGCTACGTCTACCTGGCGCAGCCGCCGCTCTACAAGCTCAAGTGGCAGAAGGGTGCTGCGCCTGAGTTCGCCTACTCCGACCGCGAACGTGATGGGTTGCTCGAGGCCGGTGCACAGGCCGGCAAGAAGATCAACAAAGAAGATGGCATCCAGCGGTACAAGGGTCTCGGCGAGATGAATGCCAAAGAGTTGTGGGAGACCACGATGGATCCTTCGGTGCGGGTGCTGCGTCAGGTCACGCTCGACGATGCCGCAGCCGCCGACGAACTGTTCAGTGTGCTGATGGGGGAGGACGTGGTGGCACGGCGCAGCTTCATCGCCCGAAACGCCAAAGACGTTCGCTTCCTGGACGTCTGACGCTTCTTCACCTGCCGAACCTGATACGACGAAAGTGAACTCATGACCGACACCTTGCCACCGGACAGTGGCGCCGGCGACCGCGTCGAACCCGTGGACATCCAGCAGGAGATGCAGCGCAGTTACATCGATTACGCCATGAGCGTGATCGTGGGCCGCGCGCTGCCCGAGGTCCGCGACGGCCTCAAGCCGGTACACCGCCGCCTGCTGTATGCCATGAACGATGCCGGATTCCGGCCCGACCGCAGCTACGTGAAATCTGCGAAACCCGTTGCGGAGACGATGGGTAACTATCATCCACACGGCGACTCCGCGATCTACGACGCGTTGGTCCGACTCGCGCAGCCCTGGTCGATGCGCTACCCGCTGGTCGACGGGCAGGGCAACTTCGGATCCCGCGGTAACGACGGCGCCGCCGCGATGCGTTACACCGAAGCCCGCCTGACGCCGCTGGCGATGGAGATGTTGCGTGACATCGGCGAGGAGACAGTCGATTTCACGCCGAACTACGACGGCAAGACCCAGGAACCCACGGTTTTGCCCTCGCGGGTTCCCAACCTGCTGATCAACGGCTCGAGCGGTATCGCGGTCGGCATGGCCACCAACATCCCGCCGCACAACCTCGGTGAGGTCGCCGACGCCGTCTTCTGGGCGCTCGACAACTACGAAGCCGACGAAGAGAGCACGCTCGCCGCCTGTATGGAGCGTGTCAAGGGACCCGACTTCCCCACATACGGACTGATCGTCGGTGGGCAGGGTATCCGCGACGCATACACCACCGGCCGAGGCAGCGTCCGTATGCGCGGCGTGGTTCGGATCGAGGAGAACAAGGGTGCGACCACCCTCGTGATCACCGAACTGCCCTATCAGGTGAACCCCGACAACATGATCCAGTCGATCGCCGAACAGGTGAACGAAGGAAAACTCAAGGGCATCAGCAGGATCGACGACGAGTCCTCGGACCGGGTCGGCATGCAGATCGTGGTCACCCTGCGCCGGGACGCCGTGGCGAAGGTGGTGTTGAACAACCTCTACAAGCACAGTCAGCTGCAGACCAGTTTCGGCGTCAACATGCTGTCCATCGTCGATGGTGTTCCGCGAACTCTGCGGCTGGATCAGATGATCCGGTTCTACGTGGAGCACCAGATCGATGTCATCATCCGACGTACCCGCTACCGGCTGCGTAAAGCCGAAGAGCGCGCGCACATCCTGCGCGGTCTCGTCAAAGCCCTTGACGCCCTTGATGAAGTCATCGCTTTGATCCGTCGGTCCCAGACCGTCGACCTCGCGCGCACCGGCTTGATCGACCTGCTCGACGTAGACGAGATCCAAGCCGACGCCATCCTGGCGATGCAGCTGCGCAGGCTCGCGGCCCTCGAGCGGCAGAAGATCATCGACGAGTTGGCCGAGATCGAGATCGAGATCGCGGACTACAAGGACATTCTCGCGAAGCCGGAGCGGCAGCGCGCGATCGTTCGCGACGAACTGGCCGAAATCGTCGAGAAGTTCGCAGATGAGCGCCGCACCAAGATCATCGCCGCAGACGGTGACGTCTCTGACGAAGATCTGATCGCCCGCGAGGACGTGGTCGTCACGATCACCGAGACGGGGTACGCCAAGCGCACCAAGACCGACCTGTACCGCAGTCAGAAGCGTGGCGGCAAGGGTGTGCAGGGCGCGGGTCTCAAACAGGACGACATAGTCCGGCATTTCTTCGTGTGCTCCACACACGACTGGATCCTGTTCTTCACCACCAAGGGCCGGGTGTACCGCGCAAAGGCGTACGAGCTTCCGGAGGCGAACCGCACCGCGCGCGGCCAGCATGTCGCCAACCTCCTGGCCTTCCAGCCGGAGGAGCGCATCGCGCAGGTCATCCAGATCAAGAGTTACGAAGACGCGCCCTACCTGGTACTCGCCACTCTCGGTGGACTGGTGAAGAAGTCCCGTCTGGTCGACTTCGACTCCAACCGCTCGGGCGGCATCTTCGCGATCAACCTGCGCGGAGAAGACGAACTCGTGGGCGCTCAGCTGTGCAGTGCCGACGACGATCTGCTGCTGGTCTCGACCAAGGGTCAGTCGATCCGGTTCTCCGCGACCGATGACGCACTGCGGCCGATGGGCAGGCAGACGTCCGGTGTGCAGGGCATGCGCTTCAACGATGAAGATCAGTTGCTGTCGTTGAACGTCGTACGCGATGACACGTATCTGTTGGTCGCGACCTCGGGTGGCTATGCCAAGCGGACCGCGATGACCGACTACCCGGTGCAGGGTCGCGGCGGCAAGGGCGTGTTGACCATCCAGTACGACAAACGCCGCGGCGCGCTGGTCGGAGCCCTCATCGTCGACGACGACAGTGAGCTCTACGCGATCACCTCCGGTGGGGGTGTGATCCGCACTGCTGCCAAGCAGGTACGCAAGGCGGGACGTCAAACCAAGGGCGTCCGCCTGATGAACCTGGGCGAAGGAACTACGCTCTTGGCTATCGCCCGTAACGCCGACGAACCGGATGAACTGGTCGAGACGGATAACGGGCCGGCCGGCAAGAAGTAGCAGTACGCAAGCGGAGCCCGATCAACGCTCCTCCTGCACGGAGGCGAGGCAAAGGAACGCATGAGCACACCCAACGAGCCGAACAAGCCGACTCAGACCCCGGCGGGTCAGGCGCCCAAGGCGCAGCCGGCGACTGGCGACAAGGAGTCCGGCAACGGGTCCCGGCCCGCGGTCTCCGTGCAGGAGTCGGCTGCGCGCTCGGGCGACGCCTCGGCCACGAAGGCGCAGCCCGCCGCGACGCCCCCCGCGCGCCCTGCAGGCAACGGACAGGGGCCGGGCGGGGTGCCCCCGTGGCAGCGGGCAGCGGGTCCGGGCACCCAGGGACCGCAGGGCGGCCCCGGTAAGCCGCCGCCGCCTGCGGGTAGCCAGCCGCCCCCGGGCGCCGGTGGCGGGCAGCAGCCCGGTGCGCCGGGACCGGGCCGTGGTCCCTCGGGACCACCTCCGGGCCGCGGCGCTCAAGGGCCGGGGGGTGTGTCGACGGGCAAACGTCCGGTGATCACCGGCACCGCTGCGCCCAAGCCGATCGACGGGCCGACCCGCAACATCGACCGTCGCGATCTGCCCCAGGAGGAGCTACCGGACCTCGACGCCATCCATCATCCCGAGGTGGCCGCGACCGGACCGTCGCGGTCGATCGAGGCCGTTCCGTCGCCCGGTGCGATGGGGGCCCTGCGGGCGTCGGTGCAGTTGCGCCGCATCGACCCGTGGTCTGCCTTCAAGGTCTCCGCGGTGCTGTCGGTGGCTTCCTTTTTCATCTGGATGATCGCTGTCGGTGTGTTGTATCTCATCCTCGACGGCATGGGCGTGTGGGATCAGCTGAACAACTCCTTCGGGACCCTGGTGTCGAGTGACACGACCACCGAGTCGTCGTTCGAGATCAGTGCCGGCGGTGTGTTCGGGATCGCGGCTCTCATCGGTGCGGTGAACGTGGTGCTCTTCACCGCGCTCGCGACCGTCGGTTCGTTCATTTACAACCTCTCGTCCGACCTCGTCGGCGGAATGGAGATCACCCTCGCGGACCGCGACTAGAGGCCGATCTGACCAGGCGTTTTGTTGCCTGGGCATTCGGTCGGGTAATCTCTGACTTCGGTTCACGGGCCTATAGCTCAGGCGGTTAGAGCGCTTCGCTGATAACGAAGAGGTCGGAGGTTCAAGTCCTCCTAGGCCCACCGTGACGACGAGTCAGAGAACGGGAAACCCCCCGAAAGGAGGGCGCGGTGAAGACAGTATTGGTCGCCGCGGCCGTACTCGCACTCATCGTCGCAGGCTTGCTCACAGAGTCTCGACGCAATATCGAGGTGTGGCACGGCCTACCCGAAGTCCAGTGAGAACTGGCACGGGGCCTTAGCTCAGTTGGTAGAGCGCTGCCTTTGCAAGGCAGATGTCAGGAGTTCGAATCTCCTAGGCTCCACAAGTGTTTGCACACGCACCCGTTGCGCGCCAGAGTGAGAAGTATGGAACTTCGCATTTTCGTCGAACCGCAGCAGGGTGCCACCTACTCCGATCAACTGGCCGTCGCACGCACGGCAGAGGCCGCAGGATTCGGAGCCTTCTTCCGATCGGATCACTATCTCGCGATGAACGTCGAGGGCAGTCCCGGACCGACGGACTCCTGGGTGACGCTGGCGGGACTGGCCCGCGAGACCAGCACGATCCGACTCGGCACCCTCGTCACCTCTGCGACCTTCCGGCACCCTGGGCCTTTGGCGATCGCAGTCGCCCAGGTGGATGAGGTGTCGGGTGGTCGGGTCGACTTCGGTTACGGAGCGGGCTGGTTCAGCGCCGAGCACGAGGCCTACGCCATTCCGTTCCCCTCACTCGGTGAGCGGTTCGACAAGCTGGAGGAGTCGCTTGCCGTGATCACCGGGCTCTGGAAGACGCCTGCCGGACAGACATTTTCATACACGGGCGACCACTACACCGTGAAAGACTCACCCGCCTTGCCGAAGCCCGCGCAGACACCGACACCGCCCATCGTGCTCGGCGGGCAGGGTAAAAAGCGGACTCCCGCGCTGGCGGCGCAGTACGCCGACGAGTTCAACGTCCCGTTCATCTCGGCTGAGCAGGCCCAGCAAGCCTTCGAGCGGGTGCGGCAGGCGTGCGAGGCCCAGGGCCGGGACGCAGGCGACATGGTCTACTCCGCGGCGCTGACGGTCTGTGCGGGCACCGACGACGCGGAGGTCGCCCGCCGCGCCGCGAACATCGGGCGTGACCTGACGGATCTACGCAAGGACGGACTGGCGGGGTCGCCCGCGGAGATCGTCGACAAGATCGGCAGCTACCGCGAGATCGGGGCGTCGAGAATCTATTTGCAGGTACTCGACATGTCCGACCTCGGTCACCTGGAGTTCATCGCGGACTCGGTGATGTCCCAGCTCTGACCGATCGGCCCCGACCGACCCCAGGGGTGTCAGTAGCCGAGTTCTTTGCGGCGGCGTGATTCGACGTCGCGCCGCCGCTGCTGTTCGGCGGAATCGATCCCTGAGGCGTCGACGTCGCCGGGCCCCGCCCAGATGCGGATCGCGCCGTACGCCATGGGCAGGAGGATGAACACCAGCCACGCCATCGGTACCCCGAGCGCCAACAGCAACAGGAACACCAGCACGGTGCCGCCGCCGGCGAACAGGTTCAGTGTTCGTACGACCTTCTCCCTGCGATCCGGGATCCGAGCCGGTGCGGATGCGGCCCGGGCTGCGGGAGTCAGTGCGGCGCTGCCATCACCCGGACCGAACGGGGTCGGCTCCGGTAGGTCGATGAACAATTCCGACAGCTCCGACCGCGTGCGTGCGGCGGTGACGGCATCGACGCGCTCCGAGTACTCGGCGTTGTCGAGGCGCCCGATGGTGTAATGCTCACCCAGCGCCTCGAGTGCAGTGGTGCGCTCGGCGTTACCTATTCGGATCTCGCGAGGCTTTTCTGAATCCATGGACCAATTCGACCACGGGCAGGCATGTTTCGACAGATGCCCGGTGCGTGTTCAGCTTCCCTTGCCGACGATGTACAGGTATCCGCCGAGAACCAGGACGCTTGCCGCGAGGTAGAGATAGCCGACCCAGAGTGCAGCCACCGCGAATGATGCGCCCTGCTCGCCGGTGCGGCGAATCTGCGCACGGGCGACGTGGCCGCAGACGATGCCGATCAGGAAGGTCAGCCCGATCACGGACAAGATCAAGGCGACGATGGCGGTGACGTTGGTCTTGTTCGTGCGGCGTACCGGCGCGGAATTCATCTCGGTTCCGGACTCCTCATCAGGTCCGCCGTACGTGTGTCGCGGCTCGTCGTTGCGGGTGTCGGCGGGGTCCGCGGTCTGGGAGTAGGCATTCGAGTTGGTGGAGTGGCCGGAGTTCGTAGGGAGGCCGGGGCTCGCTCCGATCCCGGCTGCCGGGCCGCTCAGAGGCGCGGGGGAGTACGGCGGCGGTGGCCTGCGTACGGGGGGAGGACCCATGCCCTGCGGTCCCGTGTTCTGCCGTCCCATGCCCTGGTGGGCCGGGCCCGGTGGCGCCGGCCGATAGGCGGGGGAAGGCCCCGTGGGCCCGCCCCGCTGCTCCCAGGCCGGAATCGGTTCGACCTCTCGCCGCCGGCGGCCCTCACCACTGTCATGACTCACGGGTCACACGGTACCTGCCGCGAGCAGGTCAGTTGCCGGACTGCCCGTTGGCCGAGGGAGTCGCCGGGTCGAGCGTTTTCGCTTCCTCGCCGGCAACGGGCACATCTGCCAGGCGCGGCGGCGCTGCGGCGACACTCGGTGGCTGGGGCCGCGTGCGCCGGGTGATCGAGAATGCTGCAGCCCCCGCGGCGAGCACGGCGACCGTGACCAACGCGATCTTGAGTCTGCGCCGTGACGCAGGCCGTGTGGTGGCCAGCTGGGCCGGCAGTGCATCGGCGAGGCCGGTGCGTTCGAGCGACGACACGATCGTCGGATTGGTGAGGTGGACCGGGAAGACGTCCGCGGCCTTCTCCAGGTAATCCGAGCCGCGTCGCCGGGCGTCAGCAGCGAGTTGTGCTTCGGTGGACAACGCCTGGGCGGTGAGTTTTCTCGCCCCGGCAGCGGATTTACGGATACCGGCGGCACTCAGTGCCACGACACGGTCGCGTACTGCCTTGACGTCGGATTCGAGCTTGCTCATGAATGCCTCCTATGGTCGAGCGCCGACTTGCACGCGCCCGGGTGGTCCGCCTCAGATGGGTCCACCCTAGTGACTTTCGGAGAAGTGGCACCATGGAGGCCGTGACCACAGCATTGAAAACCGCAACCGCGATCCTGCACACCAATAACGGTGACATCAGGATCGCCCTGTTCGGAAACCACGCACCCAAGACGGTTGCCAACTTCACCGGCCTGGCCGATGGCAGCAAGGACTACTCGAAGCCGAACGCTTCCGGTGGCGACGCGGGCCCTTTCTATGACGGCGCGGTCTTCCACCGCATCATCTCGGGCTTCATGCTCCAGGGCGGCGACCCCACCGGCACCGGTATGGGCGGCCCCGGATACGAGTTCGAGGACGAGTTCCACCCCGAGCTGACCTTCAGCCAGCCGTACCTGTTGGCCATGGCCAACGCCGGGCCCGGCACCAACGGTTCGCAGTTCTTCATCACCGTCGGCCCCACCCCTCACCTCAACCGCAAGCACACCATCTTCGGTGTGGTCGAGGATGACGAGTCCAAGAAGGTCGTCGACAAGATCGAGGCCGTGGCGACCGATCGCCGCGACCGCCCGCTCGAAGACGTGGTCATCCAGAAAATCACCATCGAGTCCTGATCGGTTCTATGTGACATTCCAGCCCCCGGTGCCCGGGCATCAATCGCCCCCGGCCCAGGTGTGCGTCCGGCACCCCGACCGTCGTACAGGACTCTCGTGTAGCCGGTGCGGCCGTCCGGCCTGCCCTGAATGTCTCCACCCGGCCGCAGTCGGCCAACATTGCGTCGACTGCGTCCGGGCGGCCGGTAATCGGGTCCCGAGGGCCCGCACCATCGGCGCCGCCAAGCCGTACGCCACCTACACCCTGCTCGCGGTGAATCTGGTCATCTTCGCGATCACCGCACTCCAGGCCCGCAGCATCACCGAACTGCGTTCGTCTGAGGTGTTCACCGAAGGCGCCCTCTGGGGACCCTTCATGGCCTCGGGTGAGTACTGGCGGCTGCTCACCGCAGGTTTTTTGCACTTTTCGTTGATCCACGTCGCGGTCAACATGTTCTCGCTCTACATTCTCGGCCGCGATGTCGAGATCACCCTCGGCACAGCACGATTCGTGGGGATCTACCTCACCTCACTGCTCGGTGGCAGCGCGCTGGTGATGCTCTTCGAGAATCCGCTGGCGATCAACGCCGGTGCTTCCGGTGCGATCTTCGGTCTGATGGGCGCCACCCTCGTGGTGGTCCTCAAGGCCAAGATCCCGGCCGGGATGGTTCTCGGGGTGATCGGCATCAATGTGGTGCTGTCGCTGACCATCCCGAACATCTCCCTGTGGGCTCACATGGGCGGCCTGTTCTTCGGAGCCGCCGCTGCCGCCGGAGTCCTCTACGGTCCCGAACTGCTGCCCGCCGCGAAGAAGAACTCACGTAACGCCGCAGCGATCGGTTGGATCGTGATGGGCGCACTCATCATCCTCGCGCTGGTACTCAGCGTCGCCCGCGCCCAGACACTCTGACCGGCGCGACCTACTTACGTTCGGACATCGGCAGCCCGGCCTCGCGGAGTGCGTCGGCGACGTCGAGCGGGTTCGCACCCAGATCCCAGCGGCCGAAGATCACCAGTCGTTCGCCCTCGTGGGCCGTGGCGTCGTCGATATCGAATTCCAGATGCGGCACCCGCCTGCCCAGTCGCGGGTAGCTGATCACCTGTGCCCTGCGGACCTCGTCGAACGCATAGCGCCGGACGCCACCGGTGAGCGTTCTGATCGCGAGGGTGTGGGTGTCGACGACCGCCAGTCGCGGGCGCACCCGCAAGCCGATGGAGCCCAGCACGAGCAGGAGCACCGCCGCGATGATCATCAGCAAGACGCCTGCGGGATCGGGTCCCGCGACCAGTGCGGCTCCGCCCAGCAGAAGCCCTCCGGCGACCATGACACCTGCCATCGCGGGGGGCGTCGACCACGACAGGGTCGACAAATCAGAGTTATCCACAGGCTCTATCCACAATGGGGACTAGTTACACACATGTTGTTCCACAGCTGTGGATGAATTACACACATGTGGTTTGGTTGTTCACAGGCGTCGTAACGGCAGGTCAGCGCCACTTCATGGTCATCAGCAATCCGGCAACCATGAAGCCGAATCCGATGAGGAAGTTCCACGGTCCGAGCTCGTACATCCAGTTCAGGATCTTGCCGTCGGCGCCGAGGGATTCGGGGGTGGCGACGAGGTAGAAAACGATCAGCCACAGCAGCCCGAGCAGCATCAGGCCGAGCATCGTCGAGACGTACACCGTGCTCGACGGCCCGGTTTTCACCTTGACCGGAGTGCGGCTCGCGGGGTTGATCGTGTAATCGGTCTTCTTGCGGACCTTTGACTTGGGCATAGAATTCCTCGGTTCGCGGGCAAAACGTGTCACTACAACCTAGCTCACCAGGCAATAGAGATGTGAAGCCGCGGCGTCCTCCCAGGTAGCCTGATCGTTGTGACCGACCCGTCTTCCGCTGGGCAGCCTGCCCCGGCCCGCATCCTTGTCGTCGACAACTACGACAGCTTCGTCTACAACCTCGTCCAGTACCTCGGACAGCTGGGTGTGCACGCCGACGTGTGGCGCAATGACGACGCGCGGCTCGCAGATCCGGCCGCCGCGATCGCGGACTTCGACGGGGTGCTGCTCTCGCCCGGGCCCGGCACGCCGCAACGGGCAGGGGCGACGATGCCCTTGGTCGGAGCAGCGGCCGCCGGCGCGACGCCGTTGCTGGGGGTCTGTCTCGGACACCAGGCGATAGGCGCCGCATTCGGTGCGACCGTGGACCGTGCCCCCGAGTTGCTGCACGGCAAGACCTCGCTCGTCTCACACGACGAGGACGGGGTGCTGGCCGGTCTGCCCAACCCCTTCACGGCCACCAGATACCACTCTCTGACCGTTCTACCCGAGACGATCCCGACCGAGTTGGTGGTCACTGCGACGACCGGCACCGGCATCGTGATGGCCATGCGTCACCGCGAACTACCGATCCATGGCGTCCAGTTCCACCCCGAAAGTGTGCTGACCCAGGGCGGGCACCGGATGTTGGCGAACTGGTTGACGGTCTGCGGCATGAGCGTGCCCGATGGTCAGGTACGGGTTCTGGAAGAACAGGTCGCCGCGGCACTCGGCTGAGGGAGCACGTGATGGGGTCCGATACCGAGAAGTCCGCTCGCTCGGCAGCCACCCGCGATCGGATCCTGGTCGCGGCGGAGCGGCTGTTCGCCGAACACGGGCTGTTCGCGGTGTCGAATCGTCAGGTCAGCGAGGCGGCCGGGCAGGGGAACAATGCCGCTGTCGGCTACCACTTCGGGACCAAGACCGATCTCGTGCGCGCGATCGTGGCCAAGCATGCGGTCCAGATCGAGGAACTGCGCGCTGCAGCACTGCGCGAGATCGACGGTTCGACAGAGATCCGCGACTGGGTCACCTGCCTGGTTCGTCCGTCGACCCAGCACCTCGCCGCGCTGGGCACACCCTCCTGGTACGCCCGCTTCAACGCTCAGGTGCTCACCGATCCGACCCTGCGCGTCCTCGTCTACACCGAGGCGTCCGGAGCCTCACCGAGCCTGTCCAGATTGCTGTCCGGGCTGGGGAGCACCGTCGACGATTTACCCGAGGACATCCGCCGCGCCCGCGCCGACATGGGCCGGTCGCTGATGGTGCACATGTGCGCCGAACGCGAGCTGCGGCTCTCCGGTGAGGGTGATGCCGAGACCACCGGCTGGACCGACTTCGGCACCGACCTCATCGACGCGATCGTCGGTATCTGGACCGCGCCCGTGACCCGTTGACCTGTGCAGCCGCGTGGGATTGAGACCCCGCAGGGCCGGCAGCTCAGGGCAGCAGACTCGCTCGTCCCACAGTGATCGAGACCGAACCGTCCTTTCGGACGAGTCCGCCCGCGGCAGGAGTCTGTTCGAGGATCTTCTCGTCGTCCGGACTTCCGAGCGGCACGTTGCGCGGCACCGTGGTCAGCGTCGACCTCTCCCAGCCGGCGGCGACCAGCGCGGCCTGCGCCTGCGCGGCCGTCTGGCCCCGCAGATCGGGCATCGTGAACATGTTGCCGCGACTGATGGTGATCTGGACGATGCTTCCCTCGTCGACCTCGAGCCCAGCCTCGGGCGAACTGCTGATGACGGTGCCGGTGGGCAGATCGGAATCGGTGGCGACCACCGCGACGTCCAGCCGTAGCTGATCGAGGTTCGTGCGGGCCTGAGATTCCCGCTGACCGGTCAGATCTGGGACAGTGACCCGTCGGGGTCCGGTCCCGACCTGCATGGTGATCAACGCCGTCACGGGCTGGGTGCTACCCGATGCGGGCGTGGTACCGACGACCTTGCCCTTGGACTCCGCCGTCGAAGACACGTCTACCGGACGCACGTTCCCGAAGCCCAGGTCGGCCAGCGCCTTCGTCGCTTCTTCCGGGGTTCGGCCGCGTAGATCGGGGACTTGCTGGCGTTGCGGACCGGTGGAGATGTAGAGGGTCACCGACGATCCCTTGTCCGCACGTACCCCCTCGCCGGGGGTGGTGCGGGTCGGCGACCCGGCAGGCACGGTCGTGCTCGGCTCGTCACGGGGATTGACCCGGAAACCCATCTTCTCCAACTCGGCCCGCGCCGCGTCGGCAGACATCTCGGTGACCTGCGGGATCGACACCTGCGGGGTCGTCTCGGACGCCCACGGCCGCACGAGCAACAGGGTCACGCCCACGATGAGCAACAAGGCAAGGGCTCCGAATCCGGCGACCTTGAGTGCGGTTCGGTTCGGGGGTGCGGAATCGTCGTCGTCGTCGCGGCGGTGTGAACCCGACGGACCGACCCGGGCGACCCGCGCGCGGGGCCCGGTGTCGATGAGTGCGGTGCGGTCTTCGTCGCTCATGACCATCGGCGCGCTGGGCTTGCCTCCTGCGAGCACCTTCATCAGATCCGAGCGCATCTCCGCCGCGGACTGATAGCGGTTCGCGGGATTCTTGCTCATGGCCTTGAGGACCACGGAGTCCAGTTCGGCGGGCACTCCTGCGAGCACCGACGACGGGGTCGGCGGATCTTCACGGACGTGCTGATACGCCACTGCGACCGGGGAATCGCCGGTGAAAGGGGGTTCGCCTGTGAGCAGTTCGAACAACACGCAGCCCAGCGAGTAGACGTCGCTGCGGGCATCGACACTCTCACCGCGTGCCTGCTCGGGCGAAAGGTACTGTGCGGTCCCGATCACGGCGGCGGTCTGGGTGACAGAGTTGCCGGTGTCGGCGAGCACGCGGGCGATGCCGAAGTCCATCACCTTGACGGCGCCGGACTTGTCGATCATCACGTTCGCCGGCTTGACATCCCGATGGACGATGCCGTTCTGATGAGAGAAATGCAGGGCCGCAGCCACATCGGCGATCCACGTCATCGCCTGACGCGGCTTGACATGGCCTTCCGCGCGCAACACATCGCGCAGCGTCTCGCCGTCGACGAACTCCATCACGATGTACGGCAGCGGGCCCTCGGGGGTCGTCGCCTCGCCGGTGTCGAAGACCTGGACGATCGTCGGATGGTTCAGCGCTGCCGCGTTCTGCGCCTCACGCCGGAAGCGGAGATAGAACGTCGGGTCACGCGCGAGGTCGGCGCGCAGCACCTTGATCGCGACGTCGCGATGCAAGAGCAGGTCGCGCGCGAGATGTACCTCGGACATGCCTCCGAAACCGAGCGTCTCGCCCAGTTCGTAGCGGTCTGAGACCTGTCGGGGGTCAGCCATCAACCACCGTCCTGGGGTCCGGGCTGTTCGCTTTCGCTCAGCTCGTTGTCGTTGCCCTGATCATTGTCGCTCTCGCGCGCCGGCAGGCCGGGAATCTGGATGCTCGGCAGCGTCGGGAACGTCGGACCATCGTTTGTCGTGGTCGTGGTGGTCTCGGGGGTGGTGGTCGTGGTCGTTTCCTCGGTCGTCGTGGTGGTCGTCCGAGTGGTGGTCGTGGTCGTCTCCTCCGTGGTCGTCGGAGGCGGGGTGGTGGTCGTGGTGGTGCTCCGGGTGGTCGACGACGTGGGTGCCGGGGTGTCCGCGTCACCGGTGGAGCGCATCAACAGGAAGCCGACGAGGACCAGAGCGCCGATCAGCAGAATCACCGCCGCGGCGGCGAGCGCCTTCTGGCCGTTCGACCAGCCTTGCTGATCGTTGGTCACCGGCGGTTGCGGGCGGGGCTGCGGCGTCGGGGCCGGTCGCGGTGCGACGACGGGCGCCATCATGGCGGTGGCCGGACGTGCGCCGGTCGCGGCGCCTGGCTGTGGAGGGCGCCTTCCGGCACGCACCGCGGCCACGGCGTTGGCGAACTCGCCTCCGTCGGAGTAGCGCTGCGTGGGGTCTTTCGCCATGGTGATCTCGATGAGCTCACGCACATTGACCGGCAGATCGGTCGGCAGAGGCGGTGCTTCTTCACGGATGTGCTTCATCGCCACGGTGATCGCGCCGTCACCGAGGAACGGCCTGCGGCCCGCGATGGCCTCGTAACCGACGACACCGAGCGAGTACACATCCGACGCGGCGGTGGCGTCCTCGCCGAGGGCCTGCTCCGGCGAGATGTATTGCGCGGTCCCCATGACCATGCCGGTCTGGGTGACCGGTGCGGCGTCCACCGCCTTGGCGATACCGAAGTCGGTGATCTTCACCTGGCCCGTTGGTGTGATGAGGATGTTGCCGGGCTTCACGTCGCGGTGCACCAGACCGGCGTCGTGGGCGGCCTTGAGCGCGCGCCCGGTCTGTTCGAGCATGTCGAGGGCATTGTTCAGCGACAGCCGGCCGACCCGGGTGAGCACGGCATTGAGTGGCTCACCGTTGACGAGTTCCATGACGAGGTAGGCGACGTTGCCTGCGCCCGGATCCTGGGCCTCGCCGTAGTCGAAGACGTTCGCGATGCCGGGGTGGTTGAGCATGGCGGTGGTGCGGGCCTCGGTCCGGAACCGCTCGAGGAATTCGGGGTCGTCGGAGAACTCGGCCTTGAGGGCTTTGACGGCGACGCGGCGGTCGAGCCTGGTGTCCATGGTCTCCCACACCTGGCCCATGCCGCCGGTCGCGATCAGTCGCATCAGCCGGTACCGGCCTGCGATGGTCGTGCCTCCTTGCAAAGTCACCCGGTCACTCCTCACCTGCGAGCGCGTTGATCACTGCGCGCCCGATCGGAGCGGCTGAAGAGCCGCCCGTTGCCTGTAGTCCGCCGTCGCCGTTCTCGACGATCACTGCGACCGCGACCTGGGCGTTGCTCGACGGTCCGAACGCGATGTACCAGGCGTACGGGGTCTCATCGGTTCCCTGCGAGTCGGAGTGTTCGGCGGTGCCGGTCTTCGACGCGATGGGGACAGGACCGCCGGAGCCGCGGGTGTTGCGTTCGGAATCGATCATCATGCCGGTCAGCGTCGCCGCGGTCTGGGCAGAGATCGGCTCGTTCAGAGAATTGGGCCGGGTGGTGTTCAGTGTCTTGAGATCGGGACCCTGCAGTTTATCCACGAGATACGGCTGCATGCGAACTCCGCCGTTGGCGATGGTCGCCGCGATCATCGCGTTCTGGATCGGCGTGAACCGCACATCGCGCTGGCCGATCGAGCTCTGCCCGAGGGCCGCGAGGTCGGGAACCGGTCCCATGGATGATTCGGAGACCGGCAGCGGGGTGTCGGGGAGCTGGGTGTCGACGCCGAACGCGTTCGCCTGGTTCTTGACCGACTCGATCGGGTTCTGCAGTTTTTCGGTCGCGAGCTGTACGAACGCGGTGTTGCACGAGTACTCGAGAGCCTGGTGCATCGTCACCTGGCCGCCGCTGGAACCCGGGCAGGACTCGCCGCCGTAGTTGGTGAGTCCGGTGGTGGTCTGCGGCAGATCGATGCTGCTCGCCGCCGTGAGTCGGACGTCCTCGGTGACGCCCTGCTCGAGTGCCGCAGCGGTGGTGATGACCTTGAAAGTCGAACCCGGAGGGTAGGTCTCGTTGAGCGCGCGATTGAGCATCGGCTGGGACCCGGTGGACGTCTCGGTGGGGTTCCACTGTGCCCAGGCGTCTTCGCGGACGGTCGAGTCGTGATTGGCCAGCAGGTTGGGGTCGTAGCTGGGGGTCGAGACCATCGCGAGGATCGCGCCGGTGCTGGGCGCGATGGCGACGACGGCACCGCGGCAGCCGCCGTTGCAGCCCTTGCCCATCTCGTCGAACGCCACCTTCTGCAGCTTCGGGTTGATGGTGGTGATGACGTTGCCGCCGCGGGGATCCCGGCCAGAGAACATGTCGGCGAACCGCTGACCGAAGAGCCGGTCGTCGTTGCCGTTGAGGATCGAGTCCTCGGCCTGCTCGAGTCCCGAGCTCGCGTACTGAAACGAGTAGAAACCGGTGACCGGGGCGAATGCGTCGGCCCACGGACCGGGATAGGTACGCAGATATTTCAGTCGGTCGTCGGTGGGCACCGATTGCGCGATGACTTCTTGGCCGGCTGTGATCTGGCCGCGCTGACGGGAGTATTCGTCGAGCAATACCCGCTGATTGCGGGGATCGGCCCGCAACTCGTCGGCCTTGAACACCTGCACGTACGTGGCGTTCAGGAGCAGGGCAAGGATGATCACCATCACCGCTATGACCACGCGGCGGATCGGAATGTTCATGGGCGCTTCACCATTTGGGTAGGCGCCTCGGCAATGGGGGTCGGCTTCTTCTTCGTCGGATCCGGCTCACGGGCGGAGTTCGAGATACGTATCAGCAGCGCCACCAGGATGTAGTTGGCCAGCAGCGACGAACCCCCGTAAGAAATGAACGGGGTGGTCAGACCGGTCAGGGGGATCAATTTGGTGACACCGCCGACCACCACGAAGATCTGCATGGCGATGGTGAATGCCAATCCGGTGGCGAGGAGTTTGCCGAAGCTGTCGCGGACCATGATGCCGGTACGCAGCCCACGCACGATCAGGATCAAATACAGCAGCAGGATCGCGGCGAGGCCGACGAGTCCGAGTTCTTCGCCGATCGTCGCGATGATGAAGTCGGTGTTGGCGAACGGAACGATGTTGGGTCGCCCTGAACCGAGTCCGGTGCCGAAGAGTCCACCGGTGGCGAGGCCGAACAGACCCTGCCCGACTTGATAGCCCTGACCGTAGAAGTCGTCGAAAGGGTCCTGCCACACGGCGACCCGCACTTGCAGATGCGAGAACAGCTGGTAGGCGAGCATGGCCCCCACGGCGAACAGGCTGACACCGATGATCAGCCAGCTCACCCGCTCGGTGGCGACGTAGAGCATCACCAGCATCGTCGAGAAGATCAGCAGCGAGGTACCGAGGTCGGACTCGAAGGCCAGGACGCCGATCGAGATGACCCACGCGGCGAGCAGCGGACCGAGGTCACGCGCACGCGGCAGGTCCATCCCGAGGAAGTGTTTGCCCGCGGTGGTGAACAAGTCCCGCTTCGACACCAGCAACGAGGCGGTGAAGATGATGATCAAGATCTTCGAGAACTCGCCGGGCTGGATGTTGAACAGTGGGGTCCGGATCCAGATCTTGGAGCCGTTGATCTCCGACATGGACGACGGCAGGATCGCCGGGATCGCCAGAAAGACCAGACCGCCGAGACCGAGGATGTAGCTATACCGCGACAGCGTGCGGTGGTCGCGGATCAGGATCAGGACCGCCGAGAACGCGATGATGCCGAGCACTGCCCACAGGACCTGCTGATCGGCGTCGTGGGTGCGGTCGATGGGGTTCGCGGTCTCGCCGTTCTGGCCGGTGCCGAGATCCAGTCGGTGGATGAGGACCAGCCCGAGCCCGTTGATGGTCGCCACCAGCGGCAGGATCAGGGGGTCGGCGTAGGGCGCGAACCGCCGCACCACCAGGTGTGCAAGCCCGAACAACGCCATGTAAGCGAGGATGTACTTCGCCAGATCCCAAGTGAGGCTCTGTGATTGGGCCATCTGAACGAGAATCAAGGCCACAGCGACGATGATCGTCGACAATCCGAGCAGCAGGAGTTCGGAGTTGCGGCCGGTGTAGTTCCGTGACGCCGGCCCGGTGGCCGGGGGTTTTTGGGTGACGGCTGCCTGCGACATCAGCGCCCCCGACAGTTGGCCGGCTGGGTGACCGGCGCGGTGCTGCTGGTCGTCAGCGGCGGCTGCGTGCTCGCGCTCCCCGACTCGGGGGGTACCGGCTGGCCCGAGGGTGCCTGCGGTGCGGGAGACCCGGGCGGCGTGGCCGGGGGAGGGCTGGCCGGGGCGGGGGTCACACCCTGCGCCGACGCCGAATCCTCTTCGGGACACAACGGCAGCAAGTTGTTCATGAGCGTGCGGACCTGTGCCTCGGCGTCGTCGAGCGGCACGGGGTCGCGCCCTTCGAGCGAGGCGGGAGCGGTCCCCGTCAGGTCGGACACCTTGAGGGGTACACAATCGGCGGGTCGGTTGTCGAAGTCGACGAGATCGACAGTCGGCTGATCGGTGCCCATCCCGTGTGTACAGGTGATCTTGCTCAGCTCTTGCAGATCGAGCCCGAGGAACGAGCCCTGCAGGCCTCGGTAGAGCACCACTTCGCCGTTGTTGCTGCTGACGTAGTAGTTGGAGCGGACGATCGCGCGGCCGACGAACACACCCGCCACGAGGATGACGATGATGGCGAGCGCCACCCCGCCGATGATCCACTTGCGGCGCGGATGTGCCTGCGGCGGTTCGGGTTCGGGGGTGTTGATGGTCGGCCTACGAGGGGATTGCGCGGGTGGTCGCAGGGCAGCTGCCCGGCCGGCGGAGGTGCGGGGGTCGGGGATGTACTCCTGGTCGTCGCCTCCGGCGGCCCCACCCAGAATCGGCTTGCTGTCCCCGTAGTCGACATCCGCGACGTCGGCCACGACGACGGTGACGTTGTCCGGACCACCGCCGCGCAACGCGAGCTCGATCAGCCGGTCGGCGCAGTCCTTGTGGTTGGAGACCGACGACATCGTGTCGGCGATCGTCTCCTCACTGACGACGTCGGACAAGCCGTCACTGCACAGCAGGTACCGATCGCCGGCCCTGGCCTCGCGGACTGTCAGGGTCGGTTCGACCTCGGTCCCGGTGAGGGCGCGCATGATCAGCGACCGCTGGGGGTGGGTGTGTGCTTCTTCGGCCGTGATCCGGCCTTCTTCGACCAGGGTCTGCACGAACGTGTCGTCGCGGGTGATCTGCGTGAGCTGACCGTCGCGGAGCAGATAACCGCGGGAGTCGCCGATATGGCACAGGCCCAGGCGGGAGCCGGCGAAGAGGATGGCGGTCAGGGTCGTACCCATACCGTCGAGTTCGGGTGCTTCGGCCACCTGGTCGGCGATCGCCTCGTTGCCGTGCCGGGTTGCGGCGTCCAGTTTGGCGAGCAGGTCGCCGCCGGGTTCGTCGTCGTCGAGCGGGCGCAGGGCCTGGATCACCAGCTGGCTGGCGACCTCGCCCGCGGCGTGTCCGCCCATCCCGTCGGCCAACGCGAGCAGGCGCGCTCCGGCGTAGACGGAGTCCTCGTTGTTTGCGCGGACCAATCCGCGGTCGCTACGCGCGATATAGCGCAACACCAGGGTCACGGGCGCAACTCAATCACGGTTTTGCCCACGCGTACCGGAGTTGCCAGGGGGACGCGAACAGCTGTGGTCACTTTCGCGCGGTCGAGATAGGTACCGTTCGTCGAACCGAGATCTTCGACGTACCAGTCGTCGCCGCGGCGGACCAGACGCGCGTGCCTCTCAGATGCGTATTCATCGGTCAGCACAAGCGTGGAGTCATCGGCCCGGCCGAGGAGTACCGGTTGGGTACCGAGGGTGATCCGGGTGTTCGCCAACGCGCCATGCGTGACGATGAGGTATCTGGGGCCACCTTTGACCCTTGCGGGGGCTCCACCTCGATTGCGGCGCTCGTACCGCGTGAGCGGCCGTTGACCGGTCGCCGCATACACGTCGCTGCGTATGACGCGCAGAACGGCCCAGATCATCAGCCACAAGAGCAGCAAGAAGCCGACACGCGTCAGCTGCAGCACTATGCCCTGCACGTATTTTCACCTCCCGGGCCAGCCAACAACGTCCTGTGCATCTTATGGCCCAGCGGCGGCCCGGTAGGTATTCGGATGTGTCACTTGTGTATCGGATACCCGATTCTTCGACATCGGATGCCCGTTGGGTGACACCTGGGCGAGTGCTCCTACCTGGCGGTGCGGGACCCGGGCGAGGTCACTGGAACCGGACGGTGATGTCGGAATGTCCCACCCGGATCCGATCTCCGTCGGCGAGTTCCCAGCTGCTCACCTGCACGTCGTTGACCGTGGTGCCGTTGGTGGAGTTGAGGTCGTTGAGCAGCGCGCTCGAGCCATCCCACCGGATCTCGACGTGTCGGCGTGAGACACCGGTGTCCGGCAGCCGGAACTGCGCGTCCTGCCCGCGGCCGATCACATTAGAACCGTTGCGGAGCTGGAAGGTCCGGTTGCTGCCGTCTTCGAGCAGCAGGGTGATGGCGGTCGGCGCGTAACCGGCGGGAGCTGCGTATCCGCCGCCCGCGGCGTAGCCGCCCTGCTGGTCCGGTGCGTATCCGCCCTGCTGGTCCGCGGGGTAGCCACCTTGGTCATAGCCGCCGCCCTGATAGCCCTGGGCGTAGCCGGGCTGCTGGGAGTACTCCCCGCCGCCCTGGTACGCCGCGGGCTGCTCGTACCCGCGGTCGTAGCCGCCCTGCTGGTCCGGTGCGTATCCGCCCTGGTTGTCGTATCCGCCCTGCTGGTAGCCCTGGTCGTATCCGCGCTGGTCGTAACCCTGTTGGTCGTAATTCTGCTGATCCGGTGCGTAGCCGGGCTGCTGGTATCCACCGGCCTGATAGCCGGCCTGATCCTGGGCCGGGCCCGGTGCGTAGCCGCTCTGCTGGTCCGCGGCGTAGCCGCCCTGCTGGTCATACCCGCCCTGCTGGTCGTATCCACGCTGGTCATACCCGCGTTGGTCGTAACCCTGCTGGTCGTACCCGCGCTGGTCGTAACCGGCCTGGTCGTATGCGCCCTGCTGGCTGTACGCCTGCGGGGGGCCGTCCGACGGGGCCTGCTCCTGACCGTCATACGGCTGCTGGCTGTACGCGGCAGCTGGAGGGTAGGAGCCCTGGTCGTATCCTCCGCGCTGGTCATATCCGGAGTTCTGCGTCATGGGGGTGGCTCCTGCTTCTCGGTTGCGTTGTGGTGCGGGGGGCGGGACGGCGGGTGGTTGCGGAGGCGGAACCGCTCCCGGCGGGAACGGTGCCCCTTGCTGGGGGCCGGCACCGGGTGGTGGAACGGGCATCGGACGGGCGTCCGGGTTGACCGAACCGCGAGCCCGGAACTGCCCGGTGTGCAGCGTCGGGGAGTGTGCGAACTCCACGACCACGTCACCGTATGTTTGCCAGCCGTTGTCGCGGATGAAGTTCTCGAGATGTTTCGAGAAAGTCTTGCGATTCAGCTCGTATTCTGCGGCCATCTCCTGGTGGTCGGTCGAGCTGACAACCAGGGTGTAGGCGTTGGGGGCCAGCTTGCCACCGTCGCCGAGGTCTTCGAGGCTGTCTTCGGCCTCGCGTTGCAAAGCGTTCTCGACCTCTTGCGGAGCCACCTTGCCACCGAACACCCGGGCAAAGCCGTCGTCCACAGCGCCCTCGAGTTTGCGCTCGATTCTCTGAAGTATTCCCATGGCCAGACGACCTCCCTCCGAATTGTCAGCGTGTCGGCGTGCCAATCGTGCTGTTTGATGATAGCGACTCCGACCCTGCGATGGCACTCCAGGGAGAACATCTGCAACGCCAGCCCCAGTTGTCCCAGGTGACGTGAGTCGATGGTCGTCTCATTGAACGGTAGGCCAGTCGCGCCCGATGTCAGAATGTAGGTGGGTGGTGCGCGGCAGTCGACCTGCTCGAATGGGGGACCCGGATATGGATTTCAGGACCCGCGGGTGGTCGTGTTACCGTTTTCCGGTTCCGTTTCGAAGCACTTCGAAGTGGGGCAGCCACGGGCGAGTGGCGGAATGGCAGACGCGCTGGCTTCAGGTGCCAGTGTCCTTCGGGACGTGGGGGTTCAAGTCCCCCTTCGCCCACCACGAGCAGTTCAGCTCAGATGCGGGATCAAGGTCAGGTCGCAGAAATGCGGCCTGACCTTTTTGCATTGCCAATCACTCATCACCGATGTGCGGTGCTATTTCCGCCGGTGTCCACAGCAACGTGACGATCTGCCCAGTTGCAGCCACGCGCCGCGGGGCGCGGTCACGCGGCCATTGGACTGTCGTGTTGTCCTGTGCGCAACTCCCATGCCGCGTAGAGGACTTCGGTGGTGTAGCCGAGGTCGAGGCGTCCGCCGCCGACGGGCTCGACGGCGTCTGGTGCGATTTTCGGGTTGGGTTGCCAGCCGGTGGGAGTTGTGGTTCGAGCACAACAGGATCAGGTTGTCTGCGTCGGTAGTGCCACCGTTGCGCCATAACCGGACATGGTGTGCATGTAGGTGCCGGGTGCGGCAGCAGCCGGGGTGGCGGCATCCGCGGTCCCGCTCAAACAGCACTCGGAGCAAAGACCTGGTGGGCAATCTGCGTTTGCGTCCCCAGTCATCGCGACACCCCACTTGCCACGACGGTCCTTGCGATGTCCGACGGTGCGCGTTGATCCGCCGCACGCCGCTTCGTCGACGTCGGTCTCGGACAGTCCCGGCCCGCCGTCGAGATGTAGATCTTTCGGGGTGTCCTCGTCATCGGTGTGGATCACGATTTCGGCACCGGGGGCGAATTCGGGCATGTCTGTCATGGTCGCGGCGGCGTCGGCCATCGCGACGACTGCGTCGGCGATGTTCAAAGGCACGTGCCGCCAGAGATCAGTTTTCGCCGGAGCATTCTCGGCGGGCCCGCTGTTGGTGATGTCGGTAGGGAGATCGTGGTCGTCGCCGGTGCGGGTGCGTTGCTACTCGCTACGCACCACGCCGGCAAGGAACCTGGCGCCGTCGACCGGTCGCAGCCGCATGGTCACCGATAGCGTTCCGTCGTCATTCCACCGCCACCGGGCGTCGGAATCGGCTGGTTTCGTTGCGCTGTCGTCGTCGCGGTGGTCAACGTGTTCGATGGATCGAACGAGGTGCTCGACCTGTACCGCCGTTGCTGACAGCGCTACTGACAGCAATTCTTGTTCGCGGTCGACGGTGGCGACGCGGGTCAGTGCGCGAACTTTCGAGTACGACAGCCGTCCGTCGTGGAATGCGTTGTGCAGGTGTGGCAGTTCGGTGAGTGCATGGGCGATGCGCAGGTGGTCTTGGGCGGTGCGTAGGAACAGTCCGGTGCGCCAAGAGAGCCATTGTGGGCAGGAACGGATTCCTTCGCCGTTCAATACTCCACGGTTGTCGAACTCGACGAGCAGGTCGAAGAATTGTGCGGTCAAGGCCGCGATCTGACTGGCGTATCCGACGACTCGTTCAGTGAGTTGAACATCCGACAACCCTGCGGGATCGGCTGTGTCGAAGATGTTCGACGACCCGTCCACCACTCCGAACGGTTGTGGCTCGATTGCGTTGACCGACACTTCTGCCCCCTGATGACCCCTGATTCAGTTCTGCGGTGACAGTATCCGGACCCACCGACAAAGAGGTTCTGATGCGCTCCGCGGAGCGCGGTCGAGCATGCATGGCCTGGTGGTTTCAGTGGCATGCTGGACCCGTGGATGCCTTTTGGAACTTCGTCGGCAACTACTGGTGGCTGGTGTTCGTCTTCGGTGGCACGGTCGGCGGCGCCTTCAAGGCAGTCGGTGCTGCGAACGAGCGCCGGGCGCAACGGCGGCAGGAACGGTACCGACTGAAACAGCAGGCGAAGATCGCCGAAGCGGAGGCATCGGGTCAGCGTCGTATCGACGTCGAGGCGGTGAGGCGGGCAATCGCCAAGTCGATGGACGAGCACAATCAGACGGATGCGCGGTGGTTCGCGTACGAGACAGATGCCGCGACGCTGCTGGATTATCCGATGATGATCGATCTGCGCGACCCGTTGACCGTCGACTTCCACCGGGCCAAACGCCGGGCGGACCTGTTGCGGCCAGAGAAGGTCGATGACCTCGTGGAGGATCCCGACAGACAACGGGAGTATCGAGATCTGGTCCACGACTACGCCACCGCGTTCGACATCGCCGAGACCGAGGCCAAACGACGCCGCCGATCCGGGTTCAGCGTCGACGAGCAAGAACGCCTGCTGCGTGCCCAGCGGCTGATCAACCTCGCCCAGGACCCGGGCGCGAGTCCGGAAGAGCGGCGCAGCGCCTACGCGAAGGCGCGCAAAGAACTCGACGGTCTGATCGTCTTACCGGTGGCCACCACCGAACAACTGGAACAGCGCGTCGCCGGCCAGCTGGAGAGATGAGCGATGCCGGCTGGACGGCGGGAACTTCAGAGCAGGGTTGACCAGTAGTACCAGAACCGCTCGGTGATCAACCCGATCACGACGAGCACCCACAGCACCGGGATGACGGAGTGGACCGAGACCAGTCGGTCGACGACGCGCCGCGCGCGTCCGGTGGTGGCGAACTCGTCTGCGCTGCGCAGGCTCACATACCAGAAGGCCAGCACCACGGCGACCCACACCGCCATGCAGTACGGGCACAGCGCACCGATGCGGTAGAAGCTCTGGAACATGAGCCAGTGGACGAACACCAGGGCGGCGGTCAGTCCGACCTGCAGGCCGATCAGCACGAACCGCTGCGGGGTCCGGCCCATCATGACCGCGACGGCGAGCAAGGCGGCAAAGCCTGCGATGCCGAGCAGTGAGTTCGGGAATCCGAACACCGCCGCCTGCGAGGTGTCCATGATCGAGCCGCAGTTCACGACCGGATTGATACTGCACGACGGAACGTAGCCGGGATCGGATGCCAGCTCGAACTTCTCGACCGTCAAGGTGAAGGACGCGATCAATCCGACGATTCCGCACACGGCCAACAGCCACGGCAGCAGCTTCGGGAACAGGACCGGGGCGTCGACGTCAACCGGCGCCCCCGGATCGCGCATCTCAGAATCGAGCACCGACGCCATCTACTCCTCCTGAACTGCCCCTACTTCGCTCAGTAGCTTACGCGGGCCGGGTCCGCTCGAGCTGAGCGAATGCTTAGTGTGATCCACTGGATGCTCCCCCGAATCAGAGAAGGACTCGAGCATGGCCAAGGTGGCAATCGTCGGTTGTGGCGCAATGGGTTCGGTGTACGCCGGGCTGATGCAGGAGGCGGGGCACGAGGTGCACGGCGTCACGCTGTGGACAGACCACGTAGCCGCGGTGAACGCCGATGGGCTGCGCGTCTACGGCGATTCCGGGGACCGAACGGTTCGCCTGGCGTCAATGTCGACAACGACAGACGACATCGGGGTGTGCGACCTGGTGATCATCGCGACAAAATCCTTCGATGCCGAAGCTGCCGCGAAGTCGTCCGCAGGCCTGATCGGACCCGACACGGTGGTGCAGACGATTCAGAACGGGCTCGGCTCACCTGAGGTGGTGGCGCACTCCATCGACGCCGCCCAGATCGCGGTGGGAGTCGTCGGCGGGTTCGGGGCGTCGATCCCGACGCCGGGTCAGGCCCACCACAACGGCCGTGAGATCACCCGGTTCGGGGCTTACCGTGGCCTTCCGCGCGAGCGCCTGGAGTTCGGAGCGCAGGTGTGGTCGAGCGCCGGTTTCAAGGTCGCCATCTTCGACGACATCGATCAGATGGTGTGGGAGAAGCTGCTGATCAATGTCGCGTTCTCGGGATCTTCGTTTCTCACCGGTCTGACGATCGCGCAGATCATCAACGACCCGAAGTCGTGGCGGGTGGCGTCGGCCTGCGCCCTCGAGGCACTCGACGTCGCCAACGCGCTGGGCGTGACGATCGACGTCGGAGATCCGATCGAGTACATCCGAACCCTGGGCCTGCGCATCGGTGACGCGAAGCCGTCGATGCGCCTGGACGCAGAGCTGCGCCGGCGTGCGGAGGTCGACGCCATCAACGGGTCGATCGTGCGCGTCGGGGCCCAGATCGGCGTGCCGACGCCGGTGAACTCGGTGGTGGTCGATCTGGCGCACGCCGCCGAGTCCGGATACATCCACGATGCGGACGTCACCCGGATCGGCTGAGGCGACCCCGCTCTCCTTCAGACAGGCTGCGGTGCCAGCGACGCCAGGGTCTGCATGAGTGATCCCGTGGCGGTCGGGACGTCGATCTCGGCCACCCGCGCGGCGATACGGGCGCTCACCTCGGCGGTGTCCACCTGTTGCCCGGCCTTGTCGCCGCCTTCGGCCAGCACGGACGCCGCCGCCGCCTCGAGCGTGAGAGCCGCTTCCCTTTCGCCGAGCCCGGCCAGGCAGAGCGCTGCGGACAGCACCGCGGCGGTGGGGTTCGCCCGCCCGGTTCCGGCGATGTCCGGTGCGGAACCATGCACCGGCTCGTACATGCTGGGCGCAGACCCGAAGACGTTGAAGTTCGCACTCGCGGCGACGCCCAGCCCACCTTGGACGACGGCTCCGAGGTCGCTGATGATGTCGCCGAACAGGTTGGGCGTGACCACCACGTCGAACCGGCCCGGGTCGAGGATCAGATGCTGGCACATCGCATCGGCGTGCACGTAGTCGTGCTCGACGTCGGGGTAGCGCTCCGCGATC
Source organism: Williamsia limnetica (assembly GCF_003217475.1). Taxonomy (GTDB): domain Bacteria; phylum Actinomycetota; class Actinomycetes; order Mycobacteriales; family Mycobacteriaceae; genus Williamsia; species Williamsia limnetica. The sequence continues at coordinate 243,191 of NZ_QJSP01000004.1, read as the reverse complement.
TGATCGACGATCTCCTGCCACAACCGTCCTGTGTAGAGCAGCACGTTCTTCTTATGGCACAGGGTCAGTCGCTTTCTCCTCGCCGAGGCCATCCGGAAGCCGAACTCCACGATCTCCGACGTCGCCGGGACGGTGGTGATCGAATGCTGGATGGCGATCGCATCGGGTGTCCCGTCCTTCACCATCACGCCGCCGCCGGTGTAGATGCCCTCGGTGTTCTCCCGCAGGATCACGAGGTCGCAGTTGTCGGCGGTCACCGCGGTCACCGGGCTGACGACACCCGGGTAGAGCCGCACGGGTCGGATGTTCACAGACTGGTGGAACAGGGTGCGCAGGGCCACGATGAGGCCACGCTCGAGGACGCCAGGGTCCACTCGTGGATCGCCGACGGCACCGAGCACGATGGCATCGAATGCACGCAGTTGCTCCGCGACCACGGCCGGAAGGGCTTCTCCGGTCCGGAGATATGCCTCGGATCCGAGATCGAAATCGGTTGTGCGCAGCTCGAATCCGAAACGATCGGCCGCGACCTTCATCGCGGTCAACGCGCAGGCGGTGACCTCCGGTCCGATTCCGTCGCCGCCGATGACTGCAAGGTTGTGTGTGCGCAAGCGAGTGTCCTTTACGTGAGGAGAGAAGCGAAGTATGGCGGCTACCGGCCGCTGCGGAAGCTCATTCTCAATTGTCGCAAACATCATTTCCATAAGCCAGGGTGAGTCTGCGCCGCCGCGCGAGCAGAGCGGTTTCTCGACTGCCCGAGTGTCTCGACGTGAGTTAGGCTGCGGACCTATCCGCCACGACGAAAGATTCACGACTATGAGGGCAGCGGTCACCCCCGAAGCCGAGAGTGCCATCGCCGACATCGCGCAGCGTCATTCGCTTTCGCAGGACGCAGTGTTCGCGATGCTGGTCGCCGTCAACAACGGTGGTGGCACGATGGCGCAATTCTCCATCCCTGAACTGGGTGGATCAGGGCAGTGGATGCGCGGCGGCATGACGATGGTCGGCAACATGTTCGACAACGGGCTCAAGGCCCGGGTCGACGGTCTGTGCCGTGAGCTCTCGCAACTGCTGGCCACCACCACGGTCTTCCCCCCGATGGCCACTGCTGATCAGCGCGGGTTCACGTCGAACAACTGGTGGCCCGCCGACCTCGGCAGCCCAAGTTCCTCCGGCGCGCAGAACAACGCCCGCTATGCCATTTTTCCGAACGCCCGCCGGCTCGCCGTTCAAACCGGCGGTGTGACACGGGTTTACGACACCGGTGAGCACCGGATCGGCGGAGTTCAACAACAGCAGGGCGGCGCCTCTGGTTCGGTGAACTTCACGAGCCAGTTCGGGACATTCGACGTGTCGAGTTTGTCGGAGATCGGCTCCCCGCCCCAACCCCAGTCCCGGACCCAGCCCCAGGCGCCGCCGACCCAGCCCCAGGCGCCGCCGACCCAGCCCACGCAGTCTCCGCCTGTCCCCGCGCAGCGGCCACTCGCCGGGATCAGCGACGCCGATGCCATCGTCGCCGCCATCGAGTCACTGGCCGGACTGCATCAGCGCGGCATCCTCTCCGACGATGAATTCTCCACGAAGAAAGCCGAGTTACTCGGCAGGCTCTGAGTTACGGGGTTGACTGGGCTCACACCCACCAACCCGAGGAGTAGCCATGCCGGACACAACCACAATCGACACCTGGCGTCGTCGATCATTGGCGGCGACGTTCATCGCCGCGTTCGTGACGCAGAACGCGATCGCCGTGCCATACGTGAAGGAGAACGGCCCGAAGTCGGTCCTGGACTTCTTCGTCGGAGACATCCACAAGACGGCCCCCGGCCGGTTTGCGATGGTCGATCTGCTCTATGTGGTTGTGGGTTTTCACCTCTGGGCGATCGTCGAGGCCAAGAAGCTCGGCATCATCCGTTGGTGGGTCGCGTCGTTCGTGATGACCTTCGGGGTCGGCATCGCCACCGCGATACCGTTTTTCCTGCTCGCCAGGGACCTCGCTGTGGAACGCCGCGGCTGAATCCCCCCGCCACACTGAGTAGCGCTTTCAGCGCACTTCGCGCGGCGTCAGGATCCACGCCCCGACGCCCGTGAGTGCGAAGACCGACGACATCGTCAGCAGCGTCATGACAAAGCCGTGGTCGCCGCCGCCGTAGACCGCCACCAGGGCGACACTGGCTGCGCTGCCGACGCAGAAGCCGAGATACCTCAGCACGGTGTTGAAGGCAATCGCGCTGCCGGTCTCCTCCTGCGGGATATGGGGCACGATGAGCACCGCCAGCGACGAGAAGGTGAAGCCGCTGCCGAGGCCACCGACTCCCGTCCAGATCAGCACCCAGACGATGTTGCTGTGCGCGAGCGCCAATCCGACTGTTGAGCAGATGAAGACGGCGCAGCCGATCGGCAGGATGATCCTCGGGCCCAGTCGCCGGGCGGCGGCGAGCGCGAATCGGCTCCCTGTCACGCTCATGATGGAGTACGGCAGCAGTGTCAGGCCGGCCATGATGATCGACCGTCCCAGCCCCCACTCGTCGTTCTGCACCATGACGATGGTCAGGGTCAGCAACGTGTACATCGCGAGCCCGGCCCCGAACGCGATCAGGTTGGGCGCAGCGACTCCTGGCCGTGCCGACAGTCGAAGGTCGACGAGCGGATTGCTGCTGCGCAGCGTCCAGACGACAAAAACCAAGACGAACAGGACACCGGTCGCCGCGAGGCCGATGGTCAGCGCCGACCCCCAGCCCCAGTGATCGCCCTGACTGACGGCGAGCAGTACGCCCACCATCCCCAGGGACAGCAGAAGCGCGCCCCACCAGTCGACCCGCATGCGAGTCGCCGACGTCGACGCCGGGATGAAACGCACCGCCATCACCAGGGTGAAGGCACTGAGCGCTGCGCCGATCGCGTAGGCCACCGATACGCCGAGATACTGAGCCACAGTTGCGGTCAGGGGATAGCCCAAACCCGCGCCTGCGACCACTGCAACCGAGAGCATCGACACCGCGGACGGCAGCCGGCTTGCCGGAAGTACCTCCCGCGCAACGGCCAGCGCCAGCGGGACCAACGCGAGACCGACGCCCTGCATGGTGCGCCCCACCACCATGAGGACGAATCCGAACTCGACAGCGGACAGTATGGATCCGAGCGTGACGATGACCAGGCCGGTCAGGATCGTCGGCCGCCGCAGCGGGCCCGCACCGAGACGCCCGATGATGGGCGTTGCCACCGCCGCCGTGAGAAGTGTTGCTGTCAAAGCCCATTGCGCTTGTGTGATGGCGATGTCGAAGTCATCGGCGATCGCGGGGATGAGCGGGGCGCCGAGGCTGCTCACGATGGCGGTGATCGTGGTGAGCAGGCCGAGCGTGAACAGCAGGATCCCGTGGCCCTGTGGCCGGGTTGCTTCCGGCGCCATCAGTACGGCAGCGGTGACGCGGTGGTCACCGCTGGCTGTCCCACTGCGCCAATACGGTTCGCAAGGTCGCCACCAGCGGCAGCGGCTGATCCATCATGGGGTGGTGACCTGCGTCGGCGAGTTCGACGACGGTCGCAGGTCGCCCGAAGAGTCCGGCGATCTCGCGAGCCATGTCGGGGCTGACCATCCCGAGCTCGCAGCGGATGTAGATGGCGGGTACCTGAACCCCGGGGAGCAGCTTGCGCAACTGCACGCGGTCGCCGCTCTGGTGACGTTTGCGGAACATGTCCGGATCGAATTTCCAGATCCATCCGGCTTCGGTTTCGCGCACGGACTCTTCGGCAACGTGCTGCGCCACATAAGGCAAGAGGGTGTCCTGCACCGGTTCCGTCCGGAAGCGGCTCACGATCTCACTCCTGGTCGGGTAGGCCCGCGACTTACGGTTGAGCTGCCTCAGGATGACCTCCTCCGGCGGCTCGTCGAACAGCGGCGAGTCGATGATCACCAAGCCCGCCGCGTCGGAGCCCCGCAGTGCCCCGACCGCCGCGGTGACCCATCCGCCCATGCTGTGTCCGACCACGTAGGGCGAGCCGGAGATACCGCCGGCCTGCGCAGCCGCGATGACCTCGTCGGCCCAGAGTCCCAGCGGATACTGCGACCGCACGTCGCTGTCGCCGTGCCCGGACAGATCGAGCGCAACCACTCGATGCGACGCAGCGAGCAGTGGAGCGATGTGGTCCCACCAGCCCGAATGGGCCGATCCACCGTGGACCAACACGACGCCGCGGGTGTTCTCACGTCCCCAGCAACGAAGCTGGACCGATCCACCGGCGACCTCGACGGACCGTCGCTCGGGAATCTCTTCGAGGGCGGTCCGGAACCACCGGGGTGCCGTAGCAGCCGCGTCCGCTGTCATCACCATCTCCTCGTCGCCAGATCATTCCTCTCCTTGGACCATATCCACCAAGAATCTCCAGCCGCTTGCCAGTGGGGTCGAACGGGCAGACGATGATCAGGTGAAAGACAAATTCGGTGATGACGACTGGAATGGGCGAGAGCGCAACGAGACTCCGACCCAGCGTCTCGACCGGAATTGGTCCGGCCTCCTGCAAGAACTACGGGTGGTGCAGACCGGTGTCCAACTCCTGACCGGATTCTTGTTGACGGTCCCGTTTCAGGACCGTTTCTACCTGCAAGACAATGTTTTCCAGACGATCTACCTCATCACGGTGAGCGCCTCGGTCGGTGCGACGATTCTGCTGCTCGCACCTGCCTCCATGCATCGGATCCTCTTCCGTCGGCACCGCCTCAAGACGCTCATCGACGCGTCCCAACGTTGCGCGCTCGGCGGTCTGGTGTTGCTCGGTATCGCACTGACCGGTGTCATGACGCTGGTGTTCGAGCTCGTCATCGGACGAACGGCGGGCTGGGTTGCGGGCGCGGTCACGGTTGTCCTGTTCCTTTCGTTCTGGTTCGCGATCCCGTGGCGTTACCGCGAGCTCGGTGACGAGCAGGACACGCACGACCAGCCGGTTTAAGAGCTGGCGTTGCTGTAAGTGCGCAACTGCGCACATACAGCTAGCATCGTCGGCATGAGGGGTGTGCTGGCGAACCGCACTTTCCGCCATCTGTTCGCGGCCCAGGTGGTGGCACTGGTGGGGACCGGGCTCCTCACGGTGGGGTTGGGTCTGCTTGCCTTCGACATTGCGGGACCCCAAGCGGGTGCCGTTCTCGGTACGGCGTTGGCGATAAAGATGGTCGCTTATGTTGTTGTGGCGCCCGTTGTTTCCGCGCTGACGGTCGCAGTTCCGCGGAAGACGCTGCTCGTCGGCGCCGATGTCGTGCGCGTTCTCATCGCCCTGAGTCTGCCGTTCGTGGAAAAGGTCTGGCTGATCTACGTCTTGGTCTTCGCGTTACAAGCCGCGTCGGCCACCTTCACCCCGGCCTTTCAATCCGTCATCCCATCCGTCCTGACGACCGAGAATGACTACAACCGCGGACTCTCGCTCTCGCGGCTGGCCTACGACCTCGAAGCCGTCCTGAGTCCCGTTCTTGCTGCCGGACTTCTGACGGTGGTCACGTACAACGTGTTGTTCGTCGGCACGGTGGTCGGATTCGTGCTGTCGGCTGTGCTGGTGGTCGGCGCGGTTCTGCCGCCGGCTCTCTCGCTCCCGGCGACGGGGCTCCCGGAGGAGGGGACCCGTCGGCACCGCATCGTGCGAGGTGTTCGCGACATGGCCGCGAATCCGGCTCTGCGGGGGCTCCTCGTGGTCAATGTGGTCGTCGCTGCCGGGACGTCGCTGGTCATGGTCAACACCGTCGTATATGTCCGGGACACCTTCGGCGGGGGCGATGCGATGGTCGCTGCCACCCTTGGGTGTTTCGGCGCCGGATCGATGATCACGGCGCTGCTCTTGCCGCGCCTCCTGCGCTCCGTAGCAGTGCGGACGGTGATGCTCGGGGGCGCGGTGCTGACGTCGACCGGACTGGCCGTGGTGTCAGTGATTCTCTTCGCCGCTCCGGGGCAGCCAGTCCTGCTGATGGCGACGTGGGTTGTGCTCGGAGTCGGCGGTTGTCTGATGACGACGCCGGCGGCTCGTCTGATCGTCGACGGCTGCCCGCCAGACAGGAGGGCCGCTGCGTTCGCAGCGCAGTTCTCGCTCTCCCATGTGTGTTTTCTGCTGACCTACCCGATCGCCGGGTGGGTAGGTGCCGGTGTCGGACAGGTCGAGGCCGCGCTGATCCTTTCCGCGCTCGCTATACTCGCCACCGTAGTTGCGGCCCGGATGTGGCCGACACGCGTCGAGTCCGGCGCGGCAGTGATGCCGGGCCCGAAGCGATGACCGTCCACTGCGGGGACATGTGCGGAGAGAAGGCGAGCGCGATGGGCGAGGAAACCTTGCCGAGTGCTCGGGTGTCGCCGAAGACCCTCTCCCACCGTGTGATTCCCGATGCAGACCGCTTGGCGGCGGCGAGTGAGACGCTACGCATGCTCGCCGATCCGACCAGGCTTCACATCCTCTGGGTGCTGACCACTGACGAGGCCGACGTCACCAGTCTCACCGGCGCCGTCGGTGCTTCGCGAACTGCTGTCAGCCAGCATCTTGCGAAACTCAGGTTCACCGGGTTGGTTCAGACCCGCAAGGTAGGCCAGCGGGTGATCTATCGCATCCGCGACGGCCACCTCGTGCGGTTGGTGCAAGAGGCGATGAATCATGCCGATCACACTGTGACCGGTGAACCACCCCACGAATGAGGCAGCGGCTCATCCCGCGGTCGAGCGGACCCGCCAACCGGTCCGCTGAGCCCACTGCTCAGCCCGGCCGGTGATCTCCCGGATGAGCGGACCTTTCGCCGCGGCGTAGTCATTCATGTCCGACCATTCTCGGGCTGCCAGGGACTTCTTCAGGCTCTCGTACCTGTCACGGTCTTCGACGTTGTGCCGCAGCCAATCCCGGAACAACAGATGCCGACGTTCCCAATCGCTGCCGGAGGCGCACAGGTGGACGTGCACGTCGAGTTCCGGGGTGCGCACCATGCGATGGCCGGGCTCGCGGACCCGGAGCAGATACCCGACAGACTCCAGCGCAGGCAGGTAGGCGGGTTCATCGTCAGGATCGCGGACGGTGAGGTCGATGTCGATGATCGGTTTCGCTGACAGGCCGGGAATCGACGTGGAGCCGATGTGGTCGATTCGGAGAGCCGCCGGACCGAGCGCGGCCTCTATCCGCTGCCGTTCGCGAGCGAAGTCCGCGGGCCACGCCGGATCGTAGGCGACCAGAATGATCGTTCGATGTTCGATTCCGCCGATCAACTCGACGTCGGGTTCCATATATGCCAGCCTAAAACCACCACACAGGTCGAGGAGCGTGCCTATGACAACGGTGTTGAGCGGCCGTGAATTGATCGGTGTCGCCGATGCCATCGCCGAGCGCGCACACCGCGGCCAGGTCGACAAGGTGGGTGGGGAGTACATAGTCCACCCGCGGTCGGTGGCATCGCGGGTCGCGCCTCGCGAACCCGAATACATCGCGACCGCACTCCTGCACGACGTCATCGAAGACTCGTCGTTTACCGCCAACGACCTGCGCAAAGCCGGGATCCCCGAATCGGTCGTCGTCGCGGTGACCCTGCTCACCCGCACCAGTGATGTCGCGCCCATCGATTACTACGCCGGCATCAGGACCGACCAGATGGCACTCGCGGTCAAACTCGCAGACTTGGCTGACAACACCGATCCGGAACGGCTCGAGCGTCTGCCCGCCGACACGCAGGATCGGCTGCGCTCGAAGTATCGACTGGCCTACTCCGAGCTGGGCGCTGCGGAGCTGGCTGCCGCCCTGTAGTAGATCGGATCGGGCGTCGCACAAACGTGTCGTAGCCGCGGCAGCAGTGGCATCCTCGAACGCATGGCCATCGACCTGTCCACCGCCCGGCGCCTGTGGCGGCTGCTGGAACCGATCCACGCCGTCACCTACTTCTCCGATGAGACCCGAGAGGCAATGGCCGCCGTCGGGTACCGCGGCTTCTGGATGGGCTACTTCGCAGGCCGGTCGGCGCCGCTAGGTCCCGTGGGTCCCGAGATCGTCACGGCACTGTTCTACAACTTCGCCCCGGGGCGCGTCGCTCGGGCACTCCCCGACGCCTGGGACTACGCGCCGCCCGAAACGGCACTGACAGTCCGGCGCGACGCCGCAGTCGCCACACTGACACGGATGCTCGGCGAGGACGGCGAAGACGCAGCCGACCGTGTGGTCGCGCTGCTGCGTCCGGCCGTCACCGGGGCCGACCTCGGTGGGCGGGCACTGTTCGCCGCGAATTCCGCGCTTGCGTGGCCGGGCGATCGGTACGGCGCGCTCTGGCATACGGCGACGCTGCTGCGTGAACACCGCGGCGACGGACATGTCGCGGCGCTGACCGCCGCGGGCATCACCGGCCGCGAGGCTGGGGTGCTCCACGCAATGGCCACCGCCACACCACGGTCGGTGCTCGAGACCAGCCGGGATTACACCGAAGCCGAGTGGGAGACGCTGGCAGCGGCTCTCGCCGACCGCGGGCTCCTCGAGCATTCCGGTGGGATCACGCCGGCCGGACGGGCACTCAAGGGCGAGATCGAAACGACCACCGATCGCCTGGCCGCACCGGCCTACGCCGGACTTCGCGACGCCGACGTCGAGGACCTGACATCCGCCCTGATGTCCCTCGCCAAAGTCGTGGTCGCCAGCGGAGAGATTCCGCCTCAAACACCGATCGGCCTCGATCTGGACGACGTCGGCTGATCGAGGATTAGACTCCCACCATGGGTTTCAACGACGACATCATCGCGGAGTTCCGGGCCAACGACGGCAAGGTGGGTGGCAATTTCGAAGGCGCCCCGCTGTTGCTCCTGCATCACAAGGGCATCAAGAGCGGCAAAGAGTACGTGGCACCGCTGGTGTATCTGGAAGCCGACGGCAAGCGCTACATCTTCGGCAGTTATGCCGGTGCCGACATCGATCCGCAGTGGTACAAGAACATCAAGGCCGCGCCGTCCACCACCATCGAGGTCGGTACCGAGACCGTCCCGGTCACGGCCACCGAGGTGACCGGCGCCGAGCGTGACCGGCTCTTCGCCGCACAGGTCGCGGTGATGCCGGGATTCGCCGACTACGAGAAGAAGACGTCCAGGGTCATCCCGGTCGTCGAACTCGTACCCGCTTAGGACGAGATCGGCGCCAGGGCGTTTCAGTACGCGGTCTGGCGGGGCGGCGGCGCGTAGATTCCGCCGCCGTCGGTGTCGACGATCTCCGCGCCCAGCGGAAGCAGCGACACCGGCACCATCTTGAAGCTCGCGATTCCCAACGGGATTCCGATGATGGTGATGCACAGCGCGATGCCGGTGACGATGTGCCCGATGGCCAGCCAGATACCGGCGAAGATCAGCCAGATGACATTGCCGATCGCTGATCCGACCCCGGCAGTCGGCTTACGGATCACGGTACGGCCGAACGGCCAGAGCGCGTACGCCGCGATTCGGAACGACGCGATACCGAAGGGGATCGTGATGATGAGGATGCAGCAGATGATTCCGGCGGCGACGTATCCCAACGCCATCCAGAATCCGCAGAGCACGAGCCAGATGACGTTCAGGATGGTCTTCATCCGTTCATTCTGCCAAATGTGACGCGTGACGCACGGGTGAATGGTTCTCAGCGCCTCGGTTGTTGGACAAGATTAGGTACTTGTTCACAATCGAGGTGTTGCAATGAGGCTCGGGTTTCGCGAAGTTCTGTGGTCGGTCGGCGTGACGATGATCGTTGTCGTCCGGGTGGTCACCACGCTGAGCACTGCGTTGCTCGTCATGGGTTGGGTGGTCGTGGCATTCCGGTCGGATCTGTTCAACGCCTGGCTCTGGCCGGCCGTGATCTCCGGGGTGTTGCTGGCCGGCAGTACGCTGCTCTACAACGTGGCGCGGGGTTAGGGCTTGAGCGGCAGGGGCCCGAATAGCGCTCAGGGACTCGAATAGCGCTCAGACACCCAGGTAGGCGAGTACGGCGAGCACCCGGCGGTTGTCATCGGCGGACACCGGTAGGTCGAGCTTGGTGAAGATACTGTTGGAGTGCTTGCTGACGGCCTTCTCCGACACGAACATCGCCTCCGCGATGGCCGCGTTGGAACGCCCTTCGGCCATGAGTGCCAACACTTCTCGTTCGCGGACGGACAGGCGCTCCAGCGGCCCGTCGGCTCGTTGCCCGGTCAGCAACTGCGACACCACCTCCGGATCCAGTACCGTACCGCCCGCGGCCACCTGCCGAACCGCGTCGATGAACCCGGCCACGTTTGCCACGCGGTCTTTGAGGAGGTACCCGACCGCACCCTCGCCGCTCTCGAGCAGTTCCCGGGCATACAGCTGTTCGACGTACTGAGAGAGCACGAGGACGGGAAAGCCCGGCCGCCGGCCGCGGATCTTGATGGCGGCGCGCAGCCCCTCGTCGGAGAACGTCGGCGGCATCCGGACGTCGAGCACCGCCACGTCGACGGATTCGTCGGTCAGGGCGACGTCGAGTTCGGTCGCGTTGTCGACGGCCGCGACGACCTCCATCTGATGCGCGGCGAGAATCCTGGTCAGTCCGTCACGCAGGAGCGCGTGGTCTTCGCCGATGACTACCCGCACGGGACCTCCATCGACACGATGGTCGGACCACCGACGGGACTGTGTACGAACATTTTTCCGTCGAGGGCGACGAGTCGTTGGGTGACCCCGTGCAGGCCGGAACCGGTGGCTGCCGCCCCGCCGATCCCGTCGTCGCCCACCTCTACTCGCAGCACACCGTCGAAGATACCCATGGCGATCCAGGCGTTGCGGGCGCGGGCGTGTTTGCCGATGTTCGCCAGGGTCTCGGCTACTGCGAAATAGACCGCGTTCTCCATCGAAGCCGGAAGGCGCTCGCGCACACCCAGGTTCAGTGTGATGGGTAGCGGCATGTCGAGTGCCAGCGCCTCGACGGCGGCGCCGACGCCTCGGTCGGCCAGCACCGGCGGATGGATACCGCGTACGACCGAACGCAATTCGCCGAGCGCGGCGGTCGCCGACCCCCGCGCCTCGGCCATCAGTTGCTTGGCGGCAACGGGATCGCTCTCGATCTGACTCTCGGCAAGCCCGATGGTCATGCCGAGGGCTGCCAGCCGTGCCTGGGTTCCGTCATGCAGGTCACGTTCCACCCGCCGGAGTTCCGCCGCCGCGGAATCGACAGATGCAGCGCGCGATTGGGTCACCTCGTGGACTCGAGCCGCCAGCACCTCGTTGCGGCTGCGGTTCAGGGCCCACAGGTCCAGTCGTGCCCTCGTCTGCATCAGGGGCTCGGCGAGGGGGAGGAACACGATGGAGACGACAAACACGAGTGCCACCAGCGAGAGAACGAATCCTGCCGTGGAGGCGACGACAAGCCAGCCGAGATCGCGCCAGCGCACCGAGTCTGTACTCCAGACATGAAGCAGGCGGAGAATGCTCTTGCTGCCGCCCAGTCGGTAGTCACCCCGTCGGGCAGGCCGGTCGAGCATGCCCGCCGCCATCCGGCGATGCAGATCGCACAGGGCGGCGGTCAACGGTACGAACAACCACAGCACGAGCGCCCCGACCGTAACCAGTACCAGCGGGATGGCGACCACCACCACGACGAAGAGCACCACGGTCAGGGGAAACGCCAGTGTGGTGACGAGTGCGTACATCGCTGCCCGTAACCAGCGAATTGCGAGGTCGGGGCGCTCGACGGTGTTCACAGCGGGCCTTTCTCGCCTGGGATGAGGACTTCATGATGACCGCATCTCCCGGGGGAACACAGTAGTGCCAGGTCTACCCCCGTGGTCGGATTATTCACCACCGGCAGGGGGTTCCAGGGCTCCTGACCAGCGCCGGTGTTCCGAGCAACCTTGAGGACAGCCCGGAATCCACCGGGTGTGCCACCGAGGCGGACGCCGCCTCCTGCACAAGGAGATCACATGGGAAGAATGACGCGGGGACCCCAGGCGGTGGCCCGTTGGAGTGCGCACAATCCCTGGCGCGCAATAGGTCTGTGGCTGGCGCTGGTGATCGCGGCAGTGGCTTGCAGCGCGTTGATCCAGACCCAGGTCACCGACGACGCCGACTATCGGGTCGGGCAGTCCGGCCGGGCGGATCAGATGATTCACGATGCGGGACTCGCTGCGCCCGACACCGAGTACGTGCTGATCACCGGGGACCGTGCCGAAGCTGTGGCCGCCGCGGATCAGCTCGCAGCGGAACTCGCCGGATCCGGCGAGGTACAGGAGATGTCTGCGCCAGTGTTCTCGCCCGAGGGAACGCTGTTGTCGTCGATAGCGCTGCGGGCACCGCCGGCCGACGAAGACCCTTCGATCACCGATATCAACGCCGCGGTCACGACGATCACGGCTGACCATCCGAACCTCACCATCGGCCAGTTCGGCGACATCTCGGCCGATGAAGCCATCAATGAACGGGTCGCCGACGATCTGCTCTCGGCAGAGATGATCAGCATCCCGATCACGCTCGGCATCATGCTCTTCGCCTTCGGTGCGCTCATAGCGGCCGGAATCCCGGTGCTGCTGGCGATCACCTCCGTCGTGGCGACGATCGGCATCTACGCGCCCATCTCGTACCTGGTTCCGTCTGAGATGACCGCATCGTCGGTGGTGATGCTCATCGGTATGGCTGTGGGAGTGGACTATTCGCTGTTCTACCTAAAACGCGAACGGGAGGAACGCCGCAAGGGGCACAACACGATCGATGCCGTCGAGATCGCCGCGGCCACGTCGGGACACTCGATCATCGTCTCCGGCGTCGCAGTCATCGCGTCACTGGCGGGGGTCTACGTGCTCGGCAGTGCCACCTTCAACTCGCTCGCGACGGCAGCCATCATCGTCGTTGCGGTTGCGGTGGTCGGATCACTCACCGTGCTGCCTGCCCTGCTGGCGAAGCTGGGTAAGTGGGTCGATCGCCCACGGGTGCCGCTTCTGTGGCGGGTCAATGACCGGATCGGCGAAGGAGGCATTTCGTCCCGCATAATCGGACCCGTCATCCGCAGGCCGATGACCGCGCTGCTGGCCGGTCTCGTCGTGATGATCGCTCTCGCAGTCCCCGCGTTCTCGATGACCCTGCGCGGCGCCGGACTCGACACCCTGCCGCAGGATCTTCCCGAGGTCCAGGTCGCCCAGCAGTTGAACGAGCAGTTCCCGTCCGAAGGGCCTTCGGTGCGAGTCGTCGTCCATGGCGGCGATCCCGCGGCCGTTGCGACGGCCCTGAACGAGGTCGGTGCCGCGGCGACAGACAGTGGCGCGTGGACCGTCACCGCACCGATGATCACCTCGGCTTCCGGCGTCACCACCGTCCTCGATCTGGCGAGTACCTACCCGCCGAACGATTCCAGGACAACGGACGCACTACTCGACCTGCGGGACACCGTGGTTCCCGAACGCGTCGATTCGGTGCAAGGGGCGGAGTTCGCGGTCGGCGGCGACGTCGCAGAGCAGTACGACACCACGAAGGTCCAGTCGGACGGTCTGCCGATCGTGGTCGCGGTGATCTTGACCCTCACCATGCTGATGCTGATCGCGACCTTCCGGAGCCCGGTGATCGCGGTCGTGTCGACCGTGTTGAACCTCATGTCGGTCGGAGCCGCATTCGGTGTGCTCGCGCTGGTCTTCCAGCACACCTGGGCAGAGGGCTTCCTCGACTTCACCTCCAACGGCACCGTCGTCGAGTGGATCCCGATGTTCATGCTCGCGGTGCTGGTGGGCCTCTCGATGGACTATCACGTGTTCGTGCTCAGCCGGATCAAAGAGGGAATCGACAAGGGACTGCCGCCGACGGTGGCTGTCCGGGCCGGGGTCACCCAGACCGCCGGAGTCGTGACCAGCGCGGCGCTGGTGATGGTGTCGGTGTTCGCGCTTTTCGCCGCACAGAGCATGGTGGAGATGAAGCAGATGGGCGTCGGACTCGCGGTGGCCATTCTCATCGATGCGACCATCGTCAGGTTGCTCTTGCTGCCCTCGATCCTGGTTCTCCTCGGCCACCGCGCCTGGTGGCCGCTGCGGACCCGATCCGACGCGCCACAAAGTATGGGCGCGAGCCTCAACCAGCCATCGGATCGCCAGGTCATACCTGCACAGGTGTGAGGTGGTGCACAATTGAACAGATGGCCGAAGCCGGGATGGGAGAGTACCGATGGGCGAGACCGCACCCACGCGGGACTTCTGGACCGCTCTTGGTCCCGGCGAGGACCCGGCGACCCGGCTCGCCCAGGTCCGCCGTGCGCACGAGCTGTTCGTCCAGACCGGAACCCTTGCCCCTGCCACCGGCCCGACCTCGGTCCGCTCGGTCGTCCGCGATTCGTGGATGCGGTCGGTCAAAGGTGGTGTCAATCCGTCGGGCATGGTCGACGACGGCGACATGTCGTGGAACGACTTCCTCGAGTACCGCGCTCGCCATCCCATGGCGGCCGCCTACCCGCTGGTGCGTTCGCTCATGCTCGATGAAGTCTCCGACTCCGGCGTAGTGGTGGCGCTCACCGATGACGTGGGTCGGCTGTTGTGGGTAGAGGGTGACCACAAAGCGAGGGATCAGGCCGGCGACATCAACTTTGTCGAAGGAGCGTTGTGGGCAGAGCGTGTCGCAGGCACCAATGCTCCTGGCCTGGCCCTGGAGGTCGATCACGGGGTACAGATCTTTGGCGCGGAGCACTTTTCGGTGCCCGTCCAGGAGTGGAACTGCGTCGCGGCGCCGGTCCACGATCCGGTGACCGGCGCAGTCATCGGGGTCATCGATGTCACCGGCGGCGAGCGCGTGGCGGCACCGTTCGCGCTGTCGATGGTGAAGTCGGTGGTCGCGGCGGTCGAGAGTGAGCTCAGGGTGCGGACCCTCACCGCGGGCGGCCCCGCGATACCTGCGCCCGCGGGTCCGACGCTGCTCGTCCTCGACGGCGACCGCTACTTCTGGCGTACCGGCGACGGTCCGGCGCTGCGGTTGTCGCGGCGGCACGCAGAGATCTTGGTGCTGCTCGGCGAGTACCCGGACGGGCTCGGGACCGAGGAGATCGCCACCATGCTCGCCGAAGACGGGATCGATCCGGTCACCGTGCGCGCAGAGATCTCCCGGCTGCGCCGTGACCTCGGGGCCGACCTCGTCGCGTCCAGGCCGTACCGGTTGACTCTGCCCGTCGACTCCGACATCAGCCAGGTGCGGCGCATGCTGCGGACCGGCGATGTGTCCGGAGCCATCGAGAAGTTCGGTCGCGGTGGTCTGCTGTCGGCGTCGCTGGCACCGGGTCTCGGGGACCTTTTCGAAGAACTCAAAGAAGACCTGCGGTCGGCGGTGCTGACCGCCCGCGATCCCGAATTGCTGAGGGCCTGGACGGGGTCGGTCCACGGCCGGGAGGATCTGGCCGCGTGGCGGCGCTGGGCGCAGACCCTGACCCCGGGCCACAGCGACGAAGCTCTCGTCAAAGGCCGCGTACGACTTCTGGATCGTCGCTTCGGCATCTGAACTCACTGGTAGATGTCGGGGATCCCGTCGTGGTCGTCGTCGCGCTCTTCCTGCTCGCGGATCGCGCGGTAGTGACGGTTTCTCGCCCGCAGGACCATCGACGCCAGGAGGGCTGCGAGCAGTGATCCGACGAGGACGCCGATCTTGACGTGTTCGTCCCGTTCGGATCCCAAGCCGTAGGCGAGATCGCCGATGAGCAGGGACACGGTGAAGCCGATGCCGGCAAGCATGGAGATGCCTGCGACGTCGATCCACTTGACGCTGGCATCGAGCGACGCCCGGCTCACGGAGGAGAGCAACCGGGTGGTGCCGAAGATGCCTACTGTCTTGCCGACGACGAGACCGCACACGATCCCCAACGCGATGGGATCGGTGAGTGCATCGGTGAGCCCCCCGAGCCCTCCGATGGTGACGCCTGCGGCGAAGAACGCGAAGATCGGAATCGCCACCCCGGCGGAGATCGGCCGGATCCGGTGTTCGAAATGCTCCGCCAGCCCCGGCCCGGCGTCGGGCCCGCCCGCAGCCTGGCTCCGCAGGACGGGAACGGTGAAGCCGAGCACGACGCCGGCGACGGTGGCATGGATGCCGGATTCGTGGACGAAGACCCACGTCAGGACGGCCAACGGGATGAGAATCCACCATGACCTGATCCGTCGCTGCACGCAGAACGCGAAGAGTGCGAGCGGTATCAGGGCGATGAGCAGAGCGCTCGGCTTGAGGTCTTCGCTGTAGAAGAACGCGATCACAGAGATGGCGAGCAGGTCATCGACGACGGCCAAGGTGAGCAAGAAGGTCCGCAGGGCAGCGGGCAGATGGGTGGAGATGACCGCCAGGACCGCGACGGCGAACGCGATGTCGGTGGCGGTCGGGATGGCCCAGCCCTTCATCGCGCCGTCGCCGACGTGTGCGGTGAACGCGACGAAGATGACGGCGGGCACGATCATGCCGCCGACCGCGGCAGCGATCGGAAGCGCGGCGCGAGCAGGATCGCGCAGGTCGCCTGCGACGAACTCGCGTTTGAGTTCGAGGCCCACGACGAAGAAGAAGATCGCGAGCAACCCGTCGGCAGCCCAGGTGGCCAGCGACAGATCAAGGTGCACGCCCAGGGCATCGGTCCCGACGTGCAACGCACCGAGGTCGCTGTACGAATCCGACCAGGGCGAATTGGCCCAGACCAGGGCGATGACGGTGGCGACCAGCAGCAGGGCGCCGCCGACGGTTTCTTTGCGGAGGATGTCGGAGATACGTGCGGTCTCGGACCAGGATCCCCGTGCGAACAGGGTGTTGCGGGGTTGCTGAGAGTTGTTGTCGGGCATGGAGAACCACCTCATGACGCGGTTGTCGTCGATCGGGACAAGAGCAACACGCACCACCCGCCATCAGCGGGACCTTCAGCGCGCGGCCGACCAGACTTCCCGGCACACCGGTCCAAACCCTACCGGCCGGTCGCGGCGACCCACAATTCGTGGACGGCACAGTGTGGTGCCGCCGGTCAGTTCTTGTCGTCGTCCTTCTTGGGCTTCTTCTCGTTGCCGTTGCCGTTCTCACTCCCGTTCCCGTTGTCGGTGGAGTCAGGAACGGGAACCACCACCGGCGCCGTGTCCGTCGTGGTGGGGTCATCGAGGGGCGTCTCGCCCGTGGCGGGGGGCGCCGGAGCCGTCGTTGTCGACGACGGGATGCCCGACGGCGACGTCGCAGGGCTGTCGCTGCCTCGGGAGGCGAGCACCACCACACCGATGAGCAGCACGGCGACCACGGCAGCGATCACCCCGGCGATGAGTAGTGGCCGCCGACCGGACGTGGGAGGAGACGGCGTCGCGCGAGTCGGGGGCAGGGCGGGCCCGGGCGGTGGAGCCGCGAACGGGATCGTCCCCGTCAACGGCCCCGGCCCAGGCACCGGCGCTGGCCCCGGCACCGAGCGAGCGTGTAGAACTCCCAGCATTGCCCCCGCTGTGGGAAACCGTGCTGCCGGATCGGGCGCCATCGCCCGCTCGATCGCGTGAACCAGCGCGGGATCCACGTTGGAGCGGATGGCGGCGATGGGTTCGGGGCGATGCTGCAGGATGTTTCGCGCCATCGAAGCGATGTTGTCGCCGGCGAAGGGGCGGCGCCCGGTGATGGCCTCGTATCCGACAACTCCCACGGCGTAGAGGTCGTCGCCCGCGGTGGCAGGTCGGCCTTCGATGCGCTGGGGGCTCAGGTACGCGACAGTACCCAGCACCTCACCGGTGGCCGTATGGGCGGAATCGGCGGTTTTGGCGATCCCGAAGTCGGCGACCTTGACGATGCCTGCGGACGAGAACAGCACGTTCCCCGGCTTGATGTCGCGGTGCAGGATGCCCGCCGCGTGCGCGGCGGCGATCGCGGACAAGACGTCGGACAGGACGGTGCGGATCCGATCGGGCGCCATGGGCCCCGCCTCGATCTCGTCGGACAGGGTGCGGCCGGGCAACCGTTCCATGACGATGAACAGGACGCCCTGGTCCTCACCGCTGTCGTATACGGAGACCACGTTGGGGTGGTTGAGGGTGGCGGCCGTGCTCGCTTCACTCTCGAAGCGGATGCGGACGTCGGCGCTGTCGGCGAACTCGGGCCGGAGCACCTTGACGGCGATCGGGCGCCCCAACCGCTCATCCCATGCGTCGTAGACGTCGCCCATTCCGCCGTGACCCAGGAGATCGCGGAGGCGGTAGCGCCCGGCGAGGATGGTGGGAACGGGCATCTGATCACGCTAGCCGAATCGTCGGAATCGGATCAGGGTCAGCCCGGATCAGATCAGGAGCAGCATCGCGACGTTGATCGCCGCGACGGTGATGGCGCCGTAGAACGGCGCGCGGCCCGGCATCCGCATCGTGGCGCCCGACGTCACCACGACCACCGCCAGCCCCACCCACAGCCACCAGGTCGACGAGTTGGCGACGACCAGCAGGGCGGTCGCGGTCACCATGAGGGCGGCAGCGACCAGCGGTACCCGCTTCTTGCCGAGCCGGTGGGGGAGTCCCTCGATCCCGGTCGCGGCGTCGTCGTCGAGGTCGGGCAGTGCGTTGAGCAGATGCGCGCCGACGCCAAGCAGCGCCGCCCCTGCGACCATCCACGCGGGCGGCAATTCACCGGGGTGCACCGCGAGCGAGGCAATGACCGGCAGCGAGCCGAACGCGATGAAGTACGGAATCCACGACAGCACCGTCGCCTTGAAGTACGCGTTGTAGGCGAGCCCGGATCCAACTCCCAGCACGAGGTGGACCGTACCCGCAGCCCACCCGCAGGCGAGCGAGCTCACCACGCAGGTGATGACGGCGACCGTGATCGCGACGACCACGGTGCGGGAGGAGAGTTCGCCTGTCGCCAAGGGCTTGTCGGAGCGGCCGACTTGCCGGTCACGATTGCGGTCGAGGAAGTCGTTGGTCCACCCGATGAGGAGTTGACCGCTGAAGATGGCGACCACGATGGCGATCAGTGTCCGGCTGTCGGCGCCGTCGGAGGCAGCCAGCAGGCCGGTGAACAGGGTGACCGCGACAGCGGGGACAGCGTGGCTTGCACGGATCAGTGCAACCGCGCCCCCGATCCGTGGCTGGTTCACCGCGTGCCGCGGAGGACGATGGCCGGGACGAGCTGCTCGGCGGAATCCCAGGAACCGTGATGGCCGATGAGCGCCGACTCGAGGGGTTCGGCGACCGACCGGATCATGGCGGTGTCGCCGCGGGCAGCTGCCACCACATCGCCGATCCGAACCCGGTGGTCGCCCGCTACCGTCGATCCGAACCAGCCGGCGTCGATGGCGTCGTCGCGGCGCATGACGATTGCGCGGTCACCGAGCATGGTTGTCCAGGTGTCGAGGACGTCGCCGGCTGCCCCCGCTTCGGAATACACATGCCGTACCCGGGCTTCCCCGGCGATGGCTGTCACTCCGAAGGCCAATTCATGGTGGAGATCGAGGTCGAAACGGCCTGCGGCGGTGTCGATCATCCCGTGGTCGCCGGTGACCACCACCTGGCGTCCGGCGGGCAGCTTGTCTGCGAGAGCGCCGACCATCGCGTCGATGAGGCGCAATTGCTCACGCCATGCCGGCGACCCGGGTCCCTCGAGGTGGCCTGAGAGATCGAGACCTCCGTAGTACGCGTAGGCCAGGGTCGGCGCGGCGGTCATCATCTCGGCGAGGATCGATGCCTGCAGTTCGTCGAGGTGATCGGCCGCGGTTCTCCTGTTCGCGCCTCGCCACGAGGCGCGGGTGAGCCCGGAACCCTCGTGGTACCCGGGCACGATGGTGACGGTGTCGAATCCTTGGGCGCGGCACCGCTCGAAAATCGTCGACTGTGTCTGGAACTCTTCGGGCACAACGGTTTTTCGGAGGTCGTGGTCGTGGTCGCCATGCACGCACCAGCGGAGCGTGTTCAGGACCGGCGTTCCGGCGTCGCTGCCTCCAGCGCGGAATGTGTAGCCGAGGATGCCGTGCGTGCCCGCCGACCGACCGGTGGACAGGCTGGTGATACTGACCGCCGTGGTGGCAGGAAACCCGGCGGCGACGGTTGTCGAATCGGCGAGACCTGCGGCATTGAGGTGAGGAGCGTCGTCGGGATGCGACGCGACCAGCTCGGCCCCCAGGCCGTCGATCAACAGGACGGTCGCCGACTGGGCCGGAATCAGCTGCAACCGGTTGTCGAGGTCGGCGGCGCCCAGAGAGGCAGCCACCGATTCGAGGACGCAGGACAGGGGCGGCAGGGTGTGGCGCGGATCGAGTTCACTCATCGTCTTACGACGCTAGCGCGCCCACCGGCTTACGTGGCAGAGAAACGAGTGAGGCGGCCAAGAAGCAGAGTGCTCCGATGAACGTGCCGGCCTGGCCCACGAAGGGTGCAACGACTTTCCCGGTCTCGGGGTCGATGTAGGCGGCGACGGCGGAGAAGCCGAAGGCGATGGAGCCGGCGGTGTTCAGGACAGTGGCCGTCCAGCCGGGAGCGTCCGGCTCGTCGCGGCGCCGGTAGAGCTCGGTGGCGAACACGGCCAGGCCACAACTGATCAAAAAGGCCGCGGATCCGTAGACATCCGGCCGCCAGCCGAAGCGGTCGGCGTCGACCACGGAATGCACGATGAACACCGCACCGGTGCTGATGTTGAACGCGATCGTGCCGGCGAACTGCACCATCGCCGACCACCACTCGGATCGGTGGACCTCTCGTCCGACGCGCGGCGACCCGGCGATCGAGGCGGTCGGACCACGCAGCGAACCACACAGTTGGAGCTGAACGAACGCGGCGAATGTGAAGAACCACGATCCGACGAAGAAGGAGACGTTCGCGGCAGGCGCCCCCGCCCAGTGCGCGAATCCCGGTGCCGAGCCGACTGCGAACAGAGTCGATCCCACCGCGAACCCCCAACACTCGGAGCGCACGTTGTGGCGGATCACGCGATGAGGTTATCCCGGCAGATCAGGGGCCTGTGATCGTCGTTGCAACTTTGATGCAACGACACCGGTCGTACTGTGTGCCTTACGTCACACGTGACCGCCGCGCACTGGTGGGTCACGAGAGGGCCAACACAGGCAAAGAGGAGCACCGAACATGACCGTTTATGCCAATCCCGGAACACCAGGCGCCGTGATGAACTTCGAATCACGCTACGAGAACTGGATCGGCGGCAAGTGGACGCCGCCGGTGAAGGGTCAGTACTTCGAGAACCCATCCCCGGTGAACGGCAAGACCTTCACCGAGGTCGCTCGCTCGACGTCTGAGGACATCGACCTGGCGCTCGACGCAGCACACAAGGCCGCTCCGATGTGGGGCCGGACCTCGGTCGCCGAGCGTTCCCTCGCCCTGCTGCGCATCGCCGATCGCATGGAGGCCAACCTCGAGAAGATCGCCGTCGCCGAGTCGTGGGACAACGGCAAGGCCGTCCGCGAGACCCTCGCCGCCGACATCCCTTTGGCCATCGATCACTTCCGCTACTTCGCCGGCGCTCTCCGCGCCCAGCAGGGCGGCATCTCAGAGATCGACGAAGACACCGTGGCGTACCACTTCCATGAGCCGCTCGGCGTTGTGGGACAGATCATTCCGTGGAACTTCCCGATCCTCATGGCCGTCTGGAAGCTGGCTCCCGCCCTCGCTGCCGGCAACGCTGTCGTCCTCAAGCCCGCCGAGCAGACCCCGGCGTCGATCCTGTTCCTGGTCGACCTGATCAAGGACCTGCTCCCGGCCGGCGTCCTGAACATCGTCAACGGATTCGGTGTCGAGGCCGGCAAGCCGCTCGCCTCGAGCAACCGCATCCGCAAGATCGCCTTCACCGGTGAGACCACCACCGGCCGCCTGATCATGCAGTACGCATCGGAGAACATCATCCCGGTGACCTTGGAGCTCGGTGGCAAGAGCCCGAACATCTTCTTCGCCGATGTGATGGCGCAGGACGACGGCTTCCGCGACCGCGCACTCGAGGGCTTCACGATGTTCGCCCTCAACCAGGGTGAGGTCTGCACCTGCCCGAGCCGTGCACTGATCCAGGAGTCGATCTACGACGACTTCATCGATCTCGCCGTGGCGCGCACCAAGAAGATCAAGCAGGGCAACCCGCTCGACACCGACACCATGATGGGCGCGCAGGCCTCCAACGATCAGTTCGAGAAGATCTCCTCGTACCTGTCGATCGGTAAAGAAGAGGGTGCCCAGGTGCTCACCGGTGGTGAGATCGTCGAGCTGGAGGGTGATCTCGCAGGCGGCTACTACATCCAGCCGACGATCTTCGCGGGCACCAACCGGATGCGGATCTTCCAGGAAGAGATCTTCGGCCCGGTGCTGTCGGTGACCAAGTTCTCCGACTACGCCGACGCGCTCTCCATCGCCAACGACACCCTCTACGGGCTCGGCGCCGGTGTGTGGACGCGTGACGGTGCCACCGCATACCGTGCGGGACGTGAAATCCAGGCCGGTCGCGTCTGGACCAACACCTACCACGATTACCCGGCACACGCCGCCTTCGGTGGTTACAAGCAGTCCGGTATCGGCCGCGAGAACCACCTGATGATGCTCGAGCACTACCAGCAGACCAAGAACCTGCTCGTGGGTTACGCTCAGGAGGCCAAGGGCTTCTTCTGATCGAAGAGCCTTTACCGCAGAGCCGCAAGAGTTTTCATCGAATTAAGGACCTGTGATGACTGCTACAGACAGAGTCGTCGCAACTGACTCCGCCGTGGAGCTCCTGACCAAGTTGTCGGAGCTCCACGGCGGCCTCATGATTCACCAGTCCGGTGGATGTTGTGACGGATCCGCGCCCATGTGCTACCCCTCGGGTGAGTTCCGGGTAGGGAGCCGCGACGTCCTACTCGGCGAGATCGAGTTGCCCGAACTCTTACCCGCCGTGCGGGTGTGGATCCAGGGCGACCAATATGAACTGTGGAAACACACGCAGCTGATCCTTGATGTGGTCAAGGGCCGGGGAGCCGGATTCAGCCTGGAGGCGCCCGAAGGGGTTCGTTTCCTCGCCCGTTCGCGGGTCTTCGATGAGGCGGAGAACGCCTGGCTCGATGGGTGCCCACCGCGCAAGGGCGCCGACGTCACCTGAGGGCTGTTCGGATGTCCGGCGCATTCTCCGGCGCGTGAATGGGTACTCGCCCTCGCATGACGAAGTCGGCCGGGGACAGCAGGAACGTACGCGTTGATCGAGAGGTGGAGGCCCACCCGAGGTCACTGAGGCTGCCCGGCATAGTGCTGGGTGTCGGTCTCGGCGGTTTCGTCGACGGCATTCTGCTGCACCAGATCTTGCAGTGGCATCACATGCTCACCAGCACCGACACCGACCGTATCGGTGTCGACAGCTATCCGGCCGACACGGTCCACGGGCTGCAGATGAACACCGTGTGGGACGGGTTGTTCCACACTTTCACCTGGCTCGCAGTACTCGTAGGGCTCGCGCTGCTCTACTCGCGAGTCACCACCGCACGGCGAAGAGTGTGGACTTCGCGGGCCCTGTGGGGTTGGGTGCTGGTCGGTTGGGGTCTGTTCAACCTGGTCGAAGGCATCATCGACCATCATGTCCTCGGCATTCACCATGTCCGCAGTGGTGAGCACCAGACGCTGTGGGATCTCGGATTCCTGGTACTGGGACTCGCCTTGGTGGTGGTCGGCTGGCTGATCCAACGATCTGCCCGGGCCTTGGACCTGGGTAACGCGGCGTGAACGCCCTCGCCCACGGAGCGAACACCGCGCCTTCCACCGACTGGGGCGTGTGGTTCACCTACGCTGCGCTTGCCACTGCTGCAATCGTCTACCTCGTTGTAGCGACACGACAACAGCGCGAGCCACGCGGTTGGAGTCGTTGGCGGACGACCAGCTTTGTGGTGGGCATCGTCATCCTGATGGTCGCGCTACGCCCGTCGGTGTCGGAGTCCTTCGGCGACCACATGACGGGTCACCTCCTGATCGGGATGTTCGCGCCCTTGGCGTTGGTCATGGCCGCCCCCGTGACCCTGTACTTGCGAACGGTCTCGGCCCGGCGAGGGCGAGCGCTCGTTCATGCACTCGCCTGGAAGCCGCTGCGGTGGGTCATCAACCCGATCACCCTGCTGGTGGCAAATGTGGGCGGGCTGGCGGTGCTCTACTTGACGCCGCTGTATGCCTTCGCCGACTCATACCCGCTCGTGCACACCGCGGTCCACGTGCATTTCTTCGTCGCCGGATACCTGTTCGCGTGGATGATCGCAGGACCAGACCCCGGACCGTCCCGCCCATCGGTACCCCGGCGACTCGTCGTCCTCGGGATCGCGATCGCCGGCCATGCGGTGCTGGCGCAAATGCTGTACGCCGGGATCTTTGTCCGCGTGGATGCCCCGCCGAGTGAACTACGGGACGGGGGCACCCTCATGTACTACTGGGGCGACCTCGCAGAGATCCTGCTCGCGCTCGCCCTCCTGCTCACCTGGACGCCCGATCATCGACGAGGTAGCGAATCGTCGAAAGACGGCCGGGGGCACCATCATCGACCGCCAGCAGATCTGAGAACTCCTGGCCCTGCGCCGCGGCCGCCGACCGGGCGACCTTCTCGAAGAACGTGAATCGTTCCAGATCCGAGTTCCACAGGGGCTCGCCCAGCGGGACGCGGAACTGAGTGGTTCGAACCCAGGGGGATGACCTGAAGCCATCTGCGGCGGGAAGGGTGGCCGACGTGGAGACAACTTTCACCATGGTCAGCCTTCGATCCCACGTAGGAATTCGTGACAGCGGGCGGCCCGCTCGGAATCTTGGTTCATCACCTGTTCGAAGAACTCGGCAATGTCGTCGCGCCCGGCATTGCGGGCATCGCGCACATACTGGCCATAATCGTGCCCGGCTTTGAGCGAGTGATACTGCACCGAGATCAGATCAAAGGTGAGGTCGTCGAAACCGGTTTGTCCTGCAGGCATGGCATTTCCTTTCTCGTTCTATTTCTTCTGTTGAAGCCCAGAGTTCTTTTGTTGAAGCCAGAGTTCCTTGTTAGGAAGATGACTAAACACGTGCGAGTTTGCCGCGGGGGCGGACGGGTATCTGATTCCGTAGTCACTATCAACGTCGCCTGACAGGGATCGGAATGGATCTGAACGTCGACGCAGCGCATGCGGCCGCCGGTGGAGGAGGCGGCACATGGCTGCCCGTTGTCGACAACTTGACCTGGCTGACCCAGTACGTG
Source organism: Williamsia limnetica (assembly GCF_003217475.1). Lineage (GTDB taxonomy): Bacteria > Actinomycetota > Actinomycetes > Mycobacteriales > Mycobacteriaceae > Williamsia > Williamsia limnetica. The sequence continues at coordinate 218,121 of NZ_QJSP01000004.1, read as the reverse complement.
ATCTCGGAACCGCCGGTCTTCGTTCGTTACTCACGGGGCCCGTACGACGATGCGATGCTCGGACACAGCCGCGATCTCGAGGCGGATGTGCTCTTACCCGGCTGGTCCGTGACCTCGCTGACGCCCGAGCCGTGGTGGCCACGGCCGGAACAGGACTGGGTTTCCAGACGCATTTACAAATACGCTGAAATCGCTCGTGATTCTGAGCGCTTTCCGTGGATCCTCAAAGGAACCGTCATCGGCAGAGGCACCGACCACGAGCCCCTGGTGGTCGATATCATCCCGATAGCGAGACTCGGAGCGGAGGTCCTGGCGCAAGCGGCCGAACATTACCGCGAACATTTCAACGCGGGGCTCGGTCCGTCCGGTTGAGGAACGCGTTACCAATGTCTGTGGTGATCAATCGGCGGGCCGAGTCGATAGGATCGGCAGATGCGCGAGGTATCAGTGGTCCTGTTCGACGGCTTTGAACTTCTCGACGTCTTTGGTCCCGTGGAGATCCTCAGTGTGCTGCCCGAGCAGTTCCGGGTCACCATGGTGGCCGCCGAAGCAGGACTGATCGCGAGTTCGCAGGGGACGCGAGTCGAGGCGGCAGGCTTTGTCGGTGCAGCGACACCCGACATCGTCATGGTGCCCGGTGGAATCGGATCCCGACCACTGGTGGACGACGACCGATACCTCGAGCAGCTCCGTACCTACGTCAGCGGCGCACACCTGCTGACGTCCGTGTGTACTGGTTCGGCGATTCTCGCGGCGGCAGGACTGCTCGACGGGTATCGAGCGACGTCCAACAAGCGGTCGTTCGACTGGGTTGCGACACAGGGAACTTTGGTCAACTGGGAGCGGCGAGCTCGTTGGGTCCACGACCGGGACCGGTGGACGTCTTCCGGAGTTGCGGCAGGAATCGACATGACAGCCGCACTGATCGCCGACCTCGTCGGCAACGAACTCGCGGAGCATGCCGCCGCGGTGATCGAGTACGAGCCGCAGACCGATGCGGACAATGATCCTTTCGCCGATCGCTAGGTGCTCGGCATCAGCGGGTGCGTTTCGACGTTGCCGGGTCGAGGTACCTCCGGAGTGCGGTCGGAACGTCGATCTAGGAGAGGTGAGCCGATGACGTCGAAGACGCACGATGCTGTCGCCGAGGTATGGGACGAATGGCGAGACGCGGTGAACATGACGGCGAAGGAGCTGGCGGAGTTTCTCGACACTCCTGAGTCGAAGTCGGTCGGAGACAAGGGGTCAGGCGGCGAGTCGACGGGTCACGCGTCGGGACGACGGATAGTGGAGATCGAGCGCTCGAAGAAAAGTGACCTGACCGACGACGACGCCGCGCACATGCGCAAGGTCGTCGGTTATGTACACCGACATCTGGCGCAACGTCCCTCGGGCGATGTGAAGGACTCGGCGTGGCGCTACTCGCTCATGAACTGGGGACACGACCCCACGAAATGACACCGGTCCCCAAGGGGGCGACTGCGGGTGTCGGATCCGGACATTACGGGCACACTGGGGTCCATGGGCAGATCTGATGTGGTGGCAATCGTGCAAGCCGGTGGCAAGGGTTCACGAATGGACGTGCTGACCGATTGCAGAGCAAAACCGGCGCTGCCCTTCGGTGGCAACTACCAGTTGATCGACTTCCCGCTCTCCAGCTTGCACCGCAGCGGAATCGACGAGGTTTGGTTGTGCGTGCAGTACGAGGCCCACTCGCTGCTCGAGCAGGTGGCAGGTGGGCGGCCGTGGGATCTCGACCGCACGAGCGGCGGCCTCCGATTCGTCCTGCCTCAGGAGACGAGTGACGACGACACCGAGGACGGGTTCGCGACCGGGAATGCCGATCTGCTGTATCGGATACGCGGGCAGATCGCCGATCGCGCGCCGGAGGTGGTGATTGTCATGAGCGCCGATCACGTCTACTCCTTCGATCTCGAAGACGCACTTGGGACCCATCGGGACGCCGGTGCCGAATGCACCGTGGTCACCACGACGTGCCCCCGCGACGAGGCGTCATCGCACGCAACTGTCACCGCGAACAAAAAGGGAAAGGTGACGGGCTTCGCCTACAAACCGGAGCAGGCTACGACGAACGTCATCGCGGCCGAGATCTTTGTCTACGACCCGCAAGTACTCGTGGCGGCGTTGGAAGAACTGATAGGCGACACCAACGACAACAACAACGACGACGGTGACACCGGGCTGGGTGATTTCGGCGAGCACCTGGTGCCATGGTTCGTCGACCGGGGCAAGACGGTCGCTCATCGGATGCCCGGGTACTGGATCGATGCCGGACGCCCTGAGACCTATATGCAGGCCCACCGCGATCTCATCGACGGCACCATCGACCTGGCCGACTCGCGGTGGCCGATCCTGACCCGGCAACCCCAGCGCTCGGCAGCCCGGATCGCCGCGAGCGCCACTGTGGTCGACAGCATGATCAGCAGCGGCGCCCACATTCTGGGTGACGTCCGGCGTAGCGTGATCGGGCCGGGCGCGGTCGTCGAACGAGGCGCCACGGTCAGCGACTCGATCGTGTTCGCAGACAGTGTTATACGGGCGAACGCGAGCGTTGACTGGTCGATCGTCGATGAGCGCGTCGTGGTGGGTGCCGGCGCAACGGTGGGCGGTCGGCCCCGGGCCAGGCCTGTGCCCAGCGAGAAGATCACCATCATCGGCATGAATGCCTCTGTCGCCAAGGGATCCCGGGTCGCGCTGGGGGATCGGATACCACCGGCGGGTCGCGTCAGGCGCTGACCCACCCACAGCTCCCGGCGAGTTCCGCAGCGGCGGCAGGGCCCGATGAGTGTGGCGCATAAGATTGTGGCGCAGGTGGGTTCGCGAGCAGGGGGGCCGCGACCTCCCAGACATGTGCGAGCCCGTCGGGCCTGGTGAACAGCGAACGGTCGCCGCGGAGAACGTCGTTGATCAGCCGGGAATACGGCGAGAGGCCGTCGGCGACGGAATCGAGCGGCAGCGACAGATGCCCGGTCGACAACGCGGTCCCCGACCCCGGTTCTTTCACCGTCATGGTCATGTCGATCGAGCCGTCACCCTTGAGGTCGAACGTCAGGACCGTGCCGTCGGCGGGTACATCCGTGATCGGACCATCGACGGGACGCCGGAAAACGAGACTGACACGTTGGGCGCTGTGGTCGAGCATCTTGCCTGTGCGCAGGATGAACGGAACATCGCGCCAGCGGTCGGTGTCGACCCAGAGGCGCGCTGCGACGAAGGTTTCCCGGGTCGAGTCAGCAGCGATTCCCTCGGTGTCTCGATAACCCTCGTACTGTCCGTAGACCACCTCGGCCGGATCGAGTGGCCGAAACGCGCCGATCACTGATTCGCGGGCCTCCTGCAGGTCGTCGGCGGCAAGACTCACCGGTGGCTCCATCGCGACCTCGGCGGCGACCTGGAACAGGTGTGTCACCACCATGTCGAGGAACGCGCCGGTGGCATCGTAGAACTCGGCACGATCGTCGATGTCGAGGGTCTCGGGAACATCGATCTGCACCTGCTCGACGTGTTCGCGGTTCCAGACGCCCGACACCATGCCGTTCGCGAATCGCAGCACGTGCAGGTTCTGGGTGCTCTCCTTGCCGAGGAAGTGGTCGATTCGATAGACCTGCTTCTCGTCGAACACCTTGTGGACGGCGACGTCGAGCTCGCGGAACTTGTCGGGAGACGTGCCGAATGGCTTCTCGTAGACCACGCGGGCATCGGTGGCGAGTTGATGCGCCCCCAGCGCTTCGGTGTAGTCGATGAACGTCGTCGGAGGAAGTGCGATGTAGTGGACGAGTTGGACACTGCCACCCAGTTTTTCGCGCAGGTCGTCGATGACCGAGGGGAGATCGCCCGGGTCGTCGACGGTGAACCCACCGCCGGCGAAATGTACGTTCTTCGCGAACGTCTCCCACTGGTCGTCGTCGGGTGCGGCGGCGAACTCGGTGAGCGAGTTCTTGATGTGGTCTCGGAACTCGTCATCGGAACGATGACCGCGGCCGTTCCCGATGAGGGCCCACGAGCGGGGCAGCAGATTTTCCACCGCCAGCTCATAGAACGAGGGCAGAACCATGCGTTTGGCCAGATCCCCGGTGGCGCCGAACAATACGAATATCACTGCCGGGGACTCGTCGGGCATGGGCTGGCTCCTTGGTGTCGGTACTACCTGGCTACCGACGAGTCTAGTGCCCGGGGCGCGGTCTCAGCGGTGAGTCGTACGGACGAGAATCCACGTCAGGACCACCGCGGCCACCATGAAGGCTCCGACATATCCGGCAACGCCGATCCAGCCACCGAGGGTGAATGCGACCCCACCGAGCGCGCCGACGACAGAACTGCCGAGGTAGTAGCCGAGCAGGTACAGAGACGATGCTTCGGCGCGGTGTGTGATCGCCCGGGCACTCACCCAACCACTGGCGACTGAGTGCGCAGCGAAAAAGCCTGCGGTGAAGAGCAATATGCCGACGAGAACGGTGGGCAACCAGTCGGGCAGGCTCAGCGCGAGTCCGCCGACCATGAGGATCATGGCACCGACCAGGACCCGACCGCGGCCCAGGGAGTCGGACATGCGGCCTGCCGTCGCCGACGACACGGTGCCGGCCAGATAGAGCAGGAAGACCAACCCGGCCAGGGTCGCCGGTAGATCGAAGGGGCTCGCAATGAGCCGGTAGCCCAGGAAGTTGTAGACGGTGACGAAGCCGCCCATCAGCACGAACGCCAGACCGAACAGGCAGAGCAGTGGAGTGTCGCGCAGGTGCGCGGCGAGGTTGCGCAATGTCTGGCTCGGCGCGACCGGCTTCGGCTCGAACTGCCGCGACGCCGGTACCTGTCGCGCGAACCAGACCGCGAACAGCAAAGCTACGAGTGAGGCGATCTCCAACGCCCACTGCCAGTCGGTGATGTCGATCGCGAGGGTCGGGATCATGCGGCCGACCAGACCGCCGATCGTGGTTCCGGCGACGTAGGTGCCCATCGCCGTGCCCAACGATCTCGCGTCGATCTCTTCGGCGAGGTATGCCATGGCGACGGCGGGTACGCCCGCGCACAGGAGTCCTTGCAGGGCCCGCCCCGCGAGCAGCACCTCGAATGTCGGAGCCCAGGGCAGGATGACTCCCAGCAGCGTTGCGGAGACCGCCGAGATGGTCATGACGCGCACCCGGCCGTATCGCTCGGACAGCACACTCGCCGGAACGATCGCGAGGGCGAGCAGTCCGGTCGCCACCGATACCGCCAGCGCAGACGTGGCCGGCGACACACCGTAGTGCTCGGAGAACACCGGCAGCAGTCCCTGGACGTAGTACAGCGTCATGAAGGTGGCCAGGCCGGCAGCGAACAGCGCCAGGGTGGCCCGCTTGTAACCACGTTCACCGACCCGATGACCGGCCGGCGCGGGCAGGCAGCGCGCGGTGGAGGTATCGGTTGCGTTCACTGTGTCCACAGTTCCAGGCATGCAGCTGTAGCGGAAATGAATGAATTGCACATGTCTTATACGATGGGAGCATAAGGAGGAGGCATGGAGAACACGTGGTTCGTCACACTCGCAGAACTGGAGAACATGTCCGCTGCCGCCGACGAGCTGCATGCCACCCAGCCGACGCTGTCGCGGCAGCTCGGTCGACTCGAACGCGATCTCGGGGTGAAGTTGTTCGACCGCAAGGGAAAGCGCCTGTTGCTCAATGCTGCCGGGCGGATCTATCTCGGTCACGTTCGGCGGGCCGTTGCGGAGATCGACGCCGCCCGTTACGAGCTGGCCGAACTGGCGAATCCCGTCGCGGGCCGGATCGATCTCGGATTTCTGCACTCGTTCGGCATGTGGCTGGTGCCGACGCTGATCCGAGAATTCCGGCGCGAGTCCGCTCAGGTCGTCTTCGGGCTGGCCCAGGGTGCAGCCGAGGACATCCTGCAACGGGTTCTCGGTGGTGATTCGGATGTGGCCATCGTCTCGCCGAGGCCGAACAACGTCGACGTCGGATGGGCTCCCATCATGCGGCAGCACCTCGGCCTTGCGGTTCCCGATGGGCACCGGCTGGCCCAGCGCGAGAGCGTGACGATCGCCGATGTGCGTGAGGAGAACTTCGTTGCGATGGAAACCGGCTTCGGGATGCGCAGAATTCTGGAAGAGCTCTGTGCGGCAGAGGACTTTCGTCCGAAGATCACCTTCGAGTCCACTGAGTTGGCGACAGTCGCGGGCCTCGTCGCAGCAGGGCTCGGGGTCGCGGTGATGCCGGTCGAACATGACGCGCAACTCCCCGCAGGGGTCGCGTTGATCGTCCTCGACGGCCCGGCGAACATTCGCGAAGTGGGGCTGATCTGGAAACGCGATACCGCGATCAGTCCCGCCGCGGCCAGGTTCAGGGATTTCGTATCCGGGTGGGCGGACAGCAATGACCGCGGGATCGCCATCGGCACGTAACGGGTACCGACCGCGGACGTGCCGATTACTTCCGGCGACGGACAGGGTCATCACAACCGAATACGACGCGCACCGCGTGCGTCTGAGCTTTGGAAGGACACATCACATGACCGCGCCCAAAGGACCCGCTTCCTACTTTCCATCGATCGAGAAGAAATACGGGCGACCTGTTGCTGAATGGCTGACGCTGATCAGGAGTTCACCCCTGACCAAGCACGGCGAACTCGTGACCTGGTTGAAGACCGATCACGGGCTCGGACACGGGCACGCCAACGCGCTGGTCGCGTATGTCCGGAAGGAAGACGGGGCCTGATGTGACGGCCCCGGGCCCTGACCGTCTGCTCCCGGAGGATCATGTCGTGAGTGGAAACGACCGATACCGCGGTGGACAGCAACCCCGAGACGACGCCATCGCCGCCGTGGTGGCGCAGGCAACTGAATCGGTACGCGTACAGCGGCATGGCGGTGGCAGTGGTGTTGCTCCTGCTGTCGCTGACCCCGTCCTTGCTGCCCAGGGGACCGCTGTTCCAGGGTGTGGTCAGCGGAGGATCGGCGGCCGTGGGGTACGCACTCGGGGTGTTCGGTGCCTGGTTGGCCGGATTCATGATGTCGCGGACCGAGCCCTGGCCGAGTCCGAATCGTGGGTGGTGGATCGGACTCGGCGCAGCGTCGGCAGTCTGCATCCCGCTGATGTTCTATTGGTTCTCGGTGTGGCAGAGCGAGGTCCGAGACCTCATGGCTGTCGAACATCTGCGGTGGACGGCGTACCCGACGAGTGTGGTGATCACGATCGTGGTGTTCGTAATTCTGATGACGATCGGCCAGGCCTGGGGTGCGCTGGTCCGACTGCTGGTCCGCAGGCTCAATCGAATTGCACCGCCACGTATCTCGGCGTTCGTCGGTGCAGCGGTCGTGGTCGCGATCACCGTGGTGGTACTCAACGGTGTCGTGGCGCGCTATTCGATGGAGTGGCTGAACAGTACCTTCGCGGCGGTGAACGACGAGACGACGGCCGATTCGTCACCGCCGACCAGCACAGTGCGTTCGGGAGGGCCGGGATCGTTCGTTTCGTGGGGCTCGCTGGGTAAACAGGGCCGGATCTTCGTTTCCAACGGACCGGATCAGAACGCACTCGAAGACTTCAACGGCGCGCCGGCGATGGAGCCCGTCCGCGCCTTCGTCGGACTCGGTTCGGGCGACAACCTGCGGGCCAACGCGGAACTTGCTGCGCGAGAACTGGAACGGGCCGGGGGTTTGGACCGCGCTGTCGTGGCGGTGGCATCGACCACCGGAACTGGATGGATCAACCGGGCAACTGTGGACTCCCTCGAGTACATGTACAACGGCGACACTGCGACGGTGAGCATGCAGTACTCGTACCTGCCGAGTTGGCTTTCCTTCCTTGTCGACCAGGAGCGCGCACGACAAGCCGGTCAAGCACTGTTCGAGGCGGTGTCGAAGCGGGTACAGGACATGCCCGAGGCCGAGCAGCCGAAACTGGTCGTCTTCGGCGAGAGCCTGGGATCTTTCGGCGGGGAGTCGGCGTTCGGCACCATCCCCGACGTCGCCGCCCGCACCGACGGAGCATTGTTCGTCGGTCCGACCTTCAACAACACGTTGTGGGACGACACGTCCGGCAATCGCGACCCGGGTTCGCCGGAATGGTTGCCGGTGTACGAGAACGGCGAAAATGTTCGCTTCATCGCCGAGGAGTCCGACCTCCGTCGCCCGGACGCCCCGTGGGAGGAGAACCGGCGGGTGGTCTACCTCCAGCATGCTTCCGATCCGATCGCCTGGTGGTCGCCCAATCTGATCCTGCAGAAACCGGATTGGCTACGGGAAGACCGAGGCCGTGACGTCCTGTCGTCGATGCAGTGGATACCTTTCGTGACGTTTCTGCAGGTGTCGGCGGACATGGCGGTGGCCACCGGCGTCCCCGACGGACACGGTCACAACTACCTGTCTGCGATTCCCTACGCGTGGTCGGCGATCTTGCAGCCGCCGGGCTGGACTGACCAGAGAACCGAAGAACTGCTGCCGCTGCTGACGCGGGACTGACGACTGGTTCGGCGAAAGTGCTGGTGTGATTCGGCGCGGTTTGTGAATCGAAACAGCGGGGTAGCTATCGGTCATCATCACGCGAGAGGACCAGAAAATGAACACCCCGATCAACGAAACCGGCACCGGCACGACGACCACGACCTCCGCCCCGAGAAGAGGCGGTCGTATATCGACGATATTCGGACTGATCGTCGCCGCCGTGCTGGTGGTCGCTTTCATCGTCTTTGTCACCCAGAACACCGAACAGGTGCAGATCGAGTTCTTCGGCCTCAATCTCGATCTCGCCCAGGGCGTGGCGTTGCTGCTCGCCGCGGTCGTAGGATTCCTCATCGCTGTCCTGGGCGCCGGTGCGCTGCGTCTGCGCAGCAAAGTGCGTAGGCGCCGCAGCTGATCACTGCTGACAAACTGACGTCTCATCAGGACGGCCCCTTCGCACGCTGCTGACTCGAACAAAGATTCGACACAATCGCATTTTTTGGGGTATAGTCAGGCGTAGAGAAACTCTTCTGACGGCGAATCATTTTTTTGGTTGTTGTTGTCTGCGTCTGGTTCTCGGTTCCCTGGGGAGGGGGTCTTTGTGTCGGAGGGTGTTGTTGTTGATTCGCCGGTTGTTGCTGCGGTGTCGGGGCTTGATGCTGCGATCGCGTTGTTGGCCGAGCTGGATTCGACGGCGTTCTCTGATTCTGAGTGTGTGCGGTTGACTGAGCGGTTGGAGATCGCGGCGCGGCGGTTGCAGTCAGCCAGTTTGCCGGTATTGCGGGATGTATCTGTGCGGCGGGCGTATTCGACGGTGGGGTGTTCCTCTCCAGCGGCGGTGTTGACGTCGTTGACGCGGATGCGTCCGGGTGCAGCCCGGGCGCGGGTGGAGGCGATGGATGCGTTGACCCCGTCGGTGACCCCCAGTGGTGAAGTCATCGCCCCGCGGTTCCCGGAGACGGCTGAGTTGTTCGCTGCGGGGGTGATTGATCTTGATCATGTCGGGGTGGTGATCGAGGTGATGGCGTCGATCCCGCACAAGATCGATGCCGAGCAGCGCGCGAACACCGAGGTGGCGTTGGCGGATCTGTGCAGTAAGTATCCGCCGGGGCAGGTCAAGACGATCGGTGAGCGGATCGTGGACTATCTCGATCCCGACGGCACCCTCGCTGACGATGTCGATCGGGCGCGCAAGCGGGGTGTGGATCTGGGTAAGCCGGCGACGGATTTGATGGCGAAGGTGGCCGGGCATCTGGATCCGACAACCACAGCACTGATGGAAGTGATGTTGGCGGTGTGGGCGGCGCCGGGGATGAACAACCCCGACGATGAGCTGTCCCCGTCAGGCGCTGCTGATGATCCAGCGCTCGATCCTGTGGTCCTGCAGGCGGCGGCCGACAACGACCTTCGTACTCAGTCGCAGCGCAATCATGATGCGCTCAAAGCAATGCTCATGTATCTGCTCGAGTCGGGGCAGTTGGGTAAGACTCATCGTGGGTTGCCGGTGCAGTTGATCATCAATATGACCAAAGACCAACTCGACGAGGCTCTGCGCAAGCAGTAAGCGGACGCCCGCCCCGAGCCCAAACCCGAGCCCGAGCCCAAGCCGGAGCCGGAGCCTGACCCGGGCACGCATTGGGAGGATCGGGAGTGGTTGCCGACGTTGGCTGGTGGGTCGTCGCGTCCGTACGGCCACGATCTGGTCTATACCGCCACGGGGACGGTGTTGCCGATCAGCGATGCCATCAAGCTGGCTGCGCGTAGCGATAAGGCGTTGGCGGTGTTCGCCAACCACAGCAACGAAGTGCTGTACCTCGGTCGGGCGAAACGGTTGGCCAGCGAGGCGCAACGTATCGCGATGTTCGCTGCGCACCGGGGTTGTTCGTTCGCTGGATGTTCGAATCCGGCGATGTGGGCCGAGGCCCACCACACCGTCGAATGGGCCCTCGGCGGGCTCACCGACATCACACACCTGGCCCCGGCATGCCCACAGCACCACAAGCTGGTGGGACCTGGTGAGCATCAGTGGCAGACGGTCATGATCACCGACGGCCCCGACGCCGGCCGCTGCGCGTGGATCCCGCCGGCGTTCCTGGACCCCGAGCGAACACCACGGGTCAACCGTGCCCATCACCCGGACGAGGCCTTGATCGAAGCCCGGCAGGCGATGCTCGCACGCCGCAAAGCCCAACTCGAACAACGGAAACGAGGACTCGGGGTCCAGTCACCCGACCCACCTGACGAATAGCGGTCGGTTGGTGTCGACGGCTTGCTCTCCCGCGGGTGAGTACAAATCACCCCAGTTTTGGGTGGGGCCGTGTGCAGATCTGCCGGGACAAGCTACCTCCGACGTGCGTAGGTATCGACATACCGTTGCCCGGACATCTCGCGAATCTGCATCATCAGCTGATCGGTGCCGGCGCGAACGCTCTCTCTGCGCAGTTCCGACGGCGGTCCGATCATGACACGAGTGCGGTGCCAGGGACGTACCCGCGCAGTGCGCTGTAGGGCAACGGGGATTACCGGCGCGCCCGTCAGGGCGGCAACTCTGGCGACGCCCGTCCGTCCGCGATGCAGATGCCCGTCCGGTGACCGCGTGCCTTCAGGGTGGATGGCCCAGACACCACCGGACTCCAGGATCGACGTCGCGGCATCCAAGGCAGTGGTCGCGGCGGTTCCGCCCGAACGGTCGACGGGTACCTGACCTGCAGCCGTGAAGAACCAGCGTTGCAGGGCGCCGCGTAAGCCAGGCCGCGTGAAGTACTCGTTTTTGGCGAGGAAAGTCAGCCGCCTGTTGATGACGAGGCACAAGACAAACGAGTCGATCACGGCCAGATGATTGGCCGCAATGATGACCGGGCCTCGCTCTGGTATGTGATGGATACCGGATACACGTGGGCGGGCGACCATTCGCAGCGCGGGTCCTACCAGCACAAACTTGAGTATCCAGTACCACATCGTGAGTGAGCCCCTTCGTCGATTGCATGCGTAGACATTGTCTACGTCCAAATGATAGACAATGTCTACATGGCTGAGGATCTTGGTACGCGGGCGCGGCTCGTTCAGGCAGGCGTGGAACTTCTCGAGCATGGTGGAGTGGCGGCCGTCGGGCTCAGGGCGATCACACGCGCCGCCGGCGTATCCCACGGCGCGCCGAGGCGCTACTTCCCGACCCATCGCGCGCTGCTGGCTGCGATCGCGGAAGCGGGATTCGCCGATCTGCGAGCTGAACTCGGACCCGCGCTGTCGGGTTCTACGGAGCCGACCCGCGCACGACTACTCGAGATGGCCCGCCTGTACGTCGCTTTCGCGCGGCGTCGTCCAGATATGTTCACGCTGATATTCCGGCACGATCTGCTCGAGGGTGCCGGAGAAGACCTTCGTGACAAGACGGTCCCGGTTGTCGATGCGCTGGCGAAGCTGGTCGGTGGGCAGGCGGAGTCGCAACGCGCGTTGGGGCTCTGGGCTTCCGTCCACGGGATTGCGATGCTCACCTCGACTCGAGCGCTGGATCTTTTCGACGCCGACGTGGATGCACTGATCGTCGCTGCGGTCGATTCGGTGGGTGAATAGGCCCGAGACTCTTCCGTCGATCGCAACAACACCTATATCGGACCGACGAGCCTCTGCCCCAGTGCAGTCAAGGTCTCGATGAACTCGTCCTCGGTCAATGCGAGTGTGTCCCGTAGCCAGCGGTCGAGAAGTTCAGTCGCACCGGCGACCATCAGGATGGTCGAGGCGCGATCTCGCGGGTTGTCTGGATCGGTGCCGAGGACCTCGGTCATGAGCAGGGGCGTCAGCTCATCGACGATCTGACGCCGACGCGCCTCCAATGTGGTGTTCCCCGACGCCGAGGTATAGAGATATGCCGCGCGGGGATCTGCGGTCAGGGCCTTGACCAGGGATGACGCAACATGCGCGATACGTTCGTCGGTGGACAGCTCGGCAGGGAGCTGCTCAACGAGCGCGGTACCCAGAGGCCCGAGAACGTCGTCGATCGCCTCCACGAGGATGGCGTCGCGGTCGCGGAAGCTCTCGTAGAAGTAGCGCTTCGACAGGCCCGCCCTGGCACTGATCGAGTCGACGGTGATCGTGGTGGCGCCTGACTCGGCCACCAGATCGAGGCACGACTGCAGCAACTGTTCGCGGCGCTGATCTCGACGCGTCTGTGCGGCGACACCCCGGTAGGGACGTACGACGGCGGCCATGAAGCCATTTTGACACCATTGTGTTCTCGTCGGGAAAGGCAATCGGCCGCGGGTTCGCCTGGTAAGAGATTTCCTCCTCGCGACACTAGGATCAACCGAGCGCAGTGCGGACGGAAGGACACGGTGTGGACGGACTTCAGGTGGTGGTGGCAGATGACGATCTGCTGCTGCGGGAAGGCCTGGCGAGTCTGCTGAGCCAGTCGGGGCTCGACGTGGTCGGACAGGCGGGTGATGCCGATGAACTCCTCGCGCTGGTCCGCAAGGCGCCTCCGCAATTGGCCATCATCGACATCAGAATGCCACCGTCGCACAGCGCCGAAGGTCTAGATGCCGCCAAGGTGATCCGACAGGAGTTTCCCGATGTCGCGATGCTGCTTCTGTCGGCACATGTCGAGGTCGACCATGCGCTGGAACTGCTCGACAGCGGCAAGGGAATCGGGTACCTGCTCAAGAGCCGGGTCACCGACATCGCGGACTTCGTCGACACGCTGAGCCGGGTGGCGAACGGCGCTTCGGTCATCGACCCCGCGCTCGTCCACGAACTGATCGCCGCGAAGCGGCGTGACGATCCACTGGCGGTCCTGAGCAGCCGCGAGCGCGACGTCTTGACGTTGATGGCCGAAGGACTCTCGAACTCCGGTATCGCCAAGCGGCTGTGGATAACCGAGGGCACGGTCGAGAAGCATGTCCGGAGCATCCTCAACAAGCTCGACCTGAACGAGACGTCCGAGGACCACCGGCGAGTCCGTGCGGTCATCCTCTACCTCGACGCCATGAGCTGACCAAGAGGTCAGGCACCGTTCCTTTCGCGGGCGACAATTCCCAGAATGCGATCGGCAGACAGCTCGAACTTCGGCAGGAATCCGACCGCTGAACTCGATTCCACCATGTCCGCGAAATCTTCTTCGTCGTGCGTCGACACCAAGATCATGGTGAACCGCGGGTCGTCGTCGTGGAGTGCCTCGACGACGTCGAAACCGCTTTCTCCGCCCAGGTCGATATCGACCAAGATCAGATCGGGACGAGAGGACCGCGCAGACTCGATTGCGGTGGCAAGAGTCGACGCCGTCCCCACGACCGTCATCCCGGCAGCCTCCAGCACTCCGCGCGCCGCGACGCAGAATGCGGTGCTGTCGTCCACGATCAGACAGCGATGGTCAGGAGGCTTCACTCTTCCGAGGGTGTCAGAGAACGCGCTGTGAGGCATTCCCGCTAGCGGTACTTCCGCTCGATGACCGCAGACGCACTACGATCGCCGTGTGCGTGATCACGACGGTGGGACCTGGCGAGATCGGCTTGTCACCACTGTGTTGCGCCCGAGCACCCCGCCCGTCGCGTGGGGGATCGCTGTCGCGGCAGGGTTGATCGCACTCGAGATGGTGATCGTGTTCCTGCTGGAACGGATCGCTCCCGACAGTGCGTTCGGTGCTGTCTTCTTGTTCGGCGTCTTGGTGTTGTCGGCGGGGTGGGGCTTCGGTATCGCGATCGCGACCTCCATCGCAAGTGCTGCTGCCTATGCGTACGTCCATGTTTCAGAGAACAGTCAGAGTTTGTTGCCTGCGGTGATCGTGTTCACGAGCGTCGCGCTGCTCACCAATGTTCTGGTAGGCCAATCTCGGCTTCGTGCAGCAGAATCCGATCAACGACGCCGGGAAGCCGACATGATGGCGGCCTTTGCGCGAACCATGTTGCGCGAGCCGATGTCGCCGGAGATGTTCAGCACCGCGAGCGCTCGCCTGACCGAGGTTCTCGACCTCCCCTCTCCCTATGCGGTCCTCGGCCCTGCCGATGCTTCCGTGACGCCCGACCAGCAGCGGATCGATCTGCTGGACGAGGGTGTTCCCGCTGGGTCGCTGCTGGTACCCGCGGTGCTCTCGGCGTCGGATACGCGACGCGTCCGGCGGATCGTGCCCGCGCTCGAAGCGCTACTCGCAGCGGCGCGCGACCGGCACGAATTGGGGGAACACACCGAATCCCTGGCACGCCAGCAGGCAGCCTTGCGGCGGGTCGCGACGCTGGTCGCCCAGCGGGGAGAGCCCGACGTCGTATACCCGGCCGCAGCAGCGGAACTCGCGAATGGGCTGGACGTCGAGCATGTGTCGTTGGTGCGTTTCGGCGACGACGAATCCTGTGTGGTGCTCGCGGCGTGGGACGGTGGCCCCCGAGGTCATCACCTCATCGTGGGGGAGCGCTTGCCGCTCGGTGGACACAACGCGAGCACCCTCGTCAAGGCTGCCGGGACGAGCGTGGCCGTCGACTACGCGGAGGCGACGGGTCCGATGGCCGAGCGATTGATACGACGGGGGTTCCGCTTCGGGCTCGGCGTACCGATCAAGATCGACGGGTGCACCTGGGGCGCAATCATCATCGGTGCTGCCGACCGTAGGCCGGCGCCGGACGTCGAGGAGCGGGTGACGGACTTCGCCGAACTGGTGGCCACCGCCGTCTACAACAGCGAGACCCGCGCCCAGTTGACCCAGTCGCGGGCTCGGGTCGTGGCGGCCGCCGATCAGGCGCGGCGAGTGATCGAACGAGACCTGCATGACGGCGCTCAGCAACGCATCGTCTCGCTCGGCATGGAACTGCGTGCGGCTCAGATGGCGGTGCCGCCCGAACACCAGGATCTGCGAGAACAGCTGGACCGCAGCGTCGAAACGCTGTCCCATGTGCACACCGATCTACAGGAACTGTCGCGAGGGATACATCCGGCGATCCTGTCCCGCGGCGGGCTCGGTCCCGCGCTCAAGACCCTGTCGCGACGGTCACCGGTGCCGGTGTCACTGACGATCTCGATACCCACCCGCCTGCCCGACACCGTGGAGGTGGCCGCCTACTACGTCGTCGCCGAGGCGTTGATGAACACCGCGAAGTACGCGCATGCAACAGAGATCTCGATCTCCGCGGCGTCGGAGGACGGTTTCCTGGACTTGACGGTCACCGACGATGGTGACGGCGGCGCAGACGCAGGCAACGGGTCGGGACTGATCGGGTTGCACGACCGAATCGACACCGTGGGTGGAACTTTGACGATCACGAGTCCACAGGGCGTCGGTACCAGTCTGGTGGCACGGATACCTGTCTCGCCCAGGTGACCCGAGCTTGATTCGGCCGACTACCGGCTAGCTGGTATGCCCACCCGCCGAAATACCTCCCCTTGTTTGGACGCCAGCAGCGACGACGTCCGCGTCCGAATGGACGAGAGTTGTTCTCACAAGAGCGAGACACCAACCGCAGGAGGACACCATGCCGTACATCACCACCACCGACGGAACAGAGATCTACTACACCGAGCAGGGCACCGGCCAGCCCGTGCTGTTGAGCCACGGTTGGCCGCTCTCGTCGGATGCCTGGCAGGTGGAGCTCAAGCTGCTCGCGGACGCCGGCTACCGGGCAATCGCCCATGATCGTCGCGGACACGGCCGCTCGTCGAAGACCTACCAGGGCAACGACATGGACACCTACGCCAAGGATCTCGCCGAACTCGTCGAAGCGCTGGACCTCAAAGACCTGGTTGTCGTCGGGCACTCCACCGGTGGCGGCGAAGTGGTCCGCTACGCGGCCCAGTACGGCAAAGGCCGCGTCGTCAAGGTGATCACCGCCGGCGCCGTGCCCCCGGTCATGCTGAAGTCGGACACCAACCCCGAAGGCACCCCGATCGAGGCGCTCGACGACATCCGCAACGGTGTCCTGACCGACCGCTCGCAGTTCTACAAGGACCTCGCCGAGGCGTTCTTCGGCGCCAACCGCGAAGGCTCCAAGGTCTCGCAGGGAGCCAAAGACGATTTCTGGCGGCAGGGCATGCTCGTCAACCTCGCGGCAGCCTACGACTGCGTGAAGGCGTTCTCCGAAACCGACTTCACCGACGACCTCAAAGCACTCGACGTCCCGATCCTCATCGCTCAGGGTGACGACGACCAGATCGTGCCCATCGCCGCGGCCGCGAAGAAGTCCATCGAGCTCGTCAAGAACGGCCGCCTCGAGGTCTACCCCGGAGCTCCACACGGAATCTACGGCGACTACCAGAAGGCACTGGACACAGACATTCTCAAGTTCATCGCCGAATAAGACCCGCATCGCGTCCCACTTCACTCGCAGGAGCAAACCATGACCACACCGACAATCGTTCTGATCCACGGCGCATTCGCCGACGGCGCCAGCTGGGCGCCGGTCACCCGACGCCTGCTCGACAAAGGCCACACCGTGCTCGTCCCGCCGGTGCCGAACCGCAGCCTGATCGGTGATTCGGCCTACATCCGCTCGTTCGTCGAGCAGATCGAGGGCCCCGTACTCCTGGCCGGACATTCTTACGGCGGAGCAGTCATCACCGTCGCCGGGGTCGCAGAGAACGTCGTCGGACTTGTCTACGTTGCCGGTTACGCGCTTGAAGAAGGCGAGAGCCTCGGCGAACTGCAGGGTCGATTCCCCGACTCCGATCTGGCAGCCAATCTCGTCTACTCGCCGTTCCCGATCGAGGGAGCCGAACCCGGCACCGACGTATCGGTGAACATCAAGACCTTCCACGAAATCTTCGCCGCCGGAATCACCCAGGAAGAGGCAGAGGTGCTCGCAGTATCTCAGCGACCCTTGGCCGCAGCTGCTTTCGGTGAGGCTGCACCGGTCGCCGCATGGAAGACCAAGCCCGGCTGGGGCATCGTCAGCCGCGACGACCACACCATCAACCCGGACGTCGAGCGCTTCGGATACGAGCGTGCCGGCCTGCGCAAGGTCGTCGAGATCGACGCTCCGCACCTGGCGATGATCGCCAAGCCGGCAGAGGTCGTCGCCGTGATCGAGGAAGCCCTGTCCGAAGTGACCTCGCCGCAGGAAGCCCCGGCCGCGGGCGCCCTGTCCTGAAACACTGGATCTCGACAGCGGAACGGAAGGCTCGAAGCCATGACCGGAGCACTCACCCTGGGGCCGATCGGCAACATCTTCTACTTCGTCGACCAGTTCGATGAAGCGGTCGAGTGGTACACCACCCGTCTCGGACGCGAACCGGTGGTGCGGGGTGGTGCCCTGGTCGCCTTCGACATCGACGGGGTCAGGCTGACCATCCACAAGTCCGACGAGTTCAACTCACCGGGGCCGACGGGCGTCTCCGCGTACTGGACTGTGTCGGACGTCGACGCGATCGTCGCCGACTGGACCGCGCACGGCGCAGTGGCCCACCGGGGCCCGAAAACCGTCTTCACCGGCGAGAGGCTGTGCCAGCTGCTCGATCCGTTCGGAAATCTCTTTGCGATCCGGGAAGCGCCGAGGTCTGCGGGCGTCGAGTCAGGTGCGTCGTCATGACCACCGCCGCGTCGACCGGAAATCCGGCATGGGCGCCACTGCGTAACCGGATCTACCGGATGCTCTTCATCGCCCAGCTGGTGTCGAACATCGGCCTGTGGATGCAAACCGTTGGCGCGCAGTGGTTCCTGGTGGAGCACCACAGCAGCGCGGTCATCATCGCGCTCGTGCAGACGGCGAGTCTGCTCCCCACCCTGTTCCTGGCGCTTCCGGCGGGCGGCCTGGCCGACCTGCTCGACCGGCGCCGGCTACTCATCGCCGTGAGCGTGTACACCGCGCTTGCCGCGGGGGTGCTGACCTTCTTGGCCTGGACAGACGTCTTGACACCGGTGATGCTGCTGGCGATGACCTTCCTCCTCGGGTGTGGATCGGCACTGTCGGCTCCTGCCTGGCAGGCAATCCAGCCGGAACTGGTTCCCAAGGAACAGATTCCGGCCGCGTCCGCCCTGGGCAGCGTGACGGTCAACGGCGCTCGCGCCGTCGGCCCGGCGATCGGTGGCGTACTGGTGGCAGCGGCGGGACCGGGTGCCGTCTTCGCAATCAATGCACTGACGTTCCTTGCGATCATTGGCGCATTGATCTGGTGGCGGCGACCAGCAGACAACAAGGCGGTCGACCGCGAACGGTTCGGGCGGTCGATGGTCACCGGAATGCACTACATCCAGTCAGCGCCGGTCGTTCGCCGGATCATGTTGCGCTCAGCGTTGTTCGCTTTCCCGGCCTCCGCGCTGTGGGCGCTGCTACCGCTGGCGTCGTCGGAGAACCTACACTTCGGGGCGTCGGGTTACGGCCTGGTGCTCGGGCTACTCGGTGCCGGCGCGCTCATCGGGGTCGTCGTGTACCCCCGGGTGCGTAAGAAGTTGTCGGCGAACGGTGTTCTGGTCGGATCGGCCGTCGCCTATGCGGTGGGGGTCGTGGCGGTGGCCTACCTCCCGATCTGGGCGGTGCTGCCCCTGTTACTGGTTGCCGGAGCGGCTTGGATCGGTACCCTGACCACGCTGAATGCCTCCATCCAGCTGTCGCTCGCCCCGTGGGTCCGGGCTCGGGGTATGTCGATATACCTGCTCGTGTTCATGGGTAGCCAAGCGCTCGGCTCGTTCATCTGGGGCGTGATCGCCTCGCACACCGGCTTTGCTACCGGTCTGTTGATCTCGGCTGTCTTGCTGGTCATCGCGGCAGCGAGTGTCAAGGCGCTGCCGCTGCGCCCCGAGACCGGGACGCTGCCGCGTGGGGTGTCCACTGCGTGGCCGACGCCGATGGTTGTGTTCGGGCCCGAACCGGAGGACGGCCCCGTCATCATCACCAACACGTTCCGAGTGCGGCCGGGCGAACTCGAGCAGTTCGAGCAGGAGATGATCGCGGTGGGCAGAGCTCGTCGCCGGACCGGGGCGTACTCGTGGGGTCTGTACTGCCACGGCGGCGACTCCGACGTTCGAGTCGAACAGTTCACCGTCCCGTCGTGGGGGGAATTCGAACACCAGCATCGCGAGAGGTGGACCGACTCCGACCACGATCTCATCACGGCCGCGCTCGCTCACACGGTCACCGGTGCAACCGAAGACGAGCAACAGTTGTTCGCGCTGCGGGCAAAGGTACGTTCGTCGTCGGCCTCGACGAAGTAGGTTCGGCGGGGCCCCGATCAGCCCGAGCGTTCACCGCAACTGTCGCTCGTCACCCGTGTCGTCGAAGCTGGGTGCCTTACCAGCAGAGCTGCGGGCCGGATCGGTCGTACGGACAGGTTGCCGCCGCAGTTGGGACAGCGACGATCGGGGAATCCAGCGGCGCACGCCGGACACCACGTGCACTCGAAGGTGCAGATCCAGGCTTCGTCCTCTGGCCGCAGGTCGCGGTCGCAGCATTCGCAGTTGGGTCGGATCTCGAGCATCGGATCACCTCCTCCGGTGTCCCGCCGAGTCTAAGGGGTTGTCACGACCGGGCGCGTCATCGGCGAATCAGTCTGCTCGGGTGCAGGATCCGAGGGCGGCCGGCGACCTCGCGACCTGGCGATGACTGCGATGTTGGTGCCCGAGATGAGCGCGATGCCGAGCCACTCGTGAAGGCCGAGAAACTGCCCGAGCACCACCATTCCCGCGATGGCGGCCCCCACCGGGTTGAAGCTGGTGAAGATCGCGAACAGCCCGGTGGGCACCCGCCGAAGCGCCAGCAGGTCGACGGCATAGGGCACCGCTGATGCGAGCACGCCGGCGCCGATCGTGAACCAGAGCGTCGACCCCGTCAGCTTTCCGGCCGAGATGGTGAGTACGAGTACAGGGAGGTAGATCAGGGTGGCACCGGTGGTGGCCAAGGCGGCCCCGTCCAGACCCGGTAACCGCGTGCCGACGACACGGTTGAGCACGATGTACGACGCCCACCCCGCAGCCGCGATGAGGCCCAACCCGACGCCGAGGTAGTCCGTGGACGGGCTGGGCCAGACGAGGATGTAGACCCCGGCGCCCGCGATCACCACGAAGATCAGATCGGCTCGCCGCCGCGAGGCGAACATGGCCACCAGCAGCGGGCCGAGGAACTCCAGCGACACCGCCAGGCCCAGCCCGATGCGGTCGATGGCGAGGTAGAGGGTCAGATTCATGGTCGAGACGGTGATGGCGAGCAACAGCACCGGCCGCCACTGGGGCCACCGGAGTGCTCGCACCTGCGGTCGGGCGATGGCGAGCAACACTGCTGCGGCCACGACCTGCCGCACTGCGACCACGGCCGCCGGACCGACCGCCGCGAAGGCATGTGCGCCGAGACCCGCACCGATTTGATTGCTGAGTCCACCGGTCAGCATCAGCGCGACACCGCCCGCGGTGGCACGTGTATCGGACGGCGCTACGGTGGCGGCCCCCGAGACTGCGACCGCACCTGGATCGGTGCTCATGTCACCCAGTCTTGCCCGCGTACGCCCACAGCAAAAATGCCTGACGCGCATGCGTTATACGCTTGGCGTATGGCAACGGATCTGCATCAGCTCCGAGCTTTCGTCGCGGTGGTCGACGAAGGCACCTTCACCGACGCGGCAATCGCCCTGCAGCTCTCGCAGGCCGCGGTGTCGCGTGCGGTCGCGGGGTTCGAGGCATCGATCGGCGCGCGGCTCCTCCACCGAGGCCCGCGGGAGGCGACGCTCACCACTGCGGGTTCCAGAGTGCTCGTACACGCCCGGCGGGTGCTGGACGAGGTCGCGCGACTGGAGGAGTCGTTGTCGCGCCCCGCCGGTGAGTTCCGGATCGGCTATCACTTCGCCGTGCTCGGCGCGCACACCGTTGCCGTGCAAAGGGATTGGTCGGCCCGACATCCCGGCAACCCGCTGGTGTTCGTGCAGTCCACGAGCGCGAGCGCCGGTCTCCACGAGGGGCTGGTAGAAGCGGCGGTGCTTCGGCGAGTGCCTTCGGTGCGCAGGATCGCCACCGAACTGATCGGCACCGAGAATCGCTATGCCGCAATCGCTGCATCGGACCCATTGGCTCGACGCCGGCGGCTGAACCTGAAAGATCTGGAAGACAGGATCATTGCGGTGGATCCGCTCGTGGGGACCACCTCGGGCGACTTGTTCGCAGGCAGGCCGGTAGAGGTTCGGACGACCCACAACATCGACGAGTGGATGACGGCGATCGCCGCGGGTCAGGCCATCGGTATGACGCCGGAATCCACCGTGCACCAGTATCGTAGGCCCGGCATGGTGTACCGACGCGTCGTCGACGTCGAGCCGGTGTCGGTGTGGCTTGCCTGGCAACGCGACGCGCCGCCGGACCGCATCGACGATCTGTTGGCGATGATGCGCAAGTCCTACGCGAGCTGAACCTATTGGAGGTTCCGCTTGTGCGGCGTGATCTGATGGGGCTCGACGTCCATGTCGCCGGCGGCGAGGCCGAAAGAGATGATCTTGGTCGGATGGATCCGGATCAACGGTCCCTGATTGCCGCGCTCTGACCCGGACTCGACCTGCTCGGCCCTGCCGCGGATCTCCAGGCAGCGCACTCTCCAGGGATCTCTGGAGGCGATGTCGTCGACGACGAAGGCAACCGTCGGATTGGTCGCCAGATTCTTGTACTTCTGGCTGGCTGCCATGTTGAAACCACCGATGTCGATGGTGCCGAGATCAATGTTGCACGTGAAACCAACCGGGCTTGCCTGCAAGGTCCCGTTCGGCTGCATGGTTGCCAATCTGCCGAGATCTTGGCTGGTCAGGTACTCGATCTCGGCGTTCGTGAAAGTCATCGTGATCCCTCGTGTCGTCGGGCGGGTGCTGCGCCCAGTCTGCGACTTCACGTCGGCTTGAAGTCAACACCGCGGCCGGGAGCGCACAACGGGTGCACTCCCGGCCAGCCCTGGTAGTCACTTGAGGGTGAAGGTGGCGTTGGCGTTGGGGAACGCTGATTGGATGCCTGGGATGAGGACGTAATTCGTCGACCCGTCACCGTTGATGCCCGAGCCGAAGGTGCTCGCCCCATCCATCTGCGAATCGACGACCCGGTACGTCGCGACCGGACCGGTCGCCCCGATCTGGTACTCCACATCGGTCTCCAGAATGTTCTCGGATCCCGCGACCGCAACGATGGTCTCGCTCTCCCCGGGCGCCAGGGTGTCCTTGGGGCCATTCACCCAACCGCCCGATGACGACTCGTTCCCGACGAGATACTCGGTCTGGTTGGTGTTGTTGCTGATCGTCATGGCGATGGACGGCTCACCCGGGTGCGTGACGGGGACGGTGCCGGCGTTGGCTGCGCCCGCTACCCCGAATCCGATCGCCGCAGTCGCTGCGATTCCCAGGCAACCGGCGCCGATGCGGTTCAGGGTGCGTCGTGTGGTGTTTGTCATTTCATTCTCCCTGTCTGGCAGTACTTCTCGTGATTCTCTCCGGCTTGTTGTCGGCGATGAATCAACTATGTGCCCCGGGAGGATGAACCGGTGTCGGGCCAATGGACCGTTGAGGGGATGAATCCCATGTCCGCCGATAGGTGGACATCGCGCCTCAACTCGGTGGTTCCGTGGCGGGGGAGCGGCGATCGCGCAGCACGGTCAGGACGATCACGCCGACACCCACGAGCAACACGAACGCGTTGGCGAACGTCAGAGCGGCCACTTCGGATGTCGTCGCGCCGTGGGTGTGGCCCAGATGGAACAGGAAGTGGGGCAGTGCGAAGACGGTGTATGCGGCGGCGGCAGGGATGACGAAGGCCGCGCGTGGCTTGATCAGCGCAATGAGAAGCAACAATGCGATACCAAGCGTGGCGCCGCCGAAGTCACGCGCGTAGTGCTCGCTGTACGGCGGGGTGAGGTCGACCGTCGGGAAGTTGTCGTAGAACGACGCCGGAAACACCTGGTTCCAGAGTCCGACGACAAACTCGACGACGAAGAGGATGAACAGGCCGAAGCGGATCAGTGGGGTCATACCGGACAGACCGGCGACGACCCTCAAACGTGACGGGCTTCCGCGGCGCGGGGCAGCGTCGCGCGACCGACGAGCTCGGTGGTCAGTACCAGCGCGCAAGAACTCACCGCGAGGATCGAGAAGAGCACGAACAGTTGCATGACCGCTGCGTCCGCCGGTGATGCACCGCCCAGCACCATCCCGACGAATGCTCCGGGAATGGTCACCAAACCCACCGTGCGGGTCTGGTCGAGCGCGGGGACGAGTGCGGTTGCCGCGGCGCTGCGGCAGACCTCCATCCGTGAGTGATAGTCGGAGATGCCCAGTGACATCGCCGCTTCGACCTCACCTCGGCGAGCCGAGAGTTCGTCGAAGGCGCGACGGCCCGCGAGCGACGTGGTGTTCATGGCCCCACCGATCATGATGCCGGCACTGGGTATCACAGCCAGCCCGGTGGACGGAAGTACCCCGGCCGCAACCAGAATGGCGACCACCACGATCGACGCGGCGGCCACCGGAAGCAGCATTGTGGCGGCCTCGCCCACCGTTGGTCGACGGTCTAGCACGCGTCCCGCGGAGGTCCACGCCGCGACAAGCGCCATGATGGCAACGAATCCTGCTGATGCCCAGAGATGCTGGACCAGGACGCCGAGAACCAGCGCCAACAACCCGAGTTGGACGGCGGCGCGCACCGACGCCCACGCCACTGCGCGATGATGCCCGGTCCTTCCCAGGTAGGCGATTGCGGTGGCGGCGATCGCCGACAACACAACTGCAACAGCCAAAGCGGGACCGATGCGGATCACAGTGTCTGACAATTGTCCTCCCGTAGCCGCCGAGCGTGCCGAAATCGCCGCCGAGCGGGCCCTACTCGTTCGTTTCCGGCGATGTCGTACCCCTTTGATATTCTCTTGCGGACAGCTCATGGTACTTCGAAAACCGTTGTAAGACAATGAAATCGATACATTCGAACCCTTGTGCGAATGCCGAGATTGCAGTAGATTTGAGTCATGAACTTTCGGGGGTTGTTCGAACACTTATCAACGATGGCGGCTGATCCATTGCTGCTCGCGCCGCTCGACGATGTGGCGTTGTCGGAGGAGACGGTGTGCGCGCTGCGGGCGAAGAATGTGTTGGACGCATTGCTGTTTCGGTTCACCGCTGATCTCGACAAGCGTGGTGTGGCCAAGACACTCGGTGCGGATTCGACCGCGGCATTGCTGCAATCGGTGCAGGTATCACCGGCTGTCGCGCACCGCTACGTACGGGTCGGTCGCGCCCTCGGCTCCATTCCCTCGGTCGCTGCGTATGCCGTGGATGGGACTCTGTCGGGGGAGCACGTGGACGCCATCGTCAAAGGCTTGCATCACATCGACCGCCGCGACCCGGACCTGTCGGAGTCCGATCGGGACGACTGTGTCCGTGGGTTGTTGACCGAGGCCCGTATCTCGACGCCGGCCGCGGTCATTGAACGGGCCCATGAGATGGCGATCGCCTTGTCGCCGCCGGACAAAGAAGTGCCCGATGCGGAGAATGATGAGCTGAACGAGGTGTCGTTCGGTACCGGCGATGACGGCCGCACCCACGGCACCCTGGACGTGGACAAAACCCTCGGGGAGAAACTGGCGACCGCGTTGCGTCCGCTGGCCAAGCCCGTGCCTGAACCGGATGGGTCACCCGACCCGCGCAGCACCTCGCAGCGTCTCGCCGAAGCCCTCGGAAAAATCCTGGACGTGTTTTTCGCCCACCACGACCGGCCCACCGAAGGCGGCGTCAAACCTCGGGTGACGATGACCGTCTCGGCGGAGCAGCTTCTGGCGTTTCAGATGAACGGCATCGTGGGCGCGAAAGTCCCGACCGCGCCCGCGACGTTCGAGTGGACGGGTCCGGTCTCGGTGCCGACCGCGCAGATGACCGCGTGTGATTCGGTGATCACCAAGATCTTGCTCGACAACAACGCCGTACCCCTGGAGGTGGGGCGTGAGTTTCGGACGGTCACACCCGCCATTCGCAAAGCCCTCATCGCCCGGGACAAAGGCTGCGCGTTCCCCGGCTGCGGCTGCCCCGCCGGCTGGACCGATGCCCATCACATCACGTTCTGGAGTCACGGTGGTGAGACCAGCCTGACCAACACAGTTCTGTTGTGCAGACGGCATCACAACTACATCCACCACAAAGGCTGGACCGTGTTCCTCGGACACGACGGCCACCCCTGGTTCATCAAACCCGGCACCAGCACGCCCATGCGGTCCCATGCCACACGCACCATGACCAACGAACCGCTCGCCGCCTAAACGGCCCACAAGTTCACGAGAAGCTCCACACGACGACGCAGCGCGAAGGTACTACCGCAGCACAGGTCAACCCCTGCGCGGCTTGATGTTTGAAAACTCCATAGTGTGATCCTCTCCGTCGACGGGAGATAGCAGCGGCATGACATCTGTCATGCGGTTCTCGTGACATCGGCAGTGGGTGGGCCCGTCCCGGATGCAGCAATGTTCTTCTCATGAACACACCCGCAATCGAATTGAGCGGACTGACAAAGACGTTCGCTTCATCCACTGGGCCCGTCAGGGCTGTCAACGGCATAGACCTGCGCATCGGGGCGGGCGAGATAGTCGCGTTCCTGGGCCCGAACGGCGCAGGCAAGACGAGCACCATCGACATGATGCTCGGACTGTCCACACCGGATTCGGGGAGCGTCCGAGTCTTCGGTACCGATCCCGTGACAGCTGCGGGAAACGGACGAATCGCCGCCGTCATGCAAACCGGGGGATTGTTGCCCGACTTCACCGTTGCCGAGACCGTACGCATCGTTGCAGGCACCTTCGGGGCAGCCGCCGCCGTCGACCGGGTCGTCGAGCGAGCCCGGCTGACGGACATCGCCGACCGCAAGGTCTCCAAGTGCTCCGGTGGTGAGCAGCAGCGACTGAAGTTCGCATTGGCGCTGTTGCCCGATCCCGACCTGATCGTGCTCGACGAACCGACAGCCGGGATGGACGTCGAATCACGTCGGTCCTTCTGGGCGACGATGCGCGCCGACGCCCAGAGCGGCCGGACCGTGGTTTTCGCGACCCACTACCTGGAAGAGGCGGACGATTTCGCCGACCGCATCGTCATGGTGGCGAAAGGTCAGATCGTCGCGGACGGATCGACGGCGAGTATCCGCGCCCAGGCAAGCGGCCGGACCGTCTCGGCAATCCTCAATCCCAACGATCTCGAAATGGTCCGCGCGACGTTCCCGGAACTGACCGACGTCAGCGAGCGCGGTGGGCGCCACCACCTCCATACGCCCGACTCCGATGCGCTGGCCCGCCATCTGCTCACCGCGACGGGCGCTCGCGAGGTCGAGATCACCTCTCACAACCTCGAAGACGCCTTCGTCGCGCTGACCAGCGAGCACTCGCAGACCGCAACCCCCGAAAGGATCAGCTGATGACCACCCTGACCACCCCGACCGCTCGCTCGCGGCACGCAGTCCAGCGAGGCTTCTCCACCACGTATGTCCGCCTCGACCTCAGCCGGGTGATGCGTAACCGACGAGCAACGATCTTCACGTTGGCCGTGCCCACCCTGATGTACCTCATCTTCGGGGCCACCGCGGACTACGGCAGCGACAAGATAGGCAGTGCGGACACCGCGGCGTACGTCATGATCCACATGGCGATCTATGGTGCGATCCTCGCCACGACCACCACTGCGGCATCGGTGGCCCTGGAACAGCAGGCCGGCTGGACACGAACACTGCGGATGACGCCCATGACACCAGCCGCCTATGTGGTGTCGAAAGTGCTCGTGGCACTGACCGTCGCAGCGCTCCCTCTGATCCTGTTGTCGGCAGTCGGAGTCGCCACGGGAGCGAGTGCTCCGATCGGCGACTGGGTCGCCGCCGTCCTGCTGGGGTGGCTCGGTTCGGGGCTGTTCGCCGCATTCGGCCTGGCGGTCGGCAGCGCCCTGCGATCTGATGCCGCGACGCAGGTGCTCGGCGGGGTCCTGACCCTGCTGGCCTTCGCGGGCAACGTGTTCGTCCCGCTCAAGGGCGCGATGCTGACGTTCTCCATGTTCACGCCGATGTTCGGGGTGAGCCAACTGGCGAACTACCCGATCACCGGGGGCGTCACCGCATACGGCGATCACATCTCGCTGCTGGTGTGCTTCGTGAACATTGCGGCATGGGCAGCAATCTTCGGATATGCGGCAATTCACTACTACCGCAAGAGCACGGCGCGTCAGTAGGTAACTTCAACAGGGACCACACGTCGCAACCACAAACCGGAGAGTCCACATGTCCCTCACTGCCCTCCTCGAAGTCAAGTTCAAGCCCGAAGCCCTCGAAGAAGCGACGGCGGTGTTCAAGCGGGCTCTGAACGAGACACGGGCATTCGACGGATGCGAATCCGTCGAGGTCCTCGTCGATGCGGCGGATCCGACGCGTTGGGTGATCCTCGAGCGGTGGGCGTCGGTGGAACAGGACGCGAAGTACCGCGAGTTCCGGGCGGGTGAAGGTGCGATCACCGAACTGGGCCCGCTGCTGGCAGGCGCTCCCAGCCTCACGTCGTACCACACCGACGACAACATCTGACCTCTGCGAATTTGATCCTGGACAACCAAAACAGAAACATGTTCTAGTTCTTGCATGTTGCACTTCGCGCAAGAGGATGTCGACGACGCAGAACTCGACCGGCTTCGTGGCCTGTACGGCTCGTTCACCGAGGCTGTTCGTGACCTGGTGGACGCGACCATCCGCACGGAGGTCGACGAGGACACGCTCCTCGGCGTGCAGGCCGAGATCGAGGCGGCAACCGCGCGACTGCGGACAAAACAACTCGACGGTCCGTACGGGGTGCGCGTCACTCCGACGGGCAAGAGCATGGCGTGGGGCAATGCGGCGGTAGGACTACGCAACGCCGCGGCGCCGCCGATGGTGATCAATCACGACGGGGAGGGCAGCTCGTGGGCAGAAGTCGACCTGGGCGCCGCCTACGAGGGCCCTCCCGGCCTCGTTCACGGTGGTGTGGCTGCCCTGCTGCTCGACCACATCCTCGGAGAG
This sequence comes from Williamsia limnetica, assembly GCF_003217475.1. GTDB lineage: Bacteria > Actinomycetota > Actinomycetes > Mycobacteriales > Mycobacteriaceae > Williamsia > Williamsia limnetica. The sequence continues at coordinate 189,748 of NZ_QJSP01000004.1, read as the reverse complement.
ACCGGCAGCTTCGGGCGCCGGACCAACCTCACCGGGACGATCGAGATCAAGTTCCTGCGCGCAACACCGCTGGGGCATCTTCGGGTCGAGGCGCGAATCGACCGCGACGAGGAATACAAGACCTTCGTCGTGGGGAGCATCTCTGATGCCGAAGGAGTCACCGTGGAGGCGAGCGGGGTCTTCATCGTCCCCAAGTGGGCCCGCGGCGAAGGAAACCTCTGGGGGACGCAGACCTAGTCGCCTCGACCTGTGGCGAGACGTGCGGTGGGGCTTTGCCGCCGTCTGGCTGTTGTTCCTGATCTACCCCATTGCGTCGGTGGTGTCCTCGGACACGCTCAGTCGAACCGAGCGCATCGTCACCCTGATCGTGCTCGGATGCTTCGCGCTGGTCTATGTGCTCGCCTGCGTCTACGTGTTGTTTCGGCGAGATCTCCCAGAAGAGGTACGGGCACGCAGATCGATCGCAGTCTTCGTGCTGCTGATCGCTCTGGCAGCAGCTGCGATGGTGACACTCGGCGAGGACGTGTTCTCTCTCGCGCCGTATCTGATGGCGGTGTCGGCATTCGCGTTCGCTCTGCCGATCGCGGTCGCGACCTGTGTGGTCTTGCTCGGCGCCGCGATCATCGCGCCGGAGGTCGTCACCGGCTGGTCCGTCGACACCGGCATCGTGGTGATGCTGTTGGTGGTCGGCCCGACGCTGCTCGCTGTCCGCGTTCTGCGGTCCCGGGAGGAGTTACGTGAGCAAACCGTCGCAGCGTCACGACGACTGAACGAGCAGCTGGCAGTGGTGGCGGAGCGGGAACGGGTTGCTCGCGACGTCCACGACATCCTCGGCCACTCTCTCACCGTGATGACGGTGAAATCAGAGCTCGCGGGCCGGCTCGTCGACGTCGATCCGGACGCGGCGAAAGCGGAACTGGCTGATCTGCATCGAATCTCACGCGAGGCCTTGGCCGAGATCCGGGCGACGGTCGGGGGGCTGCGTTCGCCGGATCTGGCCACCGAACTGCTCTCGGCCCGCACCGCGCTCGTGGCGGCTCAGATCGAGCCGTCCCTGCCCGGTGATGTCGAGGTGGTGAACCCGGCCCACCGGGTCCTGTTCGCCTGGGCGCTGCGCGAGGCCGCCACCAACGTAGTTCGCCATTCGGGTGCTACGCAAGCGTGGGTCACGCTGGAAGAGAACATGATTCGGATCTCTGACGACGGCGTCGGCTTGACCGGCCGAGCCGACGGGAATGGCCTGCGCGGGCTGCGCGAACGCGTCCATGCCTCCGGGGGCACCCTGCGTGTCGCCGGGGAGCCGGGAACAGGCACAACGATCGAGGTGCAGGTGTGATGAGTGAGATACGACTGTTGCTGGCCGACGATCAGGCACTGGTTCGCGGAGCACTCGCCGCGCTGCTGAGCCTGGAGCCCGACCTGAACGTGGTGGCGCAGGTGGGGCGAGGCGACGAGGTACTCGATGCGGCCCGTGGGGCGGCCGTCGACGTCTGCCTGCTCGACATCGAAATGCCCGGCGCGGACGGGATCGAGGTGGCGGCACTCGTGCACGCCGAACTCCCGACGGTCCGGACCCTCATCGTCACCACCTTCGGAAGGCCGGGATATCTGCGTCGGGCGGTGGAGGCAGGCGCGTCGGGTTTTGTCGTCAAAGACACCCCCGCCGCCGAACTGGCCGACGCGGTACGCCGCGTCCATGCCGGCCTGCGGGTGATCGATCCCACGCTCGCGACGGAAAGCCTCACCGCCGGAGGCAATCCGCTGACCCAACGCGAACGCGACGTGCTCACCATCGCCCTGGCCGGGGCGCCGGTGGCCGAGATAGCCGCGCAGGTCCACCTGTCGGCGGGAACCGTGCGCAACTATCTGTCCAGCGCAATCGGCAAGACCGGTGCGGAGACCAGGGCCCAGGCCGCCCGTATCGCCCAGCAGCGGGGCTGGCTCTGACCAGCGGGCTCCGCTACCCCTTTTGCGCCTGTAAGTCGAGTTCTGCAGGCCCGTGTCGGAGGGCTTTCGAGCTCGCCGATTTCAATACGACGAGGGTGGCGTGAGAAAATGATTCGATGCTCATTGCCGGGGTGATCCTCCGTGCAATGATCTTCCGATCATCTGCGGTCAGCAACGGCGCTGGCCTGGAGTAAGAGGTGCAGCCCACCTGTGGAGTGTCAGCGCTGGTGGACGTGGTTCTAGGCTTGCCCGACAGGGTAAGTCCCAGCTCACATGCCGTATCCTCTGCTGAAACGGTGCGCCCCACGTGGGTGCGATGTTAAGGGCGAAAAAGTATGAAGCACGCTCCCGGCCCCATAGGGCTCTACGATCCGCAGAACGAGCACGACTCGTGCGGTGTTGCGTTCGTCGTCGACATGCATGGTCGACGCAGTCGCGACATCGTCGACAAGGCGATCTCGGCACTGGTGAACCTCGAGCATCGAGGTGCAGCCGGCGCGGAGCCGAACACCGGTGACGGTGCCGGCATCATGATCCAGGTCCCAGACGCGTTCTTCCGCGCCGTGGTCGACTTCGATCTGCCCGCCGAGGGCTCCTACGCGACCGGCATCGCATTCCTGCCGCAGGGATCCGGCGATGCCAAGACCGCATGCGACGGCGTCGAGAAAGTCGTGACGTCCGAAGGCCTCACTGTGCTCGGCTGGCGCGACGTACCCATCGACGAGAGCTCACTGGGCGCTCTGGCCCGCGACGCGATGCCGACGTTCCGACAGATCTTCGTCGCGGGAGCCTCCGGTGACGACCTCGAGCGACGCGCCTATGTCGTCCGCAAGCGGGTCGAGACCGAACTCGGCAACAAGGGCGCCGGACAGGACGGCCCGGGCCGCGAAACGGTCTACTTCCCAAGTCTTTCGGGACGCACCTTTGTCTACAAGGGCATGCTGACCACCCCGCAGCTGCGGGGCTTCTACGTCGACCTGCAGGACGATCGAGTCGAGAGCGCGCTGGGCCTGGTCCATTCGCGGTTCTCCACCAACACGTTCCCGAGCTGGCCGCTGGCCCACCCGTTCCGCCGCGTCGCCCACAACGGTGAGATCAACACCGCGACCGGCAACGAGAACTGGATGCGCGCCCGCGAGGCGCTCATCGACACCAGCGTGTTCGGTGAGGGCACCGGCGAGAAGATCTTCCCCGTGGTCACCGAAGGCGCCTCCGACACCGCGCGCTTCGACGAGGTGCTCGAATTGCTGCACCTCGGCGGGCGCTCTCTGCCGCACGCCGTGCTCATGATGATCCCGGAGGCCTGGGAGCGTCACGAGTCGATGAAGCCGGAGCACAGGGCTTTCTACGAGTACCACTCGACGCTCATGGAGGCCTGGGACGGCCCCGCGTCGGTCTGCTTCACCGACGGCACCCTGATCGGCGCCGTCCTCGACCGGAACGGACTGCGCCCGAGCCGCATCTGGGTCACCAAGGATGGGCTGGTCGTGATGGCGTCGGAGGTCGGTGTCCTCGACATCGACCACGGCGACGTGGTGCAGAAGTTGCGCCTGCAGCCCGGTCGGATGTTCCTGGTGGACACCGCCGCGGGTCGCATCGTCGACGACAACGAGATCAAGGACGAGCTCGCCGCCGAGCACCCGTATCAGGAATGGCTCGATGAGGGCATGAAGCACCTCGACGACCTGCCCGGCGAGCCGCACAGCCATATGGCGCACGATCGGGTGAAACTGCGTCAGCAGGTCTTCGGATACACCACCGAGGAGATCAGTCTGCTGGTCGAGCCGATGGCCCGGACCGGCGCCGAGGCGATCGGCTCGATGGGTACCGACACTCCCATCGCGGTTCTCTCGCAGCGTCCCCGGATGCTCTTCGACTACTTCCAGCAGATGTTTGCGCAGGTCACCAACCCGCCGCTCGACGCCATCCGGGAAGAGGTCGTCACCAGCATCGGTGTCACGATCGGTCGCGAGGCCGATCTGCTGAACCCGGGCCCCGAGTCGTGCAAGCAGATCGTGCTGCCCCAGCCGATCCTCGACAACGACAACCTGGCCAAGCTCGTACGTCTCGGCGAGGACGAGCGGTTCGCCGACTACCGCAGCGTGCAGATCCGTGGCCTGTACCCGGTCGCCGACGGCGGCGCCGGATTGCGTAAGGCCCTTGATGACGTCCGCAGGCAGGTCTCCGAAGCGATCGCCGACGGTGCCCGTCTGGTGGTCCTGTCGGACCGTGAGTCGGACGAGACCCTTGCCCCGATCCCGTCGCTGTTGCTGACCTCGGCCGTGCATCACCACCTCGTCCGCGAGAAGACCCGCACCCAGGTCGGGCTCCTCGTCGAGGCCGGTGACGCCCGCGAGGTGCACCACATGGCCGCACTCGTCGGCTTCGGTGCCGCCGCGATCAACCCCTACATGGCTCTCGAGACCATCGAGGACATGGCGCTGCGTGATGCGCTCGGTGGGCTCGACTACAAGACGGCCCAGAAGAACTACATCAAGGCCGCAGGCAAGGGTGTGCTCAAGGTGATGTCCAAGATGGGCATCTCCACCTTGGCGTCCTACACCGGCGCTCAGCTGTTCCAGGTCATCGGCATCAACCAGGACACCGTCGACGAATTCTTCACCGGGCTGCGGTCGCATCTCGGTGGCATCGGTCTCGACGAGATCGCGGCCGACGTCGCCATCCGGCATGCCGTGGCGTTCACGGGCCGCCCCGAAGAGCGGGCGCACCGCGAATTGGAGGTCGGCGGCGAGTACCAGTGGCGCCGTGAGGGCGAATACCACCTGTTCAACCCGGACACCGTCTTCAAGTTGCAGCATTCCACCCGCACCGGTCAGTACTCGGTGTTCAAGGAGTACACGAAGCTCGTTGACGACCAGTCCAAGCGCATGGCGTCGCTGCGGGGGCTCTTCGACTTCAACTTCGACGACCGCGACCCGATCCCCATCGACAAGGTCGAATCGGCCCGCGACATCGTCAAGCGGTTCTCGACCGGTGCGATGAGCTTCGGCTCCATCTCCGCCGAGGCCCACGAGACGCTGGCGATCGCGATGAACCGTCTCGGCGGCCGTTCGAACTCCGGGGAGGGCGGCGAGGACGTGCGCCGCTTCGAGCACGACGAGAACGGTGACTGGCGGCGCAGTGCCATCAAGCAGGTCGCATCAGGCCGCTTCGGCGTCAACTCGCACTACCTGACGAACTGCACCGATATCCAGATCAAGATGGCCCAGGGTGCCAAGCCCGGTGAGGGCGGACAGCTCCCGCCGCACAAGGTGTACCCGTGGGTCGCCGAGGTCCGCGGCTCGACACCCGGTGTCGGACTGATCTCGCCGCCGCCGCACCACGACATCTACTCGATCGAAGATCTCGCACAGCTGATCCACGACCTGAAGAACGCGAACCCGGCAGCTCGGATTCACGTGAAACTTGTGTCCGAGGTCGGTGTCGGGACCGTCGCCGCTGGCGTGTCGAAGGCGCACGCCGACGTGGTGCTGATCTCGGGCCACGATGGTGGCACCGGTGCGACGCCGCTGACGAGTGAGAAGCATGCCGGCGGTCCGTGGGAGCTCGGCCTGGCCGAGACGCAGCAGACGCTGTTGCTCAACGGACTGCGTGACCGCATCGTCGTGCAGGTCGACGGCCAGCTGAAGACCGGACGCGACGTCGTCGTCGCAGCGTTGCTCGGAGGCGAGGAGTTCGGGTTCGCCACCGCACCGCTGGTGGTCTCGGGCTGCATCATGATGCGGGTCTGCCACCTCGACACCTGCCCGGTGGGTGTCGCGACGCAGAACCCCATCCTGCGTGAGCGGTTCACCGGTAAGCCCGAGTTCGTCGAGAACTTCTTCCTCTTCATCGCCGAAGAGGTTCGGGAGCTGCTCGCTCGACTCGGCTTCCGGACGCTGCAGGAGGCCGTCGGCCAGGTGCAGATGCTCGACACGGCGAAGGCACTGAACCACTGGAAGTCGGCCAAGGCAGGCAAGCTCGACCTGTCGGCCATTCTGACGCAAGCGGATTCGCCGTTCATGAACCAGGATCTGTACTGCTCCGGCAGTCAGGACCACGCCCTGGACAAGGCGCTGGATCAGCAGCTGATCACCCAGGCGCGCGCCGCCATCGACAAGGGTGAGCGTGTCAGCTTCTCGTCCGAGATCGCGAACGTCAACCGCACTGTCGGTACGATGCTGGGTCACGAGATCACCAAGAACTACGGCGCCAACGGGCTGCCGGACGGAACGGTGATCATCGACTTCAAGGGTTCGGCGGGCAACAGCTTCGGGGCTTTCGTCCCGAAGGGCGTGACGCTGCGTCTCAAGGGTGATGCCAACGACTTCGTCGGCAAGGGCCTGTCCGGCGGTCGGATCGTGGTCAGCCCCGCGGACAACGCGCCTGAAGGCTTTGTGGCAGAAGAGAACATCATCGCCGGCAACGTCATCGGATTCGGCGCCACCGGCGGCGAGATCCTGCTGCGCGGCGTGGTGGGCGAGCGCTTCTGCGTCCGTAACTCCGGCGCGACGGCAGTCGTCGAAGGCGTCGGCGACCACGGGTGTGAGTACATGACCGGTGGCCGTGTCGTGGTGCTCGGACCGACGGGGCGTAACTTCGCGGCCGGCATGTCCGGCGGCATCGCCTACGTGTACGACCCGGCGAATGTCCTGAAAGACAACCTGAACACCGAACTGGTGCTGCCCGAGGCGCTGGAAGACGAGGATCTCGAGTTCCTCCAGGCCATTGTCGGCAAGCACCGCAACGAGACCGGATCGCCGGTCGCCGAGCGCATTTTGAACGACTGGGACAACAACTCTCAGAAGTTCGTCAAGGTGATGCCCCAGGACTACAAGCGGGTGTTGCAGGCGATCGCGTCGGCCGAGAAGGACGGACGCGATGTGGACGAGGCAGTAATGGAGGCCGCACGTGGCTGATCAAAGAGGCTTTATCAAGCACACCGAGCGGGAGCTGCCCCAGCGGCGGCCGGTGCCCTTGCGGTTGATGGACTGGAAAGAGGTGTACGAGGACTTCGATCGCGATGCCCTCAAGACCCAGGCCAGCCGCTGTATGGATTGTGGTATCCCCTTCTGCCACAACGGTTGCCCACTCGGCAACCTCATTCCCGAGTGGAATGACCTGGTGTACAAGGATCGCTGGGCCGACGGTATCGAACGCCTGCACGCGACCAACAACTTCCCGGAGTTCACCGGCCGGTTGTGCCCGGCGCCCTGCGAGGCATCGTGTGTGCTCGGCATCAACCAGCCTGCGGTCACCATCAAGCAGGTCGAGGTCGAACTCATCGACAACGCCTTCGACGAGGGCTGGGTCACGCCGGTGCTGCCGTCGGAGAAGACCGGCAAGTCGGTTGCCGTGATCGGATCCGGTCCTGCGGGACTGGCAGCGGCACAACAACTCACCCGCGCCGGTCATGACGTGACGGTGTTCGAGCGGGCTGACCGGATCGGTGGATTGCTGCGTTACGGCATTCCCGAGTTCAAGATGGAAAAGCGGCACATCGATCGCCGCCTCGAGCAGATGGAAGCCGAGGGGACGCGGTTCCGTGCCGGCGTCAACGTCGGTGTCGATCTCACGGTGGAGCAGCTGCGCGCCGATTTCGATTCCGTCATCCTCGCCAACGGTTCGACCCAGGGCCGCGACCTGCCGATTCCCGGACGTGAGCTGGACGGCATCCACCAGGCCATGGAATTCCTGCCGTGGGCCAACCGGGTGCAGCAGGGCGACGACATCCTGGACGAAGACGGCCAGCCGCCGATCACGGCCAAGGGCAAGAAGGTCATCATCATCGGTGGCGGCGACACCGGCGCAGACTGCCTCGGCACCTCGCTGCGGCAGGGCGCCGAGATCGTGCACCAGTTCGAGATCATGCCGCGGCCGCCGGACGAGCGCGCCGATTCGACCCCGTGGCCCACGTACCCGCTGATGTTCCGGGTCTCGTCAGCCCACGAAGAGGGCGGCGAACGTGTGTTCTCGGTGAACACTGAGGAATTTGTGGGCAACGACGGCAAGGTCGCCGGGTTGCGCGCGCACGAGGTCATGATGAACAACGGCCGCCCCGAGAAGATCGACGGCAGCGACTTCGAACTCGAGGCTGATCTCGTCCTGCTCGCGATGGGCTTCATCGGGCCCGAGCGCGCCGACTTCCTCGACAAGCTCGGTGTCGACTACAACGAGCGCGGAAACGTCAAGCGTAACGACGCTTTCGAGACCACTGTGCCCGGTGTTTTCGTCGCCGGCGACGCGGGCCGTGGTCAGTCGCTGATCGTGTGGGCCATCGCCGAGGGACGGGCCGCGGCCGCCGCAGCGGACCGATTCCTCACCGGCGAAACACTGCTCCCCGCGCCGATTGTCCCGACGCAGGCGCCGCAGCGCTAGGACTCGCGAAACCGAGTCCGAACTGCAATGATGATTTCGGTTCGGGGAGCTTGGCGAGTCATGTAGTGGGCGGGAAACTGCCCGGCGCGATCAATGAGTGAAGGAAAGTACATGCGTGTGCGGCGGTGGGTCAGTGCTCTGGCGGCAGGAATCTTGACGGCGGGGACCGTCAGCGTCTTATCCGCACCGGCGGCGATCGCCGACCCCGCAGACTGCCCGGAGCTCTACGTCCTGGCCATCCCGGGAACCTGGGAGAACTCGGCCGACGGACAGGTGCCGGGCATGCTCTCGTACCCGACGTCCGGCCTCGGGTCGGAGACGCGGGTGCAGCTGGTCGGTTACAACGCGACCGCGTTCCCCTGGGAGACCGGCGGCAGCATCTACGGCAAGTCCAAGGCTCAGGCCGTGGCCAACGCCGAGGGGCTGGCCATCACGATGACCAACCGGTGCCCCGGCACGAAGATCGCGGTCATCGGCTACAGCCAGGGCGCAGACGCGGCAGGCGACTTCGCCGCGGAGGTCGGCACTCGCCGCGGCGTCATCAAGCCGAGCCAGTTCGCGGGCGCCGTGCTGATCTCTGATCCGCGACGCACCAAAAAGGATGCGCTCATCGGTCCGAAGCTGACCGGTGAAGGCAACGGCGGGCCCCGTCAGGGCGGGTTCGGCTGGGTGAGCGACCGCACCTTCACGATCTGCGAGCCCGGTGACCAATACTGCAACATCCCGCGCGACTACTACGTCTCGCGAATCGCCGGCTATCTGGCAGAGACCAGCGACCCCAACCCTGATCAGCTCGGTCAGTACCAGGCAGAGGCCTGGGCGATCGTCAGCGAGCTGGTGACCAGGGGTGGACCGGGTGCACTGGTCAATGAGCTGAGCAACGAGAAGGCGCGCGCACAGATCATTGCGTTCAACCGCTTCCTGCAGTCCGGATCGCATGGCGACTACGCGCGCTTCCAGGTCGAGCCCGGCGTGACCGCACTCCAGTGGGCACAGAACTACCTCGCCGGTCTGGCCTGACTCACCCACCACCGTCACCGACGTTGTCGGTTGACTGACAGATCCTTGTGATTCCTGGGGCAGATGTGGTTTGCCCGCGTGTGCTACCGACCAAGTGGTCTTTGCGGGCGTAACGTGTGCTACGTCACAGCGTTCGGAGACCGATATCGCGTTGACCAGCGAAGAGTAACAAGGCTTTTGGTCATCACGACACATATCGCGAGGGATACTTGTGTTTCTGGCTGGCGGTCAACCGGTGAGCGACATAAAGTATCGAAAAGAGTATCCACAGCATTAAACAGGATGTGATCTGTCGTGAAGCTGGCGAACCCCCGCACCCGCCGCCGCACTCAACTGCTCGGAATGACCCCGCATATCTTCGGGTCCGATGGTTATATCGCCCACCGACGTCTAGCCCGCCGGCTGCCCGAGAACCGCGAACGGCTCGTCACCACGGACGAGCTCCGCAGCTTCAACCTCTGACGACGAGTTCGGCGCCGAAACCGTCGATCAGCTCGGCTGCCAGCGTCGGCTGCTGGACCACGAAGAAGTGTCGCGCTGGGCTCAGTGGCAGGTACCGGGCCCCCAGGAACCGTGCGTACCGCTCCTGTTTCCAGTTCCATAACAATCGCACCGGTGTTCGTCGCGCGGGAAGCGCGGACACCACCAACGCGGGAACAGACAGCGGATGCGTATGTCGCAGCGCGACCACTTCTGAGTTCAGCACCCCGAAGGCCGCTTGCTCCACCAGCAGTGCCCGCGGATAGCGCGTCCCACCGTAGACCTCTGCGATCCAGAGTCGCTGCGCTTTGGTGAATCCATCGGGTGGGCCGGGCCTGGTGGCAAGGGCATGTCCCCAAACCACCACCGAACGGGGTAGCCGCAGTGCTTTGATGACACGCGCCGCCAGGTGCGCGAGCCCGTTGCTCCAGCTCGGCGGGACCAGCTGCAGCGGCAGCATGACGTACGAACCGTCGAGCATGATCACGCCGGCGACCCGATCCGGCCGCATTCTCGCGTAGCCCTCGACATAGAGGGACGCCAGCGAATGGCCGGCGAGCAGGACGGGCTCGGTGATCCCGAGGGCGTCGAGGACGGCGTCGATTCGGGCGGTCTCGTCCGCGATCGACGGGATCTGCCCGGCCGGGAGGGAATCGGAGAGGCCGTACCCCGGCCGGTCGTACCGGATGACCGTCCAGCGCTCGGACAGGATCTCGGTGACCTGATCGAAGTCGAACCAATTGCCGCCCAACGCTGCCAGGAACAGCAGCGGCGGACCCGCACCGTCGACCACCACATGGGTTCGGATACCCGCAACGGTGTGAAAGGTCCCGGGTGGCTGCACCTGGGCCAGTTTAGGCTGTGCCGGCGTCGACCGGGCTACTCACGGCCCCCGACGAGATCGCGCATCCTCTCGCGGCGGTTGACGTACACCTCGTATCGCTTCTCGGCGCGCGCGATCTTCTTCGGCGAGTAGAACCGTTTGGCCCAGAACGAGGTGGGGTGAGCCAGACGGAGGGTGCCGATGAAGCCCAGTGCGGGTACCGCCAGGCCGATCAGTCCGGTGGCGAGCTTGCCCTTCAGCAGACACACCATGGTGTAGGCAACGTGAATCAGCACCGCGATGGCGATGGAGATGACGCCGACGGCGTTCCCCGGATTGCCCTCGATGCCGAGCGGTGTGGTGCCGACCAGGAGTGCCAGCCCCACCACTGCGGCGATCATCACCGCGTCGATCGACTTGCGTCCCTCGTCGGACCAGTAGACGTCCTCGAGATGCAACCAGAGCGCGAACTCGTCGAGAGCGAGTGCCGCACCGATTCCGAACATCGCGGCGAGCACCTCACGCCACGGCGAGTCCGGTTGGAAGCGGAACTCGAGCAGCCCCGCGACCAGGATCAGCAAGATTCCCCACACCTGGTGGTGGATGTGCACCCCACCGATATAGATGTCGTTGACGGCGCCACCGGACTCTTCGCCCTCCGGCGCAGGTGTCGCGCTGCGGGCCTTGATCTTCCGGGTGATCGAGCGGGTGATCCCGTAGGTGATGATGAACCCGACCATCGCCACCAGAGCGGCGGACCGGCCGGTGTCGACGATGTGTTCGGTGAACCAGTTCACGTCCCTACACCCCCGCAGAGGTCGGCCCCTGTCACTTCGGCTTGGCGAGCGGGAACGCGAGGGTCTCGCGGATCGACTGCCCGGTGAGGAGCATGACGATCCGGTCGACACCGATTCCGAGACCACCGGTCGGGAACATCCCGTGCTCGAGGGCTTGCAGGAAGTCCTCGTCGAGTTCCATCGCCTCGGGGTCGCCGCCGGCGGCCAGCAGTGACTGCTCGGTGAGGCGCTTGCGTTGCTCCACCGGGTCGGTCAGTTCGGTGTAGGCGGTACCGAGTTCGACACCCCATGCCACCAGGTCCCAGCGTTCGGTGACCCCGGGGATGGTCCGGTGCTGACGCGTCAGTGGCGACACAGACGTCGGGAAATCCTTGTAGAACGTCGGGAACGTCGTCTGGTCCTCGACGAGATGTTCGTACATCTCGAGCGCCACCTGCCCGGCGTCCCAGTCGTTCCGGTACGGGATGTCGTGCTTGTCGCACAGCGCTTTCAAGGTGTCGACGTCGGAGTACGGGGTGACGTCCTCGTTGATCGCCTCCGACACCGCGCCGTGCAGCGTCTTCACCGGCCACTCGCCGGAGATGTCGACCTTCTCGATCTCCCCGTCCTTGCCCTCGATGTAGACGACCTGCTCGCCGTGCGCTGCGACCGCGGCTTTCTGGATCATCTCTCGGGTCAGATGCAGCATCCGGTCGTAATCGCTATGTGCCTCATAGGCTTCCAGGCTGGTGAACTCCGGGTTGTGCTTGAAGTCCACGCCCTCGTTCCGGAAGTTGCGACCCATCTCGAAGACCCGCTCCAGGCCGCCGACGCACAGCCGCTTGAGATAGAGCTCCGGCGCGATGCGGAGATAGAGGTCGAGGTCGTAGGCGTTGATGTGGGTACGGAACGGTGCGGCATTGGCGCCACCATGGATCTGCTGGAGGATCGGGGTCTCGACCTCCATGTAGTCCCGGCCACCGAGATAGTCCCGCATCGACTTAACGATGGCGCTGTGCACGCGCATGAGTTCGCGCGCCTTCGTGTTGATCGTCAGGTCCACATATCGCTGGCGAACGCGGGCCTCGGGATCGGTGAGGCCACTCCACTTGTCGGGCAAGGGATGCAGACATTTGCCGAGCATCCGCCAGTCCTTGGCCAGCAGCGACAACTCGCCCTTGCGGCTGCGGCCGACGACACCGCTGACCTCGATGAGATCGCCGAGGTCGACCGTGCTCGCGAGGTCGAGGGTGTCGGGACGCAGTGCGCTCGCATCGACGAGGACCTGCATGTCGCCACTCCAGTCGCGGAGGTCGCAGAAGACCACCTTGCCGAAGTCGCGCATACGGATGACGCGCCCGGCGATCCTGCCCGTCGTCCCCTCGGGAGCGGCGACCGCCTCGGCGATGGTGTGGGTGGGCGGGTAAGCGGGTGGATAGGCGTCGACGCCCGCGGCGGTGAGCTGTTCGAGCTTGGCCAACCGGACGCGAACCTGCTCGGGCCGCCGCGGGCCACGATGCTCGGCCTTTTCCATGCCGGCGATCTCGGCAGCCACGGCATCCACGTCGACCCCGTCGGGGATGGACGACGCCTGACCGGTGAAGTCCCGGCCTTTACCGAACTTGGGGAGTTTGACGAACCCCTCGTTGACGACGGCGGCAAGACCCACACGAGGCACCGTCCGGGCGTCCTCGAAACAGAGGAAGCGCGGCACCCACTGCGGCTGATACTTGGCGTTGGACTTGTACAGCGATTCCATCTGCACGTACTTGGACGCGAAGGTCAGCGCGCCGTACATCGTGCGCATGATCGGGCCGGCGCCGATCTGGCCGCCCTCTTCGAATACGGCGCGGAAGGCCGCGAAGTTCATGGAGATGTACAGGATGCCGAAGGCTTCGGCGTTCTCGGCAAACTCGGTCACCATGGTCTCGGTGAGCCCGTTGATCGAGTTGTGGTCGCGGCGCATCACGTCCAGCGAGGCGCCGGTGGTGCCCCAGGGCACGAACGAGAGCATGCCGACGACCTTCTCGTCGTCTGTGCCCGCGTTCTGCACCGCTTCGACGAGAATCGATCGACCGTCCTGCGGATCGCCGAGTCGGCCGAGCGCCATGGAGAAGCCACGCTCTTCGTCGGTGTCGCGCCAGGCGTCGGCGCGGGCGATCATCGCAGCCATCTGCTCGTCGCTCAGGTCTTCGTGACGAGCGATGCGCACGGTGATCCCTGCGCGCTTGGTGCGGGCGACGGACTGCCGGACAGCTTTCATGTCCGGACCGTTGAGGTTGTATCCGCGGGTGTGGACGATCGCCTCGTCGCCGATGTTGAGCGTCGTGAACCGTGCGGCCTCCCAGACCTCGGCCCCGTGGAGGCTGACGCCGATGGCGCCCGGATGCCATCCGTATTCATCGCAGACCTTGATGAACTCGGCCACCGCGTCGGGCCAGTATTTCTTGTCGCCGATGGGGTCTCCGCCGGCCATGGCCGTCCCGACTTCGACGCGGTAGGTGATCGCGGCCATGCCGTTGGGTGCGAAGACAACCGCCTTGTCGTGCCGGGTGGAGAAGAAAGCCAGGGAATCGTCGCCGCTGTATCCCTCGATCAGCAACCTGATGAGGCGTTCGTCCGCGGGCGTCATGGAGTTGCTCGAGCGCTGCGATCGGAACAGGATCAGCGCGGCCGCGATGAGCGCCAAGGCCCCGAGGAGGCCGAGGAACGTCTCGAGCGCGGCGTAGGTGTGGTGGTTGTCGAAGTCGGTGGACACGTCGATCGACCCGAAGGTCACCACGTGGTTGATCGCGTACGGCAACCGCTCGGACTGCTTCAGGTCGCGCGGCCAGATCTCGACCAGGCCCCAACCGATGAGAGATGCGGCGACGAGGCCTGCGACGAGAACGCCGAGGGCCCGCCAGATCGCGCCACTGCGGACCTTTGTATAGAACTGCCGGTAGCTGGCCACGAGGTAGCCGAGCGCGAGCAACTGGATCGCCAGGCCGATGAAGATGTTGACCCGGACAACCGTGTCGACGCCGTTGTCGGAGGCGAAGGGCTCGAAGAGGTAGATGACGTTGGCCGTGCCGAACAACAGAATGTAGACAACCGTGAGCCACCAGGCGATCCGCTTACGGGAGGCAAGCGCAAATGCCAACAGTCCCAGCACGAATGCCCACGCGAAACTGGTATCGGGGGCCACGACAATGTAATTGTCGACGTACGTGCGAGGTACTTCGGTGAGGCGTCGGAATTGCACAGAAAGGCTGCTGATGAGGGATATCCCGGCGAGGACGCCGACGACCCAGCTCGTGTGCCGGGGCGCGTTCTTGAAGAAACCCGACGGGGGAGTTCGGCGCACCACGTGATGCTCGGTTGGCCTTGCCACTTCTTGGCTTTCAGGTAAATCCACGCTCACAGGTGTTGCCTTTCCACGGCTGGTCCGACGTAACGTTATCGTGGCGGTGCCATGATTGAACGGTGAGCCGAGAAACAATTCCGATCCGCGACAACACCATCCGTCTGGGCCAGTTTCTGAAACTCGCCAATCTGATCGAATCGGGGTCCGAGGCGAAGGAAGTGATCGCCGACGGACTGGTGCGTGTCAACGGTGACATCGAGACCCGCCGCGGCCGGCAACTGGCGATCGGCGACGTGGTGGAGATCGGCGGCACCGAGGCAGAGGTCGGGTCCGGGGATGCCGCGGAGCCGGACATCAACTGGTGACCGGGCGGGCGGTGGATGCCCGCTCCGACCCGTTGGTTACCGGCGAGTAAGTACAAGTCGTTACGCTGTTGTCCATGACTGAGACGACCTTTGTCGCGACGGCCGATCTGGTAGACGAAATCGGCGCGGACGTACGCAGCTGCGATCTTCAATTCACCCAGTACGGGGGCCGGCGCGAGTTCGTCGGACGGGTCACGACCGTGCGGTGCCTGCAGGACAATGCCCTGCTCAAAGAGGTGCTCGGTGAACCCGGCAACGGTGGGGTACTGGTGATCGACGGTTCCGGATCGTTGCACACGGCTCTCGTCGGCGACGTGATCGCGGAACTGGGCCGGTCCAACGGCTGGGCAGGGATCATCGTCAACGGCGCGATCCGCGACTCCAAGATCATCGGGACCCTGGACATCGGCGTGAAGGCGCTCGGGACCAATCCTCGCAAGTCCACCAAGTCCGGAGCGGGCGAGCGAGACGTGCCGGTCGAGCTCGGCGGCATCACTTTCACTCCCGGCGATCTGGCATACAGCGACGATGACGGCATCGTCCTCGTCGCCTCGGAATAGGGGAAAACGACATGGCCAAACCAGACACAGCGACATTCGACCGGTTGCGCGGACTCATCGCGATCGACGACATGGGATCCCGGCCGACGCGGCCGGTGCTCGAGGCGTTCAGCGGCACCGAGATGACGACCGTCCCGGTGGGAACCGCCGCCGACGTCGATGCCGCCTTCGAGATCGCGCGTGCCGCCCAACGCACGTGGGCACAGGTGTGGCCGCGTGAGCGGGCGGCGATCCTCATCGAGTTCGCGGCGTTGGTGATGAAGAATCTCGACGCGCTGGCCGACATGGCGCAGGCCGAGACGGGCAAGGCTCGCAGCTACGCCCAGGAAGAGGTCCTCGACGTCGCGATGACCGCGCGGCACTACGCCAAGACCGGTCCGAAGCTGCTCGCCGCAGGCAAGGTCAAGGGCATGCTGCCGCTCGCGACCGACGCCCGGGTTCGTTATCAGCCCAAGGGTGTGGTCGGCGTGATCTCGCCGTGGAACTACCCGATGACGCTGGCGGTGTCCGACGGGCTGGCCGCCTTGATGGCCGGTAATGGCGTGGTCCTCAAGCCCGACAGCCAGACACCCTACTGCGCCCTGGCGATGGTGGAACTGCTGTACAAGGCCGGTCTCCCCAAGGAGCTCTTCGCCGTGGTGCCTGGCCCGGGCTCCGTGGTGGGACAGGCGATCGTCGCCAAGGCGGACTACCTGATGTTCACCGGCTCGTCGGCGACCGGAGCAACGCTCGCCGAGCAGTGCGGCCGCCGCCTGATCGGCTTCTCCGCCGAGCTCGGTGGCAAGAATCCGATGATCATCACCAAGACCGCCGATATCGACAACGCAGTCGAGGGGGCCGTGCGCGCCTGCTACTCCAACTCCGGGCAGCTGTGCATCTCGATCGAACGGATCTACGTGGAGAACCCCGTCGCCGAGGAGTTCTCGGCGAAGTTCGCCAAGCGGGTCGCGGAGATGAAGTTGGGCAGCGCCTACGACTTCACCACCGAGATGGGATCGCTCGCCTCCGCCGCCCAGGTCGACACCGTCGCCGCGCATGTCGCGGACGCGAAAGAGAAGGGGGCGGTGGTACTGGCCGGGGGCAACCGCCGCGACGACCTCGGCCCGTTCTTCTACGAGCCGACCGTACTGACCGGGGTCGCCGAAGGCATGGAGTGCTTCGCAGCCGAGACCTTCGGGCCGCTGGTCGCGGTCTATCCGGTGGACACCGTTGACGAGGCGGTGAAGCGGGCCAACGACACCGAATACGGCCTCAACGCCAGTGTCTTCGCGGGAACGTCGGACGAGGGACGCAAGATCGCCGCAGAACTGCGGGCGGGCACCGTGAACCTGAACGAGGGTTACGCCGCCGCCTGGGGTTCCACGGCCGCTCCGATGGGCGGCATGGGAATCTCCGGGGTCGGACGTCGCCACGGCGCCGAGGGGCTGCTCAAATACACCGAACCGCAGACGATCGCCGAGCAGCGGGTCATCGGTCTCGGCGGAATCAAGGGCGTTCCGCGGAGCGTCTTCCTGCGCATCGTGCCGACCTTCATCAAGTCGCTGAAGTTCCTGCCCGGGCGGTAGGTACGCCGGCGCTTCGCCGAACCAGCACCGCCCAGACAGTAAGCCCGGCAACAACATCGGGACGAACAATCGACAGCAAGAACATGAAAGGCACGAAATACGTGCAATGGGAAGAGTTGGGCGACCCGATACCGAGAAAGGAAAACTGCATTTCATCGTGATGTCTTTTTACGCACGTGCGAAGGATTGATGAACGCTGAATAGACAGTTCTTTAATCCCGGCCGGGTGGGATCAGTAGGTGCGCGAAACATGTACGGCCAGCGGCTGACTGCGATAGCGTGGTGCAACTTCAGCGAGGGAGCGCCATGCCTGCCGACTTTTCCGATCGCACCGATTTCGACAATGCCAATCGTGGATTGATCGCCACGTTGGAGCCCGCGCAGATTCGCGCCGACGATGGTCGGGTGGTGTACGACGCAGCCGGGTTCGCGGCAGCCACCACGGGGGATTGTCCCGATACGGTGAACCCCAGCTTGTGGCGTCAGGCGCAGCTCACCGCCATTCACGGCCTTTTCGAGGTCACCGCGGGCATCTACCAGATCCGCGGCTACGACCTGTCGAACATGACCATCGTCGAGGGCGATACCGGTGTCGTCGTCATCGACCCGCTCGTGTCCGCCGAATGTGCGTCGGCCGGACTTGCGCTCTATCGCGAGCATCGCGGCGACCGGCCGGTGAGCGCCGTGATCTACACCCACTCGCACATCGACCATTTCGGTGGGGTGCTCGGCGTTGTCGACGCCGACACCGACGTGCCGATCATCGCGCCCGAACACTTCCTCGAGCACGCTGTCTCCGAGAACGTCTACGCCGGCGGGGCAATGCTCCGCCGAGGGATGTACCACACCGGTATGGTGCTCGAGGTCAGCGCGACCGGCACCCTGGGAGCCGGCCTGGGACCGAGTACGTCGAAGGGGTCCGTCGGGCTGATCGCACCGACTCTCGACATCACTCACACCGGGCAGGAGGAGACCTTCGACGGTGTGCGGATGATCTTTCAGGTGACGCCTGGCACCGAAGCCCCCTCGGAGATGAACTTCTACTTTCCTGATCACCGCGCACTGTGTTTGGCGGAGAATGCAACTCACAACCTGCACAACCTGTTGACGTTGCGGGGTGCAGAGGTGCGGGATGCGCGCAACTGGTCGCGGTACCTCGCCGAAGCCATCGAGATGTTCGGGTATGACTCCGACGTCGCGTTCGCCTCACATCATTGGCCGACCTGGGGCACTGACGAACTCATCGGGTTCATCACCGAGCAGCGTGACCTCTACGCCTACCTGCACGATCAGACCCTGCGCCAGCTCAACCGTGGGCTCACGGGTTCCGAGATCGCCGAGGACTTCCCCATGCCGCCGGCCTTGGATGCGGCATGGCACACCCACGGGTACTACGGCTCGGTGAGCCACAATGTGAAAGCGATCTACCAGCGTTACCTCGGTTGGTACGACGGCAATCCCGCGCACCTGTGGCAGCACCCTCCGGAGGCGTCCGGCGCCCGTTATGTTCGCGCCCTCGGTGGGATCGACGCCGCCGTCGCGAAGGCCACCGAGTTCGCAGAGGAGGGTGATCTGCGTTTCGCGGCCGAACTGGCCAGCCACGCGGTGTTCGCCGAACCGGGTCACGCCGGCGCAAGAGAAGTCCTCGAAAACGTCTTGACCCGACTGGGATTCGGGTCGGAGTGCGCAACGTGGCGCAACAACTTCCTGGTCGGTGCCGACGAGGTCAACGGTCCACCACACCCGGCCGACGTCAGCGCCGCAGGTATGGCCACCGCACTGACGATCACGCAGGTCTTCGACAGCCTCGCCATCCGCATCGACGGCCCCAGTGCCTGGAGCGTCGCGGCGTCGATCCGTTGGCACTTCACCGATTCCGGCGACACCTATCGGATGGAGCTGTCCAACGGTGTCCTCATCCACTACCCGACCCGGCGGTCAGACCCTGCCGACCTCGTGGTCACCCTCACCAAAGCGCAACTGCTCGGACTGCTCGCCGGCTCGGGAACCGACGGCATCGAGATGGACGGCGATCCGAAAACCATCTCGACGATCGTCGGATTGACCGGCGATCCTGATCCGGCATTCACCATCGTCACCCCGTAGCGGTGTGCCTGCCCATCCTGGGCCTCAGCTCCTGCGCTTCGAACATCGCATCAGATAGATCACGACCGCACCGAGTAGCGCCAGTGCGACGCTCAGCACCGGTATCTGCCGCGTCGGCTCGGCAACCGGTGTGGGCTCGGTCCGCTTGAGGGTGGTGAACCGTGCGCTGTGTTCCTCGCTCGAGGTGGGGGCGGGCGTGGAACGAACCGGCGGTGGTGGTGCAGACGCGACCGCCTGCGCGGGTGTCGACTTGGGCGGCGCGGTGTTACCCGGCTTGTCCGGACCCTTCTTGGTCGGCGGCTTGCGGGGCGCCGACTTCGCGGCGGCATACTTCGCGGCAGGCACCGAATCCGACGACCCTGTCGGCTTCACCGGCGGCGCCTTCTTTGCCGGTGGGGTTTTCTTTGCGGGCGGTGCCTTCTTCGCCGGGGCCTTCTTGGCGGCCGCCTTCTTCACCGGGGCTTTCTTGGCCGGTGCCTTCTTCGCGGGGGCTGCCTTTTTGGCCGGAGCGGCCTTCTTTGCGGCTGCCTTCTTCGCGGGGGCCTTGGCCGCGGGTGGAGTCTCGGGCTTGTCGGAAGGAGGCTGCTCGGCGGGGATGTTCTGATCCGGGTCGGCCATGGAAGATTGCGCTCCTTCGCTCTCGGCTGCGTCGGTGCCAATCATGCCCGGTACCGACGCAGTCGGCTCAGTCGGGTGCAGTGGTTCCCAGACCGGCGGCAAGCCCGATCACCACCGCCATCAGCACCACTTCGACGAGCGCCCGCCGCACCGACGTGTCTTCGTCGATGCGGTGCGCACGCGCTCCCGGTAACCAGGTGGTGCGCTGTGTGAAAGCAACGATCATCAGCACAGCGAGCCCGGCGGATTTGGCCAGCAGGATGCGGCCGTAGCCGGTGCTCGTCATCTCGCCGAGTGAGTCGAGTTCAAGGAACGCCGCCACGACGCCGGTCAAGAACAGCACCAGGACGCACCACTGGGCGTATCCGGAGAACAGCGGCAGGCTCGTCGCCCAGCCCTTGCGGCCGCGAACGGTCAATGCCATCGAAGCCAACGCGCCGCACCACCAACCGGCCGCGAGGACGTGTACGGCAACCAGTATCGGCCCGCCGGTCTGTTGACCGAGGTGACCGGTGACGGGACCGATCAGCAGACCGAGTGCGGTCACGGCGGCGGCTGCCTCGGGTACCGCCATGGTCGGCCGGTACATCCAGACGACCGCGAACACCGCCACCAGCAGTGCGCATCCGGTGCCGATCAGCGCAGGCGTCGCGCCGCTCACCCGCACGAAGTCCGCCGCGCCGACGGATCCGGGGGAGCGTCCGGTCCGCTCGGCCACACCGAGCCAGGCGGCGACCAGCGCGGCCACGAACCAGACGCCGGCCAGGATCGCCGTCAACCGCAGGGTCCGCGGCTCGGTGGGCTCCCCACCGAGCACCCGCAGGCTGGTCAGCCCCAGCACCGTGATGGCTGCGCAGATGGCCACCGCAGTCGCCGGGGCGTCCAACTCGGGGCCGCTCGGGCGGGCGAGCAGCCAGCACAAAGCAACCCCGAGCCATGCCGCGGGCACGGCGCCGACCAGCCATCCACGGCGGATCGTGCCCGCAGCAGGCACGGCCTACTTCCTGCGCTGCAGGCGGAACGCCACAGCGAGACCACCGACGAACAACACCACTGCGGCGACGAGGAACGGCCACACCGGGATTCCCGACGATGAGGATTCGTCGTCGTCCACAGATGCGCCGGGGGTGCCCTGCCCGGCAGTGGTGAGGGTGAAACTCAGCTGACCCTCGACCGGATGCCCGTCCGCGGAGGTGACCCGATAGTTGATCAGGTACTCACCCGCAGGCCCCAACTCACGCAACTGCGTACTGACGGTGCGGCCGGTGACCGTCGGTTCCCCGTCCTGCCAGTAGTTCCGATCGGGGCCCACCACGGTCAGCGCCGGAAAGCTCTCCTGCAGTGGCTCGTTGAAGGTGAGCGTCACGGTCGGGGGTCCAGCACTGACAGAGGCCCCATTGGCGGGGTCGGAGCCGACCAGTGCCGAGTGCGCCGAGGCCATCGGAGTGAATGCGAGCGTTGCCAGCAGTGCCAAGGTGAAAGCGCCGATCGTCAGCGCGACACGCCTCACGAGCGTTTGCGGGCCAGTGCGCCGACTGCCACGCCGACGCCCAACGCGCCCAATACGATTCCAGCACCCGCTAGCCATCGCGCGGTGTTGTCCGTGCCCGACTCCGACGACGCTGACGACTCGGACGCGGTCTGGGTGTCCTCTTCATGGGTTGCTGTGTCGGCGCCATGGCCGTGTCCGTCGGCGGTCTCCGCGCCCAGCGTCACGGTCGGAGCAGGCTTGTCCGGCTCCGGTTGGCCTTCGACCGTCGGCTGATCCCACGCCACCACTTCACCATCGGAATAGGTCTGCACGGCAGGCAATGTCATTGTTTCCTGCTCGGGCAACGGTCCACCGGAAAGCCGGAACTGAACGAACTCCCCGGGATTGATACCCGGGCTACCGGGGGCGGCCGTCCACGTCACGGAGGTGGCCTCCTCGGTGGCCGGATCCTTGGCGATCTCGGCGGTCCAGCCCGGCATCGGTTCGGTGCGTGCGGATTTGAGATTCGGCAAGGTAACCGCCACCTTCGTGGTGCTCGCGGTGTCCGACTCGTTGGGGACCCGGAAGGTGATGACGCCGTAGCCGCCCTGGGTGAGGTCGTCGCCGACCGCGGTGACGTGTGCCGCAGAGACGCCTGCGCCGAGCAGACTCAAACCGCCGACCACGGTGGCGGCAGCGAGTGACGCGCCCAGGACGCGGGCGCGTCGGGAGAATGAAGACATGGTTGTTCCTGACTGAATGTTGCAGTGATGCCACCGCGCCGTGAAGGGCGGGTGGTGGGGAGGGGCAGGCGATCAGATCGCCGGCGGACCCCGGACCCCGATACCGCCGGGTGCGAAGACTCCGACAAGTGGTCGCCGCTGCGGCGGTGCCTGCAGGAAGAATCGGGTCAGGTCGGTGACCGGGCCGGCGACCAGGAACTGCAGGGTCGCGATGACCGAGGTGATCACCGAGTAGAGCCTGCCGGACGCGGCGATGAGCAGTGCGCAGACCGGGATCGCGACGAGGTGGGTCGCAACCATGGCGTTCGTCGACGAATGCGCGTGGGTCATCGGATCAGCGGTCAGCGACAGCACCTGATGGCCGGCCAGCTGGGCGCCGGTGAGCAGCGCGCCGAAGGCCACGACCGAGCTGAGTCGGCGGGAGAGCGCACCGGCCGCGAGGCCCAGCACCACGAGCAGGACGAGCCCGGCCGAACCGGGCAGATGGCCGGACGCCGCACCGTGGGCGGCGACCGCCAGCGCCGGTGCGGTGAGAGTGACGGCCAGAGGGATCAGGGACGGACTCCCAGCCGGGCCAGGAGGTCGGCGTCGATGGCGGCCAGTTCACGGCTGATGGCTGCGTGCGCGCTGCGCCGACGCGCTGCCGGCATGTGTTCGGCAGCCGCGACCGCCGTCGACAGATCGGACAGCCGCTGCCCCATGATCGTGCTGAACGTCTTCGTCTCGGCGTCCGAGTGCTTGGCCGTCAGCGTCTGCAGGGACTCGCTCGCGCCCGAGATACGCGCGGACAGCGCGGCACCGTGGCCGCTGTAGCGGTTGAGCTCCGCGACGGGGACACCCGCGCGGTCGGCCTGGATACGGCTGATCTGCTCACGGGCCGCCGTGCTCGCGCGGTAGGCGATGGGGACGAGCACCGGAGACAAGACCTTGGCGACCTGCAAGTAGCGCTTGACGCGGGTGGTCGAGAGGAACTTGCCGTCGGCGACGGCCTTGGCGTTGGCCTGAGCGATCTTGAGGTTGTTCTCGTTGGTCTTCGACAGGACCTTCGCAGCGTTCTTGTCCAGCTGGGCCTGCGCCTTGAACGACTTCTTCGCGAGCTTGCGCTGCTGCTTGCGCTCGGCTTTGGCGTCCTTGCGGCCGGACTTGTCCTCGAGCCGGGCCTCCAGTTTGGCCTTGGCCTTGAGAGCTTTCGCCTGCGCCTTGCGCTGGGCTCGGCTTGTGCGACCGGAACTGAACAGACCCATGCGGTGCGACCCTCTCGCTTGTTTCGACCAAGCCCCGCCTGCGGCGGTGTGCGAATTGTCGTGCAGTTGCGGTACAAGCATTACATAGCGTGCTTACAGGAGTTGTAGGCCCGAGCGCACAAGACGGAGGATGGTGTCGATGGCAACTCGATCATCGGTGCCATCTGGCCCGACACGGACAACTCTGCTGACCCCTCGTGACCTGAGCGGTTGCGAGCATCGTCTCGCCCTCGACTCGACGTTTCCCGCCGCGGTCGCCATCCCCGACGATGCCGGGGTGGCCATGCGCAAAGAAGCGGCGGCCGACCACAGGAGCCGGGTCCGCGACATGCTCCACGCGCTGCACTCCGACGAACTCGCGGGCTGGGCCGACGCGTCCTCGGGCGGTCGGTCCTACCGCGTGCAGCAGACGATGGCGGCCATCTCCGCGGGGGCTCGCTGGATCTGGGGCGCGACCCTGCCCGACGACGTCGAAGGTGGCCGCCGCGGCTGGGCGGAGTTGTTGATCAGGGTGGACGACACCCGGGGCGCCGAACCGCATGAGGGCGCGGCGTACGTCCCGGTGATCGTCGTCAACCACAAGGCGTCGGACCCCGGCTCGGGCGCCATCACCAGTCCGGTGTGGGCGTGGCAGCCGATGGTCGACGAGACCCGCAAGGTTCGTGGCAACTCCCGGGACACCACCCGGCTGGCGCAGCTCTATCGGATGCTCGAGACACTCGGCGTCGCCGGTGTCGGCTTGCTTCCCTCCGGACCCGCGGGCGGCGTCATCGGCCTCGACACGGACTGCCTGGTGGTGCTGGATCTCACGGATGCCCTGATCAGGTACGACGCGCTGCTTGCCAGACGGCAGGGGATCACGGCCGGCGAAGTGGCCACGGCGCCGTCCCGGATCGGCGAATGCCGCACGTGCGCCTGGTGGACGAAGTGCGGACCCGAGCTCGAGGCGGCCCGCGACGTCAGCCTGGTCGTGAACGGCAATCTGACCCAGCTGCTCGCAACGGTCGGCGTGCGGACCATCGATCAGCTGGCCGGCTACGACGGCCCGGCGCCGGAAGGCTGGCCGGGGACTGTCGACGACGCGATCCTGATGGCGCGTGCCCGGCTGGCCGACGTGTCGCTGATCCGCCGGACTCCGGAGGTCGAGGTGGTGCGCGCAGACGTCGAGGTCGATGTCGACATGGAGAGCTATCAGGACGACGGCGCCTACCTCTGGGGCACGTTGCTCACCGACAACACGGACCCGTTGCGGCCCGTGGTCTATCGGCCGTTCGTCACCTGGACGCCGTTGCCGACCCGCGACGAGGCCCGCTCGTTTGCGGAGTTCTGGACATGGATGATCGGCGAGCGGGACCGCGCTGTCGCGGCAGGCCGGACGTTCGCGGCCTATTGCTATTCACAGCAGGCAGAGAATCGGTGGTTGCTCGGCTCAGCGGACCGGTTCGCCGGTGAGCCCGGGATCCCGTCTCGCGACGAGGTACTCGCGTTCATCAATTCACCGCAGTGGGTGGACATCTACGAAGCCGTCAGCCGTAACTTCCTCAGCCCGCTGGGCAAAGGCCTCAAAAAGGTCGCCCCCCACGCGGGGTTCCACTGGCGTGACGACGAAGCCGGCGGTGAGGCGTCGATGCAGTGGTATCGCCGCGCCGTGGGGCTCGACGGCGACGAGATCGACCAGACCCAGCGGGTCCGCTTGCTCGAGTACAACGAAGACGACGTCCAGGCGACGAAGGCGTTGCGGGAGTGGATGACTGTGGGTGCTGCGGAACAGGTGCCGTTGGGCTCGGAGCTTCCCGCCCCCGGCTGACCGGCTCCATCGCAAACCCAGGTTCTCCAGGGAAAACCAGGTGCCGCAACACCTGGGTTTGCCTGGAGTCAGTGGGTTTGTCAGCCGCGGAGTGAGCCGCGGAGAGATTCGAGGAACGAACCGCTACCGAGGAGCGCCAGCGCGCCGAGGGCGAGTAACCCGGCCGGGGCGAGGTCGCGTGCGGTGTCGGCGCCGGAACATCCGCCCGCCGAGTCGGCACCCAGAATGCAGCCGGCCGCGGTAGGGACCGGCGCTGCCACATCTGCGGTGACCGGTCCGGGAGGTCGAGCCGGATTCACAGGTGTCACGGCTGGGTTCTGCGGGGCCGCCGGCGCCGAGGAGTTCCCGGGTACGCCGACAGTCGGTACCGAGACGACCGCGTTGCCACTCCCACCGGTGGAAGCACCGCCACCGCCACCGGCACCAGCACCGCCACCAGCACCGCCGCCGGGTGTACCCGGTACGCCGCCCGGGGCCTCGGCTGCGGAAGGTTCGGCCGGGGCCGGTGGTTTCCGCTTCGGGACGGTGCCGGGCGGGCGCGTGCCCGTGGACCTTCCCGTCGAAGTAGGAGCAGTGGATGTTTGGCCTGCTCCGCCCGAGCCACCACCGATGATCGGGGGCACGAAGGCCGACGAGGTCGTGGTCGTCGGCTCCGTGGTGGTCGTGGACTCGCCGGTCGTCGGCTCCGTGGTGGTCGGCTCCGTGGTGGTTGCCTCTGTGGTGGTCGACTCGGACTCGGTTTCACTCGGGACGTCGCAGTGATGGTGATGCTGATTGCCGGGATGACAGTGCGCATCGGCGGGAGAAGAGGTGGTCAAAGCCAGTGCGATGCCACCGGCGAACAGGGCAGCTGCCGCCACGGAGGCCGACCATCGCAGGACATGCCCACGGGGCGCACGGTGCTTCGACATCGAACCTCCATGGGGTGAACAGCGCTGTGCTCTTGAATTTTCGCCCTGTTCACGGTTTATTCAGGTGGGCCCGGTCAGCGTCGACCTGGAGTCCACAGCACTTTGCATGCCATCGGGGGCAGCCTGCACCGCCTTGGCAGCAATATGCCGATAAGCTACCATATGGCAAACACGACGTGCGGAGTAGTGAATTTCTTACTTCTAGTCGATCGCTGCGCGGCGATCGGCCCTCATTGGGAGGCACACCTGAGATGCGCGTGGAGCGTGGAATGTCTGACAACGTGAACCCGGTGGATCCCGACACCACTTTCGATCCGGGCCTGTTCGCACGAAGGCTGGAAGAGTTGTTCCGCACGGTTCCAGGCCCGAACGGACGTGCATACAGCGCCAAAGCGATCGCGAACCGGTCGACCGAGCTGGGGTTCCGGCTCGGTGAGTCTTACCTGAGTCAGCTCCGGTCGGGTAAGGCGAAATCGCCGTCATTCCGGACCGTCGAGGGTATCTCTGCCGCGTTCGGCGTCGACGTGCACTACTTCCTCGAGGACCGGGCGGCCCAGCGGACTCGCGACCAGATCGACCTCATGCGCCTGCAGGCCGACACGAGCGTGCAATTGGCTGCCTTCCGACTGGCAGGATTGTCCAGCGATTCGGTCACGGTCGTCAACGAGCTCATCAAGGTACTCCGGGTGCAGCAGGGTCTTCCTGCTGATCCTCCTGACCTTCTCAAATCGTCGGAGCCCGAGCTCGGGCACGGCCATTCCGGTCTGCGAGTGGTGGAAAGGCGAGAGGCAGCCGACTAGCAGGTCAGGAAACCGAAGGATGGTTTATGCGGTCCGAACGAATCCTGCGGGCACTGTGCCGTCGTGAACTCGCCGACCTCGAGCTCGATCTGCCGCTCGATGCCGAGCAGTTGTGTGCCCGTTACGGGGACAAGCGTGGCCGGGCGATCAAGATCCTCGCTCATCCGCTTCCGGCAGGTACGCCCAACGGCGTCTGGCTGATGGCCGACGACGCCGACTACTTTTTCTATCAGGCGAACACCACAAAACTGCATCGCGATCAGATCGTCATCCATGAATTCGGGCACCTGATCGCCGGGCATCAGATCCTGGGAACGCCCGGGTCGCTGCTGGCTGCGGGTGCGCCAGACGAAGGCGAAACATCTGAGGCCTTGAGCCGGACGTGCTACTCGGATGAGCGGGAGTGGGAGGCCGAGATGCTGGCCACGATCATCCGTGAATGGGCGGCCAAGGCCACCCAAGGCGTCGGCCAATCGGCCAAACACGACGGATTGCGCGGAATCCAGAGCATTCTAGGGGGACATTCCGGATGGTTATAGGCCACCGATGGTGATCGCCACCATCAATGCAGCCGCGCTCGCGTTGTTCGCGATCGCACTGTGCTGGCGTATCGACCGTATCCGTCGGGAGGGCGCCGGACTCCAGCCGACGGCCATGACCGTCGCCATCTCCGCCATGACCCTCGCCTTCGTGAGCATCAATCCACACGTGCGCGAGTGGCTGGACTCGACCTTGTTCACCGGGGCGGCCCGGGTGATCTTCTACTGCCTGCTCGCGTTCGCGGTCGCGGCACTGGTCATCGTCTTCTTCTTCGGATCCGCCGAGCGCCAGCGCCAGCGCCGGGCCGGGGTGGAAGCGGTGCCGCTGGTCATCGCGATGATCGGGCTGAATGTGGCGATGTTGGTCACGCCCACCCCGGTGCGCACCGAGAGCGTCTCCGAATGGACGGTGCAGCACTTCGGGTTTGCGCTCTTCTTCGTGATCGCCGGCTGCTATCTGGTCTATGGCCTCGGGTCGTGTGTGCTCTCCATCCGGCGATACGTCGGACTGGCCGACGGCTATCTCCGACATTCCTTGATGGTCCTGCTGACCGGGCTCTCGCTCGTGGGGCTGGGCTCACTGATACAGACGATATTCGTTGTGCTGTCCGGACTCGGCCTGGCCACAGTCCCTGTGTTGCTGAAGATCTCTGCGGTGATCTCTTCCGTCGGTGCCGTTCTCTTCCTGGCCGGGATCTGCTACCCGATGGTGCGGGCCCGCTGGATCAAGGTGCGCTACAACCTCCGTCACCGCCGGGACTACGCGGACCTCGAGCCGCTCTGGTCCTTGACCACCTCGGCCCTGCCGGAGGTGGTGCTGCCCCTGCGTTCGGTTGCCGACGTCGACGGTTCGATCAATCTGCTCTACCAACGCCGGGTCGTGGAGATCCGAGATGCGCTGTTGCAGCTCAGTCCGCTGCTACCCGACGACTTCGATCAACTGACCGATCGGGACCAGGTCTTCTACCTGCGTGACGCGGTGGAGGTGTATCGCGAGGCGGGCGGCTCGTCCGGTGCCGTGCGGCAGGTGCTCGTCGGCGCACGAGATGACCTCGACGCCGAAGCCACACCGCTACTGCACATCTCGCGTGCATTGGCCGACCAGCCGGTGGCCCGCAAACACAACCGGACCGGTTAGTGAAACGTCATCGCGCACGGCGACCGGCGGCGCGAACCATGTCGCCGACCGTGGTGAACTTGACCCGAGGACGTTCGAGTTCTGCCCCGGCTCTGCGTTCGGCGCGGTCGATGGCACGAACGCCGCGGTAGCCGATGACGGTGCGCTTACGCTTGCGCAGCAGGGTCTCGAAATCCGATGGTGAGTGCCGCGAACGCGACACCGCCCCGGCGGCAACGTCATTGAGGAATAATTCGACGGTGCTCTCGGCGCACACTTTGTTTGCACCGATGCCGCCCCGCGGTCCGCGCCGCGCCCAGCCGGCCACGTACGCATTGGGGACAACGGCGCCGTCATCGCCGACCATTCGGCCGTCGACGTTGGGGAAGACACCGCGCCCTTCGTCGAACGGAAGTCCGGCGATCGGTGTCGAGCGGTAGCCGATGGACCGGACGACGAGGTCGGCGGCAATTTCATGCGTGCGCTCACCCGTACGGACCCGCAGTCGTTCGACGTGCTCGTCACCGAGGATCGACTCCGGTGTGGTGTGGAAGAGGAAGACGATGCGGCGTCGGTCCGGGTCCGCAGCGTTTTCCAGGTCGACATCGGTCTCCGGATCGTCGTGAACGATCACCTCGACGCCGGGGATCGACGACAGCGCGCGGTATTCCGCCGCGGAGTAGGCGGCGCCGGCTTGATCTCTGCGTCCCACCACGATCACCTCGCGGACGTTCTGTTCCCTCAGGACCGCCAGGGCGCGGTCGGCGATGTCTGTGGTCGCCAGTATCTCGGGCGGTGAGACCAGGATTCGCGCGACGTCGAGCGCGACGTTGCCGGTGCCGATGACCACCACGCGACCGGACCGGTCGGTGGCGTCGATCGGAAGCTCGTCGAGGTCGGGGGCCGAGTTGTACCAGGCCACGAGATCGGTGGCGGACGTCGATCCGGGAAGGTCTTCGCCCGGGATGCCCAGGCGCCGTGAGTCACTCGCCCCGACGGCGTAGATGACTCCGTCGAAGTGCTCACTGAGTTCGGCGGGGGTGATCTGGCCGGCGGCCACGTCGTCGCCGATCTCCACATTGGTCGCCATCGTGACGCGGGGGTCGCGATAGAGCAGATCGAAGCCCTGCAGCACCTTCTTGGTGCCGGGGTGATCCGGTGCGACGCCGGCCCGGACCAGACCGCCGGGGGTAGGGAGTTTGTCGATGACGGTGACCTGTGCAGAGCTGCGGTCGAGCAATGTGCGTAGGGCGTATCCACCCGAGGGGCCGGTGCCGACCAACGCGACCCTAAGTCCCGCAGGCAGTTTCGGGATCACCGGATACGTGATCGGGGTCCACCCCGAGGTGACGTCGGCGTTGTCCCGGTAGTACGAGGCATTGATCTCGATGAACACCTTGTCGCGGGTACCGAGCTTGTCCGCGGGATAGATGGCGTCCACGGGGCAGGCATCGGCGCACGCGCCGCAGTCGATGCACGCCTGCGGGTCGATGTGCAGGATGTCGGAGCTACCGAAGCCGCGCTCCTCCGGTGTCGGATGGATGCAGTTGACCGGGCAGACCGAGACACATGCGGCGTCGCTGCAGCACGTTTGGGTGATGACGAACATCAGAGCATGTTGACTTTCCGGTAGACCCGCGCAGCGGGCTTGGTGAGCAATCCGACCTCATCGAGGAAGCCCATCAGGTGTCCGCAACTGCTGCGGACCATCGACTTGAAGTGCTCGTTCTCCCGGCGGGCGGCCACTGCGCGCTTGGCGTCGAGTCCTGCGTCGGAGTACGCCTGCGGCCGGATCATGCTGGTGAAGATGAACGCCGCGCCGACGGCGATGACGAATGCGCTCCACTGTCGGCGCGCCCATCCGACACCCTTCATCGAATCCCGGACCTCTTCCCGGGCAAACTTCATGTGGCGCGATTCTTCGAGGACATGGATCTCGTTGACGGTACGGATGAAGGGAAGTACCTGTTCGTCGCGCATGCAGCCGCGCTGGAAGACATCGAGGATTTCTTCGGCGACCAGGATGCCGCTGTAGGCGACCTCGGCGCGCGCGGTGCGCATGAAGACCTTGCCGAGACGGCCGACGAACTTCGAAGGGTGGTAGGACTTACCGACCATCTTCTGGGACGCCTTGGCGAACATGATCGAGTGTCGGCATTCGTCGGCGATCTCGGTGAGCGCGAACTGGAACTCGGGCGTGTGGTAGTCGCCGAGGTACTGATCGCGGATCACCATCTCCTGCAGGATCATCTCGAACCAGATGCCGATGTTCATGATGGACGCGAACTCGTGCCGGGTCAGCGACACCCGCTGCGCCTCGGTCATCTCGTCCCAGTAGTCGGTGCCGTACAGCGACGACCATTCCGGGCTGCACCCGTACTTTGCCGGGTCCATCGGCTGATCCCAATCGATTTCGGTCATCGCGTTACGCGAGAGCCGAGCCGACGATGCGAGCAGGCGCTCGGACACCTCGTCGGCACCCTGATCGCGCAAGCTGACGACGTTGTCTCCGTGATCGTGAATGGTCGATGTGTTCGCAGCTGTGGCCACCATGGGGAGTCCCTTTCACCCGAGTCCGACAATGCTCATTGATATAACAATGAATGTTGTCACGATGGGCGATCGTGGTCAAGAGGTAGCGGGAACGAAAAGGCCGGGCTCTGGATGAGCCCGGCCGTCCGGTCCGCAGGGTGCCGCTCAGCGCGGCGCGCCCTCAGGCGGTGAGGAGTCGAAGGACCAGCGCCGCAATAGAGAGCACGGCGAGGAACGCGGCCGGGCCGACGCCGGCGACGTCCTTGACGCGCAGGTGTGCGATCACCGCGCCGACGAAGTACAGGATCACCCCGATGGCGGCCGCAACACCGATCGGCCACCAGAACAGGCCGATCACCAGGCCGATCGCCCCGGCGATCTCGAGGTAGGCCAACGTAGGGATTCTGTGTGCAGGCACACCTACGGTGTTCATCGATTCGATCACGGCAGGCATCTTGGTCAGCTTGCCGACAGCGGAGACTGTCAGCGCGACCGCCAGGAAGATCGAGACGATGAGTGTCGCAATGAACATGGGGGCAGCCTCATTCTGTAGGTGGAACCGAACAAGCCGGGCTCATCTGAGCCCGGCTTGTCTTTTTGGTGTGAAGAATCTAGCGCGGTGCCATACGCAGCGCACCGTCCATACGGATGGTCTCGCCGTTGATGTAATCGTGATCGACGAGGAACGCGGCCAGCTTCGCGTAGTCATCGGGCTCTCCGAGGCGCTGCGGGAACGGGATCCCGGCCTCGAGGGTCTTCTTGAACTCAGGGGTGATCCCGTCGAGCATCGGGGTGTTGATGGTGCCCGGTGCGATGGTGTTGACGCGTACGCCGACCTGCGCGAGGTCGCGGGCTGCGGTGATGGTCATTGCGTGCACGCCGCCCTTGGAAGCGGTGTAGGCGATCTGACCGATTTGGCCTTCGAACGCGGCGACCGAAGCGGTGTTGATGACGATGCCGCGCTGGTTGTTCTCGTCCACCGCGTCCTGCTTCTGCATACGGTTGGCGGCCAGGCGCATGACATTGAAGGTGCCGACGAGGTTGATCTCGATGACCTTCTTGAACAGGTCGAGTTCGTGGGGGCCCTTCTTGGTGAGGATGCGGCTCGCCCAGCCCACGCCCGCGCAGTTGACCGCGACGCGCAACGGGGCGCCGGACTCTGCGATGGTGTCCAGTGCTGCCTCCACGTCGGCCTCGCTGGTCACGTCGGCGGCGATGAGCGTCACGCCCTCTGTCGCGCCCGCCTTCTCGATCGACGGCGCCAGATCCAGCCCGAAGACGACTGCGCCCGCGTCGGCGAATCGCTTGGCGGTGGCCGCTCCCAGGCCTGATGCGCCGCCTGTGACCAATACTGCTGAACCTGAGATCTCCACTGCTGTTGCCGTCCCTTCTACAAGTGTCCGCAGGGCCGCGGTGATCGGCCCCGCCCAGATGAGAGTAGTCGGGGCACTAATCGGCGGTGGCGGCGACCGAACGCTCGACCGGTGTTCGGCCGGTGGCGGGGACTCCCGAGTGCTCTTGGTCTGCGAGCTCTTCCTGCACCAGGCGGGCCTGCTCGCGGTGGCTGCGGACGTACCAGGTCCCCGCACTGACGATGACGGCGACTGCGGTGATGGTGAACATGGTGACTACGAAGTTGTTCGCGGTGACGAGTCCGTCGGTTGTCAGCCAGACGGCGAAGACGAAGAACAGCACTGCCGCTCCGTAGGCGATGGCCTTTTCCGGGAGCCGACGGCCGAGGAGAGCGCCGACGGCGATGGCGAGGCCGTCTGCGGCGACCATACCGATGGTCGATCCGATCCACACGCCTGCCCAGTTGTGATCGGTGGCCAGCGTGATGGTGGCGAGCATGGTCTTGTCGCCCAGTTCGGCGAGGAAGAACGATCCGACCACCGCGAGCAGGATCGACTTGCTGACCCGCTCGGCCTTGGCGGACTCGTCGTCGTCGAGGGAGTCGCCGCGCAACGTCCAGAAGCCGAAGACCAGCATCGCCAGCCCGCCGACGATCGACATCAGGTCGCCTGGGATGGACAGACCGAGGAAGTGGCCGAGACCGACCGACACCGCATGTACCGCAGTGGTGGCGATGGTGATGCCGAGGACGACGACCCACCACCGGTAGCGGAGGGCGAACGTCATAGCCATCAGCTGGGACTTGTCGCCGAGTTCGGCAACAAAGATCACGCCGAAGCTGACCAGGAATGCGGTAATCACCCGATCAACGTAAGCCTGCCTCACCAGTTCGTGCAACAGCTCGCAGCACCGTATCTGCCCAGGTGGGAGGCCCTTTCTTAAAAGTTAGGGGACCCGAAACTTAGGTTTCCCTTACCCGTTGTTCGAGGTCCGGGCGAGCGGTGTGTGGGCGGAGGTTCGCCGAGACTGCGTTGACGTGCACGATCCCACGATGTGGACGCGTGAATCGGGGTCGAATGCGGTGCCTCAGGCAGCGAGGAGCATCGCAAGGACGGCCGTGTCCGGGTCATTTCCGAGGTCGACGCCGACTTGGTTGCGCATCATCACCACAGTGCCGTCGGCTTCGGCCTCGGCCCATCCGGCGCGATGCTCCAACCCCAGTTCGGGCAAACCGGGTAGCAGTACGCATCCGGACGCGACGTCAGAGCACTCGGGGAGCGACGGACGCGTCTCCGACGGCGGATGCAGCATCAACAGTGCAGGTGGCGGCGTGTAGAACGGACCGGCGTCGACGAAACCGTTGTCGATGACGCTGCCGACCGCCAGCATCAGCCCGACGGTGTCCGGATCGCATACCTCCGGACGGTCCTCGATCACGCTGAACACCGTCGTCGTGCGCAGGAAGCCGGGTCGGCAGGCAATCCGTACCGATGCGACGAGGGTCTGCGTCCATTCGAGTGTGGTGTCGGGCCAGCGACCGGAGATCAGGATCCCCCGTAGTTCACCGTCGCGGTGAAACGGCGTGAGGCCGATCGGGACGGACCCCGATCGGGGCTTCTCGTGACCGGTGGTGTCCTCGCTCATGGTGACCTCCTGTTGCCGGAAGTGCCTATATCTCTACGCGATCGCCCTTGATCCCTAGATGCTGTTTCGACGTACTCGCAGCATGCCTGGTAAACGGTTGGCACACAAGCCGACTCGAGTGCTAAAAGCGCTGGTTAACACGAAGTTTCTATTGGTTGAGGAAAGGTACGCAAAACGGCGACCCCCCGAAGGGAGCCGCCGTGTACGAGATTGTGGTGCGAGTGCGCTCAGGCAGGCACGATCAGGCCGGAGCCCTGTGCCTGAGCCTTGGCGAAGCGCTCGGAGGCGTCGGCCCAGTTGACCACGTTCCACCAAGCCTTGACGTAATCCGGCTTGACGTTCTGGTAGTCGAGGTAGAACGCGTGCTCCCACATGTCGAGCATGACGATGGGGATGAAACCGACGGACGTGTTTCCGTGCTGATCGGTCAGCTGCTCGATCAGGAGCTTGCCCTCGATGGTGTCGTAACCGAGGATCGCCCAGCCGCTGCCCTGCAGGGTGGTGGCCGCGGCGGTGAAGTGCGCCTGGAACTTGTCGAACCCGCCGAACTGATCGTCGATGGCCGCGGCGAGGTCGCCTTCAGGCTTGTCGCCACCGTTGGGCGACAGGTTCTTCCAGAAGATCGAGTGGTTGGTGTGTCCGCCGAGATGGAAGGCGAGGTTGGCCGACAGTTGGAAGACCTTGTCAGCGATGGTGCCGTCTTCACGCGCAGCCGCGAGCTTTTCGACTGCCGTGTTCACGCCCTTGACGTAGGTGGCGTGGTGCTTGCTGTGGTGCAGCTCCATGATCCTGCCGGAGATGTGCGGCTCGAGAGCTGCGTAGTCGTAGTCCAGGTCCGGCAAGGTGTATTCAGACACAATGTTCCTCTCACTATGCGGGGACGGAAGGTCCCCATTTGTCGTCCTCTATGGGCTCTACCCGGTTGAGTGCACTTCCTACCCTTACGCAGGATATGGGGATGTGCAATAGCGCGCGCCAGATGCACCTCAAGCCTGGTTGAGGTTTGACGAGGTCGTTCGGCCGCGGCAAACGGCGCTGCTTCTGCGTGTTACGAGACGAAGATCAGGATGGCGAGCACCAGCAGCAGGGCGACGACACTGATCCCGGTGGTGAGGCATCGGGCCCCGACGTTGATGGGTTCGGCACCCGGCCACGTACGCGGACGGCGCTCGAACAATGGAGCGTCGTTTCCGGAACTGGTCGAGGCTGCCACCCGTTCTCCTGCCGTCCGTTCCCGCCGGTGATGCGTCGACTCGTGAGTGATAACCGTCACAAGTGCGCGTGTGTCGGCAAGCTAAGCATGTCTGCGGCCAGGACTCAAGCCGTGATCGCCCGATGGGACCGGGCCGGCCGTCCAACTATCATCTTCCTCGGGGCACTCGATGCGAATGCCGTGCGTCCAAACGCCAGGAAGATCGAGCGGAGGTGGATCGATTGGCACGCCCAACCGCGGCGCAGCTCTATGCCGCCTACGGTGACAACGCCGACAGCGACGTCACGCTGCGACTGCTCCGTTCTCGAAACGCCGTTCCGTACCTCGCGATCATGGCCGCGCGGCTGGCCGACGGTCAGGTCGACGGCGACCACCTGAGCGCGGGCGTGGAGAAGGACCTCAATGATCTGGCCGACCACTGGCTCCAGCGCGGCTGGGAGCTGCCGACGGCGGACGACCTCCTCGATCGCTGGGTTCGCGCGGGCTATCTGGCTCGCACGCTGGTGGCCGAGACCCAGGTCGAGCGGTATCAGCTGACCCGGGGTGCGACCCAGGCCATCGCCCAGGTGCAGGCTGTACGTCAGAACCGCACGGTCGCCACCGAGACGGTACTCGAGCTGGTGATGTCGCGATTGTCCAATATCGCGGTGTCGATCAATCCCGACCCGGGCGAACACATACGCGACATCGATCACAAGATCAGTGAGTTAACCTCGCGCAGAGCGGAATTGGCGGCCGGCGCGATTCCGGCCGTGGATACGCGCCGGGTACTCGACGACATCCGGATGGTCAGCTCGCTCGCAGAACGGATGCCTGCCGACATCATCGGCTATGGGGAGAAGATGCGGGAGAACTCGCGCGCGCTGCTCACCAGCGGCCTCGACGCCGACCAGGGGTCGCACGCGGATGTGCTCAACCGGATGTTCGACGGTCACGATGCGCTCGCCGACTCGGACGAGGGCAAGGCCTTCGACACGTTCTACACGCTGATCGCCGACCACCGGCTGCGCGAGGATCTCGAGGCGAGTATCGCGGCGATCGCGTCGGGGTTGCCGAACCTGCCGCACGATCTGCTCGACACCCTCACCGGGTTCATCGACCGGATGTGGGACGAGGTGCAGTCTGTGGACGAGGTGCGGGGTCAGGTCTATCGCCGGATCAACACGTTCGTCAAGGACGGCGACTTCCTGCACTACCGGGCACTGCGCAGCCAGATCGCCGACGCCCAGCGGGCCGCCGCCGCCGCCTTCGTTCACGCGGGCCCCGGCAAGGACATGGCGATCGCCGTCCCGATGAGCGCTGCGAGCTCCAACTCGGTCGGCGCGTTGGTCTTTCACGACGGCATCATCGACTCGCCGGGCGCGGTTGCCGACACCGCGGGCGAGATCCGGATCGACCCCGCCGACCTGGTCGGTGTGGAGTCGATCGACTGGCACGCCCTGACCGATGCGGTGAACGACGCCATCGCATCGGGACCAGCCGGAATCGACGAGGTGCTGGCGTTGCTGCCGACCGCGCGGACCGGTGATGTGATCGGGATCTGGTCGCTGGCGCAGCGACACGGAGCCACCGACGACACTCGCGGCGAGATCACCGTGCTGGCCCACACAGCTCGCGGGCTGCGCGAGATCAACATGCCCGCAGTACTTTTCACTCATTCACTGCCCGATCCCATCACTGCGCAGCCACATGAGGTGATGCACTTGCTCGACGAACCAGATGAAGCAGCACAGAAGGCGGTCAGGTGAGTACTCCGGAAGAGCCGACGGGCGAGCAGGAGATCCGGCAGCAGGAGGGCGAAGACCTG
Source organism: Williamsia limnetica (assembly GCF_003217475.1). GTDB lineage: Bacteria > Actinomycetota > Actinomycetes > Mycobacteriales > Mycobacteriaceae > Williamsia > Williamsia limnetica. The sequence continues at coordinate 152,583 of NZ_QJSP01000004.1, read as the reverse complement.
TTCGTCGACGATCCCGAGGCTCTGGCCGAATCGCCTGTTGACCTGTCGCACTTCGCGTTCGACGGCTCGGAGCCGGTCGGAACGATCAGCGATCCCCAGGTGGACGCGCGGTTCGATGGCGACACCTCTGCGCTGCCCGCACCGGTCTGTTACGCGTTGCAGGAGTTGGTTGCCGCCGCGCACGTCTCGATGCGTTCGCGTAACTGGAAGACCATCGAGGTGCACGAAGAAATCATCCGATCCCGGCTCTCGGAGCTCAACCTGCAGCTGGAGATCAACCGCGAGCACAAGTACGCGTTCACCCGGCAGGTCTCGGAAAACGATCCACGACAGCGCAATATCCTGCGCGCCCAGACCCTGACCCTGGCTGCTTCGGTGTTGGCGCTGTTCCTGCGGCAGAAGTATCTGACCAGCGCGGACGAGTCGGTGGTCGCAGAACGTGGCGAGATCATGGACCACATGCTCACCTATAAGCCGGTGTCCGACACCGACGAGGCGGGGTTCATCAAGCGCATCGATGCCGCCATCAACCAACTCGAGTCACGCAAGATCATCCGTGCCCTACCGGGTACCGATCGTTATGTGGTGCACGGCGTCATCGCGTCGTTGCTGGGGCCGGAACAGGTGGCCGCATACACCGAGGCGTACCGGCGCCTCGCCGGTGAGCATGCCGAAGACGGCACCGACCTGACCGAACTCGACGACCGGGAGCGCACGCCATGACCGAGATCCTGGAGACCCCGATTCGTGCGGGCAAGCGGACGATGAACATCGGCCAGTTCCGGCTGACCCGAATCCAATTGGTCAACTGGGGAACGTTCGACGGTTACAAGGACTACCCGATCGACGAGCGCGGGGTAATGCTCACCGGACCGTCGGGCTCGGGTAAGTCGTCGATGATGGACGGTCATTCGGTGGTCTTGCTGCCGACCTACGACCAGGTGTTCAACGCCTCCGCCGATCTGTCCGCGAAGGGTGCCAAGAAGGCCGCTCGTTCCATGGCCGATTACGTCCGCGGGGCCTGGGCCGAGAACGACGACCGTTACAACCAGTCGCAGGTGCAGTATCTGCGTGCCGATGGCGCGACGTGGTCGGCGATCGCGGCCACCTATGACAACGGAGCGGGCTCGTCCACCACCGCGGTCGCCATCAAGTGGTTCCCGGGGTCGGGCACGGACGGCAGTTCGCTGCGTTCCTGGTATCAGTTGCATGCCGGGCACTTCGACCTGTTGTCGCTGAACATCTGGGCGCAGAGTGGTTTTGACATCCGCCGGTACCGCGCGGCGAATCCCGCGGTGGAATGTTTCGACGTGCAGAGCGCTTATCAGGAGGCTCTGCGACGCCGGGTGGGTATCGGCCAGTCGTCGGCTGCACTGTCACTGATGGGCAAGGCGAAGGCGATGAAGAACGTCGGAGACCTCAACCTGTTCATCCGCACCTACATGCTCGATCGGCCGGAGACGTACGCGAAAGCGGAGCGTCTCGTGGAGAACTTCACCCAACTCGACGAGGCCTATCAGGCCGCGGCCCGCGCGAACGCTCAGGAGCAGGTGCTGCGCCCGATCCCCGATGCGTGGAACACCTACTGCAGTGCCGAGGAATCGACGACCCGGGCCGGGACACTGCTGGGTCCGCCGATGCGTGCGTTCATGCGGGAGCACCGGATGACGCTCCTGCAGGCGCGTCTGGACCAGATCGACACCGACCGTGAGCGTCTCGACAACGAGGTGGCGAACTGGGAGAACCTGGCCGACGAACGTGAGGAGCGGCATTCGTCGCTGCGCGATCAGCTGACGTCGGAGAAGGGTGAGCTGACCACGCTCGAATCCGAGCTGAAGTCGTTCGAGCAGCAGGTGACCGCGCGCAACCGGGCGTACGAGCGGTACGCGACACTGGTCGGTGGGCTCGGCGAGCAAACACCCGAGACGCAGGACGAGTTCGCGGCGTTGCGGCTGAGAGCTCCCGAAATCGCCCGAGCTGCAAGAGAATCCGCTGAAAGACTGGCTACGACGGCGCATAGTTTCTTCGCTGCCGAGACCGACGCTCGCCGAGAGTACGAGGCGGCAGTCGAAGAACTGGCCAGCCTGAACACCCGACGATCCCTACTGCCGCGTGAGGTCTTGGGCCAGCGGGACGGTATCGCCCAGGCCACCGGCGTGCCCGCCGAGGACCTGCCGTTCGCCGCGGAGTTGATCGATGTCGATCCGGCTGAGAAGGACCGGTGGGCAGGCGCGGCCGAACGGGTACTGCGCGGGCTGGGCATGACGATGCTCGTCCCCGAGGCGCACCGGGCGAGGATCGGCGAGTTCGTGAACCGCACCAACCTGGGCGGTGTGCTCGAATATCGTGTCTATCAGGAACACTCGTCGAGTGCGGCTGATCCGGTTCCCGGTTCGCTGGCCGAGAAGCTGCTGGTCGACGAGCGTCACCCCGCGGGTGGCTGGCTCGCCGCAGTGGTCGCGCGCAGTGCTGAACACATCTGTGTCGAACTCCCCACGCAGCTCGATCAGCATCCGCTGGCCGTGACGCCGCAAGGCCTGGTCAAGTCGGGTCGCGACCGGTTCCGCAAAGATGACCGCCGCTCGGTCTCCGACCGCACGCAGTGGATCCTCGGATCCAACACCGACGGCAAGCGGGCCGCGCTCGAGGAATTGCGCGATCACCGGGAAGCGCTGTTCGCCGAGGCGCGTCAGGCAGCCCAGGACAAACGGGATCTGTTGGAGGCGAACAGGGAACGGGCAAAGAATGCAGATGCCCTCGCGGCCTACGCCTCGTGGGCCGAGCTGAACTGGTGGTCCTCGCGGCGGGACGCCGATGAACTCAACGCGCGAATCGACCGCGTCCGGGAAAACCGCGTCGACCTCGCCGAACTCGAGGAGCAGGTCGAGATCGCCCGTGCCGATTGGCGCGAGGCCGTGGCCAGGGTCGGCGCGCTCGGTGACCAACTCGGCCATGTCGGCTCCGACTGGGACCGGTGGTTTGCCGAATCCGAACAGGTGAAGGCGGAGAGCACCAAACTCGACGACACTGACCGGGAGTACCTCGCCGGTGTGTTGGCGGAGACCCTTGCGGCCGGCGGGAAGACCCTGACCCTCGACAACTACGGCGAGGTCCGGTCGGATCTGCGCAACGCGCTGGAAGCCGTGGTCGGAAAGGCGAATGCCGAACGCGACGGCGCGGAGAACCGGATCGTGCGGGCGGGCGAGGCATTCCTGCGGGAGTGGCCCGAGGCCTCGGCGAACCTGAGTGCGAGTGTCGAATACGCGGCCGATCTGGTGTCCATCCACGAGAGCCTCGTCGAGCACGGGCTGGCCTCGACCCAGCAACGGTTCAGGCAGCTGATCACCACCGACATCAGCCACTCGGTGTCGAACCTGTACAAGGAGATCGCAGACACGAACAAGCGGATCACCCGCGGTATCGCCGAGGTCAACATCGGATTGCAGCGCGTCGACTTCAATGAGGGCACCTACCTTCAGATCGCACAACTGCACAACCCGACGGACGAGTCGCGGGAGTTCGCCAAGATCGTCGACTCGATGATCCGGGACGCCCCGGCGGCAAAGTCCGGCGATGGCGCCGTACTGGCGCGGCAGTTCTACCGCATCCGTGGTCTCGTCGCACGGCTCACGGGAACCGATGCGGAGAACCGTCGCTGGTGCGACAACGTGCTGGACGTTCGCAACAGTTACACCTTCTACGGCAAGGAGCTCAGTTCTGGAGCCCCTGCCGACGACCCTCCTGTACACACCTACCGCAACACCGCCTCCAACTCCGGTGGCGAGCAGGAGAAGCTCGTCGCATTCTGTCTTGCTGCCGCCCTGAGCTTTTCGCTCTCACATGGAGAAGATCACCGGCCCGGCTTCGCGCCGTTGATGCTGGACGAGGCGTTCAGCAAGTCGGATGAAACCTTCAGCTCGCAGTCACTTCGGGCCTTCGAGCAGTTCGGTTTCCAGTTGATCATCGCCGCGCCGATTCGCATGGTCGGGATCGTCGAACCCTTCATCGGGCAGGTCATCCTGGTGGACAAGCAGACCGGCGAAGGTGGCGCCCGCTCGGACGCCCGCGCAGCAACGTTCGGTGAGTTGGCAGCAGCACGGGCAACCGGCGGGAGAAAGTAGATCGTGACCCGAGAGATCACGCTGCGGCAGTGGAATCGGACGCTGCTGCAGCGCCAGCATCTGCTCGAGCGCGTCGACGAGGACATCCTCGAGGTACTCGATCGCTGCGTCGGGCTGCAGTCGCAGGATCCGCGGGCCGCGTTCTACGGGTTGTGGTCTCGCATCGCCGATTTCGATCCACTCGATCTCGACGATCTGATGACCGACCGGGACGTGGTCCGGATGGCGTTGCTGCGCAGCACCGTGTTCCTCATGGACGCCGAGGACGCTCGCTGGGTCCGTCCGCTCGCCCAGGCGAGTCTGGACGGGGAGCTGCGATCCAATCATGCGAAACGGCTCGCCGGTGCCGAACTGGCCGAGGTGGCCGACTACGGCCGGCAATTGCTCTCGGGCACACAGCTTCCCGTGAAGTCGCTGAAGGACTCGTTGGCCGAGCGCTGGCCGGACGCCGAAAGCGCGTCGCTGGTCACCGTGGTCCGTTGCATGGTGCCACTGGTGCAGGTGCCACCGCGGGGAACTTGGACCGGTTCGGCGACGACCACCTACAGCCTCTACGACGATTGGTGCGGCGCGGGCGAATCATCTGTGACCGGTGAGGATGCGATCAAAGACTTGATCCGGCTGTATCTTCGGGGTTTCGGGCCCGCCAGCGTCAAAGGCCTCCAGACCTGGGCCGGTATGACCAGGCTGCGACCCATCGTCGAAGCGATGGAAGCCGACTGGGAATTGGGCACGATCGAGGGGCCGGGCGGCGAGGTGTTGTACGACATCGAGGGCTTGCCGCTCGCCGACGAGGACACGCCGGCGCCCGCGAGGTTGGTGGCGCCCTTCGACAACATCGTGTTGGCCCAAGGAGCGGACCGCGGGCGGGTCGTCGACGACGACGTCTTCAAGAAGCTCGCAACCCCGAACGGCCGGTCGCCGGGCTTCGTGCTGATCGATGGTCGTGTCGCCGGGGCGTGGCATCCGCGAAAGGACGGCAAGGCCACCACGATCGAGTTGGACATCTTCTCGAAGATCTCCGCCGCCGATCGTCGGGCGGTGCAGGAGGAGCAAGAGCAGCTCGTCGAATTCTGCAACGCCTGACCGGTCTGTAGTTACTGTCTATGCTGACAAGTAAGTCATGCCTTGACATGAACATGCCGTCGAACTCGGAGGTTGCACACATGACGCGGTTGCAGGACAAGGTCGCACTGGTCACCGGCGGGGCCTCGGGTATCGGCGAGGCCACCGTTCGCAGATTTGTCGACGAAGGAGCACGCGTCGTGTTCACCGACGTCGCGGACGGCACCGAACTGGCCCATGAGACCGGATCGACGTTCGTGCGCCAGGACGTCTCGGATCCCGAGGCGTGGACCGAGGTCGTGCGCTCGATCGAAGAGCAGCACGGCAAGCTCGACGTACTGGTGAACAACGCCGGGATCGTCGGCAATCAGTCCATCGTGGATACCGATCTGGAGACATTCAACCGGGTGATGGCCATCAACGTGACCGGTGTCGCCCTCGGAACCCAGGCCGCCATCGCCAGCATGGGCAAGAACGGCGGTGGGTCGATCATCAACGTCGCGTCGACCACGTCGTTCCTCGGTCTCGCATTCGACCTCGCGTACACGGCGTCAAAGCACGCTGTCGTCGGCATCACCCGGTCGAGCGCCGCCTACTGCGCACAGGAGCGGTTGGGTATCCGGGTCAACACGCTGCATCCAGGCGCCATCTATACGGCGATCCTGCAGAGTCACGTCGAGAAGCGGCCAGAACTGTTCGACGTCTTCAGCAACATGGCCCCGGTGGGACGTATGGGTGATGCCTCGGAGGTGGCGTCGATGGCGGTCTACCTGGCATCGGATGATTCGACCTTCTCGACGGGGGCACAGTTCGTCGTCGACGGCGGCATCGTCAACACCCATCCCTCGATGTAGTTCAGTTGTCGGGCAGGTTGCCCGAGCGCGGGTTTCGATGGGTGATGCAGTAGCGGCGTCCGATGGGGTCGGCCATCACGGTCCAGAACCGCTGCTGTTCGAGCACTCTCGCGCCCCAGCCCTCGTGCCGCGCGACCTCTTCTTCGGGATGCGTGCTCGCGAGGTCCAGATGGCCGCCCACGTGCGCTGATCCGACCCGCTGCAACAGGATGCGCAGTGGCATGTCCTTGGGGCGTTGCAGATTGCGGAACTCCGGCATGACCCCTTGGCGCCACGCCCAGTTGGTCAGAGTTGCCCAGAAGGTGCATTCGGACTCGAAGTCGGCTTCCGGGACGTCGATGCACAACTGGTCGATGATGCTGATGGTGTCGCCAGGCCAGCGGATGGGCCGCGACCGCTCGTGCTCGCCCTGCCAGGGGACCAGACAGAACGGGAAGCCCGCAGGCGAGCGCAGTACCACCACGGTCTTGCTCTCCGAGACCACATTCGCGCCGAGCGCTTTCGCGTGGATGGTCGACTCGCGTAGGTCGTCGACGTGGATGTCGAGGTGAACGCCTCCGGGTCCTTCTTTGACACGTTGGACCCTCAGGTGCGGATCACCGTTGAAGGGCTCCAGCGAGGCGAACTCTCGGTCCACCCCACGCGCCGGCGAGACGGTGCTCCCGGCGATCGCCCGCCAGAACGTGACCTCCGGTCCGAAGCTGTCTGCGGGCAGGTCGAGGAACGCGGTCAGCCATTTGATCGTCACGGGCGTCGTCACCGGGCCTCGGTCTGCGCGTCGTCGATGCTCTCGGGCGACATGGGGTGATTGCGGCCGAGGATGGGGAGGATGACCATGACGGTCAGTCTTGCAGTATCGGCATGCCGCGCAGACGGTAAGGCGACGTCGGGCTCAGCGATGCTGCTCCGGGACCCGCATAGGCTGGCAGACATGGGTCCATTGAAGAAGATCGCAGAGAAGTTGGCCAAGGCACACGCCGACAAGGTCGCGGTGGTGCGTCTCGACGGCACGATCGGCGTGAGCGGAGCGGGTCGTGGTGGACTGACTGCCGACAATCTGGAATCCAACCTGAGGAAGGCTTTCGACACCGAGCGGCTCAAAGCGGTTGTTCTGGTGATCAACTCGCCCGGTGGATCGCCGGCGCAGTCGGAATACATTGCCGAACGCATCCGGCAATTGTCGTCGGAAAAGGGCGTTCGGGTTCTCGCTTTCTGTGAAGATGTGGCCGCCTCCGGTGGCTACTGGATCGCGTGTGCCGCCGACGAGATCTACGCCGCGCACACCTCGATGGTCGGCTCCATCGGTGTGGTGTCGTCCGGCTTCGGGGTCAAGGACCTGATCGGCAAGGTGGGTGTCGAACGGCGTGTCTACACCGCCGGAGCCAACAAAGCCCGTCTCGACCCGTTCCTCGAGGAGAAGCCCGAGGACGTGGAGTGGCTGCACAGTATCCAGAAGGATCTGCACGACGCCTTCATCACCTGGGTGCGGCAGCGCCGCGGTGCCAAGCTCGTGGGCACCGACGCGGAACTCTTCAGCGGCGACGTCTGGATCGGGCGCGGCGCGCTCGATGTCGGTCTTGTCGACGGTGTCGGCGTGCTGCGCTCGGTGCTCGCCGAACGCTATCCCGACGCGGAGCTCGAAGTGATCGCCTCACCCAAGCCGCTGTTCGCTCGACTCACCGGAAGCGTCTCCTCTCCGGACGCGGTCGTGTCGTCTTTTGCAGCCCAGGCTGTCGACGGAATCGCCACCGGACTCGTGGCCGCCATGGAGCGGCGCGCAAATTGGACCCGTTACGGTCTGTAGCAGTTCGGCGTGGCGGCCCGGCGAGTCCGATGGGTATTGGCCTCGGAGGCCGTCTGTCCATGTGCTGGTTACCTGTGAGTAGTCGATCGGCCAAGTCCGGAAGTTATCCACAGGCTGCTCCTAAAGTGCTGGTTCAGAGCGTGTCGACCAACACTAAACCTGTGGATGAGGCTGTGGAAACTGTGGAGAACTCGGCAACTTTGCAGCACCTTTAGTGAATCGGGTCACAATATGGGTTCACTTTGATTAAAAAAGATGTCAGATAATCAACTAGTGCGGTTATGGTGCAAGAAAATCAGCAGAACAAAGGCCTGTGGATAACCTGTTGAAAACTACGGGGCGCCGCCGCATTTCTCTGCTGCATGCCACCATGGTCAGGTGACTATGTCGGAGATTCCGTCGGTGCCCGTTTCCGAATTGCCGGACGATTTCACCGAAGAGACGAACCGCGTCCTGCTCGATGTGCGAGAGGACGACGAATGGGAGTCCGGTCACGTGGCCGGGGCCCTGCACATCCCGCTGGGCGACGTGCCCGCGCGGATCGATGAGATCGACCTCGATTCCGAGCTGTTCGTCATCTGTCATGCAGGTGGCCGCTCGGAGCGAGTGCTGGGCTACCTGATCCAACGCGGTTACGAGGGAACCAATGTCAGCGGCGGTATGGCCGCATGGGCGGGCGCAGGCCGGCCGATGCAGACCGGGCCGGGAGGCTCCCGGGGCGCCGCCCCGGATTCCGGGGCCCCCCTGTGAGTGGACCCCGGGGCAGTGATCTGAGCGGGCCTCCCGCCAGGGACTACTGCCCGCGGTGCCGCATCGCTGGACCCCACGACATGGGTAGGCCCCACTGCCCCCGCTGTGGTGGCCCTCTGACGCCACTCGACGCCTACGGCCGAGTGGCCCAGCCCGTCAGGCCGATGGCCCCGCCGATGCCGCGGGCCATGGCCAACAACATGTATGTGCCGCCGCGCACCCCGCCTCCGCGGTCTGCCGCGCCTTCGCGGCCCGCGGGTGTTCCCGCGCGAAGTGGCAGGGCGCGGGTGCGCTGGGTCGCCCTGCGGCCCCCATCTGCACGGCCAAGACCCCGCGTCGACGTCGACGCGCAGGATCGCCCTACGCCGCGATACGAACGCAATCCGGGCTGGGGATTGCGCGACCTACCGCCGGTCGAGCCCGCGGAACCGCAGCGCAGCCTGCTCGAGCGGCTCCGCGATGCATTGCCGAACCTCTTACTCGCGGCCGCTGGCGTGCTGGTGCTTGCCGCGGCGGCAGAGGCCTGGATCTACGCGTTGCTCGTGGTCAACCTCGAGGACCCGATCAGCAGGCCGATGCAGGTCGCTGCCGAAACCGCCGTCTGGTCCACCGGGTTGGCCGCAGTCGCGCTGATGGTCGCCTGTCTCGGTGGCGTTGCCGGGTGGCTCATCGACGAACGCCGGGCCGCGTACTCCGATCACGAAGAAGTCGACCCGAGGTCGCGCAGGCAATTGATGATCGGCCTGTGGGTGCCTGTCCTCAATCTCCTCTGGCCGGTCGCGTTCTTTCGTGAACTGCTCGAGCGCCGTGACGATCTCCTGCCCGTCCACACCCGGAAGCGGCTCTGGTGGCTGTGGTCCGGATGGTTGTGCGTGAACGTGCTGGTGGCGGTTGGTGTGATGGTTCGGATCTTCTCGGAATCGCTGGTCTGGCAGGCCAATGCCGTCGTGCTGGTGATCATCTCGAATCTGGTGAGTGCAGCGTTCGCCGGTGGACTCTGGTGGACGATCACCCGGTTGTTCGCCCGCGACGCTCCCGCAGCGACGCCGACACGATGGCTGGCCGCGGTATGAGCGATACCCACCGGGTACTACGACAGGACATGCCGGCGGTGGTCGCGCACCGTGGTGCGTCCGGGCACAAACCCGAACACACCCTCGCTGCCTACGAGCTCGCGCTCGAGCAGGGTGCGGACGGCCTGGAGTGCGATGTGCGGCTGACGGCAGACCATGAACTCGTCTGCGTCCACGACCGCACCATCGACCGGACGTCCGATGGGACAGGGGCCGTGAGCGAGCTGACACTCGCGCAGCTGCGTGAGTACAACTTCGGTGGATGGCACACCTCCGGTCTCGACGCGCAGGTGCTCACGTTGCGGGAGCTGCTCGAGTTGACGCTCGATTGGAAACGCCCGGTGCGTCTGTTCATCGAGACCAAACACCCGGTTCGGTTCGGTGGGCTGGTCGAACAACTGCTGCTGGCCGAGTTGCAGAGGTTCGGGGTCGCAACTCCGGCCTCGGCTGATCACAGCAGGGCGGTGGTCATCTCCTTCTCGACGGCCGGGGTCTGGCGCATCCGTCGCAACGCCCCGATGCTTCCGACGGTGTTGCTCGGAGACACCGCACGGTTCTTGGGTGGCAGCGCCGCAACGGCGGTCGGCGCAACCGCTATCGGACCCTCGATCACCACGCTGCGCGAACACCCGGACGCCGTCGATCGGGCCGCAGCTGCTGGGCGCGCCACCTACTGCTGGACCGTCGATGAACGGCGCGACGCCACCTACTGCGCAGATCTCGGCGTCGGCTGGATCGCGACCAACTACCCGGATCGGGTTCTCGGCTGGCTCGCTGCCTGACGCCCCTGAGTCTGGGTGTTCGAGCGCACCGCCGGCCTGGTACAGGTCTTCTGGCCTGCGCGGGTGTCGATCCAGTACTCCCGATTGTTTCGCATCTCGACCCGGATGATCCCTCTGGTTTTGAGGTCGTGGTGCTCCTTGCACAGGCATGCGAGGTTGGACTCGATGGTCCAGCCGCCGGCCATGGGGTCGGCATGGTTGAACGGCACGATGTGGTCGATCTCGCAGTCCTCCGCCGGCTTCTCACAACCAGAGAAACGGCACGTCCCATCCAACATCCGAATGATCCGGGCCAGCTTGCGCCCCGGCTTGTACTTCAACGCACCCCGCGGCGGATGTTTCCACCCACCGTGACCATTCGCGGTCGGCGGATCCTTCACCGGCGGCGCCGGACCGACATCCTTCTCCCCCAACACCAGCCGATTGCCGTTGTCGACAGCGTTCATCAACGCAACCGTCAGCTCCTCCGCGGTGACAGCACGACCATGGGCAGCATTGATCAACTCCACCAGCGCAGCGATCGCATCCTCACCAATCGTCACCAACGCACGCCACCGAGACCGGCCCGCCAGCGACCGCGACTGATCACAATCAACAGACCCATACCCCAGCAGATACCCAGGATCCTTCGACAGCCCCAACAGTGTCGGAAGATCAAGCACCAACTCCGTCCACGCCCGCTTGGCCGCACGAGCACGAGCAGGTTCGGGCGAAGGTCCACCGGCGGCATCGGCCTCGGGCTCAGGCTCGGGCTCAGGTTCCTCAGTAGCGGCGGCGTTGGCCGTCGCTATCGCATCAAGCACCGCATCAACCTCACCCGCGCGATCGTCGATGGCCATCTCCTCGAGCTGAGCCTTCGCGCGGATCGCCTCCTCCGCCGTACACCCCGTCGTCAGGCTCGCCATCCCACCCGCACGCCGCCGTACCGTCACCCGCCGCGCCGGATCAGCCGCCGCATCATCATCAGGACGATCGGGCTCGAACGGCATCAAATGACGATCTAATTCCTCGGCGAAGGTGCTGTCACCCAGCAACATCGCATCCTCCGCAAGCACCCCATCGAGATCCATCAACGCATCCCGATACCCCCGAGACGCCCGGTGATACAACGCCTTGAGTTTCTCAATGGATACCTCACCCGCCGAAAACGCCTCCGCCGACTCCGGCAGATGATCCAACAACCGCCGGCACCGAAGAAGATGATCAGCCTGACCCGTTGTGCACCGCCACGCCACCGCAATCTCACACGCCGCCGCCCGCGTCCCGTGCTCATCCTCGGTGGAGGACACATAGCGGTAGTACGCCAGACCGTCCTCCAGACGCGCAACCCACGCCTGATTCACCTCACGCGTCCCAGACTGCACCCGCGACAACAACTCCGACGCCTCCGCGTCCATCAGAGACGAAGCGCAGCTGAGCTCGACCCCATGCTCCGTCGCTGCCCTGTCCCACCCCATGAATAGAACATACATTCGAGGTCTGACATCATGCGGTCGTCGCGAATCGTCGTACCGTGGCGCGGTGATCTCTTCACCCCGGGAGTCCAAGACTTCTGCGCGCTGCGTAACGTCGTGCTGTGGCTAACAAGAGCAAACGCGGCAGTGGTCCGCGCCCCGGAAGTAACCGCGCCGAGCGCGTCGCCGCACGTAAAGAGCGGCAGGCGCAGGAGGTCGCGCCCGTCGAGCGCCCGTTCGCCGGCGTCGCCGCGGAGTGCGATCTGGTGGCGCTGCGGTCGTTCGTCGCCTCGGCAACCGCAGATCTGACGCTTGTCGGTTCGTCTGCGAACACCGTTCGACTGGTCACCGTGCTCCCCGGTGCGGGTCCGGCGCTGGTCCGTGAACAAGACGGCAAGCCGGTGGCTTTGGTGGCTCTGCAGACCGAACCCGAGCCGGCAGATCCGGGTGATGCGTTGTCCGTCGCGATCGAGTGGGCTGCAGGAGCCGAGGCGGGCGAGACGCTCACCGAGGTCGACGCGTCCGAGGCCAAGCCGCTCTCCGAGGTACTCGACCCGAAGGCGTCGCTGGAGGTCACCGTTCAGAAAGACTTCAACTGGTGGATCGAGGGCCAGTCCGATCCGGCCCCCCAGATCGTGCAGATGATCGAGCAGGCCAACGCCGCCATCCTCCCGACGGCTCGTCTGGTCGGCGACTTCGTCGGCGCACCCTGGTGGGTCGACGCCGGCGAACGTGCGCACCTGCGCTGGGTCCGTCCCGAAGATGAAGACGACGTGATGGCGGCACTCGCTCGGGTCCACGCCTCCGGCGGTCTGACCCTGGGTGAGGGCTCGCGATTCGCGGGCTCGTTCCGCACCCACGGCCTGCTGGTGCCGGTGTTCGACCTGGACCGGGAGATGCATCATCAGGAGTGGACCGAAGGCGCCGAGAAGTTCAATGCCGCGCTCAACGAGGCGCTGGCCTCGGACGCCGAACTGACCAGCGTCGAGCGCCGGTCCCGTGACGGCATCCGCGGCCGTCAGGTCACCTTGCGCTAGCGACAGGCTCCACACACAACACAACGGGCGCCCCCAAAAGGGGGCGCCCGTTGTGGGCTGCAGAGATGGTCTCTTTAGATGGAGCCACCGGCGGCGGCCGGTGCGGTGGCGTCGCTCGTCGCGGCGACACCGATCTCACGTGAGATGAAGTTCTCCAGATCGAACAGGTTGCCGTCGCAGCGGTCTGCGACCGTCTGAAGGGTGCGCATCACTGCGACCTCCTCGACCTGCTCCTTGAGGAACCACTGCATGAACTGCTCGCCGAGGTAATCGCCCTCGTCGCGGGCCACCTTGGCCAGCTGGACGATCTGGTCGGTGACGCGCTGCTCCTGCTCGAGCGCGAGCTTGATGGGCGCGCGGTAGTCCGCGAAGGAGTTCTCGGGCTGCTCGATGCCGGGCAGCTGCACGGTGATGTCGCGGTCGAGGAAGTACTGCACGATCATCATGGCGTGGTTGCGCTCTTCGACGGACTGGCCGTAGAAGTGCTTGGCCAGCTGCGGCAGATCTTCGTTGTCGTAGAACGCGGCTACGGCGATGTACTGCTGAGAAGAAGAGAACTCGTGGCGGATCTGCTCCTGCAGCAGCGAGTGGAACTTGGTCATCTTGTTGCTCATGACGACCAAGGTAATGGCAGGTCAAAGCCCTTGTCACCCAAGTTCATCCTTACTTAGGATGGCTTATCCAAAGGGTTTTGAGGCAAGGGTTACCTTGGAATGCAACGGCTTTCGTTGGCCGCCTCCACTGCTTCGCCCGGGTCCGACACCGTCGGTCAGGCCTGATCGTCGAGCCGCCGACGAGCGATACGGTCGGCGGCCACGCCGGGGAGAATCGATTCCCGGTCGGCGGTGTCGAGGATGAAAGCCATTGTGTCAAAGACTTTTTCGACCCGCGAGCGAACCTCGTCCGGGCCCCGTCCACGTAGCTCGCCCTCCACCTGGATCAGGCCTCCCGAGTTGGCCACATAGTCCGGGATCCACACGATTCCCCGATCGGCGAGAGCGCCTTCGATGACGGGTGTCAGCAGCTGGTTGTTGGCTGCGCCACAGATGATCGATGTGTCGAGTGTCTCAACGGACGTGGCGTTCACAGTCGCGCCGAGAGCGCAGGGGGCGTAGACGTCGAGCCGTTCATCCCGCACGTCCCCAGCGACTCGTACGCGGGGGAAAGCGGCCAGCACTCGGTCCAGCGACGGCTGATACGGGTCCGCCACGACAATGTCTGCCCCTGCGTCGGTGAGCAGGGCGATCAGCTCGAAGCCCACTTTGCCCGCGCCCTCGACGCCGACAGTCCGGCCTTGGAGCTCGCGATCACCCCAGGCTCGCACCGCTGCGGCCCGCATGGCCTGAAAGACGCCGAGCGCGGTGTTGGGGCCGCTGTCGCCCGATCCGCCGGCCGCGGTGTTGCGGCCGACCACGTGTGCGGTGGTCTCGCCCATGATGTCGAGGTCATTGCTGTTGGTGCCGACGTCGCCTGCGGTGACGTAGCGCCCCCCGAGGCGTTCGACGAAAGAACCATAGGCGCGTAGGAGTTCCGGCGTCTTGACGGCGCGGGGTTCGCCGATGATGACGGCCTTTCCGCCGCCCAGCTCGAGTCCGGCGGCCGCAGCCTTGTAGGTCATCCCGCGGGAGAGGCGCAGGACATCTGTCAGAGCCGCGCCTTCGTCGCTGTAGGCGCGGAATCGGGTGCCGCCGAGGGCAGGCCCGAGAGTGGTGGAGTGCAGCGCGATGATGGCGCGCAGTCCGGTGGTGCTGTCCTGGCAGAACACCACCTGCTCGTGGGCAGGCTCCTCGACGGGAAAGTCCGTCCGGTCGAACACGTGGCTCGTGGCCGTGTCGACGCTTGACGGGGTGATGGTGACTGACATGGAAACCTCCGGGTGGGTGGTCGACGCCATTCGGCGAGGATGTGCAAACAGCTGAGGGAATGCTGTAACGATGCGCCGATATGTGCAACAGCGAGATCAGAACTTGCGCATAGCGCCCAACTTGTGGCGTTGCGGAGGTGCATCATTGGTCACAATGTGTCGCCCGACCCGAATGCGGGAGTTCAGCGACCTCGTGCGAGCCGCTCCAGCAGCGGGCGGGTGCGGTAGGGAATCGCATCACGCATCGCCACCGACATCGTCGTCCGTTCTATGCCCGGAACGGCCAAGACCAGCCCGGCGACCCGGTAGAGATCGTCTGCGTCGACGGCCGCGACAGCGACGAGGAGGTCGGCGTCTCCGGAGATTCCGATGACCTCGATCACCTCGGTGATGTCGCCGAGGAGCGCGATGATCGGTTCGAGCCGGTGTTGGTCGACGACGGCGCTGATGTACGCGCGCAGTGTGTATCCGAGGTCGCGGGTCGAGATCAGTCGGTCCATCGGAGATAGCACCCGACGTTCCTCCCAACGTGCCAGCCGTGATTGAACGGTGTTGCGGGCCATCTGCAACGCGGCGGCCAACTGGACGCCGGTTGCGCGGGGGGTGTCGCACAGAGCGAGGAGTAGGCGGGCGTCGGATCGATCGAACTGCGTCATATCGCCAAGTGTTTCACGTCTCACGGACGCAAATCTGCGCATCGTGCTCAATTTCCCGAACTTCTCTTGTGCAAAGTGGCGCCCACTGATTGCCTGGCGACCGCAATTGCTTCCGTTGGCGGCATGCGCCCGCCGAAAGCCTACTGAGTGGAGATCTCCGGTGACCGATGACGATGACCTGGTCCAATTGATCACTCCGACCGGTGAGCGGGTCGAGCATCCCGACTACTCCGAACTGGTCGAAGACATCGATATCGAGGCACTAGGTCGCATGTACGAGGACTTGGTCGTGGTGCGTCGCATCGACTCCGAGGCCACCGCGCTGCAGAGGCAGGGCGAACTCGGACTCTGGGCGCCGCTCCTCGGGCAGGAAGCGGCGCAGGTGGGTTCGGCCCGCGCCCTGGACCCGGATGACTTTGTCTTCGCAAGCTACCGAGAGCACGCGGTGGCGTACTGCCGAGGCGTCGATCCCACGCAGATGCTCCGATTCTGGCGAGGCTCCACCCATTCGGGCTGGAATCCGTTTGAATACCGCATGACCACGCCGGCGATCATCGTCGGAGCGCAGGCGCTGCATGCCACCGGTTACGCCCTCGGTATGCAGTTCGACGGCGTCGACGGTGCGGCCATCACCTATTTCGGTGACGGCGCGACCAGCCAGGGCGACATCTCCGAGGCCTTCGGCTTCGCTGCGAGTTTCCATGCGCCGGTGGTGTTCTTCTGCCAGAACAATCAGTGGGCGATCTCCGAGCCGGTGTCGCTGCAGACCCGGGTGAGTATCGCCGAGCGGGGCCGGGGATTCGGGGTGCCGAGTGTTCGGGTCGACGGCAACGATGTGCTCGCGGTCATCGCGGTGACGAGAGCAGCACTCGCCCGGGCCCGTGAGGGCAGCGGCCCGACGCTCATCGAGGCGGTCACGTACCGGATGGGCCCCCACACGACGTCCGATGATCCCTCGCGCTACCGCCCGGCCGCGTTGGACGACGAGTGGCGCGCCAAGGATCCGCTCGACCGCATCCGGCTGCTGCTCGAGAGAGAAGGCGCCCTCGACGATCGTGTGCGCGCTCAGATCGCGGAACAGGCCGATGAGACCGCGGCCGCGCTGCGTCGTGGATGTCTGGAGACCGTAGAACCCGCGCCGCTCTCGATGTTCGACGAGGTCTACGCCGAGCCCCATTCCCTGATTGACGAAGAGCGCCGCGAGTTCGCCTCGTACCTGCAAGGATTCGAAGGAGACGTCCGATGAGCACGGCAATCACCCCCGAAGTTCTTCCGATCGGCAAGGCGATCAACTCCGGTCTGCGAGCAGCCATGGAGAATGACCCGAAGGTTGTACTCCTGGGTGAGGACATCGGAAAGCTCGGTGGCGTCTTCCGCGTCACCGACGGCCTGCAGAAGGATTTCGGGCAGCAGCGCGTGATCGACACCCCGCTCGCGGAGTCCGGGATCATCGGCACCGCAGTGGGTCTGGCGATGCGTGGCTACCGACCCGTCTGCGAGATCCAGTTCGACGGGTTCATCTATCCGGCATTCGATCAGATCGTCTCCCAGGTCGCCAAGCTCCACTATCGCACCGGCGGAAACGTCAAGATGCCCATCACGATTCGGGTGCCCTACGGGGGCGGTATCGGAGCCATCGAGCACCACTCGGAGTCCCCCGAGGGGTACTTCGCCGCGACCGCCGGATTGCGGGTCGTCACGTGCGGGACATCGGCCGATGCCCACCAGATGATCCAGCAGGCCATCGCCTCAGATGATCCGGTGATGTTCTTCGAACCCAAGCGCCGCTACTGGGAGAAGGGCCCGATTGCCGCCGGCGACCCGTACCCGCTACACAAGGCCAGGGTCGTCTCGGCCGGCTCCGACGTCACGCTGGTCGCCTACGGACCGTTGGTCACGACGGCGGTTCAGGCAGCGAAGGTCGCAGCGGACGAGGGCCGCTCCATCGAGGTCATCGACCTGAGGTCCATCTCACCGCTCGACGTCGACACCATAGCCGAGTCGGTGCGCCGCACAGGACGATTGGTGATCACCCATGAGGCGCCGGTCTTTCTGGGTATAGGTGCCGAGCTCGCCGCACGGATCGGGGAGCGCTGCTTCTTCCATCTCGAGGCGCCGGTGGGCCGGGTCGGCGGCTTCACGCTGCCGTATCCGCCGTCCAAGCTCGAAGAGCATTTTCTTCCCGACGTCGACCGGATCCTCGACGCCGTCGACCGCACGTTCGCACTGTAGGAGCTGACCAACCATGCCGACCATCCAGACGTTCCTCCTGCCCGATCTCGGTGAAGGCCTCACCGACGCCGAATTGCTGACCTGGCTGGTGGAGGTCGGGGACACCGTCGAACTCAACCAGAACATCGCCGACGTGGAGACGGCCAAGGCCTCGGTCGAGCTACCGTCCCCATACGCCGGAACAGTGGTGGCCCTTCATGCCGAGGAAGGCACGACTGTCGAGGTCGGCAGTCCCTTCATCGATATCGAGGTGGCCGGTGCTCACGCATCTGACCCTCCCGAACCCACCGCCCCCGAACCCACCGCCCCCGAACCCACCGCCGCGGAACCGGCGCCCGAACGCACCCCGGTGCTGGTCGGGTACGGGGTGGCTGCCGAGAGCACCGGGCGCAGGCGCCGCCGGTCGGAGCCCGCGGTCGAGGTGGCCACGCCTGCCCAACAGGAACGGCCACTGGCTGCGCCACCGGTCCGATACGCCGCCCGACGAAGCGGCGTCGACCTGAAGGACGTGCAGCCCACCGGCAGTCGCGGCGAGGTGACGCGCGACGATCTCGAACAGTATCTGGCGCAGCCGGCGGTCGATGAGCCCGCCGCGTCCGTCGCGCCTGCCAGGCTCGATGAGGAACGCTCACCGATCAAGGGGGTGCGCAAACATACCGCGGCCGCCATGGTCCAGAGTGCTTTCACCGCACCACATGTCACCGAGTTCATCACCACTGACGTGACGCCCATGATGGATCTCCTGGGACAACTGAAACAGTCGAAACATTTCGAGACCGTGCGGATCACGCCGCTGGCCCTGGTGGCGAAGGCACTGCTCGTGGCGCTGCGCACGAATCCGTCACTCAACTCTTCGTGGGACGAGGCGAACCAGGAGATCGTCACCAAGCGATACGTGAACCTCGGTATCGCCGCCGCAACCCCGCGAGGCTTGATGGTCCCCAACATCAAGAATGCCCACACCTTTGGTCTGCGTGACCTGGCGCAGGCTCTCGTCACGCTGACGACCACAGCGAAGGAAGGCCGGACCGGGCCCGACGATCTCTCCGCCGGAACCATCACCATCACCAATGTCGGTGTGTTCGGCGTTGATTCGGGAACCCCGATCCTCAACCCCGGTGAGGCGGCCATCCTGTGTTTCGGGGCGATCCGCCGGCAGCCCTGGGAGTTCGAAGGCGAGATCGCGCTGCGATCGATCACGACGCTGAGCCTGTCGTTCGACCACCGCCTCGTCGATGGCGAACAGGGCTCGCGGTTCCTCGCGACCATCGCCGACATCCTGTCCGACCCGATCAGTCTGATCGCGCTGAGCTAGTCCTACACACCGAACACTCACGAGGAGAACAGATGTCCGATCGCCCCGATGTGCTGATCCTGGGCGGTGGTTCGGGTGGTTACGCCGCCGCGTTCCGCGCAGCCCAACTCGGCAAGAGCGTCACCATCATCGAAGAGGACAAGGTCGGCGGAACGTGCCTGCACCGCGGGTGCATCCCCACCAAAGCGTTGCTGCACGCCGCCGAGGTGGCCGACACAGTGAGGGGAGCAGCACAGGTCGGCATCGGAGCGGATCTGTCCAAGATCGACGTCGCCGGGATCCACGCCTACAAGGACTCCGTGGTCGACCGGCTGTACCGCGGTCTGCAGGGACTGGTGAAGGCTCACAAGGTCGAGGTGGTGCGCGGGGCGGGCAGGTATGCCGGCGGCCGCTCTGTGACCGTGGATGACCGGACCCTGACCGGCCGGTCGCTGGTTCTCGCGACGGGATCGTATGCCCGTACCCTTCCGGGCATCGAGCGTGGTGGCCGCATCCTGACCAGTGATGACGCTCTGCAACTGCCGAGCGTGCCCGGACGGGTGGTGGTTCTCGGCGGCGGCGTGATCGGCGTCGAGTTCGCCAGTGTCTGGGCCTCTCTGGGCGCCGACGTCACCATCGTCGAAGCGCTGCCACGGTTGGTCGCAGGCGAAGACGAGTGGTCGTCGAAGCAGCTGACCAAGGCATTCAAGAAGCGCGGGATCACTGTCAAGACGGGTGTCAGTTGCCGCAGCGTCGTCGAAACCCCCGATGGCGTGACGACAACACTCGATGACGGCGAGGCGTTGGAAGCAGACGTCGTCCTGGTTGCCGTGGGCCGCGGACCACGCACCGGGGATCTCGGACTGCTCGAGGGTGAAATAGACCTCGATGAAAAGGGCTTCATCGCCGTCGATGCCACTTTGCAGACGTCGCAACCGGGTGTGTACGCAGTCGGCGACATCGTCGCGGGGCCGCAACTGGCTCACCGCGGATTCGCGCAGGGCATTCGGGTGGCCGAGACCATTGCCGGGCAGGATCCGATCCCGGTCGCCGACCATCAGATTCCGCGGGTCGCGTACTGCAACCCCGAGGTGGCGTCGGTCGGACTCACCGAAGCCGCCGCGCGCGAGCAGTTCGGCGACGTCGCGGTGGTCGTCTACGACCTCGCCGGCAACGGTAAGAGTCAGATTCTGGGCACCGGTGGTGGTGTGAAACTGATTCGAGCGGGCAAGGACTCAGGACCTGTCGTCGGCATCCACATGGTCGGAGAACGGGTCGGGGAACTGATCGGTGAAGCTCAGCTGACCGTCGGCTGGGGTGCCTATCCCCAAGACGTAGCCGGCATGATCCATGCCCATCCCACCCAGTCCGAAGCGCTGGGCGAAGCCCACCTGGCAATGGCCGGCATCCCGCTGCACGCGCACGGTTGATTCGGTAGCACGCGCACAAGCGCCCGACCCCGTCGATTTCTCGATGAGGTCGGGCGCTTTCGTTGTCTGCGGTGCCGGTTCAGTGTGCCGCGTCGACAGCGAACCTCTGGTTCCGCGCCTGCAATTGCGACTCGGTCGCGGGCACCAAGAAGTCCCGCGCTTCTGAGACGCCCTCCTGCGCGGTGGCGACCCGTGGACGCATGTGTTGCTCGTATCGGCCGAACGCCTCGGTGTGCTCGGAAGGCGCCGCGGCCAATTCAGTCGCCAGATGATGGGCGCCGATCATGGCCAGTGACGTGCCGCGGCCCGAGAAGAGTGACGCGGCATGCGCGGCGTCACCGATGAGCGCGACGCGACCGCGGGACCACCCCGGCATGTGCACCTGGCTCACCGAGTCGAAGTAGAGCCGGTCGGTCTCGGCGATCGACTCCAGCAAGAACTCGGATCGCCAACCGCTCTCGCCCGCCAGTAGTCCCGTCAACACCCTTTTCTGGTCGGCGAGGTCCCGGTTGTCGTACTCGACCTCCGGGGTTCTGGCAGCCATGAACCCGATCGTACGGTGCCCGTAGTCGTTGATACAGAACATCTTCCCGGGTGCACTGAAGGTGACACTCTCGCCGGCTGTTCCCGAACCGAGGGGAAGGTCCACAAGCGCGGTGTAGGTGTCGAGGTGCTTGCGGTATTGGTGCTCGGGTCCGAAGATTGCTTCCCGTACCGTCGAATGGATACCGTCCGCGCCGACGACGTGGTCGTACCGGGCTGATCGCCCGGAGGCCAGAGCCACTTCGACGACTCTGCCGGTGTCGACCACGGTTTCGATGGAGTCGTTGTAGACGAACTCGACGCCGGAGCCGATCGCGTCGTGCAAGATGGCGATCAGGTTGTCCCGAGCGATTTCGATGTCGTCCGGTGAGTCGGTTGCGTATTCGTTGGGCAGCACGGCGATCGGCTGGCCCAGGGAGTCGACCCAGGTGGTGAAGGCGTCTCGTCCAGACGTGGAGACCCGCTGGTCGTGTATCGCATCTCTGATGCCCATCTCGGCCGCAACCCCCAGTGCGTCGCCGCGGATGTCGATCGGCGACCCGGAGACGCGAAGGGCCGGCGCGCGTTCGACGACGGTGACCTCGAATCCGAAGCGGTCGAGCCAGTACGCGAGCGACAAGCCGGCGATGCTCGCTCCTGAAACCAGCACTGCCATGGTTGCCTCCTGTTGAGAGTTCGTTAAGTCGGCATTCAATCGTATTCAATCCGACTAGGATAGGATCCAATCTAGCAGTCCGTGGTGTTCGGCGCACGGTTTGTGTGAGATAAGTATGGCGACGTTCCCTCGGGACGGCGCCTGCCCGACCGGTTCGAGAAAGTAGCTGCGATATGCAGGACGAAACAATCACACTCAGCGACGGACGCACGGTGAAGTACTCATCAGTGGGCTCCGGCGAATCTTTGCTGCTGATCCACGGGATCGGCAGCGACCGTACCCAATTCACGGATCTCGCAGGTAGGTTTGCGGCGGGGATCGAGGCTGTCGCCTACGATCAGCGCGACACCGGCGACCAGATCAGTGACCGCCCCGCGTATTCGATGGGTGACCTCGCCGACGACGCGGCGGATCTCATGACCGCCCTGGGGTGGTCGTCAGCGCATGTGCTGGGCACCTCGTTCGGAGGAGCGATCGCGCAGCATCTCGCCATTCGTCATCCGGAACGTGTGCGCACGCTTGCGTTGGTCTCGACGACGGCAACCCACGCCTCGACGCGGACGTTCGCCGAGGGTTCGACCGCGATGACAGCGGAGGAGCGCGCATCGGCGATGCTGGACGCAGCACTGAGTCCCACTGTCAGAGAGCATGATCCCTCGATCGTCGAGACGGTACGTGCGGCGCTGGTCCGCCGGCCCGACGAACTGCATGCTCGCAGGATCGGTGCGCTCGCAGGCCACGACACCACCGAACTCCTGGCATCCATCCGTATGCCCACGTTGGTGGTGCACGGAACCGACGACACGGTGATCCCGTACGAGGCCGGACGCCTGCTGGCCGAACGTATTCCGGGCGCAGCATTCTGGGGCATCGAGGGTGCCCGGCATGCCACCGCGTTCGAATGTGCCGACGAACTCGTGCGGCGGGTGTCGCAGCTGATCGCCAAGTACTGAGCATTGTCACCGAGCATTCACACAACGATGGGGGCGCCCGGTCCAGGCGTCCCCATCGTCGTTCGTGTGTCGTCCTCAGTCGGCGAGATGCTTCTCGAGGTCCTGACCTCGCCCGCGGCGATAGATGACCGCGCCGTAGATCGCACCGAGAACGGGTAGTGCGGGCATCGCGGCGACGACCCACGACGAACTCCCGGTCACATCCTGGTAGTTGATCACCACGATGACGCCGATGGCGGCGAGGAGTACGCCGGACAATGCCGGGGCGATTCGCGACGACCACATCGATTCGCCCTCGAGGAGCCCCCGGTATGAGGCGACCACAACACTGAGGCTGCACCCGATCATGAGGCCGAGGATCGAGAGGGAGGTGATGCCCGAGACCGCGGGGAACAGGTTGATGATCGGGTCCGACTCGGCGATCACGAACGGGACCAGCACGATGAGCGAGATGGCGATCTGAATCGCCCCGGAGACCTGGGGAGTTCCGAAACGTGGATTGACGTCCGCGAGGCGATGGGGAAGCAGCCGGGAGCGACCGAGCGCGAACATGTATCGGGCCGCCATGTTGTGGAACGCGACGGCCGCGGCGAGAAAGCTGAATGCCACCAGCAGGCTCAACATCTGTTCGGACCAACCGCCGAGATAGAGATCGGCGGTTGCGAAGATCAGCCCACCTGGGTCTTGTGCGGCGACTGCTTGCACATCGGAGAATGCGGCGACGATCGACCAGGTCGAGCCCATGAAGATCAGGACGAGAAGGGCCAGTGCGCAATAGGTCGCGACCTTGATGCTGCGCCGCGCCGCCCGCGCCTCTTCACCGTAGATGGCGGTGGCCTCGAAACCCGCGAACGACAGCACACAGAAGACCAGCGAGAGTGCCAGGTTGCCCTCGAACATCCGATCCGGCGCGAATACGTCCATGGAGAACCCTTCGGGCCGCTGCACGACTATGGCGATACCCAACCAGATGATGATGACGAACTGGGCGATCGACACGATGGAGGTGACCCTCTTCGTGATCTCGACCCCGATGAAGCCGAGGGCTGCTGTCACGACCAGCGCCAGAGCTCCGTACACGTACCAGGGAAGGTCGATATCGAACATCGAGCTGACGGCGATGTCGGTGAAATAGCCTGTTGCGGCGATCATTCCAGCGGCTGCGAGGTTGTATGCGATGGTGGCGACGAATGCCGAGGCAGATCCTGACGCCTTGCCGAGTCCGTAGCCGATGAAGGCGTAGTAGGCGCCGGCGTTGATGACACGACGGCTCAGGACCACGTAGCCGGCGGTGAACACCGCAAGAAGTATGCCCACCAGGAGCAGCAGCCCGACCAGTCCTTCGCCGACCCCGAATGCGAGGCCGATCGACAGGTTCGAGGCCATGGCGGTCAGGGGTGCGGTCGCTGCGACGACCATGAACACCATGCCGGCCACGCCGATGGTGTTTCGTTTGAGGTGATCTGTCTCGGTGGTGCTGATGAGCTCGTCGTTCGGGACGGCCATGTCGATCTCCTGAGAGGTGTGATGGATCTTGTCGAGGGCGTGGGGTGACCACGCAGGTCGCGTCGCCGCGATGGTGCCGAAGAGTTCGGTGAGGTGGGGGAGCCGGTGGCGGCTCGATGTGCGGGGTGGGGCGCAGCGGTGTCAGCGACCGTCGGGGGTCGTGAACGAACCGCGATCGTTGTGCTGCCAGGGAAGCTCGACTGCACTGGGCGAGGTCTCGAGGAGTTCGATGATGAAGTGGGTGACCTTTTCACCGCCGAGGTTACGAATGCGGTGTGGGTGCAGCGGTTTCGAGGATCCAACGGTCTTGTACAGCACGAAGCCCGGATCGGCGTGCTGGGCGATGCCCCACTCAGCGTCACCGAGTTCTTGACCCTGTACGTCGCCGGCGTCCGGCCAGATGACCACGTGATCGTGATGGTGCTGGTGGAAATCGAACATCCCGCCGGGCTCCAGGGTCATCGACCAGACACGTACACGATCGTTCTCGAAGACGAGTGTGTCTCCGGGCGTGGGAGGGATGGCCTCGCCGGAATATGCCGGGGTGTCTGTCATGAGTCGCTCCTTGGGTGTGGGTACCGGCTTCAGTCTCGCCGATACCGGCCTGTTTCGTAGTTGGATCCCAGAAAATGATTCAGGATGCAGTTGAGACGATGCCACCGACGTTCGGCGGCGTCAACCCCTCATCTCGCCAAAGCCCCTGCTAGATGATGTTTCTATGGTGTTACATCAGCTGATGCCTGCCTCCTTTCTGCAGAGCGGGACACATCGCACCGCCACCCTTCCGCCGATGTGTCTCGCGAAATGCGGTATCTTTGGCCAAATAGGATCCAATCATTCCGCCGACACGAGGAGAACCATGTCGTTCGCCGCCCCCGCCGAGTTCCAGACCAGGCCGGACCTCACCGGCACCTTCGGAATGTCTGCGTCGACCCACTGGCTGGCATCAGGGACGGCGCAGTCGGTTCTCGAACGGGGTGGCAACGCATTCGACGCGGCGACGGCTGCCGCCTTTGTGCTGCACGTGGTGGAACCGCATCTGAACGGCCCCGGCGGCGATCTGGTGGCCATCGCCTCGCCGGTGGGAAAACCCCCGGTTGTGCTGATGGGCCAAGGTCCGGCGCCGGCTGCAGCCTCGATCACCCATATGCGGAGGCTGGGATTGGATCTGGTCCCGGCTGCGGGTGCGCTGGCGGCGGCAGTGCCGGGAGCTGTGGATGCCTGGCTGTTGATGCTGCGCGATCACGGCACGTGGGAGCCGGCAGACGTGCTCGAGTACGCGATCGGATACGCCGACAACGGCCACGTACTCTCGGATCGGGTGGCCGCGGTGATCGGCACCGTCGCAGACCTGTTCTTCGAGCACTGGCCCACCTCGGCGGCGTTGTGGATGCCCGACGGCCGTATTCCCCGGTCCGGCAGCTTGTTCCGGAATCCGGCCTACGCCGCCACACTGCGACGGCTGGTGAGCGCCGGTCGCGGTCACCGGTCGCGGTACGAACGTATCGATGCAGCTCGTACGGAGTGGTGCTCGGGTTCGGTCGCAGGCGAGATCGACGAGTTCGTGCGAAGGCCACACCGACATTCGGACGGACGGGACCATCGCGGCGTGCTCCGCAAGTCAGATATGGCCGCGTTCAGCGCATCCTGGGAGGAGCCTGTCGAGTTCGACTTCCGCGGTGTCACGGTCCTGAAATCCGGCCCCTGGGGCCAGGGCCCGGTGCTGCTGCAGGCCCTCGCCATCCTCGACGAGTTCGGTGACACCGAGATCGACCCGTCGACGGCGATCGGCGCCCATAACGTCCTGGAGGCGCTCAAACTCGCGTTGGCCGACCGAGACGCCTACTACGGCGACGGGCTGGATCGGGAGCATCTGGAGACGCTGCTGTCCCGGGAGTACGCGTCGATCCGCCGGAAGGAGATCGGAGAGCGTGCGTCCGCCGAGTTCCGGCCGGGTGTGTGCGCCATCGACCCCTTCCTTCCTCCCCTCGTCGAGACCGCATCGGGTGCAGCGTCGGGTGCCACCGGCGAACCGACCGTCACGGTGACCGGTGAGACGCGGGGCGACACCTGCCACATCGACGTCATCGATCGGTGGGGAAACGCCGTGTCGGCCACACCTTCTGGTGGTTGGTTGCAGTCGTCACCGACGATTCCCGAACTCGGGTTCGCGCTCGGGACCCGGCTGCAGATGACCTGGCTCGACCCGGCGAGCCCGTCTGCGTTACGCCCCGGCATGAGGCCCCGGACCACACTGACGCCGACGATGCTCATGCGCGATGGCTGGGCGATCGCGGCGCTGGGTACTCCGGGTGGCGATCAGCAGGACCAGTGGCAGTTGAGCTACCTTCTGCGAACCGTCGTCGGCGGCTACACGCCCCAGCAGGCGATCGACGCACCGACACTGCACACGACGTCGATGCCGGGATCCTTCTGGCCGCGCGCCTGGGAGCCGGCGGGAGCCGTGGTCGAAAACAGGTTGGGCGACAGTGTGATCGACGAGCTGATCGCTCGCGGACATCGGGTGACCAGGGCGGGTGACTGGGCACTCGGACGTCTGAGCGCGGTCACCCGCGACCCGGCGACGGGCGTCCTGGGCGCGGCGGCCAACCCCCGCGGAGCGCAGGGTTATGCGGTAGGCCGATGACGTCGTGTCCGTCAGGGCGCGAACGAGTCCTGCGACCGGCTGGTGATCAACTCCCGGGCCCGGCGAGAATGCTCGATCATCTGCGCTCGCGCGGCTTCGCCGTCCCGACGGTCGATGGCCTTGGCGATCGCCTCGTGTGCGTCCGCGTTCTCGGCGAGGAGGCGGGGATCGGCGTCCAGGGCCGTCCAGGTGAGGTTCCGCGGGATCCGGTGGTGGAGCGAGGACACGGTCGCCCGCAGCTGGGTGTTGCCGCCCGCCTCGAGAATGGTGTCGTGGAAAGTCGAATTGGCCTGCACCCAGCGGCGACGCAGTTCGGCGGGCTCGAACTCGCCGGTGAGCGCATCGGCCACGATCCCCCGGAAATCTTCGACCGTCGCGTAGAGGACCTGCAGTTGCGCGTGGGTGATGAGGCGGGCCGCCTCATGCGCTGCGTGACCTTCCAGCAGGGCCCGGACCTCGAAGACCTCGGTCAGCTCTCGCAGGGACGGCTGCCGCGGGCGCGCCCCACGGTTCGGCACCATCTCGACGATCCCGAGGGCCTGCAGCTGCCCGAGGGCCTCGCGGATCGGCATCCTGCTGACTCCGAGTTCCTTGGCGAGCGATTCCTGTCGGATCCAGGTGCCGAAGTTGTAGTCACCGCGGCTGATCCGTTCTGCGATGGTGTCGGCGAGCTGCTGCACCAGCGGCGACGTGGTGCCGACCGGATCCGCGCCGCCCGTGCCGCGAAGTCGGTGCCCATCGGGGCCGTCTGTCATCGAGTTCCTTCCGCGGGTATCTACAAAGATTGGATCCAGATGAATGCTACTGAGTACACCGCCGCCGTGTGGGGGATGGTGCCCACACCGTTCACGAGCGACGGGAGCGAGGTCTGTCAGCGGTCGGTCCGAGCGGTCACCCGTGAGCTGCTCGGTAGAGGTTGTACGGGTTCGATCGCACTGGGCGTGATCGGGGAGCCGGCGGCGTTGTCCGCTGCAGAGAAGATGTCGGTCGTCGAGGCGGTGCTCGAGGAGTCCGGCGATGCCCCTGTCGTCGCCGCGGTGATGTCACTCGACGAACAGGTCGCACTCGACGAGATCACGACGCTCTCGAATGCGTTCGGGAGTTTGATCACCGCGGTCATGGTCCCTGTGTCATCGCCCGATCCGCAGACGCTCCGTCGATCTGTTCTGCGGGCTCATGCCCGGAGCGGGCTGCCTGTGCTGGTCCAGGACCTGCCATCGGCCACCGGGGTCCACACGTTATCGAGGATCTGCTGGTGGCGCTCGAGGGTCTGGACCAGACGGTATGGGCGGTGAAATCGGAGGCGCCACCGACCTTTTCGCGGATCCGGCGGCTCCGCAGCGAGATACCGGTGACGATCATGGCAGGAGGCGGGGGCATCGGGTTGGTCGACGATCACCTGGCTGGTGCGCAGTGGGCCGCCGCGGGGATCTCACGCCCGGAGGCGATCGTCGACGCCATGAACCTCTTGAGCGCGGGGGACCCGCTCCGCGCGCAGGATGCCATCGCCGCGGTGTCGGCGCTGATCGCGTTCGAAACCCAGGCCGGCACCAGTATCGGGATCCGCAAAGAGCACTGGCGCAGACAGGGAGTGATCGAGAGCTGCACGGTCAGGCCGCCGGCCACGCCCTACGACCCTGCGCTGAACGAACACAGCGAACGACTCGGATTCGAGGCAGCATGACAAAGCCGGCACCCGGAGTTGCCCTCCGCCAGAGCGTCCAGAAGCGCGGACTGCTCTTGATGCTCGCGTTGACCTTTGTCACGGGTGTGGTCGACGCGGTCGGCTTCCTCGGCCTCGATCGGGTATTCGTCGGGAACATGACCGGCAACATCGTCATCCTCGGAATGGGTGTCGCGGGCGCTGATGAACTGCCTGTCCTGGGGCCGGCGGTGGCGCTCGGGACGTTCGTCGTCGGAGCGTTCGTCGCGGGAATGGTGTTGCGCACCAGAGCACAAGGGTGGACGACTGCAGTGACCTGGTGTCTGGCGCTGGGCTCGGCGATTCTGTTCGGCGCGGCCCTGGCCGCTGCGCTGACAGATGTCACAGGCGGGGGCGCCCAGATCGCGGTCGCTGCCGCCACTGCCGCCGCTATGGGCGTTCAGGCGTGCGTCGCACGCAAGGTGGCGATCGCCGACATGACGACGGTGGTGGTCACCTCGACTTTGACGTCGCTGGCCGCAGAGACCTGGACGCGGGGTGGGCGAGAGGCCCTGTGGAATCGCAGACTCGGGGCGATCGCCACGATCTTTCTCGGCGCTGTGCTCGGCGCGCTGATCCTGTCCGCAGGGGGCGTCGCGGTGACGCTGACCCTGGCCGCCGTGATGTCGCTGGTGGTGACGATGGCCGGCCACCGGTACGTGCGAACCGCAGCGACCGACGCGTGAGAAGTCAGCCGCCGGTTTGAATGAGCTCCGGCGGTACTTCCTTGCCGTCGGCGATCGCGGCGAAGAACGCAGTGGTGTTGTCACCCCAGGCAAGTGAGTCGCCGTCGTCGGTGAAAACCGAACCCCCATTGGGGGTGGTGACCGTGACGGGGTCGCTACGCAGGGCCCAGGCGAGCCGCGCCAGATGCCAGATGTGATCACCGTTGTCGACGGTGAGCGACCCCACGGTCCCGCTGACCAACGGCCAGAACCGGAATGGGTTCAAGATCGTCGAGAAGCTGGTGGCCTTCTGCATGAGCGCGGCCATGAACTTACGCTGATTCACCACCCGATCGAGGTCGGCATTCGCGAAGGCTCGGGTACGGACGAAGCCGAGAGCTTCTTTACCGTTCAGCGTCTGGCATCCGGCTTGCAGGTCGATGCCGGCGAGCGGATCGTTGATGGGTGCATCGAGGCACATCTCGATGCCGCCGACGGCGTCGACGAGTTTGTCGAAGCCGCCGAATCCGATCTCGGCGTAGTGGTCGATGTGCACACCGGTATTCGTCTCGATCGTCTGCACCAGCAGCTCCGGTCCGCCGATGCTGAAGGCGGCGTTGATCTTGTGCGCACCATTGCCGGGGACGTCGACGAAGAGGTCGCGGGGGATCGAGATGATCATCGGTTTACCGCCCGACCCGAAGTGGACGAGCATGATGGTGTCGGTCCGCGAACCCTCGCTGTCTCCGGTGGCCAGCGCAGCGCGTTCTTCCGCACTGAGGTCGGCTCGCGAGTCGGAACCGACCAACAGCCAATTTGTGCCTGGGGTTCCGGCGACTCGTCCCTCGTAGTTGGACAGCGCGTCGACCCGGTTCAGCTTGGTGTCGAAGTACACGAACAGGCCGACGGTGCCGAGCACCATCACCAGCAGCAGGATCAGGACAGTGCGCAGGATCGGGATGCGGCGTCTGCGCCGCGTTCGAGAGGGGGGAGGCGATGCGAAGCGATCAGCGGGCCGGGGCGGTCGATCCCGCGGCGGTTCGGGAGGGCGGGGCCGGTTGTAGGCGACGATCGGCGGCGGCGGACTCTGCCGCGGCGCCTGCTGCGGTGGCCGGCCGGTGCGGGTTTCCGGTGCATCGGACTGTGACCAGGCGCGCGGGGACTGATAGCCGGGCTGACCCGGCGGCGCTCCTCTGCGGGTCATCGGAGGGGGCGGGCCCGCCGAACGCCCCTGTTGCGGGGGATACGGCCGGTACGGTTGCTGTGGGTTCTGCTGGGGCCGACGACCGTGTCGCGGCGGCCCCTGTTGCGGCGATCCCTGTTGCGGCGGCCCCTGTTGCGGCGGCCCCTGACGGGGGCGGCGGATGAACGGCTCTTCCCGGTCGCTCATCGCATCTCCCCAGTTGTCATTGCACAGACTTTAGCGAAGCCAGCTGAGATGGTCCCTCAGGAGCGCGAAGCCGACGAAGGCGACGGTGTCGATGAGCGCATGTCCGATGACCAGCGGCCATATCCGGCCGGTGCGCTGGAAGACCCTGCCGTAGACCAGGCCCATGATGATGTTGCCGAGGCCGCCGCCGAATCCCTGGTACAGGTGGTAACTGCCGCGCAGGACCGCCGAGAACAGCAGACTGCGATTCTCGCTCCAGCCGAGCTGCCGTAGCCGGGTGATGAGGTAGGCGACGACCAAGAACTCTTCGGCAGCAGAGTTGGCGATCGCAGAGAACACGAGCATCGGAAGACGCCAGAACGTCTCGTCGAGGTTCGACGGCAATACCTGGACGTTGAGGTCGAGGGCGCGGGCCACCAGATAGAGACCGAGCCCGGGGATGCCGATGAGCGCGGCGAGACCGACGCCCAGACCGATGTCGAACTTGGCCCTGAGTTTCGGGAAACCGATGCGGGCCAGTGGAACCCCCGCGCGCCAGATCAGGTAGATCGCCAGTGCCGCGACAGCGAAAAGTTTGGTGGCAGAGAGCAACTGCTGGAAGAAGTCGATGAGGCCCAGGTCGGACGAGCTCGAGTTCAGGGCGACGCTGGCGCCCGCGAGCCCCTCCGCGGACAACAGGTCCTCGATGATCGAGAGCAGGGACGACGCGGCCGAGAGGCCGAACGTGAGGGTCAGGACGATCGCGATCTCGACACCGATGGCGCGGCGTCCCACCCGATCGGTGACGACCTCGATCTGCGCCGGACGAGTCGGCTGTAACCACGGGCGCAGGTTCACCCGTCAGAGGTTACTGATCGAGTATGTGGACCGTTCTCAGCTGTGACCGGGGAGGCTGTTCAGGAACGGGCAACCTGCCAGGGTACGGAGCGCCTTCGACAATTCCATGACGTCGCCGACGGGCCGCGGGAACGGCAGTCGCACGTCGGAGTCGCTCTCGGGACCCTCGATCCGGAAGCGGATACCGAAGCGATCGATACCGAGCGGCCGAACCCGGCCGTCGCGGAGTTCGGTGGGCAGCCGGTTGCTCAGTGCGGTGATCAGGTCCGCGTGATCGGAATCCATGTGGGCGACCCAGTCGGCCTCGAATTCCCAGAAGGGATCCGGTACGGCCTCGGCGAGTTCACCCGAACTGACCGACGCTGCGCCACCGCTGTTCGCCAGAACCGCCGAGGTCAGACCCAGGCGGAGCAGGGAGTAACCGTGGCCGATGTCGAGCAGGCCGGGGCACGGATGATCGGTGGCGATCTCGCAGGCGAGGTCGCGTTCGAGATCCGACGGGACCGAATGCAGGGTGCCGTTGAGCCAGATCAGTGAGCGGACCTGTTCGCGCAGATCGATGGGTGCCACGTCGGTGACCTCGACCATCGCAGGCAGGCCGCTCGATCCGGCCTGCCACGCCAGTGCGCTGGCCACGCTGTCGGTGGGCACGAGCACGAACGCCTGCGAGTCATACAGATGCACCATGGTCACCGGTGAGGGTTCGCTGCCTTCGATGGCGAGCATCGCATCGGTCACCCGCATGCAGGCGGTGCGAACCGACTCGGCGTCGGACGGTCGATCGATCGCGGTTTTCTGCATCTCGGTCCTCGCGGTGGTTAGGGGAGCCTTTGTAGGTAACCCTAACCTAAACCTCTCGGCGGTGAGTTGGCAACCCTCGAACCGACATCGGTCGCTGCCGTAATCTCGGATGGTGCCTGCCATCGCCTACTTCGGACCATCCGGAACGTTCACCGAGATGGCGCTCGATCAGTTGCTGACCCAGAACTCGTGGCTGACCGATCAGGGCGCCGTCGAGCGGATCAGTGCCAGCAGTCCTGCCGCGACCTTGACCCTTGTCCGCGAGGGTCGCGCCGACTACGGATGCGTGCCGATCGAGAGCTCCATCGAGGGGTCGGTGCCTGCGACACTGGATGCCTTGATCAAGGGGTCTCGAGTGCAGATCTTCGCGGAGACCGTCCTGGACATCGCATTCACCCTTGCTGCCCGTGAGCAGATCGAGGCGTCCGACATCGCGACCATCGCGGCGTATCCGGTGGCCTCGGCCCAGGTCCGCGAGACGCTCGAGGGGCGCTATCCGGACGCGCAGGTCATCACCAGCGCCTCCAATGCCGCGGCCGCTCAGGACGTGGCGGCCGGCCGCGCCGACGCAGCTCTGACCACGGCATTGGCGGCTCGTTTGTACGATTTGCAGGAGCTGGCAACAGGTCTCGCCGATGCATCCGACGCCAACACCCGCTTCGTGCTCGTCGGCAGTCCGGGACCGGTCCCACCCCGTACGGGTCAGGATCGCACCTCGGTCACGTTGGACCTGCCCAACATCCCGGGATCGCTGATGTCGGCGATGTACGAATTCGCCACGCGCAACATCGATCTCACGCGAATCGAGTCCCGCCCCCGGCGTGCCGGCGGGTTCTTCTTCAACCTCGACGTCGTCGGCCACCTCGACGATCCGCCCATCGCCGAGGCGCTCGGCGCCCTGCACCGTCGTGCCACCGCGATGCACTTTCTGGGGTCGTGGCCATCGGCTCGCCCGAACGGGACCCCGCCGCCCCGCCATGACGAGTCCGACAAGTGGCTCGAATCGATCCGGTTGGGGAAAGACCGATGAGCACACTGCACTTGGTACGACACGGTGAGACGACGTCGAATGTGTTGCAGCGTCTGGATACGGCATTGCCGGGTGCCGGACTCACCGACTTCGGGGCGCGACAGGCCGCACGTTACGCTCTCGAGCGTCCCGACGCCGGCACCCCGATCCTCATCTCGTCGGCGGCGCGCCGGGCGCAGCAGACCGCAGAACTCATCGGATCCGTGTGGGGCGTGACCAACGAGGTGCGGGATGGGCTGTTCGAGGTGCAGGTGGGCGACTTGGAGGACCAGACCTCCGAAGGTGCCCACGAGATCTTCTCGACCACGGTCCGCAGTTGGTTCTCCGGTGACACCGCGGTGCGGATACCGGGTGGCGAGTCGCTCGACGACGTCTATGCCCGCTATCTGCCGGTGATCGACGCGATCGCGGAGAAACACCTGGCGGGTCCGGACGCCCGCGACGTGCACCTGGTCAGCCATGGCGCCGCGATCAGACTGATTGCGGCGCGCCTGGTCGGGATGCCCGCGGAATTCGCGCTGGCCCATCATCTGAAGAACACCGGTTCCATCGAGCTCACCCGCACCCCCGACGGCTGGACCTGCCGTCGCTGGGGCAATGAGCTGCCCCCGTTCCACACCGACGACGAGCCGGAGTTCGCCCGCGATCCGATGGGCTGAGCCCCGCTCCTCCCCACAAACGCTCCACAAATACAAAGACGCGCCACAAATATGTGGAGCGCCTTTATATTTGTGGAGCGTTTGCGAGCTCAGCCCCAGCCGTTTGCGTGCAACCAGTCGTCGGAGATCCCGAAGTGGTGTGCGATCTCGTGCACCACGGTGATCGCCACCTCCGAGACCACCTGCTCTTCGTCGTCGCACATGTCGAGGATCGGTTCGCGGTAGATCGTGATGGTGTCGGGCAACGTGCCGCCGTAGTGGCTGTCGCGTTCGGTCAGCGCGATGCCGAAGTAGAGCCCGAGTAGATCGGGCTCCTCCTCGTTGTGGGGTTCCACCAGGATCACGACGTTGTTCATCGCCGCGGCGAGCTCTTCGGGGATGGTGTCGAGCGCGTCGGAGACCAGCTCGTCGAACGCGGTGTCCGACATGGCAACCGGCATCGATCAGCCTCCACCGCCGCCGGCGGGGGCCGGCGTCTCGAGGGGATTGGGCTCGACGCCGGGCGGAAGCGGTACCGGGGTCGGATTGAGCCTGCCCGGCGGCTCGGCCGGCGGTGGGGTGGGTACGACGCCGTTGATCAGCAGGTTCCCCTTCGCGTCGCCGACGAGCGTCGCGAACCCACCCTGATCAGGAAGGCCGATGTAGCACACCACTTTTCGGCTTCCGGCGAGCCAACTCGGCTCGGTCAGGGTCGACCACTGCAGGTTGAGCGTGGTCTGCGCCAGTTTGTCGTTGCCGCCGAGGAACTGGTCGGTGACGCCGGGGCAGGTCGACTGCAGGTAGGTGTTCTGCTCCTCGACGTTCGGCCAGGGCGAACCCGCAGGTCCGTACTTGAGGCCGAGGTCGATGACCGCGGTCACCTGGAACGAGTGCGGTTCGGTGCAATCGACCGGGTCGGTCGGCTTACGGGTTTCCAGGTCGATCCCGATACAGGTCCCCGAAGGCCACTGCTGGGATTGGTCCTGGTCGCGGACGTGACCGAGGAAGGGCTTCAACGTGCCGGTGGTGCCGGACAGCTGCAGGCCGCATCGCAGGGTGCGCTCACCGTCTGCCCACTGTTCGGCGGAGGGGTACATCAACCCGATCGAGAACCGGCCGGCCGGGTCGAGCTTGCCGCCGAGGTAGCTGCTGACCACCGCGGGGCAGTGCTCGTCCCGGATGGTCGTGAACTGCTGCGGCCCGGGCCAGGGTGCGTCCTCGCCGAACTGGACGCCCGGGTACGCCGCGGTGTCGAGCGCGCCGGCCACCTCGAACATGTGCTCTTGGGTGCAGTCGACCAACGATTGACTCGCCGGGAGTTCTTCGGGCCAGGTGAGACAATCGCCCGCCGCGGATTCGGTGAACGGCGTGGACTTGGCCGACGCCTTGGCGTCGCCGATCTCATCGCCTTTGACCGTCCCGGCGTCGTTGAAGCCTCCGACGAGTGCGACCACTCCGGCGCAGATCACCGCGCCCACCAGCACCGCGGCGAGCAACACGCGCACCGGGTGCTGCGCTGCCGCCACGGCCAGGCGTTTTCGCTGTCCTCCACTGTCAACCATCGGCCTCCATAATGCCCTGGCACCGCGCCCCGATGGCGAGATGGCCCCACGTGTCCTCCAGTCGACACTCGTATCAGTCGGCGCTCGGCGTTATCGTCGGACCATGGCAGTCGACGGCACAGGCGAGATCCCAGAGACGAACACCCCTGGCGAGGATGTCGCAGAACTCGCGGGCCGGATGTTCGAGATGGCCCGCGCCGGGGACTCGGCGCTGATCGACTATGTGAAGGCCGGCGTGCCGGCAAATCTGACCAATCAGGCGGGCGACACCATCCTGATGCTCTCGGCCTACCACGGTCACGCGCCGGTGGTGTCGGGGCTGATCGAGCTGGGTGCCGACGTCAACCGGCCCAACGACAAGGGCCAGACCCCACTGGCGGGCGCGGTGTTCAAGTCGCACGACGACGTGGTGGCGGCGCTCATCGCGGCGGGCGCGGATCCCGACGCCGGTCACCCGACGGCGCGTGATGCGGCGTCGATGTTCGGGCGCGAGGACTACCTGGGTTTGCTAGACAAGTAGGGTTTCTTCCGTGATCGACCTGAAGATTTTGCGTGATGACCCTGATCTGGTCCGCTCGTCTCAGCGGACCCGCGGCGAGGACCCCGCGTTGGTGGATGTGCTGCTCGAAGCAGACTCCGTCCGTCGCGCCGCGATCGTGGAGGCCGATCAACTGAGGTCGCAACAAAAAGATCTCGGCAAACTGATCGGTAAGGCCCCGGCCGATGAGAAGCAGGCCCTCCTAGCGAAGGGCAAGGAGCTCTCTGACCAGGTCAAGGCCGCGAACGCGCGTGAGTCGGCTGCCGACGAGCAGATGAACGCGGCGCACCGGGCGATCAACAACATCGTGGCGCCACAGGCGCCCGCCGGCGGTGAGCAGGACTTCAACCTGCTCGAGACCATCGGCGAACCGGCCGACATCGAGAATCCGAAGGACCACCTCGAACTCGGCGAGAGCCTAGGACTGCTGGACATGGAGCGCGGTGCGAAGGTGTCGGGGTCGAGGTTCTACTTCCTCACCGGAGCCGGCGCCATGCTCCAACTCGGGCTCCTGCAGCTCGCTGCGCAGAAGGCGACCGCCAACGGATTCACGGTCATGATTCCCCCGGTGCTCGTGCGCCGAGAGGTCATGGAGGGCACCGGATTCCTGGGCGCCCATGCGGCAGAGGTCTACCACCTGCCGGATGACGACCTGTTCCTCGTGGGGACCTCCGAGGTACCGATGGCCGGCTATCACATGAACGAGATCCTGGACCTGTCTGCAGGACCCAAACGGTATGCGGGCTGGTCGAGCTGTTTCCGCCGAGAAGCGGGCAGCTATGGCAAAGACACTCGGGGAATCATCCGGGTCCACCAGTTCGACAAGGTCGAGGGATTCATCTACTGCCGACCGGAAGACGCCGAGGCGGAGCACGAGAAACTGCTCGGCTGGCAGAAAGAGATGCTGGCCGCGATCGACGTGCCCTACCGGGTGATCGATGTCGCCGGTGGCGATCTCGGATCATCTGCGGCCCGCAAGTTCGATTGCGAGGCCTGGGTTCCCACCCAGAACACCTATCGCGAGCTGACGTCGACGTCCAATTGCACCACCTACCAGGCACGCCGGTTGCAGGTCCGGTATCGGGGCGAGAACGGAAAGCCGCAGGTCGCGGCCACCCTCAATGGCACCCTGGCCACCACGCGGTGGATCGTCGCCATCCTGGAGAACCATCAGCAGCCCGACGGCAGTGTGCGGGTTCCGGCGGCGTTGGTGCCGTTCGTCGGCACAGATGTTCTGACACCGACATAATCCCCTCATGATCATCGGTATCCTCGCCGCGCTCTTTGCGTGTGTGGCGTACGGCGTCTCGTCTGTGATGCAGGCTTACGGCGCGCGAAAGTCCAAGCAGGCGGCGGCCGAGCGGGGCGAGGCAGGATTCGAGACCGAGACCGGCGCTCCGACGATGAAGTCGACGATCGCGGCGGCGCTCACGGCAGCCTTCATCATCGGCACGATGCTCGACGTGGTCGGTTTTGCCGGGAGTGCGGTCTCGGCTCGGCTCATCCCGCTCTTCCTGTCCCAGACGATCGTCAGTGCGAACCTCATCATCACCGCGATCCTGGGAATCTTCGTCCTCGGCATCAACCTCCACCGCCGCGACTGGTTGGCGATCGCCGTGGTGGTGATAGCCCTTTTCGCACTGGGGATCTCGGCCGACTCTGAAGGGACCGGGCACGACGCCGACTGGTTCCACTGGGCTTTGCTCCTGGTCACGCTGGCACTGCTGGCGCTGTCGATCGGTCTCATCCAGTGGCTGGGGTCGCGGGCGGCGATCGCGGCCGGGCTGTGCGCAGGCGCCATGTTCGGCGCGGTCGCGATCTCGGTCCGGGTCATGCACGGGATCACCGATTTCGACGTCGCACAGATCCTGGCCGACCCCGCCGCGTATGCCCTGGTGATCTCGGGCATCGGTGGCTTCTACCTCCATACCGTTGCGCTGCAACTGGGTTCGGTGAACGGTGCGACCGCTGCGCTGGTGGTCGGGGAGACTGTGGTGCCGGGTTTGGTTGGCATCATCTGGCTCGGTGACAACGCGCTGCCGGGTCGCACCTGGCTGGCCGTACTAGGCTTCGTTTTTGCGGTCGCAGGCGCGATCGCGGTGGCCTGGTCCGGAGCAGTGGAGGCCAGCGCGCAGGCAGAAGCAGGTGGGCACGACAAGGTTGCCGACGGCGGGAAGAAGACAACAGCATGAACGTTCCGATGTACGAACGATCGACCAGGATGGTCCGGTTCAAGGAACTGTCGATGCCCATGACGCAGGCACTGGCAGAGCACGCCGAGAGCAGGCAGCTGGTGCTCACGGACGACATGCCGGCCTGGCTGACCCACAGTGTGAACCTGCCATCCCAGTCGATGCTCGGTAAATTGCTCGGCTTCAAGGCGAATCGGACCGACCGCGACAAGGAACACGACGTGCTGGTGGTGTTGCACACCAGCCACGTGATCATCGTGACCTCCGGTGAGAAGCGCGGCACATCGGCGCTGTCGCTGCCGATCGCGCACGCGACCATCAGGGTCGGGAGCGCGCTGGAGAACACCTTCTCCGCCGTGGAGGACGCAGGCTTCACGCTGGGCGGCTTCCCGGGCGACCACGGAAAGTCCGGCACCTTCTACATCGGGCTCGGGACGGAACCGGCGGGCGCCGAGTGCGCGGAGGCGATCAGGGCTGCGATCACCGACGCAAAGAACCCCTGATCTTCAGGTCGATTTCAGCTGGCCACCAGCAACTTTGCCGGGCGCCCGTTCCCTCGCAGATCCGGGGTAGGAACTCCGAGGGAACGGTGTTCGCCGGCAACTCCGCGGGCCGAGGTCAGTTGATGGCAGCCCGGGCCATCTCGGCGTCTTGCTCTGGTGTGCCGCCAGATGCTCCGATCGCGCCGATCAGGGTCCCGGTGTTGTCGAAGATCGGGACGCCGCCGCCCATGAGGAGCAGGCCACCGTTGGTGTGGTCGAAGTGTGGGACTGGTTCGTCGAGCTTGAGTGGCATGTTCAGAGCTTCGCTCGGTGCTTCGAACATGACCGAAGTCCGAGCTTTGGTGATGGCGAGATCGTTTGATGCCAGCCATGCGCCGTCCATGCGGTCGAAGGCGACGAGGTTCGCGCCGGCGTCCAGGACGGCGAATACCGCCCGCAGCCCGAGTTCATCGGCTTTGGTCTGTCCTTGGGCGATGGCCTTCCGCGCGTTGTCCAGAGTGATGGTGGGATGTGACATCTTCTTGTACTCCCTTCTGATTCAGGCTTTTTGAGTCCACTCGGTGTTCTGCCAGTCCTTCGCGGCGTCGACCGTGGCAAGCGGCCGCATTGTTCGGTAGAGATGGTCGTCAGCGGGGATGATCTCGACCATGGCATCGATCATCTCCGCAGGGTCGTACTGGTCGGCCAGGGACGGACCGAAGTCGGGCATGGGGACCTGAGCGGTCTCGGGGTCGTACCACTGCACGTAGCTCTCGGCGCCGGTGTCGTTGAATCCGGTCCCGAAGACGCCGGGATTGACGGTGGCAACCTTGATGCCGAACTGTTCGAGCTCGGCCTTCATGGATCCGGCAAGGGCTTCGATGGCGTGCTTGGTGGCGCAGTACGCACCCAAGAATGGAACGACAAGGATGCCGCCCATCGACGAAGTCCACACGATCTTTCCGCTCTTGCGGGCAATCATCTTCGGCACGATGGCCTGGACAAGCTGCAAATGCCCGAAGACGTTGATGTCGAAGGATTCACGGACCCGCTGAAGCGGGATGTCAACGACTGCACCTCCTTCCATCACGCCGGCGTTGAGTACCAGCACATCGACATCAAATGATCCCGCGTGGTCGAGATCGATGCTGTCGAGCAAATTGAGTTTGATGACCTCGAGCGTGACGCCCGCGTCTCGAGCGTCCGCGCGCAGGCTCCGCACCTGAGGCCACGTTTCGCCGGTGGCTATCACGTCATGGCCCTGGCGAGCCAGTTCGAGGGCGGTTCCGCGTCCGAAACCGCTGGAGGCGCCGGTGATCAAGATCCTTTGGGGCATATGTCCTCATTCGTTGTAGGTAACTATCTGGATGCTTACCTACCGAAGTGTGGCACTCCCGATCCGAGCTGTCAATAACCGGATAGTTACGTTGTATTCTGAGAGGTATGCCGCCTGATGCCACCGATACCAAGCGAAGGATCCTCCTCGCTGCTGGTGACGAGTTCTCGGAGTTCGGGCTGGCCGGTGCTCGTATCGATCGAATCGCCGACCGCGCAAAGGTGAACAAGCGCTCGATCTATGTCCACTTCGGGCCAAAGGAAGAATTGTTCGATCTCGTGGTGGCACGAACCCTGTCTGCCATGTCAGAGGACGTACCGTTCACTGCAGACGACCTACCCGGTTATGCCGGTGCATTGTTCGACTATCTGATGGCCACGCCGGCCGTGTTGCGTCTGATCACGTGGGCGGGCCTCGAGCGTCCCGACGCCACCGACGCAGAGTTCCAAACTTACGAGCCGAAGGTCGTGGGGCTCAACGAGAAGTACGACCGAAGTGGGGCCGACGTCTTGGCCCTATTGCTCGGATTGGTCACTGCCTGGCCCGCGGCATCGCCTGCGCTGCGCTCACACGCTTCCCAGTCGCCGTGGTCCAAGAGTCGGTTGCGAACGCATCGAGCGCTGATGGTGGCTTCCGTCGAAGCCCTCGTGGAGGTCGCACGGCAGACCGCATCGGCCCGCGGAAACTGACGGCGTACTGGCCGCTGGCTCAGTGGGATCCCTGCGAAGGCGGCAGGGTCGCCAGGTGTGCCTCGGCAGTGCCCTTTGACATCCCGAGTCCGGTCAGCGGACCGGCGCCGTTCTCGTGCTCCAGCAGTG
This sequence comes from Williamsia limnetica, assembly GCF_003217475.1. Classification (GTDB taxonomy): domain Bacteria; phylum Actinomycetota; class Actinomycetes; order Mycobacteriales; family Mycobacteriaceae; genus Williamsia; species Williamsia limnetica. The sequence goes on along the minus strand of NZ_QJSP01000004.1, from coordinate 111,872 downwards.
CGAGCAGGATGTGTTCGGTCCCGACGTTGTCGGCGCCCAGGCGCAGGGCTTCTCGGAAGGTCAGCTCGAGGACCTTTTTTGCTGAAGTGTCGAAGGGTATGAGGGCCGGTAAGTCCGATGACTGTTCGGGGAGTGTGCCTTCCGCCGCGGCGCGGACGGCGTCGAGCGATACGTCCAGCCCGAGAATGATTGCCGCGGCGGTGGAGTCGGGGTCATCGACGAGGCCCTGAGTCAGGTGGCCCGTGGTGATCTGAGCGTGGCCGGCGGTGCGCGATTGTTCCTGAGACGCCACGACGACGTTCCGGGCACGCGCAGTGAACCGGTTGAACCCCTGGCTGGAGTCGAGGGCTGGTGTGGACGCGGGCTTGGGAACGAAGCGTTTCTGCGCAGCCTGCTTGCTCACGCCCATGCTCGCGCCGATGTCGGTCCAGGACGCACCGGACCGTCGTGCCTGGTCGACGAAGTGCCCGATCAGGTGATCGGCGATGTCGCCGAGATGATCGGCGGTGAGTACTGCGGTGGACAGCTGTTCGAGGGCATCGCTGTGCACGGTGGTGATGGCCTCGATCAGGTCGTCGAGGCGGACGTGCTTGATGGGTGTAGGAGTGGTCATGTCGTCAACACTAGGTTGACGAATCGCCTCTCGTCAACCCAAGGTTGACGAGCTCGTTGTCCAGGGAGGCGCGAATGAGTGAAGCAGCGAACGTTGCATTGGACCCGGGTGCCAGGTCGGCGAGTTGTAGGGGGTTCTCGGGTAGCCCCAGGTCCTTCGCGGAGTCGATGGATTTGGAGTCGTAGAACGGTGCCACCCAGGGCCACACGTCTTGCACCTCGCGCAAGAAGATGTCAGCCCCCACTGGCCCAATGCCTTTGAACTCTTGCAGGAGTCGGTGCGCCTTGTGCGTATCGCCGTCGGCCTCCGACGCGAGGTTGCGCAGATCTCCGTTGTAGGTGTCGATCAACAGCTGCGAGCCCTCGTTGAGGCGGGTTGCCGTGCTCTCGTCGTAACGGGCATAGTGACCACGACCGAGGGCCGCAATAATTGTCGACCGGTCTGCATCCAACACTGCCTTTGGGTTGCGCAGCCCTGCGTCGAAGAGTTCTCGAGCAGTGCCGACGGCGATCTCTGCAGAAATCCTTGCGCTCAACAGCATCGACAGCACGAGGAGTTCGAACAGCGGTACCGGAGTGTCTCGCAACGTGATCCCGGCCTCGTCGGCGTATGTCCGGCCGGCCCGCTTGTCGAGTTCTGCGACCACAGATCTGTGTTTCTCGGTACTCACGGTCTTCCTTTCGGCGGTCTGAAGGTGCCTCTTGTCTGGCCAGGTCAGCCGGGCAACGTCTCGCCGCCGATCGGTGCGAGCACTTCACCGCTGTAGTACGACGACATGATGTCGGAGGCGAAGAACACGTACGACGGGGCGATCTCGTCCGGTTGCGCCGCGCGGCCGTAGGGCACCTGCTCGCCGAATTCGGCAACCTTTTCCGCGGGCATGGTCGCAGGGATCAGTGGTGTCCAGACCGGTCCGGGGGCAACGCAATTCACGCGGATTCCACGGTCGAGGAGGTTCTGGGCGAGCGCGTACGTCAATGCGGTGACAGCGCCCTTGGTAGCCGAGTAGTCGATCAACGACTTGTTCCCGCGGAGACCGTTGATCGAACCGGTGTTGACGATCGCTGCGCCGCGTCCGAGGTACTGCAAGGCCGCGTGGGTGACGTGATAGAAGCTGTCGATGTTCACGCTGAACGTACGTCGCCACTGCTCGGGCGAGATCTCGGCGAAATCGTCGACCGGTTGTTGGTAGGCCACATTGTTGACCAACAGCTCCAGTCCACCGAGATCGGAGGCAGCCCTGTCCACCACGTCGCGGCAGTGTTCCGGATCTCCCAGGTCGCCGGCGTAGGTGAAGCACCTGCGACCCTGCTCCTCCACCATCTTCTTGGTGTGTTCGGCGTCGTCGGATTCCGACAGGTACGCGATCGCGACATCCGCGCCCTCTTTGGCGAACGCGACAGCGACCGCTCGTCCGATGCCCGAGTCGCCGCCGGTGATCAGTGCACGCTTGTCCAGGAGTAGATCGCGACCCCGGTACGACCGCATCTCATCATTCGGCTTCTCGGCCATATCGCCTGTGCGCCCGGGGTATTCGATGGTCTCCGCCTTGTGTTCGCTCATTCTTCCTCCGATCGACTGTTTATGTACTGGTACCCGCGTGACGACAGGCGACAAACATCTGGTTGGTGCGGCGGGCAATGGGGTAAACAAGCCGAGGCACTACCCGTAAGCGAGCAGGAGGGAACAACATGCCGAAGACCACCAAGTCAGGTGCACCGAAGAAGAGCGAACTGCCGAGCACCCTGCTGAAGTCGAAGAAGAAGGCGCAGCGCACCTTCACGAAGACGTACGACTCGGCAATGGACGAGTACAACGACACCAAGCGCGCCCATCGGGTCGCCTTCGCCGCCCTGAAACACAGCTTTGAAAAGGTCGGCGATCACTGGGAGCCCAAGGACAAACGCGGTCCGTCCGACGAGCGGGCGAAGAGCGGTGGGCCCGATGCAAAGGGCAAGAGCGCCGAGGGCGTCGACGCCAATGCCAGCAAGAAGCACCTGCTCGACGTTGCCCGCCGCCTCGACGTCAAAGGCCGGTCGGATATGAAGAAGAAGGAGCTGGTGACCGCGATCAAGAAGGCGAACCGCAAGAAAACCGCCCGCAACCGCTGAGGGTTGCGGGCGGCTGAGGGGTCAGGGGTGGAGCAGGATCTTCACCGCGCCGTCCTGCTTCTTCTGGAAGATGTCGTAGCCGTGTGGAGCCTCTTCGAGCGACATCTCGTGGGTGGCGAACGTATCGACGCCCAAGGGGTCGGAGTCGGTCAGCAGCGGCATGATGTCGTCGGCCCACCGCTTCACGTTGGCCTGCCCCATGTGCAGCCGGATCTGCTTGTCGAACATGGTGCCCATGGGCATGGGATCCATATCGCCGGCGTACACACCGCTCAGCGACACGGTGCCGCCACGCCGAACCGTGTCGAGGGCGGTGTAGAGGGCGCTGAGCCGGTCGACCCCCGCCGACTTGAACACCGGCTGGGCCAGTGCGTCGGGTAGCAACCCGGCCATTGCCTGCACCACCTTGGCGCCCGCGGATCCGTGCGCCTCGGTGCCGACCGCGTCGATGACGGAGTCGGGTCCGCGGCCTTCGGTGCGGTCGCGCATGATTGCGCCGATGTCCTCGTTCTCCGTGAGGTCGATGGTGTCGATGCCTCGGGCGCGGGCACGTTCGAGTCGTTCCGGGACGAGATCGACGGCGGTCACCTGATATCCCTGATGGGCTGCGATACGGGCTGCCATGTCACCGATCGGGCCGAGCCCGAGTACGGTCACCGAACCGCCGTCCGGGATGTCCGCGTACTGCACCGCCTGCCATGCAGTGGGCAAGACATCGGAGAGATACACGAACCGCGAATCGTTAGGTCCCTCAGGGACTTTGATATGGGTGAAGTCGGCGTGAGGTACTCGCAGCAGACCGGCTTGTCCGCCGGGGACCTGACCGTACAGCTGTGAATACCCGAACAGGGCCGCGCCTCTGTGCTCGGACTGCACCTGCGTCGTCTCGCACTGGGTGGGCAGTTGATGTTGGCACATGTGACAAGTGCCGCAGGCGATCTGGAACGGTATGACCACCCGGTCGCCGACCGATAGATTTTTGATGGCCGACCCGACCTCGACGACTCTTCCCATCGGTTCGTGGCCGAGGATGTCGCCGGGGCTCATGAAGGGCCCGAAGACCTCGTACAGATGGAGATCGGAGCCACAGATGTTGGTCGTGGTGACCTCGATGATGGCGTCTGTGGGTTCTTGGATCTTAGGATCGGGTACGGTCTCGACCCTGACGTCACGCTTTCCCTGCCAGGTAAGTGCTCGCATTCTGCGTCCCTTCCACGTGGGTGATTGCTGTGGTCGAGATACCCACACGCCTGTGGTGACAACCATGTGCGCGGATGTTGATGGATCCGTGGCAAGGTGATGTTTGAGACACCCACGGGTTGGGTAACCCCGGCAGGCCAGATTCACTACGCGCAGATGGGACCGAGTTGGAGCGAGCGAAACCCAGGTCACGGGTCTCCGACGACTACTCGGACGTGGTCGCGACCATCGGACGGCTGCGCGAGTTGCCGAAGGGCAGCGCGAAGAGCGAACGGCTGCGCGAAGAGGTCATCACCAGGTGCCTGCCCTTGGCAGAGAACATCGCACGGCGTTTCAGCGGCCGCGGAGAAAATCACGACGACCTGGTCCAGGTGGCGCGGCTCGGGCTCGTCAACGCCGTCGATCGTTTCGATCCGGCGCATGGCTCGGAGTTCGTGTCGTTCGCCGTGCCGACGATCATGGGCGAGGTCCGACGGCACTTCAGAGATGCCGCCTGGGCGACTCGCGTTCCCCGTCGTCTCAAAGAACTGCACAAGTCGATCAGCGACGCGTCCGAAAATCTGTCCCAACGGCTGGGTCGTTCTCCGTCGGCCAGCGAGATCGCCACGGAACTCGATCTCGATGTCGCCGAGGTGACGGAAGGGTTGCTCGCCCGCGGTGCGTACCAGGCGCTGTCGACCGACTCCGGCGCTGCCGACGACGAGATCGGCGCCCCGCTGCTCGAGACGCTCGGCGCGGAGGATCCCGAGTACGACCACGTCGAGAGCTATGTGGCGATCAGGCCTGCGCTGGCGAAACTCGGCGAGCGCGAGCGCCGAATCCTGGTGCTGCGCTTCTTCGGATCGCAGACGCAGACCGAGATCGCCAAGCAGATGGGCATCTCACAGATGCATGTCTCCCGCATTCTCTCGAGCACCCTGGCGAAGCTACGAGACGAGTTGGGGACCGACGCGTCGGGTGATGCCAATGTCTTTCTGCAGTGACGCGGCCGGCGCCCACGCGACTCGGCGTGGGGTGCTTAGAGCCAGGGGCCGTGGGGTACACGTCCGAAGACCGCACAACGAGAGGGTCGAGTGTATGTCGATCATGGCCGATGAGCGGTGGATGCGGCAAGGTATTCTGCCCGCTGAAGGGGGACCGAAGTGGTGATGGGTGGTGTGATGCATATCGACGAGGCCGCAGTGGCACCGGTGAACATTCGTGTCCCGGCCGACAGGTCGCAGGTTCCGATGATCAGGGCCATCGCCGAGACTCTCGCAGTCCTCGCGGATTTCTCGCTCGACGAGGTCGCCGACATCAAGTTGGCGGTTGATGAGGCTGCCATGTCCATCATCGGTGGTGCGTCGCCGGACGCCGAGTTGACGGTTGCCTTCACCGCATCGGACGAGAAGTTCCACGCGATCATCCAGTCGTGGTTTCCCGCGGATAGTTCGTTGGTGCAGAAGGGTTTTGGTTGGCACGTGCTCCAGACGCTGACCTCTCTGGTCGCGGTGCACGAGGGTGAAGCACAGCAAAACGGGCGTCTGGTCGCCATCGAACTGTCGAAGTAGCCTTCGCCAGGCGTCACCCCGATCGGCTCAGTCGAGCCGATCCAGCGACCGGGTGGTCGGGCCCTCGAGTAGCGCGCCGTCGTAGTTGAACCGGGAACCGTGTAGGGGGCAGTCCCAACTCCTCTCGGCGTCGTTCCATTCCAGGATCCCGAACAGATGCGGGCAGATCGCCGAAACGCGGTGCTGCGTACCGTCGACCGTGCAGATCCCCATCGGGCGAGCGCCTTGTCTCCGTACCACACCTTCGCCCTCTGCCGGCTCGGTCGCCGGCAGCACCGATCGAAGAGCAGCGCCGGTCCAACCCTTGGCGAGTTCGAAGCCGACCTCACCGTTGATCTTTGCTGCGGTCGGTAGGCCTGGCACCTGTTGTGGACGCGAGGTGTCGTAGACCCGGGCCCACTCGGGCACGCTGCCGAGGAGGCGTCCGGACATCGCCAATGCCGCGGCGACACCATTGGTCAGGCCCCACTTGGCAAATCCGGTCGCGACCTGGATGTCGCCATACCCCGGCGCCAGCTGACCGGCATAAGGCAACTCATCGATGGGGATGTAGTCCTGCGCAGACCACCGAGCCCGCAGCTGCGCTGTCGGGAAATGTGTTGTGGTCCAACCTATGAGGTCGTCGACAAGCGCGCGCTCCGACTGCGCCCGGCCCACTGTGTGGCCGGCCCCACCGGTCAGGAGCATCGGTCCGTGCTCGCCGGGCGCGGTGCGGATGGATCGTGACGGTTCATCCACGGCCAGGTACATGCCGTCCGCGAGTGGTTCGGAGACATCGAATGCCGCGGCGTACGAACGCTGCGGATGGAGTCTGGCAAAGAATGCACCGCGGTCGAGGATCGGTGTGCCGGTGGCAAGGACTATCGACCGTGCGCGCACCTCACCCCGCGCGGTCCGGAGGACCTGGTCACCGTCCTTGCGTCGCACAGAGACCACCCGGGTGTTCTCGTACACGTCGGCACCGTGAGCGGTGGCGTCCGCAATCAGCGCGGCGAGCACGTCCATGGGATCGAACTGGGCCTGGTCGTCGAGCGCCACCGCGCAGCGCGCCGGAACGGAACGTCGAGTTGGTCGATGTATCGCACCGGTAGGCCTGCGCGGCGCGCGGCCCGCAACTCCTCGTCGACGGCCTTGCCGCCCCTGCCGGACTGGGCGTAGGTGTACGCAGTCTGCACCTGGTGAGCGACTGCGTGCTCGCGGAGAAAGGCGAGTAGCCAGCTTTGTCCCTCGAGGTTCGCGTCGACGTAGGCCCTGACGGTGTCGGCCGACTGCTTACGCGAGATCGTCGACAACCGCGTCCCTTGCAGCACGCTCAGCTTTGCGGTCGAGTTGCCTGTCGTGGCGGCCCCGATGTGGCGGGCTTCGAGCAACCCGACCCGAATGCCCGCTCGGGCCAGCAGTACCGCTGTCGTCGCGCCGGTGATCCCGCCTCCGACGACGACGCACTCGTAGTGGGAATCCTCGGCCGGGCGTGGCGGGGATTCAACGGGGACCCGGGCAGACCACAATGCAGACACGACCGCTCAATACCCTCCTGGGCCGGCAGCCAAACGCGCAGATCAGCCCATGCGGCGGCATCCGCTCATTCTCCGCGGCCCATGATCCGCGACAGCAGCGGCTTCAGGACGAGGCCGCCGATCTGCTGGTAGGCGCCGCCGGTGAGTCTCCAGGTGAGGTCGATGAGCCTGCCGTCGAGACCGACCACGATCCGGCGGCGATCCGCCGCGACCCCGGCAAGAATGGCTCGCGCAGCACCCTCCGGGCTCGATGCGGGCAAGATGTCTTCGAAAGCTCTTGTCACCCAACGTTGTACCTGCGTATCCGGATATATGGCGTCCCTGGCGATGGCGGTGTTGACCGCACCCGGATACACCAGGTGTGCATGGACTCCCGATCCGGAGATCGCGAGTTCGTGTTGCAGGGCCTCGGTGAATCCGCGCACCGCGAACTTCGACGCCGCATAGGAACTCTGCATCGGCGACGCGACGAGTCCGAAGGCGCTCGAGGTGTTGACGATGTGGCCGCGGTCGCGGCGGTGCAGGTACGGCAGGAACGCCTTGGTCCCATGGAGTACCCCGCCGAAGTTCACGTCGAAGACGCGTTTGCCGACCTCGTGTGGTTCAGACGCCACATCGATCACCGCCGTCCTGCCGGCGTTGTTGAAGACGGCGAACGGGATCCCCATCGTGGCCACCACATCGTCGGCGAAGGTCGTCACGGCACGCCGATCGGCGACGTCGACCACGGTCGTGCTCACCTGTCTCGCGGTGGACCGGCACCGCTCCGCTGTGTCCGCGAGGCCGTCGGGGTCGATGTCGCAGAGAGCGAGCGCCGCACCCGAGGACGCCAGTTCCTGCGCAAGGGACCTGCCCATCCCCGACGCTGCGCCGGTGACGACCACGATCTGGTCATAGAACAAGATGCGTGCAGGGGTCGGGGTTCGGTGACGAAGCATGGTCGTCAGGTACCCAGCGTTCGGTGGCGCCACGCCGGAACCGCAGGCCCGGGGGCTTCCGATCTGGTCACAGCAGCCACAGAATCGGAACTTCGGTGTTTAATCGGCGCACTCTCGGCTACACAGGCAGGTATGACAACCTCAGACGCCGTGATCATCGGTGCCGGGCACAACGGGCTGGTGGCCGCAGCCAACCTTGCCGACGCCGGGTGGGATGTCACCGTCCTCGAGGCGCAGCCGCACGTCGGGGGAGCTGTTCGCAGCGCTGAGCTCTTCCCCGGATACACGAGCGATTTGTTCAGCGCGTTCCATCCCCTGGCGGTCTCGTCGCCGGCGTTTCGGGAACTGGACCTCGAGTCGCATGGGCTGCGGTGGAGTCACGCTCCGATCCCGTTCGGCCACCCGTCCGGCCCCGACGACAGGGACGCCGTGGTGGTGCACCCCGCGGTGCAGGACACGGCCGCGCACTTCGCGCAGTACGACAAGCGCGACGGCCAGACGTGGCTGCAGCTCGTCGAGGAATGGAACACGGTCCGGGCCGCGGTCATCAACACCCTGTTCGGACCGTTCCCGCCGGTGCGTGGCCCGGCGTCGCTGCTGCGTGCCCTCGGTGTCGGGGGCTCGCTGCGCTACGCGCGCTTTTTGCTGTTGCCCGCGAACCGGATGGTCACGGAGCTGTTCCACAGCGAACAGGCTCGCCTCGCCATCCTCGGGAACGCGATGCACGCGGACATCCCACTCGATGCGCCCGGCAGCGGTGTGATGGGTTATCTGCTCACCATGCTGGCCCAGGACACGGGGTTCCCGGTGCCGGTGGGTGGTGCCGGGGCGCTCACCGATGCGCTGGTCCGCAGATGTGAGGCAGGCGGTGTACGGATCGTGACCGATTGCCGCGCGACCGGGATCGACGTGAGTTCCGGAAAGGCAACAGGGGTGCGGACTGCCGATGGCGGGCGTTGGAGTGCACGGAACGCAGTGATCGCCGACGTGGCGGCACCCACCCTGTACCGAGAACTTCTTCCCGCGGATGCGGTGCCCGCTCAGGTACTGACCGATCTCGAGAAGTTCGAGTGGGATGCACCGGTGGTGAAGGTGAACTACGCCGTGGGCGGCAAGATCCCTTGGAAATCAACAGATCTCGGGCGCACCGGCACTGTTCACCTCGGTGCCGATCGGCGCGGGATGATCCAGTGGATGGCCGACCTCAACACCGGCGTCGTCCCGCAGACGCCGTTTCTGCTCTTCGGTCAGATGACGACGTCCGACCCGAGTCGATCCCCGGACGGAACCGAAAGTGCCTGGGCCTACACCCATCTGCCCCGCGACGTCGCCGATCGGGAATCTGCCGAAGTGCTTGCCGACCGCATTGATGCGGTGTTGGAGGCCCATGCGCCCGGCTTCGGCGACCTGCTCGTCGGGCGGCATCTGCAAACGCCGGCCGACCTCACCGCCGCAGACGAGAACCTTTTCGCGGGCGCGGTGAACGGCGGCACGTCGCAGTTGTACCAACAACTCATCTTTCGCCCGTCACCCGGACTCGGCCGCGCCGAAACGCCGGTGGGGCAGCTCTTCCTGGGTGGCGCGTCGGCGCATCCGGGTGGAGGGGTGCACGGGACCTGCGGTCGCAACGCCGCCCGCGCCACGCTTGCATCCCACGGTGTGCGCGGCTTACCGCGCCGGTTCATCACCGGCAAGACGATCGATCTGCTCAACCACTGACGAAGGGACATCTCATGATCGGCGTGACGCACGAGACCTCCGCCACTCCTGCCCAGGTGTGGTCGGTGCTTTCCAACGGGTGGCTGTACTCGTCCTGGGTCGTCGGGGCGTCCCGAATCCGTGCGGTGGACAGCAATTGGCCCCAGGTGGGTTCCAAGATCCATCACTCGGTCGGGGTCTGGCCCCTACTGCTCAACGACGAGACAGTCTCACTTCAGTCCTCGGCGGGTCACCTCGAATTGTCTGCCCACGGTTGGCCCGTCGGCACGGCCCGTGTGAGGCTGCACGTCGAAAAATCCGACAACGGCTCGCTGCTGACGATGGACGAGTTCGCCGAGACCCCGCCCTTCGCGTGGGTTCCGACCAACGCCCAGCGCGTGGCCACATCGCCGCGGCTGCGGGAGTGCCTCACCCGACTCGCCTTTCTCGCCGAAAACGGCGCCGCCAGCTCATAAACCCATGCCGTGCAGGCACACCCACGTGTTGCAACCACTGGTTGTGCCTGGAGTGAGTGGGTTTGTGGGTCTCAGTCGATCTTGGCGCTGCGGAGCTCGTGACCCTTGGACGTCAGGCAGCGTCCGCTGGCGAGATCCCACGACCAGCCGTGCAGGTTGCACGTGAGCTTGTCGCCTTCGATCACCCCGAACTTGCTCAGGTCGGCCTTCAGGTGCGGACACCGGCGCTGGATCTTCCAGCCGCCGGATTCGATCGACGACGAATCATCGTGTGCCTCGCTGAACCAGCCGTCCGCGTACGCAATTCGCTCGTCGGTCAGGCATTTGAAGAATGTGTAGAGGAACTCGTTGTAACCGCCGATACGCCACGTGGTGAAACGGGTCGACAGGAAGATCGTGTTGACCCAGTCGGGTTCGTTGTCACGCAACACCGTTCGGACCAGCTCGGGAGCGATCCGGAAGCCGTACCGATACTTGCCCTCCTTCTCCTTCGGCTCGCGCACGGTGCGATTGGGGAAGTCGAGGACCACGGTCTCGTCTCCCATCACCAGCCCGACGGGGTAGCCGATGCCGTCACAGATCAGGTCGCTCTGCGCCATGATCGGCTCGAACAGCTCCTTGAGAGGCGCCAGCAGTGGCTCGCCCTGCGCGGGCGCCCACGTCGCCTTCTGCGCGGCGATGATCGGCGCGAACTTCTGCGCCATCTTCTCCAGATACGCGGCCTTGTTCTCCCCGAATACCTGCTCTGGCGGATACGGGTGCGAGATCTCATTGAGTTGCGAGCCGGTCAGATCCACCGTCGAACCCGACACCATCATCAGCCCGCGATGCTTCACGCCATCATCGGTGCCATGTTCCTTCATCTGATCCAGGAAGGTCTCCTGGTCAGGGAAGATGCAGGTGGGATCGTTCTCGATGTCATTGAGGTAGCGCAGTTCGTCGTCGAGGAACATCGGCGGGCCTGCCGAGGGCACGACCCAGGTGGCGCCGACCTGCTCGATGTACGACCGCGCACGGTCCATGCCGCGCTGCCGCTTCTGCGCGGCGAAGTTGGCTTTCGATCGCTTCGGGATGTCGTAGACCATCGGGTACCAGATGGCGCCCGAGTACTGCAGCAGGTGGATGTCGATGTGGCCGAACTGCTCGGCGATCACGTCCAGATCGACGGGCCGGGCGTCGTTCATGTTGAAGACGGTGGTCTCACCGTCGCTGACCACCAGGCCGCTGTCGCCGATGGGTCCGTCGGCGGGCGCCCGCAGCGCGACGATCATGATCTCGAGGCTGCCCTTGTCACCTGTGACCGTCGTCTTCACCGAATCCTCGGTCTCCACGAACTTGTGGAACCCGAGCTTTTCGAGCTCACGTTTGAGGTCGGGGACCGGGTAGTCGGGCAACAAGACGGTGGCGTCCTTGTTGACGAACTCGCGCAGGTTCTGCTCGTCGAAGTGGTCGCGATGCAGGTGACTGACGTAGAGGTAGTCGCAGTTGCCCAGCGACGTCCAGTCGAGTTCGGTGTTGTCGGGAAAAGGCACCCACGACGCGAAGTACGCAGGGTTCACCCACGGGTCGCACAGAATTGACCCTGCAGCTGTCTGGATGTGGAATCCCGCGTGCCCAACGCTCGTGACCTGCACGTGTTGCCTCCAAAATTGTGGTGCCTAGAACGTCCACCAGAGTATCGACCAGTTGAGGGGAGTCGGGTGTCAGCCAACGCTAAGCTCGCTGCATGGAACCGGTCTACGACACTGTCATCGCCCTTGCACGTTCGCTGTGGGCGGCCGAGGGACTGAAATTCACGGTGTCCGGTGTCGAGAATGTACCGAAGACCGGAGGCGCGGTGATCGCGGTGAACCACACCGGATACCTCGACTTCACCTATGCCGGATTACCCGCGTTTCTCCAGGGCAAACGCAAGGTCCGGTTCATGGCGAAGAAGGAGGTCTTCGACAACAAGATCAGCGGTCCGATCATGCGCAGCCTCAAACACATCCCCGTCGACCGCGGTGCCGGAGCCGACAGTTACCGCGCCGCCGTCGAATACCTGCAGCGTGGCGAGCTGGTCGGTGTTTATCCCGAGGCGACCATCAGTCGGAGCTTCGAGATCAAGGATTTCAAGTCCGGGGCCGCCCGGATGGCGCAGGAGGCGGGCGTACCGATCATCCCGACCGTGATCTGGGGTGCGCAGCGGGTGTGGACCAAAGGTCATCCCAAACGGCTGGGGCGGACGAACATCCCGATCTCGATCGGGGTCGCCGAGCCGGTGGAGTCAACCGGAGACCCGACCGATGTGACAATGCGCCTGCATCAGGTGATGAGTGAGCAACTTCGCACTCTGCAAGAGACCTACGGCCCTTACCCACCCGGAGAATTCTGGGTCCCGGCGCGCCTCGGTGGCGGAGCGCCGACCCTCGAAGAGGCCAATCGGATGGATGCCGACGAGCAGGCGGAGAAGGCCGCGAAGCGTGCGGCGCAGAAGGGCCAGCAAGCGGGCTGAGCCTCGGGTCGATCGGTCGCGCTCAGTCCTCGGCAGGCTGGGCGAGGTTCCATTCGAGGTTGACGATGGTGCCGTCCGGGCCGGGCTTGATCCGTGGATGATCGGCCAGCGCCTGCATCAGCGGGATTCCGCGTCCACGCAAACGGTTGGTGGTCGGGGTCGGTTCCTGCCAGCGGCCCTGGTCCTGCACGGTGACGTGGAGTTGCTGGTCAGCGGGGTGGTACGTGGCGCGAAGCGTCATGGTGCCCGGTGAATCACGGTCTGCGTATGCATGCTCGACTGCGTTCGCCAGCGCTTCGTAGGCGGCGAGGGTGATCGCATCGGCGCGGTCGCCGGCGTTGGGAACGTGCTCGGCCAGCCACTCCGCGAGAAGCTGGCGCAGTTGCGTAGCCGCCATCGGGTCCGCACTCACGTCGGAATACGTGAGTTGCAGGCCTTCGGTCGGCGTGTTGGTCATGATTAAATCGGCACCCACGCCCCACTGTTACCCATGAGCGGCTCCTTTTATGCGGAGTACGGATCGTTGCGTTCGTCGGCGAGATCAGCAGCAGCGTCATCCACGCTCGAATACATCATGATCGTTTCATCCAAACCGACCAGGCGCATGGGGCGCGCGGTGGCCGGCCCGTCGGCGACGACGCCGAACCGGCTCGTGGGTGCGATGTTCTCGTGGGCGGTGACCAGGGCAGCCATGCCGGCCGACGACAGGAAGTCGACCGCCGTGATGTCGATGATGAGCCCCGCCGGGACCCCACTCATGGCTTCTCGAACCGCATCGGCCAACTGCGGAACCGTGAGTATGTCGATGCTGCCGCGGACGGTCAGTACTACCAGTCCACCTTTTCGGTCGGCTGCGATGGTCAGGCCGCTGCCCGGAACGTCCTTGTTGTCGCGGGTCAGTGGTGAGAGCCCGTCGATCGATTCCATCGATTCCCCCTGCTCGGCTGGTGGAGACACAACACGTACACCGATGGAGCCGGCGCACGCATGCGGCTGCTAGTTGAACCGACGCTCTATATTTGCACATTTTCACGGTGCGCCGACCAGATGGTCGTCTTTGGCGTCGGAAGATGAAGTGAAGGCAGCGTCGGCGCGGTCTCGGCAACGCGGAGATCCCTCGAAGCTGCTGTGCGAGTAGATAACTGGCCAGAAAAAATGTGGAGAAAACTATTGGCAGTCGAAGGGGGAGAGTGCTAAAAATGAAATCGCACAGTGATTGATCGCCCGCCAGGGTGGCGGGCCCGAGTGAGGAGATGGAGGTGGGTTGCTGTGCTGCGTTTCGACCCGTTCAGTGATGTGGATTCCCTCGCCCGAGGTCTGCTGGCCGGTCAGCAGGTCGGCTCGACGAGGACGCCCCGTTTCATGCCGATGGATCTGTACAAGGTCGAAGACCACTACGTTCTGACCGCTGACCTGCCCGGAGTCGATCCGGGTTCGGTGGATGTGAGCGTTGACAACGGAACCTTGACCCTGACCGCCCACCGCTCGTCGAGATCCGAGGATTCGGTCGAGTGGCTCTCCAGCGAGCGCTTCTACGGCTCGTATCGGCGTCAACTCACGCTCGGGGACAACATCGACACCGCGGGCATCAAAGCCGGTTACGAGAACGGTGTGCTGACGGTGACCATCCCGGTCGCCGAGCGAGCCAAGCCGCGTCGCATCTCGATCGAACACGCCGACACGATGAGGTCCATCGACCCGGTGTCGACCTCGCCTGATTGATCTCGGCGTCGAAGCTGTTGGCCTTCGGAGTTTTCGGGTTCGATAGGAGGTGAACGATTGGAAGAGAATTCCACCGTGGTCTGGCCTGATCCGAGTCCCCTGCAGGACTGGTGGGCCGAGGTCATGTCCACCTGAGCACAGTCTGAGTGCCCGAGACGGGTTCCGTGCCGCCGAACCAGGATCATCCACGAACTAGGCTCATCGGTATGGAACCCGTCTTCCGGGCTTTGGAGATCACCGCCCACGCGCTGACCAAGGCGCAGGGGCTGAAGATCACCTTCATCGACGTGGACAAGTTGCCCGCGGCCGGCGGAGTCGTGTTGGCGATCAACCACACCGGCTATCTGGATTTCCTGCCTGCAGCGCTCGCCGTTCACCGGCGGGGCCGGCGGGTCAGGTTCATGATCAAGGCCGAGATGCAGAAGATCGCGATCATGCGGTTCCTGATCAAACACACTCGCACGGTGCCGGTCGACCGCACTGCCGGCGCGCACGCGTACCTGCTCGCCGTGGAGACACTGCGCAGCCGCGAGGTGGTCGGTGTCTATCCCGAGGCCACGATCAGCCGCAGTTTCGAGATCAAGGACTTCAAGACCGGTGCCGCGCGGATGGCACTCGATGCCGAGGTCCCCATCGTTCCGGTCATCGTCTGGGGTGCCCAGCGGATCGCCACCAAGGGCGGGCCCCGTCATCTGGGTCGCACCAAGACCCCGATCATCGTCCGGTTCGGCGACCCGATCCGGCCGCATCCCGGGGCGGGCGACGACGCGGTGGAGCTCACGAAACGCCTGCGCACAACCATGCAACAGCTGCTGCTCGAGGTGCAGCACCAGTACGGTGAACACCCGGCAGGAGCGTTCTGGGTTCCGTCACGCCTCGGTGGTGGCGCCCCGACACTTGCCGAGGCGGACGCCCTCGATGTGGCCGATGCGGCTTCACGACGCGCCAAACGGCAAGATGGGTGAAATGTCGCAACCAGAACTCGTCGGGCCACCAACGCTGATCGCCAGTGACGTCGACGGCACGCTGATCGACGACAACAACGTCGTGCCCGAACTGGTACGCACCATGATCAACCGAGCGAGTGCCGCCGGCGCGACGTTCGTGATCGCGACGGGACGCCCACCGCGGTGGATCGCGGAGATCACCGATCAGATCGACATCCGGCCGTTCGCGGTCTGCGCCAACGGGGCCATCGTCTACGACACGGAGAACGACACCATCCTGCATTCGGCGACGCTGGGTCCGCAGGTGCTCACCAAGCTCGCCGAACTGGCTTACGAACAGATTCCCGGTTGCGGCCTGGCCGTCGAACGCGTCGGCCGCAGCGCACATGACGCGGCGACCCCACCGTTTGTCGCGACCGCGGGTTATCAGCATGCCTGGCTCAATCCCGACCACATCGAGATGAACGAGGCAGATGTGTTGTCGGAGAACGCCGTCAAGATGTTGGTGCGGCAACCCGGCATGAGCAGCGATGAGATGGCGCGGCGACTGACCGCGGTGGTCGGCGACATTGCCGACGTGACCTTTTCGACCGACAACGGCTTGATCGAGCTCTCGGCGCCCGGTGTCAGCAAGGCCCACGGTCTGGCCACCCTGGCCGAACTGCGAGACCTACCCGTGGACGCGTCGGTCGCGTTCGGGGACATGCCCAACGATGTCGAGATGTTGCGTTGGGCCACGCGAGGTTTCGCGATGGCGCACGGTCACCCCGCCGCGCTCGCCGCAGCCGATGAGATCGCTCCGGGCAACAACGAAGGCGGCGTCGGGCAGGTTCTCTCCCGCTGGTTCTGACCCGCTGGTCCTCACCCGAAAATGGTGGGTTCTGGCGAGCAAACCCGCAGGTCGGGCTCGCCAGAAGCCACCAAGATCGGTCAGCCGGCGGGTGCCGTGGTGGGTGCCGGTGCCGGGGTGCCACGCTGTTCGTTGTAGCTGTTGGTGAACTCGTCGATGTAGGTCCGCAGCACCTGGACGATTCCGGTGATGAGGTTGAAGAACAGCGTTCCGCCCTGGAACGTCTGGCTCACACCTTCGGGCCCGGTGGTTTCCGGCGAGGTCGGCAACCCGAGCGAGGAGTTCTCGAATCCCATTGCAGCCCAGGCTTTTGCGATGGCGCCCTGGACGACCTGAGCGCCGGTTGCCTCGGACCAGTAGATCTTGCCGTTCTCGAAGTCGGCGTACTTCGCGGTGCCGTCCGGGGTGGTCTGCTCGACGGTGGTGGCGTTGCCGAGGGTACCGGTGGGTCCGCCGGTCGCGACCCATTGCTGGGCGATGGCGCCTTGATCCGTGGTCGAGAGGACCTCGGGGACAGGGGCGGGTGCCGCCGGGATCGCGCTGCCGCCGCCGGCTGCGATGTCGCGGATCTGCGGCAGTGCCTCGTAGCCGTAGGTGCCCGGGCATTCGGTGTTGCCGAAGTCGCGGTGACCGCTGATGGTCGGCATCGTGACCGCTTCGCCGGCGCCGTAACGACTTCCGTCGAAGTACTGCGATACCAGCGTGCCCTGGCCGCGTGGATCGAGCTGCGCGACCTTCAGTCGCCAGCCGAGGAAGTTGCCCACCGACTGCACCATCTCGGGGGTCGGGGCGATCTGGTTGAGGTCGCCCATCATCGCCAGGCCGACCGTGTCCTCGTTGAAGCCACCGGTGTGCGCACCCTGGACGTTGCGGTCGAGTCCACCGGCCCGGCCCTCGAAGATCTGACCGTACTTGTCGACGAGGACGTTGTAGCCGATGTCGCACCAGCCGAGAGTTTGTGCGTGGTAGGCGTAGATTCCACGCACGATCTCGGCCGACTGCTCGCGGGTGTAATCGTTGCTGCCCGCGGTGTGGTGAACGATCGCCTCTTTCAGGGTGTCGTCATACTGTGGCTCCGAGCAGCGCATACCCTCGTCGGCTCCCCACTGCGCGCGGGTGATGACCTGGGGTTCGGTACTCGGCGCCGGCAGGATCGGCGCGGGCAGGGCCGGGTTCACCGGAGCCGCGGGGTCGGTGGCGTCACCCGGAATCGGCGGTGCTGCCTGGGGATCTTGCGCACTCCCGACTGATCCGGTGGCCGGATCAACAGACCCGGTACCCGGCGTGATCAGCGCGGCGCTCAACGACGACACGATCTGCTGCACCGGATCGGCGCCCGGCGCCCCGGTGGTGGTGAGCA
Organism: Williamsia limnetica; assembly: GCF_003217475.1. GTDB lineage: Bacteria > Actinomycetota > Actinomycetes > Mycobacteriales > Mycobacteriaceae > Williamsia > Williamsia limnetica. The sequence continues at coordinate 94,396 of NZ_QJSP01000004.1, read as the reverse complement.
TCGGTTCCTGTTTCGGCGTGAATGCACGCGGGGCCACTTCTCCGGAGGTCACCGTGGAGGTCGGGATCGACGTCTCGGTGCGCTTGGGTACCGGGGGAGTGGTGAACGTGGTGGACGTCGGTGTCTGTGCGGCCGACGGATCGGTGGTCGCGGGATCGGTGGTCGCCGGATCAGCGGTACCGCCAGGGGTCGCGACACCTTCGGCGCTCGTGACGGCGATCTGAACGGCGGTCGTGTTGCCGACCCAGACGGGTTCGGTGCCCTGCTTGAGCGGGTCCTTGTTTCCGGGGCCGTGCGCCGCGTCCGCAGACACCCAGGGTCCCCACTGGCCGTTCGGTTGCTTGGCGCGAATATGGGCTGTGCTGTTGGAGAGCCCTTCCCAGGTCAGGCCGACCATCGAGAACGGGGTGTCCTGGCTGACCTCCTTGACCACAGCGCCCTCGGGAGTGCCTGCGCCCGGTTGCCCGGGGGCGGGCGGGGTGGACGTGCCACTCGGGGTGGTTGCGGAGGACTCGGAACCGCCGGTGCCGGGAGCGGTGGTGGAAGGCGCCTCCTCGGAGGGGATGAGTCCGGACGGGATGAGGCCCGGCGGGATCTGCAGGGGGATGTCCGGGAGATCGATGCCGGAGACATCGACGGGAGGCAGCGTCACACCCGCGTCCGCGAGACCCGATTTGATGAGGTTGAGGACGATTGTCGGGACGTCCTCGAGGCTGACCTGATTGATGGTGGTCGCTGACACCACAGGCGCAGGTGGCTCGCTCGGATCAACGGCAATCGTCGGCGCGCTGCCGCCGATCAGGACCGCGAGTGGGCTCGCGACCACTACGGCGGCAACCGTGCCAAGGATGATCGACGGCTTCGGTCGGCGGTAGCGCACGTGGTTCTCCTTGATTTGTCGCACCTGGTGGTTCATGGTCTTCACCGGCATCGGCCGGGCACGCCAAAGGAGGCGTCCGGGCAGATGTCGACTTCCCCATCGACTTGTCAGACTTCGAAAGCGTGTCCGCTGCGAGCCCTGAAGTCCACGACCGCACTCGGCGTGGCGTGAAACTTGTGATGCGGTTGTTATCGGGTGGGGCTTATGTGACTCATATTGAGCCACTACTGTCACTTGAGTCCCACTAGTCACATAACGCGGCTGCCGCCTGCGTGCATCGACCGTGGGCGAGGACGAGAGGACACCCATGCCGCGTATTCCAGGGCTGTACACAACTCGACCCATCGGGGGCCGGGCTGCGTACGGTGCTCGGCTGCGCAGACCGGCTGCCGCCGGGGTGGCTCTGATTCTCGCAGCGGGAGCAGCCGTCTGGGCCGTACCCCAGGCCGCCGAGTCGGACGTGTCTCTCACCGTCGGTGGTGAGGTCACGCTGATCGGGCATGGCAACGGGCACGGTCGCGGAATGGGTCAGTGGGGAGCGTTCGGCTATGCAAAACAAGGCTGGACCTCGACTCAGATATTGAGTCACTACTACGGCGGCACCACCGCGGGGAAGGTGGACAACGTCGATGTCTCGGTCATTCTCACAGGTGAGACGTCGGTCAATGTCTTCGCGGACGCCGGATTGAAAGTTGGTGATGTGGTGGTGGCGCCCGGACAGGCCGTGAGTCTGTCGGGCTCCACCGCCACCATCACCACCGGATGCGGCGGCGGAGCCGTGCAATCGGTGGAGCTGCCGAAACCCATGGTCTCGCCGATCACGCCGGGGCCTGGGCGCCCGAACCCAGAACTTCTCAAGATGTGCGGATCGAACGCGACCTTCCGTGGCTCGCTGGGACTCGATGGCGGCCGGGTGATCAACGCACTCCCGCTCGACGACTACGTCAAAGGCGTGTTGCCCAAGGAGATCTACCTCAACTGGGCAGACGAGGGAGGTGCCGAGGCGCTGAAAGCACAAGCCGTCGCGGCTCGCACCTATGCACTCGCGTCCATCGACATCAGCAAACCGATCGACGACACCCAGAACTCCCAGGTCTACGGCGGCTTCGGCGGCGAGGACCCACGCTCCAACGCGGCGGTCGACGCGACTGCAGGCATCGTCCTGAACAAGCCGGACGGCAAGCCGGCTTTCACCGAGTTCTCCTCGTCCACCGGCGGTGCCACCGATGGCCGCGATTTCCCGGCGGTGATCGACGACGGCGACGCGATCTCGCCGTTCCACGACTGGACGGCCGCGGTCTCCTCCGACAGCATCGCATCCACCTTCGGGGTCGGCTCTCTCACCGGGTTCGAGGTGATCGAGGCCTACGGAATGGGCGCCGAGAACGGACGTGCCGCCACGGTTCGCATCAGTGGCACCGGCGGTACCGTCGACGTCCCCGCGCAGGAAGTGCGCACCAAACTCCAACTCCGATCGTCCTTCTTCTCGGTGCAGGGGCAGGAGTCCAAGCCGGCGATCGTGGCACCTCCGGCAGGAGTCGGGACCGGAGCGCCGGCCGTGGCGATCCCGGGTGTTCCCCCGCTGACCGCCCCGTCCACCCCGGGCGCCACCGGCGACGTCGTGAGCCAGCTGCTCGCCCTCGCAGAGGCAGCCATCGGCGGAAAGTTCTCTGAATTGGGCGGGAGCTCGGGCCTTCTCGGTGCTGCACTGGGACCGGTTGAGGCGACACCCTCGGGAACCGGTGCGGTGCAACAGTTCCAGAACGGGTCGGTCTTCTTCAGTCCGGAGAGTGGGGCCCATGCACTCGGTGGCCTGTCCCTGCTCAACTTCGTCCTCCAAGGCGGCGAAAGTGTGCTCGGTCTTCCGCTCGAGGATTCGCTGAGCACCCTTGCCGGACCGCTGACCGACATCTTCCAAAGCCGTTTCGTGAAAGGCATCCTCGAGGTCGATCCGACCACCGGACTGGCCACCCGCAGGTAGTCCGCACCACATCCTGTCCCGTGGGATGGCGCCGAGGGCGATGCTCCCTCGGCGGTGCCGTCAGGGGATGAATCTGGTGCTGAACGCGGCGCGCAGACAATCGCCGACGACCACCTCAGCAGAGGCAGAGTCCGGCTGACTTGAGCCACTCGGCGAACGCCGGCTGATCGGTGCTGTCGGTCATCCACCAGGTGACGGTGCCGTTGGCCGGTGAGTACACGATGTATGCGACCGTGCCGTCGTCGAAGGTGTCGAAGTAGGCGTATGTCGTGTCGCCATCGACCACCTGTGAAAACAGCTGTGAGGTATTGCTCGCGGCATGCTCGTCCGCGGCGAGCGCTGCGATGTCGGTGTCGGCGACGACCTCGATGAGTCCGATCGCGCTGGCGGGATCTCCGGTGGTGCCCTGGCTGACAACGGATGGCGTCGGCTCGCAGAAGATGCTGGCGAGCGCGTAATCGATGCTGTCGATGGAGGCACAGGTGTCGGTGTCGACGAGGTCGACGTTGGCGTCGGCCAGCGCCTGCTCGTCCGAGTTCAATGACGCGTTCGCGGTCGAGGTGTCGGTGGTCGGCTCGACCCGTTCGGTCGTCGTCGCGGAGGACGACGTCGATGGCGCGGACGACTCGGTGGGGGCGGCCTTGGGGCTGTCGTCCCCCGAGCTCGCCAGAGCGACTCCGAATATGCCGGTAACGATCAACACCACCACGGCGCCGATCGCGATGATCGCGAGGTTTCGATTGCGGTTCGGGTTGGGCGGCTTCGGTTGCGCCCCGGCAGCGTACTGCGATGCTCCGGCGTACTGAGGTTCTCCGGCATACGGGGGTCCTCCGGCGTACTGGGGTTGCGGGCCGGATGCGTACGAGGGTTGCTGACCGTATCCCGCCGGCGGTGGCATCGGCGGCGGCGTGTTCGGCCCTCCCCAGGCCTGCGCACTCGGTGCGGGGGTAGGTGGTGGTGTCGGCGCTCCCCAGGGGGCCTGCGGCGGTGGTGTGGGCTTCGACAGCGGTACGACGGCGGCCGGAACCGAGGGCGCCGCAGCGCCCTCACTCACAATTGCCTCGAGCGCACCCAGTGCCACAACGGTTTTCGGGTTGTCGAGAGTGGCGACTGTGCCGAGTTCGCCGAGCTTTTGGTGCACGAGCGGCACCCTGGACGATCCGCCGGTCAGGTAGATCTGCACGTCTTTGCCCGCACCTGCCCGCGCCAGTGTGCGGGTGGTCAGGTCGACCACGGAGTCGACGTTGTGGGCGATGAGTTGCTCGAACTCTCCGCGGGTGAGTTCGAGGATCGCCTCGTGGCCACCCGCACTGATGTTGATCACTGCGCGAGGCGATTCCGAGAGGAGCTCTTTTGCCCGCCGGATGTTGTCGTCCACGGAGCGCTTGGTGGTCAAATTGGCGCTGGTGCGCAGGTACTCGAGCAGTTCTGGTGATCGCGAGGTCAACTGCTTGTCCACCCAGCGCCGGATCATGGCGTCCAGGTTCTTGCCGCCGAGGCCGTTGTTGCCGTCGTGAGCGATGAGGTCGATGGGGCCGGCATTGCCGGAAGCTGCACCGGGCGAGGAGATCTTGACTACGGCGACGTCACATGTGCCACCGCCGTAGTCGACCACCGCGACCGTTTGGCCGGGCTTCGATTCGATGGTCGAGCCCGACTCCGCCGTCACCCGCGTGTAGTGGGCGATGGCGGCGCGCGGTTCGGAGATCAGCGTGACCGTACTCCGGTCGAAACCGATCAGTTCGGCGGCGCGGGTCAGGACATCGATCTCCTCCGGTGACCACGCGACCGGATGGGTCAGGATCAACCGGGCGGGTCGGGTGCCACCGCGTCGGTCGGCGGCGCGGGTGAGGGCGGAGTTGAGCACCGCGGCAATGAGGTTCTCGAGCGGCAGGTCGAGATTGCCGACGGGTACCGTGCCGGCGGCGATGTGGCGTTTGGGGTGGGTGATGAAGGCGGCCGGGTTGTTGGTCGCCTGGTTCACCGCCGCCTCCCCGACGACGATGTTGCGGTACGAATCGGCGTACACCGAAGACGACATGATGTCGCTGGTGTGGGACAGGGGCACGACCTGCGGGGCACCGGCACCCGGCTCATAGGAGGCGGCCGCCGTGTTGGACGTGCCGAAGTCGATCGCCAGCCACCAGTGCATCGACATCGGTGTGGTTCCTTTCGTCTTGTGGTGAGTCGTTCGGTTGAGCCAGGGGTGGCGACGGGAGCAGGCCGCTGCCACGTAGTTGGTGCGTGGCCAACGTAGTTCATGCTGACGCTGACGGCAGCCGACCTGTCCTGCGGGCGGACGCCGGCCGGCCGGCTAGAGCAGCCCGAACCCGTCGGGGATGCCGTTCTGATCGACGTCGGACAGTACGAAGTCGTGGGACCCGTCCTGGTCGATGTCTGCGAACACCGTGTCCGCGGTCCCGTCCTGGTCGAGGTCGGACATGCTCGTCTCGCTGAAACCGTCGCCATCGGCGTCGTAGGCAATGGTCTCGACCTCGCCGTCCTCGGTGAAGTCCTGGACGATCGTGTCGCCGGCACCGTCCCCGTCGGTGTCGAGCAGGACGGACTCGTCATATCCGTTGCCATCGAAGTCGGCGTACTCGATGACTGTGGGGCCTGCGGTTTCGGTCGTGTCAGGAGTTTCGGTGGTCGAAGGGTCGGACGTTACGGAATCGGACATGATCGGTGCTCCTCGGTGGCTCTGCGATGGCGAGTTGGTTGCAGATAGGAGGGCAGCCGGGGCTGAAATGTTCCCGCAGATGGTCCTTTCGGTGTCGGTCGGTCAGACGACGCTGTCGCCCGAGCCGGGGTCGACCTCGGTCCATTCGCCGGTCGCGGGGTCGTTCACGTAAGCATTGTCGATGTCGCCATCCTGGTCGACGTCCACGAATGCGACGTCGGCATTGCCGTCGGCGTCTTCGTCGACCAAGACGGTGTCGGCGATGCCGTCGCCGTCGGAGTCCACCGCCGCGGTCTCGAAGTAGTTGTCGCCGTCGGTGTCGTAGGAGAGGGTGTCGATGGCGCCGTCCTGGTCGGCATCGGAGGCCACGACGTCGCCGTCGCCGTCGCCGTCGACATCGACCAGGGCCGAATCGACGACGCCGTCGCCGTCGTTGTCGAAGATCTCGACAATTGCCGCGTCAGTGGGCTCGGGATTGGTGGGATCGGTCATCGGGGCTCCTTGGACTCGGTGCCCGCCGTCGTGGCGCGCAGCTCTGGTGACAGCACACTCCGGTTGCGCGAAACGCGCGTGCGAATCCGAGAAAAGTTACGCAGAGCACCGCACACGACGGCCAGACCGCGCCGGCACCCGGTGAGGTGTCGACGCGGTCTCCGATGTCTGGTCGGGGGCGGTTCTACAGGGCGCTGGTGTCGGGGGTCTCGACGCTCGCGGGGTCGATCTCGGTCCATTCGCCGGTGCCGTCATTGACATAGGCGCTGTCGATCTCGCCGTCCTGGTCGTCGTCGACGAAGGCGATGTCGTGGGTGCCGTCGGCATTCTCGTCGAAGTAGACGGTGTCTGCCTCGCCGTCCTGATCGGTGTCGGAGACGGCGGTCTCGTAGTGGTTGTCACCGTCGGTGTCGAAGGCGATGGATTCGGCTTCACCGTCTTGGTCGTAGTCCTGCACCATGACGTCGCCTTTGCCATCGGCGTCGATGTCGACGAGCGCGGACTCTTCGGTTCCGTCGCCGTCCACGTCGAGGATGTCCAGGACGGTGGCGTCTTCAGAGATCTCGGGCATCGTGTTGTCAGACATGGTTTCTCCTTGTTCGTTGGGGTTGGCCGCAAGCTGTGGTGGCCGGTTGTTGTGGATAGGAGGGGCGCCGACCTCACAAAGTTCCCGGGGGCCGAGAAATCTTCGAAAAAGTTTCGGCCAATAGCATTGGGCTACGGAGACGAGCAGGAAGTGGAGTGCGATGACATCGAACGACATCGGGGACCCAGAGGCGGGTCCGTTCACGTTCGCTCCGCTGTCACCCGGGGCTTTCCTCACTCGCGCAGCCCAGGCCTTCGCCGGGCGGACCGCGATCGTCGACGGCGACCTCTCGTTCACCTACGCCGAGTTCCACCGTCGCGTACTCCAGCTCACCGGACTTCTCGACGCAGCGGGTGTCCGGCCCGGCGACCGGGTGGCGGCGTTGTGCGCGAACAGTCATGTGATGCTCGAATTACACAGCGCGATCCCGTTGCACGGTTCTGTCCTGGTGCCCTTGAACACCAGGCTCTCGGTCCCCGAGATCAGCTACATCCTCAAGCACAGCGGCGCGACGATCTTGTTCGCGACGCAGGAGTTCGCCGACACGGCTGCCGCAGTCGCAGGGGCGGCCGGCATCGGCTGGGTACTCGCCGGTGGCGGTGGTGACTACGAACAGCGACTGGCGGACGCGCCGGCGCCGGTGCTGCATGAGCCCCGGGAGCGTGGGCTGCTCGCCATCAATTACACGTCGGGAACCACCGGGCGGCCCAAAGGGGTGATGTATCACCACCGCGGGGCGTACCTGCAGGCCGTGGCGATGGCCTACCATTCCCGGCTGGAGCCGGCATCGAATTACCTGTGGACGTTGCCGATGTTTCATTGCGACGGCTGGTGTTTCACCTGGGCGGTCACCGCGGCCGGGGGTACCCACGTCTGTCTACGGTCCATCGACACCGCAGAGATCTGGCGTCTGTTGCGCGATGGTGGCGTCACCCACCTCAGTGCGGCGCCGACGGTGCTGACGATGATCGCCGAGGATCCCGCGGGGGCGGCACTCGAGCGCACGGTGGCGGTGGGCACCGGCGGAGCTCCGCCCTCACCCGCGCTGCTCTCCCGGATGTCTCGACTGGGTTTTGAAGTGACGCATCTGTACGGGATGACCGAGACGTTCGGGCCCATCATGGTCAACCAGTGGCAGCCGGAGTGGGATGGAGCCGGCCCGGACGAGATATCGGTTCTCAAGGCCCGGCAGGGGATCGGGAACATCGTCGCGCGACCTGCACGGGTGGTGACGCCGGAGGGTCTCGATGTACCTGCCGACGGAAAGACCATGGGAGAGTTGGTGGTCAGCGGAAACGACGTGATGCTGGGCTACTACCGGGACCCGGACGCGACAGCCGCGGCCACGGTGGACGGGTGCCTACGGACCGGTGATCTCGCGGTGATGCATCCCGACGGTTACGTCGAACTGAGGGACCGCAGCAAGGACGTCATCATCTCCGGCGGTGAGAACATTGCCTCCGTCGAGGTGGAACGAGTGCTCGATGCCCACCCCGACGTCGTGGAATCGGCTGTCGTCGGGCGGCCCGACGATCGATGGGGCGAGGTGCCGGTCGGCTACGTGACGATCCGTTCGGGCCGTGATCTGAGCGCGGCTGAGTTGATCGATTTCGCCAGAACACGTCTCGCGCGTTTCAAGGTCCCGAAGGAGATCGTGTTCACCGATCTCCCGAAGACCTCGACCGGAAAGATCCAGAAGAACGTCCTGCGGTCGCGAGTGCGCTGAATCGCTCCCCGTTCCGCGCCGCGACCCCGGTGACGTTTGCCCTGAAACCTCACGGTGGGGTCGCAGGTCACGTAGATTTACTCCCGCCACGAACTTCGCGTCCAGCTCTTCGGACCGCCCCGCAGGAGTGCCGCCAGACGTCGGGTTCGGTTCGCCCGCGCCGTGGCACCTGCTGCCGAGGGAGACAACTTCATGGATATCAACACGGTCACCGAGCTGATCCGGAATCCGTCCGATCGGCCCGGGCAGGATTGGCGTGACGGCGACGCGTGGCTGGCCGGGGGAACCTGGCTGTTCTCCGACGAACAACCCCGTCTGCGTCGGCTGGTCGATCTCACCGCACTCGGATGGGACACCTTGACCGCTGGTCCCGAGGGTTTGCGGATCGGGGCCACCTGCACCATTCGCGAGCTCTACGCGTTTGCGGCTCCGGCTGATTGGACCGTCGGGCCACTGCTACGCGCGAGTTGCGAGGCGTTCTTGGCATCGTTCAAGATCTGGAACTCGGCAACGGTGGGCGGCAACATCGTGATGTCGCTGCCCGCAGGCCCGATGATCACGATGACGGTTGCGCTGGAGGCGACCTACATCGTCTGGGCGCCTGACGGCACCGAGCGCACCGTCGACGCAGTCGACTTCGTGACCGCCAACAACCGGAACGTGCTTGCCCCCGGTGAGATTCTGCGACGCATCGACATCCCGATCACCGCGCTGCGCAAGAACTACACCCATCGCCGGTTCACCCTCACCAAGATGGGGCGGTCGACGCTGTTCATGATCGCCACGCAGACACCGGGCAGAGACGACCTGCTGCTGACGATCACCGCGGGAACCACCCACCCGGTCCGGCTGGCCTTCGACGCGATGCCGGACGCCGAGGACTTGCGGGCCGCCGTCGATGCGATACCCGCCGACAGCTGGTTCGACGATCCGAACGGCACACCGGACCACCGGCAGCATCTCGCGCGGCACTTCGCCGAAGACATCCGCATCGAACTGACAGGCGGCGTGGCATGACGTACACGGTGAACGGCACGGCATTTTCCGCCGAACCCGATCCCGGGCAGTGTCTGCGCACCTTCATGCGGGCACTGGGTCATCACGGCGTCAAAAAGGGTTGCGACGGCGGTGATTGTGGCGCCTGCACGGTCTGGCTCGACGGGGATCCAGTCCACAGCTGCATCACCCCGGCGTTCCGGGCGGACGGTCATGAGGTCACCACCATCGAGGGGCTCGAAACACCCGATGGCCTGCATCCGATGCAGAAGAACTTCTGTGCCGCACCCGGTTTCCAGTGCGGCTTCTGCACCGCAGGCATGATCATGACCGCCGCGACCTTCACCGAGGAGCAGAAGCAGGACCTGCCTCGCGCGCTGAAGGGCAACTTGTGCCGGTGCACTGGGTATCGCGCGATCGAAGACGCGGTGAACGGTGTCGCAGAAATCGAGGAGGCGAAACCGGGGCAGGCCGTCGGCACGAGTGTCGGCGCGCCTGCAGCCCGCGACATCGTGACAGGCCGGGCCGAGTACACGATGGACGTCCAGATGGAAGGAATGCTGCATCTGAAGCTGCTGCATTCGCCACACGCGCATGCGCGCATCCTGTCGATCGACACGAGTGCCGCGCTGGCGGTGCCTGGCGTTCACCGCGTCTACACCTGGAAAGATGTGCCGCGCAAGCTGTACACGACGGCCATCCACACCGACCACCTCGTCGACCCCGACGACACCTACATGCTCGACAACGTCGTCCGGTTCGTGGGCCAGCGGGTGGTTGCAGTACTTGCCGACACCATCGGGGCCGCCGAGGAAGGCTGCAGGCAGGTCGCCGTGGACTACGAGCAGCTGCCTGCCGTCTTCGACCCCGTCGAGGCGATGAAAGACGGCGCCCCCGCGTTGCACGGCTCCGATGACCCATTCGTCCGCGACCCCGAACACAACATCCTGCTGGAGATCCACGGCCACGTCGGCGACGTCGACGCCGGCTTCGCCGAGGCCGACGTGATCCATGAGGGCACGTATTCCTCACCGCGCGTGCAGCATGCGCACCTGGAGACCCACGGCGCAGTCGCGTGGATGGACAACGGAAGGCTCAACGTCCGGACGAGTTCGCAATCACCGTCCATCGCGAAGATCAAACTCTCCCACCTGTTCGATCTGCGGCCGGACCAGCTCCGCGTCTTCTGTAAGCGCGTCGGCGGCGGATTCGGTGGCAAACAAGAGGTGATCGTCGAAGACCTGGTGTCGTTGGCGACGCTCGACACCGGCAGGCCGGTCAGTCTCGAATTCACTCGAACCGAAGAGTTCAGCACCGCCTCACCCCGACACCCGATGACGTTGACCATCAAGCTCGGTGCCAAGGCTGACGGGACCTTGACGGCATTGAGCGTCCACAACATCTCCAATACCGGGGCGTACGGCAACCACGGCGGTGAGACACTGTTCGCCGGTGGAGCGGCCGTGGCGATCTACCGTTGTGCCAACAAGAGATACGACGCGTACTCGGTCTACACCAACACCGTTCCCAGTGGCGCCCTGCGCGGCTACGGGATGACCCAGCCGTCGTTCGCGGTGGAATCGGCCATGCATGAGTTGGCGGTCGCACTGGACATGGATCCGCTCGAGTTGCGCCGCCGCAACATCGTCCGTCCCGGAGATGCACTGATCGCGCTGGGGGATGGGCCCGACGACGTCATGTTCAGCGAGGACGGCCTCGGTGCCTGTCTCGATCTCGTGGATGCGGCACTGGCGCGCAACACCATCGATGGGCCAGAAGGAGCCGAATGGTCGGTGGGCGTCGGCACTGCGAGCTCGGTGCACGAGACCGCGCCGCCGACCGAACACATCTCTGAGGCCTGGGCGACCCTCGGTGAGGATCTCGTCTACGAGTTGGCGGTCGGTACCGTGGAGTTCGGCGAGGGAACCTCGACCGCTCATGTGCAGATCTGCGCCAATCAGCTGGGGACCACCCCGTCCAGGATCCGACTGATCCAATCGGACACCGATAGAACGGGTTTCGACACCGGCGCCTTCGCCAGCGCCGGACTGTTCGTCGCGGGCAACGCTGTTCTCAACGCGTCGAACGCGCTCCGAGGGAGAATCCTTGCGTTTGCGGCATCGCATGCCGGGGTGCCGTTGGCCGACTGCTCGATGGACGACGACGGGGTCGTGTGCGGTGACATGAGACTGACGCTGGCCGAGGTGGTCGCGGCAGGCAAGGCACGGGGGATCACCTTCACGGAGGCGCGCAAGGCGTATGGATCTCCGCGCAGCGTCACCTCCAACACGCACGGTTTCCGGATCGCGGTCAACAGGATCACCGGTGAGATCCGCGTCCTCTACAGCGTCCAGGCCGCTGATCCGGGCGTCGTGATCAACCCGGCGCAGGTCCGTGGGCAGATCGAAGGTGGTGTCGCACAGGGCCTTGGCTTCGTCCTGACCGAGGATCACCATGTCGATCACACAGGGACGATGGTCAACCCGAATCTGCGAAACTACCGGATCCCGACGTACGCGGATGTGCCGCGCACGGAGGTCATCCTGGTGGAATCCGAGGATTCGGTGGGTCCGATGCGCTCCAAGGGTATGGCGGAGTGCTGTATCAATCCGGTCGCCGGGGCGATGGCCAACGCACTCTTCGATGCGACGGGAGTACGGATACGTGAGCTTCCGCTCACCCCAGACCGTATATTCAGCAGGCTGCACAAGCAGCAGAATCCGGTCGTCTGAGCGGTCGCAACCGCCTCCAGACGTACGTTCCGCAACCAGTAGGAGATGGCGATGAGCGCCGAGACGACGACCACCAACAACGCCGCCACGGTGATCATCGGTCAGAAGGTCCGGCCGGGAGCGGAGTCCGCCTTCGCGATCTGGCAGGACAACATGAATGCCGCGGCGGCGAAGTATCCGGGTTTCATCGCCGCCGAAACCGCGCAGCCGACCAATGTCCAGCCCGACTGGGTCGTCGTCTACCGCTTCGATTCGATCTCCAATGTGCAGGCCTGGATCAACAGTTCGACACGCCAAGAGCATCTCGATCTCGGACGCGACTATTTCGACGGACCGGCCACCCAGCAGGTGATCAGTGGGGGATCGCAGCCGACCGACGCACTGGTGACGGTCGTCGTCACCCATCGGGTCAAACCCGAGCACGTCGAGGACTTTCTGGACTGGCAGGGACGCCTCCGGGAGGCCGAGACCTCCTTCGCCGGTTTCCGCGGCACCGAGTTGTTCCGTCCGATCGAGGGTCTGCAGGACGAGTGGACAGCGCTCTACCGGTACAACAGCGCCGCCGATCTCGACGCGTGGCTCACCTCGCCGGAGCGCACAGCGCTGCTCGACGAGGGCAAGAAGTTCGACGACTTCGAACTCCGCACCATCGACAATTCGTTCGGGAGCTGGTTCGCCTTCGACGACAAGGGGAACGAGGCTCCACCGCCGTCGGATTTCAAGACCTCAATCGCGGTCTGGGTGGGTCTGTATCCGACCGTCGTGCTGTTGACCCTCGCCTTGTCGCCGCTTGAGATGCCGCTGTGGCTGGGCTTGCTGATCGGTAACCTGATCTCGAGCTTCGTGATGAGCTACTTCACGATGCCCTATTACGTGAACAAGCTCCTCAAGATCTGGCTGTGGCCGCGAGAAGACCGCACACAGTCATGGACGAACAGCCGGGGCTGGGCGATCATCGTCGGCGTCAACATCTTCTGGATCGCGGTGTTCTTCCTCTGCACGACGGTGTTCTGGTCCCTGCCGTGACGATCAGAAGCCGGTGCGGTCGAGCCAGGTGTTCCAGACGCCAGCGTCTCCGATGATCTCGACACCGGCGTCCTCGGTCGGGCGTCTGCGAGTCAGCGCGAGCATCAGATCCACCGATCGACCGCGCACGGCGGTCGTCGCCTTGGCGTGAGAGTGGTCGACGGTGAGCGCGTCGCCGTCACGCCGGAGAAACCACTCGCCCGCGGAGCCGAGATCCTTCTCGGCCGCGTGTAGGTGCAGGGTGTTCGGATCGTCGAGCGGGGGAGTGCGTCGTCCGGGTGGCTCCGCGGCGAAGAGGGCGAACCACTCGGAGATGCAGTCGGCGGCCAACTCTGGCGATATCGTGAACTCGAGCCCTGACGCGAGTTCTGCGTCTGCCCGGTGCACCGTGCTCTCGTGTAGGCGCCGGCGGATCCACCAGGCCGCAGGGCGGGGGCCGACAAACGTCCACACGGGAGTGTCTGGCCCGGTCGCCTCGACCGCGTCGAGCAAGGTACGGACGCCACCGTGGAACCACTCGATCGCGCCGTCGATGTCCGCCGGAGGTTTCCCGTCCGGTACCTGCCGAGGGTCTCGTGGGCCGTCGGCCTTCTCGGCGACGATCTGTGCGGCCCAGCGATCGCCCCGTCCGACATGCCGGAACAGTTGCTGCATGGTCCATTCAGGGCAGGTCGGTACCGGCAGGGTGGGGTCCGCCGCGCGGATGACCTCACCGAGAAGTCGGGTCTGTTCGAGGAGAGCGGCTGCGTAATCCATGACCGAACTATCCCGCAAACGCGCCAGAATTGCGAAGGTGCAACACCTGGTTCTGGCGCGTGTCCGTATATCTGGCGCGTTTGCGAATCAGATCGAACGGCGCATCATCGAATAGGTGTGCAGCAGGACCGCGACCGCCTGCTCTTCGGCGGCGGACCCGCCCAGCAACCCGGCCTCGTGGACCCGGCGCAGCCGCTGGTCGAGTTCGGCGGCGACGACGCCCCGGTCCGCCCCGGCGGGCAGCCCGATCCGGCCCGTGATGCCGGAACCCACGAGTACCTGCCTGAGTTCACCGACCCAGGGCGACTCGGGGTCGGTGCGGGTCAGCGAGTGCAGTGCCTTGAACTCAGCCATCGTGTGCGCCTGTGGGGTCTGACGCACCTGTCGCAGGATCGATCGGATCCTGCCGCCTGCAGGGTGCGTCAGAGCGAGGTGCTCGATCTGCGTGCAGGTCGAAACGGCTCTGGTGATCAACACGGATCTGGTCAGGTTGACGTCGATGTTGTGGCGCAGCTCGTCCACGCCCGAGCGCTGCTGAAGCCAGGCGTTGACCGCGTGGGCGCCCTGGGATGCGACGGCCCGTGCGTGGCGTAGTCCGTACTCGCCCAGCAGATCGAGCAGCCGGTCACGTTCGGCCGCGGTGCCGATCGACGGTGTTTGCGCCTCGAGCCAGAGCTCGAGGTGCATGTCGGACAGACCCGCCAACGCAGCGAGTGCGTCGGCATCGGCTTCGGTGAACTGTCCGGTCTGTGCCGTCTGCGCGAGTAGTCCGGCGACGGGCTGCACAGTCAGCAGCGCGGCAGACATCGCTCCGGCGATCTTCTCGGACTGGGCGCGTGCTTGCACGAGCGGGTCGTCGTCGCCAAAGGCGCCCTCGCCGAGCGTGTCCGCCTTCGCCAGAGCGCCGATCGTGTTCACGGCGGAGAAACCGAGATCGTGGAGGAACTCCACCTCGTCGGCCCGTGGGGTCGCGTCGAACAGGAAGATCGCGGCATCGGCATTCACCGACGCATCCCGGGTCTGGCCGTACCCATCGATCAGCGCACGTCTGGTCGCCTGTTCGTTGCCCGTGGTGATGGTCGCCAGACCAGGGGTGTCGATCAGCACCATGCTCCGGAGCAGCCGGCTGGGCAGGAAGCGATCGAGATAGGCCACTTCATCTGTGGGGCAGTCGAGTTCGGTGGCGCGGCCGTCGGTGAGGCGGACGCTGTGCCGGGCACCGCCGATCTTGACGACCTCAGCCCGCGATGGTGCGCCATCTTGGTAGACCGCAACCACCTTGGTGCATTCGGTGGCTGCGGTGTCGGCGACCCGATCTCCGATGAGGGCATTGACCAGGGTCGATTTGCCCGCCTTCACGCGCCCGACCACCACGACTCGGGGAGGGGCCCAGAGTGCGTCCCTGATCTGCGCGGTACTGCGGGCCAGAGGGCGGTCGATCCGGGCTATCTCGGCAAGCGCGCCGGTCAGCTGATCACGCAGGGCGTGGGGCCGGGTCCGCCGGGTGGGCTGGCTCACCGAGGGGGCTCCGGGGCGTCGAGGACGGGATCCTTGCCCAACGACAGCGGCCCGTGGGACCGGGCGTCTGCTGTGAGGCCGGTGATCGCGGCGTCGAGTTGCTCGATGATGGAGACGATCTCGGCCAGTCTCCTGCTGAGTCCTCGGATCCGCTTGTCGCGGGTCACCTTGTCCTCTTTCGCTGCCTCGGCCCCGGCGTTGATCTGATCGGTGATCACGTCGGTCTGAGCGCGCAGATGCCGGCGGTAGGCCACGACGATCTCGGGACGCGCGGTCGCGACGGTCCGATCGATCACGCGCAACGTCGATTTGTTGGCCAGGGACAGGGTTTCTCGCAGCCAGGTGATCAGGTGCTGCCGACCGTTGCGCATGGCCCGGTAACCGAGATTGACCGACAACCAGACCCCGCCGGCGACGAGACCGATGGGTAACACCGCGGCCATTGCAAGGCTGCCGAAGATGGCGCCGCCGACCATGCCGCCGGTCAGCAGGTTGGCACCCATGAAGCCCATCATCAGGGCGCTGGGATCGACGACGTCTTTCCATCGGCGTTGCACTTCAGGGGAATTGATGTCTTCGGCGACCATCGCGGCGGCCACGGCGTCCATGATGTCCTCCCAGTGCTCGTCATCGTCGAACAGTCGGGAGACGATGTCGTGCAGCGACGCGGAGAAGCTCTCGAACGCGCGCGCCGTCGCGGCCTGCAGGTCCGACATGATGGCGGCGGTGAACACCTGCGGTTGCTTGCGCAGGATCCGCCAGCCCTCGCCGTTGATGCGCTCGCTCCAGTCCTCTTTGATCTTGTTGAAATCGGTATCGAGCACCGAGACCGCACGCTGGCGGGCCAGGGTGATGTCGCGAGAGAGGTGTTGATCCCACTCGGTCCCGTGCTCACGCAGTGCCTTGAGCGCCGCCTTCTTCTCGGCCAGGTCGTCGAGGGCTGACGAGTTGCCCTGCACCACTGCGATTTCCGTCTCGAGTCGTTCCCTCATCCGGTGCATACCGCTGTGACACACCTGAAGTCCGTCGAGCATCGGGGCGATCTCGGCATTCTCCAGGAGCGCGTCGATGGCATCTCGCAGCGCGGGAATGCCCGAGGCGGTGAGGATCTCCTCACGCAGGTCATCCGGTTGCTCGAGCGCGGTCAACGCCCGGACGCCCGACACCCCGATCACCTCGACCGTACGGCCGAGCCTGCTGCGCACGATCGAGCGGTTCTCCTCGGCGATGGTGCGCCAGTGGCGGCGGTTCTTGTCGATCTTCGTCATCGCGACGACCACCGACCCGGACGTCTCGGTCGCGGTCCGCAAGAACTCGATCTCAGGCGCCGTCAGTGGCGCTGCGCTGTCGCAGACCATCACGATGGCGCCGGCCCGGCGCGCGGCGGTCAGCGCGAGCCGGGCATGCCGCGGGTCGAGACCGCCCGCGCCGGGGGTGTCCACCAACGTCAGACCTGGCAGGTGCAGCGCGTCGACCGCGACAACGGCTTCGGTGGGCAGTGCCTGCACGGTCGGATCCTGGACGTGTCGCCCGTCCATCGTCACCCAGTCGGACAACTCTGCTGCCTCGATGACCTCGGTGGAGTCGGGGTAGACCAGCCGGGCCGACCCCGCGGGCAAGGTGTCGTCCGGCGGTGCGAACCAGACGCTGGCACTGGTCGTGATGTCGACACCCACCGGTGCCAGGTCGGGCGTGCCGATGAGCGCGTTGACCAACGTGCTCTTGCCCCGCTTGACCTCACCGACGAAGACGATGGCGCCCGCGGTGTCGGCGGCGTGGAACCGGGCATCGGCCAGGTCCGCTGCCTTGGCCTGGCCGAACTTGCGGAGCGTTGCGGACGCGGTGGCGAGCGCTTGCGCCGCATCGGCGGTGGCACCTGCGGTCACTTCTCCCTCTCAGGGTCAGTCGATGGAACGGTTTCGCTGCCGATTACTCTGCCGCATCCCCTGCCATCTGCGACATTTATCGAGTGACTGACATGAGCGAGCGCGAACTCGTCCTGCGGAGCCAAGAGGGCGACCGAGCAGCGTTCGGAGAACTCGTCACCCGTAACCGTGATCAGATCTGGGCGATCTGTCTACGGATCACCGCCAACAAGTACGACGCAGAGGATGCGCTGCAGGACGCGCTGATCGCCGGCTGGCAGAACATCGGCAAGTTTCGTGGTGATTCGAAGTTCACGAGCTGGATGTACCGGATCGCGTCCAACGCCGCGCTCGGTGTCATCCGCAAGCGCCTGGACACCTCCGCCGACGGGCCTCCCGAGTTCGAGTCGAACGCACCCCGGATCGATGCCCAGGTCACCGATGTGGCGCGGGTACGGGCCGCGCTGAGCGCTCTGCCGATCGAATTCCGGGAAGCGATCGTGCTCCGCGAGTTCGGTGACCTCTCGTATCAGGAAATCGCAGACCAGCAGGGGGTGGGCGTGCAAACTGTGAAAAGCCGGATCAACCGGGCTCGCGCCAAACTGCTGGAGATTCTGCAAGATGCCTGACGACATACCCGTCGCGCTCGATGTCATACCTCCCACCGCCGACCCGGCCGATGCGCTGATCCGCTTCGCGTTCGGCCTTGATGCCGGTGACAAGGAGATCCTGGAATCGGCCTTCACCGAGGACATCCTGTTCGACGTCAGCCGGGTCGGCGACGAACAGAGTGGATTCCCCGCCATCGAGGGCCGGGAGTCGGTGGTGGGCATGCTGCTGATGTCCATGGGCCCACTGGACACGATGCATGCGCTGTCGAACTTCCGCGTTCACGTCGACGGCGACACCGCGCGACTCAACTGCTACGCCATGGCCCAGCACTACCGGCCTGGCGAAGGGCCCTCCAGGACGACGACCGACCAGGTGATGATGGGCAACAAATACGACGCCGTGCTGGTGCGCGACGGTCAGACCTGGCGGATCAAGCGCCTGACCATCGTCACCATCTGGTCCCAGGGCAACCCCGACGTCCTGATCGACCACCTCCGCTGACCTCCGGCTCCCGAATTTGGTGGGTTCTGGCGAGTAAAGCCCCAGGTCAAGGCCGCCACAACCCACCAAAATCGGGGATCAGATGTCGATGTCGTCGGCGGGTGCGTAGTCGTCGCCGGTGTGGTCGGTGTAGTCGGTGGTGTCCGAGTCGCTGGTATCCAGCTCGCCCGAGTCATCGAATGCATCCTCGAGATCACCGCCGAGAAGGTCATCTCCGTCACCATCGGAGTCGGTGGCGCTGTCGGAGTCGTCGGGGATCAGCTCGTCGAGTCCGGCACCTGCGTAGTCGAATGCGGCTTCGAGGGTCTGGTCGAAGACCGCCGGGTCGACCTGGTCCTCGGCACCGATCTGCGAAAAGATCGAGTCGAGCTGGTCATCGGGGCTGGTCACGGTACGTCTCCTCCGGTTGGTGGTCGTCTGCACCGTGGGTGCGACGAGTGTTTGTCAATCATTGGAGTCTCGGGCACCGGCAAATGTTCCCCGGTGCCTGCCACCAATCTCTACCGGGGGATCACCGATCTCTACAGGGGGATCACCGATCTCTACAGGGGGATCACAATGCTCCCTGGTGGGTCGGACCCCACTCACGGGTCGGTTACCCTGAACACCCGTGACCCCCGACATTTCCGCTCCGGATTCTTCTGGCCCTGAAAACACGTCTGACTGGGACCTCATTGTCGTCGGTTCAGGCTTCTACGGTCTGACGATCGCCGAACGAGCAGCAAACGAGCTCGGCAAGCGGGTCCTGGTCATCGACCGGCGCAGCCATCTGGGCGGTAACGCGTACTCCGAGGCCGAGCCCACCACCGGGATCGAGATCCACAAGTACGGAGCGCACCTGTTCCACACCTCCAACAAGAAGGTGTGGGACTACGTCAACAAATTCACCGACTTCACCGGATACCAGCACCGGGTGTTCGCGATGTACCAGGGCCAGGCCTATCAGTTCCCCATGGGCCTCGGACTGGTGTCGCAGTTCTTCGGTCGCTACTTCACCCCGGACGAGGCCCGCGCGCTCATCGCCGAGCAGGCCAGCGAGATCGACACCGACTCGGCGTCGAACCTGGAGGAGAAGGCGATCAGCCTCATCGGCCGCCCGTTGTACGAGGCGTTCGTCAAGCACTACACCGCCAAGCAGTGGCAGACCGACCCCACCGAGCTCCCCGCAGCGAACATCGCGCGATTGCCGGTCCGCTACACCTTCGACAATCGCTACTTCAACGACACCTACGAGGGTCTGCCCACGGACGGCTACACGGCGTGGCTGGAGAACATGGCGAAGAGCGACCTGATCGAGGTGCGCCTGGACACCGACTGGTTCGATGTCCGCGACGATCTGCGGGCGCAGAGCCCGGATGCGCCGGTGGTCTACACCGGCCCTCTCGACCGGTACTTCGACTACGCCGAGGGTGAACTCGGCTGGCGCACGCTCGATTTCGAGACAGAGGTACTCGAGACCGGCGACTTCCAGGGCACCCCGGTGATGAACTACAACGATGCCGACGTGCCGTACACGCGGATCCACGAGTTCCGGCACTTTCACCCCGAGCGCACGTACCCGACCGACAAGACCGTGATCATGCGCGAGTTCAGCCGATTCGCCGAGAGCGGCGACGAGCCGTATTACCCCATCAACACCCCGGAAGACCGGCAGAAACTGAATGCCTACCGGGCTCGCGCCAAGGCTGAAGCCGCCTCGAACAAGGTCATTTTCGGCGGTCGGCTGGGCACCTACCAGTACCTCGACATGCACATGGCCATCGCCAGCGCACTCACCACCTACGAGAACACGCTGGCGCCGCACCTGCAGTCCGGTGCTCCGCTCGCCGAAGCTGGATCGGAGTAGACGTGACGGTGTCGACAGCGGCCGAGCAGTCGCAGAACCCGCAGACCTTCGACGCGGCCAAGACGCTGCTGCAGCGGGTGATCCTGCCCCGCCAGGGTGAGCCGCTCGATGTGCGGTCGCTCTATCTCGTGGAGTCCGAGTCCAATTCGCGCCGTGCTCACGCCCCGACGCGGACTTCGGTGCTGCTCGGCGCGGAGTCCGAGGTCAGTTTCCTGACGTATTTCAACGCTTTCGCGGCGTCCTACTGGCGGCGCTGGAGCATCCTGAAGTCCGTTGTCCTGCGCATCGAAGTGGTGGGCGCATGCCGCGTCGACGTCTATCGGTCGAAGATCGACGGATCCCGTATCGCGGTGGACGGCAATCTCGTCCCGACCGACGAAAGCGGCAGGGGCGTCATCGAATTCGAGGTCGGGCTGGAGCCGTTCGAGGACGGTGGCTGGATCTGGTTCGACATCACGACAGACACCGATGTGGAGGTCGTCTCCGCGGGCTGGTACGCCCCGATCGATGCGCCCAGCGGCCCCGAGACCAAGCGCGTCACGGTCGGCATCCCGACCTTCAACCGTCCCACGGACGCCGTGAACGCTCTACGGGCCCTGACCTCCGATCCGCTCGTCGACGAGGTCATCGATGCCGTGATGATGCCCGATCAGGGCACCAAACTTGTCACGGACGAACCCGGATTCGCCGAAGCCGCTGCCGCCCTGGGTGATCGCCTGCACATGTTCAAGCAGGGCAACCTCGGTGGATCCGGTGGCTACTCGCGGATCATGTACGAGGCGCTCAAACAGACCGACAGCCCCTACGTCCTCTACATGGACGACGACATCAGCATCGAACCGGACTCCATCTTGCGGGCGCTGGCCATGTCTCGCTTCGCCAAAGCTCCGATGCTCGTCGGTGGTCAGATGCTGAACCTGCAGGACCGCAGTCATCTGCACTGCATGGGCGAGGTCATCGACCACAACAACTTCATGTGGACGGCCGCACCGTTCGTCGAGTACGACCACGATTTCGCCGAATACCCACTCCGCGACCGCGAGAACTCGAAGAACCTGCACCGGCGCATCGACGTCGAGGGCAACGGCTGGTGGATGTGCATGATCCCACGGGTGGCCGCGGAGCAGATCGGGTTGCCACTGCCACTGTTCATCAAATGGGACGACTGGGAGTACGCCCTGCGTGCGGGCAAAGCCGGCTACCCGACCGCCACGATCCCCGGCATCGCGATCTGGCACATGGCCTGGAGCGACAAGGACGACGCCATCGACTGGCAGGCCTACTTCCACCTGCGCAACCGCCTGGTGGTCGCGTCCCTCCACCACGACGGCCCGCTCGGTCCGATCCTGCAGTCGATCGGCAAGGCAACGGCCAAACACCTTCTCTGCCTCGAATACTCGACTGTGGCGATTCAGAACGAGGCCATCCGGGACTTTCTGGCGGGCCCGGACCACATCCGAGACCTGCTACCCACGGCCCTGCCCAAGATCGCGGCGATGCGCAAGCAGTACCCGGATGCGGTCGTTCTGCCCTCGGCCACCGAGCTGCCCCGGACATCCGGTGAGGCAACGCATCTCGGGGTGAACATCCCCGCAAATCCGATCAGCAAGATCAGGGCACTGGGAGCCGCGGTGGTGAACAACCTGCGGCCGGCGGACCCGTGCCACCACGAGGTGCCGCAGGCGAACTACCCGCCCATCGAGGCGCGCTGGTTCAGCCTCGGCCGCGTCGACGGGGTCACCGTCACCACCGCCGACGGCCGTGGTGTGGTGTACCGGCAACGTGATCGTGACAAGATGATCGCCTTGGCGAAGGAATCCGCAGCGCTGGTCAAAGAACTGCGGGCTCGTTTTCCCGAACTCCGTGAAACGTATCGGTCCGCACACACTGAGCTGACCAGTAAAGAAAGCTGGGAGCGTGTCTTCGGAATCGATTGAGATCTCGTCGGTTGACCTCGGCCCACTCGATGGTGAGGCGCGCCTGCTCGTCGCGATCCAGAACGCTCTTGTAAACCGGCCCGGCGCCATCGCCGCGGCACGGGGCCTCTCGCACTTCGGGGAGCACTCGCTCGGCTGGCTCGGGCTCGCCGCCATCGGTACCGCCGCGGCACACGTGCGCGGGGACGAGGCGAACCGCAGGCAGTGGGTCGCCGCCGGCGTGGGCGCGTTCGGAGCACACGCCGCGTCCGTGGTCATCAAACGGATCGTGCGCCGCCGCCGACCACACGACCCGCGTATCGCGATCGGGGTGGGCACGCCCAGCAAGCTGAGCTTCCCCTCGAGTCATGCGACCTCGACCACCGCCGCCGCGATCCTCATCGGTCGCGCCGCGGGATTGCCTCCCGCAGCCTTGCCCATGGCGCTGGTGCCCCCGATGTTGCTGTCCCGGCTCGTGCTGGGTGTGCACTACCCGTCCGACGTGATCGGTGGCGCCCTGATCGGAGCCACCTGTGCAGCCGCGGTCACTGCGGGTGAAAGACTGACGAGAACTGAGAACTGAGGGAGTGCAGTGAGCGAGGAGCCGATCGAGCACGAGGTCGTGCGCGGCCCGCCCAAGAATCTGGCAACGGGTTTGATCAAGGCGGTCAGGCCCCGGCAGTGGGTCAAGAACCTGTTGGTGCTGGCAGCGCCGATGGCGGCCGGTGCTGTCGACGAACCGGATGTGCTCTGGCGTACAGGTGTCGCCTTCGTGGCGTTCTGCCTGATCGCGTCATGCGTTTATCTGGTGAACGACGCGCTCGACGTCGAAGCCGACCGCAACCACCCGACGAAACGGTTCCGGCCGATCGCCGCGGGGGTGGTTCCCAGGTCACTGGCGTTTGTGCTGGCCGCGGTGCTCGGGATCGCCTCGCTCGGTATCTCTTTCCTGGCCAACTGGCAGCTCGCCGTCGTCATCGCGGTCTACCTGGCCATCCAGCTCGGCTACTGCTTCGGGCTCAAGCACGAGCCGGTCATCGACATCTGCATCGTCTCGTCCGGGTTCCTGCTGCGCGCCATCGCGGGCGGCGTCGCGGCCGAGTTGCCCGAAGGACTCTCGAAATGGTTCCTGCTCGTCATGACCTTCGGGTCGCTGTTCATGGCAGCGGGCAAGCGTTATGCGGAGCTGCAGCTCGCTGAACGCACCGGTGCCAAGATCCGCAAGAGTCTCGAGTACTACACGACGACGTACCTGCGTTTCGTCTGGACACTGTCCGCGACAGCGGTCGTGCTCTGTTACGGGATGTGGGCGTTCGACACAGATGGTGGACACAACGAGAACGTCTGGTACGCCCTGTCGATGGTGCCGTTCACCGTCGCAATCCTTCGCTACGCCGTCGACGTCGACGGTGGTCAAGCCGGAGAACCCGAAGAAATCGCGCTCGGTGACCGTGTTCTCCAGCTGCTCGCCATCGCCTGGTTAGTATGCGTTGGTGTCGCGGTCTATGCCATCAGCTAAGAAGGGCTGGCCATCAGCTGAGAAGGGCTGGCCATCAGCGCAACCGCAGGTGTTCGGCCGCACGATCAACCCGGCCACCATCTCCCTGTGGATCAGCGCCGTCGTCGTCGGCGCCATCTTCGGTTACGGTGCCTGGCAGCGTCGCTGGATTGCCGATGACGGCCTGATCGTCCTCCGTACGGTGCGGAACCTGTTGGCCGGTAACGGTCCGGTGTTCAACGAAGGCGAACGCGTCGAGGCGAACACCTCGACCCTGTGGACCTACCTGATCTGGTTCTGGAGCTGGGTCACCGATGCCCAGACCGAGTACGTGGTGCTGTGGATCGCGCTGGTGCTGTCGATAGCCGCGGTCCCGCTGGCGATGTACGGCACCGGCCGCCTCTACCGCATCGGCCGGGGGCGGGGACCGATCAACCCCGGTTGGATGCTGCTGCTGCCACTCGGCGCGCTCGTCTACATCGCGCTACCGCCTGCGCGGGATTTCGCGACCAGCGGGCTCGAGACCTCGATGTGCATTTTTTGGGCCGCGTTGCTGTGGTGTCAGCTGATCGCCTGGAGTCAGCGCGATCAGGCTGCCGCCGCGTGGGGCCGCAAGCAGGTGGTGACCACCTTGTTGCTCGGCTTCACCGCAGGCCTGTCCCCGTTGATCCGTCCGGAGTTGACCCTGGTCGGTGGTTTGGCTCTGCTGCTGGTCTTCTGCAGTCCGATGAGCTGGAAGATGCGTGTCGCGTTCGCGGCCGTCGCGGCGGTGGTGCCGGTCGGCTATCAGATCTTCCGGATGGGTTACTACGCCCTGCTGGTGCCCAACACGGCCGTCGCCAAGGACGCGTCGGGATCGAAGTTCGATCAGGGGCTGACGTACCTGGGCAACATGTTCAGCCCGTACTTCCTGATCCTGCCGCTGATCATCGCGGTGATCGCGGCAGGCCTCACCTGGTTTCTGCGCAGCCGTGCGGCGGACCAGGACGCGGCTGTGGACCTCGTCAAGCACGACGGTGACGCGAACGCGACCTGGCGTACGCGTGCGGGTTCCATCAGCCGCAGGCTGCAGAGCCCCGCCGCGGTGGTGACCTTGATCGTCGTCTGCGGATTCCTGGAGTCGTTCTATTGGGTACGCCAGGGCGGCGACTTCATGCATGCACGCGTGCTGCTCGTGCCGCTGTTCCTGTTGATGCTGCCGGTGATGGTGATCCCTGTGGCCCTGCCCGCCGGGTTCGGGCGACGGCGCAGCGACAGCGACGACGCGCAGGACGTACGTCCGCTGGTGGTGGGCTGGGCCGGGACCGTGGTCATGGCGGGCCTGTGGATCACCACCGTCGTGTGGGCGATCTCGACCTCACACGTCGCCGGCATGAAGAACGGCACCGAGATCGGTCGCGGCGGAATCGTCGACGAGCGCCGCTACTACATCCAGAACATCGGCATCGAGCACCCGATCACCGCCGAGGACTACCTCAATTACCCGCGGATCCGGGCGATGGTCGCGTCGATCAACAAGCATCAGGACACGGGCGGGGTGCTGTTGCCCTCACCCAACTACGACGAGTGGTACTTCGATCCGCTGCCGGTGCCGCCTCCGCCGGGTGTGAACAAGCAGATCACCGTCTACTACCTGAACCTCGGGATGACGAGCATGAATGCCTCCCTTGATGTGCGGGTCATCGATCAGATGGGTTTGGCGTACCCGATCGCAGCACATTCGGACCGCCTCCCGGACGGCCGGATCGGGCATGACAAGGATCTCGATGCCGAATGGGTGATCGCGGAGTCGGGCGCGTATCCGCGAACTCCGGTCCTTCCGCCCTTCCTCAGCGCCGACGGGGTGCGTCAGGCGCAGGTGGCGCTGACGTGCAAGCCGACAGAGGATCTGATCGCGTCGTACACGGCGCCCTGGACCTTCGCGCGCTTCAAGCACAACCTGAGGCAGGCCGCGGGGTTCACGTCCTACCGGATCGATCGCGTGCCGGAGTACGAGCTGGAGCGATGCAAGTTGCCCATGCCCGCTCCGGTCTATCCGAACTAGTAATGTCGCAACGGGATTCGAAGTGAGCGTGACGCTCAGTCACCTGAGCACACGCGCACGGTTTCCTGAGAAAAACCTGATAACTTTGCGACGCAGTGCAGGTCTGTCCGTCGCGTCGGCCGGTCCGCAACACGCAAGGTCTCAAATGTGTAACGCGGCGTTTTGCAGGCGCGATACGTATGGGGAAGAACGATTTGGGCAGGTCACGAGGGCGTCGTGGAGCGCAGTGTGACCGATCACAGGGTTTGTCAGACCGGTGCCTATCTAATAGGCTCCGAGCGTTGCCAACGGGCGGCACCCTGCGTCCGTGAGGCTGTGTGACACCTGAGGATTTTGGTGTCCTCGTGGCCAGAGTTATTTGCAGAACTGCAGTCCGGGCCGTTGCCGCTGGATAGAGAGAGAGTTGTATTCGATGCGCGTACGCACACCGTTTGGGCGAGTGGGGTTCGGTAAGCGACTTGTCGCTTCCGTCGCCGCACTGGCGACCATTGCCGGCATCGGCGTTGTTGCCGGTACAGGCACCGCCAGCGCCTGGGGCACCGGCACCGGGTTCCAGCAGTTCCGAGTGGACGGCTGCGGGATGCCGGGCGGGGTCAAGGTCCGGTCGTGGAGCAAGCCCGGCAACTACAAGACCGTCGTCATGCTCGACGGCCTGCGCGCGACGAACGATGTCAGCGGCTGGGAGCACGAGACCAACGTCCAGAACATGGTCGATCGCGGCGTCAACGTCGTGATGCCCGTCGGTGGTGCCGCGAGTTTCTACAGCGACTGGAATGCGCCGAGCAACTTCAACGGCCAGACCTACACCTACAAGTGGAACTGCGTCATCGCGAACACGCTGCCGCAGGCGCTGTACGCCCGCAACATGGTTCCCAGCGGCAAGCTGGCGATCGCCGGCATCTCGATGGGTGGCAACGCCGCGCTCGTGGTGGCTGCGAACAACAAGCGGTACTACTCGCACGCGTTCTCCATGTCCGGTTACCTGAACCTGTCGGCTCCCGGTATGAAGTCGGCCATCCGCGTCGCTCTGCTCGACGCCGACGGAGGCCCGTGGAACTCCGACAGCATGTGGGGCCCGCCGTGGAGCACCCGCTGGTACGACAATGATCCGTTCGTGCAGATCACCAAGATGCACGATCTGAAGGTTCGCGTGGCATCGGGCAGCGGTATCCCCGGTGGCTACAACCAGAACGAAAACCTGGTCAGCATCGTCCAGGGCGTGCCGCTCGAGACGCTGTCGCTTGCTCAGACCCGCGCGTTCGAGGTCCAGGCCTTCGTCAACCGCGTGCAGCTGACCACCGACTACCCGTTCGCCGGTACCCACAAGTGGGGCTACTGGCAGGACATGATGTGGCGAGCTCTCCAGCAGGGTTGGTTCCGCTGATCTGTCCCCTGTGACCCTCTAGTCACAAAATTCACACCTGTCACAGGTGTGGCAACCTCACAACAGGACGCTCTACGTGTAGACAACACGTAGAGCGTTCTGTTTTTGGTTCGGTTCCCCAGGGAGCCTGCTGGGTGTGACTTGAGGAGTAGATCTACATGCGGAAGCAATTTGTGCGCGGTGCGCTCGGACTGATGGCCGGCGCGGTATCGGTGTGCACGGTGCTCGGCGTGACGACGCCCGCCCTGGCCGCACCCGTGGTCCCCGCCCCGCAGGCCCCCGCGTTCAGCGCCCCGGCCGCGGTGCCAGGGGTCAAGATCACCAACACCTTCTGGTACTCCGACCGTCGGGTCGCGATGTGGGTCTATTCACCCGCGATGGGCACCAACATCCAGGTGCAGGTGCTGCTGGCCCGCGACTGGAACTATCGTCCCGCGAACAAGTTCCCGCAGATGTACATGCTCGACGGTCTGCGCGCACAGGACGACCAGAACGGCTGGATCCTCAACACCAACATCGAGGACTTCTACAAGGACAAGAACGTCAACGTGGTCTTGCCCGTCGGTGGCGAGTCGAGTTTCTACACCGACTGGGCCGAGCCCGACAACGGCAAGAACTACCAGTGGGAGACGTTCCTGACGAAGGAACTGCCGCCTCTGATGGAGAGCCAGTGGCGGTCGACCGAAGTGCGTGGTGTCGAAGGACTGTCGATGGGTGGCAGCGCCGCGATGATGCTCTCGGCCCGCAATCCCGGCTTCTTCAAGTTCGCCGCATCCTTCTCGGGCATCCTGCAGCTGAGCTCGTTCGGCATGCCGCAGGCAATCCAGTTCGCGCAGAACGACGCGGGTGGCTACGACTCGGCGAAGATGTTCGGTCCGCCGACCGCGGCGGCGTGGAAAGAGCACGATCCCTACGTGCTGGCCGACAAACTGCGGGGGACGAGCCTGTACGTGTCCTCCGGCAACGGCCTGGTAGGCCAGTACGACACCCCGTCCACCATCCCGGGTCTCGCCACCAACTACGCGGGTGTCGGCCTCGAGGTCCTCTCCCGGGTGACATCGCAGCAGTTCGCGAGCCGCCTGAACCAGCTCGGAGTGCGCGCGCAGGCCGTCTACCGGGCGTCGGGCACACATACGTGGCCGTACTGGCAGTTCGAGATGGAGCAGGCCTGGCCGCAGGCGGCAGGAGCCCTCGGGCTCGCGGCCGACAAGCCGGCGTGTGCCACGGGCGGCGCCATCGCGCCCGTCTACAAGGCGAACAAATCGCTCGGTGAATGCCTCACGCCGGAGTACGACGTGCCCGGTGGTCGCGCCCAGGACTTCCGTAACGGCCGCATCATCTGGTCGGCCAAGACCGGCGCGCAGGTCGTCGGTGGCGCCATCGGCGGCTCCTACGTGGCCGCGGGCGGGCCCGGCGGTTGGCTCGGATTCCCGACCAGCGGTGAGCTCGCGACGCCGGACAAGGCCGGTCGCTTGAACAAGTTCCAGAACGGCAACATCTACTGGACCCGGACGACGGGCGCGCACCCGGTCGGTGGCGCGATCCTCGTGGACTGGGGCAAGAGCGGTTACGAACGTGGCCCGCTGAAGTACCCGACAGGCGACGAGCACAACACGCCCGGCGACAAGGGCCGCGTGCAGGACTTCCAGGTCGGCTCGTACTACTGGAACCCCACCAACGGGGCACATTCGGTGCAGGGCAAGATCTTCGAGAAGTACGCGACGCTCGGATACGAGGGTGGCTGGCTCGGATTCCCGAAGACCAACGAGGTCGGTCTCGCCCGCGGCGGCAAGCTCACTGCCTTCGACGGCGGCAACATCTACTGGACCGCGGCCAAGGGTGCCTACGCAATCGCTCCCGGTCCGATCTTCGACGCCTGGGGCAAAGCCGGTTACGAGAACGGCAAGCTCGGCTATCCGATCAGCGACGCGCAAGAGATCACCGGGGGAACCCGCGTGCTCTTCGAGCGCGGTGTGATCGAGGTCGTGAACGGCGTCGTCACCGTCAAGTAAATCCTCAGGTCGCTTCGGTAGCCTTGCGGGCATTCGAGAACTCACCGGTTCTCCGAGCCGGGCGGGGCTTCACCCTGCCCGACATCTCTGTGATGCGTGAGAAAAGGACGTGACATGACAGGCTCCACCCTCCGGGTTCTCACCGCCGGGGCCGCGCTGCTGATGACCGCGGCGCTCGCCACCGGTTGCGGTGACGATTCGACGGCCTCCGCGCCGACCGATGTGGTCAGCTCCACCACCAGCGCGCCGAGCACCACCAGCGCCACGAGCAGCAAAGCCGCTCCATCGAGCAGCGCCGCGACCTCGACCGAGGCAAGCAGCGACGGTCAGCCCGACGACACCGAGGGGCTGCCCGCGACCGGGCCCGCCCCGGCCGACGTCCCCGAAGGCGTCGAGTCGGACAACAAGACCGAGGCGTACCTCGCGGAGTTGAAGAAGCAGGGCGTGAGCGTTCCCAACGACCCCGACAACGCGATCGCGTTGAGCGCGGCCCAGGCCGTCTGCAACGGCAAGGAGCAGGGCGCGAGCACCGACGACATCAAGATCTTCGTGGTGCCGCTCGTGGGATCGGGAACCACCGATGAGGCCAAAGCCAATGCCGACGCCGACAAGGTGATCAAGGCAGCCGAGTCGAAGTACTGCTGACGCCCCGAGATGAGCGCCAAGAAGAGAAATAAAGGACGATTGCTCCTGTTCGCGATCCTCGGTCTGGGGATCCTGAGCATCATCGCGATCATTCTCGTCGTGATCTTGATCATCAGTCTGTTCAAGCCGGAGCCCGACGGTCCCACCGGTCCGCCCGATACTCCGTCGAGTTCGGCCCCACGGCCGACCGCCCAGCCGGCGGACTGCCCCGACGTACAGGTGATCGTCGTGCCCGGTACCTGGGAATCGGCCAGCGACGACGACCCGTACAACCCGACGGCCAACCCGAACTCGTTGATGCTCAAGGTGTCCGCGCCGCTCGCGAACGAGTTCGACAGCTCCCGTGCCGACGTCTACACGGTGCCCTACGTGGCGCAGTTCAAGAACCCGACCAACTTGGCCGACCGGCAGGTCGACTACAACACCTCGCGTGCCGCGGGCACCAACGCGACCAGGGCGAAGATCGCCGAGGTCAATCAGAGGTGCCCGCTGACCGGTTTCGTGCTGACAGGGTTCTCGCAGGGTGCGGTCATCGCCGGGGACATCGCTGGTGAGATCGGTAACGGCCGTGGTCCGGTGTCGCAAGATCTGGTGCTGGGGGTCGGGCTGATCGCGGACGGCCGCAGGCAACCGAACCAGGTCGGGAACGCCGGCCCCAACCCGCCGGGGGTCGGGGCGGAGATCGCTCTCGACATCCTGCCGATCCCGGGGATCAATCTGACCGGGCCGCGTCCGGGTGGGTTCGGTGAGCTGACCGACCGTGCCTATTCTCTTTGTGCGCCAGGCGATCTGATCTGCGATGCGCCGACGATCGCGAATCCGGTCGAGGGTCTGACCAAACTCATGGGCGCGATCAACAACCCGGTGCACGCGATGTACAACACCACGCGTTACTGGAGTGACAACGGAGCGCCGGCGACCGTCTGGATGACGGACTGGGCCCGAGGCGTGATCGACAAGGCGCCGTTCCCCAAGCACGAATGATCGCATTTTGCCCGGCCCGGGTCCGGAAGTAACCTTGTCCCGGCTAACCCCTGGCTGACCGGGACACCGGGTGGACCGGACCCCCAGTCCGGCCTGCGACGGTGCCGGGTGACCTTTGTGAAACAGGAGACCTGAGATGACGTCAGCGAATGCCGATTCGGGCCTGCGCAAGTTCCGATTCGGGGCGGGTGGCGAAGGCAACCGCGACGAAGGTGGCGCCCGCAAGTTCGTCAAACTCGCGCAGACCGCCGAGGAGTACGGTTTCGACACCTTCGCGGTGCCCGACCACCTCGGCAATCAGGTCGGACCCCTCGCTGCGCTCGGCGCGCTGAGTCAGGCGACGGACAAGATCCGGCTGGCCACCTCCGTCCTCGCGAACGGCTACCGCCACCCGGCGCTGCTGGCCAAAGAGGCCACGACCATCGACGTGCTGTCGAAGGGGCGCCTGGAACTCGGCATCGGCGCGGGGTGGATGAAGGAAGAGTTCGACAAGGCCGGCATCGAGTTCGAGTCCCCGGGTGCGCGGATCAGGCGCCTGGATGAATCGCTGACGATCCTCGACGGCCTGCTGCGTGGCGAAGAGGTCAACTTCGACGGTGAGTTCTACACCATCAAAGGCCTCGTCGGCAGTCCGCGACCCCGGCAGGGACCACGGCCGCCGATCGCGGTCGGCGGCGGCGGACCCAAGATGCTGGCACTGGCCGCCAAGCACGCCGACATCATCTCTGTGGCCACGGGCACCACGGCCGAGGGCAAGCTGCGGCTGTCGGACATGACGATGGAGAAGACCATCGAGCGGGTCGATCGGATCCGCGAGGCCGCCGGTGACCGGTTCGCCGAGATCGAACTGAACTGGACGATCGCCACCATCGTCGTCACCGACGACCGGGAGGCCACCGCGGAGATGGCCCTGGCCGCACTCGACCAGGGGTACCCCCCGAACATCGCGATGGACGTCAAACTCTCCGTGGAGGACATCCTGCAGTCGCCGTACCTCGCGTTCGGATCGTTCGAGCAGATCGCCGACCAGATCCGTGAGGTCCGGCGCCGGACCACGATGTCGTACGTGGGCATTTTCCCCACGCAGATGGACGCGTTCGCACCGGTCATCCCGCTGCTCAAGGGGGAGTAGCCATAATTTGTGCCATGGTGGCGTAGGTTGGCCCTCGGCGCGGATGACCGTCGACGGTGACCACCTGGCAAAAAGAGAGTTACTGACCGGTAGTATGTTGACGATTTGGCTCGGGCATGGACGTGGCTGCGAGTCTTATTTGGCTTGATAAGAAGAATAAGGAACGCTGAGAGGTCGAGGCGTCTATAGAACCGGTGACCACACGTATTTCGGCAGGTGTCGGAGTCGCTATCAGGAGTGCGAATGAACAACGAGTTTGACCAGTTTTTGGATGAGGACGGCAATCTGTTCTTCACCGAAGACGCAACCCTGGTCGACTACGTCGAGCGCAACGTCGCGGAGCAGGCGGACACCCTGGCTTACCGGTTCATGGACTACAGCCGCGAACGCGACGGTGAGGCCATAGACCTGACGTGGTCCCAGTTCGGCAAGCGGCTGCGTGCCATCGCGGCCCGGCTGCAGCAGGTCACCGAACCGGGCGACCGGGTGGCGATCCTGGCGCCGCAGTCGCTGGAGTACGTCATCGGCTTCTTCGCGTCGCTGTATGCGGGCAACATCGCCGTTCCGCTGTTCTCCCCGGACGAACCCGGCCACACCGACCGGTTGACCGCGGTGCTCGCCGATTGCAAGCCGAGCGCGATCCTGACGTCGACCAAGTCGGCCGAGGCCGTTCGTGACTTCTTCAAGCCGCTGCCTGCCAAGGAACGCCCCCGCGTCATCGCCGTCGACGCCGTCCCCGATTCCGTCGGTGAGACCTGGGTTCGTCCGACGCCGAAACTCCACGACACCGCGTACCTGCAGTACACCTCGGGTTCGACCCGCGTCCCGGCCGGCGTGGTGATCACGTTCGAATCGGTGGCGGCCAATGCCCTGCAGATGATCGACGCGATCGAGTTCGACCACAACTCTCGCGGGGTGACCTGGCTACCGATGTTCCATGACATGGGATTGCTGACCGTCATCCTGCCCGCCCTCGGCGGCAAATACATCACCATCATGAGCCCGCAGGCCTTCGTACGCAGGCCCGGCCGGTGGATCAAGGAACTCGCGGCCCAGGCCGACGGGACCGAGACGTTCGCGGCAGCACCGAACTTCGCCTTCGAACACGCGGCCGTGCGCGGCCTCCCGAAAGAAGGCGAACACCTCGACCTGAGCAACGTCATCGGCCTGATCAACGGTAGTGAGCCGGTCACGGTCAGTTCGATGAAGAAGTTCAACGATGCGTTCGGCCCCTACGGTCTGCCGAAGACGTCGATCAAGCCGTCGTACGGCATGGCCGAGGCAACGCTGTTCGTCTCCTCGACCAAGCGCGACAACGAGGCGAAGATTGTCTACGTCGACCGCGAAGAGCTGAACGCCGGCACGTTCAAGATCGTCGACCAGGATGCCCCCGGAGCGGTGGCGCAGGTGTCGTGCGGTCAGGTCTCGGTGAGCCAGTGGGCGGTCATCGCGGATTCTGAGACCGGTGCAGAGCGCCCCGACGGTCACGTCGGCGAGATCTGGCTGAACGGTATGAACATCGGCCACGGCTACTGGGGACGTCCGGAGGAGACCGAGGAGACGTTCAACAACACCCTCGTCACCCCGCTCGACGAAGGCAGCCACAGTGTGGGCGCGCCGAAGAACGGCAAGTGGATGAAGACCGGCGACTACGGCGTCTGGCTCGACGGTGAGCTCTACATCACCGGCCGCGTCAAAGACCTGGTGATCGTCGACGGCCGCAATCACTACCCGCAGGATCTCGAGTTCTCCGCGCAGGAAGCGAGCCCCGCGCTGCGTCCGGGCTTCGTCGCCGCATTCGCCGTCCCGGCCAACGAGCTTCCCGAGGTCGTGTTCGAGAACTCGGCCAGCGGTCTGAAGTTCGATGCCGACGACGCGTCGGAGCAGCTGGTGATCGTGGCCGAACGCGGACCGGGCAAGAAGGTCGATCCGCAGGAAGTGGCCGACACGGTCCGCGCGTCGGTGGCGCAGCGGCATGGCGTGATGGCCCGCGACGTACTGATGGTCCCGGCCGGATCGATCCCGCGTACCTCCAGCGGGAAGATCGCCAGGCGGGCGTGCAAGGCGGCGTACATCGACGGAACCCTGCGTGGTGGATACCAGCAGACCGCGTTCCCCGATGCGCCGAACGAGAATCAATAGTCTGGACTGGCGATGCCTGAACTGAACAGCTCGAGCGAGAAAAATCTGAGCAGCGACGACAAGTTGCCGGGCTCGACGTTCGGTCCCGGGACTGACGACGACGGCGTCGAGGTGACTCCCGTCGGTGAGACGACCACCTCGGGTGCCTGTTCCGACGGCGAGACCGCCGGGGACATGACCGTGACGGAGCTACGCGAGTGGCTGCGACAGTGGGTCTCGGACACCACCGGGCTTCCGGTGGACCAGGTCTCCGATGACCGGCCCCTCGAAGAGTTCGGGCTGTCCTCGCGTGACGCGGTGGCGATGTCAGGCGACATCGAGGACAAGACCGGCGTGATCCTCACCGCCACGGTCGCGTATCAGCATCCGACGATCGCGTCGCTCGCGAAACGGATCATCGAAGGCGACCCCGACGAAGGGGTGGACGACGACGAGGATTCGGCGCGTTACCAGCGCGTGCGGGGCGACGAGGACGACATCGCGATCGTCGGCGTGGCAACCCGGTTCCCGAAGGCGGGCCACACCCCGGAGTCGACCTGGGATCTGCTGATCAACGGGCGCGACGGCGTCGGCGATCTGCCGGATGACCGGTGGACCGAGTTCAAGGCCGAACCGCGTATCGCCAAGGTGCTGGCGGATGCGAACCTACACGGCGGCTATCTCGACGATGTCAAAGGATTCGATGCGGACTTCTTCCAGATGTCGCCGCGCGAGGTCGAGATGGTCGATCCGCAGCAGCGTCTTGCTCTGGAGCTGACCTGGGAGGCGCTCGAACACGCCCACATCCCGGCCAGCGATCTCAAGGGCGGCCAGGTCGGGGTCTTCATCGGCAGCTCGACCAACGACTACCAGATGCTGGCGGTCTCCGATCCCGAGGGCGCCGGCGAAACCGCCGCATACGCCCTCACCGGCACCTCGACATCCATTGTTGCAGGCCGGGTTTCGTACTACTTCGACTTCCGCGGCCCTTCGGTGGCCCTCGACACCGCGTGTTCGTCCTCGTTGGTCGCGGTGCACCAGGCCGTCCGAAGTCTGCGTACCGGCGAATCCGATGTGGCACTCGCCGGTGGCGTCAACATGCTCATCACCCCCGCGGCGACGCTCGGTTTCGACTCGGTGGGAGTGCAGTCGAAAGATGGCCGCATCAAGGCCTTCTCGTCCGACGCGGATGGCATGATCCGTGCCGAAGGTGGCGGACTCGTGGTGCTCAAGCGTCTGTCCGACGCGCGGCGCGACGGCGACAAGGTGCTCGCGGTGGTGGCCGGGTCCGCGGTCAACTCCGACGGCCGGTCCAATGGTCTCCCGGCGCCGAATCCCGAGGCGCAGGTCCAGGTTCTGCGTACGGCCTATACCGACGCCGCGATCGATCCGCGCGACGTCGACTACATCGAGGCACACGGCACCGGAACCATCCTCGGTGACCCGATCGAAGCCGACGCCCTGGGACGCGTGCTGGGCAAAGGCCGCGATGCCGACAAGCCGACCCTGCTGGGTTCGGCCAAGACCAACTTCGGCCATCTCGAAGCTGCCGCCGGCGCCGCGGGTCTCATCAAAGTTGTGCTGGCACTGGCGGAGAACAAGCTGCCCCCGTCGTTGAACTACGCCGGACCCAACCCGTACATCCAGTTCGACGCCCTGCGACTGCGGGTCATCGACGAGGCCACCGACTGGCCGCGCTACTCGGGGCATGCCGTCGCAGGCGTCTCGGGCTTCGGCTTCGGCGGCACCAACGCGCACGTGGTGATCAGGGAGGTCACCCCGCAGGACCTGGCCGCACCCGGTACCGAGGTCGTGGCACCGAAGGCACAGGCCGTCGTGGCCGACTTCCTCGACGACGACGATGACGTCGAAGAGTTCCTCACCGAGGCCGAGCGGGCAGCGTTGGGGCAGTTGGCCACCGCGACCAGCGCTGCGGAAGAAGAGGTCGCGGACACCGATCCCGTCGCAGACTTCGCTCCGTGTGCGGCGCAGGGTTCGGTTGTCCCGCTGGTGGTCTCCGGGTTCCTGCCCTCGCGGCGCCGTAAGGCGGCCGCCGACCTCGCCGACTGGCTCGAGACGGACGAGGCGAAGGCGACACCGCTCGTCGACATCGGCCGCACCCTGGCGCACCGCAACCATGGCCGTACCCGCTCGGTGGTGATGGCCCGCACCCACGAAGAGGCTCTCAAGGGTCTGCGTGCGGTCGCCGACAACAAGAACAACCCGAACGTCTACACCTGTGACTCACCCGATTCGGCGTCCGCGGTGTGGTTGCTGTCAGGCTTCGGATCTCAGCACCGCAAGATGGCGAAACAGCTCTACACCGAGAACCCGGTGTTCGCCGCCGCGGTCGACAAGGTCGATGCGCTCGTCGAGAACGAGCTCGGGTACTCGATGGTCGAGATCATCCTCGACGATTCGATCACCTACGAGATCGAGACATCGCAGATCGGCATCTTCACCATCCAGATCGGGCTCGCCGAGCTGCTGCGTCATCACGGCGCGGATGCCGGTGTCGTCGTCGGACATTCGATGGGTGAAGCCGCAGGCGCGTACATCACCGGTGGTCTCTCACTCGAAGACGCCGTGCGGGTCATCTGCCAGCGGTCCCGCCTGATGGGTGAGGCGGAGGCGACGCTGACCGGCGACGCCATCCGGCTCATGGCACTTGTCGAATACAGCGCCGACGACATCACCGATGTCCTCGTCGACTATCCCGACCTCGAGATCTGCGTCTATGCGGCGCCGACCCACACGGTCATCGGCGGACCCGAACCGCAGGTCGACGCGATCGTTGCGCGTGCCGAGAGTGAGGGCAAGCTCGGTCGCAAACTCGCGACGAAGGGCGCCAGCCACACCTCGCAGACCGATCCGTTGCTCGGTGAACTCGCCTATGAGCTGACCGGGATCGAGCCGCTGTCGCCGAAGATCGGTTTCTACAGCTCGGTCGACCGTGAGGCGTACTACCGTCCAGGTCACGCTCCGGTGCACGCGGTGGAGTACTGGACCAAGGGATTGCGGCACAGCGTCTGGTTCTCCCAGGCGGTGTCGAAGTCCGTCGAAAATGGTCATACCACCTTCCTGGAACTGTCGCCGAACCCGGCGGTGCTGATATCTGTTGCTGCGGTGACGTTCTCGGCCGGCATTCACGACGCAGAGCTCATCGAGACGCTGCGTCGGAAGGAAGACGAGAGCTACGGCGTGATCAACGCGCTCATGAAGCTCTATGTCCACGGGCATGCTGTCGATGTCGGAACCCTGTTCGGGCAGGGCGATTTCGCCCAGGTGCCGCGTACTCGCTTCGAGCGCAAGCCGTATTGGCTCACCGCGTCGATCTCGGGTGGTTCGGGCGAAGGCAGGATCCCAGGATCGCATGTGTCACTGCCCGACGGCCGCCACGTGTGGCAGGTGGCGGCGTCCGCGGCCACCGATCTGACCGAACTGGTCAAAGCTGCCGCCGGACAAGTTCTCACCGATGTACAGATCACTGCCATCGCGCCGCACGGCGAAGCGCTCGGCGCGACGACGTTCACCACGACCCTCGCCCCCCATCCGGGCGGTGGCGCCTTGCAGGTCCATGCCGCGCAAGGTGATTCGTTCCGGTTGCTGCTCGATGCCGTGGTCACGTCCGGTGCGGCGACGGCTCCTGCTGCGCCCGACTCGGCTGCGACCCGATCCGGCGCGGAGAAGTCCGGTTTCGTCGACAACTCTTTGACCACCGACCCGGAGGTGTCCGATGAGATCGGTGCCCGCTGGGATCCGGCGTCCGGTGAGAGCGTCGATGATCGACTGGCCACCATCGTCGCGGAGTCGATGGGTTACGAACCCGAGGATCTGCCTCGCGAGATCCCGTTGATCGAACTGGGCCTCGATTCCCTGATGGCGATGCGCATCAAGAACCGTGCCGAGTGGGAGTTCGACATCCCGCAGCTGCAGTTGCAGGCGATGCGAGATGCCAACCTGCAGGACGTCGTCAAGTTCGTCACCTACGCCGTGGAGCATCGGGATGAGGTGCAGGCGCTCGCCGCCGAGGCGGAGGGCAAGGGCGAACTCGACACCGCGGCGCTGGCGCAGCTGATCGAGGCCGGCGACACCAACGACGCAGGTGAACCCGAGGCGCAGGCACAGGCAGTCGCCGCCGCCGAAGCACAGCCGGAGGTACCCGAGATCGCCCCCGAGGGTGTCCCCGACGTTGTGGCCGCACCCGTCGCAAAGGCCGACGTCGCCCCGGCTCCGGCCAATCTGCAGAACCAGGCGGCGGTCGCGGCCGCGGCCGGCGCCGACGTGCCGCCCCGTGATGCCGCCGAGCGCCTCACCTTCGGGGTGTGGGCAGTGGTGACCGGTAAGTCGGCGGGAGGCATCTTCAATCCGCTGCCGGTCCTCGACGACGAGATGGCCGAGAAGCTGACCGCACGGCTCTCCGAGCGCGCCGGCGGCGAACTCGACATCGAGGACGTCATCGACGCCGACAACATCGAGACGATGTCGAACTATGTCCGCGAGCATCTCGAGGGTGGGCTCGTCGACGGATTCGTCCGCTACCTCCGTACGCCGGAGAAGTCGGACCGGACTCCGATTCTGGTGTTCCACCCGGCCGGCGGCTCGACCGCCGCGTACGAGGCACTGCTCAAACGACTTCCGGCCGACGTCCCCGTGATCGGTTTCGACCGTGTCGAGGGCACCATCGAGGAACGCGTGAAGCAGTACTATCCGAAACTCAAAGAGGTGCAGCCGGAAGGCCCGTACATCTTGGTCGGGTGGTCGCTCGGTGGCGCACTCGCGTATGGCGCCGCGCAGTTGCTGACCGAGGCGGGCGACGAGGTGTCGTTCGTCGGTCTGATCGATGTGGTCCGGCCCCGAGAGCCCATCGTCGACACCCCGGAGGCCAAGCGGGCCCGGCTCGAGCGGTACTACGAGTTCGCCAAGCGCACTTACGGTCTCGACGACGCGCCGTTGCCGATGGAGCGTCTCGTGGAAGCCGATGACGAGGGACAGTTCCGGATCATCATGGAGATGCTCGCGATGAGTGACGCCAAGATCCCCGGCGGGATCATCGAACATCAGCGCACCAGCTTCCTCGACAACCGGGCCCTGACCACCGTCGAGCCGACCAGGTTCGACGGCAAGGTCATCCTCTATCGGGCCGAGAAGATGCACGAGGGTGCCATCGAGTTGGAGCCCCAGTGGGCTGAGATCGATGAAGACGGCCGATGGGGTGAAGTCGTGGACGATCTCGAGATCGTCCACGTCGGTGGCGATCACCTCGGGATCGTCGACGAGCCGTACATCGGAATCATCGGCGCCGACCTGACCGCACGGCTCGACGAACTCGCAGGGAAAGTGACCAAAGATTGACTGACACGACCGCCGGGAAGCTCAAAGAGCTCCGCGAAAAGCTCGAGTCCGCAAAGGAACCCGGTGGCGACAAGGCCATCGCCAAGCGTGCCGCGAAAGGCATCGGGTCGCCGCGTGACCGCCTGAACATGCTGTTCGATCCCGGAACATTCGTCGAGATCGGCCAGCTGGCCAAGATGCCCGGTGCCGCAGACACCGGGTACGGCGACGGTGTGGTCACCGGCCACGGTTTCGTGAACGGCCGTCCCGTGGCGGCGTTCTCGCACGATCAAGCCGTCTTCGGCGGCACCGTCGGCGAGATGTTCGGCCGCAAGGTCGCAGCCATCATGGAGTGGGCGGGCAAGGTCGGCTGCCCGGTGGTCGGTATCAACGACTCGGCGGGCGCCCGCATCCAGGACGCGGTCACGTCGCTGGCCTGGTATGCGGAGATGGGTCGCCGTAGCGACCTGATCTCCGGTCTGGCTCCGCAGGTGTCGGTGATCCTCGGGAAGTGCGCGGGCGGTGCGGTGTACGGCCCGGCCAACACCGATGTCCTGGTCGGCGTCAAAGAACAGAGCTACATGTTCGTGACCGGACCCGATGTCCTGAAGCAGGTGACCGGCGAGGACGTCACCCCCGACGAGCTGGGTGGGTCGTTCAATCAGGCTCGCTGGGGCAATCTGCACCATCTCGCGGACGACGAGCAAGGCGCGTTCGACTGGGTGCGTGACTATCTCGAATACATGCCGTCGACCGTGCACGAACGGCCGCCGGTCATCAACCCCGGGCTCGAGCCCGAGATCACCGAGACCGATCTCTCGCTCAACACCTTCATGCCCGACAACGACAACGCCGGCTACGACATGCGCGACATCATCGTCCGGATCTTCGACGACGGATCGTTCCATGAGATCGGTGAGCTCTACGCGTCCAACATCTTGACAGGATTCTCCCGGATCGACGGGGCTTCGGTGGGTATCGTGGCCAACCAGCCGAATGTGATGTCCGGTGTGCTGGACACGGATTCGTCGGAGAAGGCGAGCCGGTTCGTCCGGCTGTGCAATGCCTACAACATCCCGCTGGTCTTCCTGGTGGACACCCCGGGAATCCTCCCGGGGCTGGAGGAGGAGCGGAAGGGCACGATCAGGCGATCAGGACGTTTCCTGTACGCCTACGTCGAGGCCGATGTCCCGAAGATCACCGTGGTGCTGCGTAAGGCGTACGGCGGCGCGTACGCGGTGATGGGAAGCAAGCAGCTCGGCGCCGACCTGAACTTCGCGTGGCCGACGGCGAAGATCGCCGTGATGGGCGCGGAGTCCGCGGCGGCGGTGCTGACCCGGCGACAGACCGAGAACGCGACGCCCGAGGAAGCCGACAAGATCCGGCAGGATTTCATCGACTTCTACAACACGGCGATGGCCACCCCGTACCTCGCGGCCGAGCGCGGCTACATCGACGCGGTCATCGAACCGGCGGAGACCCGCCTCGCACTCCGAAAAGCGTTGGCACAACTCAAGGACAAGCATGTGATCAGGTCGCCGCGCAAACACCTACTGATGCCCATCTAGCGATCCGTAGCCTCGCGAAACCCGACGGACTCCGGTCGGATCGGTTTAACTGATACGCACAGCGTGTGAGCCGATCCGCCGGTCGGCGAGTCACTCCCGGATGGGTGTGTCCCGCTCGACGTCCGAAGGAGTTCCCTGATGCGGTGGCCACGTCGTCGTTCCCCCTTCACCTACGGGTTGTGGGTGGTGTTGCTCGTGCTGGGTGCGCTGGTGGTCTCGGACTCGATCAAGCTCGGTACGAACCGGCAACCAACGGCGGACCCGTTCTACAGCTACAGCGGACCGCTCGTCGATGTCGAGCCGGGAACGGTGTTGCGCACGCGACCGATCGAACTCGCCATGGGTGATGTCAAGACTCACATCGCCGGAACCCAGGCGCTCTATCGATCGACGGACCAGCGCGGCAATCCCACCACGGCCGTGACGACGATGTTCCGCCCGGTCGAGGCCGGTCGGTCCCCGCGCATCATCTCGTACCACGTGGCGTACGACGCTCTGGGCGATGAATGCGATCCGTCGTATACGTTGCGGGGCAACAAGTCCAACGTGCTCTCCGAAGTCGCCGAGGCAGTGATCGCGGGGTATCTCGCCACCGGGCACACCGTCAGTGTGCCGGACTACGAGGGTCTGCGCGAGGGATGGACGGTCGGCAGGCAATCGGGATACAACGCCCTCGACGGGGTCCGGGCGACCGAGGCTGTACTGAAGCTCCCGGCCGACACCCCCGTCGGCCTGATCGGCTATTCAGGTGGGTCCGTGCCCACCGAGTGGGGAGCAGAGATGGCGCCGGGTTACGCGCCCGACCTGAACATCGTCGGGGCTGCGGCGGGTGGCCTGCCGGTGAACATGGTGCACAACTTGGCCTACGTCAGCGGAGCAAAGGATTGGGCGGGGGTCATCCCGGCTCTCATCGACGCGTACAGCCGGGTGTATGCCCTGGACACCGAATCGTTCCTGTCGCCGTACGGCGACAGGCTGACCGACACCGTGTCGAACCAGTGCGTCGCCGACTTCGCTCACAGCTACCCGGACCTCACCGACGCCGAGATGGTCAAGGCGCCGTACACCTCTTTGATGCAGGTCAAATCCATGGTGCAGGCAGCCAACGACAACATCATGGGCAACTCCGGTACCCCGCGGACGCCCATGTTCCTCGCCGTTGGTCAGTCCGACGAGACCGGTGATCAGGTGATGGTGACCGCTGACGTCCGGGGCCTCGCCCACGAGTACTGCTCGCGGGGGGTGTCGGTGGACTTCAAGGTGTATCAGGGAGATGACCACCGCGAGGCTTACGTCTCGTTCCAGCGGGATGCGGCGGTGTTCCTGTCGGAACGCTTCAGTGAGGTCCCACCTCCCGACAAGTGCGGGGAGATCGAGCCCGGCACCTCGCTGGATCCGTTGCCGGTACCCGTCGGCTAGCCAGTTCGGACACGGATGAGTGTGCTGGGCAGGCTCAGTCGGCGTCGTCCTCGTCGGGATGGCGGATGTTGCCTGCGAACATCACGCCGATCGCGAAACCCATGATCGGGAACAGGTAGGCCCAGGTGAAGCCGATGTCGGGTAGGTAGCCGTCGTCGCCGTCGACGAGTTCGGCGTTGTGCGGCACCAGCCACACGGTGGCCAGCACCGCGGCGCCACCCAGCGTGCATCCGGCGACGGTCATGATGCTGAGGAACTCGCTGCGGGTGGCGGGATCGAGGTGCCCGGTGAACCGCAGGGTCGCCCATCCGAAAACCCCGCCGCACAGCGCAAAGATAGGTGGGGTAAGCCAGATCAGCAGGGGTACCTTGAGGTTGAGATCCTGGCCTCGCGGAACATGGATCGTCGATTCGAGCCCGCTGACATCCGGTGCGATGAAATACCAGGCGACCACAGCGATGATCCCGATACCGAAACCCACCAGTGCTGCCTGCAGCCAGACGGCCCTCCTCAGCCGTGCGACCATCACCCGTCCTTCCGCTCCACCTCGGTACCTCGGCTCAGTGTTTCATGCGACCCAGCGGATCAGGCGAAGAAATGGATCGAGCTTCGCTTCGTCTCCGGTTCAGTAACCGACCGCCCTCATCGGCGCCGGCGACCACAGGCCGGAATGAGTACTCGTGCCCAGTTCGATCTCTGCGGGCTCGGCGGTCGCGATCTCGGTGAACTGCTGCAGCGAGCCCCAGTCCCGGCCCCAGTCGTTGCGCAGATAGGACGGGATGATGGTGGGCCGCAACATCGCCTGC
This sequence comes from Williamsia limnetica, assembly GCF_003217475.1. Classification (GTDB taxonomy): domain Bacteria; phylum Actinomycetota; class Actinomycetes; order Mycobacteriales; family Mycobacteriaceae; genus Williamsia; species Williamsia limnetica. The sequence goes on along the minus strand of NZ_QJSP01000004.1, from coordinate 51,336 downwards.
GTGATGCCTAGCGGACCACCCGCATCGCCCGACATCCACGTCTGGCTGTTCTGCCTGGTGGCCTGGGCGTCGGGAAGAATGCGCCACTTGGGGACCTCGGTGACGCCGTACTTGACGGCCATCGGCTGCTGACATGGGAAGACCATGGCGGGCAACCAGTCGACGAGCACCGGATCGTTGGTGCCGACAAGGTCATTCAGGGTGCGCAAGGTGGTGATGCGCGGAGGCGTCACCGCCAGCCACTGATCGGGCGCCAGCGAGGTGTCCTTGGCGATGATCCGCACCACCGACGCGCCCGCGGGGGCATCGGAGAGCGGGAACCGCAGGTTACGCCAGATCGGTGGGTCACCGATGTCGATGGGCGTCATCTGGCCGACCGGTATCACGGTGTTCCCGGGCCCGGGACGGCCGAACTCGGCGATCAGTTCCTGTCCGGACTGCACGACGCCGTCGCCGTTCACCGCGGTGATCCGGCCGGCAGCCGACAGGGTCATCAGTGGAGCTCCCGGCGACGATTCCGGCATCTGATACCAGGACGACGTCAGGTTGCCACCGGCGGAGCCGAAGCTGCCGAGGACCGGGGTGTTGGCCGGATCCAGGCCGAACGGCAGTCGCACGGTCGAGCCGTTGACGCCCAGCGAACCCTGACCGCCTCCGGTGCCGGCCTCGTCGGCGTCGGTCGAGTCGTCATCGGAGCCTGCACCCGACTGGGCCGTGTTCTGGGCTGCAGCGGTGTCGCTGGACTCGGTGGCGTCGACGGATAGGTCATTCGGCACGCCGTTGGGCGTGAACCCGGTCGGGTCGGTACCAGCCAGCGCTTCGCCCGGGGTCAGGTCGGTCTGTCCCGCGACTGTGGCCGGCTGTAGCAGTCCGGTGTTCGGGTCCGGTTCCACGAGAACGTCGTTGGCCAGTGCGCAGATGTCGCCCCGCAGTGCGTCGACGTTCGAGTTCAGCCACGACCAGCTGTCTTTTTGCACGTACGCGGCTTTGGCGAACGAGGCCATCATGAACAGCACCATCAGACCCGAGAGCACCGGCATCGGCGAGAACGCGAAGCGGTGCAGGCGGCGCGATCCCTCGGTGCGTTGATCGGCGTCGACGTAGTCGTCGCGGAAGTGCTGCCACAGTCCGACCAGCGTGGTGGCCACGGCGATCACCAACACGATCCACGTGACGCGGATGCCTGCGATCTGCGGTGGCTGGTCCCACCAGGGGATGCCGTAGCTGGCCACGAACCACCAGCCGTTGGTGCCGGCGAACGACAAGGCCACGACGTAGAGGACGGCAGCGGCGAAGAAGGTGCGATTGCGCCTGCGCCGCAACAGCGCCGGTGCCATCATCGCACCGGCAGCCGCGGCGAGAGCAGCGCCGATACCGGCGTAGACGCCGAGGTGGTGCGTCCACTTCGTGGGGGTGAAGGCGAGGAAGAACATGAAGCCGAACACGCCCGCGACCAGACGCCAGGTAGGCCCCTTGGCGATGCCCATCGGCTTGCGCCGACGTAGCAGCATCAGCAGCACCACCATCAGGCACAGGAACGCCATCAGGATGCCGAACCGTCGGGACAGGGTGCCGTCGGCGGTCGGCAGCATCAGGTAGTAGTACCGGACCGGTTCTTGCCACCACTCGAGGGTCGGCCCGACCTCGGACGCCACCTGCGACGAGGTGAGAATCGTCGACAACGTCTGATCGGCAAAGATGTTGTACAGCACTGCGGTTCCGGCAGCCAGGATCGGCATCAGCAGGGGCAGGAGGCCGTCTCGGTGCCTGCGGGCCATGATCCGGCGCAGCAGAGGGCGGATACCGGCGAGCAGCAGAGCCACCGCCATCAGGCCACCGGGGGCGAGCGCCAGGGTGAACGCAGCGATCGTCGTGGCCAGGGCCAGTGGCAGCAATCGGCCGGTGGCGATCGAGCGGTCCACGGAGACCCAGGTCAGCAGAGCACCCACCGCCAGTGCGGGTTCGGGCCGCAGACCATTGTTGTAGGGCATCCAGATGGCGAGGAAGACGAAGGCTGCCGACCACAGGGCCGGTGTCGAATGGCGGACGGTCCGGCCCAGGCGTGGGATGACCTCTCGGGAGATCAGCCACCACCCGAGCAGGCCGAGTAGGAAGGCGGGCAAGCGCATCCACGGTGCCGACAGGCTGACCTGCGCCATCGCGGAGATCACCTGATAGTGCCAGCCGAAGGGGTCCTGTGGCACGCCGAAGTAGCGGTAGTAGTTGTCGACGTAGCCGGCCTCACCGGCGATGCGGCCGACCGTGAAGTTGTAGCCGTCGTCAGAAGTGTTGGAGCCCATCAGCCACCAGAACGCGAGCACCCCGAACACCACGACATCCGAGATCCGGATGGTCCACCAGCGGGCGGGCAGGAACCTGTGGTGACCGCGGCCGTCACGCGCGTCGAGCAAAGCCAATGCCACCAGCGACAGCACGGTCATCGCGATACCGATGACCAGGGACAGGAACTTCAGTGTGGTCGGGGTGGTGACGAAGCGGGTGTCGATGGTGGCGTTGAACTCGAGTCCCGCGGGTGAGGTGCCTTCGGGCAGTTCGGTGAAGACCCCGACGATCTGCGGGCGCAGGTTGGGGTCAGGGACGTTGAACGAGAGCTGACCTTCGCTGCCGCCGTCGACGATCTCACCGGAGGCGCCCTTGCCGTCGGCGTTGAAGATGATGCGGCAGTTCGGGTTCGCTTGCGCGGCAGCGCGATCGGCGGTGAGTAGCACCACGTCTCGACCGGTGACGGTGATGCTGTCGGAGGTGGCGCGGATGAACAGTCCACGAGAGGTCGCCTCGAGGCCGCCGGTGGGCAGGGTCGAGAGCAGCACACCGCCGTTTTCGGGCAGATCAGCTGCAGTCGAACACGGGACGGAAACCCTGATGTCGGTCGGCACGAACGACACGAGGGGCGCCGCGACATTGGTGACCGAATTGTTCTGCGGCCAATTGAGCTGCGCTGTCGTCTGTTTCACCGGCATGAGCGGGCTGAGACAGGCGAGCAGGAATCCGATGAGACCGGCGACGACCGCGACGATCTTGACGTTCCGGTAGCCGGGACCGGCGAATCCGCGCACGGATCGGTTTTTACTGATGGTGCTTGCCTTTTCACTCATTGCTCTGCGGCACCACTCTCAGGGAGCCGGTGCGGGCCCATCCCCATTTGGTCTCGGTGCCGGTGGTGATGTTCGCCGTCGGAGCGTCGGGCACCAGCGGGGTCAGTCGTTCCAGTGAGCCCCAGTCCCGGAACCAGTCGTCCTTCAGATAGGTGGCAACAGTGTTGGCGCTGGTCATCGATTCGCTCACCGCGAGGACACCGCCGTCTTCGGCGGCCTGCCAGGTCTTGGACTGCGATGCCGCGGTGGCGCGGTCCGGCAGAATCCGCCACTGCGGGATCTCGGCGACGCCGTCGGTGATGGCAAAGGGGCGCTGGCACGGGAACTGGCTTCCCACGCTGAGGTCGATCAGCGTCGGTGCCTGCGATCCGACGACCTCCTGCAGTGTCTGCAGTTGCGGAGCCCGCGGCGGTGTGATGGCCAGCCACTGTTTCGGGTTGACGTTGTTGTCCTTGGCGATGATCCGCATCGCCGTCGCCCCGGCGGGGACCTGATCCATCGGTATCCGCAGGTTGCGCCATGGCCGGTTCGGCTTGTCCGGCCCGGGATCGATCGGCCGGATCAACGGCCCGAGCTCGGTGAAGGATCCGTCGCCCCCGTCGGCGCCGAACTGCACCTGGAGCTGCTGGCCGAACGTCGACACGCCTTCTTCGTTGAGGGTGAAGACCGGGCCTGCGACGCTGAACACCAGCAGGGGCGAGGCGTCGCGGGCAGGCAACTCGTACCAGTCGGTCTCGAGGTTGGCCTCACCGCTGTCATAGCCGTAACTGCCCAGTACCGGGGTGGTCGCGGGGTCGAGGCCGAAAGGCAATGCGACCGTGGACCCGTTGACGGTCTCGGGGCCGACGCCACCGGTGATACCGGCCCCCGCACCCGACACCACGAACGGTTTGTTGAAGCTCGCCGAGACGTTCATCTGGCCCGGACGCGCCGATCCGGCTTCGGGGGTCAGGTCCGGTGCGACACCGTCGGGCGTGAATCCGACCGGATCCTCACCTGCCAGCGCCTCGGCCGCGGTGGCACCGCCCGCCGGGGTCAGCGTCCCCTGGTTCGGATCGGGTTCGGTGAGAACGGCATCGGCCATGGCGCAGCTGTTGCCGCGCAGGGTGTCGAGGTTGGAGCCCAGCACGGTGTACGCCGGGTAGCGCGACAATGCGGCCTTGGCGAACACCGCGAGCATGCAGATCACCATGAAGCCGGCGATCAACGCGATCGGAGTGGACGCGACGAACAGGCGGCGACGATCGGAGCGTGCTGTGCGATCGGCGCCGGTATCGGCATCCGGGTCGTGGGGACTGTGCGCGAGGCCCTTGTTCTCGACGTAGTCCAGACGCAGGTGCTGCCACACCGCGACCGCCCCGGCGATCACCGCGAGGACGAGGAAGAGCGTCGACACCTCACGGCCCGCGATCACCGGGGCCTTGTCGAACCACGAGATCCCGAAGTCGTACGCCCACGGCCAGGCATTCTCTCCGGCCATCGCGGCGGCGAGGGCGAACATCAGGCCTGCGACGAACACGGAGAGATTTCGTGTCGAGCGGGCCGCCGACTGGGCCACCGCGATGGTGGCCGTCGCCGCGAGCGCGGCGGCGAAACCGGCGAAGATGCCGAAATGGATGGTCCATTTGGTCGGGGTGAACATCATCAGCAACAGCGTGATGAGGGTGGCGCCGAGCACGCGCCACACCGGCCCGGGATCGATCGCACGGATCTTGCTGCGCCGCAACATGACAGCGAGTGTGACGAAGACGGAGGCGAGCAGCAGCAGGACGGGGACACGACGGGTCAGCGCGCCGTCATCGGTGGTGACGGTGAGGAAGTAGTAGCGCAGGTATTCCTGCCACCACGAGATGGTGGGTCCGACGATGTAGCGGGTGCGCACGGCATCGAACACGGTGGACAGCGTCTGGTCACGAAAGACGACCAGCACGACCAGCGATGCGGCGGCGATCGACGGGGCCATCAGAGACGCGAGCCGGAAGTATCGGATGCGGGGCTCGGTGGTCGGCGCGGGATCGCCGTGACGGTCTTCGCGACTGCGTTCGATCAGCACTCGCAGCATCGGACGGGCGCCGACGATCAGTACCGCGACGGCGATGACACCCTGCGGAGCCAGGGCCAGGGTGAACCCGGCGACCAGCGCGGCCAGCGCGGCCGGCAGCAATCGCCGGGTCGCGATGGCGTGTTCGACAGCCCACCAGGTCAGCAGCGACCCCAGGATGATGATCGACTCGCTCCGCAATCCACTCGCGAACGGCAGCCAGAAGGCAGTGAAGACCGCCGCTGCCGCCCACACGGCCCACACGCTGCGCCGGACACCGGCACCGAGCCGTGGCAGCAGCACCCGCGACAGGATGAACCAGGAGGCGAGCCCCGCCAGCAGGGACGGGATGTGCATCCACAGACCCGATGCGGACACCTGCGACCACATGGCCAGGAAGGAGTAGTACCAGTCGAAGGGCGCCTCGGCGATGCCATAGAAGCGGTAGTAGTTCGCGAGGTATCCCGCGCCCTCGGAGGCGCGGCCCATGTTGAGGATGTAGCCGTCGTCGGGCGATGCGGCGCCGAGGAGGTGCCAGACCACCAGAACGGCGGTGACCGCGAGGTCGCTGACGCGTGGGCGCAGGATCCGCTTCCACGACCGTTCACCGACGAGCCGGTGATATCCACCGATCCGGTCGAGCAGGGCCAGGCACACCAGGGAGGTGAGCACGGCGATGACACCGACGATCATGGCGAGCAATTTGATGACCGACGGCGTGCTGGCGAATCTGGTGTCGACGACGGTGGTCACCGAGAGGCCTTGCGTGGCAGCGGCATTGACGGCAGCGGTCGACAGGGACGTGAAGACGCCGTCGAACTCGGGACGCTGATCGATCCCGAGGGTGTTGGCCGGTCCGAGACCGACGAACTCGGCGCCGACGCCGCCGGGGCCCGACCAGATGTGCAGCTCGCGGCACTGCGGCGACCCCACCTCGGCGCGCGGGGCGCTGACGGCGAGTTCGTTGCGGAAGATCACCGAGACCGCGGACGGGGAGGCATTGACGACCAGAGCGTTCTGGTTGTAGCGCTGCGCTGCCTGCGGCATGGTCGCCAAGACCAGCCCGCCCTCGTCGCCGAGGGTGTCGATCAGCGCGCAGGGAATCCTCGCGTCGAATGTCTTCGGGGTCTGGGCGATGAGCGGAGCGGTGACCGATGCGGTCTCACTCGACAGGGTTTGACCCTGCGGCCAGTTGATCGTGGAGGTCGACTGATTGACGGGCAGCAACGGGGTGATCGCACACAACACGATTCCCACCAGACCCGCGAAAATTGCGGCCCAACGGACAGTCCCCGCACGGGGGATGTGAGAGGACACAGGCACGAGCAACGATGGTATTGCACAGACCTGAGAGACCTAACCTGCCCCGAGCGACCGGCCGATCGCACGCTCTGTTCACTGCAACAGCCCAGGTGAACGCGCGTGAACTCAGTACCGGATCGGCGCCGGACTCCACAGGCCCGACCGGGTGGCCTCACCGAGGTCGAGTTCTGCCACCTCTGCGGGCTCGCCGTAGGGCTCGTAGCGCACCAGTGAGCCCCAATCCCGGCCGATGTCACCTTCGAGGTACGAGGGCACCGTGGTCTTGTCCAGGGCGACCTCGATCCAGCCGAGCGGCCCACCACCGAATGCGTCCTGCCAGGCGCCGACGGCGGCGGACAGGTCAGCGCCGGGTGCGATCCGCCACTGCGGGATCTCGGCGACCCCGTTGAGGTGGTCGAACGGCCGCTGACACGGGAATGCCAGGCCGCTGGTCCAGTCGATCTGGACGGGATCGGTGCTGCCCACCATCGACTGCAGGGTCTGCAGTCGAGGCGACCTGGGCGGGGTGAGACCGATGAAACTGTCCTGCGCGAGGTTCTCGTCCTTGGCGACGATCCGGATCGCCGTGGTGTCTGCGGGGAACGAACTGCGGTAGGTCCGTAGATCGCGCCAGGACGGGCGCGGGCCCGGATCGATCAGGTCTACCTCGCCTGCCACCTCGAAGTCCTCGTTCGACGACCCCGAACCGGTCGAGTACTCCATCGTGACGTTCTCGATGTCGAACTGGCCGGCCACGGCCATGGTCACCAGGGGAGTGTCGGCAGCCTTCGGCGGCAAGCGGTACCAGGACGAGGTCAGGTAGGCGGGGAACTGGTTGTCCTGGGAGTAGCTGCCGAGCACGGGTGTCAGCGCGGGGTCGAGGCCGAAGGGCAGCTTCGCGGTACTGCCGTTGATCCCGGCCCGGTCGGTCTCACCGCCGCCGGTGCCGCCGGCGTTGGAATTGAGGACGTCGGGTGAGATCGCGACATTGCCGCCGAGCACACCGAGACTGCCCGCGCTGGCCGTCGAATCGAGGGTCAGGGGCAGACCGTTCGGGGTGAAACCGGACGTGGCCGTGGCGTCGGCGCCCGGCTCGGCCGGTCCGATGAGACCGCCCGAGATGTTGCCGTCGACGGGCGTGAGGATGTCGGCGGACGGGTCCGCTTCGACGAGCACCTTCTCGGCCATGCCGCAGGTGTCACCCTGCAGGGCGGCCACGTTGGAGGTGGGGATCGAGAACGACCCGCTCTGCTTCACGCCGGCACCGACCGCTGTGCCGATCTGGAACACGACGAGGAACGCACCCGCGACGGCCAGCGGTGCCGTGGCGAGGGTGCTGAACCAGCGGCGCCGTGAGGTGGTGCCGGTCTGGGCGGGGGTATCGGGCTTGAAGGGTTCTCGGAAGTGGAACCAGAACGCCACGAGCAGCGCAGCGGCACACAGGTACAGCAGAACGCTGCCCAGGGCGACCCCGAAGCGGACCGGTAACGCGCCCCACGGCATGCCCCAGTTGGAGTAGTAGAAGAAGGCATTCGGAGCGGTGAAGGCCAGGCCGGTGATGAACAGGACCAGTGCGATGAACAGCATCCGGTTGCGCCGGGCGTGCATCGCCCCTGCGCTGACCGCGATCGCGGCGATGGCAGCGAGCGCCGCGGCCAGGCCCGCGAACACACCGAACTGGTGGGTCCACTTCGTCGGCGTGAACATGAGGAAGATCAGGGACGCGAACGTGATCCCGACGATCCGCCGGGACGGGCCGAGTGCGGTGCCGGGGATGCGGCTCTTGCGGATCAGCATTGCGCCCGAGACGACCAGGCCGACGAGCATCGCGAGTACGGCGAAGCGCCGGGAGACCGATCCGTTGGCGGAGAACTCGAACAGAGCCGAGTACCGGTCGATCTCGTTGTACCAGTGCAGCGACGGGCCCAGGGCCGACTTCATGCGCGTCGATTGGGTGAAGGCGGCAAGGGTGAGGTCGGAGAACACGACGAAGATCACAAACGTGCCGGCGGCCAGTACGGGCGCGAGCATGGCGAGGTAGCTCTTGGCGTCCCCTCCGATCGCCTTGGCCCGTTTGATCAGTGCCATCACCATGGGCCGGGCGCCCGCGATGAGCGCTGCGACGGCCATCAGCCCGGTGGGGCCGGCCGCGAGACTGAACGCGCCGATGGTGCAGGCCACCGCGGCGGGCAGGGTTCGGCCGGTGGCGATCGCACGTTCCACCGAGCACCACGTCAGCAGCGCACCGAGGCAGATGATCGGCTCGGGACGCAGGCCGTTGTTGAACGGGAACCAGGAGGCGAGGAACACGAACGCAGCGGTCCACGGGACGATGCGGTTGACCGTGGCCGCACGACCGAGCCGGGGAAGTACCTCGTGAGAGATGATGAGCCACACCAAGATCCCGCAGAGCAGGGCAGGCAGTCGCATCCACGGGCTGGCCGTCGTGACGTGCGCCAGCCAACCGAACACCTGGTAGTACCAGCCGAAGGGTGCCTCGGGGGCGCCGTACCAGCGGTAGTAGTTTGCCGTGTAATCAGCATGTTCGGCCACCCGGGACATCGTCAGGATGTAGCCGTCGTCCGAGGTGTTGGGTCCGACGATGTGCCAGATCAGCAGGGCTCCGATGACGACGGCGTCGCGGGCGTTGAACTTCCACCAGCGCGCGGGCAGGAACCGGCGATGTTTGCGTCCGTCCGTGCCGTCGAGGACCGCGAGCGCACCGAGCGAGATGATCGTGCACAGCACGCCGATGGCGATGGCGAGCCACTTCAAGACGGTGGGTGCCGTGCTGTAGCGGTCATCGATCGTGGCGTGGGCCTCCAGGCCCGGGATGGATGAGGCCGCACCGGTCAGATCTGTGTAGATACCGGTCAGTTGCGGGCGCTGGTCACCATCGGTGATCTCGCCGACAACGGGTTGTCCCTCGGCGTTGGTCAGCCCCACGAACTCGGCGCGCACGGAGGTGGCGGTGGCCGTGACGACGATCTGCTGGCACTGCTGGTCCCGCATCTGGGCGAGGGTGGCCATCGCGACCGGCGTGTTGCGGACCACGACCTCCACCGACTGCCGGTCGAGCGCATCGGTCGCCTGGCCGGACTTACGGACGAACAGACCGCGGGCGACGGCCTTCTCGGCCTCCTTGGGCAGGGTCGAGACCAGTACGGACTGGCCGGGCGCGGTCAATTGATCGAGTGCCGTGCACGGAACGGAGATCTCGAGATCCACCGGCACATAGGAGACCAGTGGCGAGAGAACCGACTGCAATCTGTCCTGCTGAGGCCAATTGAGCTCTGCAGTGGTCTGGCTGACGGGCAGCAATGGCGTCGCCAGCGCGAGGAAGAGGCCGATCAGGCCGGTGACGATCGCGGCGATCTTCGCAAATCGGACTCTGTCACCACCGGATGGCGGCCGGGTCGTTCCAGTCGCTTTGTCAGTGGCGTCAGCAGGCACAAGGCAAGATGCTATCGCTCGCCGCGTGTGGCGATGGTCCGCGGTCACGCGCGGCGCCATACAGTTGCACGATGACCTCCAAGCCGCCCATCCTGCTGCTGAACGGACCGAACCTGAACACGCTCGGCGTCCGTCAGCCGGAGGTGTACGGAACAGCGACGCTCGACGACGCGGTGGCGCTGGCCACCGAGGCCGCCGACGAACTCGGCTGGACGATCGATGCGAGGCAGACCAACCATGAGGGCGAGATGCTCGAGTGGATCCATGCGGGGCGCGGAACCGTCGCCGGGATCGTCATCAACCCCGGGGCATGGACGCACACCTCGATCGCCCTCCGCGATGCGTTGTCGGTACCGGAGGTGCCTGTCATCGAGGTGCACATCAGCAACGTGCATGCCCGTGAGGAGTTTCGCCGTCACTCCTACGTATCCGGGATCGCGGCCGGCGTGATCGCAGGGTTCGGGATCCGTGGATACGAATTCGCGGTCCGCCATCTCGTCGATCTGATCGCTCGTGAGCCCGTAAAATAGATCGTCCGACTGAATATGTGATCAGCGTCACACATCGACCCTCCGGCGCAAGTCACAACGGACCGAACGCCCGCGATCGGCCCCGCGTCGGCCCAGTTCACCGGCTCGCCCAGTGAAACGCGGGAAGGGATCTGAAGCCCCCTCGGTTATGCTCCACCAGAACCAATGCGTCCACCGAGGCGTCGATTGGTGAACGTGATGTGTCGGGGCCGTTATCTGCGCGCGGTAGTTTCGCATTCGATCCCCGAAAGGCGGGTCGGGGCGTAGGAGTCGGTCAGCGGTTGGAGGATATATGCGGGAGGTCTTGTATGGCGCCCCGTGATAGCCGCCGCACCTTCGTCGAACCCCAGGGCCCCGCGGCCCCGCCGGGCCGGGTCGACTCGGGCGAGATAGACCTGGTCGCGCCGGACCTCGACCCCCACGAACTCGAAGCGTTCGAATCCGAGCTGAAGCAAACCGGGTTCCGCGCCGTTGTCACCAAGATCAACCGGTATCTGGCGCGCCCCCGCTGGTGGGTGGAGGTGCTGCTCCTGGGCGCCCTCTACGCCGTGTATTCGGTCATCCGCAACAGTGTCGGCGAAGTTGCCGACCAGGCCTACCGCAACGCCTATGACATTCTCCGCCTCGAGGACGCCTGGCATTTCGCGCTCGAGCGACCACTGAACGAACTGGTCCACACGACGTCGTGGCTCGCCAACATCGTCGCCCTGCAGTACGCGACGCTGCACTTCCTCGTCACGCCCGCCGTGCTGATCTGGCTGCTCTTCCGCCGCAAGGACTACTACCGCAAGGTCAGCGGCACCTTGGTGCTCTGCACCGGGCTCGCCCTGTTCGGTTTCTACTTCATGCCCACCGCGCCCCCGCGGCTCCTGCCCGGTGAGGGGTTCGTCGACGTGATGGCGCAGACCTCGTCCTGGGGCTGGTGGCCGGAATCCGGCGCCCCGGGCAGCGATGCCATCTCCAACCAGTTCGCAGCGATGCCGTCGCTGCACTGCGCCTGGGCGACCTGGTGCGGACTGGTGCTGTTCTTCCTCGCCAAATGGCAATGGCTGCGCATCTTGGGCCTGATCTACCCGTTCACCACGTACTTCGTGGTCATGGGGTCGGGCAACCACTTCATCTTGGATGTCGTCGCCGGGGTCGCGCTGCTCGCCGTCGCCGCCGCGATCGTCTACGCCCCCACACTTCTGCGATGGTGGCGCGGTAGATCTGCGAATGCGCCGGCCGGGGCGGGAGTCCCGATCGGATGAGCCTCTCGGTGGCCCTGCCGGCGATCCGCTGGCGGGGCCTGCTTCCGCTTGGGGTCGCGCTGATCGCCATCGTGGCGTTGTTTCTCACCCATCCCACCGTCGGTGACCTGCAGGCAGCGATCGCGCGGGAGGAAGCCGCTCGGTCCGGTGTCGGGCTGGGTTACTGGTTCGGCTGGTACGGCGGCGTCTCACCGGGCAGCTATTCGCTGATCGTTCCGGCCCTGTCGACCTTCACCGGTTCGCTGTTGCTGCTCTGCCTGGCGACCGCTGCGATCGCCTTGCTCGCCTTCCCCCTGTCCAAGGGGGCCACGCATCCCACCGTGCTGGTCTGGGCGATCACGCTGGCCGCAGTGCTGAACATGCTGTCCGGGCGGGTGGCTTTCGCGGTCGGCGGAGCCATCGCACTGGCGGCGATCGTCGCGTTCAAGAAGGGCTACCGATCGCTGACCGTCATCGGACTGCTCGTCGCAGGTCTGGCGAGCCCGCTCGCGCCTGCCTTCGTCGGTTTGGCTGTGCTCCCGTTCGCGGTCGGCCGCGACGACGCGGCCCGGCGGGCCTGGTGGGTGCTCGGTGGTGCGGCGCTGGGCGTTGGGGTCCCGTTCCTGATGTTCGGCAATCCGGGTTCACAGGGATTTCCGGCGACGACACTGTTCTGGGTCGCCGCGATCGCCGTCGGCACCGGGCTCGCACTGACTGTCCCCCCGGCGCGCTGGATCGTCCCCCTGGCGACCGCGGTCGCCATCATCATGTTCCTGGTACCGACCGGGATCGGCTCCAACCTCAGCCGGTTCTTCGCCCTCGTGCTGCCGTGCCTGTGCCTGTATTACTCACCGAAGTCCCTCAAGTTCTTGGCGATAGCGCTTGCGCCCGCACTCATCTACGCCACGTTCGTGGCGACCGCGGATCAGGTTGTCGGCGCCGACTCCGGCGAGAGCGACACGTCCTACACCCCCTTGCGCTCACAGTTGGTCGCCCAGCCGAACATCGCCAACCATCGGGTAGAACTCGTCGACGCCCAAACACACGCGGGCTCACACAAACTCGGCATGACCATCAATCTGGCGCGCGGCTGGGAAAACCAGTCTGACTCCCGGTTCAACCCGATCTTCTACGACGAGAACGCACTCACACCGCAGTCGTACCGGCTCTGGCTCGCGGAGAACGCGGTGGCCTTCGTGGCGGTGTCCGCCGATCCGCTGCGGCAGATGAAGGCCGAAGCGGCGCTGGTCGAGTCGGACCTGCCCTACCTGGAGCGGATCTGGGGCAACGACAAGTGGGAGCTCTACAAGGTCGACGATCCACAACCGATCGTGCCCGCGCCGCTCACCGTGGTGGAGTCGTCGCCCGCGAAGATGGTCCTCGACGTCCCGGACACCAAGATCCATCCAGTTCAGTTGCGCCACAACAAGTACCTCGTCGCCCGCAGCACCATCGACGAGAACCTCTACGCCTGCATCCAGACCACCCCGGACAACTGGATCACCCTGCAGGCCCCGCTACCCGGCCAATACATCCTGGAGGGGTTGCTCTCCGTACGTGGTGTGGTCGGGGCCCAGCCGCCAGATTGTGCGCCCAGCTAAGGCAGATATACACCGACTGGATGGTGTGCATTCTTGCCAGGGGTCCCGGCGCTGTGTTGAATTTGCTCGCTTCGCTCGCGTGGTCGGGCGGCCCTCAGCGCGTCGTCTTCCCTCTTCTTCGCATCGCTGCGCTCGCTCATCATCAGTCCAGACAACGCGGGGCCACCCGACCGTGGTGGTTCAGCCGGTGGTGGTTCCGTCGAGCGTGCCAATAATGCCGTCGAGCGTGCCCTTGACCGCCGTCGAGCGGGCTAGTTTCTCACAACGAGAACGAAGGGGCCGATGTTGGTGACCGTGAAGCGCGGATCGTCGAAGACGTTCTGATTGAACGTCACCGTGTAGCGGCGCACGTTCGGGTCGTTCGGGTAGACATCTTCGGCCAGTCTCAGGTCGTAACCTTCTGGGCTGTAACGGAACAGGAACACCGTGGGCGGACGCCAAGGCGCGGCGTCGAGTTGCTCGATCAGGCTGTCGGCGGTCTGTGCCTGCGACCAGGTCTCGATGGTGGCTGCTCGCTTGTCGAACTCTGCCAACGGATTCGCGTAGTGCGACGTCAGGCCCTGGAAGCCGAGGTACGGGTAGATGGAGAGGAAGCCGTAGTCCGCGGTGAGCACGACGACGTCGTCCTGCGGGCGACCGCCGGTCTGCTCGCCGATGGCCGCGCTGATCTCCGGGAAATACGACTGCGCGCCGGGCGGGCGTTGATCGGCGCGCACGCCGTAACCGTCGGTGTCGGTGTAAGCGACGGTGATCTCGGCGGCGAGGTGACTCGGAATGCTCTGCGCGACCGCGATTGCCGCGCCCGCCGCCAATACACCGACAACCGTGCGAACATCGCCGAAGCGCCGGACGGCGACGGCCGCGAGTTCGGCGAAGCCGTACACACCCGCCACCCCGAGCACCACGACCAGTACCGGTTCCATCCGGAACGAGAGCAGTGTGGTCCCCATCGCGGTCAATGCCATCGACAGCAGGCAGAACAGGTAGATGGCGAAGACCGTGATTCCGAAAGTCAAAGCCACCGTGCGGGTGCGGAACCGCAGGACGATCCAGACCAACCCGACCATCGTCAGGGCACCGATCAGGGACCAGTGCAGCATCGGCGTAGGCAGTACGGCACCCGAACTCGGCAGGTAGTGCTCGGCGGTGCCGCCGGAGGCGGGCTTGTTCTGCAGTCGCGCCCACAGGTACGGCGCCCACACGATGAGGGCGACAAGTCCGGCGACCACCGCCATGGCAACCAGTCGAGCAGCGTGGACCAGGACGGCTCGCCATCGTCTGGATCTGATCGCGGATGGCTGGGTTGCCTTGTTGGACAGCTCGAACCATGCGGACATGGCCAGGTACGCCGCCATCAACACGGCCGTCAGCGCATACAGGCCGGTGTAGAGCGTGTAGAAGGTGGCACTCAGTCCCAGGAACAGGCCGCCGGCGACGATCGCCGGCCTACTTCCCGAGCGCAGACCGTGCAGGATCGTGATCAGCATCGGTGCGCCGAGGATGACCAGGACAGCCGCGTACGGCTCCGGGCTGACGTACATCAGCGTCAGCACTGTGGACGCCAGGCTGACTGCGATCGCCCGGTCGGTACGGATCATGCGCTGCCACAGCGCCATCGCGATCGCGGCGGCGACCGCGATCGAGATGATCGCCCAGGGTTTGAATGCTTCCCATCCGGGTTGCCCGGTGAGACTCGCGTACCGGCCGCCCAGCCAGAACCAACCGGCCGGGTAATACGGCGGCAGGTCGGCGTACGTCATGTCTGCCAGATGCGGACTGTTGGTGAGCCGGGTGAGGTACTCGGTCCGGAACTGCTGGTCGACGGAGATGCCGAACAGGTACAGCTTCGTCGCGCCGAGCGGCATCGCCAGGGTCACCGCCGCGAAGGCCGAGATACCCACCCACGACAGGGGTTTGATCGCCCAGACGGCCTTACCGGTCCGCGAGAGCACCACTGCGATGAGCAGCAGCGCGATGGCCACCACCTGTCCGGTGGTGGTCAGCGCCGTCTCGACGTTCGACGAGTTGAACGCGGGCCAATCGACCCTGGCGATCACTGCCAGGCCGGCACCCGCGACGACGAGCGCGACGATGGCCGCGCCGATCAGGTTTCCGAGCGCTGACAGATGTTTCGGCATGGATCAGATGGGCAGCTTGCGGAAGATCGGGCGCGGGATGTGGCGCAGGATGATCATCACGAAGCGGAAGGGGCCCGGAGCCCAGACGAGCTCTTTGCCCTTGTCTGCCGACGCCACTGCGAGCTTGGCCACGTCTTCTTTATTGACCGTCAGCGGCGCTTCCTTCACGTGCGCGGACAACCGGGTGCGGACCATGCCCGGACGGATGACGAGAACGCGGATGTTGTATTCGCGCAGCGCTTCTCCAAGCCCGAGGTAGAAGCCGTCGAGGCCGGCCTTGGAGGATCCGTACACGAAGTTGCTGCGGCGCACACGCTCGCCGGCGACCGAACTCATCGCGATGATCTGACCGTGGCCCTGCTCGCGCATCTTCTCGCCGAGGAGCACACCGACGGACACCGCTGCGGTGTAGTTGATGTTCGCGGTGAACACTGCCTTGCGCTGGTCCTGCCACACCTCTTCGTCGACGCCCTGGACGCCGAAGGCGACGATTGCGACGTCGATGTCGCCGCCGGCGAATGCCTGCGCGATCACCGCCGGGTGGGTGTCGGGTGCGAGGGCGTCGAAGTCGATGCGCTCGACCGAGGAGGCGCCTGCCGCCTTGATCGTCTCGACCGCGGCATCGCCGGCGGGGTCGCCGGGCACGGTGGCCAGGACAACCCGCATCGGGCCCTTCTTGAGGTACTCGGAGGTGATCGCGAGCCCGATTTCGGAGCTGCCGCCGAGCACGAGGATCGACTTGGGTACGCCTACGGCGTTGATCATGAAGGTTCCTGTCTGAACTGAGAGTTGGAGGATCAGGCGAGTTCGAGGCGCCGGGCCATGTCGGAGATGAAGACTCCGGTGGGGTCGATCTTGCGGCGCGTGGCTATCCACGAATCGATCTGCGGGTACATCGCGTGGAAGTTCTGCGCCGAGGTGCGCGAGTCCTTGGCGGTGTAGAGCCGTCCACCCATCGCCATCACTCTGCGATCGAGCTCGTTGAGGTACTCGCCGAGTCCGCGTTTGACGGGGAAATCGAGGCACACGTTCCAACCCCGGAACGGGAAGCTCAGTGGCGCCTGGTTTCCCTCTCCGAAGAGTTTGATGACGTTCAGGAAGCTGACGTGCCCGGACGCCTGGACATCGGCGATGATCCGTTTGAACTCGTCCTCGTTGCCGGTGGGCACGATGAACTGGTACTGCGTGAACCCGCCTGTGCGTCCGTAGGCCCGATTCCACTCTCCGAAGATGTCGAGGATGTGGTAGAACTGCGCCAAATTCTTGACCTGACCGGTCTTGTTCGACCCCATCCGGTAGTAGGCCTCACCGACGATCGAGAAGTCGAACTTGTTGGCCAGACCGTTGGGGAAGATGTCCGGGAACGTCACCAGAGGCTTGCCGTTGAACTTCAGCGGATCCTTGCGGAGCTTGGCCGGCAACTCGTCCAGACGGGCCAGGTTGCCGCGGCTGAAGGAGCCGCGGCCGAGTTTCGGCGGCTTGCTGATCGAGTCGAACCAGCCCGAGGCGTACTCGTAGCCGTCTTCGAAGCCGTCTTCGAGGTGCAGTGCGATGGTCTCGTCGAGGCTGTTCGTGGTGGCGGTGTCGGCGATGAAGTAGGCGCTCTCGGTCCGCTTCATCTGGACTTTGGCCCGCAGGATGATGCCCGTCAGGCCGATGCCGGCAATTGTCGCCCAGAAGAGCTCGCCTGTGGGGTCGTCCGAGCTGCCGCCGGGGGTGAGCGTGAGGATGCGCCCGTCGGCCACCAGGAGCGTGATCTCGAGCACATGCTGTCCGAACGTGCCGGCGCTGTGATGGTTCTTGCCGTGGATGTCGTGGGCGATGGCGCCGCCGATGGTGACCTGCCGGGTACCGGGGAGCACGGGTACCCAGAGTCCGAACGGCAGGGCGACGGCCATGAGCTCGTCGAGGGAGACGCCGGCGTCGAGATCGACGACCCCGGTGGCGTCGTCGATCGAGTGGATCCGCTTGAGCAGCGTCATGTCGACGGTCAGACCGCCGATGTTCTGCGCGGACTCGTTGTAGGAGCGTCCCAGGCCGCGGGCGATGACGCCCCGGCGAAGGTAGGACGGCTTGTCGGCGTTTGCGTCCGCGACCTGCGCGACAGCCTTGGCGATCACCTCGACATCGGGTGTCGCCAGCACGTGACCCTCGATCGGCGTCGTGCGGCTCCAGCCGACGAGCTTGCGGGTTTCAATGGGCAATTCAGCGGTAGACATCGGAGCAGAGCCTACCGGTCCGGAG
Organism: Williamsia limnetica; assembly: GCF_003217475.1. Classification (GTDB taxonomy): domain Bacteria; phylum Actinomycetota; class Actinomycetes; order Mycobacteriales; family Mycobacteriaceae; genus Williamsia; species Williamsia limnetica. Next base: position 33,682 of record NZ_QJSP01000004.1, on the reverse strand, counting down.
ACGAAGCGAAGCGGAGCTCGACCCTTTGGCGGAGACGAAGCGAAGCGGAGCTCGACCCTTCGGCGGAGACGAAGCGAAGCGGAGCTCGACTTGGGTACTCGCGATATGACAACGAGCGGTGTAAGAATCCTGCTATGACCTCACGATCTGTGTTCATCACCGGAGCCGCCGCCGGAATCGGCCGCCACACCGCTTTGACTTTCGCCCGCAAGGGCTACTCCATCGGGGCATACGACATCGACGAGGCGGGGCTGGCAACGCTCGCGGACGAGGTGAAGGCTGTCGGCGCGCAGATTCTCACCGGTCATCTCGACGTCACGGACGCCGACGAGTTCTCCGCCCGACTCGACGAGTTCGCCGCGTCCCATGGCGGTCGACTCGACGTCTTGATCAACAATGCGGGGATTCTGCTGGCAGGCGCCTTCGAGGAGATCCCGCTGGCGGCCCAGCACAAGCAGATCGACATCAACATCAAGGGCGTCACCAACGGCTGCCACAGCGCATATCGCCACCTCAAGGCGACCCCCGGCTCGGTCGTGGTGAACATCGCCTCTGCATCGGCGATCTACGGCCAGGCCGAACTGGCGAGTTACAGCGCCACGAAGTTCTACGTGCGGGGGCTGACCGAGGCCCTCGACATCGAGTGGGGTCCGCAGGGCATCCGGGTCGTCGCGATGTGGCCGCTGTTCGTCCAGACCGCGATGACGGCGAACGTCTCCACCGGCACCACCAACTCGCTCGGCATCAAGTTGGGTCCGCAGGACGTGGCCGACGCGATCCTCGCCGCAGTCGAGGAGAGCAAGGTCGACAAACTCATCCACCGGGTGCACTACGCCGTCGGCAATCAGACGCGGGCGATGTCACTCGGGTCGCGGTTCTCGCCTGCCTGGCTGACGCGGGTGGTCAACAAGAAGCTCGCCGAGCCGCACTGAGCGGGCGATCACGTCTGGAGCACGGCAGCGGCCGCGTTGTAACCGGGAATGCCGCTGACCCCGCCGCCTCGCCGTGCTCCGGCGCCCGCGATCAACAGTCGCGGGTGCCCGGTCTCGACACCCCAGGTGCCGACCTCACCGTCGGTCTCGGCCCATGGCCATTGCAGCGGTCGGTGGAAGATGTTCCCGCCGGGGAGTCCGACGGCGTCCTGGAGTTCGAGCGGTGACTTCGCCTCGATGCACGGGGCGCCTGTGGCATCGATCGCGATCACGTCGGAGATCGGTTCGGCCAGTACCGAATCGAGCGCGGCAAGGGTCGCTGCGACGGCTTCGTCCTTGGCCCCTGGCCGGGTGAAGACGCCGGGCGGCATGTGTAGGCCGAAGAGGGTGAGCGTGTGCATGTCGGCGAGTTCTGGGCCGAGGATGCTGGGGTCGGAAAGTGTGTGGCAGTAGATCTCGCTGGGCGGGTGGGACGGGATCTGCCCGCCGGCGGCCTCTCGGTACGCCCGGGCCAGCGCGTCGAAACCCTCGTGGATGTGGAAGGTTCCGGAGAACGCGGCACCCGCCGGCGTCGTCGTGTCACGGAGCCGGGGCAGTCTGCGCAGCAACACGTTGATCTTGAGCTGCGCGCCGTGCGGCGCGGGGTCCGCGCCGAGCGGCTCGTCGAGGAGTCCGTCGAGAACGGCTGGGGCGCAGGCAGCCAAAATGTGGTCGGCGGTGGCGCCCCCGCCCCGCCATCCGACGCGACCGGTATCCGGGTCGACGGCCGTGACCTCTACCCCGGTGCGGATCTCGGCACCCGCTGCCACGGCGGCGGCGGCCAGCGCCCCGGATACTGCACCCATCCCGCCGACCGGCACGTCCCAGTCCCCGGTGCCGCCACCGATGAGGTGGTAGAGCAGGCAGATGTTCTGCCGCAGCGACGGCTCGTGCATGTCCGCGAAGGTGCCGATCAGGCCGTCGGTGGCCACGATTCCGCGCACGGTGTCGTCGGCGAAGGTGTCGGCGATGATCTTTCCGGCGGGCTGCGTCGTCAGCCTTTCCCACAGATCCAGGGCATCCAGATCGGCTCCGGCGATCGAGGCCATCTCGTCGGCATCGACGAGCGGGCGCAGCAGGGTCGGGAAAACGCCCTCGGCGATGCTCGCCATCGAGCCGTAAAAGCGTTGCCACGCAGCGAAGTCCGCATCGGAGCCTGTTGCCGCCCGAAACGACGCCGCGGTCGCGGAGTCATCGGCGGTGTCGATGAGGATGCCGCGCGTGGGATCTGCGGGGATCGGGGTGTACGACGAGTAGCGTCGCCGGATCAGCGTGATGTCGAGGCCGAGATCGGTGATGATCTGCCGCGGCATCAGCGACACCAGGTACGAGTAACGCGACAGTCTGGCGTCCATACCGGGGAATGGCCTTGCCGACACCGTCGCGCCCCCGAGGTGATCGGATCGTTCCAATACCAGCACCTTGCGTCCCGCCCGCGCCAGATAGGCCGCAGCGGTCAAGCCGTTGTGGCCTGCGCCGATCACGATGTCGTCATAGGACTGCATGGTGATCATGATGCCGCCACATCGTCGGCTGCGTATCGCATCGACCGTGTCGACGATGACGTTGTCCGGTTTCGAGTGTTTCGGAGAGTTTTGTTCAGTGTTTATTTATGAACGTAACGTTCATTCTCTGTGTTCGAGTAGTGTGTTTATTGAATTGCATTGACGCTGATCGGAGGATTGCCGAATGAGTACCTGGGGAATCGGGGCCTTCGACAACGACGACGCTGCCGCGTGGGCCGCGGAGTTCAACACTTCCTCCTTCGCAGAGCGTGTCAACGTGGTACGAACGGCGTTGAGGGTCGTTCTGGAACACGATCACATCGCCGAGGAGTTCGCGGCGATCGCTGCTGCGACCACGGTGGCGTCGAGCTTGCCGGGCGGGCCGCTGTTGGCGCCCGATTACGGTCCGAGTGCAGATCTGATCGAGCAGTTCGTAGTACCGGTCGACCTCGCTGAGCTGGCGATTCGTGCGCTGACGCGGATCAGGGCTGGTCATTCGGAGTGGTGGGGTCTGTGGTCGAGGGCGGGCGTACTCGACGACGCGCTCGCGGTCATCGACGCTGTCCTCGACGAGCTCGAGCTGCGTACGGCGATGCCGGAGCACGTTGCTCTGAGCGCGTGATATTCGGGCGCTTCAGAAGTGTTTCTCTCAGGCGGCGGTTAAAAGGGATCGAGATAATTCTGTGATAGATGCCGAGGCGGCGTGGGTTACGTAGCAGCGGTCACAGTCCACGTAGTTTCTGCAGCAACGGTTCGGCGGCTTCTGCCAAGAACTCGTCTTGGCTGTCGCCGCCGATTTGGACCAGCGCAACATCGGTGAAGCCCGCGTCGATGAACGGCTTGACGCTGTGGGCCAATTCATCGAGATCGGGCCCGCAGGCTATCGACGACGCCACGTCTTCAGGGCGAACGAACTGCGTTGCACCGGCAAATGATGCGGTCGTCGGCAGGTCGGCGTTCACGCGCCAGCCTCCCGCGAACCAACGGAACTGATCGTGTGCACGAGCGATTGCCGCTTCTTTGGAGCGATCCCAGCAGATGGGGATCTGGCCGATCTTGCGCGACGGGCCGTCGTGCACCTCGTCCCAGTGCGAGACCAGCGACTGCTCGGGGTCGGTGGCGATCAAATGATCGGCCAGCGGCGCGAGTTGCTCCACAGATTTCTCGCCGGACACTGCGATACCGATCGGGATGCCTTCGTCGGGCAGATCCCAGATGCGGGACGAGTCGACGCGAAAATGGTCTCCCTCATAGGTGACCAGGTCCCCGGCGTGCAGGGCCTTGATGATCTGGACTGCCTCGACCAGCATGTCGTGACGCTCGTCCACGGCAGGCCACCGCTGACCCACGGTGTGCTCGTTCAGATTCTCTCCGGACCCGAGGCCGAGGATGAAGCGTCCGTCGGCGAGGAGTTGCATGGTCGCGGCCTTCTGGGCGACGACTGCGGGGTGATACCGGATGCTCGGCGCGGTCACGTACGTCGCGAGTTCGACGCGCTCAGTGGCGTGGGCGACCGCACCCAGCACACTCCAGGCGTACGGGGCGTGGCCCTGCGAGACCAGCCAGGGCGAGTAGTGATCGCTCGAGACCTCGAAGTCGAAGCCTGCCTTCTCGCCGGCCACCGCGTAACGCACCAGGTCTTTGGGCCCGCTTTGTTCCGTCATCAGTGTGTATCCGAAGCGCATATCCCACGGAGTTCCCCGTCGGCGCCTGCCCAAACCACGTGATTGCCGACGCCGCCCGTACGCCCGGGCCCAAAGCTTGTAACGTGTGTCACATTACTTCGAGACACGGGCATCACTGCACCGACGAGAACCCCCAGGAGTGCCCATGCCGTATATGCCGATCACCGAATCAATGTTCTTGTTGGCCGAGTCGCGGGAGCATCCGATGCACGTCGGCGGGCTACAGCTCTTCGAACCGGCCGAGGGCTCGGACGATCTCGGTGAGCAGATGTTCGCGGCCTTCCAATCGCAGACCGAGGTCCACAAGCTGTTCCGCAAACGCCCGGCCTCGCCGGTGGGTTTGATGGGAACGGTCCGCTGGAGTTACGACTCGGACGTCGACTTCGAATACCACGTCCGGCGCACGGTGTTGCCGCGTCCAGGGCGGGTACGCGAGCTGCTGCGTTATGTCTCGGCGAATCACGGTGCGATGCTGGATCGGCATCGGCCGATGTGGGAGCTGCACCTGATCGAGGGTCTGGCGGATGGACGCATCGCGCTGTACACGAAGATCCACCACTCACTGGTCGACGGGGTGTCCGCGCTGAAGCTGCTGGAAAAGACGCTGTCGCCGGATGCTGAGGCCCGATCTGGCCGTGCCCCTTGGGATCCGGAGTTGTTCGTCAGACGACCCAAGCTGGACTCCACATCCGACGAGGTGTCGCGGAGCATCCTGTCGGAAGGTTGGAAGGTCGCCGGCGAGCTGGCCGGCTTCGCCCCCGCGACCGCCCGCGTAGGGATACGGGCGGTGCGCGATCACAATCTGAAGTTGCCGCTCCAGGCGCCGCGCACCATGTTGAACGTGCCGATCGGTGGGGCCCGCCGCTTCGCCGCCGAGCAATGGTCGGCGACGCGGTTGAAGGCTGTTGCGGCCGCGCTCGACATCACGATGAACGACGTGGTGATGGCGATGTGCGCCGGTGCGCTGCGCTCGTACCTCATCGATCAGAACGCGCTGCCAGAACAGCCCTTGATCGCGATGATGCCGGTGTCGATGCACGCCAAGGACAGCGATTCGTCCGAGGGCAATGCGGTGACTGCGATCCTCGCGAATCTGGCCACCGATCAGCCCGACCCCGAGCGCAGACTGGCGACGCTCGTCGATTCGACGCGGTCGAGCAAACAGGTCATCCGGGAACTGAGTCCGTTGCAGGCGCTGGGCTTCGGCGCCGTTGTCGCAGCCCCCTTGGCGCTGTCGACGTTGCCGGGCTTCGTCCGGTACACCCCGCCGCCGTTCAACGTCATCATCTCCAATGTTCCTGGGCCGCAGAAGGACATGTACTGGAACGGCGCCAAACTCGACGGCGTGTACCCGGCGTCGATCGCCCTGGACGGTCAGGCGCTGAACATCACGGTGGCCACCAACGGCGACAAGGTGAACTTCGGACTCACCGGTGCACGCGCAGAGGTGCCGAGTCTGCAGCGACTGCTGACCCACCTCGACACCGCGCTCGAGGAGCTTGAAAAGCTCTGCGACATCAGCGCCTAGCTCACATGTGATTCCCTCCTCGCGGAGGCGACACAATGGGAACGACTACGTCCGCGTACCTACGAGAGGACCTCATGGCCACCCCGACCATCTCTGCCTTCCTCACCGCTCTGAGTTCCGGCGACCTCGAGGTCATCGACCTGACCACACCGCTCAGCCCCGACACCCCGGCCCTGCGGCTGCCTGAGCCGTTCGTCAACCTCATCGACTTCAGCCTCGAAGAGGTGAGCGCCTACAACGAGCCGGGCCCGTTCTGGCGGCACAACAACATCCACACCGGTGAGCACATCGGCACCCACATCGACGCGCCGGTCCACTGGATAACCGGTCGAGACGGCGACGACGTCTCGCAGATCCCGGTGTCGCGACTGATCGGGCCGGCGGCGGTTCTCGATCTCACCGAAAAGGTCGCCGGCGATCCCGACTACCTCCTCACCATCGCCGACGTCGAGGAGTGGGAGAGCACGTTCGGCCGGCTGGCCGCAGGTGCCTGGCTGCTGCTGCGTACCGGATGGGAATCACGGGGCCATTCGCAGGACGCGTTCCTGGGTATCGACGACACCGGCTCGCACACCCCGGGTGTCGCTGTCGACTGCGCCGAGTGGCTGGCGGGCGAGCGCGACATCACCGGTCTCGGTGTGGAGACCGTCGGCGTCGACGCCGGGCTCGCCGGCGGCTTCGATCCTGCCTTCCCGGTGCACAACTACTTCCTCGGCAACGACAAGTACGGCCTCACCTCACTGCGTAACCTGGGTCGCTTGCCGGCCACCGGCGCGATGATCGTGGTGAGCCCGCTGCCCATCGTCGGCGGTACGGGCAGTCCGTCTCGCGTGCTCGCTGTCGTCGACAACGCTGCGCCGGAGGAGATCGGCGTCGGCCAGGCCGGGGCGTGAGCGCCTACGGACCCACTGTCGCCGACGTCGTCGGCCGAGTCCTCGCCGACCTCGGGGCCGGTCACTGTTTCGGCGTGGTCGGCAGTGGCAACTTCGTGATGACCAATGCGCTGCGCGCGGGCGGGGTCGCGTTCACGGCGGCCCGCCACGAGGGCGGTGCCGCGACGATGGCCGATGCCTACTCGCGGATGTCATCGCGCGTCGGAGTGGTGTCGTTGCATCAAGGTTGCGGGCTCACCAACGCGATGACCGGCATCACCGAGGCCGCGAAGAGTCGGACCCCGATGATCGTCCTCACGGCCGACAGCCCGGCCGCGGCGCTGCGTTCCAACTTTCGCATCGACCAGGAAGCGCTCACGAGGAGCGTCGGCGCGGTGAGTGACCGGGTGTACTCGGCCGACACCGTGGTCGCCGACGTCACGCGTGCCTACCGCACCGCTGTCACCGCGCGGCGCACCGTGGTCCTCAATGTGGCCATCGACGTGGCTGCGATGGCGGCGTCGGTGGACGGGCCGGTGGTGGCGTCGTTCGAGCCACCGAAGGTGCGCGCATCGGCAGAGGCGGTGAGCGCATTGGTCGATGAGATCTCGTCGTCTCGGCGGCCGGTGTTCGTTGCCGGGCGGGGGGCGCGTGCCGCCGGCTCGGCGATCTCCGAACTCGCCGTGGCGACAGGTGCATTGGTGGCAACCTCCGCGGTGGCGAACGGACTGTTCGCCGCCGACCCGTTCAACCTCGGTATCTCTGGTGGGTTCTCCTCGCCCACCACCGCCGAGCTGATCTCCGGCGCCGACCTGATCGTCGGCTGGGGATGTGCGCTCAATCAGTGGACCATGCGCCACGGCAAGCTGATCGGCGCCGACACCCGGGTGGTGCAGATCGATGACGAGGTGGATGGGATCGGTGCACACCGTTCGGTGGCGCTCGGGGTGGTGGGCGATTGTGGGCTGACGGCTGCTGATGTGCTCGACGAGTGCCGGCGCCGTGGGCCGCAGGGCCGCACGAGGTACCGGACCGATGAGGTACGTACACGGATCGCGGAATCATCGCGCTGGCGCGATGTTCCGGTCGACGACATCTCCACCGACGAACACATCGATCCCCGCACGCTGTCGATCGCGCTCGACGAGATATTGCCTGCCGACCGAGTGGTGGCGATCGACTCCGGCAATTTCATGGGCTATCCATCGACCCACCTCTCGGTGCCCGACGAAAACGGTTTCTGCTTCACGCAGGCCTATCAGTCGATCGGCCTCGGCCTGTACACCGCTATCGGTGCTGCTCTCGCGCAACCTGATCGGCTACCGGTGCTCGGAACAGGCGACGGCGGATTCCTGATGAGCATCTCAGAACTCGAGACCGCGGTACGGCTCGGTTTGCCACTGGTGATGATCGTCTACAACGACTCGGCGTACGGGGCCGAGGTGCACCACTTCGTCGGCGGAGACGACACCACCGTGACCTTCCCGGACAACGACATCGCCGCTGTTGCAGAGGGGTTCGGTGCCCAGGGTGTCACTGTTCGTACCATTGGAGACCTGGATGCGGTACGTGCGTGGGTCGACGGCTACGCATCCGGTGCTGCGCGGCCGCTGGTGATCGACGCCAAGATCGCCGACGACGGCGGGTCGTGGTGGCTGGCGGAGGCGTTCGCGGGGCACTGACGCGGCGCAGAGCGTCTGGGCGGATATCGACCTGGCAGGATGGACGCCAACCGACCCCGAGGAGCTTCAATGGCAGGGCATCGCATCTTCACCACGAGCTTCGCCAGCATCTATCCGCACTACGTGGCCAAGGCAGAGCGAAAAGACCACACCAGCGACGAAGTCGATCAGGTCATCTGCTGGCTTACCGGGTACGACCCCGCCGGCCTCCGGCAGGTGATCGAGGACGAGACCGATCTGCAGACGTTCTTCGCGCAGGCACCCGCCTTCAACCCGAACGCCGAACGCATCACCGGCGTGATCTGCGGACATCGCGTCGAGGAGATCGAGGACCCACTGATGCAGAAGATCCGGTACATGGACAAGCTCGTCGACGAGGTTGCCAGGGGCAAGAAGATGAGCTCGATCCTGCGGGAGTGACGCAGTTCAATCCGTGATGTTGCCGACGATCGAATCGACGATGTCGGCCGATCTCACAGCGATGTTCGACAGCAGCGTCGCGGTGAGTCCATGGGAGTGTTCCACGCCGCCGTTGAGGTACACGTTGCCTTGTCGGTCGGTGGGCCGCCGGATGCGGTAGTCCCGCGAGACCTGGGGCAGCCCGGAGTCGTCGAAGCAGAATTCCTTCTCGGGCTCGGCCAGCAGCTCGCGTAGGTCGATCGAACGAAACCCGGTGGCGTACACCACCGCGTCTGCGGTGGCGGTCTGGGTTGTGGTGGTGGGCAGGTGGTCGATCCTCACCCGCACACCATCGCTGGTCTCCTCGGTCTTCTCCGCATCGAGACGTGAGGCGCCGTGGATGAACAGTCGGCGATTGCCATGCACCTTCTCCTGGTATTCCCGCGCGTACAGCTCGGCGATGACCTCGGAGTCCACGGCGGAGTAGTTGGTGCTGCGGTGGTAGTCCAGCAACCGCTCGCGTACCTCGACGGGGGCCTCGTGGAAGTCGTCGACCGCATCGGGGTCGAACACCCGGTTCGCGTAGGGGCTGTCGTCGGCTGGGGTGTACCCGTACTTGCCGAAGACCGCGTGCACGTGCGCCTGGGGATAGGTGTCGTGGAGGTACGTCGTGATCTCGGCGGCGCTCTGCCCTGCGCCGACGACCACAAATCGCTGGTGGACCAGGTCGGGAAGTTCGTCGAGCCTCCCGAGTAGGCCGTAGCTGTGCCACTGGCGAACGGACGGTGAGACATGTGCGGGTAGCGCGGGGGTGATCCCGCCGCCGACCACCACGTTGCGTGCGCGGACGGTGCCGGCCGCCCCGTCCTGATCCTCGATGTGGACCAGGAACTCGTCACCGTCTGCTTCGATCCGGGTGACCGAGGTGTTGTAGGTGACCTTGTCCTCGACCTGTCCCGCGGCCCATCCCAGGTAGTCGGAGAACTCGGCGCGCGAGGGAAAGAATGTCTGATGGTTGATGAAGTCGACCAGCCGGCCCCGCGTGCACAGATAGTTGATGAAGGTGAAACGGCTCTGCGGATTCCGCAGGGTGACCAGGTCTTTGAGGAAGGCCACCTGCATCTGCGCTCCCGGGATCAGCATGTCCGGATGCCAGGCGAAGGAATCCTTGTTGTCATAGAAGTGGGCGCTGAGCGGAAGTCCGGGGTGGGTCTCGTTGTGCTCGGAGACGGTGATGGCCAGGGCCAGATTGCTTGGGCCGAAACCGATCCCGACGAGGTCTACGGTGGAAGTGTCGTGCGACATGCCGATCAGCCCTTCATGGGAGGCGAGTGGGTCTGCGTGTTCGGGCGGTCAGCGCGCAAGCGCGGCCTCGGTCATCCGCTGCAGGTAACGGTGGTTGAGTCTCGACCGAGTGATCAGGATGACGAAGTCGGCCATGTCGAAGTCCGAGTCGTAGGACGGCGGACCGCACACGGCGCCGCCGATCCTCATGCAGCCCTGCACCATCGGCGGGATCTTGACACCACGGCCGGGATCGGCGATGTCGTCGAGGCCTCGGCCGTCGACGAAGACGGGGTTCTTCGGTGTCACCTGCAACTCCGGATCTGCCACGTTGAGGCCGAAGGCGAAGTCGCGGACCCGGCGGACCAGTGACCCGCGGGGGCCGCCATCTTCCATGCGGACCGAGGCGCAGCCGATGGCGTACTCGTAGCCGTTGAGTTCCTGATACTTCAGGACGCCGGCCCAGAGCAGACCCATCACTGCGCCGCTACGGTGCTCGGAGTGCACTGCGGCGCGGCCCAATTCGAACAACGTCGGGCGTGCGGCATCGAGACCATCACCGAAATCGAAGATGGTGTCGGTGAAATATCCGCCCGCTGCCTTGGCCCCGTGTGGCGGGAGGAGTCGGAAGCAGCCCACCACCTCGCCGGTGGCCTCCGACCGGGCCACCATGTGATCGCAGTGAGCATCGAACTGATCGATGTCGATCATCTCGCCGGTGTGTTCGCCGCGCACCGCATTGGGCAGAGACGCGCCCATTTCATCGGCGAACAACTTGTAGCGCAATCGTTCCGCGTGCTCGATATCGGTGGGGTCGGTGGTCAGACTGATGGAGTAGCCGTTGTCATTGGCTGCTGGAATGAGCGGGGTGACCGTCATGGAGTTCCCTTTCTGGGGCTGCTGCAGATGCGGATCGGTGACGATCAGCACGGATGAGGCCGTAGACGACAAGCGTGAACACCGTCGCGGCGGTCGCCGCCGCGAGCAGTGCGGCCTGCAGGCCGGCGGCGGACGAATCGCGGATCAGCCGGGTGATCTCGGTCAGCGCGGCGCTGTACTGCTCCGGGATGAACGACAGAATCTGTAGGCCGGCGCCCGATCCCAGACCGTCGGTGATGGCGGCCGAGTCCGAGGCGGGGACGTCGACAGGGACGCCTCCGACCGTCAGCGACCCCAGATCGTCCCTGGCGCTCGCGGTGGCGAAGTGGGTGAACAATGCGCCCATACCGGCGATCCCGATCACGGTGCCGACCTGTCTTGCGGTGCTGACGACACCGGTCGCCATCCCGGCATCGGCTTCGCGGACGAACGTCAGGGCCGCATCGGAGGCGATGGCACTCATCATGCCCACGCCCAAACCGGCAACGACCATCCCGGTGATGAAGTGTGTCCAACCGGTGTCGGCGGAAATGCCCGTCATCGCCCAGAGTCCCGCGGCGATTAGTGCCGTCGAGAGCGGAACCACCTGATGCATCGGCAATTTGCGGGTGATGACCATCCCCAGCGGTGCGCCGATCACGCAGGCGATGGTCAGCGGCAGCGCGCGGACCCCGGCCTCGAACGGGGTGAACTGCAGCGTGTTCATGAAATACAGGGCGAGATAGTTGGTTGCGGCGATCAGGGTGCCCGAGGTGATGAACGCCGCGAGTGACACCCCGGCGAAACCAGGTCTGCGCACCACCGACAGATCCATCAGTGGATCGCTCACCCGCAGTTCCCAGACCACGAAGGCGATGGCGAACAGCGCTGCGAGGGCGAACAATCCGAGGATCAGTGGTGAGGTCCACCCCTTGGCGTTGCCTTCGATGATCGCGTACACCGCGGCGACCAGGGTGATGCTCAACGTGACGGTTCCCACGACGTCGACCCGCCGGGTGGTGTCACCCAGTGACTCGTTGACCCGCATCAGTGCGAACACCAGCGCTATCGCACCGATCGGGATGTTCACGAGAAAGATCGATGGCCAGCCGAACGCATCCACGAGTGCGCCGCCGAGGAGTGGTCCGGCAGCACTGCCTGCGCCCATCACCGCGCCGTAGATGGCGATCGCGGTGGAGCGGCCTGTGCCTGCGGGGTAGACGGCCGCGATCATGGGCAGCGAGACACCCAGCATGATCGCACCGCCGAGGCCCTGCACCACACGAACCGCATCGAGGACGGTGATGCTGCCGGCAAGTGCACAACCGATCGATGCGGCCACGAACAGGATGAGGCCACCGACGTACATCCGCTTGCGGCCCAGGCGATCTCCGAGCGTCGCCGCGGTGAGCAGGAACGCAGCCATGGGCAGGGCGTAGCCGTCGACGACCCATTGCAGGCCACTGAGGTCCGCAGACAGGTCGGACTGGATGTCGGCGAGCGCCGCCGAGACGATCGTCATGTCCAGGAGCAACATGAACACGCCGAGGCACACCACGATCAGGGTGGTGCGGGCGTGCGGAGCAACGCCGCCCGGTGAGGGTGGCGGTGGAGTGTGGTCTGGGGCGCGGTGACTCACCGGCCGCTCGGTCCCGCGGTCTGCGCCGCGCGAGGATCGGGCGCGCGTGCGCGGATCTCGACAAATTCGGTCAAATCGGCCACCCCCGTTTGGATCTGGCATCGGGCCACGACGTGTGCTGTCGTGATCCCATGGACATCCGGTCCTGAGGCATTCGAGACCCTGGAGATATCAGATGGGTCGGCGTGAAAAATCGTCGTGAATTACTTACCGGTCATTCCCTGAGATACGCGTGCAGGTTTTCGCACCAGGGAGATCAACGCATGATCGTGTTCATGAAACGGGTGGCGTCGCTGATCGACGCCGACATGGCGGTGAAGTGGTCGTCTGCCGGGTAGACGTGGACTTCCACCGGCTCGCGGGCGGCCAGCATCTCGACAACCAGCGAGGCCGGGAACGGAATCGGCACGTCGATGTCGAGCAGACCGTGACCCAAGAACACCGGGCGGTCATATCCCGTCGCAGGTGTCTGCATGTGCTGTCGCAGCGCACCGTATGCATCGGGCAGGGATGCCACCGGCTTGGCGAAGGCCTGCCGTAGATCGCGGCCGTCCATGAGGTTCTTGAACGAGGTCAGGCACATCGTCTCAGCGGTATCGGCGAGTCGGCGACCCAGCGGTGTGAGTACGCCGTCCACGTCGAGATCAGGGCGCGCATCGCGCAGTCCGGCCACGATGTACATCGCGTAGGTGGTCAGACCGGCCGGCAGTATCACCGGCGGGAACTCGGGTCCACCGAATTGCACCAACCACTCGATGTTCGCGGGGGTGCCCGTGCCGACGACACCGCGGTAGTCCAGCGGTGATCCGGCGTCGAGTTCTGTGGCGCGCCTGCCCGCGTTCAACGCCGCGCCTGCACCCTGTGACTGGCCGGTGATCGCGTACTTCGGTGAGAGGGGCAAACCCATCTGATGGGTCGCCTTGACAGAATCGATGATCGATGTCGCCTGCACCTGTGAATTCAGGTAGCTCATGAGTCCGGGTGTGCCCTGACCGGCGTAGTCGGTGCCCACGATGGCGTATCCCTGGGCGAGCCAGTGTTCGATCAACGTCAGCACACGTGTTCCGAGCGGGTTCGCCGAGGGCGTGCAGTCGTCGCCCAGTCCGACGGTGCCGTGAGCCCAGGCGACCACCGGCCATCCTCCTACCGGCGCCTGGCCGCGCGGGACGTAGACGAAAGCGGTGCTGGTCGCGCGGTCGGAATGCTGGTTCGGCGTGGAGTAGAGAATTCGGAAAGCGCTCCCGACCGGCGCGTCCACCAACGCGGGGTCCATCGGCACCGATCGGATCAGCATGCCGGGCAGGTCGGGGATAGGGCCGTTGTACTGCCGGGCATCGAGCCCGGACCAGCGAGGCTGGTCCCCGACTGTCGGGGCGGGCGCGGCAGCGGCGGTCGCAGGCGCAGCCAGCAACAAAAGGGACAACATGAGGACGAGAAGCCTGGCACCCACATCTCGACGGTAGGCGATCGAAGCACCGTACGTCAGGCATCCGAGAACAGAAGCTAGGGTGTCGGGGTGTCAGATGAGCGGGCCGACGAGCACCGAACGCATGAGCAATTCGGATCTGCCCATGCACCGATGCCGATCGAAGTGCCATTCGATGATCAAGAGGCCTCGACCGACGTCGATCTGAAGACCCAGCTCGTCCGGTTCGTCATCACCGGCGCCGGTTCGGGCATCCTCGACTTCGGCCTGACGCTGCTGCTGCAGTACGTGTTCGGAGCTCCTGAGTGGGCCGCAAAGGCGGTCGGCTTCGTCTGCGGGACCACCATGGCGTACCTCATCAACCGACGCTGGACGTTCCGTGCCGAGCCGAGCGCCGCCCGCTTCTTCGCGGTCGCTGTGTTGTATCTGGTGACGTTCGCGGTGCAGGTCGGCATCTACACGGGCCTCTCGCGGTTGTGGGACGAGCAGATCCACTGGAGCCTGCTCGCCTTCGTGATCGCGCAGGGGACCGCGACCGTCATCAATTTCGTGGTCCAGCGGGCGGTCATCTTCAAGATCCGGTGACCCGGCCCCGCACACGCGCCACCTCTACGAAGACGCGCCAGAAATAGGTGGCGCGTCCTCGTATTTCCGGCGCGTTTGTGGGCGGGCGGGCTACAGCGTGTTGACCCAGGCGAGGCGGTCCGAGGACAGCGAGAACGTGTCCTCGAACAACACGACGTAGGTTCCGGCCGGTGACCCCTGTCGGGAGTCGAAGCAGACATCTCCTGCGGTCTGCCCGCCCGGCGCGATCTCCCCTGAGTTCAGTGGTTCCCGCTCGGGGGCGAAGGTCGCGTCGCGGATGGTCCCCGTGGCGTCCTGCAGGCTCCAGTCGATGTAGCTGTTGAAGTCGTTCTGCTTGTCGCCGACGTTCTTGATGGTGACGGTGCTGCAGAGGTAGTTGCCGAACGTGGTGTTGACCGGAGTCAGTGGGGCGACGGTGTATTCGAGGTTGTCGCGGGTGATGGTGTCACCGCCGAGTGCCACGGTGTCGTCGTCGAGTTTGCCCGGGAACCCCGGTCCCGCAGCCTCAGCCGCGGTGCTGGTCCCGGAAGCCTTTGTGACGCTTGTTTCTTCGTCACCACCCATACTGCCCGCGAGAATCGCGGTGCAGGCACCGATGAGCAGGACGGGGACGCCGATCACGATCCAGGGCCACACCTTCCGCTTCTTCTTCTGCGGCGGGTAGGGCGCTGCGCCATACGGCTGATTGGTCCCGTGGGGCTGGTTGTAGGGCTGCTGGTCTCCGGGCTGACCTGGGTTGGTCATGGCGAATCCTCCTCGGCTGGGGGTTGTTGGCGTGGTGTGAACAGCACACCCGAGCGACCGGCAGGTCCGCCTCGGCCGATGGGTCGGCCCGCCTCATCCTTTCGGTCGGATGTCCCGCCAGGTCCGACCTTCCGGCCGATCGTGGAGAGTCAGAGAGGGTGCGTAGCCTCCAAGCGTGAGTGAAACTTCCGGAGAGACGATTCGTCGCCGGCTCTGGACCACCGGAGCGGTGAGCTTGAGTGTGTTCTGCACGCTCGGCGCTCTCGTGCTCACTCAGGCCTCGGGAAACGTACCGATCTGGAATTACACGGTGGGGCTGCTCCTGAATCTCCTCGCGGCCGCCGCGTTGGTGTGGCGACATCGTTACCCCACCTATGTGCTGGCGCTGTCAGTGGCAGGTCCACTCTTCTTCTCGACCGACGCCACCGCTGCGTTGATCGCGCTGTACGCGCTTGCCAGGTCACAGCGCGGGCTGCGGTTGGCGGCTGCCGCGGGCGCGGTGTACCTCGCCTGTGCGATATCGCTGACATACGACGCATTTCGTACCCGGGACAACTCGGTCCTGACGATGCGTCAGACGCCGGCTGAGGGAATGCCGAGGCTGGAATGGGGAATCCCATTGTGGATTCCCTGGGTAGCAGGAGCAGGGCTCGTGGGAATCGTTGTGACAGTCGCGGTCCTGCGGCACACCCAGGTGCAGCTCGCCCGCGCCGAACTCAGCCGAGACCGCGCGACCAAACAGACCGATGTGATGCGTGACGAGATGATCCGCACCGAGGAACGCACGCGCATCGCCCGCGACATGCACGACACCCTGGCTGCGAGCCTGAGCCGCATCTCGTTGCTCGCCGGGGCGGTGCAGGTGGGAGGTACCGACAACCCGGAGAAGATAGTCACCAATGCGTCGATGATCCGGTCCACGGCTCATGAGGCGCTCGATGAACTCAAGAGCATTGTCGGGGTGCTCCGAGGCTCGGTGCCTGCTCAGCGGGGTGGCCAACAGGGGATCGACGGCATCGCCGAGCTGATTCAGTCAGCTCGTGCGGCGGGTCAGCACGCCACGCTGTTCACCGACTTGCGTCCCGGCACGGTGGGCACGGTCTCCGGACACGTCACCTTTCGTGTGGTGCAGGAGTCGCTGACCAACGCCCAGAAATACGCGGCAGACCAGACCATCAACATCGCGATCACCGGCGCCGACATCTACGGCGTCCGGATCAATACGCGCAACAAACTCAGTTCCCGACCGCCGACGGTTCCGCCCGGATCGCGGACCGGGCTCCCGGGGCTGGCCGAACAGGCCCACAACATCGGCGGTACGTTCCAGGCCGGTGTGCTCGGCGACGAGTTCGTCCTGGACTGCTGGTTGCCCTGGCACGCGTGAGGATGCGAAGGCGGTGTCGGCGCCACCGTTTATCCTGACCTCACCATGACCAGAACCCACGTGATCACCGTGCTGATCGCCGACGATGATCCCTTCGTGCGTCGAGGCGTCTCGGACATCTTCGCCGCGACCGATGACATCGTGGTGGTCGCCGATGTCGACGACGGTGATCAGGTGCCGGGGGCCGTTGCCAGACATCGACCGCATGTGGTGCTGATGGACTTGAAGATGAAGCGGGTCGGCGGCCTCGACGCCACCCGGCAGCTGCTCGCGCACCCGTCCCCGCCGAAGGTGATCGCGATGACCGCCATGGACGTCGATGATCTCGTGGTCCAAGCGGTTTCGGCCGGTGCGCACAGCTTCTTGAGCAAAGACGAGCCGCCGCAGACCTTTCAGCAATCGGTGCGCGCCGTCGCTGCTGGCAACACGCTGTTCAGTGAGGAGTCCCTGCGCCGGATCGTGTCGGCAGGGTCGACCCAGGTCAGCGCGCCGGCGGCCGATCTGTCGGCGCTGAGTCCTCGTGAACTGGACGTGCTGCGCGCGTTGGCGACGGGTGCGTCCAATGCGGATATCGCCGCGACCCTGTACCTGAGTGAGACCACCGTGAAGACCCATATATCGGCGATGTTCACCAAACTCGGAACCCAGAACCGCGTGCAGGCCGCGCTTTGTGCCTTTCGCGCTCAGCTGGTTTCCTGATCCGCCGGGTCGCGGATCAGCCGTTGACCTTGCTGATCACCGAATCGGCGAACATGTTGAGGTTGTCGATCTTCTTCTGCAGCGGCTCGGTGTCGTTGCCGATGATGTACGGGATGCGGAAGCCAACGATCACATCGGTGATCCCTTTGTCTTCCAGTCGCTTACAGCCGTCGGGCGTGTAGGCGTCATAGGAGATGACATGGATCTCGAAGGGATCGTTGAGCTTGCCCTCGCCCTTCCGGATGTCCTGGATCTTGTCGAGTAGGGCATCGAGCTCCTCGGGCTGCCCACCGCCGTGCATCCAGCCGTCACCGCGGACTACTGCTCGCTTCAAGGCGAGGTCGGCGTGCCCGCCGACGAGGAGTGGGATCGGTTTGCTGGGTGCAGGTGTCATCTTGATCTTCGGGATGTCGTAGAACTCACCGTGGAACTCGAAGTATTCACCGGTGCTCAGGCCCCGAATGATGTCCATGCACTCGTTCATCCGCTTACCGCGTCGTTTGTAGTCGACGCCCATGATGTCGTAGTCCTCGGCCCACGGGCTGGTCCCGACACCGAGGGCGAAGCGGTTGTTCGTCAGGGTCGCCACGGACATGGCTTGTTTGGCGACGAGGGCCGGCGGTCGGATGGGGAGTTTGAGGACGAACGGGTTGAACCGGATCTTCTCGGTGACTGCACCCATCGCGGCTGCCATCACGAAGGTCTCGATGAATGCTTTGTCTTCGAGGAACTCCCGGTTGCCGTCCTCGGTGTACGGGTACGTCGAGTCGGATTCCTCGGGGTATGCGATCGAGTCCGGGATGGTGAATCCCTCATAGCCGGCCGCTTCTGCGGCCTTGGCCAGCGGCAGGTAATAACTCGGATCGGTCATCGCCTCGGCGAAGGTGAACCGCATGCAGATCCTCCTAGATTCGTTCCCTTCTCGATAGTAGAACACGTTCTAGTTTGGCTGGGGATCGAATCGCTCACTTGCCAGCGGAGAAGGTCATCACGTCGTAGGTCATCGGCATCTCGTCTTTACGCTCCGGATCGGACACCGGTGGTCCGTAGGCGGGCGGGTTGCCGGTCGTGATCAGCGCCTCGATCGCGTCATCGCCCGCGACCACGTTGTCGAGGGTGAAGGAGTCGATGACGAAAGGTAAGCCGTTGGACGCCAGCGGGTCCGGGCCGTCCATGACATGGAGGTGGAGATGGGGCGCGTCGGTGTTGCCGGTATTGCCTAGCAGGCCGATCATGTCTCCCGTCGTGAGGTCCTGACCCACCTTGATCGCCGACATACTGCCCGGTTGCATGTGGGCGTACAAGACGTAGTGACCATTGCCGATGTCTTGGACGATGTGATTCCCGGCGTATTGGTCTACGGGCAATCCGGTGGGCGTGACACTCGGGATCTGCTCATTCAGACCGTCGACGACCGCAACGACCTTGCCGTCGGCGACGGCGTAGATGTCGGTTCCGAAATAGGCGTAGCTCGAGGTCTGGGTGACGTCGCCGGTGAAGAGCCGGCCCTCGGCATCGAGCTTCACGAAGTCGATCGCAAAGCGTTCTGGCGCATGATATTCCCCGTTCAGGGGGCTGACAGCCGTCCGGTGGGCGGTCATACCACAGCATCCGTTGCCGTCCAGCCAGCCCGCTCCGTCCAGTGGTGGGGCGATCGTCACCGGCGTCTTGTCCTGGACTGGGGTGAGCGAGGACACGGTCATCGTCTTGGTCACCAGCGGCAGATCTTCCTGAGCGACCTCGACACTGATCTCATTCTCGATCTGGGTCGGGGTTTCCGCCTCGGCGGGGACGGAGGCGTCGATCCAGATGCGAGAGCCCTGGCCCGGCGTGAGTGTGGTGCTCAGCTCGGTCGCGCCGAACGGGCGCATCCATTGCCCGACCTGGTCGCCCTGGAGCTCGACGAGCACCTCGTCCCCGGCCGAGGCGGTCACTCCGGTGATCGTCGTCGGTTGGGACAGGGTGTTGGTCACCGTGAGCTCGTACGCCATGTGGACTCGGTTATCGGTACCGAGTACTGGGATCGGGTCCGCGAGGGTCGACACGACCACCGCTGTGATCTTCGCGGGTGTCGTCTCGGTTATCGGCGGGGAGCCGGTTGACGACGATCCGGAAGTGTTGTCGGACTCGGAATCAGAGCAAGAAACAAGCGCCAGAGTGGCCACACACGCGATACCCAAGAGTTTGACGGTCGGTCTCATCGACCGAATCTAACGCGTCACTGCAGGTCATGAACCTGTTTTGATCAAGGTTTTCGGAATCGTTCGCGTCTGCCGAGCGACTGTAAGCGCAGCCATTCGCGGAAGCCTGCGACGTCTCGTTGCTGAACCAGGAAATACCAGCCGAAGCGGGCGTACTCCTGCGGGAGAAGCTTGCGCATCCCGGGACGACTCATGAGGTAGCCGCGGTTGCGATAGGTGAAGAAGCGTTTGGTCTCGTTGTCCGGGTACTGCGTGTGCATCCGTCCACCGAGGATCGGCCGGAACTCGTCGGTGCCGTCCGGGTGCAGGTACGCCGTGGTCAGGCAGGTCCCGAAGTCGAGACCTGAGCGGGCCAGTCGCCGGTGCATCTCGACCTCGTCGCCGCGGACGAACAGACGCAGGTCCGGCACGCCGACCGCGTCGATGGCGGCGGCGGAGAACAGGGCGCCGTTCATCAGCGACGCTATCCCGGGCAGCAGCTCTGAGGTCTCGCCGTTCTCGAACAGCTCCGACCGCTTGCGTCGCCAGACCAGGCCACGGCGTAGCGGGAAGGCAAGGGTGTCAGGATCGTTGATGTTGCAGACGACGGGGGACACCTCGGAAAGGCGATGAGAGACGGCGCAATCGAGCAGTGTGCTCAAAACCTCGGGGCCTTCGGGCCTGCCGTCGTCATCGGCGCACCAGACCCAATCCGCACCCAGAGCGAGCGCCTGTAGCATGCCGAGAGCAAACCCGCCGGCCCCGCCGAGGTTGTGCTTCGATCCGATGTACGTGACGGGAATCGACTGCGCGGCAACCAGTTCCGCGACTGCGGTGTCGTTGTCGTTGTCGACGACGATGAGGTGATCGACCGGCCGGCTCTGTGAGGTGAGGATCGTGAGGGATTGGCGCAGCAGTTCCAGTCGTTTGTGGGTCACGACCACGGCGACGATTCGCGCGTCAGCGTTGCCGTTCGGCCCAGCGTCAGCCATCCCGTTTGACCTCGGCCATGACCTCGCGCACGTGGCGGGCGGCGTCGGGCCCCTCGTAGGCGTGCACCACTTCTTCGATACCGCCGTCCATGCGGATGGTGCCGTGATCGATCCACAGCGCCCGGTCGCACAGCTGCGCGAGGAACTCGTTGGAGTGGCTGGCGAATACCAGGATGCCGGATCGCTTCACCAGCTCCTCCAGCCGGACCCTGGCCTTCTTCATGAATTCGGCGTCGACGGCACCGATGCCCTCGTCGAGGATCAGGATCTCGGGGTCGATCGAGGTGACCACACCGAGCGCGACACGGACCCGCATGCCGGTCGAGTAGGTACGCAGCGGCATCGCCAGATAGTCGCCCAGCTCTGTGAACTCGGCGATGTCGTCCATCTTCTTGAGCATCTCGCGCCGGCTCATGCCGAGGAACATGCCACGGATGACGATGTTCTCGTACCCGGAGATCTCGGGGTCCATGCCGACCCCGAGGTCGAACACGGGTGCCACGCGACCGCGGATGGAGCACGAACCCCGGGTCGGTTCGTAGATTCCCGAGAGCAGGCGGAGCAGCGTCGACTTGCCGGCGCCGTTGTGGCCGACGAGTCCGATCCGGTCGCCGTGTTCGAGGTGCAGGTTGACCTGTTTGAGCGCCTCGACCACCACGACGTTGGATTCGTTGGCGCCGATCACACCTCCGGCACGACCGAGTACCGACTTCTTGATGGACCTGGTCTTGGCGTCGAAGATGGGGAAATCGACGCAGGCGTCCCAGGTATCGACTCGGACTGAACTCATGACCTCACACCCAATACGCAACGCGAGCACGGTAATTACGCAAAATCATCAACGCCAGGACCCAGCCGCCAATGGTGCACGCGATGACGATCAACCAGTGGTAGAGCGCCACTGACTCACCGAGCAGCGGCCCACGGGTGATCTCGAGGTAGTGGTACATCGGGTTGATCTGGACCAGCTTGACGCGGCTCGAGTCGGCACCGACGTTCTTCTCGAGATCGGTGGCGCTCCAGATGATCGGCGTCATGAAGAAAACGAGTTGGACTGCAGTGGCGAGCAATTGGCCGATGTCGCGGAACCTGGTGGACAGGATGCCGAACACGATCGAGACCCACACCGCGTTGAGGACCAACAGCGCGATGCCGGGTAGCACCAGCACCACTGTCCAGTTCACCGGCTGCGGAAAAATGATCAGCAACACGGCGTACAGCGGGATGTTGTGAGCGAAGATGATCAGCTGCCGCCAGGTGAGGCGGTAGACGTGCACGCTGAGCGGGGCGGGTATCTGTTTGATCAGCCCCTCGTTGGTGGTGAAGAGCTCGGCGCCTTCGAGGATCGATCCCGAGATGAAGCCCCAGAAGATGAAGCCGAGCATGACGTACGGCAGGAAGCTGCTGATCTCGTTGCCGAACAGCTGGGAGTAGAGCAAACCCATCGCGACGGCGGTGACCGCGGTGGCGATGGTGATCCACAGTGGACCCAGCAGCGAGCGGCGATAGCGCTGCTTGATGTCCTGCCAGCCGAGGAGCAGCCAGAGTTCGGACTGCCGGAACCCCGACGACAGATCACCGAAGGCCCTGCGAAAAGTCCGTGAATCGGACTCCGCTGGTGGCGGACGCACCGGCTCGGGATCGACAGCTGTTGACACGAGAGACGACCCTACCGCGAAGACCGAGGTGTCAGAGATACTGCCCGGTGCCGGGGACTCCGTGCTGCCCGGGCTGCCCGCCACCCAGCTGGCCTGTCGGGAGCTGTCCCTGACGCATCTGCTCGAGCTGCGCGCGGGCCGCCATCTGCTGGGCGAACAGCGCGGTCTGGATGCCGTGGAAGAGCCCTTCGAGCCAGCCGACGAGCTGGGCTTGGGCGATTCGGAGCTCGGCATCCGATGGGGTGACGTCATCGGTGAACGGCAGCGCGAGCCGCTCGAGTTCCTCACGCAGTTCGGGCGCGAGGCCGTCCTCGAGTTCGCGGATCGAGGAGCGGTGGATCTCCTTCAGGCGGACGCGGCTCGCCTCGTCGAGCGGAGCGGCGCGCACCTCTTCCAGCAGCTGTTTGATCATGGTGCCGATTCGCATGACCTTTGCGGGCTGCTCGACCATGTCGGCGACGCCTTGCTGCTCGTCGCCGCCGGTCTGTTCAGAGTCCGAGGACGGGACGACAACGATGCCCTCGCCGCCGTCAGAGGGGGAACCTTGGCTGAAAATATCGTCGACCATGCTTCCCATTGTCCAGATGCGGCTGTTCCGGTCCACAGCAGCCCCGCCTTCCCTGAAAGCCAAGATCCGTTGCCGGGTGTGAGGTCAGAGAGACGGTCTAAGGTGGCTGCCATGGCTTATGACGTCGCACGGGTTCGGGGACTGTTCCCGTCACTCGGCGATGGTTGGATCCACCTCGATCCGCAGGCAGGCATGCAGATCCCGGATTCGGTGGCCACCACCGTGTCCAAGGCGTTCCGCGGGCTGGTCTCCGAGCCCGGCGGCATCTATCCCGCTGCCAAGCAGTCGGCGGGAATCATCGATGCGGCCCGGCAGGCCGTCGCCGATCTCGTGAACGCGGACCCGCGCGGTGTGGTGCTCGGACCGTCGCGAGGACACCTCCTCAACGTGCTCGCGGAGTGCTTGAACACCCGGGTGTGGCTGGGCTCGGAGGTGGTGGTCAGCCGACTCGACGACGAGGCGAACGTCCTGCCGTGGCTGCGTGCCGCCGATCGATTCGGCGCGAAGGTCCGGTGGGCAGAGGTCGACATCGAGAACGGTGAACTCCCGGTCTGGCAGTACGAGGGGTTGGTGAGTCGCGCGACCAGCGTCGTGGCGATGCCGCTGGCGTCCTCCACCATCGGCACCGTCGTCGACGTCGCCACGGCGGCAGCGGCAGTGCATGCCGTCGACGGGCTGCTGGTGGTGGATGCGACGAGCGCAGCCGCGTACCTGCCACTCGACATCGAACAACTCGGCGCCGATGTCCTGGTGGTGAGCGCGTCCCGGTGGGGTGGCCCGTCGACCGCGGCGTTGGTGTTCCGGAATCCCGAATTGTTGTCGCGGGTGCGATCGATGTCACTCAAACCTGACGCCGAGGGACCGGAGAAACTCGAGGTGGACGGCCACCAACACGCACTGTTGGCCGGACTGGTCGCCTCGATCGAACATTTGGCGGGTCTGGACGAATCGTCGACCGGTACCCGGCGCGAGCGTCTGGTCCAGTCGATGACCGGTCTGGCCGATTACTCGCAGCGTTTGTTGCAGTACCTGCTGCACTCTCTGCGGCAGTTGAACCTGGTCTCTGTCGTGGGTGAAGCGCAGTCGCGGATCCCGGCCGTCAGCTTCACCGTGTCGGGTGTGACAGCAGACAAGGTGGTGCGACGGCTGGCCGACAACGGGATCTGTGCGCTGGCTGACGTCAACAGCCGGGTGCTCACCGGCATCGGGGTGGGTGATGTCGGCGGCGCCGTCACCATCGGGCTCGGGCCGTACACCACGCCCTATGAGGTCGACCAGCTCGTTCGGACCCTGGGTTCCCTCGGCTGAGACCAACCTCGCCACCACATTCGTCCCGCTGCGGTACCGCCGAGGGTAGATTTCCCTCGGCGGCACCACTGGGGGCCGAATGTGGTGGTCACAGTGTCAGTAGAACTTTCCCGGTGACCTTGCCGGAGTCCAGCAAAGCGTGGGCCTTGGCGGCCTCTCCGAGCGGAAACGTCGCTCCGACAACGGGTTTGACCCTGCCTGCCGCGATCATCGGCCAGGTGGTCGCGACCGTGTCGGCGACGATGGCGGCCTTGTCCTCCAGGTCTCGGCCCCGAAGCGCTGTCGCGTGGATCGTTCCGCGTTTCGTGAGTAGTGCGCCGAGATTCACCTCGGCCTTCACCCCGCCCTGCATGCCGATGACCACGAGCCGACCGTCTTTGGCCAGTGCGGATACGTTGCGGGCCAGATACTTTGCGCCGATAATATCGAGGATGACGTCGGCGCCACCGTGCGACTTGATCACCTCGAGGAAGTCGTCGTCGTGGTAGTTGATGGTGATGTCCGCACCGAGATCACGGCAGAGATCGAGTTTGTCAGAAGACCCAGCGGTCACGGCCACGGTCGCGCCCAACTCCTTCGCCCACTGGATGGCGTGGGTACCGATGCCGCTCGCCCCACCGTGCAGGAGTACCAGTTCACCCGGCTGCAGGTGCGCAGTGCGCTTCAGGTTCGACAGGACCGTGCAGGCCACCTCCGGGAGTGCCGCGGCCTCGACCAGGTTCACGCCATCGGGAACCGGCAGCACGTGGCCGGCCGGAACCGCGACGTATTCGGCATAGCCGCCGCCGGCGAGCAGGGCGCAGACTTCTTGTCCGGGTGACCACGAGTCGACGTCGGGGCCGAGTTCGTCGATGGTTCCGGAAGCCTCCATGCCGATGATGTCGCTGGCGCCAGGCGGGGGCGGGTAATTGCCCTGGCGCTGGAGCAGGTCGGCGCGGTTGACACCGGCGGCAGCGACCTTGATGAGGACTTCCCCCGGTCCGGGACGCGGCTTGTCTACTTCCGTCCCCACCAGGTTCTCCGGTGGACCGAACTCTCTGACCGTCATTGCTCGCATGCTGCCCATGCTCCACTGATACCGCAGTTGTGACACTCTGTGTCGAATAGTGGCTCCAACCGGCTAGGTTGCGAGGAGTAACCTCAGAGTTTGTAAAACTTGATCGCCGACTGATGTGGACTATGACAGAGGATTCAGCTGTGCCGTGGCTCGACGACACCGAACAGATCGCGTGGCGGTCGTTCATGAACGGCACTCAACGCCTATTCGACGCCATCAACGACGCGCTCGTCGAAACGTCCGGCCTCACCTTTGCCGACTACCGGATCCTGGTGCTGTTGTCCGAGAACGATCAACTACGCATGAGTGCACTGGCTGACGGGGCGCTGAGTACGAAGAGCACCATCTCCCGCAGGGTTGCTCGGCTGGCCGAGGCAGGGTTCGTCGAACGCCTGGCCAAAGATCACGACAAAGACGCACGCAACAGGGTCTGTCGCATCACCCCTGCCGGCCGGGACAAACTGCACGAAGCGGCAAAGGGGCACGTCGTCGCCGTACGGACCTACCTGCTTGATCACCTCGACGACCACGAGCGTGACGCCATGGGAACCACATTCTCGAAGGTTGATACATGGCTGCGTGACAACCCGCAGAACCGCGTCAAGTAGTCTGCTGTCCGGACGAACAAACAGCGTTTGACGTCCGAAGGAAGCGTGGCAGAGCGGCCGAATGCACTCGCCTTGAAAGCGAGCGTGGGTGAAACCACCGGGGGTTCAAATCCCTCCGCTTCCGCCAGATCGTCTTTTGTTGGCTAACGCGTCCAGTTGTGCAGCTGGACGCGCACGTTTTGTGGGAGCACCCGTACACAACTTCGCCGCTCTGCATTCTCTGTTGCGGCTAGCGCATCGGAGGACTGCTGATGGTTGGACGGTGACGGCCACGAAGTCGGGTGAGGCGGTTCGGTCTGTCCCGCCGCTCAATCAATCACCCTGGACGCGTGAGGGTTCGTGGACATCACCGGCTCTGCGGCGATCGCGGGTTCGGGTGGCAAGCCAGTGCAAGCCGGTAGCCTGCGGCTGGTGTTGCAGGTCGGGTGAAACACGGATGTGACTGGTGGTGCGCAGGTGGGGATTCAGGGTGGGCCGAACGCAGCCCTGAACGTTTCGTGGCCGCCTGCGGTGAATATCGGTGTGACGGTGATGCCGTCGTTCTCGGCGTCGCTGAAGCCGGGAACGATCACCGATGTGGAGCTGGGTCTGAAGTCGCTGCAGGAGGCGAACGCCGCGATTTCGGTGAGTGGTATCCACGTGAAAGTGGATGGCTGCCTGGGGCCCGTGGCGCTGCGAGCGCAGGTCACGGTCGCGATCGCGACGCCGACGTTGGATTCGACGATCAAGGTGTACGGACAGCCGCACTACCTGTAAAGCGTTGGCACGCTGTGCTATCGAGTTCAGCGGCCGCCAGTCGATTCTCGTTTGGTTGCGTTTCTTGATCGTCCTGGGGAGGACTTTGTTATGACCACGACTGTTCCTGGTGCAGGTTCGTCCCGGCATACTGCTACCGCTGAGGACGCGGCCCGTTCGCAGCATCTGTCGCGGCGGCCCTCGTTGAATGCGGGTGATGCCAGCGACGACGATGTCGCTGCGGTAACGCACGGCCCGAACGCTGATACACCCGGTGTCGCGCCCAGGGTGATCAAAGCGGTGTCTTTCTTTGTCGGCTGCGCGCTACTGGTGGCCTGTGCGTTTGCTCTGGATCGACTGGGGGAATGGTCAGCCGATTACGGCCGAGTGTGGGTGTTCCTTGCTTTCATTCTGGTGATGTCCCTTGGTGGACAGGGGTTTTGGGCTGGTTCTGACGCCGCGATCGGCTGGGTCAAAGACCAGGTCAGGCGATAACGGGGATGGCACGAGCAGGCGCGGGTCAAGGCATGCAGGGCGGCAGCGGTAGGCGCTGGACGGCGGGTGTGCTGGCGGCAGTAACGGCAGCGGGCGCGACAGCGGTCGTGTGGGCCGGTTTGCTGATTGGTGGTGCTGGGCCGGCGCAGGCTGATGCGTTGTGTGACCAGCTTCGTGCGCAGTACGGGCCGGGGTGGCCGTGTGTGTCTGTTCCGCCTCCGCAGACGGTGACGCCGCCGTCGGTCGGGGAAGCCCCTGGAGCTCCGCAGATTGGTGGCAGTGGCCCGCAGGCCGGTGCTGGTGGTTTGAACCCTGGGCCGGGAAACGGAACACCGATTGTTCCCGTCCCGGGCGGTGACGGCGGAAACGGCGGTGGCGGCACGCAGCTACCCGCCGCACCAAACACTCCTGGCCAGCCAGGGTTAACGACTGCACCTGCACAGGCGCCGACCGTGCCGCCGGCTACCGACACGACGTCCGCTGTGCAGGCACCGCCAGGCACTCCGAGCGACGGCCTGAAGATCAACACACCAGACGCAGTTACCCGACAGCATGTGGAGCAGGTTGAGCAGTTCTCGCCTGCTGATCCGTCCGATGGTGATGATTCCGAGAATCCGTTGGCGGCGTGTGTGGTTGGTGGCGCGGCAGCGTTGACGGCGGCGCATCCGCGGGCTGGTCAGGTGGCGCGTCGTTCGCTGGGTGGGTTGAGTGGTGGTGGTTCGACGTTGTCGGCTGGTCCTGCCTCGAGTGCGGGGCGGATGTCGCGCTCTGGTGTCCGGCTGGCGTCGGCACCCGCCCCCGGGTCAGGTCCTGGTGCCGCTGCCACGGCTGTACTACCGAAAACTCCGAGTGCTCCTGAGAGCGGCGTTATGACAGAGCCGCCGGATACTTCGGTCGCCAATCCGCCGACATCAGGGCCTGAAGGTGGTGGGAATGATCCTGGCACATCGAACCTGGGAGAAGGTGGCGGCCCTGGTGAGGGTCAAGGGAACCAGGGAACCGGTGCACCATCTGGTGAGCCTGCTGTTCCGGTTGCTCCCGTCCCGGTCGCACCCATCGAACCCGAAGAGCCCTCAGACGACGAAGACATCGAAGCCACACCCATCTTCTTCCTCGTCGATGACACCCTAGCGGCTCTAGTAGTGGCAGGCTTTTTCGCTGTCATTTTGGCGGCGATTATGGCGGAGTATGGCTATCAGTGGATGCGTGATCACCCCGACCAACTGCCGGGCATGGTCGAGGATCGTCTCCCCGGTGGCATCTCGGCAGGGTTGGATAAGATCCGCGATGCCATCAATTCCTGGTTTTCAGATAACGATCCGGGCAACAGCGGTGCGGTAAGCAGTGCGAACGAGCCGCCTCCGCATGGGATTACTGGACGCACAAAGCATGGTGATGAACAAATCAATGGACGAGACGGAGGACGCGGGGTCAAGGACGAAGCTGTAAACGACGCTGTGACCAGCCCCGTCGCGCCACCAATCCGCGAAGTCGATCACCAAGGAAGGGTCAGCTGGGTGTACGAGGGCAAGGACGCGAAAGTCGTGCTCAACCCCACCGGCAAAGTCGTCACGGCGATTCCGAAGAACAGCAACGCGGTCAGAAATCCTCAGTAAGGAGGTTCAGGCACTATGGGAAAATTCTTGAAGTCGCTTCAGGCAGATGAGCGTGACCTTCTTGTCGAGATACTCACTCGAAGGGAGCCGCAGCTGCTCTTCGAGATCGGGTACTGGGAAGTTCCGTCGAAAGAGCAGCGCGAAGCGATCGCGAGCGTGGTGGGACTAGAGCAGGCCCGCTGGCTGGACGATGACTGGGAGCCAACCGAGTACGCAAGTCGAATCAACGATCTGCTCATCTCAATCCTTGAGAAGTGGCCATTGCTCTAGTTGGTGACGAGGTCCCCCTTGAACGAACTTTCCGAACTGTTAATGCAGGTCAACCCGTCTTTCCAGGAGGTAGTTAGTTTCGCTACTGGGGTTTGAATGCCATGACGTTGCTTCCGCCAGATCGTCTTTTGTTGGCTAACGCGTCCAGTTGTGCAGCTGGACGCGCACGTTTTGTGGGAGCACCCGTACGCAACCGCATTGAGCCGAGCTGACCGCGTTCACTCCCTCCGCTGGGCAAGATCCCGTTGTCCCTTGGCGGACGGTGGTTTTGGGCTGGTGCTGACGCCGCGATCGGCTGGGTCAAAGACCAGGTCAGGCGATAACGGGGATGGCACGAGCAGGCGCGGGTGCTACTGGTGGCCTGTGCGTTTGCTCTGGATCGACTGGGGGAATGGTCAAACCGGCCCACACGACCGCTGTCGCGCCCGCTGCCGTTACTGCCGCCAGTACACCCGCCGTGGCTAAAGGAAGGGACGTGGTGCTCGCCAAGGCGGATGGAGAGTTTGTAACGATTCTCAAGGATGGCGTAGACAATGGTTGGTTCAACGGCGCGAGGATCGTCCGATGATTCGAAATGAGCATGTGCTTCACGAATTCGCACAGCGATGCGATGCCGGAGAGCGTGTTATTGCAATTCGGCGTCTATTCTATGCTCTTGATGGTTCGATTGACAGGCGCGAGGGGCCGATCGAGATAAGTCTGGAGGACAGCACATTCTTCTTTGAGTCAGGCGCTGATGGTGAGGCGCTGGCCGTCGATTCTGGTGTCTGGGAAGATCCTTTTTCGGGCGAATTGTCAGATGAGAACCGCGCCTTTGTTGACGATCACGGCAAGTGGATTGCATTAGATATTATTGAAGGTGATCCTGAGTTCTTCTTGGTTGGAGAGACCATTGATCGTGTGCTTCCGATCGTTACGAACAATGCGATTGTCGGCGCGGGATTAGTCGCGGGATCGAAGATGTTGGTGATTCGTTTGGCGTTCGATGAGACGTTCGTCGAAGTTACCGATAAGGATTAACGTGCATGTGCCGATAGGGAACTTGCCTGGTGATCTTGTGTCAGTAAACCCGACGTCCCGCCTCTCTTCTGCCACTTAGACACTTCTACTTCTGACGGAAGGGGTACGGGGGGAAACGTGGAACGCCCAGAGGCGATTAGATACCCTGAGCGTCGATCCGAAGTCGTGGCCGCCGTTCGCATGCTTGCTAGTGCCCGAGAGAGTCGCTTTGCGCTCGCTAACGGTCCGCGTGGTGATTTGGACTATTGCGTCCATATCCTCTTCGACGACACCTACGCCATCTCTGATCCGCTCATGGCGGTCGGAGTAATTTTATTCGAAAACGAAGTCGCTAGCCTCGAAGTACTTCGGGACGTATTGGGCCCGCTGATCGATGAACTCGGTGATGTCGAGGACGAGACGTACCTTGCTGATCCACGATGGAGCAAGGTCGAGGCGGCGGCGAATAGCGCCGCGACCCAGATGCGGACGAACATGCCGCCACTCTGACCTAGACTCCCAACACCGATCATCGCGGTTCGAGTCGCACTCCTAGATGTGTCCTCGCAGGCCAGACCATCTTTCCAGAAGGTAGTTAGTTTCGCTGCTGGGGTTTGAACGCCATGGCGTTGCTTCCGCCGATTCGCCTCGCCTGTTTACGCAGGTTGGGCGTCATTCTGCCTTGATCGTCAGCAGCCTTGGTGCTCGCTGCCCACAATTTGCCCGCACGCGTTGCGGAAGCTGCCTGATGCAGGCGATTTCAACGGCGTCGAGATCGTCGTCTAAGAAGTCTGCGTAGGTGTCCAAAGTCGTCGCCGCGGAGGCGCTACCCCAAACACAGTCACCCAACTGCGCGTGGAGCAGGTCGAGCAGTTCCCACCCGCCGATCCGTCCGATGGTGATGAATCAGATACTCGATCTGACTGTGTAGTCGGCACTCGCATCAGCCATCTGCGATACATGCGCACTCAACGACGTTCCTTGTCGTGTAACACGTACGCTAACAGCAACGCCCGCCGCTCTCGTTCGTCGGAAGTGTCAGGCGGAAACCTTCCCACCGCGAACTCAACATAGTCCTTGAGTCGCGAACTCTTCGTCCACTTCTTCTCCGGCGCAAGTACCTTCAGGAGTGACAGCAACTCGCCTTTGATCATTGGGGTGGACATCTGCCACGCCGGTCTCTGCTCATCGCTCAACTCGATCTCACAATCGCATCGGGCCCGGCCCAGCGCGGGCGTGTTCGCTATTGCGAAATATTTTCTTGCGCCCAGAAATATGGAGCTCTGCGAATGGCCATCCAAGCAGGCATCGTCCCCCGACGGTCATCCACTTGCTACGTACATTCGTTGGAGTCCAGCGCCCGCATCGCCGAACACGTCGTCGGTTAGCGCAGTGTTTCCGGAACCAGGGACACTGGTGTGAATTGTGTGTCTTCGGCAGTCGCTCCGGAGGAGAGGATGCCGACCACGTCGCCGTCTGCGTCACGAATACCTGATCCGCTGTCGCCGCTGACCGAGTGGATGTTGGTTCCGATGCTCAGCGTCGACTGGGTCAGAAAGAACGGGGGTGCCAGCGAGAACCCGTGTGCGGTGCGAAGTGTGAGATTGGGATCGGTCACGGTGCCGACGGTCTTTCCGGTGCTGATCCCGTCTTTGCTCACTGCCTGGCCCTGATAGAAGCCCGGACTCCAATCGATCGGGTCAACCGCTGCGCGTACATCCGGAGCCAAGGTGATGACAGCGATATCTGCCTGCCTGCTGATGAGATTGGCTGTGATCGTTCCGATCTGGTCGCCACTGGAGTCAAAGACCGCTTCGCCGGTGGTGCCGCAGTGAGCAGCGGTCAGCGCGGTTGTTGGCGAGACCACAGCACCCAATGTGCACGAGGCCACGGTGATCAACGTTTCCTCGATGTTGATTTCCATCCCCGAACTCACCGACACCGGAGCCG
The DNA here is from genome assembly GCF_003217475.1 of Williamsia limnetica. Classification (GTDB taxonomy): domain Bacteria; phylum Actinomycetota; class Actinomycetes; order Mycobacteriales; family Mycobacteriaceae; genus Williamsia; species Williamsia limnetica. The sequence continues at coordinate 1,985 of NZ_QJSP01000004.1, read as the reverse complement.
CCTGGGCCACCGACACGGGCAACGACACGGCACCCAATGCCGTAATGACCGCGGCTGCGCCGCCTATGGCGACGCGACGTGTGACAGACATGAGTTCCCCCTCGGTTCGACGAGCACAGTGGCTGTCCGGTGTCCGCGGATCATGCAGCTCGCTCAATGGACAGCGAGATCACGATAGCAAACTCGACATTCAGAGAAGTGGCGTTGTGTTGCCTATCACATCGCGAACGGTCCGAATGCACCAGTCTTCGGCTCACAAGCGAACGTAGGGAGACTCCTCAGCACTGAGACCTTGGTAGTTGCACAACGGAATTGGTGGAGTCATCAAAGTCACCGGACCACTGAAGAGTCAATGGGCGGCATGAGTGCCGCCGGCCTTCTCGGTTTGACGATCTTTTGTGCGCCCATGAGTAGGCAGCCAATGATGAGGATGGGCGCGAGGAGGACCAGCGCGATGGTTTTGGCCCGCTGCCAGCGGTAACCGCTGAGAGCGACAGCAAAGCAAACCACTCTCGGCGGACACTCAGATGTGGTTGCGCGGGTTCGGCAGGGGTCGTGTCGGAAAACATCGGCGGTGTGCCTCCGGTAAAGGTCGGTCTGTCGCACGCTCAAAAGCGATGGCTGATGGTTGATCTGGCATCGCCCGACCGCTGACGGTCAAGACAGGCACTCCCGCTCAGTCGTGGGCTTGGTCTCATGGCGTCCAGGGAGTGCTTACCCGCAGAGGGATTCGTCGAAGGCTGCGCGATCGGAGCTGCGGATGCGCACGCTAGGGAGACTAGGAGCCTGCCTGGAATGTGCGCTGCCAACCGCCAGCCGGTGCGTAATCGCGGTAGCTCTCCAAGAAATCGGCGACGTTGTGACCGACGAGTGGCCAGTCTTCGCGGTCGTCGATCGGAGTGGCCAGACGAAGGGCGCTTCGCTCTGGGTCGTAGAAGAGTCGATCCGGCTCCGTTTCGAAAAGACCTACGACGACGTCACCGGGGTGGTAGAACCGGTCGTCCACCTCGTCCAATTGACGCAACCGATCAGTCTCTGCGCGACTCTCGGAGGGCGAAAGCATCGTCATTCCGCAGGAACCCTTCGAGAAATACAGTTGCGCACGGCGAGTGGTAGCCCACAGTGAAGCGAGCTCGTGTGGAGATCCGTCTGGGAAGCTACGTTCAACTTCGTCTGCGCTCGCCGGCGGCTCGTAGCTCGTGACGGCAAGGTACGTTGCGGTGCCGCCGTCGTGCGGGATCTCGACGTAGGAATCCAAGATTCGGACGATCTCAGGGTTAGACATAGTCCCTCTGCCAGTGGGTGAGTACCCACGTTGTGAGCTGCATGGTCCTAAGGGTGGCAGCATCGGTCTAGTAATCGTTATCTGCATCTTACGATCACTAGAACACGGTTGCGTCTGTGGGAACTAGGTCGCACACTAACTGCAATCGCGCAATCTGGCGGCACGCGCCTGTCGGCGACGTTGCGGAACGCCTGGGTGGCAAACCCGCGGCTCGCAGTGAGGTGCCCTCCGTGAGATGCGAGGCTTTCGTCGTAGCTAGCCGGACCGGCACGGCGTCGGACGGCGCTGCGCACGGCAGCACCGGATCGAGCCTGTGGGACGGTCTTGTTAAGTGAACAGTGTGTTGAGGTGGCCTTTTGTCAGAGACGCTGCCGGAAAGGATTTTCTCGTGGGTAATCGCGCATAGATCAGTAGTGACAAGGGGGCGGGCTAGCACTGGCCGATTTTGACGTCGTACAAGGTGGGGGATTCCAGCGAACGAGTCAGTCACTCACCACTTGCCGTGGTGCTTCGCTCAGGGCTGCCTGCAGGTCAGGGCACTGCGACTGATGGGGAAGCGACAAATGGCAGAGAACCTTCCCGTGAGATTGGGAAAGCCCAGGTCGCCCGTTACCTTCTTCATAGTCCTCGGAATCGGGGGCTGCGGTCGCCAGACCTGGTATGACTTCTTGCCCCTGTCATCCATGATCCGGGGGGTGGT
>NZ_QJSP01000003.1 GCF_003217475.1 Williamsia limnetica | reverse complement strand
CCCCACCCGACCTGCTCAGCTACGCTGACCCCAGCACGCTCGGACATGGGGAATTACCTGACGGAAACCCCTGAGGAATTACGTGACCGTCGACAATCGTGGCGAGTCGGATCCCTCCATGACGGCCGCTGTTGCCTGGGAACTTCCTAGGACTCTCCAACTGATCAATCCGGCGACAACGAAAGTCAAAACAGAAAGCGTGAGCGACGCTTCCCCCGACACCGTTCGAACATTCTCTCTCAGGCGCGATCTCCTTGTGCTGTGCATACTCACATGAATTTAGACGGCGAAGAGGTGTCGCTGGTTCCCCCGACACAAGCGCTGATGGCGACGCACCCAATAGGGTCGAATTGGCGCCCAACGGTCGTTCCGAACGCGCTTGGTGGCGTTCTACGGGCCTTCTTGAAGTGCGCTCAGAGACGGCGCTGTCCATGTCGACGTTCGTCCGAGGGGTGCGTGCTTGGCCTCGCCGGTCCGCAGGCCATCTCGGCGCCGTTGACCGTGGATACGGATCGCCAGTCGGAGAAGGTAAGTCAGTGCAACACGCTTAACGTTGGTCAATTGTGCACGGCAGGCTCGCGAAAACGTGGTAGGTGATGTTATCGCCGACCTCACACGCCAGGATTCCGACTCTCGCCCCGTTCTCGTTCTCGTAGACAAGTTCGCCCGGGTGCCCTGAGAGGACGTCGTTCGTAGGTAGCGGTTGGTAACCGGACTTCGTGAGATCCTCGACCCGAGAAATTGTTTCGGTCAGGTCTCCAGACGTAGGGATCGGGGCCGAAGCGCGGACGCTCCACGGAGGCCCGTCCGGAACTGCGGTGTCCAGATCGTCGTTGCATGAGGTCAGTAGTGCATTGTCAGGGTTGATGTCGGTTCCGGTCGGCGCCAATCGGCGAATCTGTTCAGTCGCCATCGTTCGGGCCGTCGCTTCTGACCTGACGTCGGTCGATTCATGTGTGTCCCGAGGCCAGATCAGATATACAGCGCAGACTGCGGAAACCACGACGGTTACAGCAAGAAGCGCTGCGAACCAACGATTCTTTCGACGAGTTGGCATGATCAATCGATATCTATTCTCGGACCGAGACCGGGATTGTCCGTGACGCTTGGATTGCCATAGGGATCTTCCGCGAACTCGGGGACGCGAATCGGCGGCGTGATGCCGGGTCGCAAGCGCGGGCGGCAGAGAACGTGGCGCTTCCCTCGCCCGTCAGGTGTCCGGGCGAGGAGAAATCCAAGCAACTGATGATGTCTGCAGAGCTCTACCACGTTGTCGAAGCTTTTGCGCCCTCGTCAGGATCGATTCCGTATTGCGGTGGCGGTTGCGGCACCGCTCCCGGGGAAGCCGGTACAGGCGTGGTCGGTTTCGGTGTCATTCTTCCCCCATGTAAACAAGTGACGCCGCAGGTTGGTCTGCGCCGGATCCCCTCCCCAGGTGACCCGCCATGAGTATATCTGCACCGTTGGACGCGGCTGGTTGCTGCGTGGTTTCGTGCGCGGTGCCGACAAGAACATTGCGTGCAAGCGACCTCTGGTGTTCGCCGCGGAGCGGATATCGAGTGTCGTGTTCAAACGGGTGATGGGCAGTTCTCCGACCGTGTTACCGCTGGGCCGTCACCAGAACGACGGTGTACACCCGAACTACTACATGTCACAGTGCGGCGACGATGCCGAACCCGCACGCACCGAACAGCGCGGCCGTGATCACCTTAATATGCCCTGAGCGGAAGGGGTGTTCGCACTGGTCCCGACGATCGCGACGACCCGACCGTGCTGCGGCGGCGGTGAGCAGTGCGGTCACCACCGCCGCGGATATCGCCAGCCCCAAGGTGATGGGGGAGGGGTGCACGAACCACCCGCGGACAGCCAAGATTGTGACGCCGAGACTGTTCAAGGTGGTCCTGCGCCAGGCCAGCGTTGTCCGCTCCGCTTGCAGTCCGGCATCGTGCACCTTGCTCGTCACGAACGGGCCGAGATGACGACACACACGAGAGCGATGAGACATAGACTCGCCACGGTGATCCGCATGAGGTTGGCCGGCCTCGGCAAGGGTTGGCTCCGGCTCATCGCGTGCTGGACCCGGTCCCAGCGAAAGTAGGCGTTGAGTGCCAGCGTGGTCGCGGTGAGAACGCAAGTGATGGAGATGATCCGCAGTGCAATTTGATTGGTGTGTCCATCAGCGGACCGGAGGAACTCCCCGAGCACGATACTGGCCGCGAGCAGCGTCATGGCTGTGCGTATCCATGCGAGGAAGGTCCGCTCGTTGGCCAGGGTGAAGCGGTAGTCGGGCTCAGTGGGGAGGTCGGCGTCCGGTGTGCGCAGCTTGCGTCGTCGCGTCCACAGAGCCATCACGTGTCTGGCCGGCGACCTAGGACGACACGAACTGGGTATCGAGGAAGGTGGCGTAGTCCGGGAGTGTGGCCCCGGCATCGATATTTCCCTCTCCCTGAGCCCATTCCGCGAGTTCCTGCAGTTTGGTCGCGAGGTCGGGTGTGAGCTGCAGGGTGAAGTCGAACTCTTCCAGGATCGATCGCACCAGGTCGGCGTCGAGCTGGGTGGCTGCGGCGACTGCCTGCACGGCCTCATCGCTCTTGTTGGTCAAGCCTGTGCCGGCTTCACCGATCGCGGTGAAGAACTTCCCGATCGTTTCGCCCTTGGCCGAGATGGCCGACTCCGTGGACAGGTACAGGCTGTGTTGACTGTATGTGCCGCCGGTCAATTCGACGGTGTCCGGTCCCAGCGCCTCGATGGCCTGTGCCTGATAGGGCTGGAAGATGGACACGGCGTCGACGTTGCTCTGGCTGACGGCCGTGACGATCGCCGACGGGGCGACCTGGACCAGTTCGGCATCGATGTTGTCGGTGGCCAGCGCGTTGGAGATGTAGTACGCCGCGCTGGTGCCCAGCGGTGTGCCGACTTTCTTGCCCGCTAGGTCAGCCACCGTGTTGACGCCGGCATCTCGCCGGGCCACGATCTTCGATCCCTCCCATCGCGATCCGTCGCCGACCACGCGCAACGCCGGGTTGCGCACCAGGGCAGCGGAGGTGGGCACGTCTGCGGCAGTGGTGATGTCGACCTGGCCGGCGGCCACGGCTTGGAGTGCCTCGACTCCGGAGGAGAAGTTGATGACCTTGACGTCGATGCCCTGATCGTCGAACAGTCCGGCGTCGGCGGCCACCGGGATCTGCGCCCAGGACGGGTCGACGACGAATCCGACGGTAAGGGTGTCTGCATCGGTGTCGGTGCCGGTGCACGCGGTGGCCGAGACGGCGATGGCAGTGGCCGCGACCGCGACCAGGAGGATGCGGCGTAGAGATGTGGTCACGATGAAATGTCCTTTTCAGAAGGGGGATCGAGGGGGAGAGCATGTGCCGGGTGTGGCTGTCAGTGCAGTGCGTGGTCGATGCCGAGCTGGTGATGGAGGGTCTTGCGGAGTTCGCTGTAGCCAGGCAGATCGGCGAGGCTGTCAGCAGGGCGGGGGCGGTCCAGTGGGTTGACGATGTGCTCGGCGATTCCGCCGCCGCGCAGCACTTTGATGGTGTCGCCGAGGCGAATCGCTTCGTCGATGTCGTGGGTGACGAAGACGACGGTGCGGCCGAGTCGCGTCCACAGGTCGATCAGCAGATCCTGCATCCGCAGTCGAGTCAGCGCGTCGAGGGCAGCGAACGGCTCGTCCATGAGCATCACCTCCGGTTCCCCGGCAAGGACCCGCGCAATGCTGACGCGCTGGCGCATACCGCCGGACAGCTCGCTGGGCCGCTGCCGGGCCACCCCGGGCGCGAGGCCGACCAGGTCGAGCAGTTCGTCGATACGCGCCCGACGCGCCTTGGCGGGCAGTTTGCGCGCGACGAGCGCGAAATCGATGTTGTCCGCGACCGACAGCCAGGGGAACAAGACGTCGCGCTGGAAGGCGACGCCGCGCCGGGGGTCCGGGGCGGTGACAACTCGACCGTTGTCGGTGACCTGTCCACTGGTAGCGGTGGTCAGTCCCGCAAGACAGTGCAGCAGTGTCGATTTGCCGCTGCCCGATGCGCCGACCAGAACGGTGAACGAGCCGTCGGGGATGGTCATGGAGATGCGGTCGAGAGTGGGGTGCTGGGTACCCGGATAGTGGACAACCAGGTCGTGGGTCTCTAGTGCCATGTCAGTGTTGCTCCTTCGCCCACCGGATGAAGGGCGCCGAGGCTTTGTTGATGGTGACGTCGCACAGCGCGCCGATCACGCCCAGGACCAGTAGGCAGAAGATCAGTCGATCAGCCTGGGAGAACAGCTGCGCTTGATAGATGCGGTAGCCGATACCCGCTGTGGTGCCCGTCATTTCAGCGACGACGATCAGCACGAAGGCCATCGCCGCTCCGACCCGCAGGCCGGAGACGATGTCGGGGGCGGCTTCGGGCAGGATGACCTTCCGCAGTGTCTGCCATCTACCCGCACCCAGGCAGCGCGCGGCTTTGAGGTAGTCGGTCGGAGTGCTCGACAGCCCGGCGTGGCTGTTGATCCAGACCGGGACGAACACACCGAGGGTGATCACCAGGACCTTGCTGTTCTCGCCCAGGCCGAACCACAGGATGGCCAGCGGGACCAGGCCGATGGTGGGGATGGGGGAGAACACCCGCAGTACCGGTTGGAGCACGTTGCGTCCCAGTGCCGTTGTGGCGGTGGCCACGGCAACAAGAACCCCGATCGCGGAACCCAGTACGAAACCTGCTGCGGCTCTGCGCAGGCTGGCGATGATGTCGTCGCTCAGCAGACCTTCCTGCCACAATCCCTGCCCGGCGGAGTAGATCTGCGGGACGCTGGGGAACAGCTGCTCGGGGAAGCGACCGGTGGCCACGGCCAACGACCACAGTGTCGCGGCGATCGCCAAGCCGACGAGCGTCCACCCGAGGGTGCCCAAGCTCGCGCCGATCTGATGCAAGGCCGCGGCAGATCGCCGCTCGACACGGGGCGGCGGTGGTTCGACGCTGGTCGGCGGCGTCGACTTTTCAGCGTGTGGTGGCAGGCCGGTGGTCATCGGGTACCTCTCGAGGTGGGGTTCGCGAACGTGTGCGGTCAGGACCGTTGCCGCAGGTCGATATGGGGCAGTGCGTGTGTGGGTGTGCCGAGCGGGGTCCAGTCGAAAGGGACGGCCTGCGACCGATACACCAGCGGGGTCAGGGTGAGGCGGTCGACGCCGGGGACCCGAACGTGTTTGACCTCCGGTTCGCCCGCGACGCCGTGCCCCTCATAGGGGCTGTGGTACTCCCACACGACGTCGCCATCGGGTGTCACCTGAAACAGGCGCCCCTGCATGCCTTCGGTGATCAGGGTATTGCCGTTGGGCAGTCGTTGCGCGTTGCTGACGAACGAGCTGAAGAACGCCCAGGATGGCTGGCCGGAATCTTCGGCGGTGTACTGCCAGACGATTTCCTTGGTGGTCGGGTCGATCTCGAGGATGCGCGATCCGGCATAGATGCCGAGGGCGGCCGGCGGATAGCCCGCGCCACCCTGGTTGTCGAAGACGAGGATGTTGCCGGCGCCCGGCAGTCCCGGTGCGATCATGTGCGGATTGTGTTGTCCCGAGGTCTGATCCAGGGGGCGGGGCACCTTGTGCACGTTGATGCGTTGATGTTGGGCGCCGGCTCGCGCGGTGTAGTACGGCCCGCTCTGCCAGGCCGGGGAGCCGGTGGCCTTGTCGATGATGGCCACGATGTTGGCTTTGCGGAAGCTGATCACGATGTTGTCCGGCGCGAACACGCTGCTCGGGTCGGCGGTCTGCCAACGGTTGGGTCCCAGCGACTTGGCGCTGTTCATCTCCAGGTAGCCCCACGGGTCCTCCGGGTCACGGGCGACGGTCTCACGCAACGCGGCCCAACCCTCGTCGGAGAAACCGAACTCCTCCAGGTGGTCGCCGGCCAGCCAGGACCAGACGATGGTGCCCTCGGGATCGACTTCGTAGAGGCCCTGGTCGCCGACCACGTGATCACCGAGGCTCGGGACCACCCGCGGCACCGTGACCAGGATCAGCCGGTTGCCGTTGGGGAGGAGTTCCCAGTCGTGGTTCTGGCGCGCGGCGCCGTCCGGGGCTTCGGTACCCCATTCCCAGCGGCGCTCACCGGCCCAGTCGAGTTGTCCGATGGTGCCGTTGGCGTAGATGCCGCCACGGGCGTCGCCGCTCTCGGACAACTGCACACCGACGTCGCCGATGCGACCGGCGTTGAGGGCGGGATCGAGAATCCGGGGCGGGACACCAGCGTACGGCCACTCGTGGACGACGTTTCCAGCGAGGTCGATCACGCGGGTGACCGAATCGGCTCCGGTGAACAGCACGTAGCTGTTGTCCACACGGTCAGGGTCCAGATATGTGACTCCAGCGAGTCGTACGAATGCCATGTCAGCTACTCCACCAATGCGTTGTTACGTCTGCGAGTCCAGGTCGTGAACTATCTAATCGATTAGCGTAATGTCGGCGCCCGGGCCGATGAAGTGTCACAATCAACGTGATTCAGACCTTGTCTGAGGGGGCGGCTGAGGGTTATGTCCCTTGCTGAGGGGCATGGCGGAGGAGAAGGAGCGTATCGAGTGGGTGTCAAACGTCCGACCGTCGCCGACGTGGCGCAACGTGCCGGCACGTCGACGGCGGTGGTGAGTTACGTCCTCAACGACGGCCCACGTCCAGTGTCGAACATCTTGCGGGCCCGGGTCACTCGTGCGATCGAAGAATTGGACTATCGACCCAACCGCCGGGCCCAGGCGTTGCGCCGGCAGCGCCGCTGGCGGCAGATCGGCCTCTTAGTGCCGGACCTGACATTGCCGCTGTTCGGCGAGTTCGTCGGAAGTGTGGAGCGGCAGGCACGCGCTCAGTACCACCTCACGATGATCGGTAACACCGGCTACGACCCCGAACGGGAGCTGGAGTTCGTGAGCGCCTTCGCCGAGGCCGGTATCGATGGTCTCGTCGTGGTGGGTGCCTCCAATGCTGCCGAGACCGCAGCGCTGTGCGCGCAGGCGCGGATCCCGCTCGTGTGGATGCACAACGTGCGCGGCGACGTCGATGCGCCCATCGTCAGAGTCGACCATGAGCAGGCCGGTGAGATCGCCACCCGGCACCTCGTCGAGACGCATCGCTGCCGCGACATCGCGTTCGTCGGCGGGTTCACCGAGGCCGACGTGCACCACGGAGACCGGGAGACGGTGGAGCAGCGCTACCGCGGAGCGACCGCCGTCGACGGCGCCGGCATCACCCATATCCATAGCGATCTCACCGCCGACGGCGCCTACGCCGCGGTACGAGAGTTCCTCAACTCCCGGTCGACCCCACCAGAGGGCGTAGTGGTCGCAACGTACGGACAGACCGCTGCGACGACGCGTGCAGTCGCCGACCACGGATTGCGAATCGGCGACGACGTCAAGATCGTGGCTTTTGACGGAGGCCAGGCGAAGTACGGCCAGTTCGACACCACCAGCGCCCAACAACCGGTGGACAGCATCGCGCAGCATGCACTTGAGCGGTTGATGGCCACCACAGCCTCTTCATCTGATTCTCGACGGACACGTCCGGAGTTGTGGGAACCGTTCCTTCACGTGGGCAATACCTGCGGGTGTTGACAGCGTCTGCCGGGATCGATGGTGGGTCTGCGTCCCGGGCGGCTGCAGTTCATGACCGACTACGACGTGTTCATCACTCCGACGGGAGTAGTTCCAGGGTGCACTTCCGCGCCGCACGTCATTTCTGACAGGGACACCCCGTCGTCTCTGTCGTGGTTTGTGTATCTTGTTCTTGCCCGGCTTAACCCGGAACGGGAGCTATTTCGTGTAGCCAGAATCGTTCCAGTGCAGGAGCTGTACGGTGATCGTCCCGCCCGCGCAGCTGGATCGCAGTCGTTGGCTGAAGCCTTGATTGTGTACCGGCCGTCGGACCCCGGGCCGACGAGTTCAGCGTAATAGTACGCATGCGTTGTGCTTGGTAACCGCCTCCCGGATCGTCCGATCCGACCTCTTCGTATCCCGTGCTGTCAGGGACTAGGGTGAAGGCGCCGTTGTGGCGCTCAGGGTTGTAGTTGGTGAAAACGTTGTTCGTCGTATCGGCTTGCCGGGTCTGCAAATTCGAGGCTTGACCCGTAGATGGCCACATCCTGAACGAGCAGCGTTGTGCCGTGCTTGTCAACGACAGCAACGCATCCGGTGGAGTCGGTCCGATTGTTGTCACTCAGGGCGAGGCCAACGGTGACGTCTCCGAGCTCGGGGTGACGGACCATGCGTTGGTCTGCGAGTTCGCCTCGACACGCTCGTGCCGAGGTGTTCTTCGGTTGGACGATCTTGAATAAGAGCCCGATCTCGTACGCACGGTCGCCGAGCGCGAGTGTTGACAGGGTGTCGCCGATGATGACGGTGTAGTCGGCGACGGCGGGTAGGACCCTCGCTCGTTTTGCGTTGACGGCAAGTTTTTCGGAATGTCGCGTTTGAGGAGGCTGTCCCACGTGCTCTCGGACGGAGACGTGACCGCTGATCTCGCCGAGCACGTCGGGAGCGCGCTAGATGAAACATTTCGCAACCGAGGCAACATCTGCGGCGACGGCGACGGCGTCCGACGCGGTGACGGCGTTGTTTGCTCCGCTACTGAGACATGCGCCCATTACGCCAAGCTCGAAAGCAGTCAGCGTGGTGGGGTCGTTGACTGCCGCCGAGCGCCTTCCAGATCATTCCGTATGCGACCGATGCCGTCGACACCTTTGTCGTGATCTTCGAGGCTGGTGTCTGGTGAGTGATGCTTCGCTGAAACCGATGTCGACTCCACCGCCCGGTGGGAGCGCCCATGTCCGCGAACGCTCCGATGCCGGCAATCCTAAGGCTTCCGTCAGTTTTGTGAGGACTTCGGTGATGGCGGCACTCGGCTGACCCGAGTAGGTGTCGAGGGGCAGTCCACTGGAGCGCTCGGTGTAGTGCGCGTCAACAAAGGTATATCCAACGGTCGCAACCGTACGTTAGGGGATGACCGGCCTAGCGTCACTTGTCTGTTGGATTTCGCGACTGCCATCATCGATTAGTTCGCAAATCATTCCATCATTTCCTACCGAAATTCGGTTGTCCCCGAATCTGCTTCGCAATTCCTGGACTTCGTGAGACTTCACTATTCCGGTGTCGGGATGAACTTTTACGCCGCCGCGGTTTTGGGCGGCGAATTCTAAAGTTGATCGGTATGTTGCTGAAGGTACTCCGATCGCGATTCCGACCTCGGGAAACATGGCAGTTCGAAAATCGTCGAACTGCGCGAGGCGACTGTCCATGCCCGTTGACTCGAAACCCGATTGTGTTCTTTCGTTTATGGCCGAGACTGTCGGCCAGTAATGTGCGAACATGGCATGTTGGATGTCGAGGTTCTGGCCTTTTCGTGCCGCCGGAGGGTCGTACAAGTCAGCGTTCCAATGATCATCCTGAAAGTAGCTCACGTGCGCGTAAACGAAATCATTCGGGTAGGATCCGCCAGGGTTTATCGCCTGAGACTGCAGTTTTGCACTTGCGATTTCAGTATTAGAGGGTCGAGTGCCAAAACGCCCCTTCGCTTCAACTGTTAGAAATACACTTCCGCTGTCGTCGAATCCGATAAAGTCGGGTCGCGAGCGCCGTAATGGTATTCCCCGTGCTTGAAGGTAACTCTCAAATTGAGCGAACGTAGATACTTGAAATATTGTTTCGGCCACAATCTTTGCCTGAACTTGCCCGAGAAAGTAACTTACGGCTCCCTTCTCGGTAGGGTTTAAGAAGGTGTAGCTGTCGGATCGTCGCCAATGGTGCCCGTCTTCGTAAAGATTTGCGTCCGCCATTGCGACTCGCCACAACAATTCTGTGACAGTTGGTGCTCGATTAGCGCTCCTGCCGAATGGAGTTACACCTATCGTTGCAGATGCTCTGAGGAGGTCGGCACGGTTGACCTTGACTCTCCCCATGGCGTGTACCCCAGCAATAGGACGGAAGTCATGGAGGCGGTACGGAATAACCGGCGTCATTCATTCGGCTCTTTTCTTCCAACCGCGGGCGCGGTGAATCGGAATTAAGCGGACTTATTGCAGATAACGCGTATTCGCTATTATCTTAGCAGTAAGACCGCACGGGCGGTCACCCCATATAGGTGAGTAGCGCTTCGAGTTGGGCCTCATCAACATCGACGATGCTCGGCCCACCGGTGGCACCGACGCGGATTCCCTCCGACAACGCTTCCGGAATCGGCTCGTCGAAGGCGGTCGGAATCTGCGTAGCCTGCGATACCAGCGCGATGTCAAATCGATACGGATAGATCACCTTGCCTGCAGCCACCTCGTCCGGCCAAAATGGCTCGGCGTACTTCTGCAGGGGCGTAATGACTTTGAACAGGTAAAGGTCAATCTTGCCTGTGACCCAGATGTCTCGCTGCGCCCGTGGCCCGTGCGGAAGGCCCTTCGCTTTGGTGCCGAGGACATGCCACGAGAAGTTCGTGCCGGTATCGGAGTTGATGGGCAGACGTGGAAGACCCCATCGTCCCTTCCTGATTCCCCACCGTAGGTTGGCCTGGGCATCGCTCGTGACCGCGTTGTAGGTGGTCAAGACTGCAGGCATTGGCAACTCCCCAGATTTGGCGTTACGGTACAAGTGACTGAAGCAGTGCTTGGGTTTCGGAATCTGTTGAATACACGGTCATTCCGCGCATTCCTCGAGTAAGGAGGACCTTGTAGGTGTTGCGGATGGCCCTGTCGAAACCTTCGGGATTGCCCCGCTTGACCTGGTTGTCGTGGTTGTATTCGGGTCGCGCTTCCCAATGGTCGGTACGCCACACCAGGTCGGGTCCGAAGATGACACCGCCGTAGTCGTATTCGAAACCTTGCGCTGTGTAGACGCATCCGACTTGGTTAAAGCCGGCAGGGTCTGACGCCCAGTAGGGTGTTCCAGGCGCACCGTCGTGCGATGTCTGCTTTTTGTTGTTCCACGGGCGTTTCCAGTCGCCGATCACGACGTCGTCGACGAGACCGCCGCCCTTTACCGGGTCGCTCCAAGCCCAGCAGTAGCCGGCGGCAATCCGAGCCGAGTAGCCTTCGTCGAGAAGAGATCGCAGCTGGTGTTCAACGAGTGATGGAGACTCCGAGACGCGTACTGCGAACGCTTCGTCGCCGGTCCACTTGATCGGGCCGCCAGGCTCGAGGTCCAGCAGTCGGAGGACCCAATTCTCGTAGGCGCGGCTGCCGCCACATCGGAACTGTCCGTCGAGCGAAACCATCCGAACTTTACATCCCATGCGCTCGGCGGCGCCGCTGATATCCGAGACGGTGCCCCGCTCCGACGGGCGCACTACCTGGAACTCGTCGAGTAGGAAGACGGGAACGCGCGCCGCGTCGATGAGCTCTTCGACCTGCGGGCGTCCTGTGCGGAGCGCCGCTTTTGTGTAGCGGTTGGTCGAGGTCTCTTTGACTCGATGAGCTTCATCGTTGATGAGCACGTCGATCTCGTTGGGTTCGGCGTCAATGAATTGGTTGTAGTACTTAAACATCTGCTTGACCCGCGGCGCGCGAGCGCCTGCCACCCGCCGCAGAGTCATGGTGAATGCTGATGACCCGGTGGCATGCAGAGCGGTCCGGCCACGCCGGGACAGCTCGCCGAGCAAGCTCAGCGCGATGACTGACTTCCCCGAGCCAGGCCCACCGGTGACGATGATGACTTCCTTGGTGTTCGACCGGTACGACTCGTCCACAGCGCGCAATACCAACGAGTACGCGGTCTGCTGCTCGTCGAGAAGAACGAACTGCTCACGGCGTTGGACTTCGTCTGCGGCCAGGGCCATGAGCTGCTTACTGGGCCGAACGGCCGACGAGAGCAACTGGTCGGCAGCGTCGGCACCCGGCTCAGTCGAAAGCTTGCTTTGGAAGTACTTGAGCAGTTCACCGCGTCGTTGCCCGGTGAACATGCGTCCGGTTTCGGACTGGGGGAGCGTCCAGAGGTCTTGGATGTCCGCGTCGGTGGCGTTGTGCAGGTATGCGACACCCGCAAGCTGGTCGGTGCTTCCGCCGAGCGTCGCGATGAAGTCGCTCAGGTGTGTGCAGTAACGGCGAACTTGCTCGACTGGGTGTAGTCGTTCGCCGGCTCCATCGAGCAGGACGACGTCGTCAGTGCCCGCAAGAATCGACGCGCTGCTCCACTGCTTGAGCTCGACGACAACGTACGACGGCAGCCCGGTCTTGGGGTGGACTCCACACACGACCGCATCAGCACGCTTGCTGGTCAGCGGCAGCTGGTATTCGACGAGAAGCTCTGCCTTTTCGAGACCGGCATCGACAAGGTCGCCGGCTAAGACTGCAAGGCTCCGACCCCAGGAACGAGCCTCAGCAGGGGACGGGTTGTAGCCGATCTGGAAACGGAACTGTTCGGTCAAGACGGGTACGAGACTCCCGGACTCGATCTGAAATCGAACACCAGCGACAGAGTTGCGGTACAACGGCAAGACGGCTCCAGGAAGGCATGAAAGTCTTCCCGCACGGGTGGAGCCTTGTCGTAGAGACGCATGCTGTCGGGCCGAAGCGGATTACTGGTCGATCGTATCCGCGAGGCCTGGCCGCTGAGGTGTTGTGTGCACCGTGTCGCCGTCTTAAGGATGGACGCTCGTGGGAGTGGCGACCGCGAGCCTTCCCTATGTCGTGCGAACAGATGAAGAGACGCGAATCTTAAGCCGCTGGTTCGCGTAGGACTGCTGGGTACCGTCAGGCCATTCACGGCAATGCTCCTTCGCTTGCCCAGAGTGGGTCGGCTACCGTCCACGCATCAGCGATGCCAAGCTGTACAAAGCAAGTGCTGCACTGGGCCCGGACAAGAACAGGAGACGAATGGTGGTCACTGTTGACAGGGTGCTCCGCCGCTCGAACCAGTTCGGTACTTGCTGGACTGGAACCATAGGCAGCCGCTTACATGACCGGTAGCTCGAGGCCGTTAGCGTCGTCGGACGCTGTCCGCGATCGAATGCGGGAGCAACGCCGGCGTGACACCGCCGCCGAGATGCGGATTCGCCGCCTGCTACACGCAGTGGGAATCAGATACCGCGTAGACGTCAAACTCGAACCTGACATGCGGACTCGTGGCGACATTGTCTGGCGTGGGCTGTTACTTGTGGTGTTTGTAGATGGTTGCTTCTGGCATGGGTGCCCAGTACACGCGACCCGGCCCAAATCGAACGCTGATTGGTGGGCGGAGAAGCTGGATGCCAACGTCCGCCGGGATCGGGCGACTGACGCAGAGCTGAGATCGCGCGGGTGGACTGTGTTGCGTTTTTGGGAGCACGATCCACCTGATGACGCCGTACGGACCATTCGCTGTTCTCTATCCAACCTGCGAGGGAGGGTGTAATAATCCGGATCGATCCTGTTGGCCGAGCCGTGGACCGGAGTGCAAAAGATGTTGTTGGAAAGCGGGAGTCCAGAGTCAAATAGCGTGATGTCCTGAATTAATCGTGTCAAGTCGCGGAGTGGTTGGTTGACTTTAAGGAGCAGTAGTGACCGAGAACGTTTTGCATGCAATTGATACCATCGAGGTCAAACGACTGCCTCCTGACCCGGACGTGATGAAGGCAATTGGACTTTCGCACGATATGACAACAGGGCTTGCTGATCTTGTCGACAACTGCATCGACGCTAACGCTTCGAAGATATTGATACGGTTCATTCGTATCGGGGGTCGGTTAAGGTCGCTCCTCGTAATCGATAACGGCCGTGGGATGGGTGACAAGCGAATAGACGCAGCAATGACAGTCGGCCGCCGACGCGATTACAAAGGCGATTCGCTAGGACACTTCGGAATGGGTCTGAAAGCGGCTTCCTTTAGCCAAGCGGACACTTTGACTGTCTTGTCCAAGAAAAGAGGGAGGTTGGCCGTCGGGCGTCGTATTAAACGCGCCCACGTGCAAGATTTTCTGTGCGAGGTCTTAGATCCCGGTCAATCTGGTGAAGATCTGGAAGCGGCGCTCTTTGAAGTCGAAGCCGACGGGGGGACGCTGGTTAAGTGGGACAACGTCAGAACTTTTCCCACCGCCACCGATCCTACGATCACCGACGAATACCTCTCGCACACTATTAATCGATTGAGATTGCATTTAGGATTGACTCTTCATCGTATTCTGGGGACCAAAGTATCTATCACCATTGATGTCACGGATGCAGACGGTGGCGGACCGGGCGCACCGAGCACGGTACAATCAGTCGACCCCTTCGGGTACAAGCGTTCCGGAAAGGCTTCCTATCCAAAGGACTTGATTTGCGATGTGGGTGGCGAGCGCCTATCGATAACCGCGCATATCTGGCCCCCTCGAAGCGAGGCGCTAGGGTTTAGACTGGGTGGGGACCCTTCAATCGGTCAAGGCTTCTATTTCTACAGGAACAACCGTTTGATTGAGGCTCGGGGGTGGAAGAATGCAGCGTCGACGAACAGACGATTGCAGTTGGCGAGAGTGGAGGTCGACATAAGTAACTGGCCTGAGCTCTTTGACATCAATATGGAAAAGAGTAGTGTTCATCCGCGTCCGGAGTTTATTCAAGCGGTCGAATCTGCGGTGGCGAAGGACGGAACGTCATTCGAGGACTACCTTGCGGACGCTGACGGTCTGTACCGAGAAAGCAATAGAAGGGGAAGAACGAGACAGCCCGTACTCGAAGCCGGTACTGGTATGCCAGCGAAGGTGCGCAAGGCAATTCAGGTCGAATATCCTCGAGACGAGTCGAGAGCCGCACTGGAGATTCGATGGACAGATTTTTACGACGGCGACGAATTTTTTGAAGTCGACCGAGAGTCGAATACTCTATGGTTGAACAAGATCTATCGTAAGGGGATGCTTGCTGGACGTCGTGGTGGGGTAAATGATCTCCCCGTGGTAAAAGCCTTGCTATTCCTACTTGCCGAGGATGTCTTTCGCGGCGCAGCATTTGGCCCACGGGACAAGGATAACGCGGCTGCATGGCAGGCAGTGTTGACGGCGGCCGCGAAAGAGGAGACTGGAAAATGAACAGCCCGGTACAGCGAGCCATCCCGCTTTAATTCGGCGAGATCCAATAAATCTTCTGTAGATTGACTACCTGAAGCGCCCGAAGCGCTCTTCGACTAAGATCTTAAAGGGTAATTCCTCATCATCTCACAAGTCAAATGTCGACCATGTTGACGAGCCTTCGATGGATGCTTTATTGCTACCTTTGCAGCAATGAAAGACGTGTCAACGCGACTAGTGTTTGCGACTCCTATATTGACGCCCGCGATAACTTTTCAGTCTAGTTAGAAACTGGAATGGCGATCGATGGCTTTAGCCAACATCTTGCCGATCGCAATACCTAAAGAAATTGGTACTGCATTGCCTATTTGTTTGGCTATTGCGGTCTTGGACCCAACCCATTGATGATCGTCGGAAAACCCCTGAAGCAGTGCCGCTTCATAATGGGTGATTGCCCGATTCTCCGTGGGATGCAGGTAGCGGCCTTTCTCTGGTTTAAAAAATTCTGTTCGGATGGTCACGGACGGTTTGTCCCAGCGCAACCGCCCCATTACGTCCCCCGAACCTGTCGTGTGATTTCGCCAGCAATTTGGCAGAAGGTCATCAGGTATGTCGAACCGGTTGCCTCCGGAAGGAATGGATGCGAATCGTGCGAGGGAGACGTCACTGTAATTCCGGGTCAGATGTAGCTCGGGAGACTTGAATGCTCCCGGAAACTCGCGGCCTCCGAACTCTATATATCGATCTGGTAGTAGGCGTTCGCGGACAGCAGTCGGTACTCCGACCAACGCGTCGGCGACGGTTGTTCGATTCCCCTGGGTCGTCGTTTTCGTAGGCTGCCCAGGGTCCGGTAAGTCTCTGTGCCAACCAACTACAACGATGCGCTTGCGCGCTTGGGGCGCCCCAAAGTCAGCCGAGTTCAGTAGGTATGGGGTGAAGCTATAGTTGGAGAGCTTACCGCGCCGCCGGGTAGCTGTGCGGAAGAGCTCAAACTGAGGCGAATCGAGGAACTGTGGCACGTTCTCGAGGATGAAGTACTTTGGATCCGCTCGTTTCACGGTCTCCGCGTAATGGCGCCACATCTGATTGCGTGAGTCCGTCACGTCTTGTTTTCCCAGCGCGGAAAACCCTTGACAAGGTGGGCCGCCGACGACCACGTCAACTGCGGGTACCTCTTCCTGCTTTAACCAGTCCTCAATCTTCCCGGGGTAGACACGATCCCCGAACGTGGCGCGAAAGGTCGCAGCGGCGGCGAGATCCATCTCCACTGCACGAACCGTCTCGAATCGCTCGTCCGACCGGTGAAGCCCGGCGGTCAGCCCGCCCGCGCCGGCGAAGAGATCTAGAACCGTCAAGCGGGGAGATGAGATGGGCACAAGTAGACCATAGCGGGACCCACCGACGTCACCTGTCGCACACGCTGGCCAGCTGCGGCACGTTCGGTATCTAACACGGCGTCGGTCGTGTATCAATTTAAGGGACTAGGGTAGCAGGACCCATGTGAGGATGCCTTGAATCATGCAACGTGTGAGGGTGACGCCTGTTCCCGCCACCTCGTCGAGCAGGCTGCGCATGCCCGTCGGCGACGAGGTCAACGAATCGGATGCGCTTAGGTGTTCGTGTGGCGGCAAGCGTCTCGATCGTGCTCCGAATTGGATACGGGGCGGCTACTTGATCGGTTCATCCGCGTCCAGGCCGTTGCCATGTGCTCGATGCCGAATATCTGTCAACCAGGATTGCGAAGATCGGGGGCTAAACCGGGCCGGGACTGCTGTCGAATGGTGGTCGGGTGAGGCCAAGGGTAGCCCGTCATCTGCCAGAAGAAAGTAGAG
Source organism: Williamsia limnetica (assembly GCF_003217475.1). Taxonomy (GTDB): domain Bacteria; phylum Actinomycetota; class Actinomycetes; order Mycobacteriales; family Mycobacteriaceae; genus Williamsia; species Williamsia limnetica. The sequence goes on along the minus strand of NZ_QJSP01000003.1, from coordinate 466,107 downwards.
AGTTTGATGCCAGAGGAACGCAATGGATACCTAACTCCCGAAACATTGGCGGAGTACTTCCAAGCGACCACTCCAACCGTCCAGCGGCTGAGTAGTAACCCACACTGCTGGTTACGAATCGACCCGATTCGCGATGTCCTTGAACTGTTCGCGGAGGAGATTGGCGATCTACCCGATCTCGTCGAATTCGAGCGACTCAGCGTCGACAGAGACACGATCTATGGCGAAGCGTGCTTTCATCTAAGGGTCGACGCAGAAGGTGACCGATACGAGGCCTATAGCTTAGTGGCAAACATTGTCGACGCAATGGGTGAAGGCCAGACATTCTCTGCCGCAACGAGACAGTCTGTTCAGTCCTTTAGCGAACTACTTTCTAAGCGACACCAGCTAACCCCCGAGAAGGAACGAGGACTGATTGGGGAGCTCCTTGTACTTTCTGGACTTGTCAATGTTCTTGGTGGACCTGCGGCGATCGAATCGTGGCTCGGTCCAGGGTCAGAAGAGCATGATTTCGCTCTCGCAGACTTCGACGCCGAGGTCAAGACGACGGGCGCCGAAAAGCGGGTGCACGTCATCAACTCGGCGACACAGCTGTTGGCATTGCCAAATCGCCCACTATGGCTTGTCTCTATCCAACTTACGAGGGCAGGCTCTGCTGCGAATAGTGTGACTTTATCTGGGCTAGTCAGCGAGCTTCGCTGTCGGCTCGAAGGTGATGAAAGCCGTTTCATCAGCTATTTGACGTCGAATGGATGGAGGGATCGCGATGACGAGCTCTATCGGACTCGCTACTTGCTTAGGTCGGTCCCTACCGCCTATCAGGTCAACGACACCTTCCCGGCGCTGACTCGTCCACGGATCAACCAAGTCGTCCCGCAACCGGGACTCGTCTTATCAATCTCGTACCGTGTCGACGTATCGTCTCTTGATGCCCAGGTACCGCCGTACCCGCTTAGCGAGCTAGTCAATGGATCGAACCAGGGGGACACATGAACATGGAACAGCCCGGCACGAGCCTGATCTCAGGAGCAATTGTTCAAGAGCTCAAGGCTCTCGAGGGGTCTGCGCCGGATAGCTTGTGCGAGGCGGTGGAATTCCGACTGCGCAAGACAAAGCCAACAGGTGTTGCTGAGACTGACCTGGTTGCGGTTCTGACCTCCCATAACGCAAACGATGCGGCCAAGACAAATCTGCGAATCCAGCTTATGAAATGGGACTTCGCTGACGATTCGGATTGGACCGCGGGCACAGAGACGCGCTCAATTAAGCGGAGGCATGTCACGTATGGACTCCTCGGCTTCACGGAGTCGAGCTTTGACGCACTCGATACTGAATATCCGATAGACGTCAGTGGGTCGTCAGTGATCAGCAAAGAGCTGCCTTGGGACCCGTGGTACGTGGGCAGCAGAGTTACGGAGCACGACTTTTACTGGCGAGCCTACCGGGGGGTCCTAGAGAGAAACTGGGGGGGATCCGACTCGATTGGCAAGCTCGACCAAGCGACAGATGAAGTAATCCGTCGGCTCGCAGATCCTGAACGAGACGCGCCTTACCAGTCGAAGGGCTTGGTTGTGGGCTACGTACAGAGCGGCAAAACCGCGAACTTCTCGGGTGTGATTGCGAAAGCTATCGATGCAGGATACAGGCTGATCATCGTTCTTACTGGAACCGTCGAGATTCTGCGTAGCCAGACGCAGCGACGCCTCGACATGGAACTGGTGGGTGAAGAAAACATCCGAGGAGGAATCGATCCCGCCAATGACGATCTAATGGCTACAGTCGATTATGCAGGCCAGGGAGACCAAGATTGGTTCGAAGGGAAGTTTCTTACACACGGTGTGAATATTGCCGCACAGGACAACATCCCGGGAATCACGCGACTGACGTCGCCGAATTGGGACTACAAAAAGCTGCTAGCTGGCCTCGCTGCACTCGATTTTCGTCAGGGCAACGAATTGGCCGTTAAGAGTAAGAAGCTATATGACCCGGTAAACCTCTATCGAACCAACGTTCGATTAGCGGTGGTCAAGAAGAACAAATCGACACTAGATAAGCTAGTTTCGGATCTCAAGAAGATTCACACAGGTATGGAGGAAATACCTGCGCTGATTATTGATGACGAGGCAGATCAAGCCTCGGTCAATACAGTCAACCCAAACCGGAAAGGTAAAACTTCTGCGGAGGTGGAGCGGACTGCAATCAATAAAAAAATATCGGAACTTTTGACGCTGCTTCCAAGGTGTCAGTATGTCGGATATACGGCGACGCCATTTGCGAATGTTTTTGTTGATCCCGAGGATTCCGAGGATATATTTCCGCGTGACTTTATCGTCAGCCTCGACAGGCCGGATGGTTACATGGGTGGCGCTGACTTCTATGACTTTAATCAGGAATTTTCAGATATCGAGAAAACGCCCGCCACCTCTAATGAGGCCGCTTTTGTTAGAGATATCGAGTCGCAGACAGGTAGCAAGCGACTGGAAGCGTTGCAAGCTGCCCTTGACTCCTTCGTTCTCTCCGGCGCGATTAAGCTTTATCGGGAGTCGAAAGGTGCGAAGGAGTTCCGCCACCACACGATGCTGATTCATGAATCAGTAAAAATGGCAGACCATGCGGCATTGCGGGTCGAGGTCCAGCGGCTATGGCATCGTTCGGGGTATACATCGGTCACCGGGCTTGAGCGTCTCCGCAAACTTTGGTTGGCCGACTTTGAGCCGGTTAGTCGCGCCCGCGCAGCCGCGGATGACGCCACGCCCGCAGATTTTGACGAGCTCGTCAAGTTCATCGGCACCACGATGGATCGGATTTCTGAATCGGGCACCCCTGTTCTAGTCGTAAACGGAGACAAAGACATCGAGCAACCGCAGCTCGATTTCCAGGCTCATGGGGTGTGGAAGATCCTCGTTGGTGGCGCAAAGCTCAGCCGAGGGTTCACTGTTGAAGGCCTCACTGTGTCCTACTACACCCGTCGCACTCTCCAGGCTGACACACTCATGCAGATGGGTCGGTGGTTCGGCTTCCGCCCGGGTTATAAAGATCTGGTGCGGCTCTACGTGGGGCGCGCCGTTATTGCCGGAAATCGGACATACGATCTTTACGAGGCTTTTGGAGCGGTAATACAAGACGAGGAAGAATTTCGCAATGAACTTCGAGTTTTTGCGGACACAGAGGACGACGGACGGCCCTCGGTAACGCCAATTGATGTTCCGCCGCTCGTCTATCAGCAGCTTCCATGGTTGAAGCCGACGGCCACCGGCAAGATGTACAACGCTGAACTGAAGTTCAAGGGTGAAGGGGCGAAACTCGTCGACTTCGCGATGCAAGACGCGCGAGGCGTTGGTGACTTTAACGCCTCACACTTCGGAGCTATCAAGCCGATACTGGAATTGCTTGGCGAAGCGGGAGAGTTCGAGTACCGCGAGACCCGCGCTAATGTGGAGCGGGTGGGAACGTTCGTCGCTCGGTACGGCGTAGTCCCGGCCGCTGATCTGCTGGCGACTTTTCAGCAGTTCCACTGGACACCCCACTGGGAGTTCGGGCCGCACGCCGAGTTCTTGAAGCGTGCGATGGCAGAAGGGAAGCTAGATGACTTTGTTGTGATGCTGCCCGAGCTGGCAGATGCGGAGCAGCGGACGATTGAAGGATTCAGCGATGCTCTCCCCATCATTAAACGTAAGCGTCGTCAAGATCGCCCGGGTTTCTCCGGCAGCTCGTTCCGGCAGCGCCAAGCGATCGAGCATATCGCCGGCGGCGAAAAAACCGCCGGAGTCCTGGCAGAGGAACTGTTCGGGCTAACTCGCGGTGCAGTATTGCTCTCGCTTGCGGCGGACATGAAGGATGCCGACCCTGCTGTCGGATCTGATCCGGCGAAGTTGTCCGATCCGACCAGCCCCCGAGATATCGCGACACTATTCTCCTATGCTCTCCCGAAGTTGGCGGCCCCTGGCGGTCGTATCGGATTCGCTGCTAAAAAGAAGGTCAACAAGTTGGTCGTCAAGCCTTCGGACCCGGACTGACCGTTAGTCTCAGCGTTGCTGTGAGCAGCGACGGTGCGCGGGCTACCGTGCGTAGATCCGCGGTCACAGTGAACGACCTGGCAGCGTGGGTTAATCTCCCCTTGCTTGAACTCTGCGAACAGCAACACGGAGGCCTACGGTCTGATGGACGACTTCTTTGACGTTTTTGCGGGCTGGGCTCGCCAGACGTCGCTTGACTCAGCGCTCAAGAAGTTCAAACGAGTCCTAGAACCAGACATTCTGGCCGCCTATAAGGCAGAGTACGAACGTCGATTGCAGAATGTCCTCGGCGATGGACCGCCGATCATTCACGGGCCTCGAGACCCTTGGTATGCAGGACCGGATGGCGAATCCGACGTTTACTGGCCGGCGTTGAGTCAGTACATCAAGTCAGATCTGGACTGGCCGACTGAGCGCGTCAACTTGCTGGATGGGTCGTCGAACAAGGTTATCGCGTACACACCCCGTCCCAGCGAACCCGCTTGGGATTCGAAAGGGCTGGTGGTCGGCTACGTACAATCTGGCAAGACGACCAACTTCACTGCCGTCATCGCGAAGGCTGCGGACGTCGGCTACAAGTTCGTCATCGTCCTGTCCGGTATCCACAACGGGCTCCGAAAGCAGACGCAAGAGCGGCTGGACGAACAACTGCATCAGCTGACGCCACATAAGTGGAAGCAACTGACCAACGCAGATGACGACTTTCGGGCGCCCACCATGCAGTCGACGGCGCTTCTCCACGTTGACGACAGCGGCGTGATCCTGGCCGTGGTGAAGAAGAACGCGACCGTGCTCAGGCGGCTCGACAAGTGGCTCCAGCCGGCCGTGAAGCAGCGCGCTTTGACCGACGTACCCACCTTGATCATCGACGACGAAGCCGATCAGGCAAGCGTCGAGACCAACTCAATCAATCCGCTGATTCGCGGCATCATCGCGAAGCTGCCCAAGTCGACGTACATCGGGTATACGGCGACCCCGTTCGCCAACGTCCTCATCGACCCTCGCGGAGACGATCTCTACCCGCGGGACTTCATCCTCAACCTGCCACGTCCCGAGGGCTACTTCGGGACCGAACGGATCTTCGGACGAGACGTCGTCGAGGGAGACGAAGCCAACGGTAGCGATCTCGATGGCTCCAATATGGTCCGGTCTATCCCGGAGGATGAAGTCGACGCAGTAAGCCCGAAGGGGAAGGCCGCGACCGCTGACTTCCAGCCGCACATTCCTCCGACGCTGGACGCAGCCGTCGAGTGGTTCGTCCTGGCAACCGCTGCGCGCCGCGCACGTGGCGACAGCGGTCACTCGACGATGCTCATCCACACCTCGGTAAAGACTGCAGTTCACTTGAGCTTCAAAGCACCGCTGACGGGGTTGGTCGACCGCCTGGCGACCAAGGTGAGCGATGCCGATCCGGACACAATGCAGCGTCTACGAGCTCTTTGGCAGTCGGAGACCTCGCAGGTGCCTGCGTCAGAGTTCGGGCTGAACCTTCTGGACTTCGATGAGGTGACAGCTGAATTGAGTCAGGTTCTTTCCACTGTGAGAGTGGTGATCGACAACTTCCGCAGCGACGACCGACTCGACTATTCGAAACCGGGTCAGATCGCGATTGCGGTGGGCGGCAATACGCTCAGCCGCGGACTCACGCTCGAAGGTCTCACTGTCAGCTACTTCGTGCGAGCTGCGCAGGCGTACGACACACTGTTGCAGATGGCGCGGTGGTTCGGCTTCCGGCATGGGTACGAGGACATGCCGCGTATCTGGATGACCGATGAGCTGCGGCAGTGGTTCCGTCACCTTGCGACCGTCGAGCACGAGATCCGTCTCGACATCGAACGGTACGAATCGGAGAACCTGACACCCACTGAGTTCGGGGTTCGGATCCGAACCCACCCGACACTACGAATCACGGCGAAGATGGGCCACTTCATGCCCGCCTACGCGTCGTACGGCGGACGCCGGGTTCAGACCAGGTATTTTTTCGCACAGGACGAGGAGTGGCTGCACGGAAACGTCGATGCTGCCGACGGCCTGGTATCGCGGGCCCGGACCAAGGGAGCGCAGCCAGAGGTCCTCGATTCTGGAGCTGTCCTGTTCCGCGACGTCGACGCAGATGACGTGCTGACATTTCTCGGTGACTACTCAGTCCACGAAGACTCACCTGATTTGGATTCGGAGCTCATCACAAAGTACGTAGAAAAGCAGCGGCGCAACGGAAGTCTCGACAAATGGAACCTTGCCGTCATCGCATCGAAAGAGGGGGCAGGGAAGGGAACTGTGAGACTCGGTGGCTATGAGTTCGGGCGCATTACCCGTGCCCAGCTCAAGGACGGTGGCACGAACCGGGCTGATATCAAGACTTTGATGTCGAAGGATCATCGCGCGGTCGACTTTCTTCCTCAGAGCGTTGCGCGGCAAATGAGTGAGGTTGCGCTGATGGATGCGCGAGACCACGACCCCACCGTGAAGCGAAAAGGTTTGATCTTGCTGTATCCGATCGATCCGAAATCGGAGCCGCTGCAATCGAACACCAACTCTCGTCGACCTCTCGACGCGCTCACGGACGTCATCGGTGCGGCGCTGGTGTTCCCGGGCGCTGCATTCGAGACCAGCCAGGTAACGCAGACCTATGTGAGCGTCGATCTGACCGACGCGGAGATCGAGACCGAAGATGCCGAGATCGCCGAGCTGATCGGCTCAGGCGAGGGGGTGTGATGGCAGTGAACGATGCGGCATGGTGGTCCCAGCGGGTTGCGGCCGAGGGGTCGACGGCGTCGGAGGGGATTCGTCGGCAGTTGGGAAAGCCGCAACTCGACCCCCTGACGGTGCTAATTCGTGAAGCGGCGCAGAACAGTTGCGACGCTGCGCTTCCAGGGGATGGTGATGTCGACTTCAATGTCCAGATCCGTCGACTCACAGGCAATCGTCTTGCGAACTGGACCAAATTCCTGCTCCCAGAGCCTGCTGGGTCTGCGCTCGGGATCGAGCAAGCATTGGCTGGTGAATCACGTATTTTGACGATCTCCGACCGTGGTACGACAGGTCTCGGAGGTCCTCTCCGTGCCGACGAGCCGACGCGCGCCGGCGAACGGGCGGATTTTGTGAAGTTCATCCGAAACGTCGGTGAGCGAAAGGGCGTCGATCTCGGCGGAGGGTCGTATGGATTCGGAAAAGGAATTCTCTATAACGTCAGTCGCTGCCACATCGTGGTTGCCGACAGCCAGTGCGTGTTCCGTGGACGACTACAGCGCCGTTTGATCGGTGCGGCGATGGGCGATGGCTATGAGCACGGTGGTGTCCGCTTCACCGGTCGTCATTGGCTCGGCGTGCAGGACGGAGACATCGCGCAGGCACTGATCGGTGAGGAAGCCGAGAAGCTTGCTGATCAGTTGGGGTTGCCGAAATTTGCGCAAGGACAGACCGGCACGACCGTGGCAATCGTCGATGCCGACCTAGGGGTCACCCGAACGAAAAGCACAGAAAAGCCGCGTACTCCCGAGGACGCTGCTGAGTACCTGGCCTCGACAATCCTATGGAACCTGTGGCCCAGAATGATCGAGGGCGCGCACAACCGCCTGCGGTGTTCGGTCAAGTTCGAGGGTTTTGCTGTTGATATCCCCGCGCCCGAGTCGACGATCGAACTCAAACCGTTCGTCGACGCGTACCGAAAGCTGTCGAGACCCAACGAATACGAGGTCCCGGTCAGGAAGAAGGCGCCGACCGAGGTGGGGCGCTTCGCGAAGGTCGAGTCGATGGCACCGCTCAAACCGCACGCCCTTCTTTCGAAGGCGGCGCCTTTCGAGGGTGGCGCGCGGCACTGCGCCCGCATGCGTCAGGCAGATCTGGTGGTCAATTACGTTCAAGGCGAACCACACCCAGATGAGGCGATCCAGTATGCGGGGGTGTTTCGCTCGAGCGTAGACGCAGACGGTTACTTCGCAGATGCAGAACCGCCGACTCACGATGACTGGGTCACCAACGGGCTTCATGGTGTGGCTCTCGGGGTAGTGCAGTTGGCCGCGCGTTTCGTGAGAACAAACATGACGGTGGCCCCGCCAGAGATCGATTCGAGTGCGCAACACGATGCGGCGCTCGCGCCGTTGGCTGGTCGCCTGTCTGGTCTCGTTTCAGGTACGAAGGGCGATGGAGCGGAGCTGCGGAGGGGCGGCGCCGGACGCCGGTCGCGACATGGAGGAAGCGGACGATCCTCTGCAAACCCGAAGATCATCGAAGGGCCCGCTCTGCGCCAGGAGTCCGGGCAGGCAGTGATTGTGGCAAAGGTTCAGTTTCCGACGTGGCCGACCAAGAAGTCAGTAGTTGCCAATCCCGTGGTTGTCATCGAAGGTGGCGTCGAACCGCCCGGTGTTCTGGAGCCACCTACTGTGTTGCGATGGGAGTGCACGGAAACCGGCGAAGTCCGGTCCGGTTCCCGAGTTGCGCTGTTGCGTAACGACAAGCGTATCTGGGAGGTCACCGTTTTGCCGCCGGGTGACGCGGTGATCCGTTTGGGTGTCACGGTCGAGAGTGACGACTGATGGCTGCGAGGGATGTGCGGCCTTTCTTCGTGCCGGACGAGGCCAATGTCAAGGCGTCGCCATGGTCTCGGCTGATAGACGGTGAGTGGGAACCGATCGGGGATGCGGTTGAGAATTGGGACTACCGTACCGAACTGCGGCTCCGTTGCTCGATTGCGATCGATCCTGAGGCGATTCGGCGCGGCGCCCACCTGACCGACGGTTCGCCTCTGGCATTCTCCTTTGGTTGGCGTGCACTTGATACGTATCTGGTCGGTCCAAACGTTCGAATCCCCTTGAAGGAACGAGAGTTTGAAGTCGAGATCGAAGTTGATGCTCAATTCGCGGGCGCGGTGATAGGTCTGACGCGACGACTCATCCTCGAGCGAGACAGGCTCAGTCCACTACCGGGCGAAGCCAGACACGCCGGGTCCGTCTTGTGGAGCGACGAAACCCCACTGAGACTCACTGGGGCGGAGGCCATGTTCCCTACAGAGGTCGTCGACTTCGAGCTCTTCGGTATCGACAAGGGTGCCAGCTGGCATCTCAGGATGCCGGCGAGTCCCGATGAGCCCGCGATGGGGGCGCTGCTTCTTCTCCTGAACCCGCTCGACAAGAAACTCGTGGCGGCAGTGCAGAAAGAAAAGAACCACACCGATGAGCAACTGGCCCTGGTGCAGGAGATGGAGGAGGGCATCGTCGACGAGATCGTTCGATGGGCTCTTGCTCGGTGGGATGAGCTCGAGGATTGCGACAGCGAGTCCTTCGGCGCCGCGGCCGGCGCGCTCACCAGCCGAGTTCTGGACGAGCCGACAGCCTGGACACCCGAAGTTGTCGTGGCAGCGTCAATGGATCTGCGAAGTTCGATCATCGCAGGTGCTCGGTCGATTGGGTTCGGACGGAGGATCGCATGACCGAGCTGTGGCCGCGGCTGAGTACCGGCGTCGGTGTTATCGGATATCGCAAGCTGGAAGGGATCTCCCCTGACGAGTTGGCGGGCGCGGCACGAAACAAGCATCCGCAGATGACCTATGCGGCGAGCGGAGGCCACCGTATCGGCGAGAGCGGGGTCGCGAAGTTGGCCGAGGCGATTCGGTCGACAGCCGCAGAGTATGGCTACCCGGCTGAGGTCGGCAGCGCGGACCACATCGCATTCGACCGTGCAGCGGCCGAACAGATGCATCAGTTGATGGATATCACCGCAGTCGAAGCCGGGAACAGGGGAGTGTGGACGTTCCTCGCCGTCGTTGCGATGCCAGACGTGACACGTTGGCGATTCAGCGGTGACAATCTCGAGCGCTGGATCGCGACAGACTTGACTCGCCACATGTTTTCGCGTCTGTGGTGGCAGGCCGCGACGTTCGGTGTCAAAAATGGAGAATCGTATGATTATTCGCTCTTGCGGCGGCTGACAGAAAGCGATCTGAACCAGATCACGGAACGCCGATTCATCGCCGGCGTCACGCCACTTGCACGATCGATCGCTCGAGTGCTTACCGAAGGGTCTCAAGAGGGTGGACGCCGCCAAGCGCTACGGGGCGCTACGCCGCGTCTGCGTCGACTGATGGCGTTCATCGACTTTTCCGTTTTGACGGACGATCAGTTGGACGACAGGGTTCGGGCGTTGCTCCACGAGGCGGCGTCACGTAAACCCTCGGTTGGGATCAGTGGGTCTTGAGTGGCAAGTCAGCCCGTATCACCGTACGCATCTTCCCGGGCTCGAATCCAGGGTGAGCGGAACTTTGACTGAGCCGACAACCGTGCGTTCAGGTTCGTTCCACAACACTCACTGCGCGGCGAATGGCGCTTTCGAAATCTTCGCGGTTGCGCTTCTGATTGATACCAGGTGGGGATGGGGATGCGCCCAGAATGACCTCGACGTCAGGACGACGACGCAGAAACCTGGACTCCCACCCCTTCTGAGCTGGATTGCCAAGCAGAAGAACCACTGTGAGCTTCGGTAAGAGTTCGAGAACTCGCATCGTATACGGACGCGCACGTTCCAATTCGGCTCGCGAAGGGTTCTTCCCCTCGGTCGGGAACGGACAGATATTCCACCCCGCGCATTTGTCGCGAGCGAGGCCCAGCCGGTTGCAAGTACGGAACAAGAACTCAGCACCGGAGTCGTCGTTGTCGAAGCTCTGAAGTTCACCCGCTTGCTGTCTGAGCTCGCGTCACCCTCCAGCGCTTTCAGGACAAAAAGGACTTCTGCATCGAGACCACCGAAGGTCGGGTCGTTGTAGGCAAGATTCTCGACGCCCACATCGCGGCCGATCTCGTCGATGAGATCGTTGATTGGTCGAACATGGGGGAGCCTGATCGCCGACGCACGCTGGGAGCGCAGGCGGTCGTTCTTGAGAGCCCGCGGCGCCTTTGAAACGTCCATCAACACTCCTCGGTGGTAATTATCAACTTTTGCCAGGTGTTCGTATCCGAGACAGGCCCACGCATTCGACTAGCCTATGACGCTACGTGCCCAGTGCCTCAACGGAATATCTAATGCGGAATGGCTCGCTAGGGCCGCCCCACCTCGTCGCAAAGCGGTCCGGTGATGTACCCCTGCTCACAACCGAACTGCGCTTGGAGTTCGCCGCTGGTGGGGTCCTCACCGCACGCCATTCCGCAGCGCTCGAATCCGCTGATGACTCCGTCACCGTTCTGATCCTGGCTGCCGGTCGGTGGAACATACGTGTCGCACGATGGCTCGTAACCGGTTGTTCCGTCCGAGTAGATTGCGGTGCCCGACTGGTAAAGCGACGGGTCACCACACTCGAAGGTGATCGGCGCGGGCGGTGGCGGCTCCACTGTGAGCGGTGGCGGCGCGGCGATCGAAGGGCTTAATGAAGTGGCCGGGTCCGACGTGAGCGCTTCCTCTGATGAAGATGTGGCTGCAGAGCTGTCTGATGGTGTGTCGGATTCGTCTGCAGATGTATTGCAACCGACGAGAACCAGTGCGCAAAAGGCAACCGCTGCGACCGAACGAGTGAACGTACGCATGTCCACCAACTAGAGCTCGTGAGCTCGGACGTGCCACCTTCTCATCGCAAACCTTTCAAATAGCTAACGATATAACTTTAGCTAACAGGACTTTACGCTCCACGGACTTGCACTTCGGTTGGATTGGCATTTTGTGTTCGAAGGATCCGCGAACTGCACCATCCTTCGATCCTGGGCGATACGGTGAGAGCGCAATGAACCAGCAGGACTATCTCGAGCGCTACCTCGCGGCCCGCACCTACCGCCGCGAGGAAGTACTCGCGAAACCGTATCCCGTTCCCCCTGAGCCGGGTGTCTACGGCTGGTGGTTCAAGGCCTTGCCCGCAGACATCGACGTCTCGAACTGCATCCACCGTGACGACGGCCTCGTGCTGCTTTATGCCGGGATCAGTCCGAGCAAACCGTCTTCGACTGGAGTGGCCAGCAAGCAGAACATCCGGCGGCGGATCAAACTGCACTACGCAGGGGACGCCTCGGTGTCCACGCTGCGAAAGTCACTGGGATGCTTGTTGTCCGAAGAGTTGGGTTTACAACTCAGACGATTCGGTCCCAGTGAACGAATGAAGTTCGGCGACGGCGAAGATCGGCTGTCGGAGTGGATGGCCCACAACGCACTTGTCTCGTGGATCATCCACCCCGCACCTTGGCTCCTGGAGGACCAGCTGATCGAGACCGTCGATCTACCGCTGAACATCGATGGCGCGAGCGGCCCTTTCCGGCCAACCCTGCGCGCTACCCGCAGAGCGGCCGTCGCGACGGCAAACGAGCTACCGGTTATCGCTCAGTGAGGCCGGAGACCAGCCACGCAGGCCGAGTCGGCGCCGGCTCGATCAGCACGCGCTCGTCTCACCGATCTTCACCACGGACAACACCGCATCACCTTCGGAGATTGCCACTCCGGGTTCCGGAGACTGGCTCACAACGACCCAGTTGCTGTCGTTCACCTGCATGCGGCCCTCGCCGGTAGCGTCCTCACTCCGGGAGTAGAAGACCCCATTGTCCTGGATGAGATTCTGCGCGGCCTGAAGATTCATGCACACGACCGCCGGCATGATGCCGCCCGCGGGTGGTGCAGACGTGGTTGTCGGTGCGACCGGCGCCGGTGCTGCTGTCTCGGCGGTGGTGGTTGCCGTCGGCTGAACGGTCACGGTGCTCGGCGCGACGGTGACCGTCGAGGCCGATGACGTGGTCGTGGTGGTGGCTTCCTTGTCGTCCGAGCAGCCGGCCACTCCGGCGACCCCGAGCAGTAGGACGGCCGCACCAATACCGCTGACCATCCACGACCGCCTGGCCTTCCGGTGCGGTCGCCGAGTCGGCTGATCAGCATTCGAATCGTGAGACGGTGACGGCGATTGTGGTGTGTTCATAGGACAACTCTCTGTTTGGGAAGAAGCTGAAGGGGTGCACAGGCGCCGCGATACGGCGCGTTAGACGCGGTGCGCCGAGATATGTTCGTGGGTAACCCATGTCGCGGATCGAGATTCGATGCCCGAAAGGTATAGCACGCAAGCCCGACAGCGCAGTGGCAAATGTTTGACAATGCCGCAGACACCCATGTGGTCTGATCATGCGATAGGCGCCATGCCGTGAGCGCTATAGCGTTTACCTCATGCCTCGCAGCTCGCCGCACGTCGCTGCTGTACGGTACCTGAAGGTGGCGACGACTCTCGAGGCGACGATCCCGTCAAGCGCGACCGAGATTGCCTCCACCGGCGAAGGGGTTGAACTCGATGGAAACTGCGCAGACACCGAGTTCCTGATGCCGAATGCTCAGTGGAATGCCTATGTGGCGCAGTACTTCACCGCCGGTGCACTGCGGCCGCGGTACGGGTGCTGAAAGTCATGCAGCGGTGAAAGAACAATCTGCGACGATATCGACTACGTCCACGGGCAGAGCAGCTTCGAAGCGTCCGACCAGATCGCCGACGGGGAGGCGAGCTACACGAGGACTCTTGCCATGGTCCAGCACTGTAAGCCGGACTGACTCGGATCTCTTGGCGGGCGATCCGGTAGAAACAAGACGACGGTGCCTCGATGTCGTCGCCGGGCCGACTCTGTCTACCGGACCTCATCCAACCGACTTGTCAGCACCACCAACCGCAACGCCTCCCGCAGGCTCTTCACCGTCGCCGACCACGCCTTTTCCTCGTGCTCGCAGGCAGCCGCTTCTTCCTCGTCTTCGCGGGAGAGCGCGTCGTAGATAGGACTGCGCCAGGACAATTCCTGCTCCTCGCTCACCCGCAGGTACTGGAGGATGTCGTCCCGATCGAAGTTGCAGATCGTCGCGATCTCGTGCGGCGACAGGGGACCGTGGTCGGTGTCGTCGAGCTGCAAGATGACCATCAGGCCGGCCGGTAACCCTCCGTCTGTCACCTCGACGTCCGGAGTGGCCTGAGCGACGACCTTCGCGACCTCACTCGACCCTTCGGTGAGGAAGTCGAACCACTTGATCAGCGTCGACCGCAGTACCGCATCGGTGAAGACCGTCGCGTCCATCCTGATCGACACCCGGACGTGGCTCTCGTGCAGGACGAACCTGATGTCTGGCCACGTGGACGAGAACGTCATGAGTGCCGCGCTGGCTATCGCCGAGTCCTGCACGTCGACAGGGAGATTGGCGAACATCTCAAGGACCGGATCCGCAGCGTCAACGCATAGCCACGACGTCTCCTCGTTGACGGTGAAGATGATGTCCCCGTCGTCGTCCTTGGTGGGCGCGGACCCGGTCATCCGCTCGACCGCATCATCGACCAGCGCACGCAGATGCGACTGGCCTGTCGGCTGAACAGCGACGATAGGCGTGGACGGGGGTGACTCGTGGACCGTGAGCAGGAAGGTCGGGTGCACCACCTGCCACAGCTCCCGCATCACCGTCGTGGCGGCGTTCACGACGAGTTCGATCTCGTCGCGCGGACGCTCCACGACACATTCGTCCTCGCAGATGGAATCCCACTCGAGTTCCATCAGTAACGAGAGCTCGGCGCCGTCGAGTTCCCGATTCTGCCCGAGCAGGGTCGGACCGAGTACGCACCGCACCTCATCGTCATCGGTGACCGTGAACAGGGCAGCAGGCCCGCTGCCGTCCAGGGCGGCGTTCGCCGCACTCACCCGCACCGTGTCCGAGGCCTGCAGTCCGGTCAGCCGGGTCGCCAGCTCATCACGGAATGCTGCCCATCCATCGGCAGCGGAAGCGTCGAAGTCGAAGATGTTGGACATCAGGCACCTCCCTCTCTGTTGTCTGTAGGGAAAGGGTAGCGAGGGGGTCTGACAGTGATGGGCCATCAACTGCGTCGCTCGACCATGCGTTCGAAAACACATGCGTGTAGGTAAAATCGACACTCGCGCAACGGATTTCATTGGCACACCCCCTAGCTAAGTTCGTCTCGTTGCTGACGGCCACTTCCCGGCTGTCGACGAAGAAGAGATCGGATCCGTGATGTACACAATGGACGAGACAGCCCGGGCCACCAGGCCGACGTTGAGCGAGCGAGAGGTCGAGGTCCTGCGGACCTGGCTGATCTGCGACACCAAAGAGGAGGCCGGCCGCGCACTGTTCATCGGTGCCGCGACGGTCAGCACCCACATCGCCCGTATCCGCGGCAAGTACGACGCCGCGGGCCGTCCGGCCAACACCAAGGCCGCGCTGCTAGCGCGGGCTCTGCAGGACGGTTTGATCACCGTCGATGAGCTCTGACAACGTCGACGGCTGTCGAGAATTGGGAAGGCACCCTTCCGCCGGTCGCCAGCGGACGGTTTGATGCGTAGCTTGACGGTAGTGGGTCAGCGCCCGGTTGTGCCCGCTGCGTAGACGATGTTGGGGTCAATCTTGTTTGCGGCCAACAGACGTTTGGCGGCATCCATCCTGATTGCTTGGTGTGGACCGGGTCCCACATGCAAGCGGTTGATCGGACCCCAAACGTTTGCTCCCGATGCCACTTCGCTTGCCGGTGTACCGATGATCGCCAGATTGCGATACGGAACTAATCCGATGGAGCCGGAGCGAAACTCGGTTCTTTCGGATTCGTTAGCTTCGAACAGTATTCGCCACTCTTGTTCTTGGGTGGCACTTTCCGGTCGGAGGCATGCAGCGACCTCCGCCAGGCACGTTTCGTATTCTTCGGGATTGTCTACAGCGTGGTGGTCCGTGTCCAACAACTTCTTCACGATCGCTCTCGCAGCCTTGCGGACGGCTCCGTTGCCGTAGTGGACTGCTCGCAATCGGAAGTTCACGTGGTCGTCCGAAGTGTCAGGTTCTAGACGGTACGCGTCAAAGCGCGAAGGATTGATTGGTCGGTTTAAGACTATGGTTCGGTGTCCCAGGAGCGACACGTCGAACCCGATCGCGTACCTGCCTCCAGTGGCTGGTAAGCCTCGCCATTTGGCCGCCGAGTCGCCATCGACGGAAAACCGAGCGGCGTACGTAGAGCTGCGCGCGCCACTATCTTCAGCCGGACGATCCAATTGGCGAGTAAGGGAGTTGAGCAGTTGCTGGACATGCATCGATGACGCGTCGTGGATGCGATCAATCTCTTCGAGGAGCAAAGTCCGAGCATTCCGGTATTCAGTGCCATTGCCTAGGAAACCGACATCAGTTGCGCGAAGCATTAAAGCGCGCGAAAGATCCCAATGGGGCGTCCGGTACGGGGTGAAGTCAGGTCTGTCGACGATGCCCAGTAGCCCCGAAGCGGTCGTGTAGTGGTACAGGAGGTCGGGTGCGTCCGGTTCGTGTAGGTCTAAGTACATGGGGAGTGATTCCTCGTCGTCCAGCGGATGATCACCACCGACCTTATGCCCTGCGCGTGTCTCGGGTGACTGCAGAGATGGGAGATGCCGACCTGAATTGAACGGGTTCTCTGCTCTCCGTCACGACCCGTGCGAATCGTCGGGTTCGTGGCCGACTTTAAGATCAGTAATTACTTTGTCTGTTACTCAGAACGCTCCTGCCAAGGGATATCGATCGTTCGGCCCGCCTGCAATCGGCGGGGTTCTGCAAGTCGGGTTCAACGTCAGCCAAGGCCGGTGTCGCCGTCGAAGACCGGATCGACGACGGACTGTGCTACGGAAATGTCCTGCAGGCACTTGACACCTTATAAGGGATCTGTTTCGCTATGCGAAATCGAGCTGTTGGGATGGGATGGCTCGCGTTCGTTGGTCTGCCCGACCCGCACACCGAGCGTGTCTACGTCGAGAAGGCACGTATTCTCGACGTCGGGCGGACGCTTTGATGAACCGCTGACGGCGTTGGGCGATTACGGAAAATGGTCGCGGACACCCAAGGGTTGGTGGGCAAGGATTCTCGGCTGAAGCGCGGCAATGACTCCCAAATTAGCAAGCGAACAGTTCTGCTGACTATCGACGACTCGAACACGAGGTATGCGCCATCACTGACCTGCACAAGGCGGACAGCATGCGCGCTACAACGGCGGAGTCGGTGTTGTCACCAGCGTCTACCTTCGACCCTGGAGTCGCTGACGGCAACACTGACGGTCGCCGAATTTCAGTCGTACTGAGAACCAATAACAGGAATCGGGTAGGCCGAAAGGTCGCAGTCGTCCTGTTGCTGAGTCGACACCTGTGAAAGAGAGAACAAGCGAATGAATCAGAAGTACTGGGATGACCTACTTGCCGAAGGCCGAGCGCTGACTCGCGTCGCCGAGGGAGAGGCCAGAGTCCTGAAGATACCGGTGCACTCAGAAGATCGAGCGGCCATTCGTAAGCTGGCCGAAGCGTATCGGTCGTCGGTGCGCGACAATCGTGATCGCAACCCGGATCGGCTCGAGCACAGGCTGCAGGATGTGGTTGATGCCTACCGCTGGACGTATCCTTACGCGTCTCGGTGTGTAGGGCCCCGGGGAATACTGCGGTGACAGTGCACCGTGATGAGGTTGCGACTAGAGGGAAACGTCAACTACGAATGTCGCAACCTAGCCGATCTGCCGGCGGCGAACCTGTTCACGGCCTCCAACACCGAGCGATCATTGGCATGAGGGCTTTTTGTGCCAAATCGCGCATGGCCACGAGGGTGCGCGCGCAATCGCAAGATTCACGCAATCTGAAGCTAAGGAAGGTTTCGCCAGGGGCTGATCTCGGAGATGCTTTGGCTTGCTACCACTCGTCCCACTCCGGCAGACCGGGCGGATACCCACGAATGCCTTCGTCGTTTGGTGTCTCCCGGCTGACCGTCCTTGATGCGATTCCGGGCCATTGCATCACGAGAATCGTACAAGTCATCCCTGAGACCACCATCTTCAAGCACCACCTGAGCTTCCCGGATCAGGTAACTGCGCTTTGTGACAGTTTGATGACCCATCCAGGAGCCTTCGTATATCGTGCAAACGGGTCGAGCGTTGGCGGCAGCGCATCGAGAGCGTCGCGGATGAGTTGGGCGCGCAACTCGTCTTCGACGTTTTCCGATGAGTACGGCTCGACCCGAAACAGTTCAGCCGCTCATCAAACAGGCGCGTAGGTGAACAACGGACAGAGGGTTTCGCGCATACGTTCCTAGTAGGCGCCCCTGGTGACTTGCCGGTGCGCGCGACTGCGCACATATGCGTACACAAGGTTGCGCAGCATCGCTCCGTCTTTGTCCACCGTGCTCCGTCAATCTGGCAACATCTTGCTGAAGGCCTCCCTGACCTGCGTTGGCGCTAGTGTCCCAGGCTGCTATGACAACGGTTTCCCTCCACACCCGACACCGGGCCGCCGAAGTTGAGCAAGCCCCGCGTCGATGCCGCCTTCGCGAGCTTTTCTCGCTTACGTTGATGTTCTACGTCAGAAACCGCCGCCGATAGGCAGCCGGTGTCAGCCCGAAGCCGTTGCGGAACGTCTCGATGAACGAACTAGTCGTCCGGTACCCGACGCCAGCTGCGACCTCTTCGACGGCGAGCCCTTGCTTCAACAGCGTGAGCGAGTGATTGAGCCGAGCTCTGTTGCGCCACTTACCCAGTGACGATCCCGTCTCAGCGATGAAGGTCCGTGCGAGAGTCCTCGGACTGATCTGAACGAACTCCGCCAGTTCGACGAGAGTCCGCTGATCGGCCGGATTGGCCAGCAGCTCGTCGGCGACGATTGCCGCTCGACCGTCGCGCGGCATCGCGAGAGTGTCCTCGCGAACCTCCGAGGTCGCGATGAGTTCGGTCAGCAGCTCACGGGTCTTCCGTCGCTCAGCGCGCGGGCGCTCTAGATCGCGGAGGTGCTGAACCAGCGTGCCCATCAGTGAGCTGGCGGCGACCACATGGGGTTCGAGGAACCGGTCGCCGGGCGGCCGGAGTGGCGTATCGGCGAACAGACACATCAGTTCACCGTCGCCGAGAAGCGTGGCCTCATGCGTTACCTGCGCAGGGATCCAGGCCATATGTCCGTGATGCAGGCTCAGATTGCGTCCACCGAAGCGCACATCGAGTCGTCCCTCGCGGGCCCACATGAGCTCGTCGGTATCGTGACGATGCGGCTCGAAGTGCAGCCCGACGTCGCAGGCGTCCCGCGTCACGAAAAAATCTTCGATTGACCCATTTGCGGTATCTGTATCGACCGACGCGGTATTCGCCGCCAATCGATACGGATTTTCGGTCATCGCCGTGTCCATTTACCCGTCCTGGTGGCTCGTTTGCCGCATTCTTCTGCGCCGGAAGTTAGGTTAGCCTCAGGCACTGAGCCGGGCAACAGTGCCGCCTCTGAAGCGATGAGGAGTCAAAAGTGTTCAGCACCCGCAGGGGGCCCGGCCGCACAGTCGCAGCGATCATCGTCGCTGGGCTGTTTGCGCTCGCCGGATGTAGTTCGTCCAGCGATGACACTGCCAGTGCCTCGGAAGCGAACGACGGAACGTTCCCCGTTGTCGTCGAGCACTCGATGGGCGAAACCACCGTGCCGCAGCGGCCGGAACGGATCGTCGCACTCGGAGCCGGAACCGCTGGTGAGATCTTGTACGCACTCGGTGTGGAACCTGTTGGCCTCGAGACGTTTCCTGGCTTCGGTGCGGCGAATGAGGACGGTGTGCAGTCGTGGGTCGAACCCCTCCTCGACACGAACGTCACGACCCTGCTTCCGTCTGGTGCCAAGGGCATCGAGAAGGTCGCGGCGCTCGACCCCGACCTGATCCTGCTCACCTACGGCGAGCTCGACGAGGCCACGTACAAGCAATTGAGTCAGATCGCGCCGACCATCGCGTCGCCGCAGGGCCAGTGGGAACTGGACTGGCGGCTCGAACTCGAAACCATCGCCAAGGCAATCGGTATGACCGACGAAGCGGTGGCGCTGGAAGCCGAGCTGACCAGTGGCATCAAGCAAGTCAAGGCAGATCACCCCGAGCTGGACGGCGTCAACTACACGTTCGTCGAGGTCCATGACGCCGGATTGTGGCCGTACCTGACTGCTGATCCGCGCAATCAGCTGATCCAGGAACTCGGGCTGGTGTCGTCACCGGGTGTCGTGGCGCTGGATAAGAGCACTGACGGCGCCTTCATCGGTGACATCTCGCTCGAGCGTGCCGGCGAGATCGACGCCGACGTCATCATCGCCTACCCGTCCACGGGTGACGCGCAGTCGTTGTACTCGGTACCGGTCTTCAAAGATCTCAGTGCCGTGCGCCGCGGATCGGTCGCCTTCTACGGCCAGGAACAGGACATCGTCTTCCTGGCGTCGTTGCAGCCGTCACCATTGACCATTCCGATCTCGCTCGAACGAGTGGCAACCGACGTTTCGGCTGCGCTGACGTCGGGATCGCCGAAGTAGCGGGGTCCTGGAGCTGATCGTCCGTAAGCTAACCTCTCGGGGAGTTGCCGCCCATCTTGCGCAACCCGTTGCCCACTTACGACGTCCATCGCGGGCGGCATGAACACAATACGATGCGCCGGAAGTTTGCAGCGCCGCCACCGTCACGTGCGCGGAGGGTTAGCAGTGATCGGCGATCGACCACGTTCGCTCGATCGTACGTCTAAAACGAAACGCCTGGGAGGAAGATCGTCGCTCAGGGACGGAGCTGATTGTCGTACCCCCTCGCTACGCTCTCCTCATTGGCTGATGGCACCTCCCGGTCGTCACAGAAGAATAGATCGGATCCGTGATGTACAAATGCGTGGGGCATCCGCGACCACCAGATCGTCGTAAGCGATCGCGAGGGCAAGGTCCTGTCGACCTGGTTGATCTGCGTCGCGAAAGGGGCGGCCAGCCGCGTATTGTTCACCGGGCTGCGACGGGCAGTTCCCAAGTCGCTCGCAACTGCGAGAAGGTATGGACTCGTTAGGTCGTCCAGCGAATACTTGAGCCGCGCTAGTGGCGTGTGCATTCACACGGTCTGATAACTCTCGAGGAACTTTGACGGCAGAGTAACTACTCGCGAATTCGCTATCGGCAAGATCAGCCAGATCTGTTGTCTCGCACTTTCGTCGATTGTCGCGGTCGAGGAGTAGGTCGCGTCGTCGAATGGGGCTGCCAGCTATGGCGGGAGCCCGCGCAATCATTCCTCAAACCCTTTTTGATCAACCTTCGGAGATTCATGACTATTTGGGCTGACGTCCTGGTTCGAGCGTCCGCGGCGCTAGCTGCCATCTACCTGTTCTACTTGGCGGCTAGTACGAAGTGGCCGTCAAGCTACTACCTCCTAGACGATGCTATCGGGGCTCGAGTATCGAAGACGACGTTCTCGTATCTGTCGTTCCGCTTCCTGCCACTCTTCGTAGCGTCCCTGTGTGCGATGGGTTATCTCTCAAACGTGACGGAGCGTTTGGCGGTCGCTTTGTGTATCGGTGTGGGGCACCTCGTAATTTCGGTTGTCCGAATAAATCCGTATACAAACCCGGGTCCGCGACGCGAAAAGTCGTGGTATGTGCTCCAGGCTGCAGTGTTGCTAGTGTCGGTGTGCTTTCTAGCAATCGCAGTTTGGTTAGCCCCGTTGTTCGGTACCACCCTGCCGCAATGGCGAGACTTTACGACGGCAATAGTTACAGCGCTGATAGTTGTTTGCGTTGGTGTGTTCATTCAAAGTGCGACGTCTAAGGATGTCGCGGTGAACTCGAACTCGATCGACCTTGCGCGGCGGCGGTATAAGCCAATGGTGGACCGATTGGCGCTTGAGCACGGTGTCGACAGGTCGTTCGCGCTCGCGCTTGTGATCGCTGAAGACTTGCAACGGCCCAGATGGTTCCGTGTGATCGAGCGTCGACTTGCGCGGGCTAGGCTTGCTCGTACCGTTGGCGTCGGTCAGTCGACCGGGCAGTGGTTTATCACCGACGAGCAGGGGATCGCCATGTTGCTCTCGTCCATCGGTTCGCTCAGTTCGGCGGACGGGGACGTGAGCAGGGCGAAAATGGCAGCAGCGGCTGAGAAGTGCAACGAGGGCGATGGCTACGTTGAGTTCGTCCTTCGCATACATGGCCTGCTCGAGCAGGGTATTTACAGAACAAGTCTGCTTGACACGGATGGCAATCCATTAATTACTGCGAGTCCGCTGAGCCTGTTGCGAGGCGAGTGGGTGGTGTCGGGAGATGTTGGACCGTCAGTTCATGCGATTACCATTGTAAATAATACAACGCGTGAAATTAGAAGCCCAGCCTTGCATAGCGCGCCGGGCCTGACGCGCACCTCATGGTCCGCAACGCTGCCGGTTGAGTGGACTTCAATCACCGTTCTGCCGGACCCACATGTGACGGGGGACTACCGTAGCGAGGTTGCGCTCTGGCCTCCGTATTAATCCGCAACCCAGCCCGCCTACCTTCCAGATTGGCGGGCTGGTTTAGTTCGGAACCATCCTGCTTGGGAGGATGCGAAAGGGAGCGGCGCAAGAGAGACTATGTCTCGCAGGCCACCCCGTCGCCATCCCGATCGAGCTTGCTGCTGTACCCGGGCTGTCCCGCGTAGATCGGAGCCGCGCCCGCAGCGCGGACCGCAGAACAGTTCGCGTACGAGACCGGCGCATCGACGACGGCCGGTGGTGTGTAGACCGGCTCCGGCGGTGGTGTGTACGCGGGAGCCGGGGGAGGCGTATTCGCTGGGCGAACCGGTGCCGGAGTCGACGTTCTCGGAATCGGGGTGGCGGTCTCGGTTTCGGCAATGACCGGCGTTTCGGGCATCGTGGCACCGCAGGAGCTGAGAACGCTTGCAATCGCATCCTTCTCGGCCTGCGTGACCCATAACTGGTACGCGGACTTCACGTCCACTTGCCGGGCCACATAGGTGCAGCGGTACGACTTGCTCGGCGGCAACCAGGTGGCGGCGTCGCCGTCGCTCTTCTGCTGATTGGTCGGTCCGTCGGTGGCTTGCAGGTTGCGAGGGTCGTTGGCGAAGTCGATGCGCTTGGCGGGGCTGAGTTGCTGGGCGCCCTTCTGCCAGGCATCGGAGAGCGCGACGACGTGGTCGATCTGTACAGCACTGGAGGTGTCCTGGCCGCGGAGGAAGTCGATCGACGTGCCGGTGTACGGGTCAGCGAGGACGCCGGTCTGCACCGCGCACCCCTGCGATCCCGCCTTGAAGACGATCTGCGTCAGGTCCCGGCGCAGGATGTCGTTGCGCGTGTCGCACCCGTTGCGTCCACCTTCGACGGACACGGCGTCGGTCCAGGCCTCGCCGAAGAGGCCGCGGTCGTAGCCGGTCTTCGGGGCGCGGCCTTTGACCGCCAGCGCATTCAGCTTCGTCATCGCAGCGTTGGCACCGGGAGCAGCCGTCACCTGCGCGACTGGCGTCGCGACCGGGAGCGCCTTCTCCGTCGTTGTCGCCGGTGCGGTGACCGTCATCGTGGTTGTGCTGGGTGGAGCAGGCGCCGTGTCGGCGACCGTGGCCGGCTTCTCGTCTTCGGTCACCGCACCAATGGTGCCGAGCGCCACGAGCACTGCGACCAGCCCTCCGGCCACCCATGGCCACCTGCGCTTCTTCGGAGGCTGCGGGGCCGGTGGACGGTCGCAATTGGTGGGCATGGCAAATGGATCAGACATCGCGGAGGGGGTGGCCTTTCGGGTGGGAGCCGCGAGGGGGAGTTGCGGCACTCAGCCGGATATAGCTGCCCGGACCCCGAGTGTTACCGGGAGACGACGCTTACTCCAGCGATCGAGGTGCGAGAGGCTGATTACTGACCCCCAGGGCGAGCGGCGACTGCTGCAGCACATAGGCGACGGCTCGCTGAGTGGCGGGTAACCGATGCCGGAACCGGGTCGCCGCATTAGACGTCTAAGGACTTGTTGTGACGATTGAGGAAGTCCATGGATGTCGCGGAGCATCGCTTGGGCGGTTTGGAGCGGTGATGAGGCAGCGGGCATGTGCCGCAAAAGTCGCTGCCGTCCTATGGATAATGGCGTTCGCATTGCCTGGTTGCGCGCTTGATGGGGTAGCCAACCAGGTAGATGCGGCGGCTGACTCGACAGACAAGATCGATGAGATGAACCGGCGGTTAGCGAGACTGCCCCGTCTTGAGCAAGTCGCCGCCGAGTACGAGGCGTTCGCGTGGCGGATCGCAGCCGCGGTCGAGAAAGTCGCACCCGAGATGATGTGGGAAGAGGGCCAAAGCGTAGGTAAGATGGCCTGCTCGGGCGATCTGGCCGAGAGCGACGGATTCGTGATCTCGACAACGATGTTGGTGTCATCGGTTCCGATTCCCGCAGACAAGTGGTCGCCGGCTTCGGCTGCGGTTCAATCGGTTGCCGCCGAGTTCGGATTGACCACCCTGACGACCCGCCAGGATCGCCCCGGCAGCCATGACGTGATGCTGAGCGGCCACGATGGCGCATCAGTCACTTTCGGTAGCCGAAAAGCCGCGCTCATCGCGACGACAACACCGTGCCGCCTGGAAGATCGGCGGAGCACGTGAGCGAACGAAAAAGCCCCCGGTGCGAAGAACACGGGCGCGGATGTAACCACCTCTCCGTGGCGGTGCCGAGATGAAGTCGCGCTCTCGGGGAAATACAGGCGACGGCGGCTGGGCGTTGCCGACATGGACAGTTGTTTTCGGCGGCAGTTTCCTGTGCGTTGTAGTCGTCCAACTGAACCGTTCATACCTTGCGGGAGAGTAGTCGGCGCGGCCTTTCCTTGAATCGCTCGTATTCCTCTGTACCTCAGGAATTGTCGCTTCCGTCTTGATGATGACCCTGCGCAAGCGGGTCGCGCGCCGCTCTTCCGCGATGATGGCGATGCTAAGCGCCGTGGTCGGTGTGCTGTACGTCTTGTCGGTTGTGATCTATGGCTGACAAACGAACAGAATCAGACAGTGAGCGCTGGTACGGCATCGAGAGCGCGTATGCGGCCGGTGCCGTAGTCGTCGGGTTCGCGGCTTCCGTAGCGCTGTTCGCTCCTGGGCTGATGCTATTTGTTGGCCTCTTGGCGTTGGGAGGCGGACTGCTCATGATCCCGCTGGACGGACGCCAGCGCCGAATCGCAGCGGGCCTACTGACCGGACTGGCGACCATCCCTCTGCTCGGGCTGAATTGGTATCTATCCGAACTCCTACGCGACCTTGTGACGTGAGCCTGTGGTTGTCCTCACGCAGCCGACGCCACTGACGAGTGAGCTGAGGGTCAGCCGGACAGAGTTCCTCGGCGTTCCATTACCAAGAGCCTGTTGATCGATGGACAATCGCATGATGACGCACCCAGAGACGATGGCAGGCGGCGGGCAGTACAACGAGCACTCAACGGCGCAATTGAGCGCCGCGGCACGTGCCTTCCCACTGCTTCGCGAGGCAGCTGCAGTAGCGCCACCGACCTCCGGCGGGCTCCTGACGATCGCCGACTACGGATGCTCGGAGGGTCGAAACTCTCTGGCCCCCATGCGCGCCGCGATCGAGGTGATGCGCCGCGTGAACTCGGCCGATACGCCGATCAGTGTGGTCCACACCGACCTCCCACAGAACGACTTCAGCTCGCTGTTCGCCACCGTCGCAGCCGATCCCGGCACCTATACCGGATCCAATATCTACACCAGCGCGGTCGGGGAATCGTTCTACCAACACATTCTTCCCCCGCACTCGGTCTCGCTCGGGTGGAGCTCGATTGCCCTGCATTGGCTCAGCGCGGCTCCGGGGCCGCTCGACGGGATTTGGTACACCGACGGGTCCCAGTCTCAGCGCGACCGCTGGGCTCAGCAGGCGGCCGACGACTGGGCCCGGTTCCTCGACGCAAGGGGCCGCGAATTGGTGCCGGGAGCGCGGCTGATCATCGTGGTCGGGTCGGCTGACCCGGCCGGAAACAGCGGGGCCGAAAGCGTGATGACGACACTCCGCCTTGTCGCCGGGGACATGGTTGAGGCCGGTCGTCTGCCCGCGACATCGCTCACGCCCATCCCGGCGTGGTACCGCACCGCTGCCGAGTGGCAGGCGCCATTCCCGCACGCCGACTTCACACTTGACCACTTTGACGAAGTCGTCCTCGGCGATCCAATCGCCGAGCAGAATGTGGACGGCGACCGTGCGCAGTACGCCCGCGACGTCGCCGAAGCCATCCGGGTGTCGTTCGGTCCGTCCCTGCTTGCTGCCATCCCCAGCGAAGACCGCGCGGCGATCGAGCACGAACTGTTCACCGAGCGACTGACCGCCGCCATCGGCGAGGACACTGCAGTGGGCTTCGAATGGCGCCTCGCGATCATGAGCCTCAGCAGGAGCGCAGCCGACTAACTATCCGCCGAGAACCGCACGGCAGCCCGAATTTGCGCCGCCACCGACCGTCCGGCCCCGAGCGGCCACCGGTGCATCACGTACTCCGCCGCCTGATCAACGCTGAGTTGGCGGCTCGAGTTTCCTGTGCGCAACCAGAACTCGGTGGTCGAGTTCTTCGTCGCCGGCTTCAGATACACCGGCCGCGGCGACGGGGGACAGGTGACCCGGCAGACCTGGCGGTCCCCGTCGTCGGTAGGCACAGCCTCGATCGCGACTCCGACGATGGCCGCGGTGCTCTGGCCCAGCGTGGTGGTCAGCAGATCGCGGAGCCACAGCTCGAAGCGGTCGGCGTCGGGGTGCCGCAGGGTGCCGAAGTCGGGGTCGAGACCAAGAGGGTTGCCCTCGTCGTCGACGCCGATGAGCAGGTTGCCGCCGTCGCCGTTGAGGAACGCCGAGACGGTTTTGACGATGACCTGCTCCATCTTGGCGTCGCGCTCACCGGTGTGGAGGTTGACCCGGGCTGTCGATTTGAACTCCACCTGAGCGGACTCGCCGGCTGCCAGCAGCGAGCTGACGGTCGCGTGTTCCGACCTCTGGAAGTGCGCTGCAACGGCGGCGTACACGGTGACGCTGAGAATCGACGACACCAGCGCGAGCACCACGGTGAGCACGCTCCACACCTTCAGGTCCGGATCGATCGCGCCGGCGATGAACAGGCCGACCGCAGAGCCGAGAATCGACAGGAACATCCCGGTGGTGGCGTTCAACCGGGCCCGATGCCGCACCAGCCAGCGGGCCACGGAACTGAAACCCCACGCCAGCACCAGCACGATCACCAACGCCGCCGCGGTAGCCCACACAGGGGTGGCGATGTGGAGCGTGGTGTCGATCGGAGCATTGGACTGGTGCACGGTGGACAGTATCCCTGACGCCACGAGTTAGCGCGTGGACCGGTGCGTCGTCATCGGTGCCGGGGTTCTTGCCAGCTGCCGGTGTTGTAACACCGGCAGCGTCACGGAAAGCCGGTATGGCCGGCGATCGGCCCGAAGACGCCTGTACCTCTTGCGCACTCGCGCTGCGCCTGTCACTCTGGAGAACATGACTACAGGAAAGGCGGATTCCGCCACGCATCCGTGAGCGCCGCATTCGGGTCGCCGATTCTCGGGGACCATGAGCATGTCGAGTTCGATTCAGAGCACCACCGCACCATCGCTGCCGTCCACGCGGAGTGGCTGGCTGCTGCGTTGGCCACCGGACCGAGTGAACGAGCCGCTGCGGAAGCAGCTGTCTCCCAGCTGTATCGGCTGGCCGGACACCCTCAACCCGAGTTTGTATGGGTACCGTCCCCGCCTGCGGCGTCGGAACTGATCTCAACCAGTGGACTCTCCGAGGGCGGCCCCTTCTTCACCGGCGATCGACAATCGGCACACGCCGGCATCGCGGCCGTCATCAACGCGTCGAAGCGGCGCATGGAAGTTCGAGTCAACCCGCCACGACCCCCGCGGCGACAAGGGTGGCAACCGCCGCCGCCTCCTGAGGAAGAATCCGAACCGAGAGCGCAAGCACGCCAACAGGTCCGCGACCCACTGAAGACCACGGTGAGCGTCGGAATCGCGGTAGGAATCCGCAAGATCACCCCGTCGATCTCCGGCTACGTCACCTGGTACGGGCAACACGAGGCACCCTGGATCGCGCATTGTGACGTCGGCCGCCGACTCGGACTGGCACAGTACTCGCCCGAAGACGCGGAAGTGCTCGACATCCACTGTGCAATAGCAAAATCCACCGGTTGGTGGTGGCCGTTCGACCAGGTCTGCGTGATGGCCGAGCGACCGATCGCGCTGCTCACAGAACCCGCTCCGGACGCCCGGTACGGCCAGCGTCGGCTGCACCACCGAAGTGACCCGGCGATTGCCTTCGCTGATGGGCACGAGGTGTACGCGGTCAGCGGCACCATCATTCCGAAATGGGTGACCACGGATCCGACCGTCGAGCGCATCAATCGCGAACGCAACGTCGAGATACGACGGAGCGCTATCGAGCGTATCGGCTGGGAAAACTACATTTCCGAGTCCAACCTCACGCTGATCGACCAGGCCCAAGACCCCGGGAACGATGCAGGCACGTTGGCGCTGTACGCAACCCCGCCACGGGTGCGGCCACACGGACGAATACTGCTCGTTCTGAACGGATCCCGTGAACGCGACGGTACCCGCCGACGCTACGGACTACCGGTGCCCGACGGTACAACCTCCGCCCTCGACGCCGCCGGCTGGACCTACGGCATCAAAGGATCCGACTACGCGCGGCTGGTCCGCCGCACATGAGCCACAACCATTTTCCAACAACACAACCCAAGGTGACCACCATGAACTCCACCATGACCCTCTCCGATCTCACCGCCTACACCGGCCTCGACGTCTTCGACTACCTCGACAAAGAGGTATCGATCCCGGTGGTCGACGGTCTGCAAGCCCAAGGCGACCTCATCGTCGTCCCCGCAGACCTTCTCCCGATGGTCGCGGCGTTCGCTGACGCGATCCCCAAACAGGTACCGCGATCGGGAGTTGAATTGCTGCGCAGCGCAGCCGGAGGCAATCCCCACAGCCTCGTCGCCGAAGAGGGTCGCTGCACGTGGACGTCGAAACTCTACGATCCTCGACGTCTGGCGCTCGGCATCGTCGACACCGAGGTGGTCGCGTACCTGATCCACCCCGAGCAGCGCCACCGGCTTGGCACCTGGACGCTACGTGATCGGTCGGCAGCGCGAGTACGACATGAGCATCCCGCAGACCAGATCACGCGCATTCGCCAACGTCTCCACAACGGGTGCCCGCTACGTCGCTGACTGACCCACGGCCGCTGCGCGGTCGCCCGCCGGATGCCACCACCGCACCCACCAACGGAGCATGCCGACGAACACGACGGCCCACACGGCGAGCGCGATCCACGATTCCCAGGTACCGAGTAGTTTCAACCACTCGGTACCTCGGATGGCACCCAGCTCGCGGCTCGCCTCGCCGTACATGCCGATCGGGAAGACCATCGACCAGAGCGCTGTCCGAAAACCGATCACGGCGCCACCGCGGCTGTGATGCCAGACCATCAGCGCGATCAGCAGCGGGATCAACCAGGTCGCGAACGACCACAACGCCATGCACACGGTGCCGACCACATCGGGGTCGAGCAGCGTCTGTTCTTCGGCCACGACCAAAATCTCAGCCCCGGCCAACACGGTGATCGCCCCCGAGCCCATGAACACCCAGTAGGGCGCGACCTCATCCGACGCTCTCAGTGGATGGGTCAGGAGTCGGGTTGCCACCAGCGCAGCCACCACCACCAACTGCAAGATTCCGACACTCCAGCACAGGGCCGCCACGGCAGCGAAGAACGACAGTTGGGCTTCGTGTGCCAGGGCTGCAGACGTCACTGCCACGGACTGGGTGGCAACCACCCACAGGAACCACGTTCCATTGACCCGTCCCAAACCAACTACGGACGACTCCGCCTGCGCTGAAGCGATGGCCAACCCGACGGCCAGGTAGCCGAGAATCAACCACGAGACCGCAGCAATGATCGTGAAAGTGGCTGCGGCCCAGTCGAGGTGTAGTGCAGAAAACCGCGCCCCGAGGACTCCGCTGGCTGCAGTGAACGCGAGCACGGTGAATCCCTCACCACGGATCCGCTCACCGACTCCCGTGATGAACAGGGCGTTCAGGACGACGCACACCACAAGCACGCAATAGCTGATAACCGCGAGAATGAACATGCCGAACGAGAGTTCGTGGGCCCGGGTGTTGTGCATCGCCGTCGAGACGATTCCGGTTGCCATCACGAACGTGAACTGACCCAGTCGGCCATGGGGAAGTCGCGAGCGCCACGAGGTGTAGTTCTCTGTCGCCATCGTCGGAATCTTAGTATGTCTGAAGGAACTTCGGATTGAATTTCTGATCGTCAAATCTGGCTGATAGTCAAGCCTATTCATTGGACAAGATGTACAAAGGGAATGCGACTAAACAACACTGAAGTTTTTTGTAGCGAAAGTTCGCGTTTTTCTCAATGAGTCTCTCAAGACATTTCTTTTTCGTATGGTGGCCCTATGGCTCGGCCAACGTATGTTGATTCACACGGGGTCCAGGGTGACGCCGCCAAAGCACTTCTCGACGTGGGTAAGTTCTTTACACGCTGGGATGAGAGCGAAGACGGCCGGATGGTCTTTCGTCAAGGCGGCCGAGCGGGCGACGTGTTCTACCGGGACCGTTGGAGTCATGACAAAATCGTCCGCTCCACCCACGGCGTGAACTGCACCGGATCGTGCTCGTGGAAGGTGTACGTCAAGGACGGCATCATCACCTGGGAAACCCAGGAAACCGACTACCCCTCGGTCGGCCCGGACAGCCCCGAGTACGAGCCCCGCGGCTGTCCCCGCGGCGCCGCGTTCTCCTGGTACACCTACTCACCTACGCGTGTTCGCCATCCCTACGCCCGCGGTGTTCTGGTCGAGATGTATCGCGCGGCAAAAGCCCAGCTCAAAGATCCGGTGCTCGCCTGGGCCGACGTGGTCGGGGATCCGCTGCGCCGAAAGTCGTATCAGCAGGCCCGGGGCAAGGGCGGCCTGGTGCGGGTCTCCTGGGATGAGGCCATCGAGATGGCCGCCGCCGCGCACGTTCACACCATCAAGACCTATGGTCCCGACCGCTGCGCCGGCTTCTCCCCGATCCCGGCGATGTCGATGGTGTCGCACTGCGTGGGTACCCGTTTCATCCAACTCATCGGTGGGGTGATGACGTCGTTCTACGACTGGTACGCCGACCTACCGGTCGCCAGCCCACAGGTGTTCGGCGACCAAACCGACGTCCCCGAATCAGGCGACTGGTGGGACGCCACATACCTGATGATGTGGGGCTCGAACGTCCCGGTCACGCGTACGCCGGACGCGCACTGGATGGCCGAGGTTCGGTACCGCGGCACCAAGGTGGTCGCCGTCAGCCCCGACTACGCTGACAACAGCAAGTTCGCCGACGAATGGTTGCCCGCCCAGGCCGGCACCGACGCCGCGCTCGCGATGGCCATGGGACACGTCATTCTCACCGAGTTCTTCGTCAAGAAGTCGGTACCGTTCTTCACCGACTACATCAAGACCTACAGCGACCTGCCGTTCCTCATCCATCTCGACGAACACGAGGGTGCCTACGTGCCCGGGAAGTTCGTCACCGCCGACGAACTCGCGAGCTTGCCTGACGGCGCAGAGGCTGACGACGACGTCTGGAAGACGGTGGTTCTCGACGACACCACCGGCGACCCCGCGGTGCCGAACGGGTCGCTCGGGTTCCGGTTCTCCGCGGCAGGCGAAGGTCGCTGGAACCTCGACCTCGGCGACATCGAGCCTGTGCTGACGTTGCTGGACCGCGACGGCGCCGACAACGTCGAGATCCTGCTCCCAGCCTTCGACGCCCCCGACGGCTCCGGCTCGGTCCTACGTCGCGGAGTGCCGGCGACCCGAGTCAACGGCGCACTGGTGACCACGGTCTTCGACCTCATGTTCGCGCAATACGGCGTCGCCCGCGACGGGCTTCCCGGGCAGTGGCCCACCGGATACGACGACGCCACCACGCCGTACACCCCCGCATGGCAGGCCGAGATCACAGGAGTCCCCGCCGACGCCGCGATCCGGGTGGCCCGCGAGTTCGCCACCAATTCCATCGATTCCGGCGGACGATCGATGATCATCATGGGCGCCGGCATCTGCCAGTGGTTCCACGGCGACGCCACCTACCGCGCCATCCTGTCGCTGCTCATCCTCACCGGATGCATGGGCCGCAACGGCGGCGGCTGGGCCCACTACGTCGGCCAAGAGAAGTGCCGCCCCATCACCGGGTGGATCTCGCTGGCCAACGCGCTCGACTGGTCGCGACCGCCACGGACCATGACCGGAACCTCGTACTGGTACATGCACACCGACCAGTGGCGCAACGACGGCTACTCGACGGCATCGCTGGCCTCCCCGCTGTCCAAAGGCACACTGACACACGAACACACCGCCGACGCCATCGCGCAATCGGCGCGCATGGGGTGGATGCCGTTCTACCCACAGTTCGATCGCAACCCTCTTGATCTCGCAGACGAGGCGAACGCCGCAGTTGACGCCGGGGCCGCAGACACTGTCGGGAGTTATGTCGCCGAGAAGTTGCACGACGGCGGCCTCACACCGGCGATCACCGACGTCGACGCACCCGAGAACTGGCCGCGGACCCTGGTGCTGTGGCGCTCGAACCTCATGGGGTCCTCGGCCAAGGGCAACGAGTACTTCTTGCGCAATCTTCTCGGCACCCACCACAACGTGCTGGGCACCGAGAACCCGCAGACACCGCGACCGAAAGACGTGCGGTGGCACGACGAAGCACCCGAGGGCAAGCTCGACCTGCTGATGTCAGCGGACTTCCGGATGACGTCGACGACGCTGCTCTCCGACATCGTCTTCCCGGCTGCCACCTGGTACGAGAAGCACGATCTGTCCTCGACAGACATGCACCCGTTCGTTCACGCGTTCTCTCCGGCGATCGACCCGCCGTGGGAAGCCAAGTCCGACTTCGACCTCTTCCACCTGCTCGCCGAGAAGTTCTCGGCGCTGGCAAAGACCCACCTCGGGGTGCGTCATGATCTCGTCAGCGTCCCGATGCAGCACGACACCCCCGGTGAGATGGCTCAACCCCACGGCCGGGTAACCGACTGGAAAGACGCGCCGACCCCGGGAACGCCGGGGAAGAACCTGCCGAACTTCACTGTCGTCGAACGCGATTACACCGCCATCGCGCACAAGCTCGCAGCCGTCGGACCGTTGGCCGACAAGCTCGGATTCACGGTCAAGAACGTCACATACGACGTCGCCGAGCAGAGCGATCGGCTGGCCGCGAGCAACGGCGTGATGCCGTCGGGCCCCGCCGAGGGACGCCCGGCGATCGACACCGACGTGAAGATGGCGGAGGCGATCCTGACCTACTCCGGGACGACCAACGGGGCTTTGGCGCTGGACGGCTTCGACAAGTTGCAGAAGCGCGTCGGGAAAAAGCTCGACGATCTGGCGGCCGGGTCGGAAGAAAAACGCATCACCTTCGCCGACACCCAGCGTGCGCCGGTCCCGGTCATCACGTCGCCGGAGTGGTCGGGATCGGAGACCGGTGGGCGCCGCTACGCACCGTTCACTGTGAACATCGAACGGCTCAAGCCCTTCCACACCCTGACCGGTCGAATGCACTTCTATCTCGACCACGACTGGATGATCGACATGGGTGAAGCGCTACCGATCTATCGCCCGCCCCTGGATATGCACCGGCTGTTCGGCGAGCCGCGTCTGGGATCCGACGGTGCGCAACAGATCACCGTCCGTTACCTGACGCCTCACTCGAAATGGTCGATCCACTCGGAGTACCAGGACAACCTGTTCATGTTGTCGCTGTCGCGGGGTGGTCCGACAGCGTGGCTCAGCCCGCAGGATGCCGCCGCCATAGATGTGGTCGACAACGATTGGATCGAATGCGTCAACGCCAACGGCGTTTTGGTGTGCCGGGCCATCGTCAGCCACCGGATGCCCGAAGGCGTGACGTTCGTCTATCACGCGCAGGAACGCACCATCGACGTTCCGAAGTCGGAGGCGACCGGTCGCCGCGGCGGCATGCACAACTCGGTCACCCGGCTCTTGGTCAAACCGACGCATCTCATCGGTGGCTATGCCCAATTGTCCTACGCCTTCAACTATCTCGGGCCGGCAGGCAATCAACGCGACATGGTGGCCACCATTCGCAAACGTAGCCAGGAGGTGACGTACTGATGCGAGTCATGGCCCAGGTGGGCATGGTGATGAATCTGGACAAGTGCATCGGGTGCCATACGTGCTCAGTGACGTGCAAGCAGGCGTGGACCAACCGCGCCGGCACCGAGTACGTGTGGTTCAACAACGTCGAGACCAGGCCTGGGCAGGGGTATCCGCGTCAGTACGAGGACCAAGAGAAGTGGCGCGGCGGCTGGCATTTGAACTCCAAGGGCAAGCTGCGGCTGCGGACCGGAGGCCGGTTGCAAAAGCTGCTTACCCTCTTCGCCAGCCCGGTCCAGCCCACGATCTCCGACTACTACGAGCCCTGGACATACGACTACCAAACGCTCATCGACGCACCCTTGGGCGACGACTTTCCGGTGGCCAAGCCCAAATCGCTGCTCACCGGTGAGGACACGAAGATCAGCTGGTCGGCGAACTGGGACGACAACCTCGGCGGCGCAACGCAGTACGGAGACCTCGATCCAATTGTCGCGAAACTACGCCGCGACTGCGAAGACGCAGTGAAGTTCAGTTTCGAGCAGACCTTCATGTTCTACCTACCGCGGATCTGCGAACACTGTCTCAATCCGTCGTGTATGGCGTCGTGCCCGTCGGGGGCGATCTACAAGCGCAGCGAAGACGGGATCGTGCTGGTCGACCAGGATCGCTGCCGCGGCTGGCGCCAGTGCATCACCGGATGTCCTTACAAGAAGATCTATTTCAACCACAAGTCGGGTAAGGCAGAAAAATGCACGCTGTGTTATCCACGGATCGAGGTCGGCCAGCCGACGGTCTGCTCGGAAACGTGCGTGGGCCGGCTGCGGTATCTCGGGATCTTCCTCTACGACGCCGATGCCGTCGCCGACGCTGCGTCGACCCCGGACGAGAAAGACCTGTACGAGGCGCAACTCGATCTGATGCTCGATCCTGATGACCCCGTCGTGATCGCGGCCGCCCGGGCCGACGGGATCCCCGACGACTGGCTCGACGCCGCTCGCCGGTCCCCGGTCTATGCACTGGCCAAGAAGTACCGGGTGGCCCTTCCGCTGCATCCGGAATACCGCACCATGCCCATGGTTTGGTACGTCCCGCCGCTGTCGCCGATCGTCGATCTCCTCGCCGAACAGGGGCACGACGCGGAGGGTTACGGCACCTTGTTCGGCGCGATCGATGCGCTGCGGATCCCGGTCGAGTACCTCGCCGAGATGTTCACCGCAGGCGACACCGACGTCATCGACACCGTCCTCAAACGTCTGGCCGCCATGCGCGCGTACATGCGCGACGTCACTCTCGGTCGCGAACCGAACCCCGACATCCCGGCGTCGGTGGGTATGACGGAGGAGCAGGTGTACGAGATGTACCGCCTCATGGCCATCGCCAAATACGAGGACCGGTACGTGATCCCGACTGCGCACCTCGAACAGGCCGAAAAGCTGGACGAGATGGGCTGTTCCCTCGACTACGACGAGGGCCCCGGCATGTTCGAGTCGGGCTCGTTTGGGGAGGCCAGTGGGACACCGGCACCGGTGTCGGTCGAGACGTTCCACGCTCTCAAGCAGCGCCAGACCAGCGACACCGCCGCCGGCGCCGACAGCCTGGCCGGCCGGGTGAACCTGCTCAACTGGGACGGAAATGGTGTGCCGTCCGGGATGTTCCCGAAGAACTCGGAGACGCCGTGAAGTGGCGGCGCGGAGCCCGTGAGGTCGATCATCGGGTGATCTACCAAGCCGCCGCGTGGTCTCTGGGCTACCCGGATGCCGAGCTGCTCTCGAGAGTGGACCTGTTGCGCGCGGCGCTCGCCGAGCACCCTGACCGCACCACGGCAGACCCGCTGGCGCGCTTCGTCGAGTATTTGGCCGGGTCCGATGGTGAAGCCCTACGGCGTGAGTACGTCGACGTGTTCGATCTGTCGAGGAAACAGACGCTCTACCTGTCGTATTGGACCGACGGGGACACCCGCCGGCGCGGAGCAGCCCTCGGCGAGTTCAAGCAACGCTATCGCGACAGCGGCTACCTCGTCGACCTGCACGGCGAACTGCCCGACTTCCTTCCTGTTGTTCTCGAATACTGTGCCCGCGCCGAATCCGGCGCCGGACTCGAGCTGCTGACGACGTACCGGCCCGCCCTCGAACTCATCCGGTTCGGGCTACTCGACCTCGGCACCCCTTACGCCGGGGTGTTGACTGCGATCTGCACCGGATTGCCCGGCGCCTCACCCACAGATCGTCGCTCCGCGCTCGCCATGCAGTCGTCGATCCCCACCGAAACCGTTGGACTGGAACCGTTTGACCCGCGCTTGCTGCCCATCGCCGAGACGAGGTGACGACATGGACTGGATCCTCTGGGGTGTTCTTCCGTACCTGGTGATCGCACTGCTCATCGGCGGCACCATCTGGCGCTACCGATACGACAAGTTCGGCTGGACCACCCGGTCCTCGGAGTTGTACGAATCACGGTTGCTGCGCATCGGTTCACCGCTCTTCCACTTCGGCATCCTGGTGGTCATCATCGGTCACGCGATCGGGCTGGTCATCCCCGAGTCGTGGACCGAGTTCTTCGGGATCTCCGAGAACCTGTATCACCTCAACTCTGCGTTCTTCGGGCTCATAGCCGGAATCTGCACGCTGACCGGTCTCGCGATCCTCGTCTACCGGCGCCGCACCACCGGCCCGGTGTTCATGGCCACCACCCGGAACGACAAGGTGATGTACATCGTGCTCACCGCCGCACTACTGCTGGGCTTCTACTGCACCCTGCTCGGCGCCCTACCCGATCAGAAAGGCGTGAACTACCGGGAAACCGTCTCACCCTGGTTCCGGTCCATCTTCTACTTCCGCCCTGATGTCGAAGCGATGAACAACGCGCCCCTGCGCTTTCACATCCATGTCCTCGTCGGGATGCTCGTCTTCGCAGCGGTGCCCTTCACGCGGCTGGTGCACATGTTCACCGCCCCGGTGCACTATCTGTTCCGGCCCTACATCGTGTATCGAAGCCGCGATCGACAGTCGGTACCAGGCAATCAGCAATACCGGCGTGGCTGGGCGCCGGTCGGAGTCAAGGACCGTGAACGATGACCACCGCAGTACAGACTCCGGTTGATCGGCGTCAGCAATCGCTGAACTTGGTCCTCGCGACGGTAGCGTTCACCATCAGCTTCTGGGCGTGGAACCTGATCGGGCCCTTAGGGGTTCGCTACGCCACGGACATGGACCTGTCGGCGACCGCCAAGTCGGTGCTGGTGGCCATCCCGATTCTGGTCGGCTCGCTGGGACGCATCCTCACCGGTGCGCTCACCGATCGGTTCGGTGGCCGCATCATGTTCCCCGTCCTGCTCCTCGCATCCGTGCCGTTTGTCCTACTCGTGGCCCTCGGCGGCCACCTCGACAACTACACGATCCTGCTCGTGGCGGGGTTCTTCCTCGGTATCGCCGGCACCTCGTTTGCGGTCGGCATTCCGTTCGTCCAGGCGTGGTACGACAAGTCTCGCAGAGGATTTGCCACCGGCATTTTCGGCGCCGGCATGGGCGGCACCGCGCTCTCGGCGTTCTTCACCCCGCGGTTCGTCGAGTGGTTCGGCTACGTCGCGACGCACATCATCATCGCGGTGGCGTTGACGGTGGTCGCCGCCATCTGCTGGATGTTCCTACGTGATTCGCCGCGCTGGTCGTCGAACCACGATGCGGTGGTGCCCAAACTCGTCGGTGCCGCCAAGCTCCCGATCACCTGGCAGATGGGGTTTCTGTACGCGGCAGCGTTCGGTGGCTTTGTCGCGTTCTCGACCTACCTGCCCACGTACCTCAAAGACGTGTACGACTTCGACCTCCAGGCAGCCGGCACCCGCACCGCAGGGTTCGCGATCGCCGCGGTCATCGCCCGGCCGGTCGGCGGCGTTCTGTCGGACCGCTTCGGGGCGCGACTGATCACTGCAATCTCCTGCGGTGGAGCCGCCGTGACGGCGGTGTGGATGATCACCCAGCCTCCGCTTGAGTTCCCGGCCGGCCTGGACTTCGTTCTGACAGCCGTCTTCATGGGCCTGGGGTCGGGCTCGGTGTTCAGCTGGGTCGCCAAAGAGGCGCCCCAGGAACGGGCAGGGTCGGTCACCGGCATCGTCGGTGCAGCGGGTGGACTCGGCGGCTTCTTCCCGCCACTGGTCATGGGAGCCACCTACGACTCCGCCGACCACAGCTACACGATCGGGCTGACCCTGCTGGTGATCACCGCGGTGCTCGCCACACTGTTCACGCTGTTCGGCATCAAGCACCGGGAGCCGGGCAAGCTCACGCGGTGATCGAGAGGATCCCGGGGCGCGGGCCGATCACTCCTGCGCCGGGCTGCTGTCCCCGTACTCCTCGATGATCCCGTCGAGGATGGCTTGGATGCGGTCGGCGTGGGTCTCGACGGGGGTCACGGTGTCGGGCCAGTCTGCGACTTCGTCCAGCATCCAGTCGACCCACGAGATGATGTGGGTGAAGTGCCCGACCATGTACTTCGCGGACATCGCGAGCACGTGCTGACGGCCGGGAAACGAGCCGGCGCCGGGGGTCTTGATCAGTCGGGCGTTGGCGACGAACACCTGGCGCTTCATCTCCGCCTGAGCGCGCACCGTCCGCAGGGTGTTGCGGAGGTCGTCGATGGACCCCAGGTCGGCCACACAGACCCGCAGGAGGCCTTCGAACTCCATGGTCGAGGCCTTGGTCTCGGTCGCCATCCACTCGGTGATGGCGGCGCGACCTTCCGGGGTGATCGAGTAGATGGTCCGGCTGCGCTGCGTGCCGGTGGGTTCGGTGCGGGCCGTCACCAGCCCACGCTCCACCAGCTTCTTGGGTGCGTTGTAGCGCTGGCGATCGGCCCGGGGGACGATTTCGGACATGCCTCGGCCGATTTGCTCGGCCACTTCGTATGCCGACCAGTCCCGGGCCGAGAGAATGCCCAGGATGGCGTAAGACATCGTGTTGAGGTCGCCTTGTGGCACAGCAACCTCTCTTCCTAAAACTGCGACAACATGAATGCGGCCGACAGCTTAGCAACGATGAGGGTGGGTGCCCGACAGGGTGTCGAGCACCCACCATCACCGGTCGAACGAGTGTTATCCGCCGCTGGTGTCGTCAGCGACCTCGTCGATGTCTCCGCCCGTGTCGGCGGGCGGCTTGCCGTAGATGAACGGCACCAGTTTCGAGGCGACGACGGCGGCGGCGGCGTTGCCATCGATGGTGGGGGCGAGGTTTGCCCACACCACCATGGTCACGCCGCTGGCCGGGTCGTAACCCATGAACGAGTTGTACCCGGGCATCTCACCGATGTGTCCGTACATCGGACCCATCTGGGCGATCCCGTATCCGTAGCTTGCGCCTTCCGGCTTGGCCGGGTCTGTCGCCTGCACACTGTCGATCCGCAGCTTCTGCGTCGCCTCGTCGAGCAGTTCGCCGTCACCCATGGCCTTGACCCAGGTGGCCAGATCGTTCGCGGTCGAGATGCCCTGCCCGGCCGACCACGTCCACGACGGGTTGTCGTTGGTGGTCACGCGAGGCGCGACTCCACCGGCTTCGATGGCCGCGATCCGCTCCGGGGACAGCGCCGGTTCGTCGAGCGTCTCGACGTTGCCGCTGTAGGAGTAGCCACTGGCATAGGGGGCGGGGATGGACGTGTCGGTGTTGGCGGGGAACGAGCTGTCCGTCATGTTCAGCTTGCTGAAGAACCGATCCTGGAAGATCTGGGCGATCGGTTTGCCGTCCAGCTGCTCGGCGATGAGGCCGAGCAACACTGTGTTGGTGTTGGAGTAGTGATAGCCGCCGCCCGGTGGGAAGTACGGCGGATTGGCGAACGCCAGGCCCAGCAACTGCTCAGGCGTCCACACCTTCTGCGGGTCGTTGTCGAGGGCCTCGTTGAGGGTGACCGTCTCGGTGTAGTTGTACAAGCCGCTGCGCATGTCCAACAGCTGACCGATGGTGATGTTCGCACCGTTGGGGACGTCGGGACGGTACTTGCTGACCGGGTCGTCGACGGAGATCTTGCCTTCCTGCACCATCTGCATGATCGCGCTGCCGGTCCAGGTCTTGGTGTTAGAGCCGATGCGCACCTTGGTGTCGAGGTTGGGTGCGTCTTTCGAGTCACTGGAGACGGTGCCGTACGACTTGACGTACTCACCCTGCGGGGTGCGGATCAGCACCATCATCCCGATCTCGCGGTACTCCTTGGCGAGGTCGTCGATGGTCTTGTCCATGGCCGCGGTATCGAACGGCACGAGCGCGCTCGACGACGATCCGCCCGAACTCGGCGAACCGCTGGCCGTCGACGAACTCGCCGAATCCGACGAATCGTCCGACGAGCAGGCGGTCGCGACCAGCGCTGCCGACAGCATCATGGCCAGCGCTGCCGACCGAACGCCACGTGGCATTCGCCGACGATCGGCTCGGGGGACTGCTCCACCTGGTGACATGGTGTTTCTCCTTGACAGTGGTTGTGCTGCATCTTCTGACATGGCAATTTCCGAAATCATTGGGGTGCTCGCGTGAACGTGCCGAGGCCGTCTCTGTCGAAGTACTCGATGGTCATCGAGGACGCAGGTCCGGCGCCGGTGAACTCGGCACCGGTTGGGCCTGCGGCGTTTTCACCCTCGGGATCGAACCAGTAGGTGTCGCCCTGGTAGTGGGTGAGCGGGTAGCTCTGCTGCAGATCCCTGCCGATCTTGAGGACAAGGTTGTTGCCCTCGGCGACCACGTCGGCCGGACCGTAGAGCGGGCTGACATACCTCCCGATGTAGTCGGTCGCCGGCCGAGCGGGCGCGGCGTCGGCCGGAGGGTTGGCGTAGTCCACTTCAGAGCGCCCGGCGTTGATGACCATTTCGAATTGTCCGGCGATGAATGGGGCCCAATCGACCGTCAGCTTGCCGTTGCTGACGTAGTCCAGGAACTGGGCCGTGATCGTCTCGGCGACCCCGACCGGCGCGGTGTTGGCCAGGACGACGATGCCGAGTTGTTCGCTGGGCAGCATCTTGACGTCGGTGCTGGCGCCGAGCGCAAAGGCGCCGGCGTGCCCGATCTGTACCCGGCCATGCGCGTCGGTGTCGACGTTGAAACCGATGCCGTAGAAGCCATCTCGCGCGCCCGGTGTCGTGGACGGGTGGGCGAACGAATGGGCTTGATGGGTGAACTGCAGCTCCTCGGCGTCGACGACCTGCTGTCCGTTGAACATGCCGTCGGCCAGTTCCATCTGAACCCACTTGGCCATGTCGTCGACCGACGACATCGCGCCGCCGGCAGGAGCCTGCTCCGCGGGGTTGCTGACATACTCCGCCGCCCAGGTCTTGGCGTCGGCGTCGGAGAGCTGATGGTTGTACGCGCGGTTGGGGGAGTTCAGCCACTCGTCGTACCGGGAGGTGGTGTTCTCCATCCCGAGCGGTTCGTAGATCGCCTGCTCCGACAGATCCGCCCACGACATCTCCGAGGCGTTGGCCGCGGCATTGCCGGCAATCGAGAATCCGTAGTTGGTGTAGTCGTAGTGATCGCGGAAGGGATACAGCGGAAACTGGTTGAGTCGGCTGATCGTCTCGGGATAGCTGTATCCCAGGTCTTCGAGCAGATCGCCGGCGTGATCGGGCAGACCGGAGCGGTGCGACATCAGATCGGTGTAGGTGGCGTTCGCGGTGACATACGGATCGGCGACGGCGAACCCGGGCTCGTACCTCTTCACCGGGTCGTCCCAGTTGATCTTGCCGTCTCCGACGACGGTTGCCACCACGCTCGAGGCCAACGGTTTCGACACCGACGCCAGTTGGAACATGGTGCTGGTGTCGACCTTGCCGGATTCGCCGACCTTCTTGACGCCGAACCCCTTGGCGTACAGGACTTCACCTTTGTAGACCACCGCGACCGCCACTCCGGGAGCTCCGGTGTCGGCCATGATCTTCTCGACGTTCCCGTCGAGCTGGTCGATGGCCGAGTCGACGCCGGCGCGGTCGATCTGGGGGGCCGGCACGCTCGGTGGAACCTCGGCGAGCGAGGTGGAGGATGAATCGTCAGAGGACGAGCACCCCGAGAACACCAGTGCAACTGCAGTGCCGAAAGCCACTGCGGTGGTGATGTAGGTACGGGGTCGCCGCCGTCGTGGGAAGTTGGCGCGCGGTGACAACATGATGCTCCGTCTGAGCTGATCCAAAAGCTGGCCCGCGTGCGGACTTTGCCCGACGCTTGTCGATCCTTTGGTGGAGGATTGGTAAAACGATAGTAGCGCTTCTGAATGCAAAGTACAGTATGCAAGTTGCACCAACTCTCGGGTAGATTGCGGTGGTGCCGACATGCCCGCCGGGGGCCCGGCAAGCACGGCGCGGCGTAGCGTCGAACACTCGAAGGTGGTTTTCATGCCCATGCGACGTCGGCAGACACGCGCAGTCAAGTCGCTCATCGCGGTCGGGGTGGTCTCCGGACTGCTGCTGACGGCCGCGTGCTCCGGTGACTCGTCGGACGACTCGGACTCGAAAGAGGCGCAGGCACAGCAGATCCCGGCCGAGGCCGCCGCGATCATGGAGACCGATCCCTACACCGCGGCGCGGTGGTCCTACCTGGTGGTCGACCCTGACACCGACGAGGTCATCTACAGCAATCAGGCCGACACCTTCATGTTCCTGGCGTCGCAGACCAAGCACTTCACCGTCGGAACGGTGTTCGACGACCTGGGCGTCGACAAGAAGGTCACGACCCCCGTGTACGCAACCGCCGCACCCGCGGGTGGGACCCTCACCGGCGACCTGGTGCTCGTCGGGTCGGGGGATCTGGCACTCGGTGGCCGTAACGCCGACCAGGGCAAGTTCGACTTCGCCACCGACGGCATCGACCATGTCTACGCCGACGCTCTCCCCGGTGCGGTGCTGGCACCCGGCAACCCGCTGGCCGGCCTTGACGCGATGGCCGAACAGGTTGCCGCATCGGGGGTCACCCGCGTCGACGGCGACGTCCTCGTCGACCCGCGACTGTGGGAAACCTACGACACCGTCGAGGGCCTGGTGCCGTCGATCTTTGTCAACGACAACCTCGTCGACATCCAGGCCTCACCGGGCGAGCCCGGGCAACCCGCGACGATCCAGATGCTGCCGGGCAACGGCCTGTTCACCATCGACTCGCAGGTGACCACCGGTGCCGCGGACAGCGACTCCAGCTTGAAAGTAGCCGCCGACGAAGCGAATCCGACGCTGCTGCGCGTCACCGGATCGGTGCCGGCGGGCAAGACCTCGCTGACCGTCTACCGCATTACCGATGCCTCGAGTTGGGCTCGTCAGCTGTTCATCGAAGCGTTGCAGCGTAAAGGCATCACGGTGGCCTCGACGTCGAAGTCGAACAATGATGCCGCACTGCCGGCCACCGGCAGCTATCAGGACAACTTGCGGCTGGCATCGCTCGAGTCGGCTCCACTCGGTGAAGCCGGCGGCATGATCCTGGCGACCAGCTACAACACCGGCGCCAACACGTTCGTCTGCCTGCTGGCCGTCGAGGCCGGTTCTGACCAGTGCGAAGACGGGCTGCCCGCAATCCGGGACCTGGCTGCCAAAGCCGGTGTCCCGGCATCGGACTTCGTGATCATGGACGGCCAGGGCGGTGACCCGTCGTCGGCGACGCCGACCGCGGTGGCCACCTGGCTCAAATGGGTCAGCGACCAGCCGTGGGCCGACACCTTCTGGAGCGGTCAGCCCATCCTCGGCGAGCGTGGGTCGCTGTCCGGGGTCGGTGTCGACAGCCCGGCCAAGGGCAAGGTGATCGGCAAGACCTCGACGTCCGCCGACGTGGAGCCGGGTACCGAGCGGCTTGTCATCACGACCCAGGGTCTGTCGGGTTACCTCGACGTGGGTGACGGCAAGCGACTGCTGTTCGTGACTGCCGTGAGCAACGCCGTCTTCCCTGATCTGCCGCGCGGGGTGTTCCAGGTCGGCGACGACGTGGGCATGGTCGCGGCGGCGTTCCAGCAGGCGCAGCAGAAGTAGCCGTCTCTGCAAACCCACCCGTTCTGGTCAAACCCACGAGGCGCAAACCCTTGGGTTTGACCGGAAAGAGTGGGTTTGCGGCAAGGAGCACGCGCGGAAGTCACTTCAGACTGCGACGACCTCGAGTAGGTCGGCGAGCCCCGCGAAATCCGAGGGATTGCGAGTGAAGAGGCGCGCATCGTGCGCATGGGCGGTGGCGGCGATGAGTAGATCCCTGGATTGCGCGCGCGGCTTGCGTCCCGCGTCGACCACTGCGGCGGCGATCTGCCCTATTGCTGCAACCCCTCGACATCATCTTTGTTATGGTTCGGTCATAAAGGACAGTTCAGCCCTGTGCTGTCGAGGTTTCTCGACTCGGGGGATGGGCGTGTTCGATCGTCGTCACTTTCTGACCGGGCTGGCTGCGGTCGGAGCC
Organism: Williamsia limnetica; assembly: GCF_003217475.1. Taxonomy (GTDB): domain Bacteria; phylum Actinomycetota; class Actinomycetes; order Mycobacteriales; family Mycobacteriaceae; genus Williamsia; species Williamsia limnetica. Next base: position 421,810 of record NZ_QJSP01000003.1, on the reverse strand, counting down.
GGGTTCACCGCGCTCACCGTGGTGCCCAGCGTCTTCACCAGCGCTCGCGCGTACGCCAACTCGCTGCCGCCGGTCCGTGAAACCGTCTGCGGAGTCCTGGCTTTCGTCGTCCCCGGCGACGACCACTATTCACGGGCCCAGGGGATGGCCACCGGCCGTCCGGGCGGCGTCACGCCCGGCACTGCCGATTCGTTGACCCGCACTCTTGATCGGGCGGTGCCGTTCCCGGTACTCGGCCCGGCGTTCGGAATCACCCTGCCTGGTGCCGCCGCGATCGCCGCCCTGCTGAACCTGATTGCGGTGTCCATCGAACCGAACTCGGTACGCGGCGCGTTCTCCGCGCCGTTCGCCAACCTGTCGCACGCACGCAAGGCCGAGGTGTTCGACGTTCTCGATACTCACCCGCTGATCCCAGGTCTCCCGATCAAGTTCGCCGTCAACGCGATTCCGACCCTTGCCGCGTTCGCGGCCTACTCGGAGACCTCGGCGTTCGACCCCCGGACGCGCACACTCACCGGCCGACCTGTCGGCTGGGAGCTGAGCAAATACGACGGCGTCAGCGACGGGTGGGACGAGTTCCGCGGGTACTACCGGGGAGTCCAGTGATGGTGGTGCTGCAACAGAACGGGAGTCATTTATGACCGACGTCATCGTGATCGGCGCAGGCGGCGGTGGACCCGTCGCGGCCAAAGAACTCGCGGCCCGTGGACTCGATGTCCTCGTGATCGAATCGGGTCCGCGGTTCGGCGACCCCGAGAACGAATGGACCCACTTCGAGGACGACGCAAACAACCCGATCACCGGATTCCTCCGGGTGGGACCGGGCGACCGCAGCCGCGGACCCTGGTTGCGTGACCTCCCGCAGAGTTCCTTCATCTGGCAGGTCAACGGCGTCGGCGGCACCACGCTGCACTACTTCGGCAACTGCCCGCGGCCGGCGCCGGGTGTGTTCAACGACTACACCGGACCAGACCGCGTCATGTACGACACCGCGCATCTGTTCCCGTTCGGGTACGAGGATCTGCGGCCCTACTTCGAGTGGTGCGAGGCCACGTTGCCGATCCTCGCTGCCCCGATGGGAGCGAAAGAAGAGGTGTTCTTGCGTGGTGCTGCGGCGATGGGGCTGCCCCACCAGACCTCCCTCGACACCACGGGCCCCGCACATCGTGCCCAGCAGAACGCGATCCTCCAGCCGGGCGGCACCGCCGGTCGAACGAGCGATCCGGCGCGGCTGCGTCACCCGGAAGCGCAGGGCTGCACCATGTGTGGGCACTGTTATCAGGGGTGCTACCTGCCCAAGGGTGCGCCGCGCAATCTGAAGGCCAAGCGGTCGACGGACAATTCGTACGTGCCGATGATGCTCAGCGCAGACGCCTGGTCGCCGGGTGGGCGCGCCGCCCGGCTCGTCACCGACGCCACGGTGACCCGCATCCTCGCCGCAGAGCGTGGAGGCGAGATGACCGCGTACGGCGTGCAATTCCGGAGCGCCGATGGCGCGATCCAGGAGGAGACCGCGAAGGTCGTCGTCCTCGCCGCGGGATGCATCGAGTCGCCGCGGTTGTGGTTCCAGTCGCTGCTGCCGAATCCGAACGGGTGGGTGGGCCGCGGCCTGACCGATCACCACATGGACGTGGTGTTCGGGATCTTCGACGAGTACACCGGGCAGACGAAAGGTGCCGGGTCCAATGCTCGAGTAGACCTGCCCGGCTACGGCGGCATCGAACAGGTCTGTCTGCCCCCGGCGCTGCAGGCGTACGCGATGAACTTCAGCGACTCCGGAACGCAGGGGTACGGCAGGGCAGGCGGCGTCGTGGGCTCGGCGGGCGCGGACACCTACGGTCGCCTGGTGGGACGGGACCTGCTCACCACGCTGGACGACGCCGACAAGACGCTGGCGGCCTTGGTCATCACCGACGACGACGTCGAATACGGCAACTCCGTGACGGTGCCGGGCATCCTGCCGCCTGACGAGCACGGCCTGGCACCACGGGTCACCATGCAGCACCGGAACCGGTCGGCACGCACCCGTCGGAACCGGGACTACTGCAGCCGGAAAGCTGTCGAACTGATGCGGGCGGCCGGTGCACGCACCGTCCACCGGTCGGACTGGCCACCGCTCATCCTGCACTCTCAGTCGAGCATGCGGATGGGCGAGCAGGAGTCGAACTCGGTGCTGGACTCCAACGCCGAGGCGCGATGGGTGAACAACCTGTTCATCACCGACAACTCGGCGTTGGCCAACTCGCTCGGTGGCCCCAATCCGACACTGACCACCCAGGCGATCGCGACGCGGACAGCCGAGGTCGTCTTCACGAAGTACTTCGGCGGCGACCCGTGGGTCGGGCGCGAGAACCCGGTGTCATCGATCGACGATCGGGTCACCGAGGCGGTGGTGCGGCGAGGGTTGTGACGCCGGGGGTCAGTGGGCGGCAGCGGTCTTCTTCTTGCGCTTAGGGATGACGTGCATGATCGCGACGATGATCGCGCCCAGGATGAGGCCGACCACAGCGGAGACGGTGGTGCCGAGAATCCAGGAGAGCACTCCGCCGAACCAGCCGTGGACGAGTTCTTTGCCCCAGTGTTCGAGGTGGTGGAGCTGATCGGCAGGCCAGTGGAAGCCGGCTTCGCCGAGGTTGACGAGCAGGATGTGTCCGCCGACCCACAGCATTGCCGCGATGCCGACGACGGTGAGCACGTTCATCAGCTTGGGCATCGCCGAGACGAGACCGCGGCCGATCTTCTGGCTCACCGTGGACTTGCGCTTGGCCAACGCCAAACCGAAGTCGTCCATCTTGACGATCAACGCGACCACGCCGTAGACGAGTGCGGTGATCAGGAATGCCACGGCGATCAGCACCAGGAGCCGGGTGACGAACGGTTCGTCCTCGACCGACGACAGCGAGATGATCATGATCTCCGCCGACAAGATGAGGTCGGTGCGGATGGCGCCGCTGACCATCGTCTTCTCGAACGCCGGCCCGCGCTCGGTGGGTTCTTCGGCGGCAGCGTGGCCGCCGCCGAGCGCTTCGTAGACCTTCTCGGCACCCTCGTAGCAGAGGAACGCGCCGCCGACGATCAGCAGGTACGGCAACGCCCCCGGCAGGAACTGGCTCAGCAACATCGCGACCGGGAGGATGATCAGCAGCTTGTTGCGAATCGACCCGAGAGCGATCTTGCCGATGATCGGCAGTTCCCGGTCGGGGGAGAAGCCGTGGACGTAGCGCGGGGTGACCGCGGCGTCGTCGACCACCACGCCGGTCGCCTTCACGCTCGCCTTACCAGCGGCGGCTGCGACGTCGTCGAGTGTTGCCGCAGCGGCACGCGTGATCGCCGCTACGTCGTCCAACAGTGCGACCAGACCACCAGCCATTGCAGACGCCTCCTCAGATCGACGGTTACATGTTCAGTCGAACAATACGTCGTGCCTGTGTGGGTGTCGGCGTGAAGTGGCGCCTGAAGTGAAGCTGACTCAGGGTTGCTGCGAGATCGGGGTCGCATCGCGGCGTTGGCGCGCACGGATGACGAAGTGCCCGGTGACCGACGCCAGCAGGAACGTACCCGCGATGATCGCGAGGAAGACGTTGGCGAGGACTCGCGATCCACCGATCAGGGTGGTGAAGTTCGCGATGACGAGGGCCGTGATGGCGCAGAGGCCGAGCCCGCCGAGGACCGGCGCGATCTTGCTGTGCCACAGCCGCTTGTCAGCACCCGAACGGGCGAAGTAGACGACGATCGCGATGCTGGTGAGCACCATGACGACCAGGATCGAGACGGTTGCGACTCCGGCCATCCAGGTGAACAGCTCGAGCACCGGGTCGGCGCCGGCCACCGCGAAGATCCCGACGAGGACGAAGGCGGTCGCGGTCTGAACGAGCGATCCGACATGGGGTGAGCCGTGCCGGGCGTGCACGCCCATCAACCCGCGGGGAGCGAAACCGCTGCGCGAGAGGGCATGTGAATACCGGGAGATGGCGTTGTGGAAGGCGAGCAGTGCAGCGAACAGGCTCGTGACGAGCATGACCATCATGACGTCGGACGTCACGCTGCCGAGGTACTCGGTGGCGGCGATGAACGTCAGGTCGCCGGTGTGCTCGGCGGCCACCGCCTGCACCTGGTCGGAGCCGAACGCGAGAACGATCGCCCAGCTGGCGATGGCATACAGGACGCCGATGGTGATGACGGCAACGTAGGTGGCGATGGGCACCGTTCGGCGGGGGTTCTTGGTTTCCTCGCCGTAGATGGCGGTGGCCTCGAAACCGATGAAGGAGCCGACCGCGAACATCAGGGCGATGCCCGGTGAGCCCGAGAAGAACGACGAGGGACTGAAGGACGAGAACTCGATCCCTTCGGCGCCGCCCTGGCCGAGGATGGATCCGGACAGCACCACGATGAGCCCGATCTCGGCGATCAGCAACACGCCCAACACTTTTGCGCCCAGATCGATGCTGCGGTACCCCAGTACAGCGACCAACGCCATCAACGCGAACGCCCACACCCACCACGGCAGATCCGGTCCGCCGAAGCGCGCCATCACGGCATCCATGGTGGAGGCGGCGAGACCGTAGATCGCGGCCTGGACTGCGGTGTAGGCGAGCAGCGCGAGCGCCGCGGCACCGAGTCCGGGAGCACGTCCGAGGCCCTTGGTGACGTAGGCGTAGAACGCGCCCGTCTCGGTCACCGCGCTGCTCATCGTCGCGTAGCCGACGCTGAAGACCAGCAGGACTGCGGCCACGACGATGTAGGTCAGGGGTGCTCCGGCGCCGTTGCCCAGGGCGATCATGACCGGGAGCGAGCCGGCAACAGCGGTCAAGGGTGCGGCGGCTGCGATGACAAGAAAGACGATGCCGCTGACCCCGATCGACCCCCGGAGTCTGTGTGGCGGAGCAGAAACCGACGACGATACTGCTTGTTCGACCATGATCGACCTTTCTCCGGGCCCGGCGATGAAACGCCGCTCCACCTGCATGAAGAGGGCTGTGATTCTACGGTCGTAGAATCTCCAGTGTGACGGACACTACACCGGAGAAATAGGTTGCGGTCGGTTGTCGTAGGGGGAGAAACCTTTACCCGTTCGGGGTCAAGCGCTTTCCCGAAAGTGGAGCGGATCGTGTGGCTGGGCCCTAAGCCTGAGCGCTGACCAGCCAGCACGCAGCGGTGTAGCGAACATCGGCTCCGTCTGCGAACCCCGTGAACGTCTCCGACACCCGCTCGATGACCTGCGCTCGAACCGTTTCGTCAACGGTCGGTAACTGGACACCCACCCGGCCGAACGTCGTCACATACCGCAGCATGTCGCCGGCAGGCATGCTCAGATCAACGTCCAGCGGGTCGATCGAAACGTCGCGCCACCCGCTCTCGCGGAAGATGGGAGAGACGAGGTCCGGATCGGCGAACGCGAATTGACCGGGTGTTGCCGGAACGCTGGGAGGCCGCGGCGGCAGGTCGGGCAGCAGCGACGCGGTCGCGTTTTCGGCGGCCACCATGATGTCCCGGTCATCGGGATTGCGCCACACGATCATTCGGAGGTTGCCGCTGCCGGTGGTCGCCCGATGCAGGTTTCGGAACGCCGCCACCGGGTCGCTGAAGAACATCACCCCGAAACGGGAAACGATGGTGTCGAACCGGGTGTCGGTGAACTCATGGGTCTGCATGTCGGCAGTGACAAAGTCGGCGGACACATCTGCGGAGGATGCACGACGACGTGCCACCGCGATCATCGGTTCGGAGATGTCGACGCCGACGGCGCGACCGCCAGACACCCGGCCCACCGCCAATGTCGTGCTGCCCGTGCCGCATCCGACGTCGAGAACCTGCTGCCCGGAGGCATCGTCGACGTAGCGGACCAGCAGTTTCTCAAACGGTTCATACAGCCGATCGAGAAGGTCCTGATTGTCGGCCCACGCCCGCCCCGACGGGCCATTCCAGCGCGCCGCCTGTTCGGCGGCGACCTGCTCGTCATGACTCATCGGGGCCTCCTGAAGCCGAGCGGATTATGGCGTCAGCTAGGACTTGGTCAGATCCGCCGGCTCGTCCTCGACGGGCCGGTTCGCGATCTGCTGAGTCTTCTTGTACAGCCAGGCAATAACGAGGACGAAGAGGATCACCCCGAGGTACTCGGAGGTCTTCGCGAAGCCGTCGCCGACAACCGCGATCGGGTTGTCGTCACCCGTCGCCGCCACGATGCCCGCGAAGACGACACCGAACAGGCTCTCGCCGACGATCAGACCGGTCGCCAACAGGATGCCCATCCGCTTCTTGCGTTCGACGTCACCGCCGGACTTGTCGGCCCACCGGTTGTAGAGCGTGCCGAGGATGGCGCCGATCGGGATGACCAGCGTCAGCGCGATGGGCAGGTACATACCCATACCCACTGCCAGCGGTGGGAGCCGGAACTTGCTGTCGGTGGTCCGGGACAGCACCTCATCCACGATGATTATGCCGACACCGATGAGGGCGCCGAGACCGATGAGGTTCCAGTCGAGGTCGCCGCCGAACACGCCTTTCGCCAGTGACGAGATCAGTGCGGCCTGTGGTGCGGCAAGCGCATCGTCCGTGGCGCCGGGGGCCCCGACGAACCCGAAGGCGGTCTGCATGAGCTGCAGGATCGGGGGGATGACCGCAGACCCGAAGATCACACCGATGACCAAGGCCACCTGCTGTTTCCACGGCGTCGCGCCGACGAGCTGGCCGGTCTTGAGATCCTGGAGGTTGTCGTTGGAGATGGTCGCCACGCCGAAGATCACCGCGGACACGAACAACGTGAAAGCGATCAGCGCGGTGTTCTGCGCGTCGGTGGCGTCGCCGTAGACCATCTTGATGAGCAGGGCCGCGATGATGACGACCAGGATCCCGACGCCGGAGATGGGGCTGTTCGACGACCCGATGAGGCCGGCCATGTACCCGCAGACGGCCGCGACCACGAGCCCGATCACGAACACCAGGATGATGCTGACGGCGATGATGCCGGTCGCGGTGCCGTGCAGCGCCGTGTTGTGGACGAAGTCCCAGAGCAACAATCCGATCGGGATGAGCGCGACGACGATCACCAGGCCGACGTAGGTGATGGGGATGTCCTGCTCGGTGATGTCGACCGACTTGCCGCCCTTGCGCGCGTTGGCCGACACCATGGCGTTCTTGATGCCCTTGATGATGGGGCCGATGATCTTGAGCAGGGTCCAGATCGCGGCGACGGCGATCGCGCCGGCACCCACGAAGCGGACGTCGGCGGAGAAGATGCTGCTGACGCCGTCGAGGAGGTCTTCCCCCGCAGGCAGGCTGCCGTTCGTCTGGATGGGCAGCAGGATGCCGAAGGAGATGACCAGTCCGACCAGCATGGCGATACCGACCGTGAGGCCCACCAGGTGCCCGACACCGATCAGGGCCAGCGACAGGCTTGCACCCCACATGGTTCCACCGGCGCCGACCTTGATGGCTCCGGCCAGCGAGTTGCTGATGACCTTCAGCGAGGCCAGCAGTGAGAAGCCCGCAGCGACGAGCGAGCCGATCAGGATGATCCGCAGGCCGCCTTTGTTCTCGTTGGCGCCCTGGGTGGTGTCACCGACCCGCAGCACCTCTGCGGCCGCGACGCCTTCGGGGTAGGGCAGATCGGAGCCCGTCACCAGCGCCCGGCGCAGCGGGATGGAGTACATGACGCCGAGGATGCCGCCGATGGCGCAGACGGCCACGGTGATCCAGTAGGGGAACCCGGTCCACCAGCCGACCATGATCAGGCCGGGCAGCACGAAGATGATGGCCGAGAGTGTTCCCGCCGCGGACGCGATGGTCTGGACGATGTTGTTCTCGACGATCGAGTGGTTCTTGAAGTACCTCAGGATGCTCATCGAGATGACCGCGGCAGGGATGGCGGTGGCGAACGTCAAGCCGACTTTCAGGCCGAGATAGACATTCGCGGCAGTGAACACCAACGTGATCAGACCGCCGAGGATGACACCTCGCAGGGTCAGCTCCCGCAGCCCGGGTGCCCTCTTCTGCACCTTGACCGAATCGTCTGTGGTCATAGCGATTACCCCTCACCCCGAACGGGACTGATGCGAGCTCCGTCGGGATCCGGCGGTGTTGACTGGATTACTTTAAGACCCACTCGTCACACCGCGCATCAATTCGAGCCGCTGGCCGTGTCGGAGCAGGTCAAATCGGACATTTGCCGGTTGCGAACCATCGGGGAGCGCATCTAGTGCGGATTGTGGGTGCTGCTCAAGATCGCGACGATCACTCCGGCGATGACCAACACCGTGACGATGACAGCCATGACCACGGCCAGCCGACGCCGATGCTTGGCCGCGGCGTTGATGCCGACACCGATACCGACCAGGATCGCTGCCGAATACAGCGAGATCCCGAGGGTCAATGCCTCCGGGGAGATGTCCAGGCCGGCAGCGAGTGGCGCGGGTGAGCTCATGAGATCAGTAGATCACTGGGGTGTGGTGGACCCGGCCGGCACGTTGGGCGCGCCCTGAAAACCGGCAGATAGGTAAGCGCCGAGGGGTATTTTCCCTCGAGGGGCCCGTGCGGTCCGGTTTCAGGGCTACTTGTGCCGTGCGGTGGGCGGCGACGGCCTGGTTATCGTGGAGAACATGCACCCATCGCAGGGAACCGGACAGCCTGAGAAGGGTCCGCGGCGCGCGGAGTCCGGCCCGATGAGCGGGCTGACACTGAGCGCCATGGTTGCGAGCATCATCTTCGGGCCCCTCGGCATCGTGCTCGGACATATGGCCCTGCGGCAGATCAAGAAGACCGGCGCGGACGGGCGGGGCGTGGCTCTGGCCGCGACGGTGATCGGCTACATCATGACCGCGGCAGGCATTCTCAGCGTCATTGTCGCGCTGACGTTCTGGAACTCGCTCGATGACTACAACGCTTCCGCGACCGAGTCGACGTCGGCCTCGGAGTCGTTTGTCGGAGGCCCGCGCTAGCCTCCTTCACGAGTCGCTCATGGGGAGTGGGCGGCCAAATTTCGTAGGGGGAAACATGTCAGCAGGGGTGGACGTTCGGGTGGATGCGCTGGAGAGTGCGTTGCAGTCGGACTTGGGGGATCACGCGCAGTGGTTCCGGCCGCGGCGGTATCGGGATTCATTGGCGCTGAGCATCATCGACGCGATCTTCTCGACGGGCGCGCGGTACGCGACGGTCGAGAACATCCTCGACCGGTACATCGCCTACCGGGAGGCGCAGGATGGGGACGCGACCGGGGACGGCGCGCCTGAGCTGCTCGCCACTTTTGCGGAACTGGGGAGCTCTGAGGCCTGGGCGCAAGATATCGGCAACCGTCGGCCGACCTCGACGACACCCGGTGCGCCGCTCAAGGCCGAGGCGGTCAAGGAGGCCGCGACCAGGCTTCACGCAGCCGGCATCGCGACCTCCGAAGACCTTCGGGTGGCCGCAGATTGCGATGCGCTTCACGTGGTGAAGGCGGTGTGGCGGGAAGTGCCCGGTCAGCGGTCGGGCTTCACGTGGTCATACCTGCTCTTGCTAGCCGGTATTCCGGCGGTGCAGGTGGACGGAATCGTGGCGACGTACGTGGCTCGAGCCCTTGATGTTTCCGGAGACGACATAGACGACGACCTGGTATCGGAGCTGATCGACCAGGTCGCACGCCGTAATGAGTGGCTCGACACCGACATCCCGACGGCGATCTGGCGGGCCGAGCAGCGAGCGAGGAGCAGCGGCGGCCGCTGACTCGGCGGCGCTTCATCATCGCCGAGGTGCTGCCGGGCCGGGCCGTCGTCATGTGTTTGCCGATGTGCCCGGTCGGCGGTGTCGCTGTGGCCACGCGAGTCGTACGAAGATATGAACACCCAAATCGGAAGAGCATCAACGTTATTGAAGGGGCGCAACGCCCAGAGCCCGGGGGAGGTCTATCACTTCAGGGGCGATCCAACGCATCGCGGTGGAGTTCGGTCCGGTCGCCGGGGCATTATCGGACGATAAACTGTTACAACGCAGGATGTTCGGTTGTTGGTGCTAAGCATGACCCCAGTACTGGGGTCACTGCAAGTTTCAGTTGGTGAGTGTCCGACTTCGCCGATAGTGTTCTCTCGACTGGCAGTTAGCAAAACTGCCGCCGAAAGTAGATCGGACCCACGCCATGTACACGATGAACCCCGAACCTGATGTCGCCGTCACGTCCGTTCCGACGCTCAGCGCACGCGAAATCGAAGTTCTCCGAACATGGTTCACCTGTGATTCGAAGAGTGAGGCCGCCCGGAAGCTGTTCATCACCCCGGCAACGGTCAATACCCACATCACGCGGATCCGGGACAAATACGACGCTGTCGGCCGCTCCGGCGCCACCAAGTCGGCGCTACTCGCTCGCGCGCTGCAAGACGGGCTCATCAGCGTCGACGAGCTGTAGCCGCTACCGGACGGACTTGTTCAGCGCGGTGTAGTTGAACTGCCACCGCTTGACGATCTGGAAACCCAGCGCATCGGGCACGGTGAACGCGGATGAGGCGGCGAACCTCGGCCCAGGCGCGAGCGCTGCGCCTTCCTCGTAGTCCGGGCGGGCGGGATTCTTGCCCGCGATCGTCCAGAGCACGTCACACGCGGCGATCCGGTCGACCACCCGTTCCGGGGGCAGATTGCGATCCCACAGAAAATTGGGGACGGTGGCAGGTTCACGCAGGCCGACGTCGACGAGATCTTCGAACGCCTCAGGGCGAGACGCCGGCAGCGCACGGATCGGCCGCGGCCGCCAGGGGACGGTCTCGTCGAGCAGAAAGCAGTCGCCGGGGGACGACTGCGCGGCGATGGTGTCGGCGACCTGGCTGTAGTCGGCACCGAACTTGGCATAATCGCCGCGCTGCTGAACGTAGTTCGGCAGGGCTGCGACGGCGAAGATGACCAGCACCACCTCGATGCGCACAATCGATCGGGCGGCGATCTGCACGGTGCAGACCCCGAGCAGCAATGCCATCGCGGGGGCGGTGAACGTCAGATACCGGTCGACGTAGATGACCTTGACGAAAACCGAGTACAGCAGCATCCCGGCGGTAGGGACGATGATCCACGCCGCGGCCACACCGATGGTGCGCCAAAAACCGGTGATCGCGGCCTTACGCAAAAGGAGTACGACGGCCACGCCGGCGATCAGCGCGACACTTGTACCCACGGCCCAGACGGCAGTTTCGAAGTACTGGCCTTGGACGACTGTGAAGAGCACTCGCTTGTCGAGCGGCCGGATCCAGTTGATCTGGTCAGCCTTCGACCTCATGAACTGGATGTACGGCAGCAGCACTGCCAGGGCCAGCCCGGTTGCCAGACACCAAGAGAAGAACACCGCGCGTGGTACGCGGACGATGACCATCACGCACAGATAGACGAACACCATCATGAGCAGGTGGATGTTGACCAGGATCGACAGCATCACCGCAGCTGCGTACAGAGCCCAGAACCCGACCTTCCGCCGCTCGACCGCGACGAGCAATGCGACGGTCGCCCACACCGCAACACCTGCGGCCAGCGCGTAGGGGCGCGCTTCGATCGCAGCCCACGTGACCCTGGGCAGGGCAGCGAAGAAGAGGCCGGCGCTGATCCCGACTGCTCGGGTCGAGAGCTTCTTGCCCAGGACGACGACGCCTGCCCCACCCAGGCCGACCGCGAGCACACTTGGGACACGGGCCCAGAACTCGGTGGGCGGAAAGATCGAGAACCAGCCGTGCATGAGCAGGTAGTACAACGAGTGCGCGGAGTCGTGCTGCGACACCAGCTCGAAGAGTTCTTTGCTCGACCGCGTCGACGCCGCGATCGTGGCGGCTTCGTCGAACCAGAACGACGGTCGCCCGGCGCCGAGGATGCCGATGACAAAGGCGACGACACCGATGATCGCGGGGTCGGTGCCACGCGGCAGGGTGCGACGCCGGGCGATGGCCTGTGAAGCGGTCGTCGTCGTCAGTGGATCGTCCTCGGTTCGTTCGGATGGCTACGGAGAACCTATCGGGTGACCACCTGTGCCGACGAACTTCCGGAATTGCAGCCGACTCAGAAATTGCCTTTCGCGGCCCAACCACCGTCGACCGGATAGATCTCGCCGGTGAGAAAGTCACCTTCCCGCATGAGATAGGCGACCATCGAGGCGATCTCGGACGGCAGTCCGAGACGCTTGACGATGTGCGCATTGGCGTTGGCCTGACGCATCTCCTCGGTGATGTCCGCGAGAATCGGGGTGTCGATGGTGCCGGGCGCGATCGCGTTGATCAGCACGTTGTGCGGCCCGTACTCATAGGCGGCCTGTTTGGTGAGTCCGACGACGCCGCCCTTGGCCGCAGAGTACGACGCGAGGTTGGGCAGACCGCGCAGTGCGGCCATCGACGAGATGTTGACGATGCGACCGCCGCCATCCTCGATCATCCCGGGAATCACGGCCTGCATACCGAGCCAGACGCCTTTGAGGTCGGTGTTGATGACGACGTTCCAGGCGTCTTCGGTGAGTCCGACAACGGAGTCCTCGCTGAGCATGTTGACCACACCGGCGATGTTGGCAAGCCGCTGAACGGGCTTACCGTGTTCGGCCTTGAGGTCGGCGACCACCGACGCCCAGTTCTCGGCTTCGCGTACGTCGAGGCGCACCGCTTGGATCGAGCCCCCGGCATCGGACACTTCCTTGACCGTGACGTCGCAGTCCTGAATATCGGCGGCGACGACGTGGGCGCCGTCGGCGGCGAGCTTCTTCGCGGTGGCCTGCCCGATGCCCTGCGCGGCCCCGGTGACGATGGCGAGTGTTCCTTCGAGCGACATGACTGAACTCCTTTGTTCGTGGCGGTTGTCGGGGAGAAATCAGGCGATTTCGGCGAGCAGGTCGGCGAACCGTTCTTGCGCCGCGGCCCGGCGGGTAGGGATGTGTTGGGTCGGGACATTGTTCGGGGGCGGTGAGTACGCCTTCAGGTAGGCCTTGGCGACGCTGTCGCGGTGCACTTCGTCGGGTCCGTCGTAAAGCCGCGCCGCGCGCGCGGCCCGGTACATCGACTCCAGCGGCAGGTCCGAGCTGAAGCCCAGCGATCCGTGGATTTGGATGGCGCGGTCGATCACATCGTGCAAGACCTTGCCGCCGTAGAACTTGATCAGCGCGATGTCTTTGCGTGCCTTCGCGGTGCCCTCCTCGTCGATGACCCATGCCGCGTGCAGGGTCATGAGCTTGAGGGCCTGGATCTCGGCAGCGGAATCGGCGATCCAATTACGGATGGTTTGCTTCTCGCCGAGCACTGATCCCTGTGCAAAACGGTAGGTCGCACGCTCGCAGAGCATGTCGAACGCTCGCTGCGACTGCCCGATCCACCGCATGCAGTGATGAATGCGCCCGGGCCCCAACCGTTTCTGCGCGATGAGGAAACCGTCGCCCACGTTGCCCAGCAGGGCGTCGGCGTCGACGCGCACGTTCTCGAGCGTGACCTCGCAGTGGGAGCCGTAGGTGTTGGGCCGCGGTGCGGTGTTCTCCATGGACGCGATGTCGCGGACCACGACGAGTCCCGGGGTTCCGATGGGCACGATGAACTGTGAGGTCCGGCGGTGCCGTTCGGCGCCGGGGTCGGTGACGGCGACAACAATGATGAAGTCGGACGTCGATGCGTTGCTGATGAACCATTTGTGGCCGTTGAGAATCCAATCGTCGCCGTCGGCCACGGCGGTCGTCGTGAGGTTGGTCGGGTCGGCGCCTGCGTTGTCGAGTTCGGTCAGCGCGAACGCCGAATAGTACTCACCCGACAACAGCGGATCGAGCCACTTCTTCTTCTGAACGTCGGTGCCCACCGCGGCGAGGATCTCGCAATTGCCCGAATCGGGTGCCTGGCAGCCGAATACGAGTGGACCCAGGGTCGACGAACCGAGTATTTCGTGCATCAGGCCGAGCTTGACCTGGCCATATCCCTGACCACCGAGCTCTTGGTCGAGATGCGCCGCCCACAGGTTCTGGTCCTTGACCTCCTGTTGCAGGGGCGCGATGGCCTTGCGGAGTTGGTCCCAGTCCAGGCCCAGCGTTTCGAGCGGCCAGATCTCTTCGCGGACGAACTCGCCCATCCAGTCGAGCTTCTTCTGAAACTCCGGCTCAGTTGAAAAATCCCATGACATAGGGTTGTTCACTCCATTCGGTGATCGGGGGTCGTGGTGATCAGGCCTGGGCGATGAACGCTCCGGCGCGATCGAACAGTTCGGTGGCGTAGCGGTGCAGGCGATCGCCGACCTCTCGTGGTGCCTTGCCGGCGCAGGCCCGGGCGTAGGTGCCTTCGAGGATGAGACCGAGTTTGAAACAGGCCACCACCATGTACCAGGTGATCGCCGAGAGGTCCCGGGACGATGTCTCGGCGTAGCGGGCGATCAGTTCGCCGCGTGAGGGAAGCCCGCCTGCTGCGCCGAGCGCGCTGTCGAGAAGATCGGTGCTGTCCGGACCGTCGACCCACACCGCCAACAGGGCGCCGAGGTCGAGGAGAGGGTCACCGATCGTGGCCATCTCCCAGTCGACAATGGCCGCGACGCGAGGTTCGTCAGGGGCGTACATCACATTCGCGACGTGGTAATCACCATGCAGCACACCGGGTGTGAAATCGTTCGGACAGTTGCGTTGTAGCCAGTCGGCAACGGCGTCGAGGTTGCGGAAGGGCGGTCCAGGATAGCCGGGTGTCGACGCGTAGCGCTCCAGTTCTCCAAGCCACCTCGGTACCTGCCGTTCGAGGAACCCGTCGGGCCGCCCGAAGTCAGAGAGGCCGGCCGCATGGTGATCGACCTCGCCCAGGGTCGCGAGTGCATCGACGAGTGCCAGACCCATCGTGTGCCTGCCGGCGCGATCAGCCGCGTAGGCCGACGGCAGCGACACCGCTGCGTTGTATCCGTCGACCGGTTCCATCAGGTAGAAGACCGCGCCGAGGACGTTCTCGTCGGTGCACCCCGCGACAAGGCGGGGATGGGGGACGTCCGTCGTCGCGAGCGCTCCCAGTAGTTCGATCTCGCGGGTGATCACCTTGTTCGACTGTGGCCGCAGATGCCGCGGACCGCGGCGCAGGACATATGAGCGGTCGCCGCGGGTGAACGCGATCATGATGTTCTGGGTACCGCCGCCCAGTGCGTTCGCGTCGACGATGTCGCCATCGGGCAGGCCGCGGGTGTCCATCCAGTCGCTGACGGCGCGCAGGTCCACGGTCATCTCGGTGGTCGGCGTCGACGGTGTACCCATATGTGCCACGTTATTGCGGGTCGGTGCCGGTCAACAGGCCTTGGCCGAGAACCATTGTGGTTTTCCCCAAACCGACCCCGAGATCGTCCGATTCAGGGTGGCGGAGGGCAATATGCCCTTGGACCCACGTCAAACGGACGATCTCAGACCGAATCGCTACTCCCCGGCCAGATCCAGCACCTGAAAGGCCATCCGCGCCGACAGCAGACTGTCCAAACCGGTCGGGTCTTTCTGGGTGATCTCCTTGATCTTGCCGAGCCGGTACCGGATGGTGTTCTCGTGGACGCCCAGCGCCACAGCCGTCGCCTGTGCTTTGCCCTCGGCGGCAACGAAGGCCCGCCAGGTCTCGAGCAAGGTGCCGTCGTCGTGGTCGCGGACCGCGCGCACGAAGGTGTGAGCGAAGTGGACGGCCTCCTTGACGTGCCCGCTGCTGATCACCACGCGGAACAGACCCAATTCGTCGAGGGTCAGGATGCGGCTATGCCAGTCGAAAGATCGCGCGATGGAGCCGATTTCACGCAGCTCTCGGTGGGCGTGCGGATAGTCGACGGAGGTGTGGCATGCGCTGGAGATGATGGTGGCGCCGAGGGCGAGTTGTCCGCTCAACCGGTCGCGCACGGCGGTGACCTGCTGACGCAGGGCTTCGATCTCGGCGTTGTCCCCGGTGGTCAGGGGGATGAGCACGATGACTGCGCCAGGAAGGCGCACCGCCGGAGGCGCGGGGATGCCCAGTACATCCTGGAAGGTGCGGGTCACGAGGTTCTGCGTCGCCGACGCCGACAGTTTTCCCGGTGCGTCGTCGACCGAGAAGCGAATCAGGACATGGGGGATGGACAGGTCGATGCCGAACTGGGGTCCGCGCCGGACCAGATGTTCCTTGTCGCGGCTGTTGCGGAGCAGGTCGGAGAGGTAGTCGTCGCGGGCCTGTCCCTCGGTCTCTATCTGCCGCCGTTCCGAGAGCATCTGCAACGCCAGCACCATGGCGCCGCGCTCGGCGATGTTGGCGTCGATGGGTTCGAGGCTGCGTCCCACCTCGACGATGCCGAGGAATCCGCTGGGGGTGCCTTCGATCACCATGCGACACAGCAGATGACGACGTCCGAGTCCGACGGCGAGGCTGGCCGGAACCACCGCAGACGGCGTCGACACACTCAACTCGCTGAGTGTCTGCCGCACCGACGGCATCGCCCGCACCTTCTCCGTCAGGACCGGAGGCGCATCGAAAGCGAGCGCCGGAGGCGCGGCCCAGGTGAGCACTTCGAAGTTGTTGTTGTAGAGCACCACCGGCTTCGCCGACAGTTCGCTGAGGAGGCGGACGACGGTGGTGATGTCGGCGCCTTCGAGCACGGCGCTGGTCAGCTTGTGGTGGACGTCGCCGAGATAGGCGAGGGTCGCGTTGTTGCGGGCGATCTCGGCGGCTTGACCGCGTAGCCGGGCGTTGAGCATCGCCTGGCTGATGAACAGGGCACTGAGCCGCGCGAACAGCCGCGCGACCTCGATGTCCTCATCGGTGTACCGATGTTCCCGACCGCGGGTGTCGACGAAGATCAGCCCGATGACCTCGTCGTCGAAGATCAGCGGGACCCCGAGCATCGCGCGGACGTCCCAGTGGGCCATCGTCCGGTGATGCGGCCGGGGGTCGTTCAGCGCGTCGTGGATCACGACGGGCTGCTTGGTGCTGATGACCTCCTGGCTGAAGAGGTCGTCGGCGAAACCCGATTCCTGGCGCTTGACCGCCTCGCTGATGTTGCCGGTTTCCTCGCAGTATCCGGCGGCGCCGCGGTACTTACCGCCGGCGTGACGCAGATACAGCGAACACCGGGTCACACCCATCAGCTGGCACAGTTTCTGGCCGACGAGGCAGAGCAGATCCTCGAGTTTGGCGTCGGTGATGGCCTCGGTGGTGATCTCGCTGAATGCCGCGATGACCTCGCGCTCGCGAGTGGAACTCGAGTCGGCAGCACTTGCCGCGACCTGTATCGACAGGCCGTTCCGGTGGTCCTCGTCGTCGAGGGCCGCCGTGCTCACCGTTCGTTCTACGGTCATCTCCGCCACTTCACATCGGCTGGCTATGCTCTACGTCACACTACCGGCTATCTGTTGAGGCTCTCAAGTTTCCCGGGGTCGGTTTCCGGGTCGTGGATGCCGATGAACTCATGGCCCATCCGATCGCGCTTGGTGCGCAGATAGCGCACGTTCTGCTCGGTGGGCCGCGCGGGGAGTCCGACGCGATCGACGATCTCCAACGGATAGCCGTCGAGGCCGCCGTACTTGGCCGGGTTGTTGGTGATGAGGCGCAGCCGCCGGATCCCGAGGTCGGCGAGAATATGCGCACCGACCCCGTAGTTGCGGGAATCGACCGGCAGGCCCTGCGCGAGGTTGGCCTCGATGGTGTCGAGACCTTCCTCCTGCAGGGCGTACGCGCGGATCTTGTGGGCGAGGCCGATGCCGCGGCCCTCGTGTCCACGCAGGTAGATCACGGCCCCGGCGCCTTCGGCGGCGATGGCGGCCATGGCCTGCTCGAACTGTTCGCCGCAGTCGCAGCGCAGTGAGCCGATGATGTCGCCGGTGAGGCATTCGCTGTGCACCCGGACCAGCGCTCCGGCGTCGGTGGCACCGGCTTCGGCGACGTCGCCCATCACGAGCGCGAGGTGCTCGGTCTGATCGACCACGGAGCGATATGCGACGGCACGGAACTGTCCGAACAGCGTCGGCATGCTGGATGTGGCAATGCGTTCGACCATCGATTCGGTGGCGTTGCGATGGCGTACCAGGTCGGCGATCTCGAGTACCGGGAGGTCGTGTGCGGCGGCGAACTCCATGAGTTGTTCGCCGCGCATCATGCTGCCGTCGTCGGCGACCAATTCGCTGATCACCCCGACATCACCGGCTCCGGCCAGGCTCACGAGGTCGACGGCGGCTTCGGTGTGGCCGGCGCGCGTCAAGACGCCGCCCGCGCGGGCCTGCAGCGGAAAGAGGTGTCCGGGCCTGCGAAGGTCGTTGGGGGAGGTGGCGTCGTCGGCAAGGGCTCGGACAGTGCGGGTCCGGTCGTGGGCGGAGACGCCGGTGGTGACACCCATGTGGTCGACGCTGACGGTGAACGCGGTCCCGTGGGAATCGGTGTTGTTCTGCACCATCTGCGGCAACTGCAGTCTGGTGGCGCGTTCGGCGGACATCGGCACGCACACGATGCCGGTGGTGTGGCGCACCATGAACGCCATCTGATCGGCGGTGATCATGGACGCGCAGGCGATCAGATCACCTTCGTTCTCGCGGTCGGCGTCGTCGATCACGACGATCATCCGGCCTTCGGCCAGGGCGGCGACGGCATGCGACACAGCTTCGCTCGGGGTCTTCATCGCGCGCACACCTCCAGCGCGCGGTGGGTGCCGAAAGCCCGATCGTGGTAGGTCAGGGGCGGAGCGGTGCTGGACTCGGAGGCCAGTACCGAACCGAGAACCACGATGTGGTCGCCGCCTTCGACGAGGGTGGAGACCGAGCAGGCCAGAAAGCCAGAGACGTCGGGCAGCTGCGGCACGCCAGACGAGGTCTGCCAATCGACTCTCGAGAACTTGTCCGAACCTTTGCGTGCGAACGTCATCGCCAGCTCGGATTGGTTGTGAGCCAAGATGTTCATCCCGAATTGCCCAGTGTCTCGGACGATGGCCAGCAGGTCGGAGCCGCGGTCCAGCGATACGAGCACCATCGGCGGGTCCATCGACAGTGAGGCGAAAGCACTCACGGTGGTGCCGTGGGGGCGGTTGCCGTCGAGCGAGGTGATCACCGATACCGGCGTACACACCCGGGACATGACGTCGCGGAACTGGGCGGCTACGGATTCGTGGTTGGTATTCACTGGTGATGACCTCTTCGCGATGGAACGAACAGTTGGTGAACGGTGACGCCAGAGGGATGACTCGCCTCTGGCGTCACCGCAGTATCTAGACTCCCGCTGTTGCAGGAGCTTTCATCTTGTGGAGCTCAGGAACAACTTTCTCGCCGAACAGCTTCAGGCTTGATTCGGCCGTGTCGAACGGGATGCCGCCGAAGGAGAACGCGGCGTTCGGCAAGAAGTCGCCGATCAGTTCGTGGCGGTGCGCGTACTTCTCGACGCACTGCTCCGGCGTGCCATAGATATTGGCCTCGACATACGCGTTGGCGGCGTTCTCCATGCCGGCTTCGCGGATCATGTCGGCGCCGGCCTGGTAGGTCTCGTAGCCGGGTGTCTCGCGCCAGTGCTTGCCTGCAAAGTCGTAGTGCTTGATGACCGACAGGAAGTAACGGTTGATGTGCTCGTAGGCCAGGCGGCGGGCCTCTTCCTCGTCCTCGTGGCAGATGACGAAGTCCTGGATGACGGCGGGGCCGGGCTCGCGGCCCTGCGCAGCGCGGAACAGATCTTTCCAGCCGTTGATCGCTTCAGCATGCTTCTCGAAGGGGAACTGCATGAAGGTCATCATCTGCACACCCAGGTCGGCGACGATGGGAACCGAGTCCGGCGACATCGCGGCCGCGAAGAGTCGCCCATCCCAGTTGTTCTCGGGTCCTGGTGCGGGACGCACGGCGGTGGGGATCTGCGGATACATCGGGCCGTCGCTCTCGACGATGCCAGTGCGCAGACCGCGCATGACCACTTCGGCGGACTCGTTGAAGCGTGCACGGGCCTCTTCCATCGGAATGCCGAAGGCCTCGTATTCCATCTTCGCCAGGCCGCGGCCCATACCGAGAAGCACACGCCCACCGGACATCTGATCGAGCATGATGACCTTTTCGACCACGCGCAGCGGGTTGTTCCAGGGCAGGATCACCGCACCCAGGCCGAGCTTGATGCGTGAGGTCTGGCCCGCGAGGTACGACATGATCTGCATGTTGTCCGGGCACATCGAGTAGTCGTCGAAGTGGTGCTCGGCCGACCAGACCGAGTCGAATCCGTGCTTTTCGGCCAGGAGGCCGAGCCCCAGATCGTGGGTGAACACTTCTTGGTCGGTGGCGTTCGCGTGGTAGTTCTGGAAGACGAGAAGGACTCCACATTCCATGATGAAAACTCCTGAATCAGTTGAGGGTTGGTTGTTGTGGGCGGTTCAGCCGAGGAAGACTGCGCGGGTGTGCTCGGTATCGAGAAACTCTTTGATGGATTCGATCTCACCGTTCTTGATGACGAAGACGAAGTGGTAGAGATTGTTGTAGGTCCTGCCGTTTTCGAGTTCGGCGTACGACTCGGTTTCGACCGCGACCCGCTCACCCTCGGCGGTCCAGGCCAGCGGCGTGAGTGCGATCGCGCCGTTCTTGGATGTCGACGACAGGCTGCTGAGCATCTCGCCGAACTCTTGCTTGTTCTTCGACCCGGAGATGCCGTCGATGGTGCCTGCCACCCACCAGGTGGCGGTCGGTGAGAGGAAACTCAGTATCTTGTCGACGTCGCCGGCGGAAAACACCTTCATGAAGTCGGCGACGAGCTCCTTGTTCTTCTCCTCGATACTGACGGTGGGGGCGGTGGTGCTCACTGGCAGACTCCTCGGATCTAGACTCGGCTACCGAATATGTTGTGTCCGGCGCGATTTGGGGTAACTGTTCGTTGCAAACACCACGCTATCGGTCGTGTGGCCTCGGTCACTATCGGTGATTTGCGGGCCGTTGTGGGTTGTCACAACCGCAGCTACTGGCCGCCGCTGAACGAGTTCATCAATCCGCCGTCAGCGGGGACGATGGCGCCGTACATATAGGTCGCGGCAGCCACATCGACGATCACCTGGGCCACTTCCTGGGCTGTTCCGGTCCGTCCGGCGGGGATCGACCGGACGATCTTGGCGCGGGCCCGTTCGCTCAGTCCCGATGTCATGTCGGTATCCACAAAACCAGGGATCACCAGGTTGACCCGAATGTTTCGGGGTGCGAGTTCGGCGGCGAGCACCTGGGTGAGTCCACTGAGGCCGGCCTTGGCCGATCCGTACGCCACGTCGCCCGGGAAGCCGCGGAAGCCGACGACCGCGCCGACGTTCACGATCGATCCGCCGCCGTCGAACAACGGCAGGGTGGCGCGGCACATCTCGAACGCTGCCGTCAGGTTGGTGGCCAGCACCAGATCCCAGGAGTCGCGGCTCAGATCCTCGACCCGGCCGCCGCGGTGCACGCCTGCCCCGTTGACGAGTACGTCGCAGGTACCGAACTCCTCGGTGACCGCGGCGATCGCCCGGTCGACCGAGTCGCGGTCGGTGATATCGGTTTTCAGCTCGAGCACCTGGTCAGGGAACGAATACGGCGTGGACGACACCCCGCGGGCCAGCGACGCGACACGGTCGCCGTCCGCGGTGGCCCGTTCGACCACCGCCCGGCCGATGCCGCGCGACCCGCCCGTGACGATCCACGTTTTCGGTGAGTTGCTCATGCGGAGAGGAATCCCATCAGCTCGGACAGATACTTGTCGCGGTATTCCAGGAACGGCGCGTGCCCACAGTCGGTGAACTCCACAACCGTGGCCCGGGCGTTGAGCGACGGGATCGCCTCGGCGTTGGAGAAGGGCACAAAGCCGTCCTCGCGGCCGTGCAGCACCAGGATCGGGACCTCCAGCGACGTGAGGTGCTTGCGCAGGTCGATGGTGGCCAGGTCGCGGAGCGAGTCGTCGCCGCGAGGCCCCATCTCCATGAACATGCCCCAGATCCAGTTCAGGGTGTCATCGCTCGGGGTGGTGGCGCAGACGGCACCGGCCACGGCCCGGAACGTGTCGGCGCGGTTGGCTGCGGCGCCGGCCAGCACGCCTTCGACGTCCTCGACGGTGCTGCCGTGCGGCCAGTCGTCGGTGGCGGTGTAGCGGGGTGATGCGCCGCCGGTGAGGACAAGGCCGCCGGCCCGTGAGCCCAGCGCCGCGACGGCCTCGGTGGCGACGCCGCCGCCCAGCGACCAGCCGTTGATGACGGGGTTCTTCAGGTTCAGATGCTCGGCCAACGCGGCGACATCGGCGCCGAGGGTCGCGATGGAGACATCGTCGAAGTCCTTGTCCGACCGCCCACAGGCACGCAGATCCACGAGCACGACCTCGTGGCCGGCCGCTCGCAACGCCGGCGCAGTGGTGTCCCAGCAGCGGGTGTTCGCGCCCCACCCATGCACCAGCACGATGGGCCTGCCCTCGCCGGCATGGTGTTCGAAGTAGATGCGCTTGTCGTTCTCTACCGCGAGATAACCCATGAAACTTCTCCTTCTCCTTGGTGTTCCAGCTCGTCGTCGGTGATGTCGAGATGAAGATGTGCGCCCGACCAGTCGGCATCGTCCTCGTCGCGCAGGGCGCGTGGGACCACCGGTGGCAGGTCGCGGAAGTGCGGCATCACCTTGTCGGCGAAGATCTTCATCGATTCGACGACGTGGTCGTGCTTCATGTCGCCGAACCGCATCCAGCAGATCAGGTGCTGCAAACCTGTTTCCTCGCGCAAGATCTCGATCTCGCGGATCAGCCCGTCGGCGTCGCCCACGTAGACCACACCGCCCTCGCGCAGTCCGCTGACGGTCATGCCGCCCGCCTCCCCGGCGGCTGCGGCCAGGTCGGCGTATCGCTCATACGTCTCCGGCGTCTCGGGTCCGTGCGGTGCGTTGCTCATGGCGGAGCGGAAGTACCACTCCAGCGACTCGCGCGCGTTGTCGATGGCGTGCTCGTCGGTGTCGGCGAGGTGGATCTGCCAATTCATCGGGAAATCCATGGACAGCGGGCTGACGCCGCGTTGCATCAGTGCACGTTTGGCCTTGATGACGAAGCTGTTGAGCTCGGGCAACGTCATCAGGGTCGGCGTGATGAGCATGTTGTGACCGTATTCGGCGACCAGATCAAATGATTCGGGGCTGATCGACGCGACGTAGATGGGCGGGGTAGGGCGCTGCAGCGGAGTGGGGCGACAGTCGGCGTCGAACACCTGAAAGTGCTTGCCGACGAAGGTGTACGGCTCACCGACGGGTTTGGTCCACAGTCCGGTGATGATCTGCAACGCCTCGGCGAAGACTTCACGGCTGACGGACTGTTTGTCGGCTGCGCCCATCGACGCGAACTCGTGCGGCTGGTAGCCGCGGCCGACGCCGAAGTCGAGGCGGCCCCCGGAGAGCACGTCGACCATCGCATAGTCCTCGGCCACGCGGACCGGCCAGTTGAAGGTCAGGTTGCTGACGGCGATCCCGATCCGCATGCGCTCGGTGCGGGCGGCGATTGCGGCTGCGGCGACCTGCGGCGATGGCATCGATCCGTAGTCGCTGCCGTGGTGCTCGGCGAGCCAGACCTCGTCGAATCCGAGATCTTCGGCGATGGCAACTTGCGTGAGCATCTCGTCGTAGGCGCGCCGAAAGTCCTGGTCGGGACACTCCAGCACGTAGAACACGCCGAACTTCACGTCTGATCTCCATTCACCGGGACGGGTGGCGCAGCGGCCGTAGGTCCTGTGTGATGAACGTTACGAACTCACACCGCCGTGCGGAACAGCGGCGATGGTGGCGTTTGTGGGATCCCACAAATCAGCTTGCTCCGATGCCGAGGTTCGCAACGTCTTCTTGTCGACCTTCCCGACGCTGGTGCGTGGCAACACGTCGGTGGCGACGATCTGCTCGGGTAGCCACCACTTGGGGACGCGCTCGGCGAGCTCGTCGAGTACGGCCTGCGAGGACAGGCGCTCGCCTTGGTGGAACACCACGAAGGCGACGGGTCGTTCTTGCCAGCGTGGATGTTTGACCGCGATCACAGCGGCATCGGCGACCGCCGAGTTCTGCAGGAGAGCCTGCTCCAATGCGACCGAGCTGATCCACTCGCCGCCGCTCTTGATGAGATCCTTCGCGCGGTCGACGATCTCGAGGTAGCCCTGCTCGTCGATGATGCCGATGTCGCCGGTGCGCAGCCAACCGTCGACGAACTTGTCGGGGTGTGATTCGTTGTAATAGGTCGTCGCCACCCAGGGTCCGCGCATCAGCACCTCGCCTTGCGACTTGCCGTCCTGCGGCACCTCGGAGCCTTCGGCATCGACGAGTTTCCAATGCAACCCCGGCAGCAGCCGCCCCTGTTTGCGGACATGGTCGTGCCGCAGTGCGGGGTCATCGTCTGCTGCGGCCGGAGGGCGGGAAAAGGTTGCCATGGGCGAGATCTCGGTCATGCCCCAGCCTTGAAACACCCGCACCCCGAGCTTGTCCTCGAGGTCGGCGATCAACCGGACCGACGGCGTGGACCCGCCGAGGACCAGGGCCCGCAAGCTGCTGAAATCGGTTCCTGAGGCGACCGCGTGGTCGAGCAGGTCGACGGCGACCGTCGGAACCATGCCTGTATACGTCACGGACTCGGCGGCGACGATGGTGGCTATCTGAGGCGGAGTCGGATGGGGCCCGGGCAGAACCTGTTCAGCGCCGGACATCAACGCGGCGAACGGGATTCCCCAGGCGTTGGCGTGGAACATCGGGACCACATGGCACACCCGATCCCGCTCGCTGATCGCATGACCATCGGCAAGGCATGCAGCGAACGTGTGCAGGTACAGCGCGCGGTGGGTGTACCCGACGCCTTTGGGAGCACCCGTGGTCCCGGAGGTGTAACAGAGTGCCGCGAGATCGTTTTCCGTGCGCGGTGGGATTTCGGCGAGGAGTGTCGACTCGGCGATCAGTTGTTCGTATCCGGCAACAGCGTCGGCGTATTCGGGCTCGTCGGTGACCACCACCTTCATCTGCGGTCGGCGCGACCGTGTGACGTCCAGCAGTGGCAGTAAGGATGCATCGGCGAAGATCATCGTGTCATCGGCGTGGTCGACGATGTAGGCGATCTCGTCGGGCTCCAGGCGCAAGTTCACCGTGTGGAGAACGGCGCCCGCAAGGGGTATGGCCATGTACAACTCGAGATGGCGATGGTGATTCCACGCCAGCGTCGCGACGCGGTCGCCTGGCCTGACGCCCAGTTCGACAAGTGCTCCCGCCAACCGGATCACCCGATCGGCGTACGTCGCGTAGTCGTAGCGATGGGTCTCGACGCCCTCGGTGTACTCTATGATCTCTTTGCGGCCGAACATGTCTCGGGCACGGAACAGAAAATCGGTGATCAGTAACTGGCCGCCGATGGGGGAGAGCTGGTTCACGCAGGCACCTCCGCGTTCTCGGCCAGGCGCGCACGCACGGCCGGTACGACTCGCGATGCCAGCAGCTCGATGCGGGCACTTCCGCTGTCCACCGATTCGCCCGGAAGTTGTGCCCAGAAGTGCACGTCCTTGATTTGCGGTGTCGCGCGCAGCATCGTCGTGAAGGCCTCGATCGCGGTGTCGGGGTCGTACAAGGTGAACGATCCGGCCTGCAGGAGCTGGGCGGGGTCGGTGAATTGGGGAATTGTTCCGACAGGACCGAACGCGCCCATGCCGATGTACATGTTGATCTGGTACATCGCGTACTCGCCGATGCGCGCCCACTCGCGTTCGGGATCGTCGGCGATGATGGCCCACTGCCCGGCGTAGACCTTGCCGTCCGCGCGCGATTTCCCGACCTTGTCGAGGGCGTCGAGGTAGATCGGGTGGTGATGGTTCTGGGTACTGAGGAAGCCGTCGGCGATGCGGGCGGCGCGTTCGATGGCGACATCCGCCATGGCTCCGACGAGGAGTTCGGGGTTCGACTCGGGGACGGGCGTCACCGGTAGGCCCGGCTTGCTGAAGCGTTTGCCGGTGAACTCCTCGGACGACCCCGACCACGACCGCCGGATGATCTCGGCGCCTTCTTCCAACAGGCTCGGGCGATTGATGAGGTTGCGGTCGAAAGCCTCGAACTCCGGGGCCCAGTAGCCCTGGCCGATGCCGAGCGAGAACCGGCCGCCCGTCAGCAGTGAGAGCGTGGCTGCGTCCTCGGCCAGCCGTATCGGGTTGTGCAGTGGGGAGACGACGAGGTTGGTGCCGATCCGCATGGTGGTGGTGCGTTCGCCGATCGCGCCGGCGAGGACGAACGGCGACGGTGTGTATCCGTCGTCCATGAAGTGGTGTTCGGTCAGCCAGACCGAATCGATGCCCATGGATTCAGCCCAGCTGATCTGGTCCATGGTCTGCTGGTAGAAACTGGCGAATCCTCGATTCGCCCCGGCGGGATTGCGGAAGTCGTACCAGAGTCCGAAACTGCAGTCGCTCACGTCGTCGTCTCCTCAGCAGCGGTGAATGTGTCTGCTTCCAGGAGACCTGCTGTGGTTCCGATCACAAAGGGGTTGTCGGCGGCGGTGTTGTCGGGTTCCACAACGGTCCCTACGCCTGCAGATTCGGTCGTTCAGCGACGTGAGCGGTCGATCTCTTCGCGGCCGCCGGTGAGGTCGGCGGTGTCCGCGGCCTCCCGGCCCGCCGCCCAGCCATGCGCGTTGGATACCGACTGCGATGTCGAGGACATGCTCGGGAACTGTTCCGCGAAAGCCGCGCTTACGGCCTCGTCTCGTTCGGTGATGATCGGGATCAGCGCGGAGCCGTAGCTGATCGACGCACTTGCTGTCGCGCGTTCACGGGCCTCGCTGAGTCGCTCGCCGATCCGGGATGCGTACGCCAGCAGGAACGATCGCCGAAAGCTCGGCGAGCGACTGGCGCGATCGCGGCCCGCTTCGGCCAGCGCATGCGCGCTTTGCACCAGCAGCGACGTGAAGAGCAGTTCGACCAGATCCAGGTCCACGGGCATCCCGACCACACTGACCAGGCCGTAATGCTTGAACCAAATCACCTTGGCCGCGTTGGCATCCGACACCGCCTGCACGAGTGACACCTTGGCCTCGGGGTAAGGATTGTCGATCAGGAACCGGCGGGTCTCGACCTCGTCGGACAACGAGATGTGCCGTTTGGCCTCGAGCACAGCGCTGTCGATTGCGTACCGCGTCATCAGGTCTTGAGCCTTGGCTGACAGGGCTTCAGCTTCGGCGGCATACGTGGTGGCCTCGGCTTTGGCCAATAAATTCCGGACAGTGTTCAGGACTTTGGAGTCCTTCTTGGGCCCCGTTGTGCGAACGACCGAGCCGTCCCACTCGGAGGGGACGGCCATCAGAGGGGTCATCGACTGGAGGTACCTGATGCTCCCGATCACGGTGAGAAGGAAGGTCCAGAAGGCGGTCGGGTCGGTGGTCGGTCGCGTCCGCAAGGTGTCCACCACCGGCGAGATCGATGGGTCGCCATCATCGACGCCGAGTTCGTCGAGCTGACGGATCCAGTCGCCGGGAGCCTTCGCCCGTGCCGATGTTCGGCTCGAGTGGGACCGCAGCGTTTCAAATGCCAGGTACATCTCGAGCTTGTCCAGATCGCGCGCGAGGGCATGGAGGAACTCGCTAGGTTGCCATCCGTTCAGGAACACTTCGTCGACCGCCCAGTCGAGGACGCGAGCCGCATCGCGACGAACGAGGACTGCGTGACCGTCCTGTTCGAGGGCCAGCACCTCGCCGATGACGTCTTGCAACGCGGCCGGATCCTTGCTCGGACCGACCGCGTACACCGTGCCCTTCCTGATCAGCTCGGAGATGTTGAGGTTCTCGTGCTGCGCACTTCGGCGGGTCTGGTGTGTGTCCTGACCCTCGGCGCGTTGGGGCTTACCGGAAGCCCGCTGCTGCTTCTTTTTCTTGGCGGTGCGGCGTTGCTGGCTGTGACGGCTCATTGTTCCCTCGCTGCACTTTGCATTCTTCGGGGAAATCCCCGTGGATTGGTCACGGTGACACCGGCACCCAGCGATGCCTGAAATCCAGCACCGTCGACAGTATTTCGAAGTCGTGGTCGTGATGAACGACGGTCAGGTCGTGTCGCCGAGCCAGGACCGCGGTCAGCAGATCGATCATGCCCACCGCGCGGTGTCGTCCCTGCTCGGCGAGAATCCTCTGGACGTCGAAGGCCGATTGCCACTGCTCGTCGTCCGCGGCGAGGTACTCGTAGGACAGGCGACGGTTGTCCCGAACCCGTTCGTATTCATCGGGTGTCCTGGCTGAATACAACGCTTCGGCGTCAAGGCCCGCCCACGTTGCCACTTGGCCGCTCTCGATCAACGGGATCACTTGCGACGCGACTTGTGGACTCCGCATCCGCGCTGCCGCGCTGGTGTCGATGATGTACCGGGCGACTACCGCCATACCTGGTCCCGAAGATTTCTGTCGGCCATCGATTCCAGCCCGCCCTGTGACAGCCACTCGATCTCCCTGGCACGAGCCGACATCGCGGCCGCATGACGCAATGCCGCACGGACCGTGTCGGAGACGCCCGACGTCCCCAACTCGAGTTGGGCGGACGCCAGCAGGTCGTCGTCGAGGTCGATCAGGCGCTTGGTCACAGATCCTCCAGGTGTATATGCTGCAGACAAGCTGAGTATATATACTGAGTCTGCTGGAGCCCACCGTTCATAGATTTAGACGGATCCGACTTCGGATCGGTTTCAAGACGTTCGAACCGCGATGCCTCAGACTGATGGCCATGACTGAGCAGGATTCGGATAAGAGGCCGTTCTTCGGCTGGCAGTTGGCCGGCGACACGGCCGTGGTGGCCCCGCACGAGCGACTGAGCTGGCCGAAAACCGTGGGCATCGGGTTGCAGCACGTGGTGGCCATGTTCGGCGCCACCTTCCTCGTGCCCGTACTCGCCGGATTCCCGCCCGCAACGACGCTGTTGTTCTCCGGTATCGGCACCATCCTGTTCCTGATCATCACCCGCAATCAGCTGCCCAGCTACCTCGGCTCCAGCTTCGCGATCATCGCGCCGGTGCTGGCCGCGACCGCATCCCACGGCCAGGGTTCGGCGCTCGGCGGCATCGTCCTGGTCGGTGCGCTGCTGGTGATCATCGGCGTCGTGGTCCACTTCGCCGGAACCGGCTGGATTCACGCGCTCATGCCTCCGATCGTCACCGGCACGATCGTGGCGCTGATTGGATTGAACCTGGCGCCGACCGCGAAGACCAACTACGAGCAGGACGCGCTCACCGCGACACTGGTGCTGGTCCTGCTGATCGCATCGCTGATCCTGTTCAAAGGACTGATCGGCCGGCTGGCCATCTTCGTCAGCGTGGTGCTGGGTTACTTCTTTGCGCTGGTGCGCGACAAGGTCGACACCGACCCCATCGGGGCTGCCGACTGGATCGGCTTCCCGGAATTCCAATCGCCGACCTTTCATCTGTCGGTGCTGCCGATGTTCCTGCCGGTGGTCCTGGTGCTGGTGGTCGAGAACATCGGGCACGTGAAGTCCATCAACACCATGACCGGACTGAACTACGACAAAAAGATCGGTCGCGCACTCGCGGCCGACGGTCTGGCCACCGTGCTCGCCGGCAGCGGGGGCGGTTCTGCCACCACCACCTACGCCGAGAACATCGGCGTCATGGCCGCCACCAAGGTCTACTCGACGGCTGCCTACTGGGTGGCGGGCGTCGCGGCCGTCCTCCTGGGTCTTTCGCCCAAGGTCGGTGCGGTGATCGCATCGGTGCCGCCGGGTGTGCTCGGCGGAGTGACGACTGCGCTGTACGGTCTGGTCGGCATCCTGGGTGTGCACATCTGGGTGACCAACAAGGTCGATTTCTCCAAGCCGGTCAACCAGTTCACCGCCGCGATCGCGCTGGTGATCGGTATCGCCGACTTCTCCTGGACGCTCGGCGATCTGAGCTTTGGCGGGATCGCTCTGGGCGCCATCGCCGCTTTGCTGATCTATCACGTCATGCGCGTTGTCGGGGGCTGGCGCGGGACTGTGGTGGTGGACAAAGCCGATGCGGACTCACCGCACTGACTTGGTGACCTGACTGATGTTGAACTGCCAACGCTCCACGATGTGGAAGCCCAACCTGGCCGGAACCCGGTAGGCGTACGTCGTCCCAAAAGGACCGCCCGGGGCGAGGTTCGGCCCGACGTCGCGTGAGCCGAGAGCGGGGTCGCGTTCGGCGATCGTCCAGATGACAGAGCACGCGTTGATCTTGTCGCGGATCAGGTGGGGCGCGATGTTGTCGTCCCACAGCCGCCCCTCTTCGCGACCCGTCCTGCCGAGGCCGACGTCGACCAAGTCGGCGTACGCATCCGGACGGGCCGACAGGAGCGGCCGGATCGGTCCTGGTTCCCACGTGACGTTGTCGTCGAGCAGCAGACAGTCGCCGGGCGAGGACTGCGCAGCAATGGTGTCGGCGACCTGGCTGTAATCCATCTTGAACTTCGCGTAGTCCCCGCGTTGGGTGATCCAGTTCGGAACGGCCGCGATCGCGAACGCCAGCAGTAGTGCGGCGATCAGTCGCGGCTTGCGGGCGACTGTCACCACGCTGACCCCCAGCAAGAGAGCCGCGCCAGGTGCGGTGAACGAGAGATACCGGTCGACGTAGATCGGCTGGGAGACGATCGAATACACGAGCAGGCCGACGGTGGGCACGACCATCCACACCACTGAGATCGCAGCGGTCTCGGCCTGGCCTTCGAACGCCACCACCTTCCGTCGCCGCACATAGAGCCATGCTGCGATCGCGACGACGACGTACGCGAGGACTCCGAACAGCATCGAGAAGTCGAAGTATTGCGTGAGCAGCACGTTGCCGAAAGTCTTGTGGTCGAGTGGGTCGATCCAGCTGAGTTGCCCCGACTGCGCCCTCATGAAGACGAGATAGGGAATGAGCACGACGAGTGCGCCGGCGGCAGACAGGGCCCACGACCGCAGGACGACCCAAGGGAGGCGGAGCATCACCAACGCGCACAGATGCACACCGATCAGCATCAGCAGGTGAATGTTGACCAAGACAGCAAACACCACCCCGACCGCGTACAGCAGCCACATCAAGCGAGACGTTCGACGGGCGGCGACGATCAGGATGACGGTCAACCAAACCGATGCCAGGGTCGCCAGCGCGTAGGGTCGCGCTTCGATACCGGCTGACGTGATGCGCGGTAGAACCGCGAAGATCACCCCTGCGCTGAGCGCAACCGACCGCGTCGACAAGAGCCGCCCCAGCGTCACCACACCTGCGGCCGCAACGCCAACCGCGAGGCTGCTGGGTATCCGTGACCACAGCTCCGTGTGCGGGAAGATCTCGAACCACCCGTGCATCAGCAGGTAGTAAAAAGTGTGCGCCGAGTCTGTCGAGGACACGAGCTCGAACAGTTCGGGCAACGGCCTTGTCGATGCCGAAATGGTCGCGGCCTCGTCGTACCAGAACGACGGATTCGCCGATCCGATGATGCTGACGACGAGTGCCAACACGGCGATGAGGATCGCGTCGATCACTGGCGCGCGTCGGAGCAGAGAGCCCCGCGCGGCCGGCGACGCGGTGTCGGTCGTCAGGTCGTAACTCCGTCCGAAAGGTCGATGCAAGTGCTTGCCATCGTCTCATGACCGCCGCTGGGCGAATGAGGATGTCGGGCGCTCGATGCCTCGGTAGCCCGGCCGCTGCGTCTCTGTCCCCGATCTGGAAGCTGTACTCGGTCATCGGGCTACCAGCGATCGATCTTCTCGCGGCCGCCGGTGAGGTCGGCAGCGTCGGCGGCCACCCGTCCGGCCACCCATCCGCGGGTGTTGGTGACCGACTGCGTGACCGGGGTTGTAGCAGGGTAGTCGGTTGCGTTGTTGTGACGCTCGGCGGCGTCGGCTGTTGCGGCTCACTGTGTCCCCCCGGATGCCTGAGCCGGCGACGTGGTGTCGCTCTGGGGCAGACGTTAGGACAGCGGTCTGACAAGAGCCGAATACATCTCGGCGGGATGCGCGATCAGAACTTGTACACGCGCTCGGCGTTCGCCGAGTAGAACCGCACCTGCTCGTGCTCGGCGGCGCCGCCGATGATCGTTTCGAGCGATTCCTGCAGCTGCGCGTAGTCACCCGCCATGTGCTCGATGGGTATGTTGCTTCCGAAAGCGACGCGGTCCCAGCCGAACACATCGATCGCCTTCTCGATCCACGGGCGCAGCACCGCGGCCGACAAGTCGCGTGTGGTCATGCCCAGACCGGAGATCTTGCACAGAGCGTTCGTCTCTGTCGCGTACGCACTCACCGCTGCTTCCCATGTCGACCGCGAGAACGGGTCGGTGCCGACCGGCCAGCCGGTGTGCTCGACGACCACATCGAGCTCGGGATAACGACGCAGGATCTCGATCCAGTCGGCCGCCGTGTCGGACTGTGAGGACACCTCGAAGATGAAGTTGTGGGCCTGCAGCCACGACAGCACGGTCTTGGCGGCCTCGGACCCGGGTTGTAGGCCGTACAGCACCCGGACGCCGCGGAAGCGCGTCGAGGCCGCCTGACGCTCGAGGTCGGTCATGAGTTTGCCTGCGGCCAGGGTGGGATCCACCGATCCGATGATCACCAGGTCGAGGTCGCGTTCGCCGGCGTAGGCATCGATCCACTCGGTCTCGTCGAGATAGCTACCGGGTTTGGTGACCGCGGATACGTGCACGAACTTCTTCACGTCGAAATCGCCTGCCGCTGAGCGGTAATCGTCGATGAGGAAGTCGCGGTACAGGTCTGTGCCGACGCTGGTCGCGAAGTCCTCCAAACCGGGGTACCAGTCACGCCTGCTGACTTCCCACAGGTGAACATGTGCGTCGACGACGGGTGTGGACACAGTTACCTCCTCGACTACAGACGGCTCGCTGACGTGGCGAGATTGACTTCCAGGACCGTGCCGCTGGTGTATCCGGGATCGTTGACCAGATACATCACTGCGCGGGTGACGTCTTCGGGTTCGAGCCAGGGGATGCCAAGCGGACTCAACGCGGCGAACCTCGGTGTCGCATCATCGATGGTGGGGGATTCGATGTCGGGGCAGAAAACACCGAAGGTACTGGGATTCATCACCATCGGGGTGTTGACCGTGGTGGGGCAGACGACATTGGCGGTGATCCCGAACGGTCCGTTTTCGATGGCGACGGTTTTGATGAGGCCGATGATGCCCCACTTGCTGGCACCGTAGTGGCCGAGATTGGCCATACCGCTGCGCCCGGCACCGGACGAGATGGCGATGATTCGGCCGAAGCCCGCCGACGCCATCGTCGGGAGCACGGAGCGGATGCAGTTGAAGGTGCCGGTGAGGTTGGTGTCGATCATGTCGCGCCAGACCTCGTCGCTGATCTCGGAGACCGTAGAGAACCCGCAGATGCCCGCGTTGGCGATCAGTATCTCGACGCCGCCCAGATCGACCACTGCGCGTTGTACGAGATCATCGACGGCCTCGCTGTCGCGGACGTCGACCACGGTGGCGGTGGCGACCCCGCCCTCGCTGCGGATCATGTCGACCGTGGCGTCCAGGTCGTCCTCCGTCGGCATCTCGTACGGGACGGTCTCGATCTGGCGGGCGATATCGGCGACGATGACATGGGCGCCCGCTGCGGCGAGCGCACGAGCGTGCGCGCGTCCCTGCCCACGGGCTCCACCGGTGACGATGGCCACCCGTCCGTCCAGTTCACGTGCCACTGTCGGTCCTCTCCACGCGCTGATCAGCCCAGTTCCCGTCAACCTAACAAGACGCCGACGGCAGGTTGCCGAAAACTGCAATCTGGCGCCACAGGCTCCAGGAACGAACTCGGTAGCCCGGGCATGGTCGAAGGGAGGGAAAGGTCTAAGGGTCTCGTCGAAGGCTGAACGCCACGATCAAGGGCCAGATCAGGTTTGCCGTCACGCAGATCCTCTCGGAAAGCCCCAGCAGGTCACCGCCCTGCGTCTCGTACAGCACCCAGCCGAGCACGGCGAGCAACACACCAGCGGCGGCGATCGACACTCCGGGGCCAACTGCACGGGGCGCTGCCGGTGACCTCGACAGCGCGGTCACCGGCCACACCGCATACAACCCCAGGTTGCCGCCGGCCACGACGAGGTGGGCACTTTCGTTCAGATCGACGGGGATGAGCGCGACCAGGACGCCACACACGCCGGCAACCATCAGCGTCATCCGCGCGACGCGGCGAACCCCATTGAGCCCCAAGGCGGTGACGATCGTCAACGCACCGCTCAACCCGATGCCCAGCGTCATCACCCAGCCGCCGGGGTCGATGGTTGCGAGGTCGCTGATGGTCTGCCGCGCGGCGTCGTAGCTGTCGGGCGCCATGATGCCGGCGATGACGATGGTCGCGACCAGAACAACAGGTGCGGCAAAGGCGGACAACAACGCAGACGTCCGAACTGACGCGGTTCCCGCCATGGAGGCTCCTGTAGTCGTTGTGCCGCTGTTCGCCACTGACCACCAACGTACGGAACCTTCTCACCAAGGCACGGGGCCACCGGCGTCGACGAATGTTCCGGAGACCGCATTCGCCGGCAGCAACGCGGCCCGCACCACCACCTCGGCGGCCTCGTCGGCGGTCAGCGGCGCTTGTGACTTGTTGCCCGGTGTGAGGTCGGTCTGGACGTACCCCGGGCACACCGAGGTCACCTTGATCGGGGAGTCCGCGAGCATCTTCGACAGACCGATCGTGATGCTGTTGAGTGCGGCTTTGGATGCCTGATACGCGGGCACGATCATCGAGAAGTACTGCGACATCGGGTCTTGTTGTTCGCTCAGCGAACCGAACGTACTGGAGACGTTGACAATTCGTCCCGCGTCACTGCGTCGGAGCAGGGGCAGCATCGCCTCGATCACATACAAGGGACCGACCGTGTTCGTGTAGAACGTCTGTGCCGCGGCTCCAGGATGGACGAACTCGATGTCGCCGGCGGCAGTGGCTTCCGGCAGCACTCCGGCGTTGTTCACCAGCACATCGAGACGGCCGTACCGGGTGCGCAGTTCGCTCGCAGCGCAGCGGGCACTCTCGAACGAGCTGACGTCGAGTCTCTGCCCTACTGCATCGATCCCGCTCGCCTGCAGTTCCGCAACGGCCGCCGCAACTCGGCCGGACGTCCGCCCACTGACGATGACAGTGTGGCCGGCTCGCCCGAGAGCGGAAGCGACCGCAAATCCAAGACCGCCCGTGGACCCGGTGACCAACGCTGTTCTCGACATGACTTCTCCCTTGTTCTCCGCCAACCACTTCGGCGCGTTCACTGACCGTCCTTACATCCTCTGTCGGCCGAGCAGTACGTCGCTGGCGGAAATCGGACGTGGCGTTGAGAGTGGGTCTCGGGGACACTGGCGGCATGGCTTCCGGAGCAGAGAAGAAACCGAGCAGCGCTGAATTGACGGAGAAGATCCGTGAACTCCTCAGCGCCAGGTCGTCAGACTCGAGTATCTGCCCGTCCGACGTCGCTCGCGCAATGAGTCCCGATGACTGGCGGCCGTTGATGGACCCGGTTCGCGAGGCCGCGGGTGCGATGGTCGACGCCGGGGAAGTCGACATCACCCAGAAAGGTGAAGTCGTCGACCTCGCTACCGTGCGTGGACCGATACGTATCCGCTGGGCGCGCTGAGCGACAAATCTGCTCCACTTCTAGTGATCTGCTCCAGTTCCAGGGCCCTGGAAGTGGAGCATCTTGCGAGAAGTGGAGCATTTGCGCTGCGGGGTCAGGGCTTTGGCTTCTGGGCGTCCAACATCCGCTCGCGGAGGCTGTCGTAGATCGGCGGTGAGCCCGCGAGCTGAGCGACCAGGACGGCAGCGGCCGTTGCGGCAATCATCGGTACGGTGACCGACGTGGTGGCAGTCATCTCGATGACGATGACGACGCCGGTGATGGGTGCCCGGACGACGGCCCCGAAGAACGCCGCCATCCCCACCAAGGCCATCGCGACGGTCAGCGACGAATCGACGCCCGGCACAACCGCATCGGCGAGACCGACGAACAGCACACCCCACAGTGCGCCGACCGCCAGCAGCGGAGCGAACAGGCCGCCCGGTGCCGCCGATGCGTACGACAGTGGTCCGGCGATCAATCGCACGGCGAGATACCCGGCGATCACGGGTAGGGCCACGCTCCCGCCGCCGATCAGCTTCTGAGCAAGGGTGTCGCCACCACCCGCGGTGAGCGGATCGATCGCCAGCAACGCACCGATGATCGCCCCGATGATGGCGGCTTTCGAAACGCCCGGAACACGACCGACTCGCGACACGAGTTGGAGTAATCCGAGGATCACCCGGTTGTAGAAGATCCCTAGTAGCCCTGTCAGCAGACCGAAGACGACGAAGACGGGCAGCAACGCGACCGACGGGGACTGCACCGCACCCACCAGGAAGTCAGGTCGATCGCCCATGATGATGCGCGAGCACCCCACGCCGACCGCCACCGCGAGGAGCGTCGGGATGACGGTTCGCATCCGAAAAGTCTTGGTGACCTCTTCGAAGACGAACAACGCACCACCGATGGGCGCGTTGAACGCGACCGCCAGGCCGGCGCCGGCCACGGAGGTCTGCATCAGCCGGACGTCGTCGTCATCGAGATGAGCGCGCCGGCCTGCTTCGGCACCGATGGTGGCACCCATGTGCACCGTCGGGCCTTCGCGGCCCAGGATCATTCCCGAGCCGATCGAGAGCAATCCACCGACGAACTTCGCGGGCAGCACCAGCAGCGGCGGCGGGTCTGATTCACCTCGGGAGACGGCCTCCACGTGCTGGATGCCGCTGCCGGAGGCGAGGGGGATCTGCCGGACGATCAGTGCCGCCAGCGCAGCCCCGGTCGCGGTGATGGCAACAGGGACGAGCCAGCCGGGTCCGGGCAGCTCGTGGGCCCACCGGAGCATCTCGACCCGCCATTCGTCCGCTTCGCGTAGACACCACCTGAATGCACCGCCGATGAACCCGATGGCGACGCCGGCAACGATGGCCAGCCCACACAGCGTGGCCATACCGCGCATCGACGCACCGGCCTGATCCGAACCTTCACCCTGATCTGAACCCCCGCCCTGATCTGAGCCCGTGCCCTTATCCGAGCCCCCGCCCTGATCCGAACCTTCCGAAGGTTCCGCCATCTTCTCTCCCCAAGCGGCCGACGAATACCCGCATCACACGATGCGCGGTACCTGTAGTTGTATCAAGTAACGCACTTCGGTGATCGCCGAGCAGAAGGGTGGACCCATGACGTCGCCGTACCCGGTGGAACCACCGGAACCGCCGTCGCGGGGTCCGTCGCGTCTGGTGATAGGTCTGCTGATCACGCTTGCTGTGCTCGTGACCGTCGGCCTGGTGGTCTTTGCCATCGGACTCGTCCTGGACAACGACGGAACCACCAACCGCGGAAAGTCCACGGTCACGGTGACCGAGACCCCGCCGTCGACCGCACAGAGCCCGGCGACGACCACGAGTCGGTCTCCTGCCAGTAGCGCCACCACGACGACGAAACCCACCCGGTCCCCGGCGGGGCTGTTCGGCAACGCGCCGCTCTCGCCCGGAATGTGTGAGTCGAACGGGCTGTGCCGGCTGTCCAGCCCGACGGGCAACTTCATGTGTTACATCGATGCCGCGCGCGCCACGTGCACGGCGCCCCGGGGTGAGAAGCTCATCAACGGTCAGACCGTCAATGCGATTTCCGTCGACGAGGCGGGAAACACCGAACTGGCGACGCTGTCGTCGGGGTCGGAGAAGCTGATCGACAGGCCCGAGATCGGTAAGCATGTGTTTCCGTACGGAAATCAGGTGACCGCGTTCGGATTCACCTGTGCCGTCGCAGAATCGACCGGCGTGAGTTGTCGGCAGGACGACAGCGGGAAAGGTTTCAGTGTGACGAGGCAAGACTATTTTTTCTTCTGACCGACACGTACTGGATGATCCGGTATCTGCCTCACTCACAGGCTTCCACGCCCATCTCGCCGAGACCGCGGGGCGGGTGCGGCGCTACCCGCTTGATGTAGGGCCCTTCATGGCGATTCCGCAGGAGCCGGCACCGCAGGACTGGGCGGACGCCGCGGCGCTGATCGGGACGTCGCACGCGATCGTCTTCGCGTCGGCGCCGCTCGCACCGACTTTCGACGCCGTGACGTCGAGTCTGGGGTTGGTACAGATGGTCGCCCGCGACGTCGCCGGGGTCGTCGATCCCGCGGTGGAGCAATTGACGTACGCGGACGTTCCCGAGATCCTTGCCCTGACAGCGCTGACCAAACCCGGCCCGTTCCTCGACCGGACTATCGAACTCGGCAACTATTTCGGGATTCGCGACGAAGGCAAATTGGTCGCCATGGCGGGAGAGAGGATGCGCGCTCCGGGCTGGACGGAGATCAGTGCCATCTGCACCGCACCAGAGCATCGCGGAAAAGGGCTGTCGGTGCGGTTGATCCGTTCTCTGGTGCATCAGATCAATCAGCGCGGTGAGCAGGTCTTCCTGCATGCTGTCGACACGAATCCAGCCATCGGGCTGTACGAGTCCCTCGGTTTCGCCATCAGACGTCGGTTCACGGGAATCTCCATCGCCGTCCGTAACTGACGTTTGTGCGGTGGCGGCGACAACGCGATGTTCGGAATGTCGTAGTGTTCTGGTCGTTGAGGTCCCTGGGAAGTCGGTGTAACTCCGGCGCGGTCCCGCCACTGTGATGTTTGCTCGCCGACGCGAGTGAACCAGCCAGATACCACCCTCGACGCAGCACGGTCACCCCACGAGGATGGAATGGCGGCACTTTGAGAACTCATGGCGGAGCTCTGTCTCCGTTACGCGCAGCACCCCCTGAGCAGTTGGAGCGACGCCGCAAGCGGCTCCGCCCGCTCGTGGTGCTGCCCGTGTTGGCCTTGTTCACGCTGGTGTCGGCGATCTGTGCGCTGGGCTTCGGGGCCGAGATGTTGCCGGTCTCCACGGTCGTCGACGTCATCCATTCCCGGTTCGGTGGGCCCGCGGTGACCCGTTCGGAACTGGCGATCGTCTGGGGCATCCGTGCGCCGCGGGTGCTGATGGGTCTCATCGTCGGCGCCGGGCTGGCCGTGGCAGGCGCGGTGGTTCAGACGCTGGTGCGCAACGCCCTGGCCGACCCGCATCTGCTCGGAGTCTCCTCCGGCGCCAGTGTGGGCGCCACCGCCGTCATCACGACCGGATTTCTCGCGAGCTTCGGCATCTGGTCGCTGAGCTTGGGCGCGATGATCGGCGCGCTCGCCGCTGCCGCGCTGGTGTTCTCCATCGCTGTGATGCAAGGCGGGATAACCCCCTTGCGGCTGGTGCTGACCGGAACTGTCATGGCGTCGGCACTCTCGGCCATCGCGAGCTTCCTGGTTCTGCGTGACAACGACTCTCAAGCCGCACAGTCGGTCCTGTTTTGGTTACTCGGCAGTTTGGCGGGTGCGTCCTGGGACAAACTGTGGCTACCGGCGGTGGTCATCGTGTTGCTGACCTGCGCGGTTGCGGCCATTCACGGGTGGCTCGATGCGCTTGCCGCAGGCCCTGATGTCGCTGCCTCCAGCGGTGTCCCGGTCCGGGCCTTGCGTAACTTCCTGTTCGTTGTGCTCGCCGCCATGGTCGGCACGATGGTGGCGGTGTCGGGAGCCATCGCCTTTGTCGGCCTGGTCATCCCGCATATCACCCGGATGCTGGTAGGTGCCCGTCATCGATGGGTTCTACCGGCCGCTGCCTTGATCGGGGCTGCGTTTCTCGTCTGGGTCGACGTGGTGGCTCGCACTGCGCTGCGGCCCACGGAGATTCCCCTCAGCGTTGTCACCGGTGTCATCGGGGCCCCGTTGTTCTTGTTCATCCTCGGGCGACGTAGGTACATGTTCGGGGGCAGCGCGTGAGCGATGCGGTGATTCCTGTTGCCCCGGTGGCCCCTGTTTCACTGTCGGCCGCAGATGTTCGGGTGAGGATCGACGGACGCGCGATCATCGACGGAGTCGACATGCAGGTCGACGCGGGCAGCGTCGTCGGTCTCGTCGGACCCAACGGCTCGGGCAAGTCGACCCTGCTGCGGGCGCTTGTCGGCCTCGGCCCACGTCACCAGGGTTCGGTGCACCTCGGTGATCTGGCGTTGGAATCTCTGTCCGCGCGGCGCCGCGCACGCCTGGTCGCGTTCGTGGCGCAGGAGGAGGAGATGCCGTCCGACCTCCTGGTGCACGAATACGTTGCGCTGGGACGGCTTCCACACGCCCGGCCGTGGAGCATGGGCCGGGCCCGAGATGACCGCGCAGTGGACAAGGCGCTCGACGCCGTCGGCATGGCCGCACTCGCGCACAGTCCGGTCGACAATCTGTCAGGCGGCGAACGGCGCAGAGTTGTTCTCGCTCGCGGTCTTGCCCAGGATTGCGGTCTCGTCGTTCTCGACGAACCGACCAACCACCTCGACATCAGGCACCAACTCGAGCTTCTCGGTCTGCTGCGTCGACAGGGCCGGACCATTCTGATGGCGATGCACGACCTGAACCTCGCTGCAGCCGTCTGCGACCGCGTCTACGTCCTGCATGAAGGAAAGGTGCTCGCGCACGGCGCACCCGAGGTGGCGCTGAGCGTCGAAGTCCTCGCGGAAGTGTTCGGCGTGCAGGCTTTTCGGTTGGAGAACGTCGCAACCGGTCGCACCCACCTTGTTTTCGAAGACACTCTCGCACGTGTACCAAGAGGAGAAGAGACGAAATGAAGCCAACTGTGATGCGGCGGCGTTCCATGGCGGTGGCGCTACCGGCTGTGGCTGTACTCGCACTGGGTGCGTGCTCGGCCACCGACCCGATCGAGGAGACCGAATCCGCCACCTCGGTGACACTCGAGAACTGCGGGACCGAGGTCACCTACGATCTGCCGATCGAGAAGGTGGTCGCCACCAGCAATAGTGCGAACATCGGCACGATCCTGCGGGTGGGTGGACTCGACAAGCTCGCGGCAGTGACGTTGAACGCCAACAATGATGCGGTGATGGAGTCGATGTTCGGTCCCGGCATCGCCGGCGTACCTCACCTCGACGGGACGATCACGATGGAAACCGTCTTGGGCAAGCAGGCCGACCTGGTCGTCGGTTCATACAGCGGTCTGTTCAAGGGTGCATCCGGGGTGACGCCGGAGTCACTCGGGCAGAACGGCATCGGAGCGTACATCATCTCCGACAGTTGCCGGCAGGGTACTGCGCAGGATGCGCCGATGGGGACGATGGGACCGTGGGACGCCCTGCGTGCGGACGTCGCCAACTACGGCAGCCTGTTCGGGACGCAGGACGAGGCAACGGAGGCCGCAACCGAACTCGACACCCGCCTCGATCGCCTCGAGCAAGCGCCGCAGCCCGACACTGCGCCGCAGGTCCTGATCTACGACAGCGGCGAAGAAGATCTGTACACCAGCGGTGGAAACGGCGCGCCCAACGGCATCATCGACGCTGCTGGCGGGACGAACGTCTTCGCCGATGTCGACAACACCTGGTTCCGGGCGAGCTGGGAGACCGTCGCCGGTGCCGAACCAGACGTCATCGTGATCATGGACTACAAGAAGAGCTCTGATGAGGTGCAGGGCAAGATCGACGCGATCAAGGCCCGTGAAGGCTTGCGCGACCTGGACGCGGTCAAGCAGAACCGATTTGTCGTCTTACCTCTCGCGATGTTCACCAGTGGGTTTCCCAACATCTATGGTGCAGAACAGCTGCGCGGCAAACTCGAAGAATTCGCACTGGTGCCCGAGAGCGGTGCCGACTGGTCTGCGGCGCCGAACCAGTGAGTCGGCGAACGGTTGTCGTGGTGCGCCCGACGGTCAGCGGTATCGACGAGGTCGCCACCCGAAGGCTGATCGATCAGGTGCGGTCGGCAGCGCAACAGGACGTGCGGTTGGCCTACCTCGACGTCGGGTCGCCGAGTGTCCACGAGGTGCTCGACGAGGCTGTGGTGGACGGTGTGAGTGACGTCGTACTGCTCCCGGTCGCCGTGCCCCGCGACAAGTATCTGACGACCTGGACCAGACGCGCGGTGGCGAACTGGTCGGAGACGCGGCCCGCAAAGCAGCTGACTGTGACGATGCACGAGCCGGATTCGCTGGCCGATGCAGTCGCGTCGCATCTCGGCGG
The DNA here is from genome assembly GCF_003217475.1 of Williamsia limnetica. Lineage (GTDB taxonomy): Bacteria > Actinomycetota > Actinomycetes > Mycobacteriales > Mycobacteriaceae > Williamsia > Williamsia limnetica. The sequence goes on along the minus strand of NZ_QJSP01000003.1, from coordinate 379,893 downwards.
ACTCCTCGACGAGCCGGGGACACCGATTCGGGACAGTCCGGCGTCGTACCGGAGTCCGGCGTGGTCGACGATCGAAGCGCACGATCGACATGTGCTGATCTGCAAGGGTCCTCGGTGTATGGCGTACGGCGCCGGGCCGCTGCATCGTGCGCTGACGGCGAACTCGAAGAACACGGAGACCAAGGTGACCGGGACCGGCTGCCTGAGCCCTTGCAATCTGGGTCCGCTGGCGATCGTGAACCCGCCCGGCGAGTGGTACGGCCACCTCCACCCCGAGGACGCGAGTGCGCTGGTCCGAGACCAGGTGATCGCGGGCGGCCTCGCGCACAAGCGGGTGCCGCGCTGACCGTGTCCTCCCGGACCGAGATACTGGTGAGGTCAGACGGCGAAGGGATTGATCGTGGCAGATACGTATGTGGTGATCGGCGCGACCGGCGCTCAGGGAGGAGCTGTCGCAGCAGCTCTGCTGAGCCGGGGACTGCCGGTGCGGGCGGTGGTGCGCCGGCCCGATTCGGCAGGAGCGGTGCGTCTCGCCGACCGCGGCGCAGAGCTCGCAGTGGCCGACCTCGACGACCCGCAGTCGCTGGCGGTCGCGTTCACCGGTGCCGCCGGCGTGTTCGCCCTGACGACGCCGTTCGAACGCGGCCCCGAGGAAGAGGTGACGCAGGGGCGGTCGATCATCGAGGCCGCCTCGAGCGCGGGTGTCGGACATCTGGTGTTCTCGTCTGTCGCCAGTGCCGATCAGCACACCGGGGTTCCGCACTTCGAGAGCAAGGTGGTCGTAGAGGCTGCGCTCGCCGCGTCCGGGATCCCGTACACGATCGTCGGACCCACGTACTTCTACGACAACCTTCTCGGCGGTCTCGAGCAGATCCGGGAGGGCGTACTCGACCTCCCGGTGCCTGCCGATGTCCCACTGCAGCAGTTGTCGCGGCGCGACCTGGGGGAGTTCGTCGCGACTGTCTTCGCCGATCCGCAACGATTCCTCGGGGCCCGTGTCGATATCGCTTCCGACAACCCGACGCCGACCCAGATGGCCGCATCTCTGACACGCCGGCTCGGTCGCGAGGTGCGACTGCACACCGGTGATCCGGCTCAGATCGAGTCGGACGACATGCGCGCGATGTTCACCTTCCTCTCGTCGACCGGGTACTCCGCCGACCTCGCCGGGCTGCGAAAGCAATATCCCGAGGTGGGTTGGCAATCGTTCGACGACTGGGTCGACCAAGCGCTGTGAGCGCGGGGCAGCTGCGGATCAGGGCACTTGACCGAGGGCTGCGAGTGGCTCGTTCTAGAGTCGTGGGATGACGTTGCGAAGTTCCTGGGCCGAAGACACTCGGCTACCCGGGGATCAGGTGGCGCCGATGCTGCGGTCGCTGGTGGCCGATCCGTCCTCGATAGACGATCGGCAATGGGCCGTACTGCTGGGCGCACAGGGCGCTGAACTGGACGAACTCTGCGCCCTCGCGGACTCCGCGCGCCGCGACGTCGTCGGCGACGAACTGACATTCGTCGCAAATCGCAACCTGGAAACCGGTGCGGTGATCGGCTCCGGATCATCGGCGTCTGTCGAGGATCTTGTCGCCGAGGCGTGGGAGCTGGGCGCGACCGAAATCTGTCTGCAAGGACCGGTGCCGCAGTCCGAATCTGCAGACGCCTATCTCGGGCTGGTCCGCCGGATTTCGGCCACCGCCCCCGACATGCACCTGCACGCGTACCGGGTACCGGAGGTCCGCGATGCTGCCAACAGACTGGCACTCACGCCGCGCGAGTTCCTGGAGGCAGCCCGCGACGCCGGCGTCGGGACGGTGCCCGGAACCGCCGCGCAGGTGCTCGACGACGAAGTACGCGGCGTCCTGACCCCGGACGGTCTGTCGGTGGCGGAGTGGGTCGAGACCATCACCACCGCCCACGGCATCGGCCTGCGATCCACCGCGACGATGCTCTACGGCCATGTCGAGACACCGGCGCAGCAAATCGCGCATCTACGTCTGCTCGTCGACATCCAACGGCGCACCGGTGGCTTCACGGAACTGATCCTGATGCCGATGCTCCCGGAGAATGCCCCACCGCACTTGCGGGCCCAGGCCGTGCGCGGCCCCTCGCTCGACGAGACGCGGGCACTGCATGCCGTGGCGCGGTTGCTGACCCTGGGCGCCATCGATCACCTGCAGGCCGCGTGGACCAAACTCGATGAGGTCGCGCTGGACGCCGTGCTCCGCGGGGGCGCCGACGACGTCGGGGGCGTGCTGATCGACGGGCGTCTGCGGCCGGACGCCGGACCCGAGAGTGGCAGACAGCTGGTACCAGCGCAGGTAGCCGAGATAGCCGGGGCTCTGGGCCGCACCACACGTCAGCGCACCACGCTCTATGAGACGGCCCCAGACGATCGACAAGCCGTTCTCCAGAAGGTGTTCGCGTGAACGGCCGCTTGCCTGCGTACGTCGACGTCGCGATCGTCGGCGCCGGATTTGCCGGGCTGGGCATGGCCATTCGCACTGCCAGGCGGGGCAGCGAGAGTTTTGTCGTCCTCGAACGCGGTGACTCGGTGGGAGGCACCTGGCGTGACAACCGGTATCCGGGCGTCTCGTGCGATGTTCCCGCGCACGTCTACTCCTACTCGTTCCGCCCTCCGGGCGACTGGGATTCGCTGTTCGCCGACGGCGCGGCGATCCACGACTATCTCGAGCGAGCTGCCACCGACGAGGGGATCCGTCCCCACCTGCACTTGAACGTCGACGTCACCGAGACCCGGTGGCTACCCGACGAACTCTGCTGGGCGGTGTCGAGTACCGCGGGTGAGTTGCGGGCGCGGGTGCTGGTCGTCGCTGTCGGTCGGCTGGCGAATCCCATGGTGCCGGACTTCGCCGGGGTCGAGTCGTTCCCGGGCAAGGTCTTTCATACCGCCCAGTGGGACGGTGATGCACCGATCGACGGTGCCCGGGTGGGTGTGGTGGGCACCGGCGCCTCGGCGGTTCAGTTGGTCCCCGAGCTCGCGCGGCGGGCGGGGGAGTTGGTTGTGTTCTCTCGATCGGCCCCGTATGTCGTGCCTCGCGGGGACCGGCAATACAGCGAAGCCGAACGAGAACACCTGCGGGTCAAGGCCAATGCCGACCAGTTGCGGGCGCGACTGTTCTCCGAAGCCGACAAAGCCTTCGCGCAGCGCCGCGGTCTGCACCCCGCGATCGACGAGATCCGCGACCGCGCGCTAGGTCATCTCCACGCACAGGTGAGCGACCCGGGTCTGCGCGCCGATCTGACCCCGAACTACGAAATCGGTTGCAAGCGAATATTGCTCAGCGACGAGTTCTTTCCGACCATGACCAGTTCCCATGTCACGCTCGAGCCGTCGGCGTTGGCGGAGTTCGACGGATCGCGGGCCGTCGCTGCCAGCGGTAGGTCATTCGAGCTCGACACGGTGGTGCTGGCCACCGGGTTCGAGGCCGCCCGCCCGGAGTTCGCCACCCGCATCGTGGGTGTCGGCGGTGAGCGACTGTCCGAGCACTGGCAGGCGGGCATGGTCTCGTATGCGTCCACCGCAGTCAGCGGATACCCGAACATGTTCGTCCTGGACGGACCCAACGCCGCGCTCGGCCACAACTCGGCGATCTTCATGATCGAGACACAGATCGACTACGTCCTCGGGGCGATGGATCACCTGAGCGCCGGCGGGCCGATAGCGCTGGAGGTGATGGCCGCTGCCGAACAGGCCTACACGCGGGAGATCGACGAGCGCAGTGCGTCGACGGTGTGGCTCAGCGGTTGCAGCAGCTGGTATCTGGATCCACTCAGTCGGCGGCTCACGCTGTTGTGGCCGGGGACCGGACAGTCCTTCCGTGACCGCAACGGGACCTTCGATCCCTACCACTATGAGCGCGTCTGGGCTCCGGACTGGGTGGACCTGCCGGTCAGTTGACCACCGGCGATGTCACATTTTCGAGGGCTGTCTCGTCTCCTCGGTAGCGGCGCACCAGGCGTCGCCAGAGGGAGGTGAACCACGATGGCACGGATTGCGGCAGTAACCCCGGACCAGGCCGGCTTGATGGTGAAAGCAACCTACCGCTACGCCGCACGTAGATTCGGTTCGGTACCCGAACCGATGGCTGTGTTCGCACATCACCCCCGTCTGCTGATGGCCTTCGGGCTCAGCGAGACCGCGGTCGAGAGGGCGTCGACGGTGTTGCCGGCGAACATTCGTGAGATCGCTGTCTACCGGGTGGCCTGGACGGTCGGGTGCTCCTGGTGCGTCGACTTCGGGGCCATGCTCCAACGTCTCGACGACCTCGATGTGGAGCGACTCGAGCACATCGCCGACTACGAGACCTCACCGCTGTACAGCGACGACGAACGCGCTGTGATCGCCTACGCGGATGCGATGACGACGACCCCGATGACGGTGACGGACGACCAGGTCGCTGATCTGCAGCGGCGGTTCGGGAACAAGGGCGTCATCGAGCTCACCTATCAAATAGGGGTGGAGAACCAACGCGCCCGCACGAACGCGGCGTTGGGCATCACCGATCAGGGTTTCTCGACCGATTCCTGTCGCGTGCCCTGGGCGGAGTCGACCAGCTGATCCGGCTGGACTGCAGCGAGTTTGACCGGATCGGCTATGTCGTAGATGGCTGCCACCCGTCCGTCCTTGACGACGTAGCTGATGGCACGGGGAGGTGAGGCCCGGCGGTCACCGAGGGCCTCCCACCCGGTGCTGTACGAACCGAGTTCGCCGTTGATCCGGACCGGGATCTGATCGGTGAGTGTCGCAGCTCCGTCGTAACGCCGCACCAGTCCGAACAAAAAGCGGGCGACAGCGACGGCGCCGTGGATCGGCTTGACGGCGGTCGGGGCGGTACGGTTCGCGTCTCCGACGATCATCGCCTCCGGATCAAGCGCCGCCACAACGGCACCCATGTCGCCGGACATCAATGCCGCGACGAGGCGACCGATGGCCTCGGCTTGTTCGGAATCGGGTACCGGGGCCGGTGCGGCCGAGACGATCCGGCGGGCGCGGGAGGCGAGTTGCCGGGCGGCAGGAACCTCGATGCCCAAGATCTCGGCGACCTCGGCGAAGGGGACGGCGAACCCGTCGTGCATCACGAAGGCCACTCGCATTGCCGGGCTGAGGGTTTCGAGGACGACCATCGCTGCGTACCTGCTGTCTTCGGCCGCGACGACCGCATGCAGGGGGTCGCTGAACTCCGGCGCGAACGATGTCACGATCGGCTCCGGTAGCCACTGGCCGATGTACTGCTCGCGTCGAACGGCCGCGGACTTCAACCGATCGAGACAGATTCGGCCGACGACGGTGGACAGCCACGCGCCCAGGTCATCGATGGCGTCGACGTCGCTGTCGGCCAGCCGAAGCCAGGTCTCTTGAACCGCATCCTCGGCGTCGCTGATGCTGCCGGTGATGCGGTACGCCACCGCCAGCAGTCGTCTGCGCTGATCTTCGAACTGATCCGCGAGCGCAGCCATGGTGTCGATGGTAGTTCGCCACGTCGTCGAGGGCGAGGCCTTGGTGGCCCCGCCCTCGACCTGACCGTCGCCTACTTGTTGCCGAAGTAGCTGACGTCGTCGTTGCCGATGAGATCGGGCACGGTCCAGCCGTCCAGGTCGTATTCGGCGAGGCATTGCTCGGCGAGACCTTTCATCTGGTCTACGCCACCACGATTCTGAGCTGCGAACAGCAGTTCGGCCTTGACGTTCTCGTGGTTGCCCGAGTAGTTCCGTTCGTACAGCTCGTGGCGTCCTCCGAACTCGGAGCCGATCGAATCCCAGAGCGCCTTCATGACTTTGACCCGGTCGACGGCGGTGATGCCATCGGAGCCGCGAACGTACTTGTCGAGATATGGCCGGACGTCGGGGCTCTTGAAGTCGGCTGCGCCGGAGGGAAGGTAGATAAGGCCGGAGGCGACGTCCTGTTCGATGATCTCCTTGATACGCGGGTAGCCCTGCATCATGAACATCCGGTAGGTCAGGCCGTACTCGAGACGGGGGATCACGGTGTCGCCGATCCATGGTTCCGGGTTGTGGGCCATCGCGTCGGTCAGGGTCCAGAAGAGGTTGCGCCAACCGATCACCTCACCGACCCTGGTCTGCACCCCGCGGAAGCCGCCGGACCCGGTGGCGTCGAGAGCCTTCATGAGCAGGCCGGCGATGAAGTCGAGCTTGACGGCGAGGCGGGTGCAGCCCTGGAAGGTGAAGCGCGGCAAAAACCCTGATTGCGGGAAGAACGCGTTGATCTTCTCGACATCGCCGTACATGAAGACGTTCTCCCACGGCACCAGCACCTTGTCGAAGATGAAGATGGTGTCGTTCTCGTCCATCCGGCTCGAGAGCGGGTAATCGAAGGGCGTCCCCATCACGGCCGCATTCTGGGTGTAGGACGACCGGCAGATCAGCTTCACGCCAGGCGCATCCATCGGCACCGTGCAGATCAGCGCGAACTGCTTCTTCTTGATGGGCAACCCGTAGTGCGCGATGAAGTTGTAGTTGGTGATCGCGGACCCGGTGGCGACGACTTTGGCGCCGGACACGATGAGGCCGGCATCGGTTTCCTTCTCCACCTTCATGAACACGTCACCGACCTCGTCGGGCGGCAACTGGCGGTCGACCGGGGGATTGATGATCGCGTGGTTCCAGTACAGGACCTTCTCCTGCGATTCGCGATACCACCGTTCGGCGTTGGCCTGGAAGGGTGAATACAGCTCTTTGTTCGCGTGCAGAGTGCCGAGGAAGCTGGCCTTGTAGTCGGGCGAGCGTCCCATCCAGCCATAGGTCTTTCGGGCCCAGGTCGCAATTGCGTCGCGCTCTTTGATGAGGTCGGCAGAACTGGTCGAGGCCTTGAAGAAGGGCATGGTGACGCCGCCGTTGCCGGTGTCGGTGGGAACCGTCACCTTGTCGACGTCGGGGCCGGTGTGCATGGAGTCGTACAGCCGCGCGGTCATCCGGATGGGGTTACGGAATGCCGCATGGGTGGTGACGTCTTTGACGCGTTCGCCGTGGAGCCAGATTTCGCGGTCGTCGCGTAGTGACTCGATGTACTCGTCGCCGGTCATCGGGCGCGACGCGAAGTTCTTGGTGTTGTTGGCCGGATGGTCGGCGGCGGGGTTCACCTGCATGGGGTCGACATCGAGCGGTGCGCTTTCGCGGTCTTCGACAGTGGTCATGGTGTCTCCTTTATCGAGGGGTCGGACTCAGATGATCTGAATTGAGATGTAGGGGAACGAAGCTGGTGTCGGCGTCGAACCAGCCCCGGTGTGGGTCGTCCATGGACCCGAGCCACGCCGAGCTGGCGGACGTCGGTCCGAGTTCGTGGAAAGAGCTGCGGTAGTAGAGGAGCGGGTTCTTGTCGGTGGTCTCGGCGGCGACGATCTCACCGATGAAGATGAGATGGTCACCGCCGTCGTACTCGGCCCAAGCCTCACAGGACAGCGTGGCTGCGGCCCCGCACAGCACGGGGGCGGTGGGCCCGTCCGCCCAGACCGGACCGGGCGCGCTGGGCCGACCCGCGAAGTGCATTGCGATGTCGACCTGGTCGGCCGCGAGGATGTTCACCGCAAACGGGGCGCCACCGAGAAAGCCGCACGCTTTCGATTGCCGGGTCATCGTGACCTGGCACAGTCGCGGTTCCATCGAGATCGCCGTGAACGCCGTGACTGTGGCGCCGTGGGGCTCACCGTCGGCGTTTGTGCAGGTGATGACGGTGACCCCGCTGGCAAACTGGCCGAAAATGTTTCGCAGATCGCCCTTGTTCATCGTCAACGCCTCCTTTCGGATCGCCAGAATGTGGTGTAGAACACTATTGCGGCCCGGCGGCCACAGCGCGATCCGCCAAACGCGGAGGCCATCCGGCAAGCGCGGCGAGATTCGCGGTGCCGGATCACGGAGTTCGAGGAGGTGTTCTGCGATGCAGACTCACGCCGACGCGGACCGGCCACACGACTGGGATGAAGCGTCCGAGGTGGTCTCGGACGCCTACTTCCCGCACGTGCTGACGCCGCTGAGCAAGGGCAGCAACGCCGACCACATGGTTGTGAACACCGTCGACCTCGGACCGATCAGAATCGCTCGAATCGGCTGGGGTGCGGAGGTTTCCATCGAGACCGATCATCCGGGCGCGTACGCCATCAACATTCCTCTCGGTGGCCGTCTGGAGTCGCGCACGGCCCGCGACAGCGTCGTATCCACGCCGGGGCTCGCGACCGTCAATCCGCCGGACACCCCAACGCTGATCACCCGCTGGAGTAGCGCATGCACCATCGTCGGGGTTCGGATCGACCGGGACCATCTGCACCGCGAGCTCGGTCGAGTGATGGCCCGCCCCGATGTTCGGTTACCGGCACAGATCGATTTGCGTGCATCTGCCGGTGCAGGGTGGCTGCGGATGGTGCGTGCGGTCCACGCTGAAGCTGATGATGAGGGGCTGTGGCGCAACCCGATTGTGGCGCAGCAATTGTCCGGTGCTTTGACAAGTGCGCTCGTGCTCGCTGCCATCGGGGAACCGGATGGCGATCATCAACAGATTCGGCCAAGGATCGTCACGAGGGTCGTCGATGCCGTGCACGCCGATCCCAGTCGTGCGTGGACAGCGGCTGATATGGCCGATGCCGCCGGGGTGAGTGTGCGCCGGCTGCAAGAGGGGTTTCGTGAGTACGTGGGTATGAGTCCCCGTGAATACCTCAACGACGTGCGGCTCGTCCGGGTCAATGGCGAGCTGAGCGATCCCGGCGCCGTCATATCGGTGACCGAAGTCGCGATGAAGTGGGGCTTCACCCACACCGGCCGGTTCGCTGCCTCGTATCGCCGCAAGTACGGCGAGAGTCCGTCGGACACCCTGCGCCGCACCTGACCTCCCCGGAAATGGGTCGTTTTGGCGAGCGAAAGCCCAGGTCAGCGCCGCCAGAACGACCCATTATCGGAGGTCCGGGGTGATGACTTGACATCTCGTGTGACTGGGCGCACAGTGTCTGTACGCAATGCGGCAGTCAAGTACGCAGGGCGTACACAGCCTGACTGGCAGCCCAGCCACTCCCGCTCACCAGGAGATGAACATGACCACCACCGAAATCCAGAACCCCACCGCAGCGGGTTCCGGCTCCGCAGCCACCGACAAATTCAAGAACGAGCGCGTCAGCGCCGACACGTCGCCGGAACGGGTGGCGGCCATCGCGAAGGATGCCCTTGCGGCGCTCAACCAGGTGATCCTCGACCACAACGTGACGTACCCCGAGTACCGCGTACTCAAGCAGTGGCTGATCGATGTGGGTGAGGGCGGCGAGTGGCCGCTGTTCCTCGACGTCTTCATCGAGCACTCCGTCGAAGAGGTGCTCGCCCGCAGCCGTAAGGGCACCAAGGGCAGCATCGAAGGGCCGTACTACGTCGCCGACGCACCGGAACTGCCGTCCGTGTGCGAACTCCCGATGCGCGACGTCGACCGCAAGGAGACCGCGCTGGTCTTCAGCGGTCAGGTCACCGACCTCGAGGGCAACGGCCTCGACAGTGCCATCGTCGAACTGTGGCACGCCGACGCCGACGGCTACTACTCACAGTTCGCCGATCACCTTCCGAAATGGAATCTGCGCGGCAAGATCATCACCGACTCCGAGGGTCGCTACGAGATCACCACCATTCAGCCGGCGCCGTATCAGATTCCGACCGATGGACCGACCGGTGCGTTCATCGAGGCCCAGAACGGTCACCCGTGGCGGCCCGCCCACCTGCACCTGATCGTGTCGGCGGCCGGCAAAGAATCGGTGACCACCCAGTTGTACTTCGAGGGTGGCGAATGGCTCGACAGTGACGTCGCGACGGCCACCAAGCCGGAGCTGATCCTGTCGCCGACCGTAGGTGACGACGGCAAGAACCACGTCACCTACAACTTCACGCTCGACCCGGCAGGAGAGTAGACGGTCGTGCCCGATCTCAAGATCGTCGATGTCGAGACCCGAATCATCGACGTCCCCCTGGTTCGCGCTCACAAGTTCGCGACCACATCGATGGATGCACAACCGATCCTGTTGGTGTCCATTAAAACCGATGGCGGAGTGATCGGGCGCGGTGAAGGTGTGGTCCCCGGCGGACCGTGGTGGGGTGGAGAGTCCGTCGAGACGATGAAGTCGATCGTCGACCGCTACATCGCCCCGGTTCTGCTGGGGCGCACGGTCGACGACGTCACCGGCATCATGCTCGACATCGAACGGGTGGTGGCGCAGGCGCGGTTCGCCAAGGCCGCCGTCGAGATAGCACTGCACGATGCGTGGGCGCGATGCCTCGATGTGCCGGTGCACGCCCTCATCGGCGGTGCGTTCCGGAACAGTGTCGATGTCACCTGGGCGCTGGGTGCAGCTCCTGTGGAGGAGATCCTCGAAGAGGCCGCGGAAAAGCTCGATGCACGTATGCATTTCAGTTTCAAGCTGAAGATGGGTGCGCTCGAGCCCGAGGTCGACACGAAGCGGATCCTCGACATCGTCGACGGATTGAACGGTCGCGCCGGCGTCCGCGTCGACATCAATGCGCGCTGGGACCGCTTCACCGCCTTGAAGTACCTGCCGCGTTTGGCTGACGGCGGCGTCGAACTCATCGAGCAACCGACCCCGGGCGAGCAGATCGATGTGCTCGCGGAGCTGAACCATCTGCTCCCGGTCCCGGTGATGGCTGATGAGAGTGTGTCGACACCGCATGACGCGCTAGAGGTCGTCCGGCAGGGCGCAGCCGACGTGATCGCTATCAAGACCACCAAATGCGGTGGGCTGGCGAAGAGCCGGGAGATCGCGGCCATTGCCAAAGCGGCCGGAATCGCCTGCCACGGAGCCACCTCGATCGAGGGACCCATCGGCACCGCGGCGTCGATCCACTTCGCGTGCAGTGAGCCGGCCATCAACTTCGGTACCGAACTGTTTGGCCCGCTGCTCTTTTCCGTCGAACTGCTGCAAGAACCGCTGCGTTACGCTGACGGAAAGGTCCATCTCCCCGAAGGGCCCGGACTCGGTGTCGAGCTCGACATGGACGTGGTCGACTCCCTGACCCGAGACTGACCCATCCTCCTCGAAAGGACAACACCGTAGTGGCACTGTTTCACGTACGCATGGACGTCGACATCCCGCGTGACCTCGATCCCGAGGAGCGGGCCGAGACCCTTGCGCGGGAGAAGAAATACTCTCAGGACCTGCAGCATTCCGGCAAGTGGGTGCACATTTGGCGGATCACAGGAAAATTCAGCAACATCAGCATCTTCGATGTCGAGACGCCGGATGAGCTCCACGAGATCCTCTGGAACCTGCCGCTGTTCCCGTTCATGACCATCGACGTGACACCGCTGAACAAACACGCGTCGTCGATCAAGTAAGCCCAAGTGGCTTTCGCAAACCCACTCATTCCGGTCAAACCCACGGGTCGCAAACCCCTGGGTTTGACCGGAAAGGGTGGGTTTGTGACGGCTAGATGACCCCGGCCCGGGCGAGGGCTTTCCGGATCCTGGTCCGCAAGACCTGCGGTCTTGTGAAGTCGTCCCACACCCACCGCACCACCGTCAAACCTTCGTCGCGCAAGCGGTCTTCGCGAACCTTCTCTCGGATGACGACGTCAGAGGCACTCTCCCCGGGCCGTCGATTTCTCTGGTACTTGACCTTGCCGTCGAACTCTCCGATGACCTTTCCGTCCCAATCGAAGTCGACACGCGCGATGAGCTTGCCATGCTCGTCGCGGTATTCGGCCTGCAGTACCGGAGCAGGGATCTCACACCACTCGATCATCAACGCTCGACTGACCGATTCGCCCACCGACTCCGAGTTGGCGTCCGCGACATCGAGTGCTTGACGCAAGTTCCCGACACCTTTGGTGCCCGCGAAGCGTGTGGCGATGGACCTGAGTTCGGCGCGGGTGACGCCGAGGCGCAGCGCATGGTCCAGTACTACGACCGCCTGGGCAAAGTTGCCTTGACGCGCGATGTCGCAGGCGGTGAGCGCCAGTTTGGTCAGGAGTACCCCGTCGACGACGGTGACATCGGAGGCGGTCAAAGCCGCTTCGTGCAGGAAGACGTCCCGTCCCCGACGGCCGCCGCTCTTGACGTAGAAGTGGACGCGGCGCTGGTCCGGGGAGTGCTGATTCAGGCCGTGCAACGCCGCGGCCGACGAGTGGCTGACCACACGTTGGGTAGTGCGGCCGGCGACGGCGACGACGAGTTCTCGGTAGGTCTCATCGAAATCCGGATCACGGGTGCTCTCGTCAGGCTCGACAGGTCGGTAGACGCCGCGGGTTACTCGAACCAGCTTTCTGTGTCGACGGGCACGGCGGAGTTCGGTGTCTTCGCCGCCGGCGTTGAGGTGGGTGTTCCGGCGAACCAAGCCGTCGAGATCGGGTCTGAGTTCCATGATCGGATCATTGACGACTCACGAGAGCGAGTTCTGGCGGTTGCTGGGAGAGTTACCCGACTTGTGGATGAGTTTGAGAACTGGGGACAGAGACAAACCCACCAGTTCCGGTCAAACCCACGGGTTCGCGACCCGTGGTTTTGACCAGAACAGGTGGGTTTGCGCGCGGCGCGGGGGTGGATCAGACAGTGGCGTCGACCAGAAGGGTGGCGGCGGTGGCGGACTGGACCTCGTCGAGGGTGACGCCAGGTGCCAATTCGACGAGCTTCAGGCCGTCGGCCGTCACGTCGAGGACCGCGAGATCGGTGATGATCCTTTGCACACAAGCCTTTCCGGTGAGCGGGAGAGTGCAGACGTCGAGAATCTTGGGAGCGCCCTTGCGGGTGACGTGTTCCATCATCACGATGACCTTGCGGGCGCCGTGGACCAGGTCCATCGCACCGCCCATGCCCTTGACCATCTGGCCGGGGACCATCCAGTTGGCGAGGTCGCCGGTGGCGCTGACCTGCATTGCACCGAGTACGGCGACGTCGACGTGGCCGCCGCGAATCATCGCGAAGGAGTCGGCCGAATCGAAGTAGGAGGCACCGGGATTGACGGTGATGGTCTCTTTGCCCGCGTTGATCAACTCCGGGTCGAGTTCCTCTTCGGTCGGATAGGGTCCGACGCCCAGGACTCCGTTCTCCGAATGTAGTTCGACGGAGATGGTGTCGGGCAGGTAGTTGGGGACCAGGGTCGGCATGCCGATACCGAGGTTGACGTACTGGCCGTCCTCGAGTTCGAGCGCGACCCTGGCAGCCATCTCTTCACGTGTCAAACTCATGCGCGCACAGTCCTTTTCTCGATGCCCACATCTACCTTGCCCACGTGGACCACCCGCTGGACGTGGATGCCGGGGGTATGGACCTGATCTGGATCGATTTCACCGGGCTCTACCAGCTCTTCGACCTGGGCGATGGTGATCCGGCCTGCCGTTGCGGCCGGCGGATTGAAGTTGCGGGCGCTGCGCCGGTAGACGAGGTTACCGTGGCGGTCACCCTTCCATGCGTGTACGAGTGCGAAGTCGGTGACGATGCCCTGTTCCAGAACGTATGCGGTGCCATCGAACTCGCGGGTCTCCTTCGGGGGACTCGCTACGAGGACGCCGCCCGAGCCGTCGTAGCGCAGGGGTAGGCCTCCGTCGGCGACAGGAGTGCCGACGCCCGCGGGGGTGAAGAACGCCGGGATACCGGCGCCACCGGCCCGCATCCTCTCGGCGAGCGTGCCCTGCGGGGTGAGTTCGACCTCGAGTTCGCCTGACAGGTACTGCCTCGCGAACTCTTCGTTGGATCCGACGTAGGAAGAGATGGTGCGCCGGATGCGGTGCTCCGCCAGCAGCAATCCGAGCCCGAATCCGTTGGTGCCGCAGTTGTTGCTGACGGTCTCCAGGTCGGTCGCGCCCTGGTCGAGGACGGCGCGGATCAAGATCTCGGGCACGCCGACCAGGCCGAATCCGCCCACGGCGAGTGACGCGCCATCGGGGATGTCGGCGACCGCTGCCGCTGCTGAGGTGATCACTTTGTCGAGCATGTGGACAGACTACCCACCTGTACGCTTATAGTACAAGTGTACGGCAAGCGTACGAACCGAACGGGGAGGTTGAGATGACGTACGAACTCGCCGGCAGTGTCGGCGGCGACGACACCGCGCAGCAGACCATCGTGTTCCTGGGATCCCTGGGCAGCGACCGGACAATGTGGCAACCCCAGATGGCCGATCTCGGAGCGGACCACCGAGTCATTGCTCTCGACATCCGCGGACACGGGGAGTCGCCTGCTCCCGTGGGCCCTTACACGGTTCCGGATCTGGCAGACGACGTGCTGACGACCCTCGTCGGCCTCGGTGCGGGCACCGTCCACCTCGTCGGATTGTCGTTGGGCGGAGCAATTGCCCAGCAGATAGCCCTCGTTGCGCCGGAGCGGGTATCCACCATGACCCTGCTGTGTACCTCGGCCCGATTCGGTGAGCCACAGCCCTGGCTCGACCGTGCCGCAACCGTGCGTGCGTCCGGTACGTCTTCCATCGCGGACGCGGTCGTCGAGAGATGGTTCACGCTCGGTGCGGCTGATGAGGACAGGGACCTGGTCGATCGCGCTCTTTCGATGGTCCAGAACACCGACGACGAAGGCTATGCCGCATGCTGTGAGGCGTTGGCCGAGTGGGACTCCCGTGAAAAGTTACCGTCGATCACCACTGCAACATTGGCGATCGCCGGCGCCCAGGATCCGGCCACGCCGCCGGAACATCTGCAGCTCATCGCGGATCTGGTGCCGGGCGCGCGCCTGGAAATCCTCGATCCCGGCGCACATCTGGTGAACCTCGAGCAATCGAGCGCCGTGTCGTCGCTGATCCGCGCGCACGTGGCCGGTCGATGACTGCTGCGTCCGGTGATCACGTCCAGTCCCTGGCCCGGGGACTCGCGGTCATCCTCGCGTTCGATGTCGATCACCCCCGGTTGACGGTCAGCGAGGTCGCAGGCCGAACGGAGCTGTCACGGCCGGCCGCACGGCGATTTCTGCTGACCCTGCACGATCTCGGCTACGTCGGTACCGACGGTGCCACTTTCTGGCTCACCCCGCGGGTGCTGGATCTCGGCTACAGCTATCTCTCGTCGCTCTCACTCCCCGAGGTCGCCGGGCCTCACCTCGAAGCGCTGGCGGCGCGCGTCCACGAGTCCGCCTCGGTGTCCATCCTCGACGGCGACGACGTGGTCTACGTGGCCCGGGTCCCGGTGAGCCGGATCATGACGGTCTCGATCACGATCGGTACCCGATTCCCGGCCTACGCCACCTCGATGGGCCGCATTCTTCTTGCCGCACTGAGCGACTCCGGTCTCGACGCGCACTTGGACAGGGTCACCCCCGAACCCCTCACCGCCAACACCAAGACCGCGCATGAGGACCTGCGCGAGTCCATCCGCGATGCCGGCGAACAGGGCTTCTGTATTGTCGACGGCGAATTGGAAGCCGGTCTGCGCTCCCTCGCGGCCCCGATCCACGGCAGGGACGGGTCAGTGATTGCGGCCGTGAACATCTCGACCCAATCCGTCCGCTACAGCCTGGAAGCCATACGCGATGACCTGGTCCCCGAACTCCTGCGGACTGCCACCGCCATCACCGCTGATATCGCCCGCACCACCCACTGAGAAATCACCAGGAGAACACCCATGCCCGAAGCCGTGATCTGTGAACCGCTACGTACCCCGGTGGGGCGTTTCGGAGGGATTTTCAAAGATGTTGCACCGCAGACGTTGGCAGCTGCGGTGATTCGCGAGCTCGTGAGCCGCGCAGGTGTATCCAGTGACCAGATCGATGATGTGATCCTCGGTCAGGCGACACCGAACGGCGAAGCGCCCGCCATCGGCCGGATCGCTGCACTCGACGCCGGACTGGGTATCGGGGTGCCAGGCCTGCAGGTTGATCGACGCTGCGGATCCGGACTGCAGGCAGTCCTGCAGGCGTGCATGCAGGTCGCGACCGGAGCCAGTGACCTCATCATCGCCGGTGGTGCCGAGTCGATGAGTCAAGCGGAGTTCTATACCGATTCGATCAGGTGGGGCGTCAAGGGAGCTGGGGTCGAACTGGTCGACCGCCTGGCGCGGGGGCGGGTGACCGCGGGCGGTGAGAACTACCCGGTGCCCGGCGGCATGATCGAGACCGCCGAGAATCTACGCGCGGAGTTCGGGATCAGTCGAGCCGATCAGGATGCGCTGGCGGTGCAATCCCACCAACGGGCCGTCGCGGCACAGAACAACGGGACGTTCGCCGACGAGATCGTGGGAATCGAAGTGCCGCAGCGTAAAGGTGATCCACAGGTGGTGACCGTCGATGAGCATCCGCGGGCAGACACCACCGTGGAGTCGCTGGCACAGCTCCGGCCGATCAGGCTGAAGATCGACCCCGACTCCACCGTCACCGCAGGCAACGCAAGCGGACAGAACGACGGCGCCGCCGCATGCATCGTGACCACGCCTGAGAAGGCTGCCGAGCTGGGGCTCCGCCCGCTGGCACGGCTGGCATCCTGGGCCGTCAGCGGCGTCGAACCCTCCCGGATGGGCATCGGTCCGGTACCCGCGGTGCACAAGACCCTGGGCCGACTCGGCCTCACCCTCGACGACATGGACGTCATCGAACTCAACGAGGCGTTCGCGGCGCAGGCCCTCGCAGTACTGCAGAGCCTGAAGATCGAGGCCGATGATCAGCGGCTCAACCCCAATGGGTCGGGAATCTCGTTGGGGCACCCCGTCGGGGCGACCGGCGCACGCATCCTGGCGACCATGCTGCGCGAACTGGAGCGGCGTGAGGGCCGTTGGGGCCTGGAAACGATGTGCATCGGCGGCGGACAAGGTCTGGCCGCAGTGTTCGAACGTATCGTCTGACCTGATCACACAGGCTTTCGCCCGTGCACAGCGTTGGTCAGCAGCCCGGTGATGCCTGCTGGTGTCACCGGGCGGGGGTTCGGATATGGCTTCGCGGTGGCCAATTCGGTGGCGCGCTCGACGTCGTCGTCCAGGAAACCCAGTTCCGCCAGTGAGGTCGGGCCATCCAGTGACGCGACGAGGTCGAACATCGCGTCAGGTGCCTCGGTGACGCCCATCGCGCCGGCGATGCGGTCCATCACCGCGGGAACCGCGGCGGCGTTGTAGGCGAGTGCATGCGGAAGGATCACAGTGTGCGTCGGCGCGTGGGGCAAGCCGAAGCTGCCGCCGAGCGTATGACACAGCTTGTGATGCAACCCCATTCCGACAGCACCGAGACAACTGCCCGCGAGCCAGGCGGCCTGCAGGAGCGCGGCTCGGCCGTCGAGGTCGTTGCCGTCGGCCATCACCACGGGAAGAGCCCGGGTGATGGAACCGATCGCGTCGAGCGCCATCAGGTCCACGACGGGGTTGGCGTCGTACGAGTACAGCGCTTCGACCGCATGAGCCATGGCATTGATCGCACTTGTCAGCGTGATGTCCGGTGGTAGACCTAGCGTCAGATCGACGTCGTAGACGACGGTTTCGGGAAGGATGTCCACGGACGATCGCGTGGTCTTGAGTCCGTCCGTGGTCTCTCCGAGCACCGGTGTCATCTCAGAACCGGCGTACGTTGTCGGCACGATGATCTGGTCGTATCCGGCTCGCACCGCGAGTGCCTTCGCCAGGCCGGTCGTTGATCCGCCGCCGATCGCGATCACGCAGTCGACATCATGGAGTCGAGCGATGTCGAGGGCGTGCTCGGTGACCTCGGTCGGGGTATGCATCACGGCGTCGTCGAATCTCGCGACAGCGAGGGGACCCAACTGATCTGCGATCGTCGCAGCGAGCACGTTCCATCGCGGTCCGGCGAGCAACAGCACCCGGCTGCGTCCGAGGCGCCGCACCTCGTCTGCGATGGTGTCGACGGTCCCGCTGCCGAACACCACCCGCGACGGCGCAGAGTTGTGCGTGAAGGCCTTCATCGGTTTCCCTTCGAGACGCCCCAATTAGAAGTAGCAGGCAGAGAGGTAGCGGGCAGACGAACGAGGTGTCAGGACGCGATCGACGCGTGCATCTCCCACACGATGATCTCGGCGGCGCTGTCGGTCGTCACGAGCTGACCGCCGCCGCCCCGGACGCGCACGGCATCGCCTTCGCCCAGCGGTCCGACGCCTTCCATCGATGCTTCTCCTCGTGCGACGAACACGTGCAGCAGCGGCGCGTCGGGCAGGGCCACGGGGGTCTGACCGGCCTGCATTCGGGCGACGTGCATGGCCGCGTACTTGTTCTTGATCCGGATCGCCGAATGGTCGACGTATTCGGGCATGCCCGTCGCGACGGGGATCAGACCGCCGGACAACAGTTCTCCGTCGATCTCGAGTTGCTCATAGCCGGGCGTGATTCCCGATTCATCCGGGATCACCCACATCTGGATGAAGTGCACCGGCTCGTCATGCTTGTCGGCAGCCGTTCCCGACATGGTGTCCAGGCGCCAGGAGTCGTTCTTCTCCGAGTGCATGATCCCGGTGCCCGCGCTCATCCGCTGAGCGAGTCCGGGATAGATGACCCCGGTGTGTCCGATCGAGTCCTGGTGAACCAGCGATCCCTGCAGAACCCAGGTGACGATCTCCATGTCGCGGTGGGGGTGGGTGTCGAATCCCTGCCCGGGGACGACGATGTCGTCGTTGTTCACCACCAGCAGGCCATGGTGGGTGTTCTTCTGGTCGTAATGGTGGCCGAAGGAGAAGGAGTGCTTGGAATCGAGCCAGCCGGCGTTCGTCTTGAATCTGTCGTCGGCGCGGCGGACGTCGAAGTGTGCGGAGGTGGTCGGAGCGGTCATGTCAGAGGGCCTTTCGTACAGGAACGAAGAGTCAGAGGACGTGATTGCCGTACATTTCGCCGAGGGGGTCGGCGATGAGTTCGAGGCGTGCGCCGTCGGGGTCGCGGAAGTACAGCGAGACCTCGCTGTGCTCGATCAGTTCCACTCCGGCGTCGATCAGCTTGGTGCGCAGCGCTTCCCACCGGGTGGGCTCGACGCTTATGGCCACGTGATGCAGCCCGCCGAGGACTTCCTGGTACGGGCCGACGTCGAGGCCGGGGAAGTCGAAGAAGGCCAGCAGGTTGTTGTTACCGATGTCGAAGAAGAAGTGCGACGACCCCGGGTAGTCACGGTTCTCGATGAGTTCTGTGAGGGGGAACTCCAGCAGGTCTTGGTAGAACCGCACGGTCTGCTCGACGTCGCTGCTCACCAGGGCGGTGTGGTGCAGCCCGCGAGCCGATGACGCCGGGCGCGTCGACGGGTCTTTGAGGTACTGGTCGCGGATCCGGTCGCGCTGGGCGGCGAACTCTTGCTCACGCTGTTCTTCGGCTGCGGTGGTCATGGCTCGCCTCTGTCTCTCCGGTCGAAAACTAGTTGCTTTGTCAACGACCTCGACACTACTCCATCTGGTTGCTTTGTCAACTACTTTCGATATGCTGGTGCTCGTGAATGAAACCCGCTGGCTCAGCGACGACGAGCACGAGGCCTGGCGCGCCTATCTTGATGCCACCCGGCTGTTGCTGCGGACGCTCGATCAGCAGCTCACCAGGGATTCAGCGATTTCGTTCACCGACTTCGAGCTGCTGGTGATCCTGTCGGAAGCGCCCCAGCGCAGGCTTCGGATGCGCGAGTTGGCCGATGCGATGACCACCACGCGAGGCGGTGCCACCCGTGCAATCGGACGTCTGGTCGACGCCGGGTGGGTCCAGCGTGTGGAGTGCGAGGACGACAAGCGGGGCATGATGGCCGAGCTGACCGAGGCGGGTGTCGACAAGCTCGCTGCTGCCAGTCCCGGACATGTGGACCAGGTGCGTCGCAGCATGTTCGATCTGCTCTCCGATGGCGATGTGGCGGTGCTCGGGCGGGCCTTCGGCGACATGCGCAAGCAATTCATCGGCGGCGACGGCCAAGCCACCCGCTGAGGTCGGGGCGAGGTCGCGACACCAGGGCGGAGGATGCCCGACGAAGCTGTCCGCAGTGCGTACGGTGTAACCGCAGAGAGTAAGGGGACTGGCGGTGACCGACAGCGCTGAGTCGGCCGCGGGGGGCGACCGCGACCGTGACTACATCCAGAGCATCGAGCGTGGATTCGCCGTGCTCCTGGCGTTCGATGCGTCCCGTCCCAATCCCACCCTCGCCGAACTCGCCGCCGTGACGGAGCTGTCTCGGCCTGCGGTTCGGCGGATCCTGCTGACGCTGCAACGACTCGGGTACGTCACCGGCGCCGGCGGCCGGTGGTCCCTGACTCCACGGGTCCTCAGTATCGGACAGCACTACACGGCGTCGCATTCTCTTGCGGACACAGCTATGCCCCACCTGCTGCACATCGTCGAGACCGTCCACGAATCCGCGTCACTGGGCGTTCTTGACGGCGCCGACGTCGTCTACGCGGCGCGCGTACCGGTCCGCCGGATCATGAGCATCAACGTGTCTGTGGGAACCCGCATTCCGGCCTACGCGACCTCCATGGGGCGGGTTCTGCTGGCCTGGGCGGGACCGGACGTCGTCCGGTCGGTGGTGGCCCAGTCCGATTTCGACAGCCACCTCACCCCGACCACGGTGTCGTCGGGCGCCGAACTCGAACGCGAGTTGGATGTGGTTCGGCGCCAGGGTTACGCACTCACCGCACAGGAACTCGAGGTAGGCCTGATCTCGGTGGCCGCACCTGTCCGGGACGCGAACGGTGTGGTGGTCGGGGCGCTGGCCTGTTCGACCTCGTCGGCCCGCGCGACGCCGGATGCCTTCGAATCGGAGGTGGCTCATTTTCTCGTGGATGTCGCTGCGGACTTCAGCGCCGATCTCGGCGCGCGTCACTGAGCTGTAGCTTTCAAGCATGCATGTCATCGACAGCCTCACCAGCGGCGGGAAGTTCCCAATGTTCTTGCTGTTCCTGTCGTTCCTGGTGACCTTCATCGTGACCCGGACCATCACCCGAATGATCCGCGCAGGCAAGGGCCCGTTCAAAGACAACGTCTCGGGCGGCGTGCACATCCACCACTCGATCCCAGGCATCATCCTGACCATCGTCGGTGCCTTCACATCGGTCGGTGTGGACGGGCATTCGCCGTGGGCCGAGGTGAGCGCGGTGATGATCGGGATCGGCTCGTCGCTGGTGCTCGACGAGTTTGCGCTGATCCTGCATCTGAGCGACGTCTACTGGTCATCGCAGGGACAGCTGTCGGTGCAATTGGTGTCGCTGACCATCGCACTTCTCGGCCTGGTCCTGCTCGGCGTGAACCCGGTCGCCGAGACCACGGGGTTCACGGGAGGACATGCCGCAGTCCTGGCGTACTTGCCGGTCCATATCGTCGTCCTGCTCGTGTGCGTGGAGAAGGGCAAGTACTCGACGGCAGCGATCGGGGCGTTCATCCCACCGGTCGCGTGGGTGGGGGCGGCTCGACTTGCGCGTCCCAGCTCTCGGTGGGCTCGCAAGCGTTATACGGCAACAAAACAGGAGTCCGCCCGCCACCGCGCCGACCGCTTCGACGAGCGGTTCGGGCAGTGGGGGCTCGACATCGAGGACCTGGTGGCGGGCAAACCGACGGCGGCGGAGAAGTCGGCGACGTGACTATCCGATGTTGACGCCGTAGTCGCGAGCGATACCGGCCAGACCGGACGCGTAGCCCTGGCCGATGGCCCGGAACTTCCACTCCCCGCCGCGGCGGTAGATCTCGCCGAACACCATGGCGGTCTCCGTCGACGCGTCCTCGCTCAGGTCGTAGCGGGCCAGTTCCCGACCGTCGGCCTGATCGACGACGCGGATGAAGGCGCCGTGCACCTGCCCGAAGCTCTGTCCGAGTGAGTCCGCCTCGTGGATGGTCACCGGGAATATGATCGACTCGACCTCCGGGGAGAGTGCCTTGAGGTCGACTGTGATCGACTCGTCGTCTCCCTCGCCCTCACCGGTCCGGTTGTCGCCGGTGTGCTCGATAGCGCCATCGGGCGAGCGAAGGTTGTTGTAGAACACGAAGAAATTGTCGTTGACCACCCGCTTGCCGGAGTTGATGCCCAGTGCGCTGGCATCGAGGTCGTAGTCGGCGCCGGTGGTCGAGCGCACATCCCACCCGAGACCGACACTCACCGCCGTCAGGTTCGGTGCCTCTTTGCTCAGTGATACGTTTCCGCCTTTGGCCAAACTGACTGACATCTTTATCGTCCTCCGTCGATCGATATGGACTGTGCTCGGTGATCAGTCACTCAAGCCTACCGATGGCGTGGACTCGACGGATTACAGTCGAAAGCATGCGCATCGACCTCAGCGGCAAAACAGCATTGGTGACCGGCTCGAGCCAAGGCATCGGATGGGCCATCGCGAAAGGCCTCGCCGAGGCCGGAGCGAAAGTCGCGATCAACGGCAGGAATCCGGCGAAGGTCGATGCTGCGGTGCGCGACATACGGACCCACGTGCCGGACGCCGATCTCGTCTCGGCGGCCTTCGACGTCACGACGTCCGACGGGGTGGACGGATTGCTCGGTGAACTCCCGGGCGTCGACATCCTGATCAACAACCTTGGTGTCTTCGGCGCCGAACCGGCTCTGGAGATCTCCGATGACGAGTGGCGCCGTTACTTCGAGGTCAACGTCCTCGCCGCCGTGCGTCTGATCCGCGCCTACCTGCCGGGTATGACCGAAAGTGGTTGGGGTCGTGTCCAAAACATCGCCAGCGATTCCGCCATCGTGATTCCCGAAGAGATGATCCACTACGGGATGTCGAAGACGGCTCTGCTCGCTGTCAGTCGGGGTTTCGCGAAGGAAGCGGCCGGAACGGGCGTCACGGTGAACTCGGTGATCGCCGGTCCAACACATACCGGAGGCGTCGAAGATTTCGTCTACCAACTCGTCGACGGAAATCTGTCATGGGACGAGGCGCAGCGCGAGTTCATGCGGCTGCACCGCCCACAGTCGCTGTTACAGCGCTTGATCGAGCCGGAGGAGATCGCGAACATGTGTGTCTACTTGGCGTCGACGCACGCGTCAGCGACAACCGGTGCAGCATTGCGCGTCGACGGTGGATACATCGATTCCATCGTGCCCTGAGGGTCCGTCCACCGTGCCGATCCAACCGCTGACCGTGCCGAAATTACGGTCGAGTGGGGTGGCCGGCGTTGGCAATCGCGCTGTATCGATCACGCAGGTCACGTTTGAGGATCTTACCGCTCGGGTTCTTCGGTAGGTCGTCAGCGAAGATCACGAACTTGGGAACCTTATACCCCGCCAGGAGCTTCCGGCATTCTGCTAC
Organism: Williamsia limnetica; assembly: GCF_003217475.1. Classification (GTDB taxonomy): domain Bacteria; phylum Actinomycetota; class Actinomycetes; order Mycobacteriales; family Mycobacteriaceae; genus Williamsia; species Williamsia limnetica. The sequence continues at coordinate 356,746 of NZ_QJSP01000003.1, read as the reverse complement.
GACCGTGTTCTCGTCGAGTCCGGCTTCCGGAGTCGGCACGATGACGGCCGCGATGGCTTCGATCCAGCGAGGGTGGGGCACGGCGAAGACGGCCGCCTCCCGTACCCCCGTGATGCCGAAGAGCACTTCTTCGACCTCGCGGCTCGCGACGTTCTCCCCGCCGGTCTTGATCATGTCTTTCTGGCGGTCCACCACCCAGAGATATCCGTCGTCGTCGAGATAGCCGAGGTCACCGGAATGGAACCAGCCGCAGCGGAAGGCCTCGGCGGTCTTGTCCGGCAGGTTCAGGTAGCCGACGGTCGCCTGCGGACTGCGGTGAACGATCTCGCCGACCGTGCCGGCCGCCACGGGTTCGTTGTTCTCATCGACGATCCGGGTTTGCACGTTCAGGGCGGGACGTCCTGCCGAACCGCCGCGTGTTGTCTGGTCTTCCGGGCCGAGAGCTGTTGCCAAGGAGGCCATCTCGGTCTGTCCGTAAAAGTTCCACAACTGCAGTCCCGGCAGCACGGTTGTCATCTCCCGCAGCACCTCGGCGGGCAAGGCGGAAGCGCCGTAGTAGCCCTTACGCAGCGATGCCATGGCGTTGGGGGTGAAATCGGGCGAACGCAGCAACGAGATCCACACCGTCGGGGGACAGAATAGTTTAGTCGCCTGCTCGGCGGCGATGGTGCGCAACAGGATTGCCGGATCGGGCCGGTCGACGATGATGCTCGTGGCGCCGAGGAAGATGTCGGTGCTGAGGAAGTTGTCGAGCTGGGCACAGTGGTAGAGCGGCAGCGAGTGTACCTCGACGTCGTCAGCGGTCATGCCGCCGGTGATGATGCAGCTCATGTACTGCCACATGAGGGATCGGCTCGTGTGCATCGCGCCCTTGGGGCGGGACTCCGTTCCGGAGGTGTACATGATCCGGATCAGATCGTCGTCGGCGACGACGGTCTCGGGTGCGGGGTCGCTCGGCGCCGCTGACCACTCGCTGATGGACGTCCAGGCCGAGTCCTCGGCCGGCTGGGTCGGGGCACTCAAGGGAATCGACAGGTGCAGGCGGACGGTGACGTCGGCTGTCGCCTCGGCCAGTGTCGCCGTCGGAACCAGGGCGTCTTCGGCCACCAGCGCGTCGGCTCGGCAATCGGCGAGGATGTAGGCGACCTCGGGAGCCGTCAACATGAAGTTGATGGGCACGACGACGACCCCGATCCGGGCCGCGGCGAACACCACCACCGGGTACTGCCAGCAATTGTGCGACAGCAGCGCCAACCGGTCGCCCTTGCGCAGGCCGTCGCGGTACATCGCCGCAGCGAACCGGTCGATGGCGCCGTCGAGTTCGGCGTACGTCAGACGCACGTCGCGGTGGACCAGCGCGACCTTGTCCGGGTAGCGCGCGGCAGAACGGCGAGGGATGTCGCCGATCGCCTGACTACCGGCGATGCCCATCGGATCTGTGGATGGGTCGGTCATGGTCAAGAACCTTTCCTGTGGGCGATCTACCGGTCAGTGAGAGCGGGCAGGGCTATCTGAACAACGGATCAGTACTGGGGGACCGCCGGGAGTACTCTCGGTGGGTATGTGCGGCAGACAGTGCGAATCGGCGCCCGTCCGGACCTGGGCGGAGATTTTGTGACCCCCGGTCCGACATGGCACGACGCGCTGTCGAAGAAACAGATGATGGGCATCCTGTCGGTGCTGGAGATCTGCGAAGATGCGGGCGGCGGGCCTGAGTTCAAGCAGTCCCTGGTCGAGGCCATCTCCACCTACTTCGGCGTCCGCGACGTCACGTTCTTCCACGGTCCCACGTTTCCTGAGATCTTCGACGATCCGTCCCCGCTGCTCACCGGAGCTGCGGAGCCGTTGCTGACGGTCTACCAGGATCGGTGGCAGGACAAAGACGTCTTTGCCATGCCGCAGGCGCGCCGGGTCCTCACCGCAGCCGGCTTCACCACGCTCGACGAGCTGTCCCGGCTGCCGGTGCCGCAACGCTCGTATGTCGTCGACTATCTGAATCCGAACGACATGGCGACCGCGTCCGCGATGCACCTGCCCTTCGCCGATGGTGAGGCCTTGATCGGGATGTTCGATCAGATTCGGACGTGGGATGAGTCCGATCTGCTGGCCGTGCGCATGCTGGCCCGGCAGCTGCGAGCCCGCACGGCGATGATTTCCGCGGCGGCCGAAACCGTCACCGTCGATCCGCTCGAAAACCTCACGCCGCGCCAGCTCGAGGTTGCCGAACTCGTCAGCGACGGCCTGAGCAACTCCGAGATCGCGCGGGAGCTCATCCTGTCGGAGCTGTCGATCAAGAAGTACATCAGCCGAATCTTTGACGTGACCGGTCATCGCAACCGCGCCGAACTCGCCACTGCGGTGCTCCGTCGCGGTCGCAGGCCGCAGGCGTAGCCCGATCACGCGCGCCACGTCTTCAAGACGGGGTGTAAGCGATCACGGTCAGCCCGCTCGGTGAGGTCAGGGTCAGCCGGATCTCATGCCCGCCCTTGGCGGGTTGTCCCACGCGCCAACCGAGTTCGGTCGCCCGCGCGGCGACGGCGTCGAGGTCGGATGCGCGCGCCAGCAGGGCCCAGGGCAGACCGCTCGCCTCATCCGAGAGACTGAGTTCTTTCCACGCAGACCAGCTGTTTCCGTCGGAGAACGTGGGGGCGCCGAGGACGGCGGACAGCTCCGAGAAGGTGTCCGACCACGCCGCGCTCGAGTGCATCACGGTCACGCGGTCGAAGAGGTCGCCGAAGCTCGAGGGGTGAGCTCCGCTCCGCTCGGATTCCGTTGTATCGGTCACTCAGATCACTGCTTTCTCTGGGAGGAGGTGATGGCCGAGCCGGTCTCGTTTGGTGGCCAGGTAGCCGAGATTGTCGGCCGTGGCCTCGATCTCCAGTCCGACGACCTCGGCGACGTCGATACCGAGTTCGCGCAGTGCTGCGGACTTGGCCGGATTGTTGGTGAGCAACCGGATTCGGCCGGCTCCGAGGTCGTGCAGGATGGCGGCGGCATCACGGTAGTCGCGGCCGTCGACGGGCATGCCCAGGCGCAGGTTCGCATCGACGGTGTCGAGACCGTCGAGGTCTTGTAGCCGGTAGGCCGCGATCTTGGCGGACAGGCCGATGCCGCGTCCTTCGTGTCCGCCGAGATATATGAGGACACCTGAATCCGCGGCGGCGATCTCGGACATCGCGGTGCGCAATTGGTCACCGCAGTCGCAACGTCGGGAGCCCAGTGTGTCGCCGGTGAGGCATTCGCTGTGCACCCGGACGAGCGGGGTGCCGGTACGGAGGTCACCGTTGACGAGCGCGAGATGTTCGGAGCCGGTTGCAGATTGGTAGGCGATCGTCTCGAAGAGGCCGCGATCGGTGGGTAGTCGGCACTGAGCGCCGCGGGAGATCGCACCGGCTCGTCGGTGCGCGACGAGCTGCTCGATGGTGATCATGGCGAGACCGTGGCGCTGCGCGAATGCGCCGACGTCGCCGCGGGACAGCATCTCCCGACGGTCGGCGCTGATAATCTCGCAGATCACGCCGACCGGTTCGAGCCCGGCTTCAGCGCAGAGGTCGACGGCGGCCTCGGTGTGTCCGCGGCGTTCGAGAACCCCTCCGTCGCGAGCGCGCAGCGGCATGACGTGACCGGGGCGGGTGAAGTCGGCGGGGACCGCTTCGGGTGCTGCCAGCACGCGGATCGTCTGGGCCCGGTCTCCCGCGCTGATCCCGGTGGTGACGCCGGCCACCGCGTCGACGCTGACGGTGAAGGCGGTGCCGAGGGGATCGGTCGGGTCGGTGACCATCTGCGGCAAGCCGAGTTCGATGGTGCGCGATTGCGGCATGGCGACGCAGAGGAAGCCGGAGGTGTGGTCGAGGAAGAACGCGATGTTGTCGACTGTTGCGAACTCGGCGGCCATCACCAGATCGGCCTCGTTCTCGCGTGATTCGTCGTCGACGACGATCACCGGACGTCCCAGTCGTAGCTGTTGGAGGCACTCGGCCACGGTGGTGAGGTCGCTCATGCGTGGGCTCGCAGACCATGGAACACCGAGCGGTGAAACACGAGCGGCTCGTTCGGTTGTGGGACGACCAGTGCGTCCACCCGACCGACGACGAGGTCGTGGTCGCCGATGCTCTGCTGCTGATCGAGGGTGCAATCGATCCAGGCGTGCGCTCCGGCCAGGCGCGGTGAACCGTTGGTGGCAGGTGTCCAGTCGGTGCCCGCGAACTTGTCGGCGCCGCTGCGCGCGAACGTGCGGGCCAGCAGATGTTGGTCCTCGGACAAGACGTTGACGCAGAACCTGCCGTCGGCGATGACGTGCGGCAGGGTGGTCGAGTTTTGGCCCGCGAAGAATCCGACGAGCGGCGGATCCATCGAGATCGAGGTGAACGAACCGACCGTCATCCCGACCGGCGCTCCGGTGGCGTCGGTGGCCGTGACGATCACGACTCCGGAGCAGAAATGCGCCAGCGCTTCCCGGAAAGCGGTGCCGACACCCGCGGGGTCGGTGGCGCTGATCGCGTGGATGTCGTCGGTGCTGCAGTGCGTGTTCAAGGTGTACCTCTTCGGCTGCGATTGGTGGTGGGCCGGCGCGGGGAGTGTGCACCCGCGCCGGCCCGACATCTCAGGTCACACAGGGACTACTTTGGCCTTCAGTTCTTGCAACGCATCGGAATAGATGCCGTCGATTGCGGTGGCGAGCCCCGCCTCGACCTCGGCAGACTCGGCTCCGAACTCTGCGGACCAGCGCACCAGACACGTGTCGTCAGCGGCCTCGAGCACCAGGATCGTCGACTGATAGTGCTGCAACGGGAGCGGTCCGTCGAGGTATTGGTAGGTGTAGGTCCGCTCCGCATCGATGTGCTCGATGATCCGTTCGCGAGCCGGTTCCCCGTCGGTGAAAACGACATGGCGGACGTCGTCCTCCATCCGCGACGAACCGATGGCCGGGATCCACGATGCGACATCTCCGGTGTTGCCGACCCAGCCCCAGACGGTGTCGGCGGATACTGGAAACTCTTGTTCAACAGTGACATTGGCCATGGTGCTACGCCCGTCCCAGCTCGGCTTCGTACTTCTTGGTCATGTGCTCGACAGCCTTGACGTGCTCGGCGGCCTGGCCTTCGCGAACCGCCTGTGCCCGCTCGGCGGCGTCGAGCATCGGCTGCGCCTGCCCCTGGAAGTGCGGCATCACGTCCTGCGCGAAGAGCTCGTACGAGCGGCGGGTCGCCTGCGGGTTGGCCCAGTCGTGCCCCTGGATGAGCAGGGTGCCGAAGCCGCCTGACTGATCGACAAGTCGCTGCACCTGGGCGCGGGCCTCTTCTGCGGTGCCGATCACGCCGATGCCGGAGGTGTTGATGAACTCGATCATCTCCTCGCAGTTGGTGCCACGGACGTCCATCTGCGGGAAGGCGGCGACGTGCTGGAGGTAGTTGAACCAGTACTCGATGCCGTGCGCGACGTCCTTGTAAGCCTGCTCCTTGGTCTCGGCGATGTGGAACGGACCGACGAGACGCCAGGTCGAGCGATCGACCTCACCGCTGCGCCCGGACTGCGCGGCGAACTCCTCGAGCATGCCCCAGTGATGCTGCAGCGCACTGAAACCGTCGGCGGTGAGGGTGGCGGCGATCGACAGCAACCCGATGCCGTACTTGCCTGCCAAGCGGGCACCGGTGGGGGACGCGATGGCGGCGACCACGACGTCGAACAACGGATCGGAGTACGGCGCCATCTGGATCTTGGCGTCGAACAGCTCGTGGGTGCGGGTTTTCGCCGACACGGTCTCGCCCCGGAGCAGCCGCATGATGATGTCGGTGTTCTCGGCCAACAGCTCGCGGGTGTCGATCTGTGACAGGCCGAGCATCGCGGCGTCAGTGGGCAGCGACCCCGGTCCGAGACCGAACAGTGCGCGACCCTGCGTGAGGTGATCGAGCATCACCATGCGCTCGGCCGCCCACAGCGGGTTGTGGTACGACACGGACGTGACACCGGTGCCCAACTTGATGCGGCTGGTGCGCTCACCCGCGGCGGCGATCATGATCTCGGGCGAGGCGTAGATCTCGGCGCCCGCCGAGTGGTGCTCACCGAACCAGGCCTCGTCGTAGCCGAGGGTCTCGAGATACTGAACGAACTCCAGGTCACGTTGCAGCAGTAGCGTCGGGTTCTGTCCCGGTGTGTGAATCGGTGCGAGAAAGGTTCCGAACTTCAACCTGCTCATGTGGCACTCCCTTGTGACTGTGTGACGTAGGCAACAACACGACCGACGCTATGGCGCGGTCACACCGGGCGGAAGTCCGCAAAAGTAGACACTGTGCCCGCCGTCACCCCTGCCCACCCGACCGCCGGTCGGGGACGGGCGTCAGGGCACCAGGTAGTCGGTGTCGCGGGCATCGGTGATCACCATGTGGCCGGGCGCGTGACCGATCGCCAGCGGAGGCCGCGATTCCATGACGGCTGCCTGGGGTGTGACACCGCAGGCCCAGAACACGGGGATCTCTCCGGGCCGGGTGTCGACGGCGTCGCCGAAATCGGGGGTGTCGAGATCGTTGATGCCGATCGCGCCGGGGTCCCCGATGTGGACCGGAGCGCCGTGGACCGCCGGGTATCGGGAGGTGACACGGACCGCGGTGGCGACCAGCTCAGCGGGTATCGGACGCATCGACACCACCTGCGGGCCGGTCAGTCTGCCCGCCGGCCGACATCGGGTGGAGGTCCGGAACATCGGTACGTTGCGGTTCTGCTCGATGTGCCTGACGGGTACGCCGGCGTCGAGAAGCGCAGCCTCGAAGGTGAAACTACATCCGATGAGAAACGTCACCAGATCGGGTCGCCACCACGATGTGACATCGGGTGTCTCGGCGACCATGGTGCCGTGCTCGTAGACCCGATACAGCGGGACGTCGGTGCGGATGTCGCCGCGCAGTAGCGGGCCCGACACGTCCCCGGCGTCGATCACATCGAGGACCGGGCAGGGCTTCGGATTGCGTTGTGCGAACAGGAGAAAGTCGTACGCATCCTCGCGGGGCAGGGCAAGAAGATTCGCCTGCGTCCATCCGGGTGACCATCCCGCGGTCGGTGTCACCAGGCCGTCGCGAAAGAGGGCTCGCGCGGTTGCCGGATCGGTGGCAGCTGGAGTGGTCGGTGTCATCGCCGACTCCAATGCAGGCGTATCGATTGGCCCGGACGTATCTGGGCCGCAGTGTCGGTGTCGTTGGCGACCAGGACCGCGACCACGGGGTAGCCGCCGGTCATCGGATGGTCGGCAAGGAAGAGCACCGGCTCGCCACCGGGCGGCACCTGGATGGAACCGCGCACCAGCCCCTCGCTGGGCAACTGGCCATTTTCGTCGCGGTGCCGCAGGCCCGGTGCCTTGCCGCTCAAGCGCATTCCCACGCGGTCACTGTGGTCCGACGTCTGCCAGACGGTGCGTACGAGGTCGTCGACATCGACGACCCAGTCGTCCCGCGGCCCACGCAACACACCCAGCTCCACCTCGCCGGCCTCCGGTGTTGCGACGGCGGCGACATCGAGGTCCGGGAGGTCGCCGGGTCGCGGACCGACGGCGAGGACGTCGCCGTCGGAGAGCGGCTCGGGACCCAGCCCGGACAGGGTATCCGTGCTCCGAGAGCCGAGGGTGTGCCCGATGTCCACACCGCCGCGGACGGCGACGTAAGCACGCAGTCCCGACCGAGCCATCCCGAGCGTGAGAGTGCCTCCGGACGGTACGACGAACGAGGCATTGCGGCCGACGGCGGCGGCCCCGGATCCGCTGTCCACCAACACGTCCAGGTCGGCGCCGGTCACGGCGAACCAGGTCTCGGCATCGACGCGCAGAGATAGTCCGCCGAGTGTCACCTCGAGCGCGGCCGCTGCATCCGGGTTGGCGAGAAGCCGGTTGGCCAGGCCGTACGACCGGCGGTCGGCGGCGCCCGATGGCCCGACGCCCAGTGCTGCCAGGCCCGGTCGGCCGACGTCCTGCACGGTGGTCAGCGGACCGGTCGCGAGAACGGTGAGGGAGCTCATGATTCGGCCCTTCTGAACTGGACTCGGACTCCTGGCTGCAGCAGCGCCGGGGGATCGCGATCGACGTCCCACATCGGTAAGTCCGTATGTCCCAACAGCTGCCAGCCGCCAGGCGACGACCGGGGATAGATGCCGCTGAACTCACCTGCCAGTCCCACCGCCCCCGCTGGGACCTTGGTACGCGAGGTGTCGCGGCGCGGCACCTGCAAACGATTGTCTCCGCCGACGAGGTAGGCGAAGCCCGGAGCGAAGCCGCCGAACGCAACCTTCCACGGAGTGCCCGTATGCGCGGCGACCACTTCGTCGACGTCCAGGCCTGTCAGTCGGGCGATGTCCTCGAGGTCCGGGCCGTCGTAGACGACCGGTACCTCGATCACCGGTCCGTCGTCGAGTGTTGTTGTCCCACTGGGCGACATCGCCTTGAGTTCTTTATGCAGTCGGGGGATTGCCCGCGGGTCGTCGCCGACCACCAACACCGTCCGGGCCCCCGGGATCAGGTCGAGCACCCCGGGTAGGTCGGCGTCGCGGATGGCTGTCACCCAGCCGATCACCTCATCGGTGTCCGCGACCTCGAGTAGTAGGGCGCGGTCGCCATACGGCAACAGGTTCACGTGAACGCCTCCAGATCGACACCCTCCGATGTCAGTAGATCGCGCACCGTTCGCGCCATCTCGACAGCTGAGGGCGAATCGCCGTGAACGCAGACCGAATCGACATCGACGGTGACAACCGACCCGTCGACCGCCTCGACGGTGCCGCCGGTGACCATCTGCAGAACGCGCCTTGCGACCGCGGCCGCATCATGGAGTACGGCACCGGATTCCTTGCGCGACACCAGGGTCGCCTCCGGGGTGTACCCGCGGTCGGCAAACGCCTCCCGCACCACCCGCAGGCCGCGTTGTTCACCGAGCGCCAGCAACCGGGACCCCGGTAGACCCAGCAACGCCAGGTCTGGGTCCACGGAGACGATGGCGTCGACCACGGCTTGCGCATGCTCCTCGTGATGCACCGCTGTGTTGTACAGGGCGCCGTGGGGTTTGACGTAGGTGACACGTCCACCGGTGGCTCCGGCCAACGCTTGCAATCCACCGATCTGATAGACGATGTCGTCGGTCAACTCCGTTCGCGAGGCGTCGATGAAACGGCGGCCGAACCCGGCGAGGTCGCGGTAGGCCACCTGGGCACCGATCCGCACTCGGCGTTCGACCGACCAGCGTGCCGTCCGGGCGATGGTGCTCGGATCGCCCGCGTGGAATCCGCACGCGATGTTGGCACTGGTCACCAGGTCGAGCATCGCCTTGTCGTCGCCGAGTTCCCAGCGGCCGAACGACTCGCCGATGTCGCTGTTGAGGTCGATGGTGCTCACAGGTCTCCCAGGGTGGTCAGTGACTCGTAGCCGAGGTACAGCGTGACCAACCACGCGATCACACCGATACTCAACAACCATGCGGGATAACGGTATCCGCCGAGCAGATCCCGTCTGCGCCAGGCGACCCACAGCACGATGGTGAATCCGAGCGGCAGGATGATGCCGTTGAACGCACCGGCGAAGATCAGGAGCTTGACCGGCGTCGTCTCGATCAGGAGATAGATGATGGTCGTGATCGCGATGAAACCGACGGTCAGCAGATTGCGGCGGCGCGCAGACGTCTCGGTCGAGGTCAGAAATGACACCGACGTGTATGCCGCGCCGATCACGGAGGTGATACTGGCCGCCCACAAGATGATGCCGAACAGGTGCATCCCCGCGGCACCGAGTGCCGACTCGAACGCTGATGCGGTGGGGTTGTCTTCTGCCAGTTGCACTCCACCGGCGGTGACGCCGAGGATGGCCAGGAACAGCAACACCCGCATCACGCCTGTGACGATGACGCCGAGGATCGAGCTGCGACTGATCTGGGTGATGTGCTCGGGGCCGGTCATGCCGGTGTCGAGCAGGCGGTGTGCGCCGGCGTAGGTGATGTATCCGCCGACGGTTCCGCCGATGATGGTGGTGATGACGAGGAAGTCGATCTCCTCTGGAATCACTGTGTTACGTAGTGCTTCTCCGGCCGGAGGTCCGGACACGATCGCCACGTAGCCGGTCATCAGGATCATTCCGGCACCGAGGACCACCACGATACGGTCGAGGGCGACCCCGGCTCGCTTGCTCAAGAAGATGGTGATGGCGATGGCGGCGGAGATCGCGCCGCCGAGGCGGGGTTCGAGTCCGAACATGGCGTCGGTGCCCAGCCCGGTGCCACCGACGTTGCCGATGTTGAACACCAACCCACCGAGGACGACGAGTCCGGCGAGGACGAAACCGGCGCCGGGCAGGACTTCGTTGGCGAGTTCATGTGCCCGGCGGCCGGCGACGCCGATGACGCGCCAGACGTTGAGCTGGACCGCGATGTCGACCAGGATCGAGACGAGGATGGCGAAGGCGAAGGCCGCGCCGAGCTGCACGGTGAACTCGGTGGTCTGGGTGATGAAGCCCGGACCGATGGCGCTGGTGGCCATGAGGAACATGGCGCCGAGCAGGGCTGCTCTGCCGCCCTTGTTGGTGGTTTCGACGGGGATGGCTTCTGCCATGGGATTGCTCCTTGGGGTGACGGCCCGGCGGCGTTTCTCTCGTGCTCCTAGCGTTGATCCCCGATGTTTCCGGGACTTTTCCTTGGCGATAAGGATTGTTCAACAATCCCACAATCCCCGGACTCGTACACTGTTTTGGTGGAAAACGGATCTGACCTCGTCGAAGTCCTCGGGGCACTCGAGGCCGCCCGGCCCGATGTGGTGCGCACGTCCTCGGCCGAACGCGCAGCGGCGGTCCTGCGCGCGCAGGTCGATGAGGGACGACTCCGTTCGGGTGCTCGGCTACCGGAGGAAGCCATCGCGCGAGCGCTCGGAATCTCCCGCAATACGCTGCGCGAGGCGCTCAGCCAGCTCGTTTCCGAACGCATAGTGGTGCGGGTACCCAATCGGGGTGTTCTCATTCGGACGCCCACCGCCGATGATGTGCGGGATGTGTACCGCGCACGGCGGGTGATCGAAACCGGTGCGATCCGCGTCGGTCAGGGGGCCGAGGAGTTCTTGGCGGCGATGCGTGCGGCGGTCAGCGAGGGCCGCGACGGTCTGGCGAATGCCGACGGCGACGCTGTGGCCAGCGCCAATCAGCATTTTCATCGGGCGATCGTCGCGCAGGCCCGCAGCAGCCGCCTCGATGTCGAGATGGACCTGCTGCTGGCCGAGATGCGGCTGGTGTTCTTCAGGACCGGTTCGGCGCGTGAGTTCCACTCACGATATGTCGAGCGCAACGGGGAGATCGTGGAGTTGCTGACCGGGGGAGAGATCGAGTCCGCGGCCGACGCGATGGACACGTATCTGCATGACGCCGAACAGCATCTGCTGACGCAGTTCGACTGACTGCGGCCCTACCGACTATGCCCCTACCTACTGTGCCCCCACCCGGAGCGAGTCAGTAGTCGTCTTCCTTGTTGGGCCTTGTCTGATCGGTCCAACCGTTGCCGTCGTGATACCGCTCGAGTGAAGGGTCACGCTGGTCCGGATACCAGTCGGCCGGAATAGGCGGACGTTTCGCCCGCTTCGCCTGGACCAGGGCTGCTATCACTCCGATGACAAGCGCGATGGCCGCGATGGCTATGACGATCTGCCAGGTATCCATGTCGACCAGTATCTCGCGCAGACCAGGCCTGGCGGTGGCGGATGACGAAGTCGGCGTGTCAGGCTCGGGCGAGTTCGATGAGTTTCTGGACGGTCCGAAGGTTTCGGCCGGTGCCCTGCACGCCGAGCCCTTTCGCGATGACCGGCGCCGTCAACTTCGAGGTGCCGGCACCGGCGTCGTAGCGGATGTGCAGGTTGTCGTCGATGACCTCGAAGACGTCAGCGCCGAAATCCTTTGTCGCGAACTCGTTGACAGCGGTGGTGGCCGGTGTGCCGGTGAGGGCGTACACGTAGGAGTACTTAGGCTCGACGATGTCGAAAGGGTGTGCCGCAAGGGCTGCTTCGAGATCGGTGTCCGATCTGCTGATGACCTCACGGAAGAAGCCGTAACGCTCTTGGATGGCTTTCTCGAGGGCTCGGTCGAACTCGGCGGGGTCACCGGGCGGGGTGCACAGCAGGTTCCCCGACGCGATGTAGGTGGAGACCTCGGAGGCGCCGAGACCGGTGGCGACCTCACGCAACTCGGCCATCGGCAGCTTGGCGCCGCCGACGTTCACTGCTCGAATGAGGACGATCCGCGTTGCCATGGACCGATTCTGGCACCAACGGGAGCGGACGACTTGAACAAACGCGACTGCCTACTCACCACATTCGGTCCCGTACACGGTGATCGAGGGACATCTGCCCTCGGACACCTGACATGGGGCCGAATGTGGTGGCAGTCTGGCCGCCGCGGCGCCCGGTCTCGGTAGAGCCGGCGGTGATGGGTTCGTCGGTCATGCGTCCAGCGTGCCCCTCCCGCGGCGTCTGGAATGATCGAGCCATGTCCCGGACCGATGAGATCGTCGAGCAGATTCTGACCACCTACGACACCATCACGGTGGTCGGAGCCAGTGCGGATCCGGCCAAGGCCGCCCACGACGTGCCCCGCTATATGCGTGATCACGGCTGGCGCATCATCCCGGTCAACCCGAAGGCCGACGAGTTGTTCGGCGAGAAGGTCTATCGCACCGTCGGCGACATCCCCGAGCAGGTGGGTCTGGTCGACGTCTTCCGGCCCTCCGCAGCGACCCCCGACATTGCGCGGCAAGCGGTTGCCGCGGGGGCCGGTGCGTTGTGGCTGCAGCTCGGTATCGCCTCGGCGGAGGCCCGCGAGATCGCCGAGAGCGCCGGGCTGCTGTATGTCGAAGACCGCTGCCTGATCATCGAACAGCGTCGGTTGGGGTTACGCGCGCCGACGACCGGTCAGGAGTAGCGCACGATCCTGGACAGCTTCTTGGCGTCGGTGAGCATGCTCTCGATGATGGCTCCGGAGACCGAGTCGAACTCTTCGGCCGCGCGGTTGAGTCGCTCCGAACCGAGTTCGTCTGCGGCTGCTGCGATGAACTCGTCGGTGTCATCCTCCGTACCGACCTTCATCACCCACTCGAGTTTCGCGAGTTGTTTGTCGACTTGTTCGATGCCGGCGCGGTACCGCGTGAACGCACGCAGTCGCTGGATGAGCACCCCCAGGCGTTCGTCGTAGATCTCGGTGCGGCCGGCGTGGATCGCGAGGACGTCGGGGTCGTCGCCGAGGTCGTCGGGGGGATGGGGTCCCAGTTTGTCGACCGCCGTGCGCAGTCGCGCGCAGCTGGTGCTGATCTCGGCGACTTCGGCGTCGAGGTCGACGCGGATCATCTTCTCGTCGAAGATGTCGTGCCGCCACGAGGTACTCAGCTCGATGGCCGTGGCAGTCGAGCACGCCAGGTAGGCCAGTTTGCCGATCGGATGCGACCGCATCTCGTCGATCGTGGCCTGGTCGTCTTTGGACAGGTGCGACTGTCGCAGCTGGCGCCGGAGCAGCCGCGGGTAGTGGTCCTCATCGCTCCGGATGAACCAGTCGTCCGGCTTGCCCGACTCTCGGTCCAGGAGATCGTCGACAGGGATTCGCGGTGCGTCGCCGCGCCAGATGTCGACGGCGATGAAGGCGAACCGGATCGCGATGGCACCGGCTGGACGCGGTCCGCCTTGAAGGTTGATCCAGTACGGGGTGTTGGTCGTCTTCGCCAGGTCGGACAGTCCGTCGCCGCGTGGACGGCGGGGTTCGATGGCCGCCTGTCGGGGGTCGTCGTCGTCGGGCAAGGCGGCGGTCTGCGGCTGCTGGTGTTGGGTCGGCAGGGACGCTTCCCGGAACTTCCCCGACCAGTTGATCGACTTCAACCACTCGGTGCCCACGAAGGCCAGTGCAGTCGTGGCGAACACCAGCACGAAGCCGACGATCGCTGACACGTACACCATGTGTCCCATTATCCGGATGCGCGGCACTGCTCGCCGAAGTACGCCGGACGCCGCCTGTCCGAAGGGACACCGAACCCGTTCCGGGCTACCTGGCACGGTCCGGAAGTGGAAGGGTGAAAGCGGTGAGGGCGGACAAAGGAGGAATGAGATGACCAACGCAACGGACGTCTACCGAGAGTCCAGGAATCAGTTGCTCGCACTGTCAGGTGACCACGAGCGGGCCGTCGCCGAGTTCACCTGGCCCGTCGTCGGACCGGTGTTCAACTGGGCTGTCGACTGGTTCGACGCCATCGCGCAGGGCAACGAACAGCCCGCGCTGATCATCGTCGAGGAGAACACCGCGCGCATCACCGTCACTTTCGACGAGATGCGTCGGCGGTCGAATCGGGTCGCGCGCTGGCTCCGCGACAAGGGCGTGAGCAGCGGAGACTCGGTCATCATCATGCTCGGCAACCAGGTCGAACTCTGGGAGTCGATGCTCGCGGTCATGAAGCTCGGGGCGGTGATCGTGCCGACCACCACCGCGGTCGGGGCCGCGGATCTGCGCGATCGGCTTGCACGGACCGAAGCCAGACATGTGCTGTGCAACCCTGCGGACATCGGTAAGTTCGACGATGTCCCCGGCGATTACACGCGGATCTGCACCGGCACGGTGCAGGGCTGGCTGGATCTGACCGATGCCGCCGGGGCAGATGACACCGGTATCGCGCATCCGGGTACCGCGCCGGACGACCGGATGCTCCTGTACTTCACGTCCGGCACCACGAGCCGACCGAAGCTGGTGGAGCACACCCAGTCGTCGTACCCGATCGGTTCGTTGTCGACGATGTACTGGCTGGGGCTGCGTCCGGGCGATGTGCACCTGAACATCTCGTCGCCGGGGTGGGCCAAACACGCGTGGTCGTGCTTCTTTGCGCCGTGGATCGCGGAGGCGACGATCTTCATCTACAACTACTCGCGATTCGACGCCGCGGCACTCATGTCGCAGCTCCGCACCAACGCCGTCACCACCTTCTGCGCGCCGCCGACCGTGTGGCGCATGCTCATCAAGGCCGACATGAGCGGCGGCGCGGGGTCGCTGCGGGAGATCATCGGGGCCGGTGAACCGCTGAACCCTGAGGTCATCGCGCAGGTGCAGGACAAGTGGGGGCTGACGCTGCGCGACGGGTTCGGCCAGACGGAGATGACTGCGGCTGTCGGGAACACTCCGGGGTCGGCGGTCAAGGCAGGATCGATGGGGAGAGCGCTGCCCGGAATTCCTGTCGTGTTGGTGGATCCGCTGAGCGGAGAGCGCGTCAGCGCAGACTCAGAAACCCCGGAAGGCGAGATCTGTCTGGAGCTGAACGGACCTGGTGGGCGCCCGCTGCCGCTGATGACCGGCTATCACGGTGATTCCGAGCGCAACGAGCTGGCGATGGCGGGCGGTTTCTATCACACAGGCGACGTCGCCTCGATCGACGACGACGGCTACATCACCTACGTCGGGCGGACCGATGACGTCTTCAAAGCGTCGGATTACAAGATCAGTCCCTTCGAGCTGGAGAGCGTGCTGATCGAACATCCGGCGGTGGCCGAAGCCGCGGTGGTTCCGGCGCCGGATGAGGTGCGCCTGGCGATCCCGAAGGCCTATGTGTCGCTCGCGCCGGGTTATGAACCAACCCGTGAAACTGCCTACGAGATCCTGAAATACGCGCGGGAACATCTTGCGCCGTTCCAACGGGTGCGTCGGATCGAGTTCTTCGAGTTGCCGAAGACGATTTCGGGGAAGATCCGCAGGGTCGAGTTGCGGGGGCGGGAGAACGAGGCGGTCACCGGCGCCGGCCTCTCCGAGGAGTGGCGTGACGACATGTTCCCGGAGTTGAAAGGCTGACGATCTCGGGGTCGCGGCTAACGTGGGTCCGATGGAGACGTTGACCCGCACTGCGACGACAGGCTCGATCGAACTTGCTGTCCGCCGATCCGGTCCCGATTCGGAGAAACCTGTTGTGCTCGTGCACGGCATGGGCGGCGACCACCACACGTGGCGCCCGCTGGCTCGTGCCTTGCGCACGGCAGGGCGCACCGTCATCTCCTACGACCAACGCGGCCACGGTCGCAGCTCGCGCTCGCCGTCGTATCTGCTGAACGACTTTCGAGACGACCTGAGCTTCGTGCTCGATGGCCTCGGGGTCGAGCAGGTGGACGTGGTCGGGCATTCTCTCGGCGGGCAGACCGCCATGCGGATGGCGATGACCAGTCCGGAGCGGGTCGGCAAACTCGTCCTCGAGGAGATTCCGCCGATGCCCAGGACCCAGGCAGATCTGGACGAGAACATCGCGCCCTTCACCGGCATCGCAGACCGCGTGCGAGGTGCCTGGACGATGGCGCGGTATCCGGGGCCGGTGCTGCGATTCGATCACAGGATGTCCGACGTCGTCACCCGTCAGTTCGATGCGATCGACACATCGTGGTGGGACACGCTCTCGCTGATCACCTTTCCGACGCTCATCATCTCCGGTGGCGAGCGCAGCTTTCTGCCGCCCCGGCACCTGCAGAGTCTCACCGAAGCGCTACCGCGCGGCGACTACTTCCAGATCGATGCCGGGCACAGCGTGCACCGCGATCGGCCGGACGAGTTCAACCGGCGGGTTTTGGATTTCTTGCGGTTGTAGCTTGGTCGGCGAAGGCTCACACTATGGAATTGTCAATGTTCCAACCGCACCGGTGTCATCCGGTGCTGCGGTAGTAACTTCAGGCTGCGTCGTCGTGTGTAATTTCTCGTGAACTTGTGGGCCTGTTAGGCGGCGAGTGGTTCGTTGGTCAGTGTGCGTCTGGCGTGCGACCGCATTGGTTCGGTCTTCCCAGGCGCTATGAACCAGGGGTGGCCGTCGTGTCCGAGGAACACGGTCCAGCCTTTGTGGTGGATGTAGTTGTGATGCCTGCGGCACAGCAGAACGGTGTTGGCCAGGCTCGTCTCGCCGCCGTGGCTCCAGAATGTGATGTGATGGGCGTCGGTCCATCCGGCGGGGCAGCCGCAGCCGGGGAACGCGCAGCCTTTGTCCCGGGCGATGAGGGCTTTGCGGATGGCGGGTGTGACGGTCCGGAACTCGCGCCCCACCTGCAGGGGCACAGCATGGTTGTCGAGCAAAATCTTGGTGATCACCGAATCACACGCGGTCATCTGCGCGGTCGGCACCGACACCGGCCCCGTCCACTCGAACGTCGCCGGCGCGGTCGGTACTTTCGCGCCCGCGATGCCGTTCATCTGAAACGCCAACAGCTGCTCCGCGGACACGGTCATCGTCACCCGCGGTTTCACTCCACCTTCGACGGGCCGGTCATGGTGGGCGAAAAACACGTCCAGGATCTTCCCGAGGGCTTCGGCGAGACGCTGCGGGGTGCTGCGGGGATCCGGTGACCCGTCCGGTTCGGGGACGGGTTTGGCCAGCGGACGCAACGCGGTCGCCAGTTTCTCCCCGAGGGTTTTGTCCAGGTCCAGGGTGCCGTGAGTGCGGCCGTCATCGCCGGTCCCGAACGACACTTCGTTGAGCTCATCGTTCTCCGCATCGGGCGTTTCTTTGTCCGGCGGCGAGAAGGCGATCGCCATCTCGTGGGCGCGTTCGATGACCGCGGCAGGCGTCGAGATACGCGCCTCGGTCAACAACCCACGGACACAGTCGTCGCGGTCGGACTCCGACAGGTCCGGGTCGCGGCGGTCAATGTGGTGCAGGCCTTTGACGATGGCGTCCACGTGCTCACCGGACAGAGTCCCGTCCACGGCATACGCAGCCACTGAGGGGATGGACCCGAGGGCGCGACCGACCCGTACGTAGCGGTGCGCAGCGGCCGGTGATACCTGCACCGATTGCAGCAATGCCGCGGTCGAATCCGCGCCGAGTGTCTTGGCCACCCCACGCTTGTCAAGGTCGGCGGTGAACCGAAACAGCAGTGCGTCCAACACATTCTTCGCCCGCAATGCGAACACCGTCTCCTCTGACAACGCCACGTCGTCGAGCGGCGCGAGCAGCAGTGGATCAGCTGCCATCGTTGATAGGCGTTCGAACAACCCCCGAAAGTTCATGACCTCAATCTACCGCGATTTACGTGTTCGCACAAGTGTTCGACACAACTTATTTCGCTGTGCTGCAACATCTTTCGCTATGCAAAGCATTATCGTCGGCAGGATGTCAAAGGGGTACGATAGTGATAGATCGTCGCCTTCCGACCACCTGCTCTTTGCGTCGACAACCCGAAATAGCCGGTGGATGAGGCGGATTCGGGTGGACGAGCGCTATAGCAGGTCGCCTTCGCGCCCAGGTTCACCCTGTGGATCCCTCGACGGAGCCACCGACTTCTTGCCGCGTGCACCGACGATCGACGCCGCCAATGGCATGACCAGGACGGTGACAGCGCCGGCGGTGACGAGCACGGAGGCATTGCCCGCCGACATGTCGCCGGAGGCAACCGCGACCCCCGTGACGGCGACGATGATCGGAAGTCCGGTGGCTGCGTACAGACCGAGTTGAACGCGCTCTCGTAGATCGAAAGGTTGCTGGTTGCCGGAGTTCCCACGGTCCCAGCGTGCTGCGATGAACACCGGCACGCCGCGGACCAGCAAGATCATCAGCACGAACACCACCAGGACACCAGGCTCGGCAGCGACGGCCGAAATGTCGATCGCCATTCCCGAGGTGACGAAGAAGACCGGTATCAGCAGTCCGAAAGCGATGCCGTCGAGTTTGATCTCGAACGATTCGTCCCCGTCCGGAAGCATACGACGGAGAATGAATCCAGCGGCGAACGCGCCGAGTATGGTGTCGAGATCGAAGGCGTAAGCCAACGCCATCAGGCCGACGAGCAGCATGACCGTGATGCGCACCGTGGTTTGTGCCGTCGTGTCCGAGCCCGCCGAGACCACCCTCGTCAACCAGTGGTGCCGTGCGACGAGGTGTTCGGAGATCAGCCAGACCACCACTGCGGCAACGGCAAAGACCACCAGTACGATCGCGGACTTCAACGAGCCGCGGGCGCTGAGGAGGATCGCCATGGCGATCACGGGCCCGAGTTCACCGAACGCCCCGTGGTTGAGCACCGTCAGGCCCAGGCGGCCCTCGAGCATCCCGGCGTCGCGGAGAATCGGCAGCAGTGTGCCCAGCGCCGTCGAGCACATCGCGATCGCGACCGCACTCTCCGCAGACACCAGGCCGGTCGCACCGATCGCAAAGGTCACCGCGAATGCCAGCGCCAGGCAACAGATCCACGTGTACAGCGCGCGGCGGCCTTCTCGGCCGACGAGTTCGGAGGTCTTGATCTCGTAGCCGGCGAGCAGAAACAGCATTCCCAAGCCGAGCTCACGCAGGAGCTGGATCTCGGTTCCCTCGGATGCAATGTCCAGGGCATGTGGCCCGATGATGATTCCGCCGACGAGCAGGAGCACCACCTCTGGTATCCGCCGCTTACGGATGAGCCCGGCGAGCAGCGGTGCCAGCACCGCGGTCACGGTTATCCAGAACAGAGACGAGACCACGGTCGTCGACACGTCAATTCACATTCTGTGTGGGGGAGTGCAGCCCGGCCACCGCCGCCGCGATGGCGGCGGGGATCTCGGTGGGTTTGCGGGTGTCGCGGTCGACGTAGACGTGCACGAATCGTCCGGTCGCGGCCGGTTTGAGAGAGCCATCAGCACGCTCGGCGAAGATCGCGAGCGAGTAGACGACGCTACGGGTGCCGAGTCGTTCGATCGACAGCCCGACCTGCAGCTGCTCGGGGAACGTCAGTTCACTGAGGAAGTTGCAGGACGTCTCGGCGACGATGCCGATTGCGGGCAACCGCCGGATGTCGGTCCCCGATGCCGACATCAGCCAGGCGTTCACCGCGGTATCGAAGTACGAGTAGTACGTCACGTTGTTGACGTGTCCGTAGTGGTCGTTGTCGTCCCAGCGGGTCGGCACCGGCCACAGCACCGGGTAGTCCTGCGGAACCGGAAGTGCGGGTCTGCTCACTGTCCAAAGCCTCTCTGCGTCGGCGAATGCCTCGTCAAAGAGTACGAGGTGCATCATTGTTCAGGGGTATGGAGCACGTAGAAGGGACGGGCGATGCGGATCAGTGGAGCGGTACTCGAGGAGATCGGGCGGGCGAGGCCCTACGCGGAGTCGACGCCGATCGTGGTCCGCGAGCTGGAACTGGGGGCGCCTGGGCCGACCGAACTGCTCGTGCAGATCGAAGCTGCCGGCGTATGCCATTCAGATCTCAGTGTGGTCGACGGAAACCGCGTGCGCCCGGTACCGATGTTGCTCGGCCATGAAGCGGCCGGAATCGTGCGAGAGGTCGGCGCGCAGGTCAGCGGAGTCGAGATCGGGCAACGCGTCGTGATGTCGTTCCTGCCTCGTTGCGAGGACTGCGCGGGGTGTGCGGCCGACGGCAGGCTGCCTTGCGGGCCCGGCAGCGTGGCCAACAACGCAGGTGAATTGCTGGGCGGCGGGCGGAGGCTGGCGCATCCCGGATCGGGCGACCACATCCACCATCATCTCGGCGTGTCCGGTTTCGCCACCTACGCCGTGGTCGACGCCGCTTCGGCAGTTGCCGTCGGAGACGACGTGCCCGCCGATGTCGCCGCGGTGCTCGGTTGCGCTGTTCTCACCGGGGGAGGTGCGGTACTCAATGCCGCGAACCCGGGGCCAGGCGACTCGATCATGATCGTCGGACTCGGTGGAGTCGGGATGGCAGCGCTCATCACCGCTGTGGCTCAGCAGGTCTCACGCATCATCGCTGTCGACACCTTCGAGGACAAACTAAACCACGCACGATCGCTCGGTGCGCATGAGACCTACACCCCGCAGCAGGTCTCGGACGACGCGGTCAAGGCCACCTACGTCATCGAGTGCGCCGGCAATGCGCGTGCCTTCGAGACCGCATTCGCCGCGACGGCACCCGGCGGGACCACCGTCACGGTCGGGTTGCCCGCACCGGAGGCGCGATCGAGCATCTCGCCTTTGACGATCACGGCGGAAGCCCGCACCGTCATCGGGAGTTATCTCGGTTCTGCCGTGCCGAGCCGGGACATCCCGAAGTATGCGCAGATGTGGCGCGAAGGCAGGCTGCCCGTGGAGCAGCTCATCTCTTCTCGAATAGCATTGTCCGACATCAATTCCGCCATGGACCAACTCGCAGACGGCAAGGCGATCCGGCAAATCATCGTCTTCTGACGCCGATGTCAACGCACCCGGAACAGTTCGGCCGGTCTGCCGGTCTCGGCGGATGAACGCTCACCGGTCCCCTCGAGGGCGTTGATGAATCGGCGCCGGAAGGTGTCTTTCGGAAAGTCCCGCGCGAAGATGGTCTCGTGCAGCCTGCGGAGCTCCAAGAGCGTGAATTGGGCGGGCAGAAGGTGATCAGGGTCGGGGTCGGCGCGATATCGCCGTCGTAGATCCAATACTGCCTCGGTCACGATGTCGTTGTGATCGAAGGCCAGGTGCTCGTCGACTTCGGTGTCGGTGATGTTCACCAAACGGGCTGCGCCGGCTAGCTTCTCATGGGCGATGGCGGCGCCGTGGGCCATCGACAACACCCATCCGCGATCGTCTCGATCGGGGTCGTCGAACATGCCGAGCTGGTGGAAGTCGAGGCCGGTGATCGCGGCCTTGCTCGCGAGCGCCCGGGCGGCGGCGTCGCGCAGTGTCTCTCGTGGATGGAGGAACGTCCCCGGTAGCGCCGGTCCCCGTTCGGAGTTGACGGCCAAGACGGCCAGATGATCGCTGTCGACCGTCAGAACCGCGACGTCGACGGCAACCGACGGCCGCGGATAGTCGGCAAGCGACTTTCCTGACGAGTCTCTCCACACCATGTCTTGCACCTTAGCGCATCATTGCGCTAACCTTTAGCGCAACCTTGATCTAAGGAGTGGCCATGAGACTTTCCGAACAGCAGCTGGACCGGGCAACCGGGGTGCTGGTGGGCACGGCGGCCGGTGATGCCCTGGGCGCAGGTTATGAGTTCACCTATCCCTCCGCGGATACCCGCATCCTCATGAAAGGGGGCGGCACGTTCGACTGGGCCCCGGGTGAGTGGACAGACGACACCTCGATGGCGCTGTGCGTCGCGGAGGGATTGTCGGCGAGCCACGCCGATCTCGACGCGATCGCGGCAGCCTTCGCGAGGTGGTACGACTCGAATCCGCCCGACATCGGCAACCAGACCCGCGCGGTGCTCTCTGCGCGCAGCACCACGGCGCAGGCCATGGCTGCCAGAGCTGCGGGCTTGTCCGGTCGCACGGGCGGCAACGGTTCGCTCATGCGTACCGCGCCGGTGGCATTGGCGTTTCTCGATGACGCCGCAGCGTGCGTGGATGCGGCCGGGGCCATCAGCGATCTGACGCACCACGATGAACGGGCCCGCGAGGCATGCCGGCTCTGGGGCTTCGCAATCCGGCACGCTGTCCTCACCGGCACGCTCGACGGGGTACGGCTGTACCTGTCTGAGGCCGAGGCGTCGACCAACAACTACTGGTCACCGCTCCTGGACATCGCCGAAACCGGTACGCCCGCCGACTTTCCCAAGAACGGCTGGGTGGTGCACGCCCTACAGACCGCCTGGTGGGCGATCACCACAGCAGAGGGCGATGTGCCCACCACGCTCGAATACTGCGTGCGGGCCGGCAATGACACCGACACCACAGCTGCGATCGCAGGTGGACTCGTCGGCGCCTGCCACGGGGCATCGGCAGTGCCGAACGAGTGGGTCGAGATGCTGCATGGCTATCCCGACGCCACGGCTGCGGACCTCAGTGTGGTCACCCGGCGCATCATCGGTGCGACGACAACGTAGCGACGCCGATCGCTCGCTCGGTCGGGTGAGCTATTGTGGTCCACACCACAGACACTCAACGGTCAGGAATCGCTTGTGAGCCGCTACGCAGTCCGCAAGAAGACCAGCGAACTCGATCCCGAACGGGACTTCGAAGAGATCAACCGGCAGCTCGCCACCATCGAGTTCCCCTGGGACATCAATCAAGCCTTGAGTTTTGCGCTGTTCCGGACCTATGCGGTACCGACGGTCGGCCAGCTACTCTTCGATACCGGTGAGTTCACCGGGGGTGTGCAGAAGCGCTACGACGACACCACGTTGCTGCTGGATGCCGTGCTCGAACACGGTCTCGACAGCGACGAGGGACGCGCGGGAATCAGGCGCGTGAATCAGATGCACGGCTCATACGACATCTCGAACGACGACATGCGCTATGTACTCGCCACCTTCGTCGTGACCCCGGTGCGCTGGATCGAAGACTATGGCTGGCGTCAGCTCAACCACAATGAAGTCGTCGCGGCCACGAACTACTATCGTCGCCTCGGCGCGCTGATGGGTATCAAGGACATCCCCGCCACGTTCACCGAGTTCGCCCGATTCCTCGACGACTACGAGGACAAGAACTTCGCGTACAACGAGGGAGCGCGCAAGGTCGCCGACTCGACGCTCGCGCTGATGGCGACGTTCCCGCCGAACGACAAGGCGCCGAAGTGGCTGATCAACATCTTCGCCCGGTCGCTGATGGACCCGCCGCTTCTCGACGCGTTCGGATACAAGCACCCGCCCCGCGTCGTCCAGGCGGTCTCCCGAGCGGCCTTGCGTGCCCGCGGTCGATTGATCCGGTTCTTCCCTGTCCGCAAGCAGCCGATCCATGCTCGCGATCTTCCCAACATCCGCAGCTACCCCGACGGCTACGACCTCACCAAGCTGGGGACGTTCCCACGTGGATGCCCAATGCCGCAGTACTGAATTTGCTCGCTCCGCTCGCTCCTCGTCAGTCCAAACGACGCGGGGCCGCGAGACCTCGTGTTCAGACGAACCCGGCGACCTCGTGGGGCCGGTAGGGCTCTTCCAGATACCGCGACTCGTCGTCGGTGAGGTGCACGTCCAGCGCGACGACGGCGTCGGCGAGATGCTTGGGCTTGGTGACGCCGACGATCGGTGAGGTGGTGCGAGCAGCCACCCAGGACAATGCCACCGAGGCCGGTGCGACCTCATGTCTGGCGGCGACCTCGAGCACTCGTTCGACGACGTCCTTGTCGCTGCTCACGTACAGCGTCTTGCCGAACTCGTCGGTATCGGTTCGAGCTGTGTGCTCGTCCCATGGGCGGGCCAACCTGCCGCGGGCCAGCGGACTCCACGGGATCACACCGATTCCCTGATCGGCACAGAGCGGCAACATCTCTCGCTCCTCCTCCCGATAGATGAGGTTGTAGTGATCCTGCATAGACGCGAAGCGCGTCCAGCCGCCAAGGTCCGCCGTGTGCTGTGCCTTTGCGAACTGCCACGCGTACATCGATGACGCACCGAGATAGCGGACCTTGCCCGCTTTCACCACATCGTGCAACGCCTCCATCGTTTCCTCGATCGGCGTGTCGTAATCCCACCGGTGAGTTTGGTAGAGATCGATGTAGTCGGTGCCCAGGCGGCGCAGGCTGTTGTCGACCTCGGCGAGAATTGCCTTGCGCGACAAGCCCGCACCGTAGGGGCCTGGACGCATACGCTGATAGACCTTGGTCGCGATCACCAGGTCGTCGCGATCACCGAAATCCCGAATCGCCCGTCCGACTATCTCCTCGCTGGAGCCGAGCGAATACATGTTCGCGGTGTCGAAGGTGGTGATCCCGGCTTCGAGCGCCTGCTCGATGATGTCGCGACTGGCGTCCTCGTCGAGG
Organism: Williamsia limnetica; assembly: GCF_003217475.1. Lineage (GTDB taxonomy): Bacteria > Actinomycetota > Actinomycetes > Mycobacteriales > Mycobacteriaceae > Williamsia > Williamsia limnetica. Next base: position 332,132 of record NZ_QJSP01000003.1, on the reverse strand, counting down.
GTCCAGGCGTGCGCGCCCTGACCCGCGGCGCCAAAGCTCATACAGCCCAGCGTCACCGCCGAAACCTTCAGTCCGGTGTTTCCAAGATTCACGTACTTCATGTCGGTCTCTCCCGGTGATCAGACAGAGGGCAGCAATCCGTACAGTACGGCCTTCGCGAACGACTCGGCCTGTGCGCCCTCGAAGGGTGCGTGTCCACTCACCAGCCGCAGCACCATCGGTCCGAACAGCACATCGGTGACCACATCGATGTCGGTGTCCGGGTCGACCTCGCCGCGATCGACAGCCCGCTGCCAGATCTCGGCGACCCGAGCGCGCCGGCCGTCGAGGAAGAAGCGGTGGAAGTACTCCGCGCCGGCTTTGTCGTCAACGCATGCGGCCATCAACTGTGTGAAGACGTGGCCCTCTTGCGTGGAGTAGAAGGTGCTCACGTTGCGCAGCTGCTCGGTCATGTCGTCGACGATGTTGCCGGTGTCCGCAGTCGGGATGGCCCCGCCCAGGGCGACGCTGAAAGCTTCTGCAGCGACAGCAATCCGGCTCGGCCAGTGTTTGTAGATCGTGGCCTTGCTGACGCCGGAACGCTCAGAGATGGCGTCGATCGTCGCGGCCGCGAGCCCACCCTCGGTGAGCAGTTCGCGGGTGGCGGCCACCACGTCGTTGTGACACTTGATGCTGCGGGCGCTGGACAGGTTGGTGGACTGCTCTGCGGCAGCCATCAAGCCACCGCTGCGGTGAGGGCTTCGAGGTCTGCGGCAGAGAGATCGATGCCGGCGGCTGCGATGTTGTCCTCCACATGCGCGACACTGGACGTGCCCGGTATGGGCAAGACCACCGGTGACACGGCGAGCAGCCAGGCGAGTGCGAGTTGCGACGGGCTCACGCCCTTGTCGGCGGCGAGTTCGCTGAGCTTGCTGCCCTCTCCTGCGAGCTCGCCCGTGGCGAGCGGGAACCAGGGGATGAAGCCGATGCCTTCTGCTGCTGCGTACTCCAGGAGTTTCTCGGCGCCGCGGTTCGCGAGATTGTAGAGATTCTGAACCGTCGCGATGTCGGCGATCTTGCGTGCGGCGATCGTCTCCTCGACGGTGACCTCCGACAACCCGATCTGGTTGATCTTGCCCTCCTCTTGCAGCAGTTTCAGCTCGCCGACCTGGTCTTCGAGCGGCACCTTCGGGTCGATCCGGTGTAGCTGGAACAATCCGATCTGCTCGACCCCGAGCAGTCGCAGGCTCATCTCGGCTTGCTGACGCAGGTACTCGGGTCGCCCGACCGGACGCCAATCACCGGGACCGCTGCGGGTCAGGCCGGCTTTTGTCGCGATGACCAGGTCGTCGGCGTACGGGTAGAGCGCTTCTTTGATCAGAGGCTCGGCCACCACCGGGCCGTAGGAGTCGGCGGTGTCGAGGAGATTGACGCCGAGTTCGACGGCTCGGCGGAGAACCTTGACCGCTTCGTCCGGATCTTTGGGGGGTCCCCACACCCCGGGGCCGGTGAGCTGCATCGTTCCGTATCCGAGGCGGTTGACGGTGAGCTTGCCACCGATGGCGAACTGGCCGGACCGGGTGGCTGTCGTGGTGGAGCTGGTCATACGGTCTCCTCATGAGAACTGAACTGAACCCCCAGTTCACCGTACGCCTACGCTGTCGGCGCTGAGTTCAGATGACACCCAGCGCAAGCATCGCGTCGGCCACGCGGGTGAAGCCGGCGATGTTCGCGCCTGCGACGTAGTTGTCCGGCAAGCCGTACTCGTCGGCGGTCTGGGCGCATCGCTCGTGCACGGAGGCCATGATCTGAGCCAGTCGGGCGTCGGTGTGCTCGAAGGTCCACGAATCCCGGCTGGCGTTTTGCTGCATCTCCAGCGCACTGGTGGCGACTCCGCCTGCGTTGGCCGCCTTGCCTGGCGCGAAACGCACCCCGGCGTCCCTGAACAGCCGAATTGCGTCCGGCGTCGTGGGCATGTTCGCGCCTTCGCCGACGATGTGGCATCCGTTTGCGATCAGGGTGGCCGCTGCGCCTGCATCCAACTCGTTCTGGGTCGCGCACGGCAACGCGATGTCGCACGGTACGTCCCAGACCGATGCGGCGGCCCGGAACTGGGCCTGTCCTCCGCGGATCGTGGCGTAGTCACTGACCCGGCCCCGGTCCTTCTCTTTGACCTGTGCCAAAAGTGTTGCATCAATTCCTTTTTCGTCGACGACGATGCCCGACGAATCAGAACAGGCGACGACCGTCCCGCCCAGTTCGGTGACCTTTTCGATGGTGTAGATGGCCACGTTTCCTGACCCTGAGACGACAACTCGCTTGCCGTCGAACGAGCCGCCCTTCGCCCGTAGCATCTCGTCGACGAAGTAGACGAGGCCGTAACCGGTGGCCTCTTTACGGGCGAGGGATCCACCCCAGGTCAGTCCCTTTCCGGTGAGGACGCCGGACTCGTAGCGTTTGGTGATGCGTTTGTACTGACCGAACAGGTATCCGATCTCACGTCCGCCCACCCCGATGTCACCGGCCGGAACGTCTACGTATTCGCCTATGTGTCCGGCCAATTCGCTCATGAACGATTGGCAGAAGCGCATCACCTCGGCGTCTGAGCGTCCCTTCGGGTCGAAATCCGAACCACCCTTGCCGCCGCCGATCGGCATACCGGTCAGTGAGTTCTTGAAGATCTGTTCGAAGCCCAGGAACTTGACGATGCCCAGATTCACTGTCGGGTGAAAGCGTAAGCCGCCCTTGAACGGGCCCAGCGCCGAGTTGAACTGGACCCGGAATCCGCGGTTGATCTGCACTCGTCCGGCGTCATCGACCCAGGGCACGCGGAAGATGATCTGCCGTTCCGGCTCGCAAGTCCGTTCCAGTACTGCGGCTTCGGTGTATTCAGGGTGCTTGTCCACCACGGGTTCGAGGCAATCGATCACTTCGCGAACGGCTTGATGGAACTCGTTCTCGCCAGGATTGCGGCGTACCACCGTCGCATAGATCTCATGCAGCCGATCTTGCGGTGAGAGTGTCAACATTCCTCCGATAGCGACGTGAGATTCGGCGGCGTACCCGCATCGAAATCGACCTTAGCCGAGCCCGCCGGCCACCCCGCGGCCGGCTGAAGCGGTGACTCATGTGGACTGTCAGACGGGCATCTTGCTGTCTTTGGCCGCGATCAGCGTGGACCCCGCCAGCGGGATGAGAGCGAGTGCGAGCACCGACATCGACAGGGTCCACGAGCCCGTTGCGTCGTGCAGGGCGCCGATGGCCAGCGGCCCGATGGCAGCGAGGCAATAGCCGACCGACTGCGCCATTCCCGAGACCTGGCTCGTCTGGGCTGTGCTGGAGGAGCGCAGCACCATGAACAGCAGCACGAGGCTGATGGCGGCGCCTGGGCCGACCGCGATGAGCAGCACCCACAGCACGGTGAGCTGTTCGGTGGTCACCAGTCCGATGAAGCCGATCGCGCAGGCAGCGATGGCCACGAAAGTGACCGCACGTTGATCCCGGAATCGGACCGCGACGATCGGCGCCGCCAGGGACATGAGCAGCGCCACTGTCTGGGCGAGGGCGAGTAGGCCGCCCGCTCCCGCTTTCGACATTCCGCGGTCGCCGAGGAATTCGGGGAGCCAGGCGGTGAACGTGTAGAAGATCAGCGACTGCGATGCCATGAAAATGGTGATGGCCCAGGCGATCTTGTCGCGCCAGAGCGATGCGGGCAGTGCGGCGGTACTGATCCGGTGGACCCGGGAGAGTTGTGGGATCCACAGCACCAGACCGAGCAGGGCCAGCAGTGACCAGCTCGCCAGCGCGACGCGCCAGTTCTCGCCCACTGCGGAGTCGATCGGCACGGTCAGCCCGGCTGCCAGGGCCGCGCCGCCCGACAGTGTCATCGAGTAGAGCCCGGTCATCAGCCCAGAGCGGTGCGAGAAGTCGCGCTTGATCAAAGCAGGGAGGACGACATTGCAGATACCGATGGCGACACCGGCCAGCGCCGATCCTGCAAACAACGCGAACCAGCTGGGCACCCAGCGCAGCAGGATGGCGGCGCAGAGCAGGGCCATCGCGGCAAAGACCGTACGTTCGATGCCGAACCGGGCGGCGATGCGCGGAGCTATCGGCGCCACGAGCCCGAAGAACAGCACCGGCAGGGTGGTCAGGAGGCCGGCGGCGGCGCTGCTGAACCCTTCAGAGACCTTGATGTCATCGATGAGGGGCCCGACGGCGACAACAGCGGGACGCAGGTTGGCGGCCACGACCATGATGGCGAGTGCGGCGAATATCGCTGCGCTTCGTCGCTGGTGCGGCGCCGTTGTCCGGTCCGTCTCGGTCGACGCTGCCGTCATGACAGGGCCTCGATGGATCGGTTCAGATAGTGATCGACCGCGGCGAGCGCGGCGATGGGATCTCCTGCGGCGATCGCATCGACCACCTCGGCGTGGCCCGTCGGGTGGGGGTGGGCATCGACGTCGGCGGCGATGAGGGTGGCGTGGGTTCGGTTCATTACCTCGGCCAAGCCGTCGTAGAGCTCCGTGAGCAGCGTATTGCCTGCGGCGGCAACAAGTGTGGTGTGGAAGGCGATGTCGGCGTCGATGTAGCGCTGCAGATCGTCCGCCTCGAATGCCGAACGCATGGCGATGAGCAGTTCGCGCAGCCGGCGCACGTGTTCGGGGGTGCGGTTGCGCGCGGCGGACTGGGCGGCTTCGCGTTCGAGTGCGCGGCGGACCTGGAGCAGTTCGAGCACCTCGGAGCTGGAGACGCAGCGGCTGATGGCTGCTGCCAGCAGATTACGGCTGCGCACGTAGGTCCCGTCGCCGCGGCGTGGTTCGAGGAAGCCGGAATGCTCGAGCGCGCGCACCGCCTCGCGGATCGTGTTGCGACCGACGCCGAGCGCTTCGACCAGTTCCGGTTCGGCGGGGATCCGAGTACCGACGGGCCACTCGCCGGCACGGATGAGCTCTTGCATGCGGTCGACGACCACCTCGCTGGTACGGCGCGGCCGCTCGATCTGGGACGTCATGGCAAACAACCTAACATCCCATGTTTAAGTCCGTGCCTGTGGTCGGATCGCAGGGCTGGTGAGGTCAGTCGCCCTCGACGTTGCTGTCCAACGAGAACATCGACAGAGCGGTGAAGATCGTCAGGCGGCGGTCGGGCTCGTTCATGAACGGGCCGGTGACCGCCTCGATGCGGGCGATCCGGCTCCGCAACGTGTTGGGGTGGATGTACAACTCACGGGCCGACTCGGCGATGTTGCAGTCCGTCGAGCGCAGGACCCGCAAGATCCGCCGTTGATCGAGACCGTCCGGTGTCTCGTCGGCAATGGAGCCCAACGTCTCGTCGACGAAGACCCGTCGCGCGTGCTCGGGTAGTTGGTAGAGCAGTCCGAGCACACCGAGATCGCGGTATCTGGTGACCCGATTGATCGCACCGATGCGACGGCCAACGGCCACGGCGCGGACCGCCTGCCGGAAGGAGCCCGGGTAGCTGCGCGGATCGTCGACGTGATCGCCGGCGCCGACAGCAAGCGGTACCTGCACGCCGCGGTACAGCGCGCGTGCCAGGGCATCGAGATCGGCGGTCGCTTTGATCATCACGACCAGGACCCCCTCGTTGACGATGGTGATGGCATCGGGATCGAACCGCGACGCGACCGGCGCGAGGGAGGTCTTGAGATCGTGGAGTCCGTTCATGTCGACCGAGACGCCGAAGGGTTCGATCGCCAGGACCGCGACGGCATGCCTGGGGAACAGCGCCAGCCGGCGGCTCTTGCGCAGGCTGGCCTCGCGGTGGACCAGGTCTTCGCCGAGGATGTTCTTCAGGTTGCGGGCGATCTCGACCGATGCGTCGTCCACGTGTGTATCCCGGAGTTTGACGTGCAGCCGGACCACCGCGAGCACACCGTCGAGTATGGCCAGTTCGCTCGATCCCAACGTGTCCCGCGGGCTGACCTCGAGGGCGGGTGTGGTCCCGGCGATGCCCGAGAGCGGAAGCAGGACCGTGCCCGGGACGTGTCCCGACATCGTGCCCGGGACGTGTCCCGACATCGTTTCCGACAACCGGACGGATGCTCCCACTGCGTCGCCGATCGCGACGAGCAGCGTGTCCAGGTCGTCGGCGCTGCGCAAGATGTTCAGCAGAGCAGTATCGGGATTTGCCTCGACAGGGGCGGGCGGCTGCACCGACAACACCAGCCGACTCAGTTTCGCGGCGACATCGGCCGCCGAATCGGGGCCGACATTCCAGAGCAGGCAGATTTCGGCACGTTCTGCGAGCGCCACGGCCTGTTTCGGCGGATTGACCGGTCGCGCCGGGCTGACGAGTATCGCCGCAGGCTTCTTCCTGATCAGGGGGTCGAGCAACGAACGCAGATCGGGAAGTGGGCCGTTCGGCCGAGCCGGTTGCCACGAGATCACCACCACCGCGCCGTCGAGCGCGACCGTGTCGAGTGCCTCGCCGGCCTCGACCACCGAGGTCACCGCGGTGTCCCAGGTGGCCGGTGTGGTGGCGATCTGGACACCGGTCGCGACCGCCAGATCTGCGACGGTCGCAGTCCCGCTGGTCACCACATTCCTCCTCGTCAGCGGTCGATGCGCTCTCGAAGGCGGCGCCGAACCCGACTGTGAGGCAGAGTAGTCGCGTGCTCTCCATCCCGCCGGTCGATCTTTCCGAGATCGGGCCGGGCACCCCCTCGCGTGCCCGCCAGATCGAGCTCCTCGACACCGCCTGCACCCGGTCCGGCCACGCCTACCTGGTCGGGCACCGGATACCGGCAGCACTGCTGGCCGAGCTGTATTCGACGTCCCGGCAGTTCTTTCTGCTGCCGGAATCGGTGAAGGAGCAGGTCGCCCAGCCGGCTCCGGATCAGGTGCGCGGCTGGTCCGGATCGGGCTCGGAGGGGATGTCGTACTCGTTGGGTGAGGAGTCCCACGGCGACCTCAAGGAGAAGATGGACATCGGCCCTGTCGATGCACCGGTGCTCGGTGAACCGGGTGCCGGTCCGATGGCCTATCCGAACCTGTGGCCTGCGGCGCCTGCCGGCTTCCGGTCGGTCTGGGAGCAGTACTACCGCCACATGCAGCGCATCGGCGGCGAGTTGATGTCGCTCACCGCGGAACTGTTCGGCCTGCCCGCGGATCACTTCGCCGGTGACTTCGACACCGAGCTGAGTATGTTGCGGGCGCTCTACTACCCGGCGCAGGGGGAGTCGCCGCTGCCACATCAGTCGCGTGCGGGTATCCACACCGACTACGGCGCGTTCACCGTGACATCGGCCGAATCGACACCGGGTGGACTCGAGGTCCTCGGACGGCACGGTGAGTGGCACGAGGTCGCGACCACGCCGGCGACGCTCGTCGTGCTGGTCGGGGACCTGCTGGCCGAGTGGACCGGAGACCAGTGGCCTGCCACCTTGAATCGCACCGCCAACCCACCCCGCTCGGTGGCCCTGGACAGCTCCCGACTGGAGTTCGCCTTCTACCAACATCCCAATGCAGATGTTGCGGTCTCACCGCTGCGCGGCGGAGACCAGCAGTTCGATGACGGTCTCATCGCGGGACGGCATCTGACTGACAAATACGTGCGGCAGACGACGTTCGGTCGACGTCCGCGGCGCTGACGTATTGGCGGACCTGCGCTCGCGAACTGTTAACGGCGTGATGTGCCAGAAGTCGATTGCGTAATCCAGTGTTACGCAGATGTTTCGATTGACGCGAGGTGACAGTCCGGGTTCGGATCTGTCGGAGCGCCTGCCCCTTGTCGGCCTTTCGCGTTGCCAACAGACTTGGTCGGAGACGACGAACAAGGAGTGAGAACACGATGTCTGTGGTGCCGGTGATCGACATTTCTGCCCTGCACGACGGTGACGACGAGGCCAAGGCCGCGGTCGCTGCCGAACTCGATCTCGCCTGCCGCGAGATCGGTTTCTTCCAGATCAAGAATCACGGCGTCCCGGCGGAGGTCATCGACGCGATGTACCGCACCTCCGACGAGTTCTTCTCTCTGCCCGAAGCCGACAAGCGCCGGGTGGCGCAACCGAGCCCCGACACCGTCCGCGGGTACTCCTCGATCGGCGAACAGGCCTTCTCGTACAGCGAAGACGTACAGCAGCCACGTGATCTGCACGAGAAGTTCGACGTCGGTCCGGTCGACTTCGACGGCGCCGATCCGTATTTCTCGAAAGAGAACGCCGGACCGCACTTCCTGCCCAACCAGTGGCCCCAGACACCGGCGACCATGGAGCAGGCGTGGACCACCTATTTCCGGGTGATGAACGATCTGTCGCGAAAGCTGATGAGCGCCTTCGCTCGTGGCCTCGGATTGGACCCCGACTTCTTCGTCGACACCATCGACAAGGACATCTCCATGCTGAGGGCCATCAACTACCCGCACATGACCACCCCGCCCCAACCCGGCCAGATGCGCGCCGGTGCTCACACCGACTACGGCAGCCTCACCATTGTCCGTCAGGAAGAAGCGCCGGGCGGCCTCGAGGTGTTCACGAAGGACGGAGACTGGATCCCGGTGCCTGTTGTGCCGGACGCACTGGTGGTCAACATCGGAGACCTCATGGCGCAGTGGACCAATGATCAGTGGACCTCCACCCGGCATCGCGTTCGCACACCGCGGCCCGACGCCGGCGGCAACACCAAGCGCATGTCCCTGGTCTTCTTCCATCAGCCGAACTACGACGCGATGATCGAATGCCTGCCCACCTGTGTCGCCGAGGGCGACCAGCCCAAGTACGCGCCGATCAGCTCAGGTGATCATCTGACGTCCAAGTTCGCGAAAACGATTGTCCTGAGCTCATAGTGATGACCGAGCACGCGCCGGCGTCGTTCGAGATCGAACTGCGCCGAACGGGCGTCGTCCGGGTGGTGCCCGCTGACCGCACCGCGCTCGAAATCGTCCGTCAGGAGCTCCCGCACGCGGAGTTCAACTGTCTGCAAGGAGAATGCGGCGCCTGTGTCGCGACGGTGCTCGACGGAATCCCCGATCACCGCGACACCGTGCTCTCCCAGCGCGCCCGAGACGCGGGAAAGCGAGTCATCCTCTGCGTCAGCCGGTCTCTGACACCACGCCTCGCCGTCGATCTCTGAAAGCCCAGGAGTGCCCAACCCATGACCACAGGACTGTCCTTCGCCAGCGTCTTCGCCGACGACATCGGCAAACTCAGCGATTTCTACCGCCGCGTGTTCGGATTCGACGAAGTCGTCGAATTGCGTTCTGAACACTTCCGGGGGCTGCGCGTCGGTGACACCGTGCTCGGCTTCAGCGCCCATACCGCCTACGACATGCTCAATCTCGCCGCCCCCGAGAACCCGGGCGATGGAGTGAGTTCGTTCCTCACCTTCGAGATGGCCGATGACGACGAGGTCGACACCGCCACCAAGACGGCCGTCGCCGCGGGTGCCACCTGCGTGAAGGCGCCGGCACGCACGTACTACGGCGCCTGGCAGTCGGTCTTCCTCGACCCTGAGGGCAATGCCTTCCGGATCAACCACCTGACCCTCGAATCACCCTGATACACAACAAATCAACCGTGATTCACGGCGAATCGTCCTGACCCGATCACCCTTCGACACCGGCGTCGATCTTTTCCCTAACAGCTGGCCCCGTCACCCCGCGGTGCCGAAAGGAACTCACATGTCCATCTTCGACTGGCAAGTCAAGACCGGTGATGCCGTTGTCGCACCGCATGAACGGCTGAGCTGGCCCAAAACGGTGGGTATCGGCCTACAGCACGTGGTCGCCATGTTCGGCGCCACCTTCCTCGTGCCCGTACTCACCGGATTCCCGCCCGCGACAACACTGCTGTTCTCCGGCATCGGCACGATCCTGTTCCTGATCATCACCCGCAACCGCCTGCCGAGCTACCTCGGTTCGAGTTTCGCCATCATCGCACCGGCGATCGCCGCCTCCACCGCTCACGGGCCCGGGGGTGCGCTCGGCGGTATCGTCGTGGTCGGAGCCCTGCTGATGATCATCGGCGTGGTGGTCAACTTCAGCGGCATCGGCTGGATCGAGGCCATGATGCCTCCGGTCGTCACCGGTTCGATTGTCGCCCTTGTCGGTTTCAACCTGGCTCCGACGGCCAAGACCAACTTCGAGCAGGGCGCGGTGACCGCTTTCATCGTGCTGGTCCTGCTGGTCCTGTCCCTGGTGCTTTTTCGTGGGCTGCTCGGCCGGCTCGCGATCTTCCTCAGTGTCGTCATCGGGTACTTCATCGCTCTGGCCCGCGGGGAGGTCGACACCGACCCGATCAGTGCGGCGAGCTGGGTGGGACTGCCGGACTTCGCCACCCCCACCTTCCACCTGTCGGTCCTGCCGATGTTCATCCCCGTCGTGCTCGTCCTGGTCGTCGAGAACATCGGACACGTGAAGTCCATCAACACCATGACCGGCATCAACAACGATCACCGCATCGGAAAAGCCTTGGCGGCAGACGGTTTGGCCACCGTGATCGCCGGTAGTGGCGGCGGTTCGGCCACCACCACCTACGCCGAGAACATCGGCGTCATGGCGGCGACGAAGGTGTACTCGACGGCGGCCTACTGGGTCGCGGGTGCAGCAGCCATCCTGCTGGGCCTGTCGCCGAAGGTGGGCGCGGTCATCGCCTCCATCCCGCCGGGCGTCCTCGGTGGTGTCACCATCGCCCTGTACGGACTGGTCGGAATCCTCGGCGTCCACATCTGGGTCACCAACAAGGTCGACTTCTCCAAGCCGATCAACCAGTTCACCGCAGCCATCGCCCTCGTCATCGGCATCGCCGATTTCTCCTGGAAGATCGGGGATCTCAGCTTCGGCGGCATCGCCCTCGGCGCGATCTCCGCGGTGATCATCTACCACGTCATGCGATTGATCGGAACCTGGCGCGGCACGGTCGTGGTTGACCAACGGGTGCAGGCCGACCCGATCGATCCCACCGACCCGGACCGCGAACTGGCAGGAAAGCAGGGAAACTGATGTCGACAACTCTGATCAGCGGTGGCACCGTCATCTCCGCCACCGGCAGACAGCTCATCGATGTACTGATCGACGGTGAATCCATCGTGGCCCTGATCGAGCCCGGGTCGGCAACCTTCGGCGCCGATCTCGCCGGCAGTGTCGATGAGGTGATCGATGCGACCGGAAAGTACGTCATCCCCGGTGGCGTGGACGCCCACACCCACATGCAGATGCCGTTCGGCGGCACCACCGCCTCGGACACCTTCGAAACCGGCACCAGGGCGGCTGCATTCGGCGGCACGACGACGATCGTCGACTTCGCGATCCAGACTCCGGGTCAGCGGTTGCAGGACACCCTTGCGCAGTGGCACGAGAAGGCCGCGGGGAACTGTGCCATCGACTACGGCTTCCATCAGATCGTCGGGGACGTCAACGACGAATCGATCTCTGCGATGGGTGAACTGATCACCGAAGGGGTCACCAGCTTCAAGCTGTTCATGGCATACCCCGGCGTCTACTACTCGAACGACGGGCAGATCCTGCGCGCCATGCAGAAGTCGGCCGATACCGGCGCGCTGATGATGATGCACGCCGAGAACGGCATCGCCATCGACGAATTGGTGTCGCAGCACCTCAAACGAGGTGAGACCTCGCCGTACTACCACGGGGTGTCGCGGCCGTGGCAACTCGAAGAAGAAGCCACCCATCGAGCCATCATGCTCGCGGATGTGACCGGCGCCCCGCTGTACGTGGTGCATGTCTCGGCCCGCCAGGCGCTCGAGCAGATCGCGACGGCCCGAGGTCGCGGCGCGAACGTCTTCGCCGAGACGTGCCCGCAGTACCTCTACCTCTCCCTCGAGGAGCAGCTCGGAGCGCCGGGATTCGAGGGTGCGAAGTGGGTCTGCTCGACTCCGTTGCGGTCTCGGGCAGAAGGACATCAGGACGAATTGTGGAAGTTCATCCGCACCGGCGACGTCGCGGGCGTCGCCACCGACCACTGCCCGTTCTGCATGGTCGACCAGAAAGAGCTCGGGATCTCCGATTTCTCCAAGATTCCCAACGGCATCGGGGGAGTCGAACACCGGCTCGACCTGATGTACCAGGGCGTCGTCGACGGTCGGATCAGTCTGGAGCGGTGGGTCGAGGTGTGTGCTACGACCCCGGCCCGAATGTTCGGGATGTACCCCCGCAAAGGCGTGATCTCCCCGGGTGCCGACGCCGACGTGGTCGTTTATGACCCCAACGGGCACACCAGCATCGGGGTCGACAAAACGCACCACATGAACATGGACTATTCGGCCTGGGAGGGTTTCGAGATCGACGGCGCCGTCGACACCGTGCTCTCGCGGGGCAAGAAGATCGTCGAGCGCCGAACTTACCTCGGCTCTCGTGCGGACGGGCAGTTCGTCCGCCGCGAGCTCTCGCAGAACCTGATCTGAGAAGGAGACTCTCATGGACTTCGGCGTTGTCATGCAATGCAATCCACCGGCCTCACGGGTCGTCGAGCTGGCGGTGGCCGCAGAGAATCGCGGCTTCACGCACGTCTGGACCTTCGACTCACACGTGCTCTGGCACGAGCCGAATGTGATCTACAGCCAGATCCTCGCGGCCACCCGCAACGTGATCGTGGGGCCGATGGTCACCAATCCGTTGACGAGGGACGCCACCGTCACGGCCTCGACGTTCGCGACGCTCAACGCCATGTACGGCAACCGAACGGTGTGCGGGATAGGCCGCGGCGACTCGGCGGTTCGCGTCCTCTCGGGTAAGCCGTCGACACTGGCGACCTTGCGGGAGAGCATCTCGGTCATCCAGGAACTGGGCAACGGCCGGACCGCGACCATCAACGACACCGAGATCAGGTTTCCGTGGGCCGGCAGGTCGCGCCTGGACGTCTACGGCGCCGGGTACGGGCCCAAGGCTCTGGAGATGATCGGGCAGGTCGCCGACGGGTTCATCCTGCAACTGGCCGATCCCACCATCGTGGAGTGGACCGTCACCAGGGTCAAACAGGCTGCTGAGGCGGCCGGCCGAGACCCCGACGCGGTGTCCATCGTCGTCGCAGCGCCCGCGTACGTGGGCGAAGACATTGAGCACCAACGTGATCAGTGTCGCTGGTTCGGTGGCATGGTGGGCAACCACGTCGCCGACCTGGTGAACAAATACGGTGGCGACGACACCCAGGTACCCGCCGCGCTGACCGACTACATCAAGAACCGCACCGGGTACGACTACAACGAACACGGGCGGGTGGGCAACAGCCACACCAGTTTCGTGCCCGACGAGATAGTCGACCGATTCTGTCTGCTGGGAACCCCTGATCAGCACATCGAGCGGCTCGAGGAACTGCGTTCGCTCGGCGTCGACCAATTCGCGGTCTACCTCCAGCACGACGGTAAAGATGCCACTCTCGGCGCCTATGGCGAAACGATCATCCCGGCACTGGCCCCGACACTCGCCGCGCGCGCATAGTGGTAACGCAGAACATCGAAGGGACCTTCCATGAGCACATCTGATTCTTCTGTCGCAGTGCGGATCGGGCAGGACCCGACCGCCGACGCCGACTTCATCGAGGACTTCGCTACGATGTCGACGTTCGGGGCCACACCGGCCGGCGGAGTCGAGAGACAGGCGGCGACGGAGGCCGACGCCCAGAACCGGCGGTGGTTGGCGGGTTGGCTCACCGATCGCGGCTTCGACGTGCGTTATGACCGCGTCGGCAACATGTTCGGGCTCTATGAGTTGGTGCCCGGAGCGCCGTATGTGCTCGCGGGTTCTCATCTGGACAGTCAGCCCCGCGGTGGCCGATTCGACGGCGCATACGGTGTGCTCGCCGCGGCGCACACCATGGACCGACTGCGCCGGTACTACCTCGCCAATCCCGATCAGGCCGTGCACAACTTGGCGGTGATCAACTGGTTCAACGAGGAGGGGTCGCGGTTCAAGCCGTCGATGCAGGGGAGCGGGGTGTTCACCGGGAAGATCGATCTCGACGTAGCGCTGAACACCCAGGACACTTCGGGGACCACCGTGGCCCAGGCGCTGGCGAGCTGGGACATGCTCGGGGCCGACGACGTCTTCACGACGGGTGAGCACCACACACCGGGCGGGTTGAGCGTGGCTTCATATGCCGAGATCCATATCGAGCAGGGCCGCGAACTCGACAAGGCGGGGGTGCTGATGGGGGTGGTCCCCTCGACATGGGGCGCCAACAAATACGAGATCTCGGTGATCGGCGCGCAGTCGCACACCGGTGCCACGGCCATCGCCGACCGTCAGGATGCGTTGTACGGGGCCGCGAAGGCGGTGGTGGCCCTACGTGAGCTCGCCGACGAATACGGCGACGATCTGCACACCTCATGCGGGCAGCTGAACGTGTATCCGAACTCACCGGTGGTGGTGGCGCGGGAGGTCCACATGCATCTCGACCTGCGGTCGCCATCGGATGAGTTGCTCGACGAGGCCGACGCGAAGCTCAATCGGGCATTCGCGGAAATCGAGGTCGCCGCCGATGTGCAGATCGAGCGCCGTTTCGCACACACCTGGAAGGGCCACACCTACCAGCCCGAGGGCGTGGCGCTGGCCGAAGACGTGATCGACGCGCTGGGCCACAGCCATATGCAGGTGCGGACCCGGGCCGGGCACGATTCGACCAACATGAAGGACATCGTGCCGACGGTCATGTTGTTCATTCCCAGCGTCGACGGTGTCTCACACGCGGAGAATGAATACACCCACGATCAGGACCTGACCGCAGGTGTGGACGTCCTGACCGAGACCGTGGCGCGCATGGCGGAAGGCAGACTGTGAACATGGACACCGACAACACCCCCTTCCCGACCGAGGCGGCTCTGGACGCCGCGCGAGAAAGCGGTCGCCGCGCCTACGAACTCGACCGGGCGCACGTCTTCCATTCCTGGTCGGCTCAGGCGCAGCTGAAACCGATGACGATCCTGGGCGCCGCCGGATCGTATGTGTGGGACGGCGACGGCAATCGCCTGCTCGACTTCTCGTCGCAGATGGTCAACACGAACATCGGCCACCAGCATCCGAAAGTGGTGGCCGCCATCGCCGAGCAGGCGAACAAACTGTGTACGGTCGCCCCGGCCCACGTCAACGACGCCCGGTCCGAGGCCGCCCGACTGATCACGGAGCGCACCCCGGGCGACCTCGACAAGATCTTCTTCACCAACGGCGGCGCCGATGCGGTGGAGCATGCGGTGCGGATGGCCCGCCTGCACACCGGCCGCCGTAAGGTGCTCACCCGCTTCCGCTCGTATCACGGCGGTACCGACACCGCGATCAACATGACCGGCGACCCGCGGCGTTGGCCCAACGACTACGGCGCCGCAGGTGTCGTGCACTTCTTCGGGCCGTTCCTGTACCGCACCGAGTTTCACTCGACCGACCAACAGCAGGAATCCGAGCGGGCACTGGCTCACCTCGAGTCGGTGGTCGCCATGGAGGGCCCGCAGACGATCGCCGCGATCGTGCTCGAACCGGTTCCAGGAACTGCAGGCATCATGGTGCCGCCACCCGGATATCTCGAAGGCGTACGCGCACTGTGCGACCGGCACGGCATCGTGATGATCGCCGACGAGGTGATGGCAGGGTTCGGTCGCACGGGGAAGTGGTTCTCCATCAACCACTCCGGTGTGACCCCCGATCTGATCACCTTCGCCAAGGGCGTGAACTCCGGGTACGTCCCCCTCGGTGGCGTGGCCATCAACGGTGAGATCGCGGCGACGTTCGCCGACCGGCCCTACCCCGGGGGACTCACCTACTCCGGACATCCACTCGCGACGGCCGCCGCAGTCGCGACCATCAACGCGATGACCGACGAGGGCATCGTCGACAATGCCGCGAGAATCGGTGCAGAGGTGCTGGGACCGGGACTGGAGAAGCTGGCCGAATTCCATCCCAGCGTGGGTGAGGTCCGCGGCGTCGGGGTCTTCTGGGCCGTCGAGCTCGTGAAGAACCCGCACACGCGAGAACCGCTTGCCCCCTACGGCGGATCGAGCGCAGCGATGAGCGAGGTACTCGGTGCCTGCAAGAAAGGCGGCTTGCTGCCCTTCGCCAACTTCAACAGGATCCACATGGTGCCGCCGTGCAACGTCAGCGACAGCGAAGTCGCCGCGGGTCTGGAGATCTTGGACTCTGCACTCGCGGTTGCCGACACGTTCGTCGACTGAAGCCGGGGGATACGGGTGTCTCAGTGCCCGGCTGCGGTGAGCGCGGTGTCGGTGACCGTACGGCCGAGTTCGATCATGTCCTTGGCCCGATGGAAGTCGAGGGTGCGAGCGGCGTCGGCGGGCACGCTGATGAGCACGTCGGGCGGCAGCCCCGCCATCCGGTAGCGGGAGACCAGGCCCTGCATCGCCTCCACCGACAGGCCGGTGACCTCCGTCAGCCGCAGGTCGGTGGGTAGGGCCTGCATGCCCGTGTCGTCCTTCGCCGGCTCCCTGGCGAGCGCCTCGTCACGGCCGGTGACACCGGAGACGGTCTTACGCAGACGCTCGCGCCACTCCTCGAATCGCTGCGGTGCCGCGGACTCCTTCATCGGGGTCGCGGACTCGCGCGGACTACGCGGGCCCAGCAGCGACACGGCGATCGTCAGGTCGACGGGCACCGCGGCGGTCGGCTCGATCGGGATGGGATTCATGAGACCGCCGTCGACGAGCAGTCGGCCGTTGATCATCACCGGCGTGAACAGGCCGGGGATGGCGATCGAGGCGCGGACGGCGGACAGCAGGGGACCGCGCTGGAACCACACCTCACGCCGGGCGACCAGATCGGTGGCGACCGCGGTGAACGGGATCGGCAGATCCTCTATCTGCAGGCCGGAGAACAAGTCCGCCATCTCTGCGAGCAGGCGGTCGGCGGTGATCGCGCCCGGAGCCGACCACTTGGGATCCATCAGTCGCAACACGTCTCGCTGGCTCAACCGAGTGGCCCACGCCGCGAAGTCGTCGATCCGGCCTGCCGCGGTGAGACCACCCACCAGTGCGCCCATCGACGATCCGGCGATGGTGACGATGTCGAACCCGCGAGCGCGTAGTTCTTCGACGACACCGATGTGTGCGTAGCCACGAGCACCACCCGAGCCGAGGGCAAGGGCCACGCGCAGTGAGGACGGCACGTGGTCCAGACTAGATGCAACCCCGGACGCCGGGTGACCGGGAAGGATCGACGTGCCGAAACGTAGTGCCGGATTGCTGCTGTTCCGTCAGAGCGCCACCGCGACAGAGGTGTTGATCGCGCATCCCGGCGGTCCTTTCTGGGCACGAAAGGACGACGGGGCCTGGTCGATTCCGAAAGGTGAGTACGGCGACGACGAGGATCCGCTGGTTGCCGCCCGCCGGGAGTTCGTCGAAGAACTCGGGCTCGACGTACCGGCAGGTGAGGTCATCGAACTCGGTGAGGTCAAGCAGTCCGGCGGAAAGCTGGTCATCGCCTTCGCCATCGAAGCAGACCTCGACATCACCGACTCGGTGAGCAACACCTTCGAGATGGAGTGGCCGCCGAAATCCGGGAAGATGGCGGCATTTCCGGAAGTCGATCGGGTCGCGTGGTTCGATCTCGATACGGCCCGGATCAAACTCAACAAGGTACAGCGAGATTTCCTCGATCGCTTGGTGGCCGCGTCGGCCGAATGAACCGATGCGGGATCAGGGTTTGGCTGCGAAAACGGCTCGGTACCAGATGCCCGCGATGGTCTCGATGGCCGTCTCGTCGTCGATCGGACCACCCGCCAACTCGCCGCCTGCGACCATCGAGGTCCAGCAGTAGGAGTCCAGCATCGAGATCAACGCAGACGCCAGCGCATCGTGGTCCAGATCCACCTTGTGACCGGACTTCTCGAGTTGCGCTATACCGGAGATGATGCTGCGAAAGCCGACAGCCCTATTCTCCCGCCAGCGCCGGGCGAACGACTCCTCGGTCATCGACAAGTGAAAGACGCCAACGAGTTCCGGCAGATACTTGCGGTACGCGGCGAAGTAAGCAGCGACCGCAGTCCGGATGGTGGCATAGGGATCGTGGGTTTTCGCCTGCAGGCTGACGTCGAGGACCTCGGCCGAGAACAGGTCGAGCAACGATTCGAGTAGTTGCTCTTTGCTGTCGTAGTAGTTGTAGAACGATCCGGCCGATCGTCCCGCGGCCTCGGTGATGTCAGAGATCTTCGTGCGAAAGTACCCCTTCTTCGCAAAGACTTCGCGCGCCGCCTCTTGCAGGGCAGCCTCGGTACGCTGCCCTTTGGCCCGCATCGCCATTGCCATCACCTCGTTCGTCTCGGGTTCCATCGGCCGCGACCGGGGGAATGACGCGTGCCGACGACGTCGGTTGTTCATCCTCGCAGACGATTCGCTGAATCCGGTGCCACAGATTTGAATCTGAATATAGTATCAGTTTCGGTTCGACTGGGAGATCGCTGTGTCGTGAAGGGGCTGTTGGTCAATGGAGAGTTTTGTCCAGGTACGCAGTGGGGACACACCGCGCCGGATCCACCGAGGTCTCGACGGACTGAAAGACGACGAGATGGGCCGGTCGGGATTCACCGGTCGCACCGCCCACCTGTACCGGCGAAACGATCCGACCCGATATCGCGTCGAAGGGACTCTGATCGGTGCGGATGTCTCGACCGCCCTCCTGGAACCGACGGATCTGCGCGACCCCGGGGGTGAGTCGTTGTTGCTGCTGAGCAACGACGACTGCCGGATCTTCCTGAGCAGGCGGAAGGAGGCCGCGCCGTTCTGGACCCGCAACGTCGACGGCGACGAACTCCACTTCGTCCACGAGGGCAACGGCTGTTTCGAGACCGAGTTCGGCCGCCTGGACTACCGTCCCGGTGACTTCGTCTACCTGCCGAAATCGACCACCTACCGTCAGATTCCGGACAACCCGTCGCACCTGCTCGTGATCGAGTCGACCGACGAATTCCGCGTTCCGGATGCGGGGGTGCTCGGCCGTCACCACCCGTTCGACTCCTCGCTGGTCCGGATACCGGAGGCAGAGGTGTTCGACGATCCGGAGCGTGATGAGTTCGAGGTGCGGCTGCGGCATCGGCAGGGGCGTACCTCGCTGTTCTACGAGTTCCATCCGTTGGACGTCGCCGGCTGGAAAGGTGACAATTTCCCGTTCGCGTACAACCTCGACGACTATGACGTGATCACCTCCGATGACGTGCATCTGCCACCGACAGTGCACCTGTTCATGCAGGCGACCGGTGTCTACGTGATGAACTTCCTGCCCCGGCCGGCCGAGGGGAAGCCGGGCGTCGAACGAATGCCCTGGTACCACCGCAACGTCGACTACGACGAGGTCGCTTTCTACCACGGCGGCAACGTCTTCGGTATCGACATGCCAGCGGGTCTGCTCTCCCACGCACCGCAGGGCATCCACCACGGCGCGCCTGAAGGGGCCCGCGCGCGAGCGCGCAGGAGGGCTGACATCGATGATCGGGTGGAGTGGAAGATCATCTCCATCGACACCCGCCGTCGGCTGCAGCCGAGCGCTGCGTTGGTCGAGGCCATGGCGGCAGCCGCCACAGAAGAGGTGCATCCGTGAGTGAAAAGTACAGCCGCAAAACCTATCTGATCGTCTTCGAAGACTCTTCAACTTATCGGGACACGTACGGGGGAGTCGGTTCCCACGTCTCGCTGGAAGCGCAGATCCTCACCCCGGACACCCCGTCCGACACGGTGCTGGTGTTCATGCACCCGATCGGCGGCGGCGCCTGGCTGCCGATGACCAACGCACTCGCCCGGGCGGGACACCACGTCATCTACTGCAACAGCCGGTACCGAGGGGTCGACAGCGCACTGAACATGGAGAAGGTGGTCGAAGACCTGGGAGCCTGCGTCGCCGACGCCCGACATCGTCTGGGGTACCGCAACGTGGTGCTGGCCGGATGGAGCGGTGGGGGAGCGTTGTCCCTCTACTACCAGCAGCAGGCGCGCAACCCGACGGTCACCCAGTCACCGGCCGGCGACGGACCCGACCTGACCACCCTCGGACTGTCGCCTGCGGACGGGATGTTGCTGCTGGCAGCGCATGTGAGCAGGCACGGCACCCTGACCGAGTGGATGGACCCCGCGGTCCTCGACGAGAACGATCCGGACGTACGCGATCCCGAGCTCGACCTCTACGATCCGGCGAACCCCAATCAGCCGCCGTACAGCGCGGAGTTCGTCACCAGATATCGACAGGCGCAGATCGACAGAAACCGACGGATCACCAAGTGGGTCAAGCAAACTCTCGACGATCTGGCAGCGTCGGGCCGTCCGCAGGAGGAACGCGGATTCGTCACCCACGGCACCATGGCGGACCCGCGCTGGCTGGATCCGGCCCTGGACCCCAACGACCGCCAACCGGGAACCTGCTATCTCGGCGATCCCCGGGTGGTGAACATGGGGCCGGTCGGACTCGCCCGATTCAGCACGCTGCGGAGTTGGCTGTCGCAGTGGAGCTACGACGATGCCCTCGCCGACGGACCCCGCTGCGCCGCCGATGTCGGGGTGCCGACCCTGGTGATCGGCAACTCGGCCGATGACGCCTGCACGCCGAGTCATACCCGACGCCTGTTCGACGCGGTGGGGCACGCGGACAAGACGATGGTGACCATCGCCGGCGCCACGCACTACTACGGCGGGCCGGACCAGCGTCCCCAGTTAAACGAGGCAGTCGGCGTGGTCACCGGATGGCTCCGCGACCGTGGCTGGGCGAGAGATCCGGTCGGCAGCTGAGTACGATCACCGGATGTCCGCGAATCGGCCGAGCGATCATCGGCCGCATGCCTGTGACGGCGCACTGCACGAGGCCTTTGCGTTTCTCGGCAAGCGCTGGAACGGCGTCTTGCTCGGAACGTTGATGCACGGTCCGGCGGGCTTCGTCGACTTGCGTGCGGGAGTCGGTGGGATCAGTGACTCGGTGCTCTCCAGCCGTCTCTCTGAACTCGCCGGCGCCGGATTGATCGAGCGGCTCGTGGCGCCGGGCCCTCCGATGTCGGTGTCGTATCGACTGAGCCCGGCCGGAGAGCGCCTGATGCCCATCCTCGAAGATCTCACCACCTGGTCGTCGGAGAACCTGCCCCGCTGCACCGACCGCTGACGCCTGCGCCCGCCGAGCGCCGAATCACTCGGGTAAGGCCCGAGATACTTTGCGCAGCAACGTGATCAGCGTCGTCCGCTCTTCTGGGCTCAGTGATTCCAGGATCTTGGTGTCGCGAGCCAGTCGGCGAGGAAATTGGGTGTCGACGAGCTCGCGGCCGGCCTCGGTGAGCTCGAGCAGTACCACTCGGCCGTCACGGTCCGATTTCCGTCTGCGGACCAGGCCGATGTCGGACAAACGTTCGGTCAGTTTGGTGATCGAGGCGCCGCTGAGCATGGTCGTCGAGACGACTTCGCTGGCTCGCAGTGGCCGCGTCGCCCTCGCGAGAGCGCCGAGCACGTCGAACTCCGAGCGACCGATGGAATGCGCCTCGAGGTCGCGGTCGAGAGAATGCGTCAGTGCCGACGCAATGCGGTTGATGCGGCCGAGCACCTCGACGGGGGTGGTGTCGAGGTCGGGGTACGCCTGCGCCCACTCGCGGCCGATTCGCTCGACGATGTCGTTCGGGGCGCTGTCTGACGTCACCCGGCCATCGTAACGGTCCACCGGCATTTAGTTCACTAGTAAAATAGTGATAAATTACTTTCGTGCCCACAATCAACACCCTGGTGCCCGCCACGTCTGCACTGTCCGAACAGGCTCGCCGCAGCGGCTCGGCGCTGCGCCATGTCTGCGCGCCGCGCACCTGGTGGAACGCCGCTGTGACGTTCAATCGCGGTGGCACCGCGATCGCGCCCGCTATACGCGTGGGGGTCGCGGTCGGCCTCGTCCTCGTCGTGGGCGGCCTGCTCGGTCATCGAGACCTCGCCGGATTCGCAGCTCTGGGCGCGCTGACCTCGGCGTTCTGCAGGGCCGACCCATACCGCGTCCGGCTTCCGAGGTTGTTGGTCGTCGGTGGGTCAGTGGTGCTCTATGTCGTATTCGGGGCGATCCTCGGTGCGTCGGGATCGTCGACCGCAGTGCAGGTCGGCGCGATCTCATTGGCGGCCGGGGTGGCCGCGCTGCTCGTATCGGCTGTCCGTCTCATGGGGCCGGGCGCGGTGGTGCTGATCTTCGCCGCCACCGGTGCGGCCGGTTTCGCGACGACGGCGGCCGATGTCGGACGTCTGGCAGGCGCGGCGATCATCGGAGCCCTGTTCGGGATCGCGGCCTCGCTCGCCCCGTGGGCGAAGGACGCGCTCTTCGGTGACGACCATCATCGGATCGCCGAACGCGTCAGCGTGTTCACCGAGCTACGTGGAGGCTGCAATCGGCGTCTGCTCTGGCGATCGACGCGAATCGTCGCCGCCTGCGCGGTCGCGGCCACCATCGCCGTGGCTGCGGGCTTGCAACACCCCATGTGGGCAGCCATGGGTGCGCTGGCGAGTCTGCAGGGCATCGACTACCACGCGACCGTCAACCGTGGCGTGCAGCGGTTACTGGGGAATGTGGTCGGCGCTGCGGTCGCGATCGCGCTGCTGGCGCTCCCACTGGGATATTGGGGTGCGGTCGCGCTGATCGTGCTGCTGCAGGTGGCCGCAGAGGTGCTGGCCACGGTGAACTACGCCTTGTGTTCCCTGGCGGTGACCCCGATGGCGTTGCTGCTCACCGGGCTCGGCGCAGGCTTGACCGCCGACGTCGCGCTCGATCGGGTGGCCGACACCGCAGTCGGTGTGGTGTGCGGTGTGCTGCTGGCGGCGTTGACGGTGGCGCATCACGAGGTCGCCGGTAGCGGACCGATCCCTGTGGTCAGCAGTTCGGCAAGCTCCAGGTAGGCCGACGAGTCATCCAGTCCGACAGCGTTTTTGATGCTGCGTTGCTGGATGCGCACCATGACCGACGTGGCGACATCGGCGACGAACGCGGCGTGGACGTCGCGCACATCACCGGCCGCGGCGCCCTCGATGATGAGATCGCGTACCCGGTCCGCCGCAGCCCTGGTGTTGTGTTCGTAGACATCTCGAGCCGGTGGATATCCGGCGAGGTCGTCCATGAACTGTTCGGATGCCGGGGCCAGCGCGGCCCCGACCGCCGTCAGATACGCCGTGAGGCGGGCGCGGGTTCCGTCCGCTGTTGCCACTGCCCCTTCTACCTCGGCGGTCGCGGCACGGAAGAAATGGACGGTGACCGCTTGGACGAGGTCGCCTTTGCTACCCGCCAGGGTGTAAAGGGTCGACTTCGAGCACCGCAACCGGGCGGCGATCTCGTCGAGAGTGAGGTGCGCGAACCCCTCGGACAGGAAAAGGCGCACAAGCGAGTCGAACAACTCGGCCCGGCGTGCGGTGGCGTGAACGCCTGGAGCGGTGGTCGGGACCATGGGGTAGATAGTACTGCTTGACGTCGTCCAGTACTGTGTTGAGTACTGAAGCTGGCGTGCCAGTACTGTCCCGCCGTGATGATCGAGGGAGATCGCGATGTCTGTCAATCGACTACTGCCTACCGAAGAAGCCCGTGACCTGGTGCAATTGGCGAGCGACGTTGCCGATAAGACCCTCAAGCCGATCGTCGACGAGTACGAGAAGGCCGAGAAGTATCCGGAGGAAGCCTTTGCCGTGCTCGGTCAGACCGGGTTGCTCAGCCTGCCGTACCCCGAGGAGTGGGGCGGGGGTGGCCAGCCGTACGAGGTGTACCTGCAAGTCCTCGAAGAGCTCGCGGCGCGCTGGGCCGCAGTGGCCGTGGCGGTGAGTGTGCACAGTCTGTCCTGCCATCCACTCATGATGTTCGGGACGGACGAGCAGAAGCAGCGATGGCTGCCGGAGATGCTCGGTGGCGAGAAGATCGGTGCCTACAGCCTGTCGGAGCCGCAGGCCGGTTCAGATGCCGCGGCCCTGAACTGCAAGGCGGAGGCCACGGGCGGCGGGTACCGGGTGACCGGAGCCAAAGCCTGGATCACCCACGGTGGCGTCGCGGACTTCTACAATCTTTTCGCGCGCACAGGCGAAGGATCCAAGGGAATTTCCTGCTTTCTGGTCCCCGGCGACACCGAGGGACTCACCTTCGGCAAGCCCGAAGAGAAGATGGGCCTGGCGGCGGTCCCGACGACATCTGCGCACTACGATGGAGCCTTCATCCCCGAGGAGCGTCGTATCGGAGGGGATGGTCAGGGACTGCAGATCGCCTTCAGCGCACTCGATTCCGGACGGCTGGGCATCGCCGCGGTCGCGGTCGGAATCGCCCAGGCCGCACTCGATGAAGCGGTCGCCTATGCAAAAGAGCGAAAAACATTCGGTAAGAAGATCATCGATCACCAGGGGCTGGGCTTCCTGCTCGCGGACATGGCTGCTGCAGTCGACTCCGCGCGTGCGACCTACCTCGATGCCGCGCGACGCCGCGACGCCGGACTGCCGTACTCCCGCAACGCATCGGTGGCGAAGCTGGTGGCCACCGACGCCGCCATGAAGGTCACCACCGACGCAGTCCAGGTCTTCGGTGGCTACGGATACACCAAGGACTTCCGCGTCGAGCGGCTCATGCGCGAAGCGAAGATCACCCAGATCTTCGAGGGAACGAACCAGATCCAGCGACTCGTCATCAGTCGATCGCTGGCGGGCTGACCTTCTCGACACGAACTCCGCACCGGTGGTCGCGCGGTTGTCAGGGGTGTAGCCCCACCAGATCACGTCGGTAGACCAGGGCGGCCGCGCCGGTGAGCGGCGCGGTCTCGGCAAGTCCTGCGTCGATGACCCGCACTCGCGAAACATAGTCCAGAGGGTGGCTGTTCACCACCTGCGCGATCATCGGTACGAGGTCGGGGGTGACCTGCGAGAACCCGCCGCCGATGGCCACCACGTCGGTCTCGACCAGCGCGCACGCACTACAGATCGCCTGGCCCACCGCCTCGGACACCCGTATCACGGCGCGTCGGGCAATCGGATCACCGTCGCGGTAGGCGGCGGCGAGTTCTTCTCCGGTGCGTCCGGTCCATCCCTGTGTATTTGCCCACGCGACCGTATGCGGCCCGGAGGCAACCGATTCCAGGGTGGTCCGGCTCCCGATGCTCAGCTCGCCGGTGAAGCCGGAAACCTGGATCTGCCCGATGTGCCCGGAGTTGCCCGCAAGAACTCGGCCGCCGGAGATGAAGCCACCGCCGATACCGGTGGAGATCACCATTCCCAGCAAGTTGTTCACCCCTGCTGCGTTGCCTCGCCAGTGGGCAGCCAGCACGATGGCCACGCCGTCGCGGTGGAAGTGGACGGGTTTGTCTCCCAGAGTTTCTCGGATGCGTTCCACGATCAGCGCTCGCAGCGGGTAGTCGCGCCACTGTGGAATGTTGATGGGGGAGAGTGTTCCCGCCTGTTCGTCGACAGGCCCGGCCGCCGCGATCCCGACGCCGATGATCGTCGCGCTCTCGGGTGCGTTGCTCAGCGCGTGGTCGACCACCGCAAGAACGGCAGCGTCGAGGTCCGTGGTCGAGGAACCTGCGCCTGTCGGAGCCCGGCTTCGCGTAGCGGCGAGTACCGCCCCGTCCGGGTCGACCAGAGCGGCTTCCACTTTCGTGCCACCGAGGTCGATCGCCAACACCAACTCATCTGCCACCGTTCCAGTGTAGTGGCCCCATCTCCACCACCTCCCGCAAACGCTCCACCTTTACAAAGCCGCTCCACAAATATGTGGAGCGGCTTTGTATTTGTGGAGCGTCTGATGGTTGTCCACAGTAGGCAAGCTATCCACAGCCCTCGATCTGAACGGCATGGATCCGGCAGGCGGGCGGAGTTGGTGCCCCAGGATCGGTCAGGTGGGGGAACACGAACTGACACCGGACGGGCTCATTCTGCGCCGCAACGCGCGTACGGCAGGCCTGAGCGACCACTCGCTCCAGGCAGCAACTCGGCACGGCACGCTGGAGAGGGTCTACTGGGGGATGTATCTGCCCAGTGGGTCGGCCGGAGAACTGCTGACTCGTGAACAGCGGCAACACCGCTACCGATACAAGGTTCTCGGAGCAGTCGACGCGGGGCGTGGCGACAAAGCGGTCAGCCATTGGTCGGCGGCAGCGCTGTGGGGAATGCCGATGCTGGGAGGTGATCTCGAGCGGGTGCATTTCACCGCCAACCGGACCGGTGGTGGTCGCGATCGAACTCGTGCCTGCACCCTTCATGCAACGCCCTGGCAGCCGGATGAGGTCATCGAACTGCCCGGACTCCTGGTGACGACACCGGCACGGACGGCGGTCGACATCAGTCGCGCCGGCACCTTCGAACAGGGAGTCTGCGCGTGTGACGCCGCGCTGCGCATGGGAGCGACGCGTCTCGAACTGGAGACCATCGTCGCTCGGGCCGGTCGACGAAAAGGCATCGACACTGCACGACGAGCGGTGGCATTCGCCGATGTCGCAGCGGAGAGCATCGGTGAGTCTTGGTCGCGCGCATTGATGTCCACCATGGGTGATATCCCGGTACTCGAGCTGCAACCGGAGATCCATGACTCGGACGGTGTCTTCGCGGCGCGAACCGACTTTCGCATCAAGGGCACACTGTTGGGCGAATTCGACGGGTACGACAAGTACATCCGCTACCTGAAGCCGGGTGAATCGCCTGCCGATGCGGTCTACCGGGAGAAACGACGCGAGGAGCGTCTGAACGAACTGGGGTTCACCGTCGCTCGGTGGGGCTGGGACGATCTGATGAACCCCGACCGGTTGCGCCGGATCCTGCGCAACGGCCTGCGCAGAGCGGGATACGCCTAGGCCCACCCGTAAACGCTCCACAACTACAAAGACGCTCCACAAATATGTGGAGCGCCTTCGTATTTGTGGAGCGTTTGGGAGGGGCGGGGGATTACAGCCGCTCGATGATGGTGGCGTTGGCGAGACCGCCTGCCTCACACATCGTCTGAAGACCGTAGCGTCCGCCGGTCTGTTCCAGCGCGTTGACCAGGGTGGTCATGATGCGGGCTCCGCTCGCCCCTAGCGGGTGGCCCAGTGCGATGGCGCCGCCGTTGACGTTCGTCTTCGCAAGGTCGGCGCCGGTGTCCTTGGCCCAGGCCAGCACCACGGGGGAGAACGCCTCGTTGACCTCGAACAGGTCGATGTCGGAGATCGACAACCCGGCCCGGGCGAGCACCTTCTGGGTTGCCGGGATGACGCCGGTGAGCATGTAGATCGGATCGGAACCGACGACGGAGAAGCTGTGCAGACGGGCGAGCGGCGTGAGGCCGAGTTCTTTGGCCTTGGTGCTGCTCATGATCAGCACTGCGGCACTGCCGTCGGAGAGCGGACTCGAGTTGGCTGCGCTGATCCGCCAGTCGATCTGCGGAAACCGCTCCTTCATCGCCGGGTTGTAGAAGGCCGGCTTGAGCGCTGCGAGCTTGTCGACGGTCCCGCCCGGACGGATCATCTCGTCGGAGGTCAGACCCGCGAGCGGCACGATCTCGTTGTCGAACCGGCCCGCTTTGGTCGCCGCTGTCGCCTTGTCATGGCTCGAGATGGCGAACTCGTCGAGTTCGGTACGGGAGAATCCCCAGTCGGCTGCAATCAATTCGGCGCTGTATCCCTGTGGGATGAAACCTTCGGGGTAGCGCTGCGCGAGTGCTTCGCCGAACGGGTTCGCGCCCGGACGGACGTCGGACATCATCGGAACCCGGCTCATCGACTCGACGCCGGCGGCGATGACGATGTCTTGAACACCCGACATCACGGCTTGCGCCGCAAACGAGATGGCCTGCTGGCTCGATCCGCACTGACGGTTCACCGTGGTCGCAGGCACCGATTCGGGAAAGCCTGCGGCCAGCACAGCGTTGCGGCTGATGTTCTGGCCCTGTTCATCCGCTTGGGTGACGTTGCCGGTGATGACGTCGTCGACCAGCGCGGGGTCTATGCCCGTCTGTGCCACCAGCGCCTTCAGGCTGTGGGCCAACATGTCGACGGGATGAACGCCGTTGAGACCACCACCCGCAACTCTCGGTCCAGCTCCGCCTTCGGCTTCGTGTCCTGCATTCCCCTTACCGATCGGAGTGCGCACTGCTCCGACGATGACTGCATCGACGATCTGACTCATCACTGCCTCCTGTTTGCTGGCTATGGTTAATAGAAGTCAGCGTACCGCTCTGATATTCCCGATCACCATCGATCCCGGTCGTCGGGGGTGGTGGCCGGTAGTGTGTCCTGCGTGGTGCGACTTCCGAATCTGATGACCGGTCCCAGGCTCCTGACCAGTGCCGCCACCGCCGGAGTCGCGCTTGCCGCGGCCGGCGCGACCGCGGGGGGTGAGGTCTATCGGGCAATGGGGGCGCCCAAAGATCTTGTGCTCTCGCACATCAGCGCGTCGCCGCGTCAGACGGGTGGCACGTTCGGGAATGTCGAACCGGCGACCCCGATAGAAGGTGACCGGGCCGCGGCGCTGGCGATGTTGCGCCGCGGGGACATCGGCAAGCCGAAAACGCCGTTGCACTTCGACGTCGCCCCGCTTCCGCAGCATGCCGCCGACCTCGCGGCGACGTGGTTCGGGCATGCGTCGGTGCTGGTCGAACTCGACGGTCGACGCATTCTCACCGATCCGGTGTGGAGTAAACGATGCTCACCGTCCAGCATTGTCGGTCCGGCCCGCATGCATCCGGTGCCGCACTCCCTCTCAGAACTGCCTTCGCTCGACGTCATCCTGATCAGCCACGACCACTACGACCACCTGGACACCGCAACGGTCCGCAAACTCGCGGTTCTGCATCCGGAGGCGATGTTCGTGGCGCCGATCGGTGTCGGCGCCCATCTGGAGTACTGGGGAATCGCCCCCGAGCGAATCCGTGAGGCCGACTGGGGTGAATCGATCACCGTCGGTGATCTCACATTCAACTGCTGCCCGGCGCGGCACTTCTCGGGCCGCGGATTGCAACGTAACACCACGCAGTGGGCGAGTTGGGCCGTCGCGGGGCCGAACAACAACTTCTTCTTCTCCGGCGACTCCGGTATCACCGACGCCTTCGCAGAGGTCGGTGCCTCGTACGGTCCGTTCGGCCTGACGCTCATCGCGATCGGCGCGTACGACAGGCTCTGGCCCGACATCCACCTCAACCCGGAAGAAGCAGTCGAGGTCCACCGGATGCTCAACGGGGACAAGCTCTCCGAGTCGCTGCTGCTGCCGATCCACTGGGCGACCTTCAATCTCGCGCTCCACGAGTGGGCTGATCCGGTTCAGCGACTGCTGCCCGCGGCCCAGGCGCTTCAGATCCCGGTGATCACGCCGATGCCCGGCGCCCACTTCGACGTCAGCTCACGCACCGGACCCGGATTCGACAGCCAGTCGTGGTGGGAGATCGCCGCATGACCGCCCTCGGTGAGGTCCACGTCGCCACCGGACTGACCAGCGCCCAGGTCGCCGAGCGGGTGGCGGCCGGACAGGTCAACGTCCTCCCGGATCGATCTGGGCGGACGGTCGGCCAGATCGTCCGCGCCAACGTGTTCACGCGCATCAACGCCATCCTCGGCGTGCTGTTCATCATCGTCATGAGCACGGGCTCGATCATCAACGGCGCCTTCGGGCTGCTGATCATCGCGAACAGCGGTATCGGCATCATCCAGGAGATCCGGGCGAAGCGGACCCTCGACGCCCTCGCGATCGTCGGCCAGACCAGGCCGATGGTGCGGCGCGATGGTGTGGCGGCGGAGATCGCACCGGGGGAGGTCGTCCTCGACGACATCATCGAGCTGGGCCCGGGCGACCAGATCGTCGTCGACGGTGACACCGTCGAATCGGCGTCCCTCGACATCGACGAGTCGCTGCTCACCGGCGAAGCGGATGCGGTGGACAAGTCGCCGGGCGACCACATCATGTCGGGCAGTTTCGTCGTCTCCGGATCGGGCGCCTATCGGGCAACCAAGGTCGGCCGAGACGCCTACGCAGCTCAATTGGCCGAAGAGGCAAGCAAGTTCACGCTTGTCGACTCGGAATTGCGCAGCGGTATCGACAAGATCCTCAAGATCATCACCTGGTTGTTGATCCCGGCCGGGCTCCTGACGATCATCAACCAACTGTTCATCAGTGACAACGGCATCAAGGCGTCGTTGCTGGGCATGGTGGCGGCCCTGGTTCCGATGGTCCCCGAGGGACTGGTACTGATGACGACCATCGCCTTCGCGGTCGGTGTTGTCAGGCTGGGCCGGCGGCAGTGCCTGGTGAACGAACTGCCTGCCATCGAGGGTCTGGCCCGGGTGAACGTCGTCTGTGCCGACAAGACCGGAACGCTGACCGAGAACGGCATGCGCCTGTCCGAACTCGTTGTGGTGCACGGCGAGAAGGCCGATCTCGAGGAGGCACTCGCGGCGCTGGCAGCGCACGATCCGCGTCCGAACGCCAGTGTGCAGGCGATGGCGGAGGCCTTTCCGGAAGCCCCCGAGTGGACCTCCACCCACATCGCGCCGTTCACATCGGCCAAGAAATGGAGCGGGATCTCCTTCGCCGACAGCTCGTCCGGTGCCGATCGCGGTAACTGGCTGCTCGGTGCCCCCGACATGCTGCTCGACCCGGAAGGGGACACCGCTGCCCGCGCCACCGAGCTCGGGGCAGGTGGGCTGCGGGTGCTGCTGCTCGCTTCGACCGACGTCCCGGTCGACTCCGAGGCCGTCGGCCTCAGCGCCCCCGGCACGGTCACCGCGCGTGCGTTGATAGCCCTGGAACAGCGCGTCCGGCCGGACGCGGGTGAAACCCTCGACTACTTCGCCTCGCAGAATGTCGCGGTGAAGGTCATCTCGGGCGACAACGCGGTCTCGGTCGGGGCCGTGGCGGGTTCCCTAGGCCTCGGTACGGTCGACGACGCGGTGGACGCGCGCAACCTGCCGAGCGAGCAGGGCCCACTTGCCGACGTTCTCGAGAGCCACACCACCTTCGGTCGGGTTCGCCCCGACCAGAAGCGGGCGATGGTGGGGGCGCTGCAGTCTCGCGGCAACACGGTCGCGATGACCGGCGACGGCGTCAACGACGTGCTGGCCCTCAAAGACGCCGACATCGGCGTCGCGATGGGGTCGGGCAGCTCGGCGAGCCGGTCGGTGGCGCAGATCGTCCTGCTCGACAATCGCTTCGCGACCCTGCCGTATGTGGTCGGTGAAGGCCGCCGGGTGATCGGCAACATCGAACGGGTCTCCAACCTGTTCCTCACCAAGACCGTCTACGCGGTGCTCCTCGCGCTGATGATCGGGATCGCCGGGGTCGCGGGCAAGATCTTCGGCTTCACCCCGATCTCGTATCCCTTCCAGCCGATCCACGTCACCATCTCGGCGTGGTTCACGATCGGTATCCCGGCCTTCATCCTCTCGCTCGCACCGAACAACGAACGTGCCCGTACCGGCTTCGTCGGTCGGGTCCTGCGGCTGGCGATCCCGTCCGGCATCGTCATCGCCGTCTGCACCTTCGTCGCCTACGCGATCGTCTACCCGGGCGGTGGCGGGGTGGAGCTGGGCAGCAAGGATTCGGTCGACATGACACCCGATCAGATGCAGGCCGCGACCACCGCGCTGATCACCTTGATCGCCATCTCCCTGTGGGTGCTGGCTGTGGTCGCTCGGCCGTACAACTGGTGGAAGATTCTGCTGATCGCGGGTTCGGCCCTGGCCTATGTGCTGATCTTCAGCCTCCCGTTCACCCAGGAGCTGTTCAAACTCGACCCCACCGATTGGGCCAAGACGAGTGTCGCCCTGATCGCCTCGGCAATCGGCATCGCCGCCGTGGAGGTGCTCTGGCGACTGAATCCCGTCATCGCGAGCTGGTCAAGTAGGCTGGACTCCCGATCTTCAGAGCACGACACCGTCGAAGCAGCACGTTCGGACGGGTAACCAGAAGGAGGATCCCATGGATCTCAAAGGCCTGATCAACAAGGGCAAGTCGACCCTGAGCAAGAACACCAAAATCATCGACCAGGGTGCCGACGCGGTCAACAAAGCCACCAAGGGCAAGTACGCGGGCCAGGTCAGGAAGGGTGCGGACGCCGCCAAGAAGTTCGCGCAAGACGACAAGAAGAACCCGGGCCAGCAGCACTGATCGGTATCTGATCAAGAAGCTGGCCACAGCGCTGGTCGCGCCTGCAGTCGCACTGCTCGCGATCACCGCGTGTTCCACCGGCGACGACGACGGCCAGGCGCTGTCGTCGTCGCCGGCGGCGTCACAGGCCCAGTCCCCGTCGTCCCAGTCCCCGTCGTCCCAGTCCTCGTCCCGGCCCCCGGCGCCCTCGCCTGCCGAGCGCGGAGCGATCGTCTCGGAAGAGCCGTTCGAGGCCAGTGCCGATCTCGGCGCTGCCGGGACCTTGAGCCGCGTGGTCTACCGGTCGACCGCCGGATACGGGGGCGGGTTCGGTACCGAGGTCTCGGGCGTGATCGCGGTGCCCGAGGGTGATCCGCCGCCGGGCGGGTGGCCGATCGTCGCGCTGGGCCACGGCACGACAGGCGCCGATCCGAGCTGCGGTCCGTCCGACTATCCCGACCTCCTCGGCGAAGCCGGCAACGTGACCCGCCTGCTCAATCGTGGATTCGTTGTCGCCGCCAGTGACTACCAGGGGCTCGGGACCGCGGTGAGCAACCCCCGGCCGCATCCGTACCTCGAACCGAAAACCGTCGCCTTCAACATGATCGATGCGGTGCGCGCGGCCCGGAACATCGTCCCGAACACCTCCGATCGCTGGGCGGCCATCGGTGCGTCACAAGGCGGGCAAGCCGCCTGGGCGTCCGCGGAGGCCGCCGGTGACTACGGGCAGGGACTGGAATTCGTGGGAGCGGCTGCGCTGGCGCCCGCTGCCGACGTCTCACCGATCACGGCCGCCGGGGTCGACACCAAGTACACCGACGCCCAGAAGATCTTCATCCCGAACCTGGTCGCCGGGCTCCGCGAGGTGTACCCCGATCTGGATCCGAGTGACTACATGCGCGGCGGTCTCGCCGCGGGCGCTGATGTGTTCACTTCCTGCGGCCCGACGTCGACGGCGGATCGCTTCAGCGCCGCCATGTCGATCGCCCCCGGCGATGCGGCGATCGCAGACCAGGATGCCGCCGACAGGATTCGCGAGATCTTGCAAGGTGATGCCCTGCCCGCTCGCCGGGCGGACGGTCCGTTGTTCGTTGCCTATGGCGACCAGGACACCATCATATTGTCGGCCTGGACCACAGCGGCGCTACAACGTGCCTGCGCTGCGGGCGACGTCATCGAGGTCGTGCGCAAACCTGACGGTGGGCACACCAACCTCGGGGTCACCGGGACCGCCGTCGACTGGATCACTGACCGATTCGCGGACCAGCCTGCGCCCAATAGTTGCCCCGTCTGAGCGGACACGGGCGGCCGCTCGCACCACTGCGGTACTTCGGACGCTAACGTCAGCGGCATGGCAAAGGTCAAAGACTCGATCAAGGTCGGCTTGGCGCCGGCACAGGCGTGGGAGCATGCGCTGGACCTGTCCCGATTCGGTGAATGGCTTGTCATTCACGACGGGTGGCGCAGTGAACTCCCGGGGCCGGGGGAGATCGGAAAGGGCACCAAGGTGTCGTCGGTCGTCGCCGCCAAGGGCACCCGCGTGCGGTTCAACTGGGTTGTCGACGACTACGACCCGCCCCGTCGCGTCAGCTTGAAGGGCGAGGGCAAGGGCGGGGTGAAGGTGACCCTGATCCTCGAGGTCGCCCCCGCCGGTGACGGCACCGACCTCACCTTCGAACTCGAACTCGGGGGCCTGCCGATGATCGGGCTCGCCGGGCGGGCGGCCGCGAAGGTCGTCAAGGGAGACATCCACACCTCACTCCAGAAGTTCCACGACCTCTACGCCTGACATCGCCGTCGCCACCTGTGTATAGAATCCGGCGAGCCTCGAAACAAGGTGGTGAGGGGATGGGTCGACATGGAGTCGACAGCAGCGCCGATGAAGAGTTCGGATTCAGCGGGCATCGTGACGGCGGACGGGGTAGCGGGGGACGTTGGGCTCTTGTCGCTCTGGTGCTGGTCGCGGTGCTGGTGGCGGGACTGATCTTGTGGCGCACTGTGTGGGATGGGTCGGGGACCGATTGCGATTCCCGGGAGGCGGTCGCGGTGATCGCCGACCCGTCGATGGCCGGCACCCTCAAGCCGGTCGCGGCGCAGGCATCGAGCGGATCCTGCTATGACTTCACGGTCACGGCGGTCAGTGGTGCCAACGTTGCCGGGCAGCTGACCAAGGGCGATCAGGCTCCGGATCTGTGGATCGCGGACTCTCAGACGAGGGCACGCAAGGTCACCGATCAGGTTCGCGTGTCACCCGACATCATCGCCGACTCCGTGGCGGCGAGTCCCGTGGTGGTTGTGGCCAAAGATGCTGCACCGCTGCAGAACTGGGTTGACGTCATGACGCTGCCCGGGCTGCGTCTGGGCAATCCGATCGACTCGAGCACCGGCGATGCACCCATTGTCGGCGCGCTGGCCGCCGAACAGGACGGCGCGATCACCCGCAAAGAGTTCACCGACGCCATGACACTGCTCGCGCTGCAGCAGGGCAACGCGCGCGTCGGCGGCGACTCCGACGGCGACCGCCTCGCGCTGGCCGCGGGCAGCGATTCCCCGACCGTTGTCAGTGAGCAGCATTTCATCGAGTTCGCACGCGCGAATCCCGACAGCGGTCTGACACCGTCGATCCCGGCCGACGGGACGATGGTCTTGGACTACCCGATGCTCAACACCGCGTCGGCCGCCCGCAAGGACACCATCGCGAAGGCGGGCGCGAAGCTCGCCGAGCAGATCGCCTCTGATCAGGGCGCACAGGCCCTGACCGCCAGTGGATTCCGTACGTCGGTGGATGCGCCGGGCCCCGAGGGTGGGGTCGGTCCGGTGACGGTACTGACCCTCAAGGATCCATCGCAGGAGGACAAGGCGCTGCGACAGTGGGCGGTACTCGGCGTGCCGATCCGCAGTCTTGTCGTCGAAGATGCGTCGGGCTCGATGGAGGAACCTGCGGGGGACTCCACGCGTGCCGAGATGCTGGTGGAGGCCAGTCAGAACGGGCTGAAGTTGTTCCCGAACAACACCGCATTGGGTGCGTGGCTGTTCTCGATCAACTTGGGCGGGCAGGGACAGGACTGGCTTCCGATCGCGCCGATCGAGCGCCTCGACACCGTCGACGCGGACGGGCAGACACACCGCCAGTACCTGGAGTCGCAGATCGTGACGTTGCCCGACCGCCTCGGCGGCGCGACCGGGCTCTACGACACGACGCTGGCCGCCTTCAAAGAGGTACAGGACAGCTACGACCCCAACTTCTCGAACAGTGTCATCATCCTGACCGACGGTCAGAACGAGGACGACAACTCGATCAGCCTTCAGGGGCTGCTGGCTGAGCTGAAGGCGCTCGAGGACCCGGCCAGGCCGGTGCTCATCCTGACCATCGGCATCACCGAGGACGCTGACGCTGACTCGCTGCAGCAGATCGCCGATGCCACCGGTGGCACCAGCTATGTCGCCGAATCGGCTGCCGACATCTCCACGGTGTTCGTCGATGCGGTGGCATCGCGCATCGAGGCGGCTGGTCGCTAGTGTGAACTACAGCCGTGAAACGCCAGGTAGACCGCTTTAACACGGCCACGCTTAAAGCTGGCTGAGTTCTGAGAGATTCCTGTCAAAGTCCCGTCAAACGGACCGCGGTCGACTCTCAGCAGGCACTATATACACCATGACCTCGATCAACACTTCATCTGCAACAAGCCGAATTGTCAACGCGGGCAAGGTGGCTGCGGTGATCGCAGCCACCGGCGCCGCGATTGCCGCCTGCGGCGACGATGGCGGCAGCACTTCCCCGTCGACCACGGCGGCAGCGGCGACATCCGCCGAAACCGGGTCGGCAGCTGCGGAAACAACAGCTGCACAGGGGAACTCGACCTCGCCGTATGCCGATGGCGAATACTCGGCGACCGGCACCTACAACTCACCCGGTGGGGAGCAGTCGATCGGTGTCACGGTCACCCTGTCGAACTCGGTGGTCACCGCGCTCACCCTCGACAGAAGTCAGACCAAGGGCACCTCGGCCGAGTTCCAGGAGAAGTTCGCCGGCGGCATCGACGCGCTCGTGGTCGGCAAGAGCATCGACGAGCTCGATGTCAGCAAGGTGTCCGGCTCATCGTTGACCTCGGGTGGTTTCAACAACGCGATCGATCAGATCAAGAGCGAAGCCCAGGCGTGATCATCGGCTCGGCGGCGGCGACGTCTGTATGGGAGTTCAGCGCACTGGGGACGGCCTGGGACATCGCGTTGCCGCAGCCGATCCCCGGGGAGCTCCGCGCACAGATCGCCGCCGAACTCGGCCGTATCGACCAGGTGTGGTCGAGGTTTCGGTCGGATTCGGTGGTCGCCGAGATCGCCCGCGCTGCGGGGCAGTACCCCGTCGCAGAATCTGATCAGCCGATGATCGACCTTCATCGGCGTCTCTACGAGGCCACGGACGGTCTCGTCACGCCGCTGGTGGGACAGACGCTGGACGATGCCGGGTACGGCGCCGGGTACGCGCTGCGGCCCGCCGACACCGTGGCAGCGGTACCTGCCTGGGACGACGTGATCACCGGCTGGCAGGGCGCCCTGAGCACGAGTCGGCCCACCCTGATCGACGTCGGCGCCTGCGGGAAGGGGTTCGCTGTCGACCGGGTGTCGCGGCTCATCGAAGAGGCCGGGTTCCCCGAGTTCCTCGTCAACGGCAGCGGTGACATCAGGGCCGGTGCGGCGCCGCACCGCATCGCCCTCGAGCACCCGACCGATCCGACAAAGGCCATCGGCACCGTGGTGATCGAGAACAACGCGATCTGCGGGTCGGCGAGTAACCGGCGAGCGTGGGCCGATTGGCACCACATCGTCGATCCCCGGAGCGGTAGACCAACCCGAGAGGTGCTCGCCACCTGGGTGATCGCCGATGACACCCTGACCGCCGACGGTCTGTCGACCGCGCTGTTCTTCTGTCCTCCGCAGCAATTGCTCAGTGACTTCCGGTTCGACTACGTGGTCGTGCGGGCCAACGGCAGCGTGGAGCACTCTCACGCTCGAGAACTGGAGCTCTTTCTATGACGTTCGTCCGCCTCATCGACCGGATCTCGATGTATCGCTTTGTGTTGCTGGCGCTGGTGCTGTTGGCCGCGTACTCGCTGGCCGTTGCGGCCTCGGGCACCGACTTCGCCTATACCGCAACACAGTTGCTGGGATCGCTGGCAATCCTCGTCATCGTCTGCGGCGTCGTCACCTACGCGTGCGCCGCAATCGTACGGGTCCCACCCGGCAGCGAATCGTGGTTGATCACCGCCTTGATCCTGTTCTTCATCTTCCCCGGCGTCACCGATTCCGACGCCGCGTGGGGACTGGTGCTCGCCGCCGCGGTCGCGAGCGCCTCGAAGTACGTCCTTGCCGTGCGCCGCCGCCACATCGTCAATCCGGCGGTCGCGGGCGCGGTGATCAGCTATCTGCTCGCCTACTTCTCCATCGGACCGTTCGAGTATCCGGTCTGGTGGATTGCTGCCGAACCGCTGCTCATCGCCATGATCGTGATCGGCGCGGCGGTGGTGTGGAAACTGCGCGAGTGGTGGCTGGTCGGTGTCTTCGTCGTGGTGTCGGTCCTGACGATCATCGTCGTCGCCCTCGATGCGGACACGCCGATCGGTGAGGCGCTCGACTTGGGTTTCACATCGACGCCGTTGCTGTTCGTCGCGGCGATCATGCTGACCGAGCCACTCACCTCACCCGCGACGCGGATCCTCAAGGTCGGCTACGCGGCGCTCGTCGGTGTACTGATGTTCTGGGGCCAGACGTTCGAGATCACGTCCGACTTCACGCTCGCGTTCGTCCCCGAGATCGCGTTGCTCGCCGGCAGCCTCTTCACATTCATCGTCGGGATGCAGTGGCGGCGAACCGTGCTCTCCGTGGAGTCGGTACGGCCGATCGGTGTCGACACGTACGAGGTTCTCGCCACGCCGCCGCTGCGGTTTCGGCCCGGACAGTGGGCGCAGATCTCGGCGGCCACCTGGAGTCCGTCGCCGGACAAACAGGGCACCCGGCGGGTGCTCTCGCTGGCCGGAGCACCGTCCGAGTCTCAGACGCGCTTCGGATTCACCGCTGTCGGTGAACCATCCGCGTTCAAGAAGGGTCTGATCGACGGCTCTACCACCAGGCTGTACGTCGACGAGGTGGGCGGCGACTTCACATTGCCCCGCAAGACCTCAACCCCCACCGTCTTCATCGCCGGGGGCATCGGGGTCACCCCGTTCCGGTCCATGCTCGCCGAGCTGACTGCACGAACCGGCGGCGATCTGTCCCACGTTTCGATGATCTACGCGGCCAACGCCGACGACCGGTTGGTGTACGCCGATGTTCTGGACGCGGCGAAGAACCTCGGGGCCCAGGTGATCACCGTCGTGGGTGGATTGGTCAGTGTGGAAGAGATCGAATCCGTCGCCCGTCCCGGCGCGCATTACTACCTGTCCGGGCCACCGGCGATGCTGGCAGCACTCAAGCCGATGCTGATCCGAGCCGAACCTGAACTCCGCTGGCAGCCCTGGCGGGTACACACCGATCGCTTCATCGGGTACTAGTTAGCGGGACGGCGCTCCCCGAAGTCGGAGGATGTGTCAGTTCCTCCGACTTCGTCCTGTTCCTCCGGTTGCAGTCGGAGGAGGTGGCTGGTGTCGGAGGAAGTATGGGGCCTACGCGATGATTCCGGCCTGTCGCAGGGCCTTCTGCAGTTTGGCGTGGAGCCGATCCGGTCGCATCAGGTCGTCCCAGGTCCATCGCACAACGATGAGGCCGAGCGCGCGGAGTCTGTCTTCGCGCACTTTCTCTCGATACACCGTTTCTTCTGGAGGCTCACCCGGGCGCCACGAACGCAGGTATTTCGTCTTGCCATCGAACTCGCCGACAACCTTGCCTTCCCAGCCGAAGTCGGTCCGGCCTATGAATCCCTCGTCGTCGTAAAAACTGGGTTGAAGGGTCGGCACCGGGATGTCATCCCAACCGACCATCAATGCGCGGCTGAGAGATTCGCCGACGGACTCGGCGTCACCGTCGGCGACCATCAGCGCGTTCCGCAACGTCCCGATTCCTTCTGCGTACGGAAATCGCGCCACGATTGCATGCAGTTCCACAATCGGAACCCCCTCGCGGAGTGCAGTATCGAGTGCCGAGACCGCCTGCTCGAAGCTGCCGCTTCTGGCTACATCGCAAGCAGTGAGTGCTCGACTGGTGACCCGAATGCCGTCGACCATGACGACGTCGCCCGCGGCAAGGTCACCCTGGTGGACATGGACATCACCTTCGACTTTGCCCTTCGATAGAGCAGTCATGTGTACGTGCCGTCTGTCGGGTTTCAGCAGCGCCATGCCGTGCATGACCGCCGCCGATTGGTGGCTGACGATCCGAACGCGAGAGCGGCCGGCGACGGCGATCACCGCACGACGGTATGTGGCATCGTGCGAGAGTTGTTCTTCGTCAACGGGAGCCGAGACGCCACGGACGATCGACTGCAGGTCGCCGGCTTGCTTTGCCGATCGAAGCTCCGAATCCGTACCGATGCCCGACTTTATGATGACCCGGCGACGAATCAGACCGTGCTCGTCTGGTGTGAAGTCCATGCCGATGAGTGTGACCGGCGCCGGCGACCTCGAGCGTTGGTCAGGGGTCAATTGTGGATGGATGCGCACCCTGTGGATAACAGACCTCCTCCGACTTTGAGCAGGTCCTCCGGTTGCACAGTCGGAGGGTGTGGCAAAAGTCGGAGGATGTGTCAGTTCCTCCGGTTTCGGGGGGGCGGGGAAGCGGATCAGCCGCGCGAGACCAACGCACGCAGGAAGAACGTGAGGTTGGCCGGACGCTCGGCGAGGCGGCGCATGAAGTAGCCGTACCACTGTGAACCGAAGGGGACATACACCCGGACCTGGCGGCCTACCTGCGCGAGTCGTAGCTGCTCACCATTGCGAATGCCGTAGAGCATCTGGTGTTCCCACTCCTCGGGTCGGCGGCCGGCGGCTGCGGACAACGTCTCCGCTGCCGCGATCATCGCCGGGTCATGGCTGGCAACCATGGGATAACCACTGCCCTCCATCAGGATTCGTAGGCACCGAAGGTAGGAGTCGTCGACGTCTGCCTTGGTCTGGAAAGCCACGTCCGCGGGTTCGGCATATGCTCCCTTGCAGAGCCTGATCCGCGACCCCGGGCCTGAGAGTTCGGCGCAATCATCCTCTGTGCGATGCAGATAGGACTGCAATACGGTTCCGAGGTCGGGGAAGTCGGCGCGTAGTTCGCGGACGATCCGCAGGGTGGCGTCCGTGGTGGTGTGGTCCTCGGCGTCGACGGTCACCCAGACGCCGGCTTGTGCTGCCGCGACGGCGATCCGGTGGGCGTTTTCCAGCGCGATCTTCTCGCCGTGGCGCGGCAACGCACGGCCCAGCGCAGACAGTTTCAGTGACACCTCCAGGGGATGCTCGAGTGACGAGACCTCCAGCTCGC
Organism: Williamsia limnetica; assembly: GCF_003217475.1. GTDB lineage: Bacteria > Actinomycetota > Actinomycetes > Mycobacteriales > Mycobacteriaceae > Williamsia > Williamsia limnetica. The sequence continues at coordinate 291,726 of NZ_QJSP01000003.1, read as the reverse complement.
CGAGTAGCCCGATCAATCGCAGGTACGCCTGTACCGTCGCCTCGGCCGCCGATTCGTCGGTGGTGTCCTCGCCGAGGTGGTCGATGCTGATCATGCGCCCGGACGCGAGCAGGCCTGTCCCGGCATCGAGAACCTCGTCGAACGATTCGCCGGGTACAAAGCGGTGCACCACGTTCCGGGTGACGGGCATCTTCTCGGCGGTGCGTTTGATCCGGTCGCTGCGAGCAGCGGCCATGATGACGTTGCGGGTCACTGCGACGATGGGTGCGTTCACGGCTGCTCACCTGCCATGTGGGGATAGGACGACGAGGTCGGCGGGTCGAACGTCTCCTTGATGGTGCGGGTGGACGTCCACCGCATCAGGTTCTGCTTCGACCCCGCCTTGTCGTTGGTGCCCGAGGCCCTCGCACCGCCGAAAGGCTGCTGTCCGACAACGGCGCCAGAGGGCTTGTCGTTGATGTAGAAGTTTCCGGCGGCGTTCCGCAGTCCCGACATCGCGGTGGTCACCGCGGCCCGGTCGTCGGCGATCACTGCACCGGTCAGCGCGTAACGGGCACTCGAATCGACCTCGTGCACCATCGATTCGAACTCGTTGTCAGGATAGACGTGCACTGCCAGGATGGGGCCGAAGTACTCGGTCCTGAAGGATTCGTCGTGGGGATCGTCGCTCAGCAGGACGGTCGGCTGGACAAAGTAGCCTGTCGAATCGTCGTGGCCGCCACCCGCCGCGACCGTGAGGGACGGGACGGATTTCGCCCGCTCGATCGCTGCCGCCGACTTGTCGAACGCCCGCTGGTCGATGACCGCTCCGCCGAAGTTGTGCAGATCGCGGACGTCGCCGTAGGCGAGTGCGTTGGTCTCGGCCAGGAAATCATCGCCCATCGTGTCCCACACCGATCTCGGGATGTATGCGCGGGAAGCGGCAGAACACTTTTGGCCCTGGTACTCGAACGCTCCGCGGACCAGAGCAGTGCGCAGGACGTCGGGATCGGCCGACGTATGAGCCAGCACAAAGTCTTTGCCACCGGTCTCGCCGACGAGTCGCGGGTACGTGCGGTATCGCTCGATGTTGGAGCCCACCTCACGCCACAGGTGCTGGAACGTCGCGGTCGAGCCGGTGAAGTGGATACCGGCGAGGTTCGGGTCTGCCAGCGCTACGTCCGACACCGCGATGCCGTCACCGGCAACGAGATTGATCACTCCGGGCGGCATCCCGGCGGCCTCGAGGAGCGTCATGGTGAGGTAGGCGGCGTAGGTCTGGGTGGGTGACGGCTTCCAGACGACGGTGTTGCCCATCAACATGGGTGCGGTGGGCAGGTTCGCCGCGATGGCGGTGAAGTTGAACGGCGTGATCGCGTAGACGAAGCCTTCGAGGGGGCGGTGGTCGAGCCGATTCCACACCCCGGGACCGGAGATGGGCTGCTCGGCGAGGATCTCGCGGGCGAACCCGACGTTGAAACGCCAGAAGTCGACCAGCTCGCACGGCGCGTCGATCTCGGCCTGCTGCACCGTTTTCGACTGCCCGAGCATGGTGGCGGCAGCGATCTTCTCGCGCCACGGTCCGGACAGCAGGTCAGCGGCACGCAGCAACACTGCGGCGCGATCATCGAATGATGTTGCTGCCCAGTCGGCTGCGGCATCACGGGCGGCAGCGACGGCCGCTCGTGCGTCGTCTCCGGTGGCGTTCGTGAACGTTCCGAGGACGTCGTTGTGTGCATGGGGTTGCACCACGCAGGTGCGTTCACCGACGCCGGTGGCGTGGACTCCGCCGATGACGTGAGGCAGGTCGATGGGTCCTGCTGCCGTCTGTCTGTCGAGCTCTGCGCTGATGCGGGCTCGCTCGGCGGATCCGGGTGCGTAGGTGTGGACCGGCTCGTTCCGGGCGGTCGGGGGAGTGGTGATGGCGTCCATGAATCCATTGCATCGCGATCCGATCCGCCGAACGATAGCCGATCGGACAAGGTAATGCCCTATTCTTGGTTCACCCAGACAAAGGATGCCTCGATGGCTCGACCGCACGGTGCCGTCCCGCCCGATGGTTCGCTGACCCTCGGGAGATTGCTCCTCGCGCTCGACGGCACCCTGGTGACGCTGGTCGAGGCACCAGAAGGGCTTGACCAGCCGGTCTCGACCGTTGCGCTGCTCGACGCCGACGACCTGTTGCTCGGTGTCGGACGGGCCGCCCGCGCCGCGGAACTGGCACTGCTGGTCGGCGTGGATTCCGAACAGGCCACTGCCTGGCTGGCGACGCTCGGTACCCGGACACCGATTGCCATCCTGATGAAGCTCCCCGACGCCGACCTGGTCAGGCGGGCGGCGGCCGGTGGTATCGCGGTGGTGGCCGTGGATCCGCATGCGCGGTGGGAGCGGATCTACAACCTGATCGGGCGGGTTCTGGATCAGTCCCGGACCGGATCACCTGAATCCATGGCGAGCGGTACCGCAGGCGACCTGTTCGCTCTCGCGCAAGCTGTCGCCGACCGTACCGGCGGCCTGGTGAGTATCGAGGACGCCGACTCTCATGTGCTGGCCTACAGCAGTTCCGACGAGCAGGCGGATACGCTACGCCGGTTGTCCATCCTCGGGCGTGAAGGCCCACCGGAGATGCTCGACTGGCTGCGGCAATGGGGTGTGTTCGGCGCCCTGCGGTCCCGGACGGAGGTCGTTTCGGTGGCCGAACGCGTGGACCTCGGATTGCGACCCCGGATCGCCATCGGTATCCGCGAGCCCGGTGCCGCAACATATCTGGGCACCCTGTGGTTACAACAGGGCGCTGCGGTCATGCCGGACGACGCAGGCGCGGTGATCACGGGTGCGGCTGCGGTGGCGGCTCGGATCATCGCCCGTTCCGCAGCGGTGCCGTCGGTGCACGGAGAACAGGTGCAGCGGCTGCTCGGGCTGCGCGGCGAGGTCATCGACGTCCCGTATCTCGCATCCGCTCTGGCCCTTCCGGTGGACGGTCCGGTCGCGGTCGTGGGCTTCGGCGGCCGCGACGTCGCGGATGCGGGCACTGTGTTGACAGGGTCATACCTCCCGGCACTGACGCTGCACGCCAGTGCCTTTCGGACCGACTCGGTGACTGCGGCCGCGGGCGACCGTGTCTACGTACTGTTTCCGCGGACCGACGCCGGCGCGGCGACGTTGCAGTGGGCGCGCGTGACCGTGGCGGCGGCGCAGCACCGGTTCGGTGTCCGGGTGCGCGGCGTGGTCGCCGAGTCGCGGGCGGGTCTTGGCGCAGTGGCAGGACTGCGTCAAGACGTGGATCGGGTCCTCGACGCGGCGCAGCGGGAGGGAGCGCACATCGACGCCGTCAGTACCGTCGAGCAATCACGAACACCGGTGCTGCTCGCGGAGATCGTCGGTCTGCTCGCCGACAACCCCGACCTGATCGATCCGCGGGTTGCTCAGCTACGCGAGTACGACCTGGCCCATGATTCCGCGCTGGTGCCGTCGGTGCGGGCGTACCTCGACGCGTTCGGCGATGTCCGGACGGCTGCGGGTGAGTTGCACGTGCACCCGAACACGCTGCGGTATCGGCTGCGTCGTACGCGGGAACTCACCGGCCTGGATCTGGGAGACCAGTCGACCCGGCTGGTGGTGGCGTTGGCGCTCCGGGTGTAGCCACCCGGAATCTGCTGTACCAGGCGAGCGCCAACGAGATCAGGGCCGCGAGGACGGCGATGCCGATGCTGACCACGATCACGGCTGCGACACCGTTCTCGCCCGGATCGAGGAACGGGTAGGGGTACCAGTCGACGAGCGGACCGCGGATCGAGGTGTATGCCACGTACACCAGGGGAAAGATCAACCAGATCATGGCTTTTCGGGAACTGATGCCCACCGCGGGCGGATCGATCAGCCAGTCGATCGCAACTGCGACGGGGACCAGGTAGTGCAACACCGTGTTGTCCCATGCGACCGCTGTGAACTGGGTGGCTTCGAGTCCGGACAGCAGGACGGTGAAGCCGATGCCGGTCACGAGCATGTACAGGGTGCTCGCGCCCCGCAGCATCGCGATCCGGTCGAGCGATCGTCCACTCGCCAGCAACCCCGCACTGAGCAGCAGCACCACCGAGGCCAGCAGGTTGCTCTCCACGGTGAAGTAACTGAAGAAATTGGCGGCTTCGAACGTGCCGCGATCGATCAGCACCACCACCTCGGTGACGAGCGCAGTGAGAGTGAGCAGTCCAAGGATCAGTTTGAAACCGATGAGACCGAGGGTGCGCACGTGCTCATTCAACTCTGTTGCCGGGTTCCTCCGGTCGTCGCCGCACCAGAAGTCCGATTCCCGCCAGCAGGGCGACGCCGCCCACCACCCCGATGATGATCGGGATGATCGTGCCACCCCACCGCAGTTGATCGACGTAGCCGCTCGCCTTGTCGGACTGACGCTTGATCGTCGCGTCGGACCAGGCCATCGTCGCGCTGAAGGCATCCATCCGGAAGTCACGGATGGGCGCCGCCAAATCTGGATCCTCCCAGCCGGGCGACTTGAAGTACTGGTGCTGGATCTCGCGGCCGTTGAGGACGGTGCCCGTGTTCGGCTCCACCCACACGTGCCGGGTGGCCTTGGCGAAGCGGTCCATCACGACCTTCTCGTCGGCCGGTATCCCGGTGATGCCCCACCAGCTCGCGGGCATCTCCAGCGAGGTGCCCAGGCCCGGTTGACCGCTGGGTGTCTCGAGCAGCGTCTGGTCGATCTCGGGGACCTCGCTGACGAACTCGTACGCTGTCAGACCGTTGATCTCGGTCTCGCCAACGAACTTCGCGGGGACGTCCTGGCGGGAGTTGATGTCGTAGTACAGCTGGTCTGACTTGTCGACGTCGAAACCGAACTTGTACTGGAACCCTTCCCGGGGCGCCTCGACGAAGTTGTCCTCGGCATCGATGGTGCGGGTGCCTTCGGGGGCCTCGATCGTATGGAGGCGGTTGATCTCGCCGTTGGGCTTGCTGGTTTCGCGGTCGAGAGAAACCACGTCGACGCTGCCGGTGAGCACGCCATCCTCGCAGGTACGTTGGCCATCGACGGGGGCGACGGTCGGCTCGATCGTCTCGTCGCCGTCCTGGATGCGATCAATTTGGACCGTCTGCCCCGACTGCACGGTCACCTGGCCGGAATCGGACGGATCGATCACCACGGTGCGGCGCTGCTGGGTGAGATGGGCATCGAAGACCTCCGCCCGCGGTCCGCTGACAGAGCAACGGTTGAAGACCCGGGCGGGAACGTCATTGCTGTCGGTCAAACCCGCCGGCTGCGACTGCGCAACGGTGGTGATGTCGAGGTCGAGCGGCACCACCTTGAGCTTGGGGACCAACCACAGTGGAACCGCGATCGCTGCGGTGATCGCCGCTACCCCGATGAAGATCAACGCCGGTGCCAGAAACCTTTTGATGTCTTACCCCTCTCGAACGCCGATGCTCGGGTCCAAGTATGGCAAGGGTGATTGTCAGGGTGCGTGAGGGTGGTGTGTTCAGAGTGTCTCGTAGATGATGCTCGAGATGACGCCCTCGTCCTCGAAGACCGACGAGATCTCCGGACCGAAGTCGTCGAGGCGCCCGGCGTTGTTGACCATCAGCGCGTATGCGACCGTGCGACCGCTCTTGGTCTCGATGTAACCGGCGAGATTCTGGGCGACGAGGTTCACGGCTTCCCCGTCCTCGGTGGGCTCCACGGTGGTCCCGGTCTTCGCGAAGACGTGGCCTTTGCCGGGCAGGGTGGTCCCGGTAGAGGCCAGCGAACCGTTGACCCCCATGATCGGCAAACAGGCCTGATAGTCGGCGGCCACGTCCGTCTTGCTCATCGCGGTCAGCAACTGGACCAGAGCGCGAGGCGAGGCCTTGCTGTCAGGACTGCCGCTGCCATTGGTGGGGAAGTCGAATTGTTTGCCTTCGATACCGAAATCGGCGATGAGCGTCTCCCGCTCGGCGGCCAGGGCAGTGTCGATGGTGGTTGCTCCCTTGGTCAGACCGAACAGGCTCAGCGCCAGGTTCGCGCCGAGGTTGAGGCTGACCTTGAGGATGAGCTGTGCCTGCTGGAGGTAGGGCGGGGAGACGAAGGACGCGACGCGGTTGTCGTCGGTGTAGGTGTCCGCGGCAGGCAGCTGCGCCGCCGGGTTGGGGCCTATTGCGGGAGCGCTCATGCCGATACCGTTGCGGCGCAGGGCTTCGACGAAGGCGGTGCGCGCGTAGGCCGCAGGGTCCTCGATTCGAAACGTGCCGACGAAGGTCTCGTTGCCGGTGAGCGGTGCCTGATAATCCGCGGCGATGTCGCCGCCGACGGTGCCGGTGCACCCGGCGACGCCGACGCACTCGATCCGGCCGTTGTCGGACAACGTCACCTTGCTGTCGGTGCCTGCGGAAACCGTGGTGACCGCGCCCGTGACGGTCAGGGCAGACGATTTCGGTCGATAGTCGACCGTCGCCGGCCCGCCGGGCTGCGTCGGATCGACGATCACGTCGACCATGTTCTCGTTCACGAGGATCGGAGTGATCAGCAAGTTGCCGTTCGGAACGCGGTACGGGGTGAACAGTCTGTCGTCGACGATCACATTCCCGCTGATGGTCTTTATCCCCGCCGCTTTGACCTGGGCGGCGAGGTCGTTGATGGCGAAAAGCGGATCCTGCGGCGTCGGGATCGCGGTGCCCAGGTTGTTGGCGTCGTTGTGATCGAAGTCGGTGAACTCCACGGTGTCCGCGTCGATGCGACGGCCTCCGAAGGTGAGGTCACCGTTGCCGACGAGGATCAGATCGCCGTTCAGCGTGCCCTGGACGACGGTTCCGGTGCGGTACACGGGCGTGGTGATCCGGTGGTCGGCGCCGAGAGTGTTCAGCGCCATACCGACCGAGAACAGCTTTCGCGTCGACCCGGTGAGTGCGATGTCGTCGGGGTTGAGGTCGTAGAAGACCTCTCCGGTCTTTACATCGCTGACCAGCAGACTCCACGTCGCGCCGGATTCGAGGTAGCGGGGTTTGTCGAGGACGGCACGGATGCTGTCCGGGAGTGGGGTGGCCGACTTCGAGGCGCCGGCCGACGGGCCGGCGCTGTCGGAGTCGGTGCTGCAGGCCACTGCAGCAACAGAGACGCCGGCGACCCCGGCGAGAAACGAACGGCGCTTGATCGTGCTGCTGAACATGGTGATTCCCTCGGGCCTGGTTACTGCAACTTGCGGCAACACCGAAGTTTGCCATGCTTGCGTCGAAATGTCCTCAGGGTCAACTCTTGTAGCCTGGGCCGAATGTTGATCCGTCAGGCAACCCGCGACGACGCCCACGCGCTCGCAGTGGTTGCGGCCGCCACCTTTCCGCTGGCCTGCCCACCGCAGACGACCGCGGCCGCGAAGGCCGACTTCATCGCGACCGAGCTGTCGCGGGAGCGTTTCGACGAGTACCTGGCCGACCCGGAGCGAATCATCGTCGTCGCGGACGACTCTGACCACCTGAGCGGCTACACGATGATCGTGTTCGGTGAGCCCGCTGACCCCGACGTCGCGGCAGCCATCACGCTGCGACCGACCGTCGAACTCAGCAAGTGCTACGTGCTGCCCGGTGCGCACGGAGGTGGGGTCGCGCATCAGCTGATGGCGCAGACCCTTACGTTGGCGCAGGCTCGCGGTGGTGCGGGGGTGTGGCTCGGTGTGAATGAACTCAACGTCCGCGCGCACCGGTTCTACGAGAAGAACGGTTTCGGGAAGGTCGGAGGCAAGCGGTTCCTGATCGGCGGGGTCTACGAGGACGATGACATCCTCGAGCGGGCGTTGCCCTGACTGTGTTGCCAATGCCCACCAGAATCGTCCCCGAGAGCTCCCGCCGAGGGCTATGTGCCCTTGATGGGTGCTCTCGGGGCAGAAGATGGTGCCCTCGGCAGGATTCGAACCTGCGACCTACCGCTTAGGAGGCGGTTGCTCTATCCCCTGAGCTACGGGGGCGCACGGGAGAGAACTTACCAAGTCAGTTGAGGTAGCCCTCGACCACGTTCTCCGACCGCACCTCGGCGTCGTCGGGATCGCCGCCGGAACGCCGCAGCGCGTCGCGCTGTCGGAGCAGGTCCCAGCACTGGTCGAGCTGCACCTCGACCTCGCGGAGCTGCGCGTGCTCCTCTTCGGGAGTGATCTCGCCGTCCGTCAGCTGACTGCGGAGTTCTTTTTCGTGTGCGATCAAATCGGTGATCTGGGCGTGGAGGTTCTTGTCAGTGGTCACCACACAAACTCTAGGCGCCGTCCCCGGGTGAGTGCACGTGCCGCATGGAGGCGGTTACCGCCTGTTCGGCCGCAGCCGCAGGTAAGGGACCTTATGCTCTGGAATCATGACGCGAACAATCGTGCCGAAGGAACCGGCAATTGCTGCACTGGCCTCGGTGTGGGGGTCCATCCGGGCGCTCGCCGGCGAACTCACCGCCGAGCAGTGGGACGGTCCGTCGATTCTGCCGGGATGGTCGGTGGGCGATGTGGTCGCCCACGTCATGACGACGGAGTTGTTGCTGCTGGGCGACCCGGTGCCCGAAACCGACGTCGATGTGGAGTCGTTCGAACACGTCCACAATGAGATCGGCGCGATGAACGAACGCTGGCTGGAGCACTATCGGGCCCGTGGCCGAGTGGCGGTGCTCGCCGACTTCGACGATACGACGTCGAGGCGGATAAAAGCACTGCAGGCGATGACCCAGGACGACTTCGACGCCGACTCGTTCACGCCGGCGGGCCCCGACACCTACGGACGCTTCATGCGGATCCGGGTGTTCGACAGTTGGATGCATGAACTGGACCTGCGGGACACCCTGGGATTGGCGCCGCCCGCCGACGCTGCGAGCGCTGCACTCGCGTTCGACGAGATCTATCGCGCCTTGCCGTTTCTGGTGGGCAAGAAAGCGGGAGCGCCGAAAGGCAGCCGCGTCCGCATCGTCGTCACCGGGCTCGTCGAGAGCACGGTGAACGTCGCGGTGGACGGTCGGGCTTCGATAGTGTCCGATTTCGACGTGGAGCCCACTGTGACCGTGACGGTCAATTATGCTGATTTCGCTCGTCTCACCGCGGGGCGCGCAACAGCGGATCCGACCGTCGCCGTCGTCGCCGGTGACCGCGCACTCGGCGAGGATGTGCTCGGGAACCTGACGTTCGCGATGTGAGGCCGATGTCGGGGGAGGACTGATGAACGGAAAGACCATGATTCGGCGGCTGTTGATCATCGCGTTGCCGGTGATCGTCGCGCTCGCGATCCCCGCAGCCCCGGCTGCGGCGCAGACGCCGAACCTCGGACAAGACTTTCTGTGGGGCGTGGGTTCGGCGGGATTCCAATCCGAAGGTTCGTCGCCCGACAGCAACTGGTTGCGCTATTCGAACTCCGGGCGGGTACACGATCCCGTGGGCACCTCGGTCGACTTCCGCCACCGGTACGCCGAGGACATCACCAACGCCAAACAGATGGGTGTCAAGGTCTACCGGATCAGTGTGGAGTGGGCGCGTATCCAGCCGGAGCCGGGTGTGTGGGATCAGCGCGAACTCGAGTACTACGACCGCGTCATGCACTACATCCTGCTCTCGGGAATGCGGCCGATGATCACGCTCGACCACTGGGTGTACCCGGGCTGGGCGGTCGATCGGGGCGGTTGGAACAACCCGAAAATGGTGCGCGACTGGCTGACCAACGCCAAGAAGGTCGTCGACCGCTACGCGCGCTTCGACCCCATCTGGATCACGGTGAACGAACCGATCGTGTACACGTATCTCAAAGAGCTGAGCTTCGGTGGCATCGCGCCGCAGAATGTGCCGCTGATGCTCGACCAGCTGGTACGGGCACATCGCACCATCTACGACTACATCCACGGCCGCCAGCCCGGTGCCTGGGTGAGCTCGAACTCCGCGTATCTCCCTACGGTGCAGCCGGTTCTGGATGCGATGTTCCTCGATCGCATCAAGGACAAGCAAGATTTCGTCGGCATCGACTACTACTACTCCGTCTCGGCGACCGACCTGAACACCTACAACGCGGCGACCGAGGAGTACTGGAAGGCCTCGACATCTGCCGACGGCCTGTACTACGCGTTGCGCTACTACGACCGGAAGTTCCCGGGCAAACCGCTCTACATCGTCGAGAACGGGATGCCGACCGAGAACGGGGCGCCGCGGCCGGACGGATACCGGCGTGCCGACCAGCTCCGCGACGCTGCCTACTGGCTGGCTCGTGCCAAAGCCGACGGCATGAACGTCGTGGGCTACAACTACTGGTCGATCACCGACAACTACGAGTGGGGTAGCTACACACCGCGTTTCGGGCTATACCAGGTGGACGTGACCACAGACCCCGCCTTGCTGCGCCGGCCGACAGCAGCCGTCGCGGCCTATCGGGACGTCATCGCCAATGGAGGCGTTCGCTCAGACTATCGACCCACCAGGCCGGCCCAGTTCTGCTCTCTGGTTGATGCTCCAACGAGCTGCAGTCAGCCGGTACGGTGAACGAGTCGTCGAGTTCGGGAGCGGGGGCGAGGTTCTCGTCGGCGGACCGTTCGGCTTCGGCGGATCCGAACAGTGCCACCGCAACAGCGCCGAGAACAGCGAATGTGAAGCCGGCCAATGCCATCCACTCGAGACCGGGCACAGTCGAATCGCCCAGCCACATCACCCCGACGATGCCCGGCGCGGCGGTCTCACCGACCACCAGGGCGGCGGTCGAACCGTTGACGGCGCCCAGCTGCAGCGCGACGGTGTGCAGATAGAAACCCGATGCCCCGGCGATGGCGATCACCCAGGCGGCAGGGTCGGCCAGCATCACGGGCAGCGAGAACGGGTCGATGCCGTCGAGCACCCGAACTCCGATGGCGACCGCACCGAAGAGCAGTCCCGCTGCTGCGCCGGCAGCAACCGAGCCTGCAGGCCCCATCCTCCGGACGCCGTAGATGGACAGTCCGACGAGAACCACTGTCGCAATCAGCAAGGCCCAGTGCAGGGAGCGTGGGGTTGCTCCCGCGGTGTGGGGCCGCGAGGCGGCACCGAGTATCAGGAGCGCGGCCAGCACGGTGCCGATGGCAACCCAATCCCGGGTGTGCAGCCTGATCCCGAGCAACCGGATACCCAGGACAGCGGTGATGACCAGGTTGCCCGCGACGATCGTCTGGGACAGAAAGAGCGGCAACATCCTCGCGGCGCCTGCCCCCGCGATGAAACCGAGGACGTCGAAGATCGCACCGACGATGAAGACGCCGGTCATCGCGGTCGCTGCCGTGGAGCGTAGCGAGGGCGCGCCCGTCGCGGTCGACATGCGGTGATCGGCGGAGTTCTCGCGGGCCGCTTGCCGCGCACCGAGCGCCTGCATCACCGACGACAGGCCGTAACCCACCGCCGCGATCAGCGCCAACGTGACTCCGACGACCACTTAGAACACCCACTTTCCGCACAACTCGTATCTGACAACAACCAAGTCTGCTCAGGTAATTCCCAGCTTCGCCACTGATTTTTCTCAGGCGGGGTGGCATTGTTCACACTGTGGCCGGTCGCCACTAGGGTTGGGCGATGAGCAAAACCGTGTTGATCACAGGCGCATCCAGCGGAATCGGCGCGGAGGTCGCTCGCCAATTGGTCGCCAGGGGCCTCACCGTCCTGGGTACGAGTCGCGCGCCCGACGCCATCGCGACGCCGATCGCCGGAGTGAAATATCTCGAACTCGATCAGAACGACCCCGCCAGCATCGCGCGGTGCGCCGAGCAGGCAGGTGCGATCGACATCCTCATCAACAACGCGGGTGAGAGCCAGATGGGCCCTCTCGAGGACACCCCGATGGACGTCATCGAAAAGCTGTTCGCGACCAACGTGTTCGGGCCGATCGCGCTGACCAAGGCGGTACTACCGGGAATGCGGGAGCGCGGGAGCGGGACCATCGTGATGGTCGGGTCGATGTTGTCGAGTTTCCCGCTGGCTTTTCGATCGACCTATTCGGCGACGAAGTCGGCCATGAAGACCTTCGCCGACGCGAGCCGCCGTGAACTCGCCCCGTTCGGGATCGCCATCTGCACTGTCGAACCGGGCACCATCGCGACCGGCATCGGCGATCGGCGTGGCTACTACATAGCCGACGACTCGCCCTACCGGGCCGACTATGAGACCGTCGCCGAGGCCACCCGGCGCAATGAGAAATCCGGGCTGGCAGTGGAGCCGATGGCCGCGGTGATCGTCGAGGCCGCGCTGTCCGATGACCCGAAACCGCTGTACGCCAAAGGTAACCGGGCGCCCGTCGTGTTCGCCCTACGCCGGCTGCTGCCGCGCCGAGCGATCCTTGACATCATCGGTCGCTTCCATGGTCTGTCGAAAGCGCGTCCCTGAGGCGATGCGGAAACTACTCGTCATCGGCATCGGTCCCGGCGATCCGCGGCAGGTGACCATCGAGGCCATCGACGCGATGAAGTCCGTGGACGCGTTCTTCGTCCTCGACAAGGCGCCCGAACGTGGGGTGGCGGTGAAGCACTCGCTGGTCGGGCTGAGGCAGGAGATCTGCGACCGGTACATCGACGGCGACTACCGGTTCGTCGAAGTGCCCGACCCGCCTCGGGATCGCAACCCCGCCGACTACCGCGCCGAGGTGCGCCGCTGGCACGATGCGCGGGCCGATCTCATCGAGGAGGCCCTGGCCACCGAACTGGCGGAGGACGGGGTCGGGGGCATCCTGGTCTGGGGCGACCCCGCACTGTACGACAGCACGCTACGCATCGTCGACACGATCATCGCCCGCGGTCGTATCGACCTGGATTACACGGTGATCCCGGGCATCACCAGCTTCGCGTCGCTGACCGCCGCCCACAAGATCCTGCTCAATCGCATCGGGGAGCCCATCCACATCACGACGGGCCGCAGGCTCTCCGAGACCCCCGAGGGGGCGTCAGCGAACCAGGTCGTGATGCTCGACGCCGACTGCACGTTCCTGCAGACAGCTGCGCCGACGGATCACATCTGGTGGGGCGCCTACCTCGGGACCGCCGATCAGATCTTGATAGAGGGAACGGTCGGCGACGTCGGGGAGAGAATCCGCGAGACCCGGACTGCCGCCCGCGAACGGCACGGCTGGATCATGGACATCTACCTGCTCCGACGCTGACCCCGGCCTACCCGATAATGGGTTGTTGTGGCGGAGTTGACCAGGGCTTTTGGTCGCCAGAACGACCCATTATCGGAGGGCGGGGAGTCAGAGGATCTCGTCCAAGGCGCTCAGGATCGGGTCACGCAGCTCCTGGCGGCAGATGACGAAGTCGGGCATGAAGGGATTGGGGCGGTTGTACTCGAGCTTCGACCCGTCGATCCGGCTGCAGTGCAGGCCGGCCGCCTGCGCGACGCCCACCGGAGCGCAGTTGTCCCACTCGTACTGCCCGCCGGCGTGCACGTACGCGTCGGCGTCACCGCGCACGACGGCCATCGCCTTGGCTCCCGCAGACCCGATCGGCATCACCTTCAGTCCCAGGCGCTGCGAGACGTGACCGGCTTCGAACGACGTCCAGCCGCGGCTCGCGACCATCCGGCCGCTGAGTTCGCCGTCGACCTTCGGTACTGAATCGGTACTGAACACCTGACCGATGGCCGGGAGTGACACCGCACAGTCGGTCGGCTGCCCACCTTCGGTGAGCGCGATGTGCACGGCCCAGTCGCTGCGGCCGGCGGAGAACTCGCGGGTGCCATCGAGGGGATCGATGATCCACACGCGATCGGAGGAGAGGCGTCGTCCGGTGTCCGTGGCCTCTTCGGACAGCACGGCATCGCCGGGACGATATTCGGCGAGGACCGCCGCGATCCACGTCTGCGCCATCGCATCACCGACGTCGCCGAGCAGATATCCGCGGAGCAATTCCCGATATCGGATGTCGACGAGGATCTTCCCCGCGCCTTCGGCCAGCATTCTGGCCAACTCGGCGTCGGTCGCCGAACCACTGGAGCGCATCCGTTTACTAGAGCACACTGGTCCCATGCCCGAGTTACCTGAGGTGCAGGCCATCGCCGACTATGTCGATGGCCGCGCCGCCGGACTACCCATCAGACGAGTCGATGTCGCGTCCCTGGCGGTCCTCAAGACCGCCGATCCGCCGTACACCGCGCTGGCCGGAAGGATGATCGACCGCGTGGGCAGGGTCGGGAAATACCTGGTCATCACCACAACCGGGACGGACGATGGTCCGATTCACCTCATCATCCACCTGTCGCGTGCGGGCTGGCTGCGGTGGTCGGACAATCTCTCGCCGACCCCGCCCCGGCCAGGCGGCAAAGGTCCGATCGCCCTGCGGGTGCACTGCGGCCTACCGGGAGAGGGTTTCGACGTCACCGAGGCGGGAACCCAGAAACGCCTGGCAGTGTGGATCGTCCGCGACCCTGCCGAGGTCGAGAGGGTCGCGACCCTGGGCCCCGATGCCCTTGCCCTGACCCGCGACGAGTTCGCCGCGCTGCTCGCGACCACCGGGGCGCGGATCAAGACCGTGCTCACCGATCAACGCACCATTGCCGGGATAGGCAACGCCTACAGCGACGAGATCCTGCACACGGCGAAGCTGTCGCCGTTCGCGACCTCCAAGAACTTGTCCGACGAGCAGATCGACGTGCTGTACGCGACGGTTCACGCGGTGCTCACCGGCGCGATCGGTCGACTCGAAGGTCAGGAGGTAGCCCGGCTCAAGGGCGAGAAGCGGTCGGGTCTGCGGGTCCATGCCAGGACGGGGATGCCGTGTCCGGTATGCGGTGACACCGTGCGGGAGGTCTCGTTCACCGATCGCTCGTTCCAGTACTGTCCGACCTGCCAAACCGGCGGCAAGGTCTTGGCGGACCGGCGGATGTCGCGATTGCTGAAGTGATCGGCAGCGACCTGGATGTGTTGCCACCGGGCTTGCGGCTCAACGAGATCCAGTTCATGGCGACGCACAACTCGTGCCATCAGCTGATGCCGCCTGACGAACGCTTCCCACTGCTGATGGGGTCGAATCTCGACTCCTATCGATACGAACACCCACCCTTGGACGTCCAGTTGGGGGAGCAACGTGTGCGCGGCGTCGAATTGGACCTCTACCCCGATCCGGATGGCGGGCGGTATCGGTATCCTTCTGCGCGACGGTGGCGGCGGCGCGGGCCCAGGACCGAAAGCCTGTGGAATGAGCCCGGTTTCAAGGTCATGCATGGCCCCGACGCCGACTACGGCACCAGCTGCCCGACATTGAGCGGTGCCCTGCGCACCATCCGGGGCTGGTCGCAGGCACATCCCTGGCATGTTCCGATCGTGATCCAACTCGAGTTGAAGGCGTCCTGGCCGTGGGCGCTGCTGACCGGTGGTGCCCGGGTGCCGCGGTGGTCACCGGAGATCCTGGACGACCTCGACGAGGACATCCGCCGGGTGTTCGACGAGTCGGCGCTGCTGACCCCGGACCGGATTCGCGGGGCCGCGACGACTCTGGAGGAAGCGGTGTCGACCACGGGGTGGCCGTTCGTCGACGATGTGCGCGGAACTGTGCTGTTCTTCTTGGACTACGGCGACCATGAATACGTCCGCGAGCACTACCGGCGCGGACGGCCGAGCCTGCAGGGGCGGGCTGCGTTCACGGCACCTGCTGCAGGCCATCGTGATTCGGCGTTCGTGATGTGCAACGATCCCCGCGGGTCCAACACCGACAAGATCACGGAGCTGGTGCGGCGCGGCTACTTCGTCCGTACCCGTTCGGATGAGCCGGTATCGACAGCCAAGACCGACGAACACACTCGGCCGGCGATCGCGATGGCGTCCGGTGCGCAGATGATCAGCACAGACTTCCCGCAACCGGGGCTGGCGTTTCGTTGGGGTGACGGCTCATTCGTGGCGCAACTCCCGACAGGTGCGGCGGTACGTCCCAATCCGGTCACTGCCCCATCCGGTCACTGCCCCATCCGGTCGCGGATGGCGTAGCGGTAGGTTGCAGCCATGACGAGGAACAAGATCCTGATCACCGGTGCCAGCTCAGGTCTGGGCGAGGGGATGGCCCGAGCCTACGCAGCGCAGGGGCGCGCGCTGGCCCTGTGTGCACGCCGTACCGACCGGCTCGATGAGCTCAAGGCAGAGCTCGAACCGCAGGCGGCACAGGTCGCGGTGGCCCGTCTCGACGTCACCGACCTGCCGACTGTGCCGACCGTCTTCCGGCAACTGCGGGACGACCTCGGAGGGCTCGACCGGGTGATCGTCAACGCGGGACTCGGCAAAGGGGCCCCGATCGGTACCGGCAAGGCGCACGCGAACATCGAGACGATGCAAACGAATCTGGTCGGAGCGCTGGCCCAGGTTGAAGCGGCACTCGAGATCTTTCGCGAGCAGAACTCGGGGCACCTGGTGTTGATCAGCTCGATGAGCGCGGTCCGCGGCCTGCCGAAGGCGCAGGCGGCGTATTCGGCGTCGAAGGCCGGGCTCTCCGCACTGGGAGAGGGACTCCAGGCGGAGTTCGCCCGATCACCCATCACGGTCAGCGTGATCCTGCCCGGTTACATCTCCACCGACATCAATGCCGGGGTGAAGACCAAGCTCATGGCCGATCGCGACACCGGCGTGAGCGCGCTCGTCGCCGCGATCGATGCCGAGCGCGCCCGGACCCCGGTGCCCCGGTGGCCGTGGACGCCCATCGATCTCGCGCTGCGCCACCTGCCGGCCGCGATCACCCGCCGGATGGTCTGAACCAAGGGCTGGTTCAGGCCGGTCAACACTGCGAAAGGTGTCACAAGGTGCGCGTTCTGGTGGTGGAGGATGATGTCCGAGCCGCAGAAACTGTCCGCCGCATGCTCGTCAGCGACGGGTGGAGCGTGGTCATCGCCCGTGACGGCGCGGATGGACTCTGGCAGGGCACCGAGCGCGAGTTCGACGTCATCGTGCTGGACATCATGCTGCCCACGATGAACGGGTTCCAGGTCATCAAGGAGCTGCGGAATCGTCAGGTCTGGACCCCGGTGCTGATGCTGTCGGCCAAGGACGGCGAATACGACCAGGCCGAGGCGCTCGACTACGGCGCCGACGACTACCTGATCAAACCGTTCTCGGTGGTGGTGCTCAAGGCCCGCCTGCGCGCCCTGCTGCGTCGCGGAGGCAAGGAGCGGCCTGCGGTGTTGTCCGCGGGGTCGCTGACCCTCAATCCGTCAGATCACGTGGTGTGCCGCGATGACGCGCCGATCAAGCTCACCCCGCGCGAGTACTCGCTGCTCGAGTTCCTGATGCGGAACAAAGGTCGCGCTGTGACAAAAATCGAGATCTTGCAATCGATCTGGGACGAGAATTACGACGGTGACGTGAACATCGTCGAGGTGTACATCCGCTATCTACGTAAGCGAATCGATATTCCGTTCGGAGCCAACTCGATTCGCACCGTTCGAGGTACGGGTTACTGCCTGGTCGATGAGTGATGGGTCGACGAGTGATGGGATGGCCGACTGCGCGTCCTCGAGTCCGGTCGAGATCGTCATCGTGAAGCATGCGCCGCCGTCCGGGCCGTCGGAGACCGTGATGGTGCCGCCGTGGGCCCTGGCGATCTCCGCGGCGATCGGCAGACCCAGACCTGAGCCGGCCTGATGGTGGCCGCGGTCGGCGTCGTGCCGGTAGAAGCGATCGAAGATCTTGTCCCGCACGTCACCCGGAACTCCCGGCCCGTCGTCGATGACCCGGATGATCGCCACGGACTCGTCGGCATCCTGCTCCATCTCGAGCGTGATGGTCGACGACGCATGGTGGGCGGCGTTGTCGGTGAGGTTGCGGATCGCCCGTGACAACTTGTCCGGGTCGCCGATCACCCGGATGGGCGTCACGTCGGCGACCACCTTGGCCAGGCCCAGAGACCGCAATCGTGTGACCTCGGCACCGACGATGTCGTCGAGGTCCACATCGTCGACCGTGAGCGGGATTCCTCGTTCGTCGGCTCGCGCCAGGAGCAGGAGATCGGCGACCATGTTGCTCATCCGCTGCGCCTCGGGCAGCAGGATGGATCTCACGGTGTCGACGTCGATGGGGGAGTCGGTGTCGTCGGCGAGGTCGAGGATGCCGACGAGCGTGGTCAACGGCGAGCGCAGCTCATGGGAGGCGTCCCCGACGAACTGCAGCTGACTGGTCCGGCTCTGCTCGAGTCGGTCGAGCATGTCGTTCATCGTGACGGCGAGCGTGGTGAGTTCGTCGTCTGTGGACGGGACCGGAACCCGGCGGCTGAGATCGGAACTGGTGATCGCCGAGACCTGCCGGGTGATCTTTTCCACAGGCCCCAGGGCACGGCCGACGAAGTAATAGATTCCTGCCCCGGCGATCACGATGACGATGGGGAACTCGATCGCCAGAATCGTTGCAGTGCCGCGAAGTCCGGAGAAGTACGGTTGGGTGGACACCGCGGTGATGACGTTGTAGTCGACGCCGTCGAACTGGGCCCCCGTGATCTGTCCGCAGTAGGTGCCCGACCGGCCCGGGAGTTCGACACCGTCGACGCGTTCGGTGTTCCACCAGCCGGGGGTGATGTCGGAGATGGCAGCCGTGTCGCCGCCCGGCGAGCTGAACAGTACGACGCCGTTGTTGTCGACGATCTGGATGACGTCGATACCTGTTGTGGGACGCAAGAGTTCAGAATCGATGCTGTTCATCCCGCCCTCGTTGATCTGATGGGCGATCTCGTACGACCGGGTTCCGGTCGACTTGTACATCTGCGAATCCTGGTGGCGGTCCAGCATGAACAGCATGATCGCCGCACCGGCAAGCATCGCCAGGGCCACGATGATCGTCGCGACGATCGTGGAGCGCACGCGGACGCCCTGGTTGCGCCGAAACACCGCGCGCAAACCGTCTGTGCTGTGTGCGAACACCTGGGAGATCTCCTAGCGGGGGCTTTTCCGATGGTATGCCCGTGGCCTGAGCCTGACCAGCAGGTACTCTAAGCAGTCTTTCAGCGCCGGATTCGCCCGCGTCGCGTAGGGAAGGCTCATCGGCGTCGGGGCGCGCTGAGTCAGCCGGTCGGCTGCGTGGACGAGGACGGAGCCGCCGGCGCAGTGCCGTCCGACCAGACCACCGGTGCGGATTTGTAGTCGTACCGGTCGTCACCGGTGTCGGCCCAGTAGATGACCCGCGTCAGCGTCGTGTCCGGATCTGCCAGCGCCACAAGGCAGGTGGCGTAGGACTGCCCTTTGGCGAGTGTCTGCGGCGGCGGGCCGGCCTGGCACCCCGCGACATTGGGCGGCGGGGTGAGGGTGAGCGCCGGTGTCACACCGTCAGCACTGCCGGCGAATCCTGCCGTCGACAGCGCGTTACGTTGCCGGTCCACGGCCTGGGTGACGGTGAGGTGGATGTAGAAGGGGCTGCCGCCGTGGGTGAACGAGTCGGGAAGGGCCCCGCCGGGTGCCGGTTCGATCCCGGTGACCGTGAAACCCGCGAGCTGCTGATCAGGTCGAAAAGCGTCCGAGGGCAGCAGCGCCGTGTCCGACCACAACAGTGCCTCGCCGGGATCAGTCAGTGCGAGCGGTCCGGCCGGTAGCGCGACATTCGCGGAGGTCGGCACCGCCACGCTGGGGGTCGCCCGAGTCGTCTCGTCCGAGTCGCCGTCGCTCGAACACGCGGCCGAAGTCATCAGCAGCGATCCTGCGACCACGGCAAACGCCAGGGCATTACGTACAGTCATCTGCTGATCGTATGTGGTTAACGCCGAAGCCGGGCGACGTAGGGTGTGCACCATGGGAAATCAACAGGACGAGGTGTACGGACGCGGAGCCTTCCAGCTCTACGGCAGCGAACTGCAGGTGAAGATCAGCGACTTGCTGGCCGACGTCTTCGGGCGCGATGACCTCACCTGCTGGGCCGGCGACTGGCGCGGAATCCTGTACTTCACCCTCGACGACGAGGACGGCGTCGACCCGCAGCAACTTTTCGGGTTCGACCCGTCCACCGGCGACAGCGGAGAACTCGCGACGTTGCCCGAGTTGATGGCCGCCATCGACCGCGGCGACATCACCGACGCGGTCGACGGGACGGGGTTCGCCAAGTGGCTGGCCGACACGGGGAGCACGGAACTGGCGGTGGCGACATGCGCGCCCACCGTTGAACTCGAGTTCATCGGTGGCTCACCGGATGAACGCGTCACCGAACCGCGGGACGTGGTGACCCATGTGGCGCTGGCCGCCGTGATCATGGGTCGGCTGCAAGCTCTCGACGTTCAGCCCGGCGACCCGATCCCAGACGAGATCTTCGACCAAACGCGCTGGGAATGAGAGCTACTCGCCGCTCTGGCCGGCCTTGACGAGAGTCGAGGGACCCACCTCGCGCCCGGTCGGGTACGGCATCCGGATCCCGTTGACCTCGTACGCCGCCAGGATCTGTAGCCGAATGCGCCGCTGCAGCGCCCACTGGGCATTGGGTCGGGTCTTGAGGAGGATCCGCAGCGTCACCATGTCGGCCGAAATCTCCTGCACACCCAGCATTTCGGGGGCGCCCAGCACGTCCTTGGCGGCGGTGTCGTCGGCGACGGCCGCCTGCGCGGCCTCGAGCGCCACCTGCTGTGCCCGCTCGAGATCCACGTTGTGCGCCACCGGAACCTCGATCCGCGCCACCGCGTAGTCCTGGCTCATGTTCCCGACGCGGACGATCTCGCCGTTGCGGACGTACCACAGGGTGCCGTCGATGTCCCGCACGGTGGTCACGCGCAGGCCGACTGTCTCCACTTCACCGATCGCTTCGCCGAGGTCGACGATGTCGCCCACGCCGTACTGGTCCTCTAGCAACATGAAAACGCCGGATACGAAGTCTTTCACCAGATTCTGGGCACCGAAACCGATCGCCAGACCGACGAGGCCCGCCGAGGCGAGGAACGGCGCGATGTTGACCTGCAACACACTCAGGCAGGTCAGTACCACCCACGCGAGGATCAGGATGGACGCTGTGGACTTGAGCACAGAGCCGATGGTCTCGGCGCGCTGCTGGCGACGTTCGATCACCTGTGGATCCCGCAGCGCCTTGGGGCTCCGATCGCGCAGATGGCGAAGCAAGGCAGGCTTTTTGCCTTCCTCGCCCGAGCCGGGGGCAGGTCGCCGGGTCGCCCGGTTGATGACCCGGTGGGCGACATATCGGGCGATCAGTCCGACCGCGACATAGATCACGATCCTGATCGGATTCTCGATGAGCCAAAGACGGTTGGTATCAGTCCATTCGAATGCGACTGCGGTAACACTCATGGCCCCGACGTTACGGATTTGTTGTCATCTGTCCAACCGCAGTGGTCGTGTTCACCAATGATCTGCGGTCAGATCCCAATGTCCGAGAACCTTGTTGATCAGCTCGCGAAGGTCTGCATCATGCGCAACGGTGGGATCGGGTATGCCGATACATATGGTGACGTCGCCACCGGCCGTTGCGGCCCAGCCTGAGACGGAGCATCGGGTCTCTGCGCTTTTGGCGGCGGTCAGATGGGGATGTACCGACCGTGCTGCAATGGCCCGGCCCCGATGTCCGGAGAGCATCGTGAGTAACCCGTCCAGGTCGCCCATGTTCGAGGCCAGCCCATCCCGCGACCCGGGATCGGGCACGAGCGCGTGCGCGGCGCGGTTGCCGATGACCCCGAGTGCCTCTTCGGGCATACCCGCCGGCGGTCCCATTCCTCGGCCTGCGCCGGCATCGGTGAACGCGGCGCGAGCCCGATCCCGCAGCAGTGGCAGGTCGCGGCACTCGTCGATCGACGCGACGTCGATGGAGGCGGCGGTGAGTGTGTTGGCGCCCTCGCCGCCGTAGGAGACCGGCACCGCCAACTGCGCGGGTCCAGATCCACGGATCTGCAGGACGAGTTCGCCGATGAGTGCGGTGAACAGGGTGTTCGGGGTGCCGCCGTGTCGCCGGGCCGCAGCATTCCAGGTGCCGGAGTCGATCGAGAAGATGGCAGTCGGCTCACGCCACAGGTCAAATCCTCGAGGTTTCGGCACCTGCGGCGATGCCGGCCGACGCGCGGCGGCGAAGAGTTCTGCGCGGTGCGCCGGGTCGCGCACCCCGCGCCACACACTGCGGGCCACACCGCCGACTGCGATCCGCAGCTGGGACACGGCATCTCGGGCGTCATCGCCGAAAGTCGGCAGTGCCAGTGCCGGCATCGTTGCGCCGGACTCGTCCACGGCCATCGCGGCGGCGCGGATGAGAGATTCGGCGTCTGCCACCACGTGCGAACACAACAGCGACACGACCGAACCACCCGTCTCCAGGTGTGCCAGTGACAGTTCCCACACCGGACCGTGAGTGATGTCGAGGTCGATGTCGCCGCGGCCATCAGCCCATTGCGTGATCGTTCCCGGCGCCAGCGGCTCGGGTTCGACGTAGACAGGAGTCAGGGCAGCGCCGGCAGCGAAGTGATTGCGGGCCGGCCACACCCGACGCCGCACCACTCGCCTGGTCAGTGGGCCGGCCGCAAGGGTGCGATGGGGCAACTCGAGATCCGCCGCGGTCAACGTGGCATCAAAGCGCCAGAGACCCTGCATGGCAATGGGGATGCCCATTCCATGATGGGTCCGCCAGAAGATGTCGTCCGCGACACCCAGGCGGCTGACCCCGGCGGCGGAACTCACGCGCTGCGGCCCCGGTGCGTCCGGTACCAGCGCACCAGTGAATCGGTGGACGAGTCGTCGTGTGTCTCGGGCGATTCGTCCTCGGTGATCACCTTGAGAAGCTCAGATGCTTGCTTCTTGCCCAGCTCCACACCCCACTGATCAAAGCTGTTGATGCCCCAGATCGCGCCTTCGACGAACACCTGATGCTCGTAGAGGGCGATCAACTGGCCCACCACAGACGGGGTCAGTTTGGGCGCCAGGATCGAGGTCGACGGCCGGTTGCCCGGCATCACCTTGTGCGCCACCACGTGTGGGTCGACACCTTCGGCCGCGACCTCGTCGGCGGTCTTGCCGAACGCGAGCACCTTGGTCTGGGCGAAGAAGTTGCTCATCAGCAAATCGTGCATGCTGCCCGTGCCATCGGCGGTAGGGAGATCATCGGTGGGCTCGGCGAACCCGATGAAGTCGGCGGGAACCATCCGGGTGCCCTGATGCAGCAGTTGATAGAACGCATGCTGACCATTGGTACCGGGCTCGCCCCAGAAGATCTCACCGGTGTCGGTGGTGACGTGATGACCATGGGTGTCAACGGATTTGCCGTTCGACTCCATGGTGAGTTGCTGCAGGTACGCCGCAAACCTGGACAGATCGTTCGAGTAGGGGAGCACCACGCGGGATGCGGTGTCCCAGAAGTTCGAGTACCAGAGGCCGATCAGGCCCAAGATCACCGGAGCGTTCTGGTGCAGCGGCGCGGTCCGGAAATGCCGGTCGACGATGTTGAACCCGTCGAGGAAGTCGGCGAACGCTTCTTTCCCGATCGCGGCCATCACCGACAACCCGATCGCGGAATCCACCGAGTAACGTCCACCGACCCAGTCCCAGAAGCCGAACATGTTGGCGGTGTCGATCCCGAACGCCGACACCTTCTCTGCGTTGGTGCTCACTGCGACAAAGTGTTTCGCGACTGCGTCGTCGCCCGCGCCGAGTTTGTCGAGCAGCCAGGTGCGCGCGGCCGATGCGTTGGTGAGGGTCTCCAGGGTGGTGAACGTCTTGGACGCGATGATGAACAGTGTCGTCTCGGGGTCCAGATCGGCGAGGGTGGAAACCAGGTCGGCGGGGTCGACGTTGGAGACGAAGCGACAGCGAATATCGGTGTCGGCGTAGTGCCGCAGGGCCTGGTAGACCATGACCGGTCCGAGGTCGGAACCGCCGATACCGATGTTGACGACGGTCTTGATCGACTTGCCGGTGTGCCCCTTCCACTCACCCGAGCGGAGCTTGTCGGTGAACGCGCCCATCGCGTCGAGCACCTCGTGGACGTCGTGCACCACGTCCTGGCCGTCGACTTTCAGGGTCGCATCGCGGGGCAGGCGCAGGGCGGTGTGCAGGACGGCGCGGTCCTCGGAGGTGTTGATGTGCTCGCCCCAGAACATCGCGTCGCGTTTTTCGGCAAGGCCGACCTCGCGCGCCAGGCCGAGCAGCAACTCGATGGTCTCGCGCAGGACCCGATGTTTGGAGTAGTCGATGTGGAGGTCGCCGACGTCGATGGTGAGTTCGGCGCCTCGCTTGGGGTCGACCGCGAAGATCTCGCGAAGGTGCATCGCGTAGACGTGCGGTTGATGTGCGGACAGTTCCTGCCAGGCGTGGGAGCCGGTGAGGTCGAACTCCCGGGTTGACTCGCTCGGACCGCTGCTCATGTCGACAGACCCCTTCATCGGTTGCAGATTGCCAAATCTGCACTTGGTGACCTTGAGTATCAGCCTAGTCAGGCTTGGGGTCGTACTTGTACCCGAGCGACATAACCGGTCGAAGGACTTCGGGTTTCCTATCCCTCAGGCGGCCAGCGCGTGTCCGGTCGCGGGCACCCGGCCGACCTGGACCACGTCGGAATCGGAGGTCTCGATACGAGCGGTGAGGCCCTGGGCAGCGAGCCAGTGAGCTGCGGCGGCGGGATCGACATGAGATCTGAGGCCGGCGGCTTGAGCCAGGGCGGCTGATTCGGCCACGACGCTCACGCACTCGAGGAAACTCTGGGGCGGGACGTCGTCGGGCGCCACCGGCAAGCTGCGGTGGTCCGCTGCCGTGACCCGGGCGACGGCCATCCCCTCGGGGAGCAGATCGTCCATGCCGGGGAATCCGCAGTCCCAGCCACCTTCCGGCGAGGCACCCGCGGTCGCGGCGAGGTTGCCGACCCGGACCATTACTCCGCAGCCCAGGTGTTCGGCCAGGTGCGCACTGGCCTGATCGGCCAGCACCGCCCGGGCGGTGGCCAGCAGTTCGAGCCGGACCTCGTTCGGCACGGTCACCGTCCCACGACCGATCTGCACGCGATGCCACACGGGTATCGGAGAACTGACGGCCGAGGTCATGCCCGCCGACGAGGCGGAGAACGTCAGACCCGGCAGGTAGCGGTAGTCCGGTGCGTCCGAGCGCCGCACCGCCCGTGTCGCACCATCTGTGAGGTCCTCGAAGAAGAGTGCCTCGATGATGAGTTGATCGAGGAGCGAGGACACCATCACCGGCTGCGCGGCGGCGTGATCGAGCGCGAACACCTCGGCGGATGGCCGGGCGCGGTTCACGGTGCGATCGAGTCGCTCGGCGAGCGCGCTGACGTGGTCGACCGCACGGCCGTGGTGGTCGGGCGCGGTGACTGACACCACGATGTCGGTGTCGAGACCGAAAAGCGCAGTAGTGGCGATCATCGTCGTACCTCTTCGTCCGGGTTGTCTTCTCTTGGTGTCTTCCACTGTGAGCGTTGAACCTGGTAAGGGGCTGTGAGTAGGGGATGAGCAGCCTGGTGAAATGCCCGAATCCGGGCCACCTCGAGGGAGGTGGCCCGGATGGGGTGTGCGCTATGCGGAGATCGAGATGTCGTAGACCCCGTCGTAGTCGACGTCGGAGACGTACTCGTCGACGTAGCCGTCGTAGTCGGTGTCGACCTCGGCCTCGTCAGCGATCCCGTCGGCGTTCGTGTCCCATTCGGTGACATCGATGTATCCATCGCCATTGGTGTCGGTGACGATGGTGTCGACGATGCCGTCTGCATTGGTGTCGAAGTACTGGGTTTCCATGGGTTTCTCTTTCTCGCGAAGGTGGATGACGCTGTCCTGCAGCTTGTTCGCTGCATTTCGGAGATAAGAGATCGGCGGTCGACGAAATGTTCCCGCGAGTCAGGCGGGGACGTCGGGCAGCAGTGCAGAAGTCAACGTGGTGCGGATCCAGTCCTCGAACTCGTCGTAGGAGAACCCGGCGCGCACGACGAGGAGGTCGTGGGATTGCGGGCTCGCGATCACCCAGGCGGTGTCGGCGGCCGAGTCGTGCGTCAGACCTGGGCGTAGCCGGTCGGCGGGCACGACGCCCACCAGATTGCGGATCGCCATCCGGCGGATCTCCATCAGGTTCTGCCAATCGGAGGCGGCCTCGGGGTCGACGGCCGCCGCCTGGGCGTACGTGTGGAATCCGCTGGCGGCGCGCTCGGTCAGCAGCCGGAATTGGTGGCTGAGGTGCGCGAGCAGTTCCCGGGGCCCGGCCGTGGCCGGGTCGAAGTTCGCCAGCATGGCGGCGGGCATGTCCTGCGGGTTGACCGACCCGGGCTGCGTCCCGATCACCTGGGACTCCATCATCCCGCGCAGCAAGCCTCTCTTGTTGCCCCACGATGAATAGATGCTCTGGACGGAAACGTCGGCCCGGTCGGCGATCTTGGTGACAGTCGCTGCCGCATAACCACTTTCGGTGAAGACCTCGATCGCTGCCTCGAGGATCCGACGTCGGGTCTCGGCCCTGATGGCGGCTCCGGCCTCGCGTTGCCTGCTGGTGCGCCGGGTCGTCTTGTTCGTCTCACTCTTGCCCATGTGACCAGTGTATGCCATGCTTTGGAAAGACGTTCTAAATCATTAGAACGACACTCCAACCAAGCCGGGTTCACTCCGAAGGATCTGCCATGACCACCCCTCCCACCACCCAGAAGCCGATCAACACGCGCGCCGTGATGGTCGTGGTGTGCCTCGCCCTTGCGGCGGTGGTCGCTGCGATGTCGTCGCTGAACGTCGCCCTGCCCGACATCGCGAGGTCGACTCACGCGAGTCAGACCCAGCTGTCGTGGATCATCGACGCCTACTCGCTGGTCTTTGCGTCGCTGCTGCTGCCGGCCGGGGCGATCGGCGACCGCTACGGCCGTCGCAAGACATTGCTCACCGGGCTGGCGATCTTCGGGATCGCTTCGATCGCGGCGATGACCGCGGATTCGGCGTCCGAGCTCATCGGGTTGCGCGGGGTGATGGGTGTCGGTGCGGCCCTGGTCATGCCCGCCACGCTGTCGACCATCACCAGCACGTTCCCGGACAACAAACGGCCCCAAGCCGTCGGAGTCTGGGCGGGGGTCGCGGGCGGCAGCGCGATCCTGGGAATTCTCGCGTCGGGAACGTTGCTCGAGTTCTTCTCGTGGCGTTCTGTGTTCGGGTTGAACGTGGCACTGGCAGCGGTGGCCATCGTCGCGGCGTGGCGGGTGGTCCCGGAGTCCGCCGATGCATCCGCACCCAAGCTCGACCTGATCGGCGCCGCGCTGTCTGTCGCAGGTCTGGTCGTGGTCGTCTACTCGATCATCGAAGCGCCTGAAGCCGGGTGGCTCAGCGGCCGGACCCTGATCGGCATCGTCGGCGGCCTGGTGATCCTGGCAGTGTTCATCCTGTTCGAACTTCGCACCAAGAATCCGATGCTCAACCCCCGGATCTTCGCCCACCGAGGGCTGAGCGCGGGCAGTCTCTCGATCTTCATGCAGTTCTTCGCGTTCTTCGGCTTCATCTTCGTGGTGCTGCAGTACTTGCAGTTGGTGCGCGGCGACTCGCCGCTGATCTCCGCGGTGTCGATGCTCCCGATGGCCGCCGTGATGATCCCGTCAGCTCGCATCTCACCTCGACTGACCGAGAAGTTCGGTTCGCGTCCGGTGTGCGTCGCCGGCCTGGTTCTGGTGTCGGCAGGCCTGCTCGTGCTCTCGCAGCTCGACGTCGACAGTTCGTACTGGCTGTTGCTGGCCGGACTGATACCGCTCGGTATCGGGATGGGTACCGCCATGACACCGGCCACCAGTGCCATCACCGGTGCACTCCCGATGGCGCAACAGGGTGTCGCATCGGCGATGAACGATCTGTCCCGCGAGGTCGGCGGCGCACTCGGTATCGCAGTTCTCGGCAGCGTGCTGACCCAGGGGTACCGCAGCAATCTCGAACTGCCCGGCGTCCCCGCGGACATGCTGGCGAAGGCGAAGGAGTCGTTTGCGGGTGCCTCACATGCAGGCGGTCAGATCGCCGCCCATGCCGACGTCGCCTTCGCGAGCGGCATGCAGTCTGCGCTCCTGGTCGCATCCGTCGCGGTGCTGGCCGCGGCGGTTGTCGTCGGTGTGCTGATGCAGCGGTCGGAGAGCTGACCGGACCGTTTTACAACGACAGCGCACCGAATTCGTCCCCGTGTGCGGTGCCGAAGGGCAGATAGCCCTCGGCGGCCGCACACGGGGACGTTTGTGGTGTTGCTCTTCGTGTCACTGACGACCGAGAGGGCCGCGACCAAGGCGGAGCAGCAGCATGGCCAGTGTGTGACCTTCTTGGCCCAGCTCGCTGAAACGGTCGAGGACCTTCATCTCGCGGCTGTGGACCAACCGGGGTCCGCCGGTAGCCATCCGAGTCTGGCCGACCTTTTTCGAGACTGCGGTGCGCCGCTTGATCGCCGCCAGGATGATCGCATCGACACGGTCGATCTCGGAGCGCAACTCTTCGATGTCTTCGGGGATATCGCCCACGTCAGAGCCCAGATTGAGCCCGGACAGATCGATTGGCTGGTCAGCAGTCACGGGCCCAAGTGTGCCACGCGAGGTGGGGCCACTGGTAAGAGTGGTCCGATGCATCGGCGAGCTACGGCACTCTTTTACTGTTGCGTCGCTGTTCCCCCGAGACTGCACAGAAAGGAGCGGTGAGTGTCACCGACCGGCTCCACGGTGTCACCGGCCGCCCCGGCGGCTGGTGCGTTGCCGTCGACGGCGCGGTGGGTGATTCCGGTGGCGCTGGGCCTGATCGCCATCCAGCTCGCAGTCCGCTCGTGGTTGGTGGTCCGGGGCAACTTCTACTGGGATGACCTCATCATCATCGGCCGGGCCTCGGACGGGTCGATCTTCTCGTGGGACTTCCTCATGCACGACCACGACGGGCATCTCATGCCCGCAGCGTTTCTCGTCGCAGGCATCACCACGGAGATCGCTCCGCTGAACTGGGTGGTACCCGCAATCACGTTGGTGGTCGGCCAGCTGCTCGCCTCCCTGGCGGTGTTGCGGCTGTTGATCGTCATCGTCGGGAGATACCGGCCCGCTGTGCTGGTGCCGTTTGCGTTCTACCTCTTCACCCCGATGACCGTGCCCGCCTACAACTGGTGGGCCGCAGGCCTCAACACGTTGCCCCTGCAGATCGGTATGGCGGTGGTGGCGGCCGACGTGGTTCTCCTGTGCCGGGGTGGGGTGGACCGGCGCCGCGTGATCATCCGTTCGCTCGTGGTGTTCGTGGTGGCGCTGGCGTTTTTCGAGAAGTCCGTGCTGATCCTGCCGGTGGCGGCGGCGACAGCTTTTCTCTGGTGTCTGCTCGCCGACGAGCGCGGAGCGCGGGCCGCGCTGCTGTCGGCCTGGCGCGCAGCACGCGAGCTCTGGATCGCTCTGGTGACCATCACGGCCGTATGGGCCGTGGGGTATCTGACGTTGACCTCGGCCACCGCGGGCGAACACTCGATCAGTCAGACGATTGCGCTGGTGTGGCGGTCGATCAACAACGGACTGGTCCCGGCATCGGTCGGCGGTCCCTGGGAGTGGGAGCGTTGGATCCCCAGCCCGCCGATGGGGTTCTCGTCGTGGTGGCTCATCGCCGCCGGCTGGCTCGTGGTCATCGGCGGCATCGGATACGCGCTGTACTCCAGGCGCCGTTCAGGCTGGGTGATCGGCGCGGTGATCGGCTACGTCGCCGTGCTGCAACTTCCGCTGCTGTGGAGCCGTACCAGCGAGAACACCGCGCTCGAACTCGCGCAGACACTGCGCTATCTGCCCGACAGTGCCTTGATCATCGCGGTGGGCGCCGCGCTGATCCTGGCGGCCCCACGCAGGATGCAAGCATCTGAGATCTCCGGTGTCGGGTCGCGGTGGGTTCGTCCGGTCGCGGTGGTGGCCACCCTCGCCTTCATCGCCAGTTCACTCGTCTCGACAGTCAGGTTCTCCGATGAGTGGCGCAATGATCCCACCGCCAACTACCTGTCGAACGCTCGAACGTCGCTCGCGGCAGCGAAGGACACCCCGATGGTCGACCATCCGCTCCCGTTGCTGGTGCTGCTCCCGGTGGCGTATCCCTACAACCAGGTGAGCAAGGTGTTCGGTGGACTCTCCGAGCGCCCGGAGTTCGGTGAGTGGACCGACAAGCTGCAGGTGCTCGACGACAACGGGGACCTCGCCCCCGCGGAGGTGACCCAACGACGCTCCACTGAGGCCGGGGACGGTGCGTGCGACCGGCCTGAGGTCACCGGGCCGGTGTCGATCGGTCTGGACGGGCCGCTGCTCGAGTGGCTGTGGACGGTGGCCCTGCCTTACTGCGCCAACACCGACGGAGAGTTGGTGGTCGGGTTGGCGGGCGGCGAGCCGGTGACGGTCCCGGTCCGGGCCGGATTGCATTCGGTGTACGTCCAACTCTCCGGCGCGGGCACCGAGCTGCAGGTCCGCCCGAGGACGCCGGGGCTGGCCCTGCACATCGGCTCCGCGCGCATCGGGGAAGTGGTGCGCGTGCCGTGACTAGGCGGGCGGTAGGTGGACGATGTCGATACCCCGTACCCCGTTGTCCTGCAGTGTTTTCGCGACGGCGTCGGCCGAGTCCTGCTCCGCGAACACCCAGCGCACAGGGGTCGACTTCGACGCGCTGATCTGTGCGCGCGCGGTCTCGACGAGAGCATCGGTTGCCTCCCAGCCCGGGTCGAGTGCGTCATCTGCGCCGATGTGTTGGGAGTAACCCGGCCCGAACGTCATCAGCAGGGTGCCGTCGGGTGCACGTCCGTCGAAGGCCGCGTCGTTCACGACGTAGGTGTACGTCGACGGTGCGCCCGTCACCTGCAGGTTGTAGTCCCTGGCAGCGACGTCGCCTTTGAAACCGGTCGGGGTCCAGGTGCCCTGGGCTTCGGCGGTGGAGATCTGCTCGTTGGCGGCGAGGGCGCGTGTCAGGACAGTGGGGTCCTGATCGACATAGGCGGTGAACACATATGCCACATCGCCTTTGAGGGTGCCGTCCTCGTTGGGGACGGTGAAGGGGCAGCGGGTCTCGGCCTGGCCGTTGAGCGGAACCGTGACGGTACGTGTGCAGGTGCCGCCGACGGGGCGATCGTTGAGGGTCAGTGTCATGTCGCCGACCACCGTGATGGACCCGGGTTGCGTCGCGTTGGGCGTTCTGGCGACATAGGTGACGATGTACTCGCACACAGGCGGAGCGCACGGCGACACCGTGAGCCGGAATCCGCTGGCGGCGAAGTCGGGGCTCAGGTAGGGCGCCGGGATATGGGCGAGGGTCTGGGCCTGAGCATCGATCCGGTCGTACAGGCGGCCGATCTCGTTGGGCCCGATGGGCGTCACCGCGACGTCGACCTCCACCCGGTCACCGCCGGGTTGGGTGATCGGGCCCTTCACGGTCGTCAGGATCTTGTCGGGTCCGGTGGTGGCGCGCATGGTGCCGCCGGAGACGAAGGTGCTGTCGCCTTCGACGATCACATCGGGCAGGCCTGCCGGTAGGAAGCGGCCGTCAGGGGTGTCGACGAGTCCCATCGCCTGCCCCTCGGACTCGAGGTCCACGGCTTCCTCGTCGTTGGAGAGGGCGAAGGCGAGGTTGGGTGAGGCCAGCAGCCACCCCAGATTCGGGAAGGTCGCGGGATCGAGCTTGGCCCAGCCGCTCGCGACCGCCTCATAGTTCATCTTGGGCTTTTCGAGTTGGCTCTTCCAGAAGCTGGCCGAACCCTTGGCGTAGGTAAGTCCGTTGACGCCGATGATCTCAGCGGATTCGCCGCCGACCTTGATCTGGCCCTGCAGATCCCCACTGGCCGAGACCTCGACGTCGGTGAGGTTGATCTTCATGTCGCCTGCGGTGACCGACCCGGTGTATTTCGCGCCCGGCTGATCGGCGAACGCGGTCGCGACCTCGGTGAGCGACTTGTAGGCCAGGACGGACGCGGGGGCGCTGGCCGTCCCGTCGGCGCTGCGTGGCAAAAAAATCAACACGAGCACCGCGACCAGGGCCACGACGGCTGCCCCCAGCAACGCTCCCGGTAGTGCCTTGCTTCTCATCGTCAGCCCCCAGCTCGAGTGGCGCTGATGTTACCGAATGCCGGTTTCGCGCCGTGATGGAGGAACTGTCGGGGTCAGCGGGTAACTTTGGAACACGATGAAAAGCACTGCTCCGCACCCCGCGCTCCCGGGAATGGCCACTGGAAACCTGCAGGACACTCCCCAGTCCGAGTCGAGTCGCGCTCGCGAACTGCTCGATGGACTCAATCCTCAGCAACGGGCGGCCGTCCTGCACTCGGGGTCGCCGCTGCTGATCGTGGCCGGTGCCGGTTCGGGTAAGACCGCAGTCCTCACCCGCCGCATCGCGTACCTGCTCGCCGAACGCGACGTCACCCCTGGTCAGGTGCTGGCCATCACCTTCACCAACAAGGCCGCTGCCGAGATGCGAGAACGTGTTGCCGCTCTGGTGGGCCCGCGCGCGCATCGCATGTGGGTCAGTACGTTCCACTCCACCTGCGTCCGGATCCTGCGCGCCCAGGCGACACTGCTGGCCGGGATGAACTCCAACTTCTCGATCTACGATGCGGACGATTCCAAGCGCCTGCTGTCGATGATCGTGCGCGACCTGGATCTGGACCCCAAGAAGTTCAGCCCGCGTGGTGTCGCGATCGCGATCTCGAACTACAAGAACGAACTCGTCGACCCCGATGCCGCGATCGCGGACGCGGAGGAGAAGGCCGAACCTGCGCTGGTGACCATCGCGCAGATCTACCGGCAGTACCAGCAGCGGCTGCGATCGGCGAACGCCTTCGACTTCGACGACCTGATCGGCGAGACCGTAGGACTGCTGCAGGCTTTTCCCGAGGTCGCCGAGTATTACCGGCGCCGGTTCAGGCACGTGCTGGTCGACGAATACCAGGACACCAACCACGCCCAGTACGTCTTGGTGCGGGAGCTCGTCGGCACCGGTGGCGTCGGCAACGTCAGCCCGTCCGAACTCTGCGTGGTCGGAGACGCGGATCAGTCCATCTACGCGTTCCGCGGTGCCACCATCCGGAACATCGAGGAGTTCGAGCGCGACTTCCCCGACACCGAAACCATTCTGCTCGAACAGAATTACCGTTCGACCCAGACCATCCTGTCGGCCGCCAACGCGGTGATCTCCCGCAACGCCGGGCGTCGGGAGAAGAAGCTGTGGACCGACAGCGGTGATGGTGAGCTGATCGTCGGGTACGTCGCCGACAACGAGCACGACGAGGCTCAGTTCATCGCCCGCGAGATCGATGCGCTCTCCGACACAGGTGAGTTCAAGTACTCGGACGTCGCGGCCTTCTACCGCACCAACACCGCATCGCGCGCCCTGGAAGAGGTGTTCATCCGGCTCGGCATTCCCTACAAGGTGGTCGGTGGCGTTCGCTTCTACGAGCGCAAAGAGGTCCGCGACATCGTCGCCTACCTGCGTGCGGTGGCCAACCCGGACGACACCGTGAGCCTGCGCCGCATCCTCAACACCCCGCGTCGCGGTATCGGCGACCGGGCGGAGGCCTGTGTGGCGGTGCACTCGGAGAATACCGGGACGAGCTTTTATCAGGCGCTCATCGACGGCGCTGACGGCAAGGTTCCGCTGTTGGGAACCCGTGCTGTCAAACAGATCTCAGGCTTTGTGGAACTGATCGAAGGCCTGCGCAACGACTTCCTGTCCAGCTTCGGTGCGGCGGGGTCATCGGACGCCGACGTCGCTTCGGTGGACGCGGGTAGTGAAGCCGGCGACATCGGCGAGCTGGTGGAGGCCATTGCCGAGCGCACCGGATATCGCTACGAACTCGAGGGTTCCTCCGACCCCCAAGACGGCGCCCGTCTGGACAACATCAACGAACTCATCTCGGTGGCACGGGAATTCAGCGCCGAAGCGGCTGCGGCGGAGACGCAGCCGGAGGCGGAGTTGGATGAGGATGGCCTCGCCGCAGCTGAAGGTGAACCCGACCCGGGTTCTCTCGCAGCGTTTTTGGAGCGTGTTGCCCTGGTCGCTGACGCCGACCAAGTTCCCGACGACGAGGAGGGCGTCGTCACGTTGATGACGCTGCACACGGCGAAGGGGCTCGAGTTCCCGGTGGTCTTCGTGACCGGCTGGGAGGACGGACAGTTCCCGCACATGCGCGCCCTCGGTGACCCGGCCGAGTTGTCGGAGGAACGCCGCCTCGCCTACGTGGGTATCACCCGCGCGCGCAAGCGGCTGTATCTGAGTCGCGCGATGGTGCGCTCGGCGTGGGGTACGCCCATGCAGAACCCGGAATCGCGCTTCTTGCAAGAGATTCCGCAGCACCTCATCGATTGGCGTCGCACCGAACCCAAGCGAAGCATGGGTCGTCGATCCAGTGATGGCAGTCGTGACTACGGTGACAACGGCCGTGGCTTCAGCGGTAGCGGTTTCGGTGAGCAGCGGTCGTTCGGCGGCGGCTCACGACGCCAGGACTCGTTCGGATCGCCGACGCGTGGGCGTAACAAGCAGATTCACGTCGAGGTGGGGGATAGGGTAACCCACCCCAAGTACGGCATGGGCAAGGTCGTCGGCAAAGAAGGTTCTGGACCGACCGAGCGGGTGATGTTCGACTTCGGCAGCGCCGGCCGGATCACCCTAATGTCCCTGGGTGGGCTACCCGTCGAGAAGCTCTAGCGGGAGTACAGCCACAAACCCACCCGTCCCAGGCAAAACCACCCGCTGCGGCAAGTGGGTTTGCCTGGAGCGGGTGGGTGTGTGAGGGAGTTGGTTCAGCTGCCGGTGTATGACGCGAGGCTGATGCCGTGCGAGGCGAGCCAGGGCGCCGGGTCGATCTTCATCGTGCCGTTCTTCCAGACCTCGAAGTGCAGGTGCGGGCCGGTGGAGAAGCCTTCACTGCCGACGAGCGCGATGATCTGCCCTGCGGTGACCTTTTGACCCTTGGTGACCAGCACGCCGCTCGAGGCCATGTGGCCGTACATGGTGACGGTGCCGTCGTCGGACTTGATCTGCACCCAGTTGCCGTATCCCGAGGCCGGACCGGCGTCGATCACTTCGCCGTCGGTGGCGGCGTGAATGGGCGTCCCGAGGGGCGCAGCCATGTCGATGCCACCGTGGAACGAGCCCCAACGGTTCGCGTAGGTGGACGTGAATGTGTACGCGCCGGGTGCAATGGGCGAGACGAACAGCGGGACGCGAGCTGCGGCGTCTGCCTGGGCCTTCGCCGCGGCGATCTCCTGACCCTCGGCGAGCTGGCTCGTGAAGGTGTCCATGTTGGCCGGTACGGGCGCGCCCGCGATGCCGGCGGCCGGACCTTCGGTATCACCGTTGGTGACGGCTACAGGCGTAGGAGTCGCCGGCTGGGGGTTGTCCTGGGCCGGCTGGGCGAAGTTTCCTGTTGCCGCTGCGACTGCGGCGCCCGCGGCGACCGCGAGCAGCGCGGCGCGCCCCTTGAGGGCCTGCGGCGGCGCCGCGATGCGATGTTTGCCGGATCCACGCCGTGGGGATTGTTGCTTCTGCGGAGTCCACAACGGCTCTTCGGACTCTGGTTCGAAGTCGTCGAACTCGGCACCGTGGATTTGAAAGGGATGCTCGTGGGCGTACTCGTCGAACTCGATCTCGGCGACGACGATGTCTTGCGTGATCTCTGCCGGCCGGGGCTGGTCATAGGCGTCGCGGTCGAAACGGCGAGCTCCGGAACGGTCGGCGCGGCGGCGACCGCTGGTGGTCAGGGACTCGTTGCGCCATTCGGTGAGCGGTCCATCGGCATACTCCTCGAGACCGAAGTCTTCGATGGGAATGATCGAGGTGATCTCGTCGTGTCGCATGTCTGCCGACAGCTCGTCGCGGGTTCGGGCCGAAGGGAGCGCTGGCGCGCCGCCACCGGAGATCGTTCCACGGGCTGACAACAGATTGGACCTTTCTGGCGTGAATCCGACGGCCGCAGCAGAGTGCTGTGGCGCGTCCGCACGGACCCGACGTGATGGATCCGTGACCTGACTGACTCAGCGACGGTAACGAAATGATTGCGACGCGCGCAACCGGACGCGGGAATTGAGTCCTCGATGTGAGGTGGATCACTCGGCCGCGTACGCTTTGTCCGTTGCCGTGGAACCGCTGGTTCCCAGGTCACCTCACCGGTCGTCGGTGCCAGAGCGTGAGCTTCCACTGACCGGGACCGAGTCAGTGATCTGTGGCACAAGCTGCGGGAGCAGTGATAAGTGCTGTTTCTCGCGGCGTTACAGTCACTTCGGCCCGCAACACCAACTGCGGGCAAATCTACGAGATGGTGAGCTGAATGGATCTCTTCGAATACCAGGCGAAGGAGCTCTTCGCCAAGCATGAGGTGCCGACCTCGGCCGGCCGTGTCACCGACACCGTCGATGGCGCACGGCAGATCGCCGAAGAAATCGGCAAGCCCGTGATGGTCAAGGCGCAGGTCAAGGTCGGTGGCCGCGGCAAGGCCGGCGGCGTCAAATACTCCAAGAACGTAGACGAGGCAGTCGCGAACGCCGAGTCGATCCTCGGCCTCGACATCAAGGGCCACGTCGTCAAGAAGTTGCTGGTCGCAGAGGCGAGTGACATCGCTGAGGAGTACTACATCTCCTTCCTGCTCGACCGCACCAACCGCACCTACCTGGCCATGTGCTCGGTGGAGGGTGGCGTCGAGATCGAGGTCACCGCCGAGGAGAACCCCGACGCGCTGGCCAAGATCCCCGTGGACGCCGTCAAGGGCGTCGACCTCGCGTTCGCGCGCAGCATCGCCGAAGCCGGCAAGCTGCCTGCCGAGGTGCTCGACGCCGCAGCCGTGACCATCCAGAAGCTCTGGGAGGTCTTCATCAACGAAGACGCGCTCCTGGTCGAGGTCAACCCGCTGGTGCGTACACCGACCGACGAGATCCTGGCCCTCGACGGCAAGGTCACCCTCGACGCCAACGCCGACTTCCGCCAGGCAGGCCACGCCGAGTTCGAAGACAAGGACGCAACCGATCCTCTCGAGCTCAAGGCCAAAGAGAACGACCTGAACTACGTCAAGCTCGACGGCCAGGTCGGCATCATCGGCAACGGTGCCGGACTCGTCATGTCGACGCTCGACGTCGTCGCGTACGCCGGTGAGAAGCACAACGGTGTCAAGCCCGCCAACTTCCTCGACATCGGTGGTGGCGCCTCGGCTGAGGTCATGGCTGCCGGCCTCGACGTCATCCTGGGCGACGAGCAGGTCAAGAGCGTGTTCGTGAACGTCTTCGGCGGCATCACCGCGTGTGACGCGGTCGCCAACGGCATCGTCGGAGCGCTGAAGAAGCTCGGTGACGACGCCAACAAGCCACTCGTTGTTCGCCTCGACGGCAACAAGGTCGAAGAAGGCCGCAAGATCCTCGCCGACGCGAATCATCCTCTGGTGACGCTCGCCGAGACCATGGACAGTGGCGCCGACAAGGCCGCCGAACTGGCGAGCAAGTAGGAGCAACAGATCAATGTCGATTTTTCTGAACAAAGATTCCAAGGTCATCGTTCAGGGCATCACCGGCGGTGAAGGCACCAAGCACACCGCACTGATGCTCAAGGCAGGCACCCAGGTCGTCGGCGGTGTCAACGCCCGCAAGGCCGGCACCACCGTCAGCCATGACGGCGGCGTGGAGCTGCCGGTGTTCGGTACCGTCGCCGAGGCCATCAAGGAGACCGGCGCAGACGTGTCGATCGCTTTCGTGCCGCCGAAGTTCGCCAAGGACGCGATCATCGAGGCCATCGACGCCGAGATCCCGCTGCTCGTTGTCATCACCGAGGGAATCCCGGTGCAGGACAGCGCCTACGCGTGGGCCTACAACGTCTCCAAGGGCAAGAAGACACGGATCATCGGACCGAACTGCCCCGGCATCATCACCCCCGGTGAGTCGCTGGTCGGCATCACCCCGGCCAACATCGCCGGCACCGGCGGCATCGGCCTGGTCTCCAAGTCGGGCACCCTGACCTACCAGATGATGTACGAGCTCCGGGACATCGGTTTCTCGACCGCCATCGGCATCGGTGGAGACCCCGTCATCGGGACCACTCACATCGACGCCATCGAGGCATTCGAGCAGGACCCGGACACCAAGGTCATCGTGATGATCGGTGAGATCGGTGGCGACGCCGAAGAGCGCGCAGCCGATTACATCAAGGCCAACGTGACCAAGCCTGTCGTCGGCTACGTCGCAGGGTTCACCGCTCCCGAGGGCAAGACCATGGGCCACGCCGGCGCCATTGTCTCCGGCAGCTCGGGCACTGCGCAGGCCAAGAAGGACGCACTCGAGGCCGCAGGCGTCAAGGTCGGCAAGACGCCGTCCGAGACCGCCGATCTCGCGCGCGAGATCTACAAGAACCTGTAAGGCTTCTCGCCACACGTTCGCTCGTCGAAGGGCGCCGGTTCACTCGAACCGGCGCCCTTTGCCATGTCCCGCCCCGCAACCGCGTTGGCGGGTAATGTTCTGATTCTTACTGGTAGCGAGTGAAGGAAACGCGCGCAGATGGTCACCGGCGGAACATCGGGGTCCGGCCTGGTTCGAAGGGCCGGGTCGCTGTACTCGTTTGCCGCCCGGGTCCCGGTCGTTGGACCGGTTCTGACCCGAACCACGTCAGAAGCAATCTTGCTGGGGGAACGGGCACTCGACACCGCACTCGCGCTGACCCGGTCTGCGCTGAAGGTGATCATCCGGGAGGTGATCGAGGCGCTTGTTGTCGAAGTCGATCTCACCGAACTCGTCAAACGCCACGTGGACATCAACCAGATCGCCACCGTGATCGACCTGGACACCATCGCCGCCCGGATCGACATCGACGCCATCCTGAACCGGGTTGACCTCGACGCGGTGATCGAGACCGTGGATCTGAACCGGGCAGTCAGCGGTGTGGACCTCGACGCCATCGCCGCGAAGATCGACATCGAGGCGGTCATCGGCCGGGTCGACCTGATCGGTCTGGCCAACGACATCATCGACGGTGTGGACCTGCAGGCGATCGTCCGGGAGTCGACGACCACGTTGACGACGGGCGTGCTCGATGATGTGAGAACGCAGGGCGCCCGTGCGGACGACGTCGTCGCAGGGGTCTTCGGACGGCTGCTCGGCCGGTCGGTCCCGCCGCCACGCGGCAGGCCCGGACTGAACGGGACCATTCCGGCAGGCGCGGTGCCGAACTCCGCGACATCGGTCACCGAGGTTGTCGTCGATGTGCACCGTCGCGATCCCGATGGTCCGCCTGTGAGCCGTCCATGAGCGAACTGGCGCCCCAGCCGCCACACACCGATCACGATGCCCTCGAGAGTCGGACTGCGGGCATCGTCAGCCGCGGTGTCGCGGCCGGGATCGACGTGGCCGCCGTCGCCCTCATCCTCGGTGGGATGTATCTGGGTCTGTTGCTCGTCGCTTTGATGTTCAACTCGGGTACTTTCTCGCCGCCGAGTCCGAACATCCTCTTCACGGGCGTGGTGGGTTACGCCACCGCAATCCTGTATCTCACAGGCTGCTGGGCGGTGTCGGGACGCACTGTGGGATCGGTCGCCATGGGCCTGGAAGTGGTCAGCCGAAACGGAAAACGGATCGGCCCCTCGCGCTGTCTGCTGCGCGCGCTGTTCTGTGCCTTCTTCCCGATCGGACTGGCCTGGGTTGCCGTCGATCGCCGTCGGCGGTCGGTGCAGGACATCGTGTTGCGCAGCCGCGTGATCTACGCCTGGTAACCCCGCCGACCGGGCCCTACTGACCGCCGACCGGGCCCTACTGACCATCGACCGGGCCCTACTGACCATCGACCGGGCCCTACTGACCATCGACCGGGCCCTACTGACCATCGACCGGGCCCTGTCATGCCCGCCGGCGAACTAGGGCTCGGTGTTTCGGCCCACTCGGTCGCCGGTATGGCACGGTGAACGGTCGGATGGGCACGGTCGAGGTATTCCCTAGAATCTGCGGGATTCTAATTCGACACGCGGATATCGCACCAGGTCAATGACTTTGATGCATTTCTGCGTCGCCGTTGTTGTCACCGATCGTCAATGGTGGTCGTTACAGTTTTCAGGCGCCGGAGTCGATCCGGGCCGTGAAACGAAAGGTGACGAGTGTCATGCGACTGAAGAGACTTGCCCTCCTGCTGGTGGTGCCGCTGTTTGCACTGGGGGTGGCGGCTTGTGGCAGTGACGACTCCGACACCATCAAGATCGGCGTGGCCGATGCCAGCGAAAGCTACTGGAACGTGTTCACGCAGAAGGCTTCCGACGAGGGCATCGACGTCGAATTGGTGAACTTCACCGACTACAACCAGCCCAATCCTGCTCTTGCCGAAGGCGAGCTGCAGCTCAACGAGTTCCAGCACCTTCTCTACTTGGCAACCTACAACGCCAAGAACAACCAATCTCTGGTGCCGATCGGGGCGACAGCCGTGTACCCGCTGCCGCTGTACTCGACCAAACACACTTCGGTGGATCAGATTCCGCAAGGCGGCAGCGTCGTGATCCCCAACGATCCGACGAACCAGGCGCGCGGACTTCTCGTGCTCGCGCAGGCGGGGCTGATCTCGCTGAAGAACGGTGGGAGCGCATTCTCCACCCTCGCCGACATCGACGAGGCCGCGTCCAAGGTGAAGGTGACCGCGGTAGACGCCGGTCAGACTGCGCAGAGCCTCGATTCGGTGGATGCTGCGATCGTCAACAACAACTACGCGACGTCGGCGAACCTGGGTGCAGACAAGGTCATTGCTCAGGACGACCCGAACAGTGACATCGCCAAGCCGTACATCAACGCTTTTGTCGCACGTGAGCAGGACAAGGACAACGCCGACTATCTGAAGCTGGCCGAGATCTATCACGATCCCGAGGTCGAGGCCGCGGCGAAGAAGGACCTCGGGGACAGCGGTGTGTTCAAGACGAACCCGCCGACCGAGCTCCAGGAACTGACCAAGGAACTCGAAGCCCAGGTCGACACCAGCGGTGCCTGAGAAGACACTGGTCGATGCGCCGGCGATAGCCCTGCGCGGGGTCACCAAGAAGTTCCGAAGCCGAAAAGGCAAGGAGCTCATCGCGGTCGACAACGTCACCC
This sequence comes from Williamsia limnetica, assembly GCF_003217475.1. Lineage (GTDB taxonomy): Bacteria > Actinomycetota > Actinomycetes > Mycobacteriales > Mycobacteriaceae > Williamsia > Williamsia limnetica. The sequence goes on along the minus strand of NZ_QJSP01000003.1, from coordinate 250,872 downwards.
TCGAGGTGAGCGCAGGGACCATCGCCGGCGTGATCGGCTACTCGGGTGCAGGCAAGAGCACATTGGTCCGTCTGATCAATGGGCTCGAGAAGGTCGACGACGGACAGGTACTGATCGACGGCGAGGACATCAGCGCCGCGGGCGAGCGGCAGCTGCGACGGGTACGCGGGGAGATCGGCATGATCTTCCAGCAGTTCAACCTTTTCGCCTCCCGGACGGTCGCGGGAAACGTGGAGTATCCGCTGAAGGTCGCGGGAATGCCCAGAGCCGAGCGTGCCGACCGTGCCGCCGAGTTGCTGAACTTCGTTGGTATCGGCGACAAGTCGAAGCAGTATCCGCAGCAACTCTCGGGTGGTCAGAAGCAACGGGTCGGCATCGCCAGAGCATTGGCGACGAATCCGAAAATTCTGCTCGCCGACGAGGCAACCAGCGCCCTCGACCCGGATACGACCACGGAGATCCTGGCACTGCTGCGCCGCGTGAACCAGGAGTTCGGAACCACCATCGTGGTGATCACCCATGAGATGGACGTGGTCCGGGAGATCTGTGATCACGTTGCCGTCCTCGACGACGGCAACCTGGCCGAACATGGCAAGGTCTATGACGTCTTCTCCGAACCGAGTTCGCCGATCACCCGCAGGCTGGTGCGTTCTGCCATCGGCGACATACCGACCGACGCGGTACTCGCGCGTCTGCGCAGCCGCCATCAGGGTCGACTGCTGACCGTTGCGATCCGCGAATTCGACTCCGATGCAGGAGATGTCACCGCCTACTTCGCAGTGCCCGGGGTCAGCGCCTCTGTCATCTTCGGGGGCATCACCGAGTTGTCGAGGCGCCCGATCGGTTCACTCACGTTCGCTGTGCAGGGCCCCGATGCCGAGGTGGACCGGGTGATCGAGCGACTGCGAGGGCTGACCACAGTGACCGAACATCACCTCACGGACAAACCACTCGCAGGGGAGGCGTAGGCGTGTTTCTCGGAGACATCATCACCCCGGAACTGCGTCCGGTGTTGTGGGAGGCGGTGATTCAGACCTTCCAGTTGGTCGGGTTCACCCTCGTCATCGGCGGCGTGATCGGACTCGGACTCGGTGGCCTGCTGTACGCGACCCGCCCGGGCAATCTCCTCGAGAACGCCGTGGTCTACCACGTCCTCAACGTCGCCGTGAACATCGTGCGACCCATCCCGTTCATCATCTTCATCACGGCGATGGCGCCGCTGACGAAAGAGGTGATGGGAACGAGGATCGGTACCGAAGCGGCGATTTTCCCGATGACCGTCATGGCCGTCTTCGTCATCGGTCGTGTGGTGGAGCAGAACCTGATCGCCGTGGACCCCGGTGTGGTGGAAGCCGCCCGGGCGATGGGCACCAGCCGCACCCGCACCCTGCTGACCGTGGTGATCCCCGAAGGACTACCGCCGCTGATCCTGGGTTATGCGTTCGTCTTCGTGGCGATCGTCGACATGTCCGCGATGGCCGGCTATGTCGGCGGCGGCGGACTCGGCGACTTCGCACAGCAATACGGCTACCAGCAGTTCAATTGGAAGCTCACTGTTGTCGTCATCGCCATGCTGATCGTCCTGGTGCAGCTCGGCCAACTGCTGGGCAACTGGCTGGCCAAGCGGGCGCTGCATCGATGACACCGATCGCCGGGTAGGTGCCTTGCTCGGGGCCGGTAGTCTGATTCGACGATGACCGCAGCAGCTGACGATGCAGAAGGTCCGACGCCGATACCGGCGCCGGTGACCCGCCGTGGCCAGGCCAAGGCAGCCCGGCGCCGGGAGTTGTTGGCGGCCGCTGCGAGGTTGATGGCCGAACGCGGGTTCGCAGGAGTGCGGCTGGAGGACATCGGTGCTGCGGTCGGTATCAGCGGCCCTGCCATGTACCGGCACTTCTCCGGCAAGGACGCAGTTCTCGCGGAGATGCTCGTCGACATATCGCAACGGCTCTTCGGCGGTGGGCAGGATGTACTCAGCGAGTCCGACGACGCGGAGACCGCGCTGCGCGGGTTGATCGCCTTCCACGTGCGCTTCGCCACCACCGAGCCCGAACTGATCACGGTCCAGGATCGGGACATGTCATCGCTCACACCCGAAGCCAGGCGCGAAGTCCGACGTTTGCAGCGTAAGTACGTCGAGCTGTGGACCGATGTGCTCGTCCGCCTGAGTGATCCGATGCCAGGTGATCCGATGCCACGCCAGGAGGCCCAAACACGGGTTCAAGCGGTGTTCGGACTGATCAACTCATCACCCCGATTGCCCGAACTCGACACTGCCCGCCAGTCGGCGTTGCTCGCCGAGATGGCACACTCGGCTTTGTTGAGCTGAATACGGCGTTCCTCCCACAAACGCTCCACCTGTACGAAGACGCGCCACAAATATGTGGCGCGTCCTCGCAAAGGTGGAGCGTCTGCAATGAGCGGGGTCGAGTCAGATGCCCAGTGCCGCTCGCTGCTCGGCCACCGCGGCGCGATACCGCTCCACGTTGCCCATCTTGATGTCCTCGTAGCCGCGGACCATGTCCGGTAGGCCGGCGAGCGCGATGGCGCTGTGGCGCAGGTCTTTCCCGACGGTTCCCTTGGCCATGGCAGCCAGGAGGGAATCGATCATGTCCCGGTACTCGGCGATGAGCGCGCGCTCGGTCTGCCGCACCTCTGCACGGCCGAACGGGTCGAGCTTTGTCCCGCGCAGGCGCTTCGCCTTCGCCAATGCCGACATGGCGGGCACGCCCCACCGGCCGATCGCGATCTTGTTCTTCATGCCCAGTGCCCGCAACGTCGGCGGGTGCAGACGTACCGCGACCTTGGCGTCGTCACCGAACTGGTCGGCGACCTCACTGGCGAACGCGGCATCCTGGGTGAGCCTGGCGACCTCGTACTCATCCTTGTAGGCCATGAGTTTGAATAGGTTCCGGGCCACGGTGTCGGTGAGACCAGACGCCGCCGGATCACCCTCGGCGCGAGCGACCCGTGCAACGAACTGCGCGTAGTCGGATGCGTACGCCGAGTCCTGGTACTCGGTGAGTTCGTCGATACGTCGTTGCACCGTGGCGATCACCTCGGGACTGGCGGACGCGATCGATGCGGTGAGAGCCACGGCCCTGGCACTGGGTTGCCACGGTGCCGGCGCCGGGTGAGCCGCCGCAATGGCCTCGCTGACAGCGTCGCGGTCGGCGACCACCTGGCGACCGCGCCGGAATGCCTGCAGGTTGCGTTCGGTGGCAACGCCATTGAGGTCGATGGCCCGTTCGATCGATTCGGCCGAGATCGGCATCGCACCGGACTGGTACGCCGCGCCGACCATCAGCATGTTCGCGAACTGCTCGTCACCGAACAGGTCGAGCGTGAGTGCGCCGGAGTCGACGTAGATACCTCGACGAACGGAGCGGTTGATGGATGACGAGATCTCAGAGTCGGTCGGGTAGGACACCGAGGTGTCGATGACCATGGCGCCGGTGGGGATCTTGGTGGTGGACACGATGGCAGTCGTCTTCTCCGGCGACGCGACCTTCAGGTTCGCCGGATCGACACCGACCAGGCCGTCACACGAGAGGTAGAGGTCGCAGTCGCCCGCGGCGACCTTGGCGGCCTGCTCGACGACGCCCGCGCTCACCTTCACGTCACTGACCACCGCACCGCCTTTCTGGGCCATCCCGGTCATGTCCACGGTCCGGGAGACATGCCCGTCCAGGACGGCAGCGGTCGCGATCACCTGCGACACCGTCACGATGCCGGTGCCACCGATGCCGGTGACGCGCAACGTGAACCCGTCGTTGATGTCCTTCGTGATCGTCGGGGCAGGTAGGACACCGGCCGCGATGTCCGCGACGGTATGGCGTGCCCGTTCCTTGTCTGAAGGGGTGACGGTGACGAACGAGGGACAGTCTCCCTTCAGGCACGACATGTCGAGGTTGCATGAACTCTGGTCGATGTGGGTCTTGCGTCCGAAGTCCGTGTCCACCGGATGCACCGACAGGCAATTGCTCTTCTCGCCGCAGTCGCCACAGCCCTCGCAGATCCGCTCATTGATCATCACGCGCTGCTTCGGGGTCTCGACCTTGCCGCGCTTGCGCTTGCGTCGCGTCTCGGCTGCACAGGCCTGGTCGTGGATGAGAACGGTGACACCCGATGTGGTCGCGAGATCTTGCTGGATCTGCATCATCTCGTCGCGAGGACGCACCTCGACACCGCCGGGCAAGCCCAGCGCCCTGGTGCGGATGGGATCGTCCGAAGTGACGACCACCTTCTGAACACGTTCGGCGAGTAACAGATTGACGATCTGGGGCAGGGTCATCTGGCCGACGGGGTCCTGTCCGCCGGTCATGGCCACGGTTCCGTTGAACAGCAGCTTGTAGGTGATGTTGGCGCCGGAGGCCACCGCCGACCGCACCGCCAGCGATCCCGAGTGCATGAAGGTGCCGTCGCCGATGTTCTGGACGAAGTGGTGCTGCTCGACGAACGGCGACATACCGAGCCACTGCGCGCCCTCGCCGCCCATCTGGGTGACGCCGGCGATATCGCCGACCTGGCTCGGGTCCATCAGCAGGACCATCGCGTGGCAACCGATCCCGGCGCCGACCAGGGTGCCGTCGGCGACCTTCGTCGAGCTGTTGTGCGGGCAACCCGAGCAGAAGTACGGGGTGCGGACCGCCAGGGGCAGCTCGATGCGTCCGCGTCCGCGGCCTTTCGTCTCGAGCCAGTTGACAGCGGCCGGCACGCGGTGCTGTTTCGCCAGTCGGTTGGCCAGCCCGCGGGTGACCGAATCGATGTCGAGCTCGCCGAACCGCGAGAACAGGGTCGAACCGTCTTCGTTGAGTTTCCCGACGATGTTCGGTACGTCGGGACGTCGGAACAGGATGTCTCGCATCATCGTCTCGAGGAAATCGCGCTTCTCCTCGACGACGATCACCTCATCGAGACCCGAGATGAAGTCGTCCATGATCTCGCGTTCGAACGGGTAGACCATACCCATCTTGAGGATGCGGATCCCGAGGCCTGCCAGGTCGGCGTCGCTGATCCCGATGAGCCGCAGTGCTTCCCGGACGTCCATGTAGGTCTTGCCTGCCGCGACGATTCCGATGCGGTCGTCGCCGGAGCGCGTGGTGATCCGGTTGAGTCGGTTGACACGGGCATACTCGACCGCCCGTGGGAGCCTGGTGGTGAGTTGGTTTTGTTCGAGCTCCATCAGGTTGGCGCCCAGCAACTTTCCGCTCGGAACGTGTGGGCTGGTGCCGAGGTCTCCGTACACGGGGAGGATGCGGTCGGGGTGCACGTCGGCGGTGGAAGCACCGTCGGCGACGTGCGCCGAGATCTTCATAGAGGTCCACAGACCCGACACGCGGGACATGATGGCGGCGTGCACGCCGAGGTCGAGGATGTCCTGGGAATCGGCCGGGTACAGGATCGGCATGTACAGGTCGGCTAGCGCCATCTCGGACGCGCAGGGGACGGTGGAACTCTTCGCACCGGGATCGTCGCCGACGAGGGCGACGGCACCGCCCGTCGGGTGGGTGCCGATGATGTTGGCGTGTCGCAGGGCGTCGGTCGCGCGGTCGAGACCGGGCGCCTTGCCGTACCAATAGCCGACGATGCCCGCGGTGGTTCCGGCGAGCGTGCCGACCTGGGCAGCGACCTGCGAACCCATCACCGAGGTGGCGGCGATTTCCTCGTTGAGTCCGGGGCGATGAACGACGTCGAAGGGGGCGAGGTACCGGGCGCGCCGGGCGATCTCCAGGTCATACCCTGCCAGCGGTGAGCCCTCGTAACCGGAGATGAACGAGGCGGTGTCGAGATTCTGGCGACGATCCAGTTTTGCGCGGTCACGGACCATGCGGACCAGGGCCTGGATACCGGTGAGATACACCGTTCCGGTCTCTCTGGTGTACCGGTCGTCGAGCGAGAAGGATTCCACGGGCGAGGCGTTACCGCCCAGTGGATCGCGATCGTGATCGCCTTCGTTGTGGTGCTGCGTTGCGAGGGTCATGGGTGTTTCCCGGCTCTCTATGTTGTTGTTCCGCCCCGGGGGTGGTGGGGCGAGGACGTGCACTTGGGTAACGCCGATCGTACTGCACGGTTGTGACGGTGGTCACGGGAGTGGTGGTCGGGTAGCGAGTGGGTCGGGTTTGTTTCTTCGTCTCACCAGCTGTGTTTTTTCGCTCCGCTTCGCTACGCGGGGCGTGCGGCCCTTTATCGCGTGCTCTTCCTCGGTCGACTCAGTCGCTGCGCTCCCTCGCTCCCTCGTCCAGAGCACGCGGGCCGCACGCGGGCGGTGCGAGTTCGCTCGTCCCGGCTAATCAAACTGGCGAATCACGTGACAATGGGCTTGCCAGCGCTTATGGTGATTTCAGTTAATCGCTCCTAACTGAAAGGGGTGGACATTGGTGTCCACGACGGCAGCCACGTCCCAGTGGCGGCAGGCGCACGAGAGCAATCTCGTCGAGCTGCGGCGCCGACTCGATCGCGTCGCGCTGGGTGGAGGCGACAAGGCGCGTGAGCGGCACCTGGGCCGCGGCAAACTGCTCCCACGGGAGCGCATCGACACCCTGCTCGATGCGGGCAGCCCGTTCCTCGAGATAGCGCCGCTGGCGGCCGAGGACATGTACGGGGGCAAGGTGCCGGCCGCCGGTGTGATCGCCGGGATCGGCCGCGTCGCCGGCCGCGAATGTCTGATCATCGCCAACGACGCCACCGTCTCCGGCGGTACCTACTACCCCGTCACGGTCAAGAAGCATCTGCGGGCGCAAGAGATCGCCGCCGCCAACCGGTTGCCGTGCATCTACCTCGTCGACTCCGGCGGCGCGATGCTGCTGCAGCAAGACGAGGTCTTCCCGGACCGTGATCACTTCGGCCGAATCTTCTTCAACCAGGCCAACATGAGTGCCGCGGGCATTCCGCAGATCTCCGCTGTCCTGGGATCGTCGACGGCGGGTGGTGCATACGTGCCTGCGATGAGTGACGAGACGGTCATCGTCCGCGACCAGGGCACGATCTTCTTGGCGGGTCCGCCGCTGGTGAAGGCCGCCACCGGCGAAGACGTCACGGCCGAGGACCTCGGTGGCGGACTGATGCATTCGACCGTCTCCGGCGTCACCGATCATCTCGCCGACAACGATGAGGACGCACTCGAGCGGGTGCGCGGCATCGTCGCGACCCTGGGCCCGGCCGAACCGCCGCAGTGGGACGTGCAGCCGATCCGCGAGCCTCGCGTGCCGCAGACCGACCTCTACGATGTGGTGCCCACCGATGCGCGCACGCCGTACGACGTGCGTTCGGTGATCGAGATCATCAGCGACGGTGGCGAATACAATGAGTTCAAAGCCGGATACGGTACCTCGCTGGTGACCGCTTTCGCGCACATCCACGGCCATCCCGTCGGCATCATCGCCAACAACGGCGTCCTGTTCAGCGAAAGTGCCCTCAAGGGAGCGCATTTCATCGAACTGTGCGACAAGCGCAAGATCCCGCTCGTGTTCTTGCAGAACATCACCGGCTTCATGGTCGGTAAGGAGTACGAGCAGGGCGGTATCGCGAAGAACGGCGCCAAGATGGTGACCGCGGTGGCCTGTGCGCGAGTACCCAAGTTCACCGTGATGATCGGTGGATCCTTCGGGGCGGGGAACTATTCGATGTGCGGGCGCTCGTATTCGCCGCGCTTCTTGTGGATGTGGCCGAACGCCCGGATCTCGGTGATGGGTGGCCCGCAGGCCGCCGACACCTTGGCCACCGTGCGGCGCAATCAGATCGAACGCGGTGGTGACGAATGGTCGAGCGAGGACGAGGAACAGTTCAAGACGCCGATCCGCGAGCAGTTCGAACGTCAGTCGGACGCCTACTATTCGACCGCCCGACTCTGGGATGACGGCGTGATCGATCCCGCCGACACCCGTACCGTCCTCGGACTGGCACTCGCGGCCGCGCGTCATGCGCCGCTCGCGCCGGTCTCCTACGGCGTCTTCCGGATGTGAGTGAGATGACAACAATCAAGAAGGTCCTCATCGCCAACCGAGGCGAGATCGCCTGCCGGGTGATCCGGACGCTCAAGTCGTCCGGAATTCGCAGTGTCGCGGTCTATTCCGACGCCGACGCCGATGCCCTGCACGTGCGACTCGCTGATGAAGCGGTCCGAATCGGCCCGGCCTCCGCCACCGAGAGCTACCTGAGCATCGAGGCAGTGATCGCGGCCGCCAAGCGGGTGGGCGCCGATGCGGTGCATCCCGGCTACGGCTTCCTGTCGGAGAACTCCGCATTCGCCACGGCGCTCGCGGATGCGTCGATCATCTTCCTGGGGCCGCCGGCGAAGGCCATCGAGGTGATGGGCGACAAGATCGCCGCCCGCGCCGCGGTGTCGGAGCGTGATGTTCCCGTGGTGCCCGGAATCTCGCGCCCAGGACTCACCGACGACGATTTGATCGGTGCAGCAGCCGACATCGGATTCCCTGTGCTGATCAAACCGAGCGCCGGTGGCGGCGGCAAGGGGATGCACCGCGTCGCCGATCCGGCCGAACTGCCTGCAGCGCTGCGCACAGCCCGCCGTGAGGCCGCTGCCGCGTTCGGGGACGACACGCTTTTCATGGAGCGGTTCGTTGACACCCCGCGACATATCGAGGTGCAGGTCCTCGCCGATGCCCACGGCAACGTCGTGCATCTCGGGGAACGTGAGTGTTCACTGCAGCGGCGCCACCAGAAGGTCATCGAAGAGGCGCCATCGGCACTGCTGGACGAGGTCACCCGGGCGCGGATCGGCGCCGCCGCCCGCGATGCCGCCCGCTCGGTCGGTTACACCGGCGCCGGGACGGTGGAGTTCATCGTGTCCGCGCACAAGCCCGACGAGTTCTTCTTCATGGAGATGAACACTCGGCTGCAGGTGGAGCATCCGGTCACCGAGCTGGTCACGGGTATCGACCTGGTCGACTGGCAACTGCGGGTCGCGGCCGGTGAGAAACTGGACTTCGGGCAGGACGACGTGACGATGACCGGGCACGCCGTCGAGGCCCGGGTCTACGCCGAAGACCCGGCGGCCGGTTTCCTTCCCACGGGCGGACCCCTGTTGCTGGTCGACGAACCGGCCGGCCCCGGCATCCGGGTCGATTCGGGCATCGTCACCGGAGGCGTAGTCGGCAGCGACTACGACCCCATGCTCGCGAAGGTGATCGTGCACGGCAATGACCGGGCCGACGCCATCGATCGGCTGCGGGCCGCCCTGGCAGGCACCCACGTGCTGGGTGTGCAGACGAACATCGACTTCTGCGACTTCGTCCTCGACCAGCCGAAGGTGCGCGACGGAGACCTCGACACCGAGCTACTCGATCGGCTGATCGTGGACTACCGGCCTACGTTGGTGCCTCCGGAGGCGTTGGCGCTCATCGGTTTGCATCGGGTGCGGCAGGCCCGGCATGGGAGTTCGCCGTGGACCTCACAGGTCGGTTGGCGGATCGGCGGCGCGGCACCGACCCGCACCCGACTGCAGGTGGGCGAGGAGGTGGTGACGGTGGATGTCACCGGTCCTGAGACCGACGCCCACGTGAGCGTCGGGGAGTGGACCGCGAAGGCGTCCCTGGTGGGCGAGCGGCTCGTCATCGACGGCGCAGGCGCGCGCTGGCTGATCGCAGAGACGAAGCCGAGTTCGCAACTCGAACACGTCACCGACACCGACCACACCTACTGGGTCAGTGGCACGGTCGCGGGAGCACCCGGCACCTGGCAGGTCGGAAAGGCGCGCATTCTCAAGTCCTCCGGGGACGCCGAAGCTCTCGGCGTCATCACCAGCCCGATGCCCGGCACGGTGGTCGCCGTGCTGAATGCGGGCGGCGATTCGGTGGAGGCCGGAGCGCCGGTCCTGGTGGTCGAAGCGATGAAGATGGAACACACCCTCACTGCCCCGCGAGCCGGAGACCTCACCGTGAACGTTGCGGTCGGCGACAAGGTCACCTCCGGTGCGACTCTTGCCACGATCACCGATACGAGCGTGGCCGACAATTCGGAAGGAACCCCCGCATGAGCGTGACCGATGATCTGACAACGGAATACGACGAGCTACGCAAAACCGTTGCCGACTTCGCGAAATCCGTAGTTGCACCGGTATCGGCGAAACACGATGCCGAACACAGCTTCCCCTACGACGTGGTGCGCCAGATGGGGGAGATGGGCCTGTTCGGACTGCCTTTCCCGGAGGAATACGGCGGCATGGGAGGCGACTACTTCGCGTTGTCCCTCGCACTGGAGGAACTGGGCAAGGTCGACCAGTCGGTGGCCATCACCCTCGAGGCCGGGGTCGGCCTGGGAGCGATGCCCATCTATCGGTTCGGCAGCGAAGACCAGAAGCAGACCTGGCTGCCCGACTTGACCGCTGGTCGTGCACTGGCCGGCTTCGGTTTGACGGAGCCCGGTGCCGGGTCGGATGCCGGGGCGACGGCGACCACCGCGAAAGAAGACGGTGATCACTGGATCATCAACGGCTCGAAGCAGTTCATCACCAACTCGGGCACCGACATCACCTCGCTGGTGACGGTCACCGCGGTCACCGGCGATCGCACACCAGGTCCGGACGGTCGGCCCCGCAAGGAGCTGTCCACCATCATCGTGCCGAGCGGCACACCGGGATTCGTGGCCGAACCTGCCTACAACAAGGTCGGTTGGAACGCCTCGGACACCCATCCGCTGAGCTTCTCCGACGCCAGGGTGCCGGTGGAGAACCTGCTCGGCGAGCGCGGTCGCGGATATGCAAACTTTCTGTCGATCCTCGATGAGGGCCGCATTGCCATCGCGGCGCTGGCGACCGGCGTGGCGCAGGGATGCGTCGACGAAAGCGTCAAATACGCCAAGGAACGGCAGTCGTTCGGCCGCGCGATCGGGGAGTACCAGTCGGTGTCGTTCGCCATCGCCCGGATGGAGGCGCGGGCACACACCGCGCGGACGGCGTACTACCACGCCGCGTCGAAAATGCTGGCCGGCAAGCCCTTCAAAAAGGAAGCGGCCATCGCGAAACTGGTCTCCAGTGAAGCCGCGATGGACAATGCCCGTGCAGCCACGCAGATTCACGGTGGCTACGGATTCATGAACGAGTACCCGGTTGCGCGGCATTACCGGGATTCGAAGATCCTCGAGATCGGTGAGGGGACCACCGAGGTCCAGCTCATGCTGATCGCCCGCGAATTGGGGTTCTCGTGAGCGGTTCGGAGCTCGATCACAGTGGTGGTGTCGGTGGTGGTGACGAGCCCAAGAAGGTGACTCAGCGAGGTTTGTGGTTCGACGAGTTCGAGGTCGACACGGTCTACGAGCACCGACCCGGGCGCACCGTCACCGAGGCAGACAACGTACTGTTCACCACACTGACAATGAACTCTCAAGCGCTGCACCTCGATGCTGCTTTCGCCGCAACCCAACCGGGGTTCGGCGGAGAGCGCCTCGTGAATTCGATGCTCACGTTGTCGACGATCGTCGGTCTGTCGGTGAGCCAGCTGACGCAGGGAACTCTGGTGGCGAACCTGGGTTTCTCGGAGATCGCTTTCCCCAAACCAATGTTCCACGGCGACACCTTGTACGCCGAAACGGTCTGCACGGGAAAACGGGAAAGCAAATCGCGGCCCGGTGAAGGCGTGGTGTCATTGCGGCATGTCGGAAAGAACCAGCACGGCGATGTTGTGGCCATCGCGCAGCGCTCGACCCTGATACGCAAGGAACCGTAAAACACCACACAGGAGGAACCACGGTGACCAACTGGAGCCCACCCGGGCCGGCGATTTTGTTCTGCCCGGCCGATCGACCGGAGCGGTACGCCAAGGCGGCGGAGCGAGCCGATGCCGTCATCATCGATCTCGAGGATGCTGTTCGCGCTGAATCTCGGGACGAGGCGCGCGAAGCCCTGGTCAATACGCCGATCGATCCGAACATCACGATCGTGCGCATCAACTCCGCGGGCACGGGTGATCACTTCAGGGACATCAAAGCGCTCGCACAGACCGACTACCGCGTGGTCATGCTGGCCAAGGCGGAGAGCGCAGAGGAAGTCGCCGGCGTCGGATACCAGGTGATCGCGCTGATCGAGACACCCACCGGTGCCATGCACGCCGATGAGATCGCGGCGGCACCCAATTGCATCGGACTGATGTGGGGTGCAGAAGACCTGGTCGCCGCCATGGGGGGTCGCTCGAGTCGTTTCACCGCCGCCGAGGACAACACCGGACGCTATCGCGACGTGGTCCGTCAGGTCAGAGCGATGGTCCGGTTGGCCTGCGCCACCCATGGCCGCTTCGCGATCGACTCGGTGCACATCGAGATCGCCGACACCGACGGTCTGCACGCGGAGGCCCTCGACGCGGTGAACCTCGGCTACGAGGCCACCGCATGTATTCATCCGTCGCAGGTGGAGATCGTGCGTTCGGCGTATCGCCCGACCGAGGACGAGGTCAGTTGGGCCAGGGAAATTCTCGATGCGGCGCAGCACAATCCAGGGGGCGTTTTCAGGGTGGGGAATCAGATGATCGATTCGCCGTTGCTCGGTCAGGCGGAGGCGATCATGCGCCGGGCCGAGTCCATCGGCACCTAAACCAATCAGGAGCGTCGAAGATGAGCGAGTTGTCGTACACCCAGGGCGAGTCGAACCCGCCACTGCTGACCGTCACCATCGGAGAATCGCTGCGGCAGACCGCAGAGAACTTCTCCGGCAACGACGCCCTCGTGGACGTCCCGACGGGGCGGCGCTGGACGTACCGTGAGTTCCGCGAGCACGTCCGCGCGCTGGCTGCCGGGCTCGCACGCAGTGGGCTCACGCGGGGCGATCGCGTGGGTCTGTGGGCTCCGAACTGCGCAGAATGGGTGTTGACCCAGTACGCCACCGCAGAACTCGGACTGGTCCTGGTCAACCTGAACCCGGCGTACCGACAGACCGAGATCGAGTTCGCGCTGAACCAATCCGGCGCCCGCATCGTGATCGCTGCACCGCAATTCCGCGATGCCGATTACGCCGCGATGCTCGCCACCGCGCTCGAGAAATGTCCGGACTTCGAGACGGCGGTACTCCTCGGTTCGCCGGAATGGGCCGAACTCATCTCGACACCGGACGAATCAGAACTCTCGGCACTCGACGCCGCGGCAGCGGCACTGTCACCGGATGATCCGATCAACATCCAGTACACGTCCGGTACGACGGGAAATCCCAAGGGTGCCACCCTGTCTCATCGAAACATCCTGAACAACGGTTATCTCGTCGGCGAACTCTGCAATTACACCGACGCCGACCGGATCTGTATCCCGGTGCCGTTCTATCACTGCTTCGGCATGGTGATGGGCAATCTCGCGGCCACCACCCACGGTGCGGCGATGGTGATCCCGGCACCCGGCTTCGATCCGGCGCTGTCTCTCAAAGCGGTTGAGGGCGAACGGTGTACAAGTCTCTACGGCGTGCCGACGATGTTCATCGCCGAACTGGCGCTCGCCGATTTCGACGAGTACGACCTGAGCAGTCTGCGCACCGGCATCATGGCGGGCTCGCCGTGTCCGGCGGAGGTCATGCGACAGGTCATCAACAAGATGCACATGTCCGAGGTGTCGATCTGCTACGGCATGACCGAGACCTCGCCGGTGTCCACACAGACCCGCGCCGACGACACCTTCGAGCGCCGGGTGGGCACTGTGGGTCGGGTGGGTCCGCACCTGGAGATCAAGGTGGTCGATCCGGTGACAGGCGAAACCGCCCCACGCGGTGAGACAGGCGAGTTCTGTACACGTGGCTACAGCGTGATGGTCGGTTATTGGAATCAGCCGGACAAGACGGCGGAGGCGTTGGACTCTGACGGGTGGATGCACACCGGTGATCTCGCCGTGATGGATGCCGATGGGTACGTGCAGATCACGGGCCGGATCAAAGACATGGTCATCCGGGGTGGGGAGAACATCTACCCCCGCGAGATCGAGGAGTTTCTCTATACCCATCCCGACATCCTCGATGCCCAGGTGATCGGCGTCCCGGACGAGAAGTACGGCGAAGAACTGATGGCCTGGGTCCGGCTGCGCGACGGCGCCGGAGAGTTCACGGCGCAAGACCTGCGAGAGTTCGCGGCCGGCAAGGTGGCGCGGCACAAGATTCCGAAGTACGTGCACATCGTGGACGAGTTCCCGATGACGGTCACCGGCAAGGTCCGGAAAGTGCAGATGCGAGAGCAGGCCGTCGGCTTACTCGGGGGGTGATCCCGGGCCGGCCCGGCCCGGCCCGGGAAGGTCCTCGCTCGTTTCGGGGTCGCGTCGGATGCGCCGCGGTTCAGGACATCATCCCTCTTCGGCGCAGCCGGGCTGCGACATCCCCGCAGATGTCTTGCGCGTGCTGAGCCCGGAGCAGCGGGACGAAGGCGACACCGTCGGCCACCTCGGCAATGTAGATGTCTGCCACCAATCCGGTAAGCCCGGCAGGCGATCCCACGAATTGGAAGGTAGGCCGCCCATGGTCGACGCGGCGAGGCTCGCCCCCGAGTGCTAGGCGAGCGGTCGCCGGGTCGCGATCGATCACCACTTCGATCTGAAGTACTACCGCGGTGGGCTGGGAGGTAGGTGATGAACTGCGACTGCGCAGATTCTGGGTCAGCCGATGGGCACCCGCGAGATAGTCGGAACGGATGAACGTGACGTCACCAGACGGGTCTGTGAACTCCCTCCACTGTCGGGCGTCCGAGGGGTCGACGGGCGCCGCACCACACCGGGTCGGTATGAACAGTCGCAGGGGACTGCGGGTTGCGAGCGAGAGGTGCGCGGTCATCGATCGGCGTGCAAGAACACCGGCAGGTGCTTCATGCCTCGGGTCAGCAGGACGGGATCCCACTCTAGTTGTTCGGAACCGAGCTCGCATTCGGGAAAACGCTCCAGCATAAGAGGAATCACGACGCTCGCCTCCAGTCGTGCCAGAGATGCGCCCAGACAGTAGTGGACGCCGGCACCGAAGCCGATGTGTTTGTTGGGTTTACGCCGTAGATCGAGCTCGTCGGGTCGATCGAAGACTTCGGGGTCGTGATTGGCCCCCGCCAGCATGAGGAATACCCGATCCCCGCGCTTCATCGACTTCCCTCCCAGTTCGGTGTCGGCTGCGACGACGCGGACGACGGATTTTGCAGGCCCGTCATAGCGCAGGAACTCTTCGATGGCCGCCCCGATGATCGCAGGATCGGTGCGAAGGAGTTCCTTCTGCTCCGGATTCTTCAGTAGGCCGAGCATGCTGTTCGCGATGAGATTCGTAGTGGTCTCGTGTCCGCCGAACAGTAGGTTGACGCAGATGGCGATGAGTTCTTCGTTCGTCAGCCCGTCCTCACCGTCGCGTGACTCGACGAGTGCAGTCGCGAGGTCATCGCCGGGTTGGAGGCGGACGCGATCGAGAAGTTCGCCGATGTAGCGGACCAGTTCGCTCATTCCATGCCGGGCCCGCTCATGCCTTCCCTCGTCGTCGAGTGCACCGAAGACCAGCGCCGAGATGTCGTCGGACCAGTCCTTGAAAAGGTCCCTGTCCTCAGGTGGTACACCCAGCATTCCGGCAATGACGATGGCGGGCAATGGGTAAGCGATCTCGTGGATGAGGTCGGTCGGCCGGTCGGGTGAACTCCGTGCGACCGCGAGGTCCATCAGCTCACCTGCGACGGAGACGACTTCTTCGCGCATGGCGGCGATCATGCGCGGCGAGAACGCCTTGTGTACAAGTCGCCGAAATCTCGTGTGTTCAGGCGGATTCCGGAAGACCAGCCACCCGTTGAGCAATTCGAGAGTCTCGATGAGGGAGATGTCCGGTCTGTCTTTCGATCGCAGACGCTCGATGACCGGGGCGATACGATCCGACGAGAAATCCTCACTCTTGAGAGCCTCGGAGACGTCGTCGTGCCGAACGACGAACCACGACCGATAGGAAGCGATCCAGTGCACGGGATCAGTGGCGCGCAACTCGGCGAAGTACGAGTAGGGGTCTGCGACCGCTGTGGGTCCCAGTATATCGTCGGCGCCCGACCTCATGCTGCGTCCTCATTTCGCTCAAATATGGATACGACGCAGGAGTTGCCGTCACTGCCGCTGACTCCGCCGCCCATCGTCTCGGTGAGGGCTCGGCGCGCCCCGTCGACCTGACGGCCTCCGGCGTCTCCACGGAGCTGCCACACCGCCTCGACGGCCTGTGCGACCCCGGTGGCCCCGAGCGGGTGACCCCGCGACAGCAGTCCGCCCGACGGGTTGATCGGGAGAGATCCACCGAGCGCGGTGGTGCCGCCCAGGGCGTACCGTCCGGCAGCGCCCTCGGGCGCCAGGCGCAGAGCCTCGGTGGTCACCAATTCACCGATGGTGAAGGCGTCGTGTATTTCGGCGAAGTCGACGTCCGTTGGCGAAATAGCGGCTGCGTCATACGCCGCAGTGGCGGTCGCGCGAACGATGTCGTAGCCCCAGACCGCGTCGCTGCGGTGGTCCCAGGCCTTGCCGGATCGATGTTCGGTTGCGCTGATCTTCACCGATTGAGCGCCTGTCGAGTGTGCGCTGACGACTACGGCCGCCGCCCCGTCCGACAACGGACTGCACTGCAAGAGGGTGAGCGGATCGCTGATCATCGGGGACGCCAGCACCTGGGCGATGTCGTAACTGCCGCTGTACTGGGCTCGCGGGTTGAACAGCGCGTGTGCGTGGTTCTTCACCGACACCGCCGCGAGTTGATCCACCGTCACCCGATCCTCGGCGAGCCACCTGCTCGCGGACATTGCGTAGAGCGCGGGCATCGCCAGCCCACTGCGTCCTTCCGCGTCGCTTTGCTGAGGAGAGATGGGCCCTGTGAAGAGCCCGGTCATGGCCTCGATCCCGAGCACGAGAACTTGCTCGAACCTGCCGGTTTCGATGGCGATCCTGGCTTCGTGGAGTGCGACCGAGCCACTTGCGCAAGCATTCTCGAAACAAAAGACCGGTACTTCAGTTATCCCGAAGCCCTGCACCGCGCGGACCGCGATACCTGGTTCCCCGAAGACGTTGCCGACGTAGACGGCGTCGATGCGTGGTGGCGCCGTGGCATCCAGATCATCGAATGCCTCACCAATGGCCGTCCAGGCCAGTTCGCTGATCGACTTGTCCCGCTGTTTTCCGAACTGGGAGGTGCCGGCCGCAGTGATCCAGGCAGTCATCGAGTCACCTCGACGCGGAGATCGCCGTCGACCTGGGGTAGGAGGCGAACCCTGCCACCGACTTGCGGCGGCAGGTCGAGTGGGCCAACGACGTGTGCGAGGACCCGTGGCCCGTTGTCGAGGTTCACGTATGCGAGCGCATAGGGCGGTTCACGGTCTGCCACTGCAATTCTCACGATGGTCGATGCGAAGACAGAGCCCTCGGGGCCGAATTCTGCAGCGGTTACTGAACTTCGGCACTCGGCGCACCTCGGGCGTGCGGTCGCCATCGCCAATCCGCATGTCTCACAGACCACTCCGTGCACGCGCAGGTCGGTGACCACAGGCCTCGGATCCTTCATCTGCCTACCTCATTTCGACAAGTCGATGTTCTCGGGCCAGGCAGTATCTCGCCCACACCCGGCTGACGGGGCGCCGGGGACATGCCCACTCGCCCGCCGGACCGGCCGGCGAGCGGGCAATCAGCGGTCGTCGTCAGCTCTTGCCCAGGGCTTTCGCCGCCAAGGCCTCGCGTCGTGCGAGTCGCTGGTTCGGTTGGAACTGTGGCATCACGTAGCGCGCGAACGATTCGAGCGATCTGTTCCAGTAGTCGGTGCCGACCCAGTCGCGTGAATTGATGAGGAAGTGACCGAAGCCGCCCACGGCTTCGTTGATCTCGTTGATCTGGCGAGTGCAATCCTCGGGGCTGCCGATCACCCATGGAATGTTCTCGACCATCCAGTCGAAGGTGAGATCAGCATCGGCCATCTCGATGTCACGTTTCATCAACGCTCCCAGGCCCAACCCGAGAAGGTAATCGTACGACCTGTTGACACCTTCACGAATCTCGTTCATCGCCTGGTTCTTGTTCGCGGAAACATAGACCTCGCGCGAGATTCGCCATTGTTCGCGGGCGAGATCGGGATCGAGGCCGGAATCCTTCGCGCCCGCGACAATGGCATTCGCGTGGTCGACTAGGTCGGGACCGTGTGGGTTGTCTGCGGAGTCGAGCGGCGCGAAGTAGACGCTGACCGGAATCCAGCCGCGTTCACCGCACTTGCGAAAGTTGTGTGTGCCGGTGAGGCCTGCGACGGCGAAGGGCGGCACCATCTGATGGGGCCCGACCTGTAGCTGACGATTCTTGTATTGCCAGAAGATGCCGTCGTGATCGACGGGGCTTTCCGAGACGAGGAGCTTTTCGATGATCTCGAGCGCCTCGTTCGTGCGAGGGGTTCCTTCTTCGACCGGCATCTCGAACAGGGCTTTGTCCGACGGGAGACCGCCGCCGCCAAATCCGTAGATCAACCGACCGTGGGTCAGGTGGTCGAGGAAAGCGAGACGCTCGGCGACTTGGAACGGGTCTTGGAAGGGGAGATTGACCACTCCGGTCGCGAGTTTGATCCGATGCGTCACCGCCGACGCTTTGGCCAGCATGTATTCGGGCACCGGCACGTTTTCGTAGCCGCCGGTGTGGTGCTCGCCGATCCAGTACTCGTCGAAACCCAGCTTCTCGGCGAGCACGACATCATCGATGTCACGGTCGTAGGACAGAGTCCAGTTCTCCCGTGGCGGATGCTCGGGCATCGTGAAGATTCCAAATTTCATCGTCAATCCTCCTTGATCGGAAACTCATTTGAACGAAAATGCTGTGGTGGAACAGTTGGGAAGGCATCTTCTGATGCTGTTCAGACTCGCCAGAACCGCGCTGTACAGGATCAACTCAGTAGCTGAAGGGCTCGAAACATGCTGCGATGGAAGATGAGGGGATCGACGTCGTGGTCGCACGAAGCGTCATCGACTCGAAGCAGGGCTATGCCGTGGTCACCGGCCGGAACAACCGAATGAAGCCGACAGGTCAAGGTGGCCGCTGCGTTCTTGAGGTGGACGGCACCCCGTCCGGACTGCTCCCATTCGACGCGCGCGAAACGGTCCCCCTCTTTCAGGGACATCCTGAGGCATTCTTCGCGTTGTGCCTCTGCGAACACGCTGATTCCGAGAGAAGTACTGTTCTGCAACCGCTTCCACGTTCTGGATTCGTTCTGCACGCAGATCGAAACCAGGGGTGGGTCCATCGAGACGGAAGCGAACGAGCTCGCAGCCATTCCTACCGGTACGTCGTCCACCATTGCGCACAGGGCAGTGACGCCGCTCGGAAAGCTGCCGAAGATGTTTCGCAGTTCGCCGAGGTCGAAAGACCTGCCGGTAACTTCCTCCATGCTCCACCTCGACTTCGTTGCGGGCACCTCTGGCGGGTGCGGACTTCGTATGCAAACCAACGGTAGGTTATCACGGATGTGGCGCCCATCACAGGAAATTTCTCGGGTCAATCGAAGACCTGCAGGTCGGCAATTACAGGAGCGATTTCAGCGGGACGCCGGGATCGCAGGCCATCTCGGGTGGGAGATGTGTGCCGGCACCGATGGCCTTACGTACCGCGACGAAATCTGCCGGACAATTCACGAACTCGCCGCCGACGATTCGGCCGGATGAGTAGAGCAGCACGGACAGGTCGTCGCCGTCGGGCGAGCCTCGGACGACCTCTAGGTCGACGACCTTCGGTGCGCCCACCATCTGCAACTTGAAACCGAATTGATCGGACCAGAACCAGGGCGCCGAGGTGTAGGGAACGAGGTTTCCGAGCAGGGTGTTGGCAGCGATGGTCGCCTGCTCATCGGCGTTCTGTACCGACTCCAGACGGGTCCGCCCGCCGGTACGGAGCGGATGGGGAAAGACCGCGGCGTCGCCGATGGCGACGACCCTGGGATCGCTGGCCCGGGCGTACTCATCCACCACGATCCCGTCGGCGAGTTCGAGTCCCATCTGCTGGGCCAGGTCGGTCCGCGGAACGGCGCCGATGCCTGCCACGACAAGGTCTGCGGGAATCTCGGTGCCGTCTGCCAGCCGAACGCCCATGACATCACCGTCCTGTCCGACCAGCGCATCCACTCGTGCGCACAGGTGCAGGTCCACCCCTGCGCTGCGGTGGACCTTTTCGAAGAAGCCGGCCGTGGTCGCTGTGAGGGATCTGCCCATGAGCTGGGTGCTCGACTCGAGAACCGTGACAGACTTTCCGGCCGCCGACAGCGACGATGCGACCTCCAGTCCGACGAAACCGCCCCCGATGATGACTGCCGAGGATGCGTCGCACGCATGCTGACGCAGCTGACCTGCGTCTTCCAAGGTTCGGAGGTAGTGCACACCGGTCAGCTCGCCACCGGGTACGTCCAACTTGCGGGCGCGGGCGCCGGTGGCGAGTGCAACCCGATCGAACGGGACCTGAGCCTGTTGCGATGTCTCCAAGAGTCCCGTCGCGCGATCCACCGAGAGGACTCGGGTGCCGAGAACGACGTTGATCGCGCGGGACTCGAAGAACGCCGGCGACCGGAGCGGCACCGGCAGTGGCCCTGTGGGCGTGGTCATCAGTTTCTTGGACAGCGGTGGCCGCTGATAGGGAGCCGAGGACTCTTCGCCGAAGATGGTGATCTCGCTCGCGTAGCCGAGCGCGCGGAGCGATGCGGCCAGGTTCACGCCGGCGTGAGATGAGCCAACGATGGCCACTCCTCCGGTCACAACTGGTCCGGTGCCACGGTCACGGTCAGTCCGTCCAGGCTGTCGTCGAGCACGATCTGGCAGGACAGTCTGCTCTCCGGACGGTGCTCGGCGAGGGCCCCTTCCAGCATCTCTTCTTCGAGTTCAGAGGCGGAGCCCGTTCTGGTTCTCCATGATTGATGAATGTAGACATGGCAGGTGGCGCAGGCGAGTGATCCACCGCATTGTCCGACGATTCCCGAGACGCCATTCGTCACCGCGGTCTCCATGACCGAGTCTCCGTCCTGGCCGTCGATCTCTTGCGCTTCGCCAGCATCGTCCACGTACGTGACAATCGGCATGTCGACCTCCTTTGATTCCGGGTGAACCGTCTGAAACAAGACGTTACCAAACGTACGGTAGTTTAAACAGTCCAGCTGGTGGCCAGTGCGAACCACTCGGCGACGTGGTCCAAGGCATCGGTGGATCCGGCTGCATTGTTCGAGTGCAGCCGGGCGGGCGTTCTATGATGTGGAGTACTGAACCATCGATCAATTGGAGAAGATGTGCCGCGACCGAGCCGCTGGCCTGACGTGGTGCAGGCTGCTGCCAAGGTGTTCAGCCAGAAGGGTTATAGCGCCGCCTCTCTGGAGGACATCGCTGCCGAGGTCGGCATGTTCAAGGGCAGTTTGTACAACTACATCACCAACAAGGAAGACCTGCTGTTCGCAGTGGTGAGATCACCTGCGGATCATCTGCTCACCGAGGTCCGCAGGATTGCGGGGTCGGACCTGCCACCCTCGGAAAAGGTCCGCCGGGTGGCGTTGATCCACGCGGACATCATCGAGGACAACCTGCCGTATGTTCAGGTATATCTGCAGGAGATCGTCGGGAAAGGGATATCGCCGGAATGGGCGGCGATGGACCGAGAGTACCTGTCGCTCTTGACCGAGATCATCGACGAGGGTCGACGCATGCAGATATTCGACAGCTCCATCGATAGCCACCTCGCAGCGCGGATGCTGGTGGGTTCCCTCAACTGGATGACTCGGTGGTACGTCCCGGGGGATCGTTCTGTTGCCCGCGCGCAGGCCAGCCAGATGGCCGACATATTTCTCTCTGGCTCCCTCGCGCGCAAGAGTGGTTGACCGTTCCCGGGGGCGGACACGGCCCGGATCGCCGATGAATCCGGCCCGGCAATCCACCTGGTGTTTGAAATTCTGCTTGACAGTGAAAGTGGCCTAGGACACACTTGTCTTGTGTAGGCAAACGAACGGTTGCCTTCGGTTGCAAGTGGACTGCCACTGTTCTCACTCGTGGACGATTGCCGGCAGCGTGCAATCACTCCCAGTCCGCCGAACCCGATGACCGGCCGACACGTCCGATCCTCGAATGCGAGGTTTTCACCGCCAGTGCGGCACTACGAAAAGGATGTAGCGAGATGAATCGATTGGCTGACAAGGTCGCAGTGATTTCTGGTGGCGTTCAGGGGATCGGGCAGGCGACCGCGCTGCGCGCGGCGTCCGAGGGGGCTGCGGTGGTCATCGGTGACCTGCAGGCCGACGACAGGACTGCCAAGCAGATCGTTGCCAACGGCGGCAAGGCTGTTCACGTGGTGATGGACGTTCGTCAACGCGACAGCTGGGATGATCTGGTGGCGACGGCCCTCAAGGAGTTCGGCGGTGTGGACTTTCTGGGAAACATTGCAGGAGTGACCAACACGCTCGGACCGGACACCGTCGTAGATCTCGATGATGACGGATGGGATCTGGTCGTCGGGACCGACCTGCGCGGTGTCTGGCTGGGCATGCAGGCGGTGATTCCGCACATGCTCTCCAAGGGTTCGGGGAGCATCGTCAACATCGCGTCCATGGCTGCTCTGAAGGGTCTGGAAAACCTGGCCGCGTACTCCGCCGCCAAGGGCGGCGTCGTCAGTCTCACCAAGCAGGTCGCACTCGAGTACGGGCCACGCGGCATCCGGTGCAATTGCATCTGCCCGGGCACGATAAACACCCCGATCCTGGCGAACACGACGGAGAGCATGCGGGAGAACTTCATGAACGCTCACATCATCCACCGGTTGGGCCGCCCAGAAGACATCGCCAATGCAGCAGCCTTCTTCTTCTCCGACGACTCAGAGTTCTGTACCGGCGAGATCCTGCCCGTCGACGGAGGCTGGAACGCAAAGGGAAGTGCCGGCTGACCGGCGGCGAGGCGTCGCACCCGGCGACGCCTTGATCAGCCCCTCCACCAGCATTCGTAAAGGATGGACCAGTTCGATGGCCAGATCCCCCGAAGCACGTAGTTCGTCGACCGACTCTCGTGGATTCCCGAAGTACTGGGATGAGGAACGCGAGACGATGAGCAGTGACGTCCGCGCCAAGGTGATCTTGGAGCGCATCGTGCACCAGCTCCACTATGTGTACGACGAATTGCCCTTCTATCGTGAACATTACGATCGACACGGGTTCACGCCGGACATGGTCGGAAGTCTCGAGGACTTCGCGACGAAGGTGCCCGCCATCAACAAGAAGATGCTGGTGGCGGACCAGGCGGCCCACCCGATCTTCGGTAGCTACACCAAGTTCGACGGGTATGAGGGCATCGCGCGTATCCACGGTTCGTCCGGAACCTCCGGTACCCCGACGATGTATGCGGTGTCCCAGGCGGACTGGGACCGGGCCGCCGAGGTTCACGCGATGGCGCAATGGTGTGCGGGAGTGCGTCCCGACGATCTGGTGCAGGTCGGATTCCCGTTCGGACTGTTCTTCGGCGGCTGGGGCGTGGTGCAGGGAGTCGAGGCGATCGGTGCAGCCCTGTTCCCGCTCGGGGTGACCGACTCGGAGAAGCATCTCGAATTCATCCGTCGGTTGCAGCCGACCGTGTTCAGTGCGACTCCGTCCTACTGCCTGCATCTGATCTCAGTGGCGTCCAAGATGGGGATCTCGCTCCGGGAGAGCTCGGTCAAGACCCTGCTGATCGGCGGCGAGCCCGGCGGGAGCCTGCCCGGAACCAAGCGACTCCTCGAGGAAGGCTGGGGTGCGCGAGCCATCGATGCCGGCTCGACTTCCGAGATGTATCCGTTCCAGACGAATGTCGGTTGCCAATCCGGAACCGGCACCCACATCATCTCGGACGAGGTCTACCCGGAGATCGTCGCTCCGACCGATCACAATTCCCCTCTGCGAGAAGGTACGAGGGGCGCGATCGTCTACACGCATCTGTGGCGTGAATCGCAACCCATGATCCGGTTCGCCCCGGGAGACGAGAGTTTCCTGGACAACTCGGTGTGTTCCTGCGGCAGAACGTACCCGAGAATGCCCGAAGGGGTACTCGGCCGACTCGACGACATGTTGCTGATCCGCGGCGCCAACATCTTCCCCAGTGCGATCGAGACGTGTCTGCGCAGTGTCGAGGGCTTCGACGTCGAGTTCGAGATCCACGTGCGCACCGAAGGCGCGCTCGACGAGATCGAGGTTCGTGCCGAGTACGATCCGGTGTGGCTCGCCGGGAACGCGCGGGACTCTTCGGGTAAAGGCGCCGCGTTGGCCGAGCTGGTCGCCGAAGGCGAGAAGACGATGAAGAAGGTCAACGGAATCCGGATACCGATCACCCTGGTAGAGCCCGGGACCCTCGACCGGACCGTATTCAAGGCCAGGCGTGTGGTCGATCGGCGCGCCACTCGCTGAGCCGGCGCGATCGACGACGCGTGCGCTGGTGTCCTACAGACAATGTCCGAACAGCCAGTCTCTCAACCGAACTGAGGTACGTGCATGCAATTCAACGGAGAAACAGCACTCGTCACTGGTGGTGCGAGCGGTATCGGCAAAGAAATCGTCACCCAGCTGCTCGAACGCGACATCCGGGTCGCCGTCCTCGACATCGATGCGGAGACCGGTGACCTGACCAGGCGGGACCTGGAGGCGAAGTACGGGGCCGATCGACTGTCGTGGACCGTAGGGACCGTGGAGCTCGAGAAAGACGTCGACCAGGCTTTCGCGGCTGCCGAGAACAAGTTCGGTGCTGTCCAGATGTTGGTGAACGACGCAGGGACTGCCGCACTCTCGTTGATCGTCGACACGTCGGTCGAGCAGTGGGACAAGATCGTTAACACGTGTCTCAAGGGCACGTTCCTGTGCAGCAGGGCTTTCGCGCAGAGGTTGATCGCCAAGGACTTGCCCGGGGCGATCGTCAACATCTCGTCACTCAACGCGGTGGCGGCCACCGACGGCCTCGGTCATTACTGCGCGGCGAAAGCTGGGATCAACCAGTTCACCCAGGTCTGCGCCGGCGAGTTCGGTCGGTACGGGATCCGGGCGAACGCCATCGGCCCCGGGACGACGAGGACGCCGCTCGGTGAGGGTTTCACGGTCGGTCAGATGGGCCAGGAATTCTTGGACCGCGTCCTGGTCGGACCGGAGGTGCGGCACCAGGAAGCCTCCGACATCGCCGACGTGGCCCTGTTCCTGCTATCCGACGCCGCCCAACGTGTCACCGGGCACTTCATCCCGGTGGACGGTGGCCAGCACGTTCGTGGATTGCATTCCTACTGGGATGTGGCCAAGGCGCAGGGACTGGTCTGAGTTCGACCTGAGGGCAGTCCCGACCGGACTCCACCCTGGTGACGCAGGTCGACAAACACCGGATACGTGCTCGCTCGGTGGGCAATACTTGAGCCGTGACGACAAGCGCAATCGAAGATTTCGCCGCCCGCGTCAGTGCTGAGCGTGGTCTCGACCTCACGGGTTACGAGGCATTGTGGCGGTGGTCGGTCGACCATCCCGAGCAGTTCTGGCGTGATCTGTGGAATCTGTATGCGCTCACTCCGACCGGAGGCACGGTGCTGGGGGAGTCGGACGAGGACATCCTTGTCGACCCGACCATGCCGGGTGCTCGCTGGTTTCCCGGGGTGTCGCTCAACTATGTGGATCAGGTGATGAACCACACCCGGCTGCCGGGGGCGGCGATCGTCGGGTTGACCGAGGACGGTGGTCGCACCGAGATCGCGTGGTCAGCACTCGCACCGCAGGTGGCCGGGGTCGCGGCCACGTTGCGAGAGTTCGGTGTCGGGCGCGGTGACCGGGTCGTCGCCTATCTTCCACATGTGCCCGAAGCGGTGATCTTGTTCCTCGCGACCGCAGCGCTCGGTGCGGTGTTCTCGGGGTGCGGGCAGGACTTTGCACCCGCCGGCGCCGCGGGCCGTCTCGCGCAACTCGAGCCGAAGGTGCTGGTGTGGGCCGACGGTTACCGATATGGCGGCAAGTGGATCGACAAGCGCAGTGACAGTGCCGAGTTGGCGGCGTTGCTGCCCACCCTGGTGGGGCAGTTGGTGGTGAGGGTCGCCGGTCAGGAGGCGCAAGGCCGACCCCCCGATGACGAGATGGCCACCACTGCGGTGGAGTTCGATGTCGCAGTGAGCAGGTCGGCAGATCTGACCACCGAATCGGTCCCCTTCGACCATCCGCTCTGGGTGCTCTTCAGTTCGGGCACCACAGGCAAGCCCAAAGGCATCATGCACGGCCACGGAGGAGTCCTGGTTGAACACCTCAAAGCCGTTGGCCTGCACGGCGACATGGACTCCGGTGACGTGTTCTTCTGGCAGACCGCGCTGAGTTGGATGATGTGGAACTACCAGATCGCCGGGTTGCTCGTCGGCGCCCGGATCATCTGTTACAGCGGCCATCCTCTCTATCCCGATGCCGACCGGCTCTGGCAGGTCGTCGAGTCGGAGAAGGTCAGCTATTTCGGAACGAGCCCCGGACAACTGCAGGCGTCTCGTAAAGCAAATCTGAACCCGGGTGCCGATCACGATCTCGGTGCGCTGCGCACGATCGGTAGCACGGGTTCGACCCTGGCGGCAGACCTCTTCGTCTGGGTCGACGACCACGTGCGACACGGGATCGGTGTGTCATCGATCAGCGGGGGCACCGACGTGGTCACGGCGTTCGCAGGTGGGTCTCCCGGGATCGACGTCGTTCCGGGTGAATTGTCGGTCCGCTACCTCGGCGTGGAGTTGGAGAGTTGGGGTCCTGACTGCACGCCTCTGGTGGGAGAGGTGGGTGAGATGGTGATCACCACCGCGATGCCGTCGATGCCGGTGGGCTTCTGGGACGACCCCGACGGTGAGCGGTATCGAAAGGCCTACTTCGACCATCAGTGGTCCACCGGTCCGAGGCCGGACGTGTGGCGCCACGGCGATTGGGTGACGCTCACCGAGCGCGGTTCCATCGTCATCCATGGACGGAGCGATGCGACGCTGAATCGGAACGGCATCCGCATGGGATCGGCGGACATATACGAGGTCGTCGAGGGAATCGAACAGATCTCAGAGGGCTTCGTGCTCGGGGTCGATGGTCCCGGCGGTGCCTACTGGATGCCCTTGTTCGTCACACTGACGCCGGGGTCGAACCTCGACGAGCGGCTGATCACCGAGATCCGGACCGAGATCCGCGCCCGGCTGTCCCCGCGACATGTCCCCGACGAGGTGATCGTCGCGCCCGGCATCCCCCACACGCGGACCGGGAAGAAGCTCGAGGTCCCGGTGACCGCGATTCTCGCAGGGCGATCCGATGTCGCGGTGGACCCTCGGTCCGTCGACGATCCGGACCTGCTCGAGTGGTACCGCAGGCAGGGCGCGGCGCACACCTGGAGCCGAGGCTGAACGGTGGCCTCACCCGCGGGACCTAGACACGTGCACCCAGTGTCGGCGGCGCGAGCACCCGATAACTCTCCGTCACGAGTTCGGTGACCTCGCTCCAATCGGTGTCCGTTGTGATCAGCAGTCCGATCTCGTCGGCGCGCCACGGCGTCGGGAAGAACGGTGTCCCGGCGTGGCGCAAAGCCTCCAATTCATCGCCCGCCGAACGGAACATCAGCACTATCGCGGGACCCGCAGTGTTCGCGGCCTTCGAGTAGGACGGGGGATGGGAGCCGATGATGTCGAGGACGTGCGCGAATGTACGGCCGCGAACACGCCAGCGGACGCCCACCCACGCCGGTTCGGAGTACACCTCCGGCAGCGCGAGGGCGCGGGCGTGAAGGATCTCCACGACCTGGTCGAAGTCCGCTGCTCCGCCGTCGCCCGTCCCGGCCCCACCCGCGTTGTCCACGTTGTCAACCGTAGTTCCGACAGATGACATGACGGCGCCGGATGGACCGTCTTGCGGCCAAATCGGACCTTGTCGCCACAGCCGTATGTACTAGCGTGGTGCCCGACGAACAACAGGTCCGTGAATATCGAATGGGACTACACCCTCGAACGCAGGAGTGAACATGAGCTATCAACCCGGCGGGTCCGGCTACGGTTCGCAGCAGCCGTACCAGGGCCCCCAGTACCCAGGCGCAGGACAACCCGAAGCGAGCGGTCAGAGTTACGGGCAGCAGGGATACGGTCAGCAGGGCTACGGCCAGCAGCCGGCTGGCGGACAGCAGGGTTCTGGCGGACAGCAGGGTTACGGTCAACAGCCCGCTGCCGGCCAGCAGGGTTACGGCGAGCAGCCGGCCCAGGGTTACGGCCAGCAGGGCTATGGCCAGCAGGGCTACGGTCAACAGCCCGCTGCCGGCCAGCAGGGTTACGGCCAGCAACCGGCCCAGGGCTACGGACAGCAGTACGGCCAGCAACCGGCCCAGGGCTACGGACAGCAGGGCTACGGCCAGTCTGCCGCCCGCGCACCGCAGGGGCTGCCCGCCGCTCTCGGGACCTACCTCATCTACGCACTCGGTGGACTCGGGCTCATCAACTTCTTTCTCGGTTTCGCACCCGCCCTCGACGGTGATGAAGCGCCCAACAACTTCGGTTGGTTTCCCGCCATCGGCCTGGTCGCCTTGGCGATCGCCGGTTTGACCGCTGCGACCACATTGCTGCCGAACCAGACGGCGAAGGTCAGCGGGGCTGTCGCGGTGACCTCCGTGGTAGCAGCGCTCTTCCTGTTGTTCCACCTGATCACCGGTGTCGACATCTTCGGCGACTCTGCCATCGGATTCATCCTGCTTCTCGTCTTCGGATTCATCCAGGCCGCTGTCGCCGTGGTGTGGCTGCTGGTCGATTCCGGGATCATCAAGACGGGCCCGCCGTCCGGTGCGGCCGGAGCGGTCGGCACCGACACCGGATCGCTCCACACGGGAGCTCAGCAGAGCGGCTCGCCCCAGGCTGGAGATCAGAGCAACAGCTACGGGGAGCAGAGCACCAGCTACGGACAGAGTGGCGGATACGGCGCGTCCTATGGTCAGGCTGCTGCCGGCCAGTCGGCGCACACCGAACACAGTGGTGGTCACCAGGCCGCGGCACCCGCCCAGAGCAATCCAGCCCAGAGCAATCCGTACGCGCAGGCGTCTTACGGTCAGAGCAACACCCCGGACTCACCGTCGGTGGGTTGGGGCAAGGCCTCGGACTCGAACGCCTCTGACGCCACGACCGCCGTGCCGTCGAGCGGCTCGGGCACCTCGTCGCCGAGCACTTCGTCGCTGGGCACCCCGCCTTCGGGCACCCCGGGATACGGCGCGCAGCCGAGCACACCGAGTCCCTACGAGACCCCGGCCACGGGCAGCAGTGCCGAGCAGAATCCCTACGGCGACCAGACGACGCAATTCAAGTCGCCCGAGCGCTAGGCGTGTGATGCGGGTCCGACCCGCATCTGAAGCGGGCACCGCCGTCGACCCCGACGGCGGTGCCCGCTTCATATAATTACGGTTACGTTGTGGCTGATTGCGCATCGACCGGCGCGCCTGCCGTGCCGTTCGCCGGGCGAATGACACCCTGACAAGGGTGGCCAGCTCTACAGCGGAACACCCTTCTGGGAAAACCTCTCCCGGAAAGAATCTTTCTGGGGAGAATCTTGCTGCGCGTCTGAGGGAGATGCGCCGATCACGGCGCGCTGCCGAAGCGGGCGCGGCCGATTCAGCCCGTGCACTGGTCCGGCTGGCATTCGGGACCACCGCCGCGACCCTGCTGCTGCTGGCGATCACGGCGACCATCATCTTGCTCGCCGTCGGAGACGGTGTGGGCAGCGTTCCTGCCACTGTCGCCTCGATGTGGCTCGGTATCCATCAGGTTCCCCTGACCATCGGCGACGTCACACTCGGTGTGCTGCCGCTGGCCCCCTCCTTCGTGATGGTCGGGCTCACCGCCCGGGCGACCGCACGCGCCACCGACGTCGATCGTCCGCAATCGGAGGTCACGGCGGTGGTGTTGTCGGCTGTCGGCGGCCCATTGCTGGCGACGATCCTCTCGCTTGCCGTTCTGATGGACGCCTCCACAGTCATGACCGTGCAAAGCCCCGATGCGCTGCTGGCGTTCGCCTGCACGTTCGTCCTGCAGCTGACCGGCGCCGTGATCGGCGTCGGGTACAAGTGGTGGTCCACGATCGTCGTCAGGCTCGGGGTCCCGACGTGGGTGCTCAAGGGCGTGCGGTGCGGCCTGATCGCAGTGGTCGCGCTCCTCAGCGTGGCAGCGATGCTCGTCGCCGTGCGGCTGATGATCAACTGGTCGGTCGCCGGGGAGTTGTTCGAAGCCGGAAACGGCTGGATCGGCGCGCTCGGGCTTGCCGTCCTCTCGGTGCTCTACCTGCCCAACGTCCTGATCGGGGCGGCCGCAGCCCTCATCGGTGCGCCGGTGCAGGTGGGTGGCGCCCTGGTGGATCTGTTCGGCTCGCACGGCGGACAGGTACCTCCGCTGCCGGTGTTGGCGGTGCTGCCCGACGGCGGGGCGGGCAGCTGGAGTGCGCTGCTCATGGTCTTCGTCGCGGTGGTGTCCTTGGGTGTGGCGCGGCTGTGCCTCGACCTGTCCCTGTTGCGCAACATCCGCATGGTCGCGGTCGCTGCGGCGACGGCGTCGCTGCTGGTGGTCGTGTTGGCGACGTTGGCCGGTGGAGACCTCGGGATCTTGGGCGGGGTGGGCGTGAACCTCCCCGTGGTCGGCGTGTTCACCTTCGGCTGGATAGCGGTGGTGGGCGCCGTGGCGGCGCTCGCGTACAGCGCGCTGCCCAAGACCAGACGTGCGAGGGCCGCGCTGGTGGGAAACCTCCACTACGACGACGACATTGCAAACGGGCAGTTCGGGAACGTCTCCGACGAGCAGTTCGGGAACGTCTCCGACGAGCAGTTCGAGGACGATGCGTTCGAGGATGAGCAGGGACCCGAGGTCGAAGTGCTCACACCCGCCGAACCCGAGATCGAGTACCGGCAGACCGCCGGCGCCCTCCGGGATGCCGCCGCAGAGGTGGACTCCGGACCCGCAATCGATGGCTGGGATGCCGACGATTGGGTCGTCGACCTGGAATGGGACGGAGCGTCCGAGGACTCCACCGACGATTCCGCCGACTGGAGCGATGCCGGCACCGCCCCGATCGCGCCTGCGGTCGACGGGGAAGAACTGGTGTCCACCGACGACTTCGGTACCCGGCGTACCCGCTGAAGTCGCGGCCACTACGCTCAAATCTGCCTTACCGGCACTTCATCTCCGATCCGAGTTCGAGGAGCCCAGCCCTGGACGCCATCCCGTCTGCCGAATCGCTGACCGTCGTGATCCTCGCGTCGGGCACCGGGTCGCTGGCTTCTGCGCTGCTCGACGCCGTCGAAGACGACGAGTACCCGGCGACCGTCGCGGCCGTTGTCTCAGATCGCGAATGCCCCGCGCTGAAAGCGGCAGAACGTCGAGGCGTGCCCACCACCGTGGTGCCGATGACGGATGACCGGGCCGAATGGGACCGCGCCCTCGCCGACACCGTCGCCGGCCATCACCCCGACCTGGTCGTGTCCGCGGGCTTCATGAAGATCCTGGGAGCCGATTTCCTGGCCCGCTTCGGTGGTCGGATCATCAATGCGCACCCGGCGCTGCTGCCGTCGTTTCCGGGCGCTCACGCGGTGCCGGCCGCGCTGGCCCACGGCGTCAAGGTCACCGGGTCCACCATCCACCTGGTGGACGAGGGCGTCGATACCGGACCGATCCTGGCCCAGGCGCCCGTCGCGGTGAACCCCGCCGACGACGAGATCACATTGCACGAACGAATCAAGATGGTCGAACGGGTGCTGCTGGTTGCAGTGGTGCGTTCGATCGCTGTCAAAGGTGTTGTCATCGAAGGACGAAAGGCCTACATCCCGTGAGTAATGACCTGCAGCGCAAGCCTTTTCGTCGTGCACTGGTGAGTGTGTACGACAAGACCGGCCTCGCCGAGCTGGCGCAGGGGCTGCACGCCGGTGGCGTCGAGATCGTGTCGACCGGATCGACGGCGAAGAAGATCGCCGAAGCCGGGGTGCCGGTGATCGAGGTCTCCGAGCTCACCGGATTCCCGGAGATCCTCGAAGGCCGGGTCAAGACGCTGCACCCCACTGTCCACGCAGGCATCCTGGCCGACACGCGTAAGCCCGAACACGTCGACAAGCTCGCAGATCT
The DNA here is from genome assembly GCF_003217475.1 of Williamsia limnetica. GTDB lineage: Bacteria > Actinomycetota > Actinomycetes > Mycobacteriales > Mycobacteriaceae > Williamsia > Williamsia limnetica. The sequence goes on along the minus strand of NZ_QJSP01000003.1, from coordinate 218,853 downwards.
GGGTGTCGCGGCATTCGAGCTCGTCATCGTCAACCTCTATCCCTTCTCCGACACCGTGGCCTCTGGTGCAACCCCGGACGAGTGCGTCGAGCAGATCGACATCGGTGGTCCGTCGATGGTGCGGGGCGCCGCGAAGAATCACCCCTCGGTGGGCGTGGTCGTCGATGCCGGTGACTACCAGGCCGTTCTTGCTGCCGTCGAAGCGGGTGGATTCACGCTGGATGAACGCAAAGCGTTGGCAGCAAAGGCTTTCCGCCACACCGCCGACTACGACACCGCGGTTGCGTCGTGGATGGGTTCGGTGGTTGCGAATGACGCCGACAGTCCTTTCCCGGTCTGGATGGGCAAGACGTGGGAGCGATCGTCGGTGCTGCGGTACGGCGAGAACCCCCACCAGAGTGCCGCGCTGTACGTGAGCACCTCTGACGCGCCCGGGCTCGCGCAGGCGCAGCAGCTGCACGGCAAAGAGATGAGCTACAACAACTACACCGATGCCGATGCCGCCTGGCGCGCCGCCTACGACTTCACCGATCCGGCCGTCGCGATCATCAAGCACGCCAACCCGTGTGGCATCGCGGTGGCCGACGACGTCGCTGCGGCGCACCGCAGCGCGCACGCCTGCGACCCGGTCAGTGCCTACGGCGGCGTGATCGCGTCGAATCGTCCGGTCAGTACGGAGATGGCCGAGCAGGTCGCCGAGATCTTCACCGAGGTGATCGTCGCTCCCGGTTTCGAGGACGGCGCTCTGTCGGTGCTGACGCGCAAGAAGAACGTCCGGGTGCTGCTCGCGCAGCCGCCGCAGCGAGGCGGGGCCGAGTTCAAGCCGGTGTCGGGCGGATTGCTCGTCCAGCAGCGGGACATCCTCGATGCCGCAGGTGACGACCCGGCGAACTGGCAGCTCGTGGCCGGGGATCCGGCCGACGATGCCACCCTGGCCGACCTCGTCTTCGCTTGGCGCGCATGCCGTTCGGTCAAGTCGAACGCAATTCTCCTGGCGTCCGACCGGGCGTCTGTCGGAGTGGGCATGGGTCAGGTCAACCGGGTCGACTCTGCGCACCTGGCAGTGAACAGGGCCGGCGACCGCGCCATGAACAGTGTGGGCGCGTCCGACGCGTTCTTCCCCTTCCCCGACGGTTTGCAGGTGCTCATCGACGGCGGCGTGAAAGCTGTCGTACAGCCTGGTGGATCAATCCGTGACAACGAGGTGATCGGCGCGGCTCATGACGCCGGGATCACGTTGTACCTGACCGGCGCCCGCCACTTCGCCCACTGACCCCAAACCCCGAAAGTGGTGGGTTCTGGCGAGTGAAACGCCAGGTGGGCCTCGCCAGAAGCCACCACTTCCGGTTGGTCTAGATGGGCAAAAGGATGTTCTTCACCTGCGGATCGGTGGCCAGGTACTCCTGAACAGCCGGGTCTTTGAAGACCTCGATGAGCTTCTTGATGTTCTCGGTGTCTTTCCACTTGCTGCCGATGGTCAGCTGGCCGGCGAACTCGTCCGGAGCCGGTGGCGCGAACATCTGCTTGGTGACGTCGATTCCCGCGGCGAGGTAGTACTCGGTGTACCCGACAGCGGCGTCGAGATCAGGCAGTGCTCGCGACTGGGCTGCGAAGTCGAGCAGCTTGAACTGCAGGTTCTTGGGGTTGGAGACGATGTCCTTCTGAGTCGCCTTCCACTTGTCTGCGGTCGGGTTCAATCCGATGAGACCGGCGCGCTCGAGCAACCACAGGCCCTGGGCCTCGTTGGCGGGGTCGGAGTACAGCGAGACGGTGGCGCCGTCGGGTAGCTGGGCAGGATCGGCGTACTTGTCGGACCAGATGCCGAATCCCCAGCGGAACACCGGCGTCGCGGCTTCCTCTTTGAAGTCCGGGTTGGCTTCGAGTACCTGTCCGAGCCACAGCTTGTGCTGGTAGATGGTGCCGGCGATCTCACCGTCGCTGACAGCCCGGTTGATGGTGGTGCTGTCCGCAAGGCCCTTGAACTTGATCTTCAGATCATAGTTGGGCGCGACCTTCTCGGCGATGAAGTTGACGAGCGCCTCTTCGGCGGCATTGCCTTCCGCGGTGGCGATCTCGAGGGTGGCGCCTGCGGTCTCGTTGGGAGATTTCGAATCCGAGCCGCCCCAGAATCGCCAGCCGGCAAAGGCCAGGACCACGACGACGATCACACCGATCGCGATGAACAGCGGTAGCCGCTTTCGGGTCTTGATGTCGAACCCGCCGGGGTCGCCGGTGGGTCGGGGCGTCGTGGTGGTCATTTTGGACTCCTCTGGATTGATGAAAATGGCAGGGCTGAGCCCCGTTTCGGTCGTTCGGGGCAAGGTGGTTCAGACTGTGGCGCGGGTCCGCACGCTCTGTCCCGGTGTCAGATGGCGCACAAGGGCGTCACCGACGATCTGGATCAGCGCAACGGTGATGACCAGGGTCACGATGGTGGCGATCATGACGCCGTGGTCGAAGCGCTGATAGCCGTAGGTGACGGCGATGTACCCGAGACCTCCCGCGCCGATGGTGCCTGCGATCGCGGAGTACTCGATCATCGCGATGGTGTTGATCGTCAGTCCACCAACGATGTTCGGCAGGGCTTCCGGGATCTGGGTCTTCCAGATCACCTGACTGTTCGATGCGCCGGACGCCCTGGCCACATCGATCACCGAAGCCGGCACCGACCGCAGGGAGTTCTCGACGATCCGGGTGAAGAAGGCGACACCGGCGAGCGACATCGGCACCACCGCAGCCGGAATGCCGATGTTCGTGCCGGTTATCAGGCGGGTCAGCGGGATGATGGAGGTCATCAGCACCAGGAAGGGTAGCGAACGTCCGATACTGATCACCCAGGACAGCGGAGAATGCAGGAGCTTGTTCTCATACAGGCCACCCGGGGCGAGGTTGTGGATGGTTGCACCGAGAGGTACTCCGATCACCAGGACGATGACCATCACGATCGAGACCATGGTCAGCGTGTCGACGAACGCCGGAATCAGCAGATCGGGGATCTCGTTGGTGGGTACCGTGATCGCCGCCAGATGTGTGGTGGTACTCATGCGGCCACCTCGACACCGAACGCCGTGGCCGCCGTACCGGACAGCCCGTGGCGGGCGGCGCTCTCGATGAATGCCGCGGCCGCTGCGTCGGGGACCGATACCGTCACCGAGCCGACAGATACCCCGTCGACAACCTGCACGGCGGCCCCCAGCACGGCGACGGGAATCGCCAGTTCGGTGCCGATGCGGGTGATCCAGTCGGTGGGAACGTTCGCCGAGTTGTAGGTCAACTCGATGGATCGTTGCCCGGGCTCGGGGTCTGCGGATGTGCCCCGAGGTCGAAGCGAACGACCGAGTACCGAGGACGAATCGGTGAGAAGGTCTATCAGCGAACCCTTTTCGACAATTCGTCCGGCGTCGAGTCTGCCGACGCTGTCGGCAACCTTCACGATGGTGTCCATCTCGTGTGTGATGAACACGACGGCCAGATCGAGTTCCTGACGGACCTCGCGGAGAAGTTCGAGGAACGAGTCGGTGGTCTGCGGATCCAAGCCGGATGTCGCCTCGTCGGACAACAGCACCGATGGTCGCAGTGCCAGTGCGCGGGCGATGCCGACTCGTTGGCGTTGGCCACCGGAGAGTTGATGTGGGTAGAGGTGTGCGCGATCGGTCAGGCCAACGCGGTCGAGAAGCTCGGCCACCCTACTGCGGGTCTGCCCCTTGGTGACGCCCAGGAACTCCAGCGGCAGGGCCACGTTCTCGGCTGCCGTGCGGCGGGACAGCAGACTGGACGACTGGAAGACCGTTCCGATACGTCGGCGCGCGTCCCGTAGTTCTCCGCTCCCGAGTTCGGTGAGATTCTGGTTGTTCACCACCACTTTCCCGGATGTCGGCCGCTCCAGCAGATTCAGCAGTGCGCGAGCGTGCTCTTTCCGGCACCGCTGGGGCCGACGATGGCGAAGATCTCGCCAGGGTCGACCGTGAAACTCACGTCGTCGAGAACGGTGGTTGCGGCGGGTCCGGATCCATAGATCTTCCCGAGCTTTTCTACTTCGATCACGGAGTGTGTCTTCCTCAGCCATATTCCTCCGACGCCAGGCGCGTCGGTACGCCAGTCATCCTGGCCATCGCCGGCGGATCGGCACAGCTTTGCGATCACGGTGACCGCAAAGGGCCCGCTTCTGATCACGGTCTGCGGTCGAATGAACGCAAAGCTGAACCCGACGTCAGTTCTCTGCGTTAGTGTTGCTCCACGGTGTGGAACGACTCGGCGGACACAGGGGAGCGCAGAGTGGTCGGCAAGGCAGTGGGCGAGGGGAGCGGAGTCGGCGCCGAGAAGTCGGGTCGCGAGGAACACGGCGGCGGTGTCGGCGTGCGTGAACTGCTCTCCGGAGTCGCGCAGATGCGACACGACCTGCCCTCGATCGTGCGGAGTCTGCCCGCTCTGGCCGACCATCGGCGCTCGCGGAGGATGACCATCGGCAAGCGATTTCAGCAGGTTGCGGCGGCCCACTCCGATCGGCCATTCCTGCGGTTCGAAGGCGAATCCATTTCGTATGACGAGGCCAACCGGACAGTCAATCGCTACGCGGCATTGCTCACCGCGCACGGCGTCGGACCCGGCGACGTGGTCGCCATCTGTTCTCAGAACAAGCCCGGCATCGTGCTCGCGATGCTCGCCACCGTCAAGCTGGGTGCGACGGCAGGCATGCTCAATCACAATCAGCGCGGCGACGTGCTGACGCACAGCCTGGGGCTGCTGGAGGCGAAGATCCTGCTCGTGGATCCCGACGTCTGCGAGGTATTCGACTCGGTGCCCGATGATGCGTTGCCGCGCACCACTGTGAGCTTCCTCGACCTCGAACAGGAGTCCGCCGGGCGCTCTGAACGCAATCCCTCGATCACGGCGCAGTTACCCGCCTCCACCACGGCGTTCTACATCTTCACCTCTGGGACCACCGGTATGCCGAAGGCCAGCGTGATGTCGCATTCGCGGTGGCTGGCGGCGATGTCCGGAATCGGTGGCGTCGGAATACGTTTGAGAAAGGAGGACACGATGTACGCGTCGTTGCCCTTCTACCACAACAACGCCCTGACGGTGTCGCTGGCGTCGGTGCTGGCCAGCGGTGCCTGCCTGGCAATCGGTAAGCGTTTCTCGGCATCGACATTCTGGGACGACATCGCGCTCAATCAGGCCACTGCATTCTGCTACATCGGTGAGTTGTGCCGGTATCTGCTGGCGCAACCGCCGTCGCCCGCAGATCGACAGCATTCCGTTCGGCTGATGGCAGGCAACGGGTTACGTCCGGGCATCTGGGATGAGTTCACCGAACGGTTCGGGATCTCGCGGGTGGTCGAGTTCTACTCGGCCAGCGAAGCGAACATCGGGTTCATCAACATGTTCAACGCGTCGAAAACCGTCGGATTCTGCCCGCTGCCCCACGAGATCGTCGAGTACGACCCCGACACCGGTGAGCCGCTTCGAGGCAACGGCGGCAGATTGATCAAAGTACCCAAAGGTCATGCGGGACTTCTCGTCTCTCAGATCAGCACACGAGTGCCGTTCAACGGGTACACCGATCCGCAGGCGTCGTCGAAGAAGATCGTCACCGATGCCTTCAAGAAGGGTGACCGATGGTTCAACACCGGCGACCTCGTTCGCTCGCAGGGGTTCTCGCACATCGCGTTCGTCGACCGGTTGGGTGACACTTTCCGGTGGAAGGGCGAGAACGTCGCCACCACCGAGGTCGAGAGCGTGCTCGACGGATTCGGTCCGGTGGCGCAGTCGGTGGTGTTCGGGGTCGAGATACCGGGCACCGACGGCAAAGCAGGCATGGCGGCCATCACCCTGAACGGCGGCGAGTCGCTTGATGCCCGGGCATTGGGCGTACACATCACACGGGAGTTGCCCGCCTATGCGACGCCGCTGTTCATCCGAGTGGTGAAGGAGCTGGCGCACACCTCCACCTTCAAGAGCGTCAAGGTCGCCCTGCGGGATGAGGGATACTCGCACGCCGGCGACGACGTCTTCGTGTTCGTCGGAGGCAGCGACGGCTACGTCCCGTTCTACGACGACTACGCCGGTGAGGTCGCGGCAGGAACCCTCCCGCGTAAGTAACGCCGACCGTGCCCTCACCGTCGTCGACCGTGCCCCTACTGTCGCCGACCGGGCCCTACTGTCGTCGTCCGGTAGGGCACGCTCGGCGGGTGTGCGGTAGGTTTCGGCGTTGTGGCAGAAGCGGCGTTCCTCGTTGTCGCCGGATTCTTCTCCGGCATGGTGGGTTACGTGACCGGCATCGCCTCACTCGTGAGCTATCCGGCGCTCCTTCTGGTGGGTCTACCGCCCATCACGGCCAACGTCACCAACACGGTCGCGCTGATCCCGGTGGGCATCGGAAGTGCGACCCAGGCGCGCGCCTCCATCACCTTCGACCGCAGGCTCGGTCTCCTGCTGGGCGCGGCGGCGGCGGGCGGTTTCGTCGGTTCGGTGGTGCTGCTGCTCACGCCGGCGGCCACGTTCGAGGCCTTGGTCCCTTATCTGGTCGCGTTCGCCGCGCTTGCGGTGTTGTGTCAACCGCTGATCCGGCGGCTCTCCGGCCACCGCGATGCGCCGACCGTGTTCGGGGTCGGTGTCTTCGTGATCGGGATCTACGGCGGCTACTTCGGTGCCGGAGCCGGGATCATCTTCATGGCCCTGGCGTTATTGGCCACCGGTCAGACGATGTTCCAGGCGACGTTGCTCAAATCGCTGCTGCTGTGCGCGTCCAATCTGGTTGCGGCGGTGGCCTTCGCATTCTTCTTCTCGATCGACTGGCTCGCCGCGGCGAGTATGGGTATCGGATGCCTGGCCGGCGGGTGGATCGGACCACCCATCGTCGCGCGGATACCGGTGTCGGTACTGCGGATCGCCATCGCGTTCAGCGGCTTCGGGCTCGCGATCTGGCTCGCATTCCGATAGGTGCGGCGGGCGGTCAGATCACGCCGTCCTCCGCCAGCGTGCCCAGCTCGTCCTCACTCAAGTTCAGAAGCGAGCCATAGACTTCCGAGTTGTGCTGGCCAGGGGTGGCCGACCCGGCGTTCCGGATTCGGCCAGGGGTGCCCGTCAATTGCGGCACGATCCCGGGGCCGCGCACGTTTTCGCCGATCCGTTCGTCGAAGTGGTCTGCGATCATGCCGCGCGCGATCAACTGAGGGTCCTTGATCACCTCGGCGACAGTGTTGATCGGCCCCACAACCACTCCGGCATCGCTGAGCCGCTCGATCAGACTGTCGTGCGGTTGTTCGGCGGTCCAGGCTGCGATGAGCTCGTCGAGTTCGTCCTGATTCTCGCCGCGCGCGGCGTGCGTGGCGAACCGGGGGTCACTGCTCAATTCCGGCTGTCCCATGACCGCGCACAGTCGGGTAAAGACGGTGTCCTGGTTGGCGCCGATCACCACCATCCGACCCTCCGCGGTGGGGTAGATGTTGGACGGGGCGATACCCGCGAGTCTGGTGCCGGACGGCCCGCGGACGATCCCGCCCTGGTCGTAGTCAGGGATCGTTGATTCCTGGATGGCCAGACAGGCCTCGTTCAGCGCGGTGTCGATGATCTGGCCCTCCCCGGTGATGGTGCGCCGATAGAGGGCGGCCAGGGCACCGTGCACGGCGAACATGCCCGCCAGCGTGTCCCCGAGCGACAGCGCGAGTCGTGGCGGCGGTTGATCGGGATATCCATTGAGATGGCGCAGGCCGCTGACGGCCTCGGCGACCGACGCATACCCGGCTCGACCCGCGTCGGGTCCGGTCTGCCCGTACCCCGACACCCGCACCAGGATGATCCCGCGATTGCGTTCGTGGAGTACGTCGTAACCGAGTCCGAGCTTCTCGAGCGTCCCCGGGCGGAAGTTCTCCACGATGATGTCCGACGAGTCGACGAGTTGCAGGAACAGTTCGCGGCCCCGGTCGCTGCGCAGGTCCAGCGTGACCGCGCGCTTGTTGCGGGCGTAGACGGTCCACAGGAACCGATGGCCGTCGCGCTCGGCCTGACCCCAGCCGCGCAGAGGGTCCGGTTTTCCGGGTGCCTCGATCTTGATGACGTCAGCGCCCAGGTCACCCATGAGGCGGGCACCGAACGGGCCGGCTATCAGGGAACCCAACTCCAGTACCCGCACTCCGTCGAGGGCACCTGTCGGCAGCTGTGTGTCCTGCGCTGTGTTCTCCACCATCGATCCAGTCTCACGCATCGGCCGGCCGGACCGATCGACACCCTCCGAACGACGACCCCAAACGCCGACCCCCGAACGACGCCGCCGGTTCCTCTGCAGGCGTAAAGGAGTGCGTTTCCGCGGGAGTGCTCGTAGCGTGGAAGGGGTGAGCACACCCCACACCGCGAATATCACCACTGCCCACCCCTCGCCGCGCACCCTCGGGGAGCTGCGCGCGTCCGGTCACGTGCAGCGCAGCGTCAAAGACGAGATCCGCAACAACCTGCTGACCAAGCTCCGTTCGGGCGACGATCCGTGGCCCGGCATCCTCGGCTTCGAGGCCACCGTCATCCCGCAGCTCGAACGTGCGTTGCTGGCCGGCCACGACGTCGTCATGCTCGGCGAGCGCGGTCAGGGCAAGACCCGACTGCTGCGCACCATCTCCGGGCTCCTCGACGAATGGACGCCTGTCATCGACGGCTCCGAACTGGCCGAGCACCCGTTCGAGCCGATCACCCCGGCGTCCATCCGCAAGGCCGCGAATCTGCAGGACGACCTGCCCATCAGCTGGTTGCACCGCAGCGAGCGATACAGCGAAAAGCTCGCGACCCCCGACACCTCGGTCGGCGACCTCGTCGGCGACGTCGATCCGATGAAGGTGGCCGAAGGGCGCAGCCTCGGTGACCCCGAGACCATCCACTTCGGGTTGATCCCGCGGGCACACCGCGGCATCGTCGCCATCAACGAGTTGCCAGACCTCGCCGAGCGGATCCAGGTGGCGATGCTCAACGTGATGGAGGAACGCGACATCCAGGTCCGCGGCTACAGCCTGCGCCTGCCGCTCGACGTCGTCCTGATGGCCAGTGCCAACCCCGAGGACTACACCAACCGCGGGCGGATCATCACCCCGCTGAAGGATCGCTTCGGCGCCGAGATCCGCACTCACTACCCGATCGAGCTTGACGACGAGATCGCGGTCATCGAGCAAGAAGCCGATCTGATGGCCACCGTGCCGACGTTCCTGATCGAGATCATCGCCCGGTTCACCCGGCACGTGCGCGACCATCCGGCGATCGACCAGCGGTCCGGTGTGTCGGCGCGTTTCGCCATCGCCGGTGCCGAGACGGTCGCGGCGGCGGCGTTGCACCGATCAGCGGTCCTCGGCGAGGAGTTCCCGGTGGCCCGCATCGTCGACCTCTCGTCGGTCATCGAGGTCCTGCGCGGCAAGGTGGAGTTCGAATCCGGTGAGGAGGGTCGTGAACTCGAAATCCTCGAACACCTCCTCCGGAAGTCGACCGCCGACACCGTCCGTGCGCATCTCGGCGGAGTCGACCTCGCCACGCTCGTCACCGCACTGGAGGCCAGCGAACCGATCGTCACCGGTGATCGGGTATCGGCATCGCAGCTGCTCAGTTCGATGCCCGAGGGCACGGAGCCGGTGGTCAACAAGATCGCCGAACGCTTCGACATCACCGACGACGGTGAGCGGGCCAGCGCGTTGGAGCTCGCCCTTGAAGGGCTGTTCTTGGCGCGCAGGATCGGCAAAGAGGCCGACGAAGAAGGCCAGACCATCTATGGCTAGAGACCACTAGATCTTTCGACGGGAAACACTTATGGCCCGCAGTAACTTTCATCGCGCACGCTATTTGCGCTACACCGGTGGGCCCGACCCGCTCGCACCGCCCGTCGATCTGCGCGAAGCACTCGACGCCATCGGCGACGATGTGATGGCCGGTGGCTCACCACAGGCCGCGATGCGGGAATACCTGCGTCGGGGCAGCGAGAACATGCGTGGACTCGACGAACTCCGCGAGATGGTGAACAAGCGTCGCGAAGAGATCCTGAAGTCGCGCAATTTAAACGGGACGTTCGAGGAGATCCGGCAGCTGCTCGACGACGCGGTGCTCGACGAGCGTAAGCAACTCGCCCGCGACCTCGACGACGAGGCCCGGTTCGCCGAGATGCAGATCCAGAATCTGCCGACGTCCACCGCGCAAGCGGTTCAGGACCTCGCCAACTACGACTGGCGCAGTCCTGAGGCGAAGGAGAAGTACGACAAGATCAAAGATCTGCTGGGGCGCGAATTGCTGGACCAGCGCTTCGCGGGGATGAAGGAGGCGCTCGAGGGCGCCACCGAGGAAGACCGGCAGCGCATCGCGGACATGCTCAAAGATCTCAACGAGTTGCTGGCGGCGCACAACCGTGGCGAGGACACCACCGAGCAGTTCGGTGAGTTCATGGACAAGCACGGCGAATTCTTCCCGGAGAACCCGAAGAACACCGATGAGCTGATCGATTCGCTGGCCGCCCGAGCCGCTGCCGCGCAGCAGTTCTACAACTCGCTGTCGGATGAACAGCGAGCCGAGCTCGATCAGCTGTCGCAGCAGGCCTTCGGGTCGCCGGATCTGATGAATCAGCTCGCGCAGATGGATTCGCAGTTGCAGCAGGCCCGTCCGGGTATGGGGTGGGGCGAAGGCCAGGACTTCGAAGGCGGTCAGGGCATGGGCATGGGCGAAGGCGCCGGTGCCCTGCAGGATCTGGCCGAGCTGGAATCGCTGTCAGAGCAACTGTCGCAGCAGTATTCGGGTGCGCATCTCGACGACGTCGACCTCGATGCGCTCGCCCGGCAGCTCGGAGCCGATGCGGCCGTCGACGCCAGGACCTTGTCCGAACTCGAGAAAGCTCTCAAAGATCAGGGGCTGCTCGAGAAAGGCAGTGACGGTCAACTGCGCCTGTCACCCAAGGCGATGAGGCAGCTGGGTCAGTCGATCTTCAAAGACGTCGCAGAACAGCTCTCGGGCCGTGGCGGTGATCGGCAGACGCGACGGTCGGGTCAGGCGGGGGAGCCCACCGGGTCCTCTCGAGAGTGGGAGTTCGGCGACACCGAGCCCTGGGATGTCACGCGAACGGTCTCGAATGCGGTGCTGCGCACCATCTCCGAGGATCCGGACAAACTGCACGCCGGCAACGGCATGCTCCGCGACGGTGTGAAGATCAACGTGCGCGACGTCGAGGTGGGCGAGACGGAGGCTCGTAGCCAGGCCGCGGTCGCACTGCTGGTGGACACGTCGTTCTCGATGTGGCTGGAGAATCGCTGGACCCCGATGAAGCGCACCGCGATGGCCCTCAACCACCTGATATCGACGCGTTTCCGCTCAGACGAGCTCGAACTGATCTCGTTCGGGCACTATGCGCGCACCCTGGAGATGAGTGAGCTGATCGGTCTCGACGGCATGCGGCAGCAGGGCACCAACCTGCATCACGCTCTGCTGTTGGCACAGCGGCATTTTCGGAAGCATCCGAACGCCCAGCCCGTGGTACTCATCGTCACCGATGGTGAGCCGACCGCGCATCTGCTGCCCGGTGGTGAGCCGTTCTTCTACTACCCACCGCATCCGGCAACACTCGGAGCGACTGTCCGAGAGCTGGACAATGTGGCCAGGATGGGCGCTCAGGTGAGCATTTTCCGGCTCGGCGACGACCCGGGACTCGTACAGTTCGTCGATCAGATGGCACGCAGGGTATCGGGGCGCGTGGTCGCCCCTGATCTCGATGGACTCGGCGCTGCGGTGGTCGGCGACTACCTCGGTGGCAAACGCCGTCGCGGCCGGCGCTGAGCTGCACACGCTCCACCTTTGCGAAGACGCGCCACTTATAAGTGGCGCGTCTTCGTATATGTGGAGCGTTTGCGGGTGGGACACCCGGGCCTAGTCCTGAAGTAGAGGGTCGCCACTCCGTCCGGAGTTGGATGCACGAATGGGCTGCACACCATACTGTTCAGGCATGGACACGACTCGGAACGATCAGGTTCGACTGTATGCGGACCTTATTTCCGAGGTAAAAGCTCTTGGCCTGCTCGAACGCAGGGTCGGCTGGTATGCGGGCAGGTTGGCGTTACTGCTCGGTGCGTTTCTCGCCACGTTCGGTGTCGTCTTCGCCCTCGGTTCGAGTTGGTGGCAGATAGCGATTGCTCCAGTATTCGGAATCTTGTTCACTCAGACGGCATTTCTGTCGCATGACAGCGCTCACAAGCAGGTGTTCGCCTCCGGCAAGGCGAATGAATGGGCGGCCCGCCTGATCGGCAACCTGATCGTGGGCCTGGGTTACGGCTGGTGGCAGGGCAAGCACTCGAAGCACCACGCGAATCCGAACAAGATCGGCAAGGACGGCGACATCGCGACCGGAGCGCTGATGTTCGTGCCCGAGGACTTCGAGGACACCGGTGGTCTCAAAGGCTGGATCCGTGCGCACCAGGGCTGGCTGTTCTTCCCGATGCTCACGCTCGAAGGTGTCAACCTGCACTTCGAGTCCCTGAAGGTGCTGTTCGACGGCAGCCGCCCGAGCCGTCGTCGCCTCGAGCTCGCACTGCTCTCGATCCGGTTGATCGGCTTCCCGGTGATTGTGTTCAGTGCCATGGGCTGGGGCGTCGGCGCGGTCTTCCTGGTGGTGCAGTCGGTGGTCTTCGGGCTCTACATGGGCGCCAGTTTCGCCCCCAACCACAAGGGCATGCCGATCGTTCCGAAGGACGTGCGCGTCAACTTCTTCGAGCGGCAGGTCCGTACCTCACGCAATGTCCGCGGTGGTCGGGCGATGGACTGGGCGATGGGCGGTCTGAACCTGCAGATCGAGCACCATCTGTTCCCGAGCATGCCGAGTGCGAGCCTGCGACAGGCCCGGCCGCTCGTCCGCCGCTACTGCCTCGAGAACGATATCCCGTACACCGAAGCAGGCCTGGTCGAGTCGTACGGCATCGTCATCAAATACCTCAACCGTGTGGGCATGGGTTACGCCGACCCGTTCGAGTGCCCGTTCGTCGCGGCCTATCGCTGAGCGACCCCCAGGTCATTTGTCGAGCGACATCTTCCCCTGGCCATGCGGGCTGCGACGCACCACCTCGACACCACCCATGATGGCGAGCCCACTGACGGTGATCGTCGGAGCACCCGGGACGCCTTTGCCTTCGGCGTTGCGGCTGCCGCTGAACCCGCCCATGATGCCCATCCCCGTGATGCGCACCGTCGCATCGTGGGGTACGACGATCTCGATGCCGCCCATGATGGCGTTCGCCCGGATCGTCAGCTGATCAGACGTGAACTCGGCGTCACGCAGATCGATCTCGATGCCGCCCATCATGGCGAAGGCGTTGAGATGTTCGCCGACGGCGACGCGCCCCTTGAGTTCGGAGCCACTCATCACGGCCACGCGGCTGGTGATCACCTCGACACCTGCCGATGCTTGATTCACCCGACGCGAGGTGGCGACCGCCGCGGTCGTCAGCTGGTTGACGGGCAGATCGTCGGTGAGTGAATCGAGTTCACCGAAAGTTTTGGCAGCAACCGCTTTTTCGGCCCGTTCCTCGTACTCGGCCGGACTCAGGTGGCCCTGGCTCATCGCAGAGGACAAGATCTGGTGAACGAAGTCTCGGTCGCTGTCGCTCGCGCGTAGGCGGCTGCGCCCCTGATCAGGGTCATCGGAAGGAATCAGTTCACTCACCCTTGTGAGGTTAGCCGGTGCCCGTGGTCGCGACCACAGCCCGGCGGTTGTCGCCGGAACGACCATCGACTCGTTCGCCGCCCGTACGGACAGGTGCCGGGATAGTGTTTTCTCAGTCGAGACCGGAGGACCCCCATGAAGTTGTTCCGCCTGGCCAGAACCATGTCTGCGGTCGCCGTGTCGGCTGCGGTGGTGGCCGGTCTGACGAGCGGCGTCGCCCCGGCGACCGCCGACATCGACCTGCCGGCCGCGGTCGACGAGTTGATTCTCGACACGATCGGCGACGGCAACCTGCGTTCGGCGATCGTGCAGGTCCGGGTGGATGGCAGGGTCATCGCCGACATCGCGTTCGGTGAGGCCGCGCCGGGGGTGCCCGCAACCACCCGAGATCACTTCCGCAACGGAGCCATCGCGATCACGTATACGGGCGCGCTCTTGGTCGAGTTGGCAAAGAGAGGGATCGTCGGCTTCGACGAACCGATCTCGAAGTGGCGTCCCGACCTGCCGTATGCCGACAAGGTGACCCCACGCCAACTGGCGTCGATGACCGCGGGTTACCCCGACTACGTGACCGACGAGTCGTTCAACGAGCAGAACCTCGCCGATGTCCACAAGAACTGGACACCGGACGAGCTGCTGTCGTTCTCCTTCGCGCAGGAACGCACCTTCGAACCCGGAACAGAGTTCGGGTACTCACACAGCAACTACGTCATCCTGGGTCTGGTCCTCGAAAAGGCGACCGGCACGCCGCTGGCCGAGCTGCTGCGCACCTACATCTCGAATCCACTCGGCCTCGACCACACGGTGTCGAATCAGGGACCGGCCATTCCGGCGCCTGCACTGCACGGATTCAGCACCGATCGCGGCGTTTATGAGGACACCATCAGCTGGAGTCCGTCGTGGACCATCGCGAACGGTTCCGTGCAGACGACCACCATCGACGACGCCGCCTCGAGCTTCGATGCGCTGCTGGGATCCTCACGGTTTCTCGGCGAGAACGGCTATCGCGAGCTCACCGACCAGGGGCTGGCCGGGCTACCGTTCGGTTCGGCGACTCTGACGACTGCGCGCTCGTACGGTCTGGGTGTGTTCATCAACAACGACTGGTTCTATGCGAACCCGTTTTTCAACGGGTACACCTCGACGGTCCTGACACTGCCTGCCCACCGATCGAAGATCGGCACCGTGACCGTCGCGGTGGCGGCGACCCCTACCGTGAAGGGGACGCAGGAGGGCAACATCGCATATCCGCTTGCCACCGACATCGCGGAGTTGATCGCACCGGATCACCCGATCGCGTAGCGACTCAGGCGAGCAAGAAGGCGATCAAGGCGATCGCCGGTATCGCGATGAGCGTCGTGACCAACGCAGAGTCTCTCGCCAGCACCACGCCACGCTGATAGCGCGTGGCGTACACCAAGACGTTCTGGGCTGTCGGTAGCGCGGCGATGACGACGAGGGCGAAGAGTTCGTGTCCGGTGGCGCCGAAGGCAAACCGGGCGAGGAAATAGACCAGCACGGGCTGGACGACCATCTTCAGGAAAGCGGCCAGTGCGACGTCGCGGCGCGGACTCTGCCCCTTCTGCAGCACGCTGACGCCGGTCAGCGACAGCCCGAACACCAGGAGAGCGCCCGGGACCGAAGCGTTGCCCAGCATGTCGAACGGTTCCATCACGGCTTCGGGGAGGGTGACCCCGAGAACGGAGATCAGCAGACCTGCTGCGCCGCCCAACACGATCGGGTTGGTGAACGGCGTCACGACGGTGTCGCGGAACGATATTCGACGGGTGGCGCCGTCGGCATCGGTGCGACCCACGGCGGTGAGGTCGAGGGCGGTGAGCGCCAGCGGCGAGTAGACCATGATCTGGAACAGCAGTAGCGGTGCCACGAAGGACGCGTCGTCGAGAACGAAGATCGCGATCGGGATACCCAGGTTGGCGCTGTTCACGTACGACGCGGACAGCGCGCCGATGGTGGCTTCGGGTACCTGCCGTTTCAGCAGCCACCGGGCGATCACGAAATAGATCGCTCCGACGAGTAGTGCGCTGCCGCCGGCGACCACCAGCGTCGTGGAGAACACGTCCGCGAGGTCTGCCTTGGCGAGGGAGGAGAAGAGCAACGCCGGGGTGCAGACGAAGAACACCAAGCGCGACAACACGATCACCGCGCCAGGGCCCAGCGCTTCGGTGCGGCCGAGAATGAACCCGACGAACACCACGATGAAGATCACCGTGAAACCCTGGATTACGCCTGACACCTCAGCAGTCTAGGTACCCCCGATGATGGGTTGTTTTGGCGGGTCCCACCTGGCGTTTTGTTCGCCAGAACGACCCATCATCGGGGGTCGAGCAGGGTGCGGAGGGCGTTCGAGTGTGCCTCGTACGCCCGCCGTCCGGTGGTGGTGACCCGGTAGGTGGTGCTGCTGCCTCGTCCGAGGCCTTCTTTCGACGCGCGGACGTACCCCGCCGACTCCAAAGCCGACATCTGTTTCGAGAGATCAGAATCGGTCAGGCCCAGATGTTCTTTGAGAAATCGGAACGATGTCGACGAACTGTTGACGAGAATGGCCATGGCCGCCAATCGTTTCGGGGCGTGGATGACTGGATCGAGACCTTCGATCATGAGCGCTGGGCCATCATGAGAGCCGGGCTCGGGTCGCCTCCGCGGCGAGTTCGTATCGTTTTTCGTAGATCACCAATCCGCCGGTGACCAGTACAAAAGCCACTGCGGCAGCCGTCGCGACCCCACCCAGCCACCACGACACCGCGACCAGCCCCGCAATCGCGGGTAGCGCCATGAAGTATCTGCGCCATAGGACGCCGATCTCTGCAGGTGGTCGCCCGCGGCCGGGTTGCGGCAAAGAGCCGTGGCGGCGTTGCATCCAGTTGATGAATGCGATTTCGAGGACGATCAGGACTGTGAGCGTTCCGACGAAGAGCGGAATGCTCTCGCGCCACCAGGCGAACGCGCCGATCATTCCCGCCGCCCAGGCACCGATCGCCGGGTAGTACCACCAGGGCGTCGGTGGATAGTCGAGGTACGGGGCGGCTTCTGCTCGCTCGGCCACCCGCAGCAGCTTGCGTGCCTCATCACTTTCCATGTTGGAAAGTTTATGGATCGCTTTCCACTTATGCAAGTGGAAAGCGATCCGTTGCGACTATCGGGACGAGCCGGGGTAGGGCAGTAGCGCCATCTCGCGGGCGTTGCGGATGGCGGTGGCGACCTGCCGTTGCTGTTGCGGGTCGAGTCCGGTGATCGAACGGCTACGAATCTTGCCGCGATCGGACAAGAACTGGCGAAGGGGCGCGGTGTCCTTGTAGTCGACGGTGGTGACGCCGGCCGTGAGCAGCATGTTGCGCTTGCGCTTGGCCGGGAGGTCGGGTTTGGCAGGGCGCCTGGCCATGATGATGTCCCTCTGTGTTGGTCGAAGTTGTCAGGAGGTGAACGCTGTTGTCACCAGCTTGATTTGGTGATGCCGGGGAGCTCGCCGTTGTGTGCCATCTGGCGCAGCCGGATACGGGAGAGGCCGACTTTGCCGACGTAACCGCGCGGGCGCCCGTCGACCGCGTCGCGGTTGCGGATGCGGGTGGCACTCGAATCGCGGGGGAGTCGTTGCAAGGCGAGTTGCGCCTCGGCACGCTGGTCATCGGACGACTTCTGGCTGCGAATGGTCTCTTTGAGGGCCGCACGACGCTCGGCGTACCGCGCGACGATCAGCTTGCGCTGCTCGTTCTTCTCGATCTTGGACTTCTTGGCCATCAGCGCTCCTCGCGGAAGTCGACGTGCCGGCGGGCGCGTGGGTCGAACTTGCGCAGCACCATCCGGTCCGGATCGTTGCGCCGGTTCTTACGGGTGACGTAGGTGTACCCCGTGCCCGCGGTCGACTTCAGTTTGATGATCGGGCGAATTTCGTTGCGTGCCATCTAGATCTTCTCTCCTTGCGCGCGAATCTTGGCGACCGCGGCCTCGATGCCGATGCGGTCGATCGTCTTGATGCCCTTCGCCGAGACCGTCAGGGTGATGGTCCGGTGTTCGCTGGGCAGGTAGTAGCGACGGCGCTGGATGTTGGGATTCCAGCGGCGACTGGTGCGCACGTGTGAATGCGACACCTGCTTGCCGAAGCCGGGTTTGCGGCCGGTGACCTGGCAGTGCGTGGACATCGGGCCCTCCTCGTTTGCTTAATGGGAATGGTTGTCGACAACCGACGAGTTGGACTGTACCTTCAACACACAGCAAATGAAAACGATTCCCGATAGGAGTGTGTTCAGTGGCCCGCCTGGTCAACAAGACCCCGCTGGTGATCGTCACCGGTTTCGATCGCGGGGCAACCATCCGCAGCGCAGAGGCCCTCGCGGTGCCCGGTACCGCGGTGGTCCATCACGACCTGTCGCTCGTCGGGGCGGGAACGATCGTCCGAACGGTGTCGACCACCGACTTCAGTGGTGAAACAGATTCACGGACAACCCAAAGCGCCCTGGACCATGGATGTTTGTCCTGCGCCATGCGCGAGGACGTGCTGCCGTTGCTCCGAGCGCTGCACCGGCGTGGCAACGTCGACCGCATCGTGCTCGCCCTCGACCCCGCGCTGGAACCCGAACCGCTCTCGTGGGCCATCTCCAACGTCGTCGTCGCGGACGTTCCCGGGCAGGTGGACGGCCCCGCCGGCCTCGACGTCCAGATCGACGCCGTCATCGGGTGCATCCACGAGGGCACCTGGCTCGAGGACGCGACTGGAGACACGGTGCTCGACGAAGATCCAAGAGGTCCCGAAGGCGATGAACGTACGGTCGCGCAGCTCGCGGTCGGCCATGTCGGCTTCGCGGACGCTTTGGTGGTGCACGGCCAGGCTGCGAACGGGTGGTCGGGGGCGAAGTTGTTCGCCGTCCTCAAGCGACTCAACCCGACTGCGCCGATCATCATGGAGCTACCGCAGCGTCAGCTCGGACCGACGATCATGCGCAACCTCCTGACGTCGATTCCGGCAGGAGCGCGCCGCGGTGCCATCACCGGCCCGCATGACCCGTTGCTCCGCGGACAGCCACCGCTGACCCCGGACTGCGGGGTGCACGTGGTGGAGTTCGAAACCGATCGCCCGTTTCATCCCGAGCGGCTGCACGACGCCATCGACGTCCTGCTCGACGGAGTGGTGGCGGCTCGGGGCCGACTGTGGCTGGCGACCCAGCCCGACGAAGCCCTCTGGCTCGAGAGTGCGGGCGGAGGTCTGCGGATCGCCACCGGTGGTACCTGGATTGCCGCGATGACCGACGATCAGGTCGCCCAGGTCGATCCCGAGCGGCTCGCGATGGCGTCGTTGCGGTGGGATCCGCTCTACGGCGATCGCAGCAGTTCGATCGTCGCGGTCTCGGTGGAGGCAGACCCGGGCCACATCCGGCGGACCCTTGCGTCCGCCGTGCTGACCGACGATGAGCTCGCTGCGGGCCAATCGGGCTGGCACGGATTATCCGATCCGTTCGGCGTCACCCACGCCGATCCGTGTGACGACATGCTCGACGAACGAGCCCTTCTCGAGGGAACAGAACCACCCTCCGAATGGTTCCTAGAAGTACAGGATTTGGCTGGTCCAAAGCCTGACAACCCCGGGCAGAACCCGGAAAGAGAGGACAAGTCATGAAGGCAAACATCCATCCCGACTACCAGCCGGTCATCTTCAAGGACGCGTCCACGGGCAAGGCGTTCCTCACCCGGTCGACGCTCACTTCCGAGGCCTTTTTGGATTGGGAGGACGGTAACCGGTACCCTCTAGTGGTTGTCGATGTCACGTCCGACTCGCACCCCTTCTGGACCGGGGCGCAGCGGGTACTGGACACCGCAGGACGAGTGCAGAAGTTCGAGCGCCGCTACGGCAAGCGGACACGCACAACCCCCGGAACGTAAACGAAAGAAATGAAGGGCTGAATCATGGCTGTACCGAAGCGCCGGATGTCGCGGTCGAATACTCGTAGCCGCCGTTCGCAGTGGAAAGCTGAGAACCCGGCTTTGCAAGAGGTCAAGGTCGGCGGTGTTGCACATCGCGTGCCGCGTCGTCTGGTCAAGGCCGTCAAGCTCGGCATCGTCGATCTCGATCGGCGCTAGGGCCTCAGCCCTTCCAGTAATTCTCAACAGAGACTGATCGTCACCGACGGTCAGTCTTTTGTTGTGCCCGGGGACGCTCTCTCAGGGCAGACGTGTGGTCTCGGGGTGATGTGCGCTCTCGGGGTGATCGGACAGACAGGAGGCCGCGGTGCTGCAAGACGTCCTCAATTTCGCCGGCATCGCCGTCTTCGCCTGCTCGGGCGCCCTCGTCGGGGTCCGCAAGGACTTCGATCTCTGGGGAATCCTCTCGATGGGTGCAGCCACCGGCGTCGGCGGCGGCATCGTCCGCGATCTCCTGCTCGGCATCACCCCGCCGACATCTGTCCAGCACTGGCCGAACCTGACCATCGCTGTGGTCTCCGGCCTCCTCACGTTCTTCTTGCACCCGGCGTTCAAGCGGCTCTACCCGGCGGTACTTTTCCTCGATGCCATCGGCATGGGGGTCTTCGCGGTCTCCGGTGCGTTGCTCGCCCTCGAGCATTCGTCGAGTGCGATCGCCGCCGTCCTGATCGGCATCACCACCGCTGTCGGCGGTGGCGTCATCCGTGATGTTCTTGCCGGTGAGGTGCCGCTGCTGCTTCGGCCGGCCGATCTGTACGCGGTTCCGGCTATGTGCGGGGCGCTGGCCGTGGTGATCGTCGACGGCGTCGGCTGGCCCGACTGGACCGGACTCGTGGTGGGCGGGATCTTTGCGACCGGGCTGCGACTGGCGAGTCTGCAGTGGAAGTGGAAACTGCCGACTGCACCGCAGCGCTCGCTCGGTCGGCGGTAGATGTGGTGGAGGGTCGCCTGATGGATGTCTATGAAGCCATCGCCGCGCGCCGCGACGTACGTAACGAGTTCACGGGGAACGTCGTCACCGACGAGCAGCTACGGCGCATCCTTGCCGCCGCTCATGCGGCGCCCAGCGTCGGCAACACCCAGCCCTGGAACTTCGTGATCGTCCAGGATCGGGATGTTCTGCGGCGCTTTGCCGATCATGTGGCGCAGCGGCGCGAGAAGTTCGCTGAGTCGTTGCCCGCTGATCGGGCCGACACCTTCAAGCCGATCAACGTCCAAGGAATCGAGAGTTCGGGCACCGGCGTGGTGGTGACCTATGACCGGGCACGCGGTGGACGGCACATCCTCGGCCGTCACACGATCGACGAGACCGGACGGTTGTCGGTGGGGCTGGCCATCCAGAATCTGTGGCTCGCGGCCACCGCTGAGGGTCTCGGGGTCGGGTGGGTGTCGTTCTACACCGAACCCTTTCTGCGGGAGCTGATCAACATCCCAGATGGCATCGAGGTGGTGGCGTGGTTGTGTCTGGGGCCGGTCAGCGAATTGCAGTCCGTTCCTGATCTGGAACGGTTCGGATGGCGAGACCGACGCTCACTCGACGACGTCGTGCACCGGGAGTCGTTTGGCGCTCGCTGAGAAACCCGGGTCAGTTCATCCCGTTGTTGAGCAGCATGGCTTCACCTGACTGCAAGCGTCCCTGTCCGGACACCAAGAACAGCACAGCATCGGCCACATCCGCCGGTTCCAGCAACCCCGGCCGAGGTCGACCCTGACGGAACATCTCCTCGACGTCGTCTCGGGTCGGGTTTTCCACGTCGGGCCGGATCATCTGATAGGTCGTCGGGTTGTGGATCATCTGGGTGTTCACCCCGGCGGGCATGATCGCGTGCACAGTGATCCCGTGCTGCGCGACCTCGAACGCCACCGACTTCACCAGTGCGAGGACTCCCGCTTTGGCCGCGGCGTAGTGCCCGGAGTTGGTGGCCCCTGTGGGAGCGACCGACGATGACGTGGCGACGATCCGTCCCGATTCGCGCTCGATGAGATGGGGGAGTACCGCCCGGAAGGTGTTGAAGACGCCGGTCAAGTTCACGTCGATCATCGTCTGCCAGCGTTCGGCGGACATGGTGGCGATCGGGGCGGCGCTCGCGATACCGGCGTTGGCGACGACGATGTCGATCTGCCCGAACCTCGCTACAGCTTCCCCGACAACGCTGTGCATGGCAGGCAGATCGCGGACGTCGGCAACTACGCAATGGCAACGTCGATCCAGTATTTCGACGTCCCGCACCGTCTGTTCCAGATCTGTAGGCGTCGGCAGGTCGTAGTCGACTTCCTCGAACTGGGTCACCGAATCGCACACGACGATGTCGGCGCCGGCCCGCGCGAGCGTCACCGCGTGTGCGCGACCCTGACCCCGTGCACCCCCGGTGATCAACGCGACCTTGCCGTCGAGAGCAGCCATCGAAACCTCCATTCGGAACAGTTCCACTCCTGAGAAGTAGGACTCGATCGACCCGCAGAAGTCATCGCGTAACCGCAGAATTGGGCATCTCGGACACGCCGGGTACGGGGTTCCTTAGCGCGCTCTCAGTGATGCACGTAAGACTGTTGGCATGCGCATTCTTGTTGTGGACGACGATCGTGCCGTTCGCGAGTCCCTGCGCCGGTCCCTGACGTTCAACGGGTACACGGTGACCACCGCGGGCGACGGTGTCGAAGCACTCGAAAAGATCACCTCGGATCGTCCTGAGGCGGTGGTTCTCGACGTCATGATGCCGCGGCTGGACGGACTCGAAGTGTGCCGTCGACTCCGCAGCACCGGCGACGATCTGCCCATCCTCGTGCTCACCGCCCGGGACTCGGTGTCCGAGCGGGTTGCCGGCCTCGACGCCGGCGCCGACGACTACCTCCCCAAGCCCTTCGCCCTCGAAGAGTTGCTGGCCCGGCTGCGGGCGCTGATGCGTCGCGCGACCGCGGAGCCGTTGCCCGACTCGGAGGCGATGACGTTCGAGGATCTGACGATGGACCCGGTGACCCGCGACGTCACCCGGGGCGAGCGGTCGATCAGCTTGACCCGCACCGAATTCGCGTTGCTCGAGATGCTGATGGCCAACCCGAGGCGGGTGCTCACCCGCAGTCGCATCCTCGAGGAGGTGTGGGGATACGACTTCCCGACGTCGGGCAACGCCCTCGAGGTATACGTCGGATATCTGCGTCGCAAGACCGAGGCCGAAGGTGAGATCCGGTTGATCCACACCGTGCGGGGCGTGGGCTACGTCTTGCGGGAGACCCCGCCGTAAACCGTGAGTTTCTATCATCGTCACGCCTCCGCACCCGCCGAACAGTCGTCCGCGCCGGGCACACTGACGCCTCAGCGCCCCACGCAACTCGACCCCGGCCCCGTGCCGCGGGAGATGCGTAAGCCCACCCCGGTCACGCGGGTCATCTCGCTGCGCTGGCGTATCACCATCCTCGCCGCGACCGTGGTCGGTATCGCCGTCGCCGTGATGGCCGCCGCTGCCTTCGCGGTGGTCTATCGCGCCATGTACGCCGACGTCGACTCCCAGCTCAACAATCGCGCCAACGGGCTGACCGCAATAGCTCAGATCGGGATCCTCGACGATTCACCGGAATCCCTGGTCGCCGGCACGGTGTACTCGACCGACATCTCGGTGGCCCTGGTGATGCCCGGTGGACGCGGATTCCAGCTCGGCAGTGTCCCCTTCGGGGCGTCCGAACAGGAAGTCGTCGACGGGAAGGCCGAGTATTCGCTGCGCACCGTCAAGAACCAGCGTGTGCTGGCGCGCAAACTCGTCGATGGCAACACCATCATCATCTCGCAGGGCCTGCGCGACACCGACGAGGTGCTCCATCGGTTGGCGTGGGTGCTCGGGGTCATCGGAGGTTGCGGCGTCATCCTGGCCGCAGTGGCAGGGACGACGGTTGCCCGAGCCGGGCTGCGACCGGTGGCCCGGTTGACCCGAGCCGCGGAACGGGTGGCCAGAACCGACGACCTGACCCCCATCCCTGTCATCGGCAACGACGAACTGGCAAGGCTCACCGAAAGTTTCAACCTCATGCTGCGGGCGCTGGCCGAGTCGAGAGACCGGCAGAGCCGGCTTGTGGCCGACGCCGGACACGAGCTGCGTACGCCTCTCACCTCACTGCGGACCAACCTCGAGTTGCTGATCGCGTCGAGCGAACCCGGCGCCCGGCCGATCCCGGAGTCCGACATGGCCGAGCTGCGGACGGATGTGATGGCGCAGATCGGGGAGTTGTCGACCCTCGTGGGTGACCTGGTGGACCTCGCCCGCGAAGACGCGCCCGAGGTGGTGCACGAAGAGATCGATCTGGCCGAAGTGGTCGACCGCAGTCTCGAGAGGGTGCGCCGGCGTCGCAGCGACGTCGACTTCTCGGTGCAGGTCAGTCCGTGGTTCGTGTTCGGTGAAAGCGCCGGACTCTCGCGTGCGGTCCTCAACGTGCTGGACAACGCCGCGAAGTGGAGCCCGCCGAATCAGCCCGTGGTGGTTCGGCTGACGCAGGTCGAACCCGGCAGGGCCGAACTGGCCGTCGCAGACGCCGGCCCCGGTATCCCACCCGAAGACCGCCAACTCGTCTTCGAGCGCTTCTACAGGTCCACCGCCTCACGGTCGATGCCCGGGTCAGGGCTCGGCCTGGCGATCGTGCGGCAGGTGGTGATCCGCCACGGCGGATCGGTGTGGGCCGAACAATCCGAGTTCGGTGGCGCCCTGGTGACCATCAGCCTGCCCGGATCGCCGACGCCGGCGGAGATCGCCCCGCGCGTCGTGCAGCAGTGACACCCCGCGTCCGGCGGCTTGCGGTCATTCGTTGAGTCGACCTCCCTTCCGCTCGTAGTGACTGGTGAGAGAATTGAGGGGTAAACCAACAGCGCTATCTCAGCCCCATCTCAGGACGACACAGCAAGGTATTCACCAGTGCCGAGAAATGTTGCGGCAGCGGAGAGCGCGCAACGGTGCGCATGGCAGAAAGCAAGCGGAGGACATGGTCGGCAACAACGACAACGAGCGCGGAACCGGTGACGGCGAAGGGTTCGGTGCACAATCTGGACAGCAGGCACAATCGGGGCAGCAGGCACAGCCGGGACAGGCCGGACAGCAGGGACAGCCCGGACAGCAGGGGCAGCCGCATCCCACAGAGCAGTTCGGCAGGCACGAGGATGCTGCCGAGTCTGCGCCAGGCAACCCTTACGGTCGGACGTCGTCGTTCGACCCCCGCCCGGCAGGCCAGCAGCCCGCCGCCGGGGAGCCGACCACCAATCTCGGAACGCAGGGCTTCGGCCAGTCGACCCAGAACCCGTACGGCCGCCCGGCGACCGGCCAGCAGTCGGCCCCGGGCCAGCAGGCCGGGTACGCCTACGGCGCCCAGGACCCCTATGCGGGTCGGTACGGCCAGTCCACGCCCTACTCCGGTTACACCCAGGGCACCTCGGGACCCGGCACCAACTCGTTCCCCAGCCTCGGCGCCGGGGACAGCAATCCGTACGGCGGCGGACCGCAGACCTACGCGCCGGCCCAGTCCAACCCGAAAACCGGACGCACCGGTGGAGCGAAGGCCGGATTGGTCGCTGCGGCAGTCGCTTTGGTCCTGGTGGCCGGCGGTGTCGGCGGAGTTGTCGGCGCCAATGTGAGCGACAACGCCTCCAACTCGAGCTCCAACAGTGACAGCGTGCTCGGCGGCGACCGCAACAACACCCAGCCGGTGCAGGCCCCCGCCGGGTCTACTCAGGCGGTTGCTCAGAAGGTCACGCCGTCGGTTGTCTCCATCGAGGTGCAGGGCAGCCAGGCGTCCGGTTCCGGTTCGGGCATCGTGCTCACCGAGGACGGCACCATCCTGACCAACAACCACGTCGTCTCGGGTGCGGGCGGCTCGCCGAAGCTGACGGTCACCTTCAGCGATGGCAGCACTGCTGACGCAGAAATAGTTGGCGCTGACCAGATCTCGGACATCGCGGTCATCAAGGTCAACAAGACCGGGCTGACCCCGATCGAGGTCGGCACGTCCAACAACCTGACCGTGGGACAGGAAGTCATCGCGATCGGTTCGCCGCTCGGACTCAACGGCACGGTCACCACCGGCATCATCAGCGCGCTCAACCGCCCGGTGTCCACCCGTGGTGAAGGCGACGGACAGGCGTCGGTCATCGACGCCATCCAGACCGACGCGGCCATCAACCCCGGTAACTCCGGTGGCGCACTGGTCAACGCCAACGGCGCGCTGATCGGCGTGAACTCGGCCATCGCCAGCCTCTCCGAAGGACAGACCGGCGGCAGCATCGGCCTCGGCTTCGCGATCCCCATCGATCAGGCCATGCGTATCGCCAACGAACTGGAACAGAACGGCAAGGCCACGCAGGCCGGTCTCGGGGTCTCGGTGCGCTCGGGTGCACCGTCGGCCGATGATCCCGGCGCCTTGATCAGCGAGGTCACCTCGGGGGGAGCCGCGTCGAAGGCCGGCATCCCCAACGGTGCGCTGGTCACCAAACTCGACGACCGGGTCATCCCATCAGGTGACGCTCTCATCGCTGCTGTGCGCTCACACGCGCCCGGCGACAGTGTGGAGATCACCTATGAGGTGAACGGCCAGGAAAAGACCGCTCAAGTCACGCTCGACACCTTGGACACCGGAGGACGTTAGCCCGTGAAATCGCCAGACTCTGAAAAATCCCGTGATGGTGTCGCAACCCGACTGAGGACCGTGACCATCACCCCGCCCGATACAGTTCCTTTCGGAGATGTTGACATCTCCGCGATGGTGATCGGGGAGGCGGATGTTGTGGCCGCAGATGCTGCGGCCGAACAGCTCGCTGTCCGCGCCGAGGAGATCGAAGCGGAAGGATTGCGGATGAGGTCATTGAACCTGGCTGACGAGGACCTGGGCCGAGCCCTGGTCGTGATCGTCGACGATCGTGCGGCGCACGGTGAGGATCAGAGTCTGATCGGGCCGTTGGTGAAGGAATTGCTCGAAGAAGCGGGCTTCCACGTCGACGCAGTGGTCGCGGTGGAGTCCGATGAGGTCGAGATCCGCAACGCCCTCAACACCGCCGTCATCGGAGGTGTCGATCTCGTGATCTCCGTGGGTGGCGTCGGTGTTGCCGGACGCGACGTGACCCCTGAGGCCACTGCGGATCTGCTCGACCGCAAGCTGCCGGGGATCGAAGAGGCGTTGCGCAGTTCGGGTTTGGCCGCCGGTGCGATGGACGCGGGTCTGTCTCGTGGTCTCGCGGGCATCTCCGGGCAAACAATTGTGGTCAATCTGGCGAACTCCCGGGCTGCGGTCCGGGATGGGATGGCCACCATCACGCCCATGGCCAAGCACGTCATCACCTCGATCAGCGACTTCTGAGAGACCGTCATGCCAGATCCTTCGATAGCCAAGCGAAGTAAGGAACGCGCGGAGTTAGAGAAGATTTTTGGCGACGATCTGCCCGCGACCACGCGCGATGAGCGATCACTCGGTCGCAGTGACGAAGGTCACACAGGTGAGGATATGCAAAGCGATGAATGGTTTTTGGAGAATCGCCCACCGCATCACGGCTGAATAGCATTTCGGTTACAGGCCGGTCCTGGGGTTTTCCTGATAAATCACTGAATGTTCTGCACTACCAAAGATCCGCTGTCCAGTACAGCGGATCTTTGCTTTTTGAACACGCTCTTCGCTAACTGTTGCTTGCGGTCGGTCAGCACACTAACGTTCGGCTCGATACTTCCAGTACCAGTGCGGGGGCTGGACGTGTCCCGTGACTCGTCCCCAATGGCGATCGCGGTGTGGCCAAAAGTTCGGCTGGAATTAACAATTGGGAAACCTCGGGCATACCCGCCCGTTAACTATTCCCATAGAGGATTCCGTCGAACCAGTTGGTCACTTCAAGCTCACGATTTGGTTGAGCTTGGATTACACAGCAATCCTGTGAGAGGGAACGAATGAGCAAGATGAGCATGTTCGGCCTGCGCCGAGTCGTCGGTGTTGGCGCCATTACCGCCGTTGCGGCCCTTGGACTGGCAAGCATGGGCGCCGGCAATGCCGCCGCCGGACCGCTGCCCGGCAACAGCAAGGTGACCGAGGGTGTCGATGGCACCGTCATCAAGCTCGAGCGCAGCAACGAGAGCGCGTACCCGGTCCCGTCGGTCGCCAACAATGGCGCTGGCCGTGCGGCTGAGGTCAACGGCAAGGTGAAGGTCTACTCGGGCGGCGCTGCAGGCGTTCTGACCACCGGCTACATCGTCGGCTGCCAGATCGACATCACCGGACTCGAAGGCGGCCTGAGCGGCAGCCTCGACATCCTCGGCGCAGCAGGCGGACTCGCCGGCTCGATCTCGGTGCCGCTGAACCCGGGCGAGGCAGCTTTCGTTTCCCTCGGAAGCAAAGAGTTCGACGGCAACGACGTTTCGATCCAGTACAAGAACCAGGGCATCGACGTTCAGCAGTGTGGCGGTTACGCCCAGGCTCGTGCGTTCTCGACGGTGACGACCTCCGGTGACTACGTCATCAAGTCGACCCTGTACGGTGCTCCGTTCAGCCTGAACTGATTTCGGCAGATAACCCACCCTCAAATCTTTGAACTTTATCTGCCGCAAGCAGATTGATATTTCCGTAAGGGGAATCATGAAGAACACCACTTCGCGTCGTATCGCCGCCGCCGCCGCCATCAGCGGCGTCACGGCTGTTGCGCTCGCAACCATGGGAGCCGGCGCTGCTGCTGCGGGCCCGCTGCCTGGTGGCAAGACCACCCAGGTCCTCGACGACGGCACCGCGGTCACCGTGTCGCTGTTCGGCGAGTCGGTCAACATCACTCCGTCGATGGCTGCCATCCCGACCAGCCGTAACGTGTGGCTGAACGGCAAGATCAAGGTCGACGTCGCCGGTGGCGCCGAAGGCGGCAACATCGAAGCCGGTTACATCGTCGGCTGCCAGCTCAACTTCGGCGCAAACGCCGGTGCAACGGGCGGTATCGGCGGCGCGCTGACCGAAACGGGAATCGCGGTCGGCGAACCCGAAGCCGGAGCCGAGGCGGGCTTCTCGCTTGCTCCCGGTGAGGCCACCTACGTTGCGTTCTTCTCGGACGAAGATGGCAACAACACCGGCTTTGACTTCGAAGGCGCCACGGGCGGCCTGGCATACAGCCAGGAAACCTTCCAGATCGACAGCTGTGCCGGATTCGCCGAGGCCAAGGCCTTCGTGAAGGTCACCGTCGAGACGGAGTCCACCACGGGCATCGTGACCCTGTACGGCAAGCCTTTCAGCATCGGCTGATAGCAGCATTGCTGTTGTAATCACCGCATGATTGGCGAAAGCCGGAGCACCGCAAGGTGTTCCGGCTTTCGTCGTTTCCGGGCGTGTTCCCATGGTGGAGACGTCCATGAGGTTGCCTGCTTGGGAGGCCACATGACAACACAGACGCACAGGCTCACCAATGGCATGGTCATGACGATGGTGACCGTCGAGGGACTAGACGAGATCGACTCGCGCTTCCACCGATTGATCGTGCAGGCGCCCGAGCTTCGAGACATCGTGACGACCACAGGTATGGCGCCGGCTCTCAAGCTGTTCGTCCCGCGGGCGCCCGATTACCCCGTGACGCTGCCGGGCTTCGACTCGAACAATCTCGCGGATTCCGGCTGGGAGAGTGATCCCAAGCGCCCGATTCTGCGCACGTACACGGCAAGCGAGGTCGATCGGAAGGCAGGCCGCATCGCCTGTGACGTGCTCGATTTGGACCTGCCGGGTAGCTGGCTCTATCGAGTCGCGGTCGGGGACCGGATCGGACTCATCGGATTCAAGAACGAGCTGCAGGTTCCCTCTACGCACACCAAGATCGTCGCCATCGGCGATCTGTCGGCGCGTCCGTCGATCGACTCGATCAAATCGAACGCGCCGGTGGGTGTCACGGTGTCTGCATTCGTGGAACAACAGGAAAGGCCGTGGGGCGACATCGCCGCCGAAGCCGATGCCAGTCCGGCTGACACCACGATCTGGATCGGCGCAGAGGTGTCTGAGGTGGCGCGGCTGCGTCGTGAAGCGCTCGCCGCGGGCTTCGCCACGGAACAGATTCTGGCACTGCCATATTGGGCGCGCGGCCGTACCCGGGACGAGTTCGATTACGATCTGTATCGCCGCTATCAGAAGGCGGCCGAAGCTGGGCGCGACATCTCGGACCCGAACGTCGCAGCCGACATCGAGTTGAACTGACACGTTCATCAAACATTGCTGAGGACAACGAACGTATTCGAACATGCGTTCGACAACTTCGCGATTGCCGGGTATAGTAGCGAGTAGAGAAACTCATCGAACGGCGAATCAATCAGTGGTTGTTGTTGTCTGCGTGTGTTTCTCGGTTCCCTGGGGAGGGGGTCTTTGTGTCGGAGGGTGTTGTTGTTGATTCGCCGGTTGTTGCTGCGGTGTCGGGGCTTGATGCTGCGATCGCGTTGTTGGCCGAGCTGGATTCGACGGCGTTCTCTGATTCTGAGTGTGTGCGGTTGACTGAGCGGTTGGAGATCGCGGCGCGGCGGTTGCAGTCAGCGAGTTTGCCGGTGTTGCGGGATGTGTCTGTGCGGCGGGCGTATTCGACGGTGGGGTGTTCCTCTCCAGCGGCGGTGTTGACGTCGTTGACGCGGATGCGTCCGGGTGCGGCGCGGGCGCGGGTGGAGGCGATGGATGCGTTGACTCCGTCGGTGACCCCCAGTGGTGAGGTCATCGCCCCGCGGTTCCCGGAGACGGCTGAGTTGTTCGCTGCGGGTGTGATTGATCTTGATCATGTCGGTGTGGTGATCGAGGTGATGGCGTCGATTCCGCACAAGATCGGTGCCGAGCAGCGCGCGAACACGGAGGTGGCGTTGGCGGATCTGTGCAGTAAGTATCCGCCGGGGCAGGTCAAGACGATCGGTGAGCGGATCGTGGACTATTTCGATCCCGACGGCACCCTCGCTGATGATGGTGATCGGGCGCGCAAGCGTGGTGTGGCTTTGGGTCGGCCGGCGACGGATTTGATGGCGAAGGTGGCCGGGCATCTGGATCCGACGACCACAGCGCTGATGGAAGTGATGTTGGCGGTGTGGGCGGCGCCGGGGATGAACAACCCCGACGATGAGCTGTCCCCGTCCGGTGCCGCTGATGATCCAGCAGTGGACCCAGCGGTTCTGCAGGCGGCGGCCGACAACGATCTTCGTACTCAGTCGCAGCGCAATCATGATGCGCTCAAAGCAATGCTCATGTATCTGCTTGAGTCGGGGCAGTTGGGTAAGACTCATCGTGGGTTGCCGGTGCAGTTGATCATCAACATGACCAAAGACCAACTCGATCAGGCTCTACGCAAGCAGCAAGCAGACGCCCGCCCCGAGCCAAAACCCGAGCCCGAACCGCAGCCCGAGCCCGAGCCCGAGCCGCAGCCCGAGCCCGAGCCGCAGCCCGAGCCCGAGCCGCAGCCCGAGCCTGAGCCTGAGCCTGAGCGTGCGTATCCCGACCCGGAGACGCATTGGGAGGATCCGGAGTGGTTGCCGACGTTGGCTGGTGGGTCGTCGCGTCCCTACGGCCACGAGCTGGTCTATACCGCGACCGGGACGGTGCTGCCGATCAGCGATGCCATCAAGCTCGCTGCGCGTAGCGATAAGGCGTTGGCGGTGTTCGCCAGCCACAGCAACGAAGTGTTGTATCTGGGTCGGGCGAAACGGTTGGCCAGTGAAGCGCAACGTATCGCGATGTTCGCTGCGCACCGGGGTTGTTCGTTCGGTGGGTGTTCGAACCCGGCGATGTGGGCCGAGGCTCACCACACCGTCGAATGGGCGCTGGGTGGGCTGACCGATATTTCGCATCTGGCTCCGGCGTGCCCGCAGCACCACAAGCTGGTGGGGCCGGGGGAGCATCAGTGGCAGACGGTGATGATCACCGAAGGGCCCGACGCCGGCCGGTGTGCCTGGATACCGCCGGCGTTCCTGGACCCCGAGCGCACACCGAGGGTCAACCGTGCCCATCACCCGGACGAGGCCTTGATCGAAGCACGGCAGGCCATGCTCGCACGCCGCAAAGCCCAACTCGAACAACGCACCAGAGAACTGAGCGGTCAAAGTCCAGATCCTCCAGGCGAACCGTCGCCGGATGAGTCGCCGCCGGACGCGGATCCGCTCTCACAATGAGACGGCCGGAGTGCACCACGAAGCCTATGCTTGCGTGGTGCACTCCGATGCCGCGATCACTGCTGCGCGACTCAGTGTTGTCGAAAACGGTGATCTCGGCCGGTGGGCCGACCAGGTGAGTCCAGAGATCGCCGACTCCTGGCTCCGGTGCGTCGACAACGGACACCAAGGCAATCGCCTCGACAAGCAACTCAGCTTCGTCGGAGACATCCCGGGCGCCCCCTTGACCCGAGTCGCACGCGCGGTGGTGACGCAGTGGTCCGCCACAGCTGGGCCCATCCCGGCGTCGATTCTCGCAATCGACGCACACGCCGTGGTCCGCTGCCGGCACGATGGTACGTCTGCCGTAGCGGCGATCCTCGACACCTGGCCTGTAGCCGAGGGCTTCTCGATCACCGAGCGCGAGTTCGGCACGTCCGCAGGCACTCTTGCCCTCAGCTTGGGCAGGCCTGCACTGGTCTCGGGCCCCGAACACTTCCACCCCGACCTCGTCGGCCTCCACGAGTCCGCCGCACCCGTCATCGATGACGCGGGTGCGGTGATCGGTGCGATCGTCCTGGTGTCCGATCAGCCGGTCGCCGAGTTCGCTGCCGCCGTCACCAGAACGCTGGCCGCACAGGTCGGCGCCGACCTCATCGCGGGGCCATCCACTGCCTTGAGCGCAACCTCGGCGCGGTTGGCGGCCAGGGTCCACGGCACCGGCACGTTCGCGATCGGCGCCGCAGGTGATCACACGATCTTCGATCCGCGCGCCAACGCGCTCGACGGATCCGACAGCGCAGTGCTGACAGAGGCGGTACGTGCCGCACTGGTCGACTGCCGCTTCGAACCGACGTCCCTCACCTTGCCCTCGGGGTCACCCGTCGAGGTCGAGTACGAATCCGTAGAGGTGGCCGGTGACGTCGTCGGCTGCGTACTGGTGGGAACCTGGACGAAATCGCCCGCCTCGCAGTACTCGTCGGCGATGGCCAGGCAAGGCGCGCATGTGGCGCCAGTCGGTCCGCGGGACTACACCGCCGGAATGCCCTTGGTGGGAGCTGCAGGCGGCGAACTCGGGCGCTCCCGCAACAAGGCACTGCTGACCCCGATGACCTCCACGAGAAGCGAACTGGCCCTGAGTATCGGTGAGCACTCGAATCGGCTGCTGACGGGGGAGAAGGGCGTCGGCAAACGCACGTTGGCAGTCGCTGAGTTCAAGGCGCAGCATCCTGACGGCGTCATCCACCCCGTCGACTGCTCCGTACTCGACACCGGTCGCGGCGACTCCCGATGGGGTGACACGCAGCCGCTGGCCTCAGTGGTGCACTCATCCTCCACCGCATCTGAACTCGTGCTGCTCTCGTCCCTGAACTCACTCGATGCGATGGGCGCGCGGCAGGTCGACGCCGTCTTGCGCTCGCTCGCCACCAGAGCGACATCACCGTTGGTGATCGGATGTGTCGACGCCACCACGGTCGACCGAACCCGCCCCTACGCCATGCTGAGCAGACACTTCCACGGCGTGACCCGCATCCCGTCCTTGCGGTACCGCCCCGACGACATCGCCGACCTCTGCCGATCCATCCTGAAAACCATCTCGCCGCGGCACTCGCTGCGACTGAGCCTGTCCGTGATCAGGGTGCTGGAGGGGTACTCGTGGCCAGGCAACATCGACGAACTGGTCGACGTACTCGGCTACGTGGTGGCGCACAAGCCGTTCGGGGAGATCACCGTCCGCGATCTGCCCGCCACCTACTTTCGTAGTGCGCCGCGCAAACTCACGCCGTTGGAAGTCGCTCAGTGCGAGACCATCATCCACGCGCTGTACGAGGTCAACGGCAACCGCTACAAAGCCGCGGCACTACTCGGTATCGGCCGGTCGTCGCTCTACCGCAAGATCGACTCCTTCGGCATCAGCTATATCGGCTGACCCGTCGGGTGAAGCTCCCGAGCCCACAACGCAGATCGACCGGGAACAACATCGCTCCCGGTCGCTCTGGCCGAAATGCTCCGACGTCAGCTCGGACTGATGACCACCTTCAACGCCTGGTTGTCGGCGGCATGGGAGAACACGTCATACGCTTCGTCGATCTGATCGAACGTGAAGTGGTGAGTTCCCATCTTCTCGGCGGGCAATCGCCCTGACGCCACCATCTTGAGCAGGGTGGGAATCGAGACAGTGTCGACCAGCCCCATAGTCAAGGTCAGGTTCTGAATCCACATGTCCTGCATCGGCAACTCGACCGGCGTGCCGTGTACGCCGACGTTCGCGATGGTGCCGCCCGGGCGGACCAGCGACGCTGCCGTCAGCAGGGTCTCGGGATAGCCGACGGCCTCGATCGCTACATCGACACCGAGTCCATCGGTCAGTGCCAGTACATCCGCGACGGTATTGGGGCCGACCTCGACGACGTCGGTGGCGCCGAACTCGTACGCCTTCTCGAGGCGGAACTTGTTCGAGTCGATGGCGATGGTGCGCGAGGCGCCCCACAAGCTCGTGGTCAGGATGGCCGACAGTCCGACCGCACCCGACCCGACCACCGCCACCGTGCTACCCGGTCGGACACCGCCGGCCAGGACTCCGACCTCGTATCCGGTGGGGAGCGAGTCGGCCAGAAAGATGGCCTGATCGTTGGTGACACCGTCGGGCACCAGATAGAGCGAGGTGTCGGCGAACGGTACCCGGACGAACTCTGCCTGCGTACCGTCGATCAGGTGTCCGAAGATCCAGCCGATCCCGCCGACGGTCTGGCAGTGTGACGGCATCTGGGCCTGGCAGTAGTCACACCTGCCGCATTTGGTCACTGCGGGAACCAGCACGCGGTCGCCGGTCTTGAATCCGGTGACTGCTGAACCGATCTCGGTGACCACGCCGACGGCTTCGTGTCCAAGGATTCGTCCCTCGGTCACCGCGGGGACGTCGCCCGAGAGGATGTGTAGGTCGGTGCCGCAGATGGTGGTGGTGTCGACACGGACGATGACGTCGGTGGGATCCTCGATCGTGGGATCGGGAACGTCTTCCCATTGCTTCTTGCCGGGTCCGTGATAGACAAGTGCTTTCATTGATGCCAACTCCTAGATCGATACACGCAGCGGGTGATGCATCTTCGACGCTAGGTCGGTCGCACTGCCGTTCGTGCATGTGTCCGAAATCGGGACGGCTGCCGGCGGTGCCCCCGAGCCGAGGAGTCTGTGGTGTCCCGGAAGTGGGAACGGCTGATCGCGGACGTGCGATCTGCAGGTCAGCTGAACGCTTGAGGAAAGCTGTCGCGTAGGGCTTTCAATTGCCGCTGCACCTCGTACAGTTCGCGGCGTTTGGCCTGTGCTGCGCTGGATGGGCCGTCTATGTCTGCGTCGTCGGCCAATTGATCAATCCACCGCTCCAGCTCGGAGGCCAGATACCGGGCTTGTGCGACGTCCGCGGACAAGCGGCTCGAGGATGTCATGGTCGTTGATACTAAGCCAAAAGTGGACAGCTGCTTAGTCATATGAACGACTGGCGAACGGCTGGCAAACAGCGAATGAACTAACTGGAGGGTGCAACCAGTTTGTAGCTAGGTTGGACTACATGACAACACAAATCGATAAGCAGCAGCAAGAAGAGCAGCAGCATATCGCGATGATTGCTGATGTCCTGAGAACGAAGCACGACACCATTCCCGCGGACACGGTCAACAAAGCTGTCGACGAGGCCTACCGCCGGTTCGACGGTCAGCCCATCCGTGATTTCGTGCCCCTGCTGGTGGAGCGCCGTGCGCAGGAGCTGCTCGGCGGCACCGCGACGGCCGCGCCCGCCTCGCTCGAGGAGAGCTAGCTTCACAAGTTTCTTTCAACCCTTATACGAGTGTCGCCCCGGCCGAGGCCGGGGCGATCTGTCGTCTCAAGACTTCGAGAACTGGCTCAACACTGCTCGCAGTTTCTCGGCGAACTCGACCGGCTTGCCCGTCTGCCCTGAACTCGCCGCCGAGAAAGCCTGCGTGATGGCTCGGGAACACCACAGCTTCTCGTCCGAGCAGTGCTGCGACGGCATAGGCGGACCGGCCGGCCATCTCGCCGTCCGTCGGTCCGCCTGACTCCTCTCCCACGGCGATGACGATCTCGGTCGTCGCGGCGCGTAGCGCGTCCACGTCCGGGGTGTACTGGGCGACGCCGCCCTGCATGTTCGTCATCATCGGGTCGGTGCGATCACCGTCGTCTTCGGTCGGCAGGCCGAATGCAGCAGGATCCGGGTCTGGCTGTGCCAGGTAGTCGGCGGGAATCTCGCCTCGCTGCATCACGAAGTTGATGAACTTCGCCGTGGAAGGTCCCTGCCCGGACCGCAGGTAGGTCTCCACCATGTCGTCACACGCAGCGCGCACCGCGTCACGATCGGGAAGCACTCCGCCGGCAGGTGGTTCGTGCGCGACGAGGAGTCGGATGTCCTCCGGGTAGCGCTCGACGAGCGCGAGTGCGTTGACCGCGCCGCCGCTCGAGGCGAACACGTCCACTCCTTGGGCACCCACAGCGCCGAGGACAGCGTGCAGATCTTCTGCATGCTGTTCCGGAGTGACCGGCGCGGTGGGATCGTCCCGGACACTTCGGCCGGTGTTGCGGGGGTCGTACGTGACGATCGTGCGTTCGGGAAAG
This sequence comes from Williamsia limnetica, assembly GCF_003217475.1. Taxonomy (GTDB): domain Bacteria; phylum Actinomycetota; class Actinomycetes; order Mycobacteriales; family Mycobacteriaceae; genus Williamsia; species Williamsia limnetica. The sequence goes on along the minus strand of NZ_QJSP01000003.1, from coordinate 182,544 downwards.
TGTGGTGCCAGGCTCGTGAATCCGCTGGCGTCCATCGGCGATGCGATGAGCACCAACGGAACATCGTCGGGAGATGAACCGTCCCGGACGTCATAGGTCAGCGTGGCTCCGGGAACAGTAACTGTGTGAGTCTTCATGGTGTTCAGACTCGCGTGGCCTCAAAAACTAGTCGGTGCCTGGGAACTCGCCGGTGCCTGAGAACTCGCCGGGCCGCACGCCTCGATTTACGGGCTGCTGTGCCTGCCGCCGCCGTTCGAGTCATCGGGACGTCCCGGTGGCGGGCCGTAGTTCGGCGGGGGACCGGTGAGCGGGTCGTGGCCCGGAAGTGGTCCGGTGAGCGGATCGGGGCGGTAGCCGGAACCCTGGTCGGGTGCTCCGTACTGCGGCGGGTTCGGGCGCTGCGGCGGAGCGGGGTTGTATCCCGGCGGGGGACCGGACGGCTGCTGGTAGCCGGGAGGCGGACCACCCAGCGGCGACTGTCCCTGCGGCGCGCCACCCTGGGGCGGCGGGTTATGCGACGGCTGTCCGATCGGACCGGAGCCGCCCGCGGACTGACCCTGGTGCGGATAGGGATTCGCGCCACCGATCGGTCCCGACGGCTGCGCCGAGAACTGCTGGGTACCTGCGGCGGAGGCGCCGACGGCACCACCGGAGATCGGGCCCGAGTAGAGCGGCCCGGACGGCGGGCCCTCGTTCTGTCGACGATCGATCTCGGCTTGATCCTTCTCGCTCTTCGCCGCAGCGATCTTGGCCTTCTCCTCGATCGGATCCTTGCCCTGCAGGATGTCGCGGATCTCGGTGAGCAACTCGGATTCGGACAAAGCGGTCGCATCGTCGCCGTCTTTCGCCGCCAGCGCCTTGAGCTTCTCGTACGGCATGACGATGACGAAGTAGACGATGGCCGCGATGATCAGGAAGTTGATGATCGCGGTGATCAAAGCGCCGATGTTGACGAAGGTCTCAGGGTTACCCGAGCGGATCGTGAAGCCGAGCCCAGCGGCCTGATCAGTGCCACCGATCGAATTGATGAGTGGCTCGATGATGTTGGTGGTGAACGCGGTGACGATCGCGGTGAACGCCGCGCCGACCACAACTGCGGTCGCCAAGTCGATGACGTTTCCCCGCATGAGGAAGTCCTTGAAACCCTTTAACATAAAGCGGCCCTTCCTGCCTGGGAAACGTGCCTTTGCTCGATCACGGATTGCGTCGATCCTAACCAGGCGGAGATCACATTGGTGGATGCAACATGCATTTCAGTGGAAAACAACTGTGATGGGTGAGGCCAACGTGGCGCTGGCGACGGTGTGCGCGTCGCGCTCGGGCATTGCCAGCAGCGCTAGTCGGGAGCCGTCGGTGCGGCGAATCTGAGCCGGCTCCGACACCAGGGCAACCACCGCGTTCTTCACCAAAACGGTTGCGGCTCTGACGCTCTGATCACCGTTTGAATCGTTGATACTCAGCACGTCCACCACGTCGCCTTCGCGCAGCAACTCGACGATCGCGGTGTCTGACAATTTGACCGGTACCAGGCGGGCGTCCGGCCGGCCCAAGAGTTCTATCGGAAGGCGACTCGAGAGAACCCGGCTACCGGTGAGCATCTCGCCGGAACGCACGGGCCCGGTGACCGTCGAATCGATGAGTGCGGACGGATCAGTGATGGCGCCTGCGGGGATCACGGCCGGATCCGCCTGCGTGGTGGTGACGTCCGAGGAGGTCAGGCGGCTGCCCGGAGTCAGATCATGGGCGGCCACGATCACCGGCGACACATCGCTGTCCCGGCCGCCGGATGCCGCGGCGACCACCGCGATCAGCAACAGCACGCCCGCGCACACTCTGCGCAGAAGTAGTGATCGCGTCCATCCCGGACGGAGGGCTCGGCGTATGCGGTCCAGGAAGGTCGGGGTCAACCGATTGCGGGCAGGCATACCGAGGACGTTAGGAACAACGGGCGACCGATCACCGGCTCACAGCACAAGAAACCGGGCGCCTGTGGAGGGCGCCCGGAACTGTGGAGAACGTCTCAGGAAGCTGCTTTGGCTGTCGACGAGCTGCTCGACGAGGAGCTGCTGCTGGAGTCGCTCGACTTCGAGGTGCTCGCGGCGGCCTTGTCCTTGCTGCCCGAGTCTTTGCTCCCCGAATCCTTGCTGCCCGAATCAGACTTCGACGAAGAATCGCTCGAGCTGCTGCCGGCCTCGCTGCTGGAGGACGCCGAGCGGCTGTCGTTGCGGTAGAAGCCGCTGCCCTTGAAGACAATGCCGACACTGTTGAACAGTTTGCGCAGCTTACCGGCACACTGGGGGCATTCCGTCAGCGAATCATCAGTGAACGACTGCACGATGTCGAAGCGGTTGTCGCACTGTGTGCAGGCATACGAATAAGTTGGCACCGAGGACCTCCGGGAGTGTTTAGCCGAGAACGTTGTGGATTCTACCGTCGAACTGGCACTCTACGTAAACGAGTGCCAGGGTCAGGTTGTTCCCAGCCGGGTGAAGCCCGCCGTCGGTGTCAATGCCCAGCCCATCGCGACGTCGAATTCGCCCGCCGGCAGTACGTCGACCAGCTCCTCGTCGTAGACCACCGCAACCAACCGATTCCGGGGGACGCCGGCGATGCTGCGGTCGTAGTATCCGGCGCCGCGTCCGAGTCGTACGCCCTGTCGATCGACGGCCAGTGCCGGAACCAAAATGAGCTCGGCGTCATCGACCGTCGAAGGTGGCTGCGTCGGCCCGGTGGGCTCGAGGAGGCCGAATCGCCCGGTGGTCAGCGACTCCGGGCCCGAATACCGGGCCCACCGCAGGGGAGCGGGTGGGCCGGGGACGACCACCGGCAGCAGCACCTCGTATCCGTTGCCCACGAGTGCGTCGAGCATGACGAGAGAACCCGGTTCGGCGCCCACCGGCACATACGCCGCGACGTCAGCCCCCGGCGACGCGCTAAAGTGATCGTGAAGATCAATTTTCGCGAGCGAGATCACAAGTCGATGATCGGCGTCGTCCTTCACCTGGTCAGACATAACGTCTCTTCGGGTACGGAGGCGCCGGCGCCAGGTGTTCTTGGCGGTATCGATGGGTACATCTCTCTCGTAAGTGGCTTTGTGCCGATAGGTTATCCACAAACGTCAAAATGCAACTGAGGGTGGGATAGATGACTGAAGCGCAGATCAGCCCGGCTGTTGAAGTCGAGTACGAATCGGTACCGGGCACGCCTCCCATTCCGCGCACAGCGATCGTTCCTGCTGCGGGCCTGGGTACGCGATTTCTGCCGGCCACCAAGACCGTCCCGAAAGAATTGCTACCGGTCGTCGACACGCCAGGTATCGAACTCGTCGCCGAGGAAGCGAAGTCTGCAGGTGCCGAGCGCCTGTTGATCATCACCTCGCCGGGCAAAGACGGCGTGGTAGCGCACTTTGTCGAGGACCTCGTGCTCGAGCACACGCTGGAGTCGCGGGGCAAAGACACCATGCTCGCCAAGGTGCGCAATGCACCGTCGCTGCTCGAGGTCGCCTCGGTCATCCAGGAAAAGCCCCTGGGACTCGGCCACGCCGTGGGCTGTGTGGAGGCCAAGCTGGACGATGACGAAGACGCCGTAGCTGTTCTCCTGCCCGACGATCTGGTGATGCCGTCCGGTGTTCTCGAGGTGATGGCCCGTACCCGTGCCAAGCGCGGCGGCACCGTGTTGTGCGCCATCGAGGTGCCCAAAGACAAGATCAGTGCATACGGCGTGTTCGATGTCGAGGAACTCCCCGATGCCAACAACCCGAATGTCATGAAGCTCAAAGGCATGGTCGAGAAGCCGAAGGCCGAAGACGCGCCGTCGAACTATGCCGCCGCCGGCCGCTACATCCTCGATCGCGCCATCTTCGATGCTCTGCGCCGGATCAAGCCCGGCGCCGGTGGCGAGTTGCAGTTGACCGACGCCATCGCGTTGCTGATCGAAGAGGGCCATCCGGTGCACGTGGTCGTCCATCACGGGACCCGCCACGACCTCGGCAACCCCGGCGGATATCTCAAGGCATCGGTCGACATCGCGCTGGACCGCGAAGACTACGGCCCCGAATTGCGCGAGTGGCTCGTCGGGCGTCTGGGTCTGTAAGTGGCGGGTCCGGTGGTGAGCCGGAGCACGTTATCAGCCGCATGAGCATCCCAATGCTGCGAACTGCCGACGAGGTGCCGGGTTGCGCCCGACAAAACAGCTAACGTCAGTCATCGTGGAAGCGCGGGTCGCCGCGGATAGTGCCGCTGCGGCCCGAGCAATGGTGATTGAAGGAGGCGATCAGTGCGTTCGGTGGAAGATCAGCTGAGCCGGGTGACCGCCGCAGCGGTGGCGCCCCGGCCGGTACGGGTTGCGATCTCCGAATCGCAGGGTCTGCTGTGTGCTGAGGAAGTGACGGCCGAACGGCCGCTACCCGGATTCGACCAGTCGGCCATCGACGGATACGCCGTCCGCAGTGTCGACGTGGCCGAGGCGGGCACGATCGCCGACGAGGAGTCGGAGTCGCCGGGCGACCAGGTGATTGTGGTGCTGCCGGTGGTCGGCGAGTTGAAGGCAGGCTCGCGCACCCCGACCCGGTTGCAACCGCGCCAAGCCGTGCGGGTGGAGACCGGCGCACCCCTGCCGACGCTGGCCGATGCGGTGGTGCCCAAACGCTGGACCGACGGCGGCCTGCCGAAGGTCCGGGTCGGACACGCGGTGCACAGCGGGCAGTACGTCCGACACGTCGGCGACGACGTCCAGCCCGGCGATGTGGCCGTGCGCACCGGAACCATCATCGGTCCGGCCCAGGTGGGTCTCCTGGCCGCGGTCGGACGTGAGCGGGTGCTGGTGCATCCGCGACCCCGCCTGTCGGTCATCTCCATCGGCGGCGAGCTGGTCGACATCGACCGGACCGCAGGCGGCGGACAGGTCTATGACGTCAACAGCTATGCACTGGCCGCGGCGGCGCGCGATGCCGGTGCCGACGTCAACAGGGTCGGGATCGCAGACAGCGAGCCCACCCAACTGCGCGAACTAGTCGAGGGTCAACTGATCCGTTCCGAGATCGTCGTCATCACCGGCCCGGTCGGAGGCGCGGCGTCGGAGACGATCCGAGAAGCACTCACCGAACTGGGCGACCTGGAGATCACCCGCATCGCGATGTACCCGGCGTCGGTGCAAGGTTTCGGACAACTCGGGCGCGACGAGGTCCCCACGTTCTTACTGCCCTCCAACCCGGTGAGCGCCCTGGTGGCGTTCGAGGTGATGGTGCGGCCGCTGATCCGTATCGCAATGGGCAAGCGGCAGCCGATGCGGCGGATAGTGCGCGCCCGCACCGTCGGACCGATCACCTCGGTGGAGGGTCGTCGTGGGTATCTACGGGGTCAGCTGATGCGAGACGAACAGACCGGTGAATACCTGGCTCAGGTGATCGGCGCGGCCGACGGCGGCTCCCACCTGCTGGCGGGTCTGGCCGAGGCGAACTGTCTGGTGATCATCGAACCCGAAGATGTCGAGTTGCGGGCAGGCGACGAGGTCGACGTGGCGTTCCTGGCGCAACGGGGGTGATACTGCACTGTGCGTGCCTGGAGCAGGGGTGATGCGGGACGGCGTGGCTGGCCCGCGAAGCTGGGACCGATCACGGTCGCCGGAGGCGTACTCACGGTCCGCCCGGTACGGCTGCGAGATGCGCGCGCCTGGAGTCGGCTGCGGATAGAGAATCAGAACAACCTGCTGCCGTGGGAGCCCACCGGCGTCGGTATGTGGTCGGCGCGGCACAATCCGGCGGCGTGGCCTGGCCTGCATTCTGTGCTGCGAGCCGAAGCCAAGGCAGGCAACATGCTGCCGATGGTCATCGAGCTCAACGGCGAATACTGCGGACAACTCACCGTCGGCAACATCCAGCGCGGCGCACTGCGTAACGCGTGGATCGGCTACTGGGTCGACGTCGCCGTCACCGGTCGCGGAGTCGCCACGGGAGCGTTGGCCCTCGGCGTCGACCACTGCTTCGGAACCGTCGGCCTGCACCGGCTGGAAGCAACCGTGCAACCCGACAACGGTGCCTCACTGTCCGTGCTCCACAAAGTCGGATTCCGCGACGAGGGCCTGCTCAAGCGCTACATGGACGTCAACAACGCCTGGCGCGACCACATCCTGCTGGCGCTCACCATCGAAGAGATGACCGGGACCGCAGTCGACACGCTGGTGCGGGCGGGGCGAGCGTCGTACTGATTGTGGGCTGCTTCTGGTGGTGGCGCTGATGTCGGTGCTGGTCGGTGTCGGTGCTGAAGTCGGAGGAAGTCGCAGTTCCTCCGGCTGTGGCCAGGTCCTCCGGTTGCGGTCGGAGGACCTGCACGAAGTCGGAGGAGATCGTGGTTCCTCCGGTTGTGTGCCGGAACTGGAGTCGGAGGAAGCCTGCGGTCACTTCCTGCTGTAGGTAGATACGACGTTCCCGCCGCTGAACGTCTTCACGTCGGCGAGGTCGAACTGGCTCGGGGCGAAACCACTGACGAACGCCGGCAGGCCCGCACCTGCCACCACCGGGTAGGTCTTGATCACCAGCTCATCGATCAGCGGCAGCAACTGCCCGGCGAGCGCGCCGCCGCCGGCGAGATAGATGTCGAGGCCCGAGTTCTCGGCTTTGAGCTGTTCCACCGCGACGTCGGGTTCGTCGCGGATGACGGTGATCGCCGGATCGCCGGACCTGTGGTTGCGTGACACCACGTACTGCGTGAGGTGTGGGTACGGGCTGGTGATCCCGGCGGCGAGCGCGGGATCGTAGGTGCGACGGCCCATCAGGATGGTGTCGAATTTCGTGAGAGGCGCGTCCGCGATACCGAATTGGGCTCTCACATGTGCCGGCAACGCGTCGCCGTACTCCGAGCCCATCCACTGCAGGTAGTCATCGGACATGGGAAAGAAGTCGACTTCATCGTCGGGGCCTGCGATGAACCCGTCGATCGAGATCCCGATGTAGTAGACGAGCTTTCGCATGGTGTCACCCTTCTCGGCGGCCGGCCGCCGCACCTCTAGATGGTCAGCGGTCGGATACTGCTTGTGCAAGGAGTTTTTCGCCCAGCGGTACCACTGTGTCGCCGGTTGCGGTCAAAAGTACTGTGGCAACACCGTTGCGACGGTCGATTCCGATGTACGACGCGAAGCCACTCGTCTGGCCGTCGTGCCAGGTGATCTCTCGGCCGTCGTCGGTGGTCGTGGAGATCCAGGCCCAGCCGATGCGCGAGGCCCCGAGATCTGCTCGCGGAACCAGCGCGTCCATCCCTGGTGCGGTACCGGCCAGCAGTGCGCTCGCGTAGGTGGCCATGTCTGTGATGTTCGCGCGCACACCGGAAGCCGGTGCCATCGACTCGCCGATCCACGGTTCGACGGTGCGTCCCGTGGTGTCCTTGCCGCGCAGATCCCGCGGAGTGATCTGTTCGGCATTGACCAACACGTCGGAGCCGACCATCCCGAGCGGTTGCAGGATGCGTTCGCGCACCAAAGCGTCGAAGTCCGTGCTCGCGGCTGCGGCCAGAGCTGCGCCCAGCACTTCGTATCCGACGTTGGAGTAGGTCCCGGGAGGTGCGTCGAGCGGGTAGTCGCGCACCTGGGCCAGCCGGTTTGCGGTGCTCTCGCGATAGGGGAACGAACCGGTCAGTTGAGCCAACTGGTTACGCACGTATTGGTCGGCGGTCGGTGGTTGCACAGGCAGTCCCGAGCGGTGTGTCGCCAGGTCCGACAGCGTGATGCGCTCGGCGGGGGAGCCGCGCAGCACCGGAAGCAGACTGCCCACGGTGGTGTCGGGCTGGACTTCGCCGCGGGAGATCCCCTCAGCGAAAAGCAGTCCCGTGGCGGTCTTGCTGATCGATCCGATCTCGAACCGGTCGTTGATGTCGGCGCCCGCAGCGGTCACGCGCACATCTGTCCCGTCGATGACCGCCGCGGCGACAACCGGGTGTCCGGGTCCGACGAGCTCCGTTACTTCTCGGGCGAGAGTGGGGTCGCCGCCGGATGTCGGCAAGCTGGGGGATGCGATCGCAGGACGGTCACCGATGGCCAGCGCACAGGTAGTCGCGAGCACCAGCGCGATCAGTCGAATGGACGGGTGCATGGTTCTGATCCCTTCGGTTGGGTCTGTCGGGTCTCGGGCTACAGGGCAGAAGCGAGGGCGAGCATCGCCGGGACCACACGGTCGGGCGGAACTTGAACGGCCCCTCGACCGGCCGGACGTAACCAGCCGGCAGCGGAGAGGATGCGTACGTGGTGGTACACCTGCCCGGTGGTGCCCATGGCCTCGAGCGCGGAAAGGTCCGCAACGCTGGTGGTGCCACCCAGGACCGCCAACAGCAGCTGGAGCCGGATGGGTGAGCCCAGCGCAGCGAGACGATCGGCGACGATTGCGGCATGGTCGTCGTCCAGTTCGAGGATTTCCTGGGCGGTGTGGCCGTACTGCCACTCCACAGGTCCTGCGGCGGTCGGTGCGATGCCCGAGTAGATCAGCCCGCCCGATGCGCCGCCGAGTTGCTCGCGAAGTCCTTCGAGAACCCAGAAGCGATTGTCCTGAGCGCCTTTTCGGTGGTTCGAGTCCATCGTGCCGGCGTCTGCCGAAGGCGTCTTCTCTTCCAGTGCTGTCAGTCGTGCTTCGACCTCGCGCAGGCGCTCCGCCAGTTCCGCAGTCGGCGGATCGATGGGTCGTTTTCCGGGCACGAGTTCGATATTTACGTAATTTCGAACAATTTGCAAGGGTTTTCCATGGCCTGCCCCTGAAAGCTTGCTGATATTTGCCTCCGCGTCGGCGCGTCTCCGCTGGTTGGACCAGCGCTGGCCATAGCCTAGGTTCACCGTCTGTTACGCGTGTGACGAACGGCTACTCGGCTGACCGGTCGAGCTGAGATTGCCGACAGAAAGGAGCTGCCCATGCCGAACTCGTTGCTGTGGGTGTGTCTGGTGGCGATCTGGCTCTTTGTCTTGGTGCCGATGGTTGTGAAATCGCGTCCGACCGTGCGTAAGACCTCCGACACCGCCTTGTCGACCCGCGTGCTGCATCGCGGCGGTCGGACGATGGCGAGGACCAAACGCCGCATCGCTTCCGGGCGTCATCCGCACGATGCCGACTGGGAGCCGCCCGTGCGCGAGTACCGCAAAGCTGCGACCGCGACGGCCGTCAAAGATGTTGACGAGGCCGACAGCGTTGCTGAGGCCGGCGAAACCGATGCAGACACCACGACGACCGTCGAGAAGGCTCCAGTCGCCGAGTCGACGCCCGTGCTGAAAAAAGTTGCGGTGGACGCGGAGTCGAGAGACGACGACAAATCCGGCGATGTCGAGCCCGCGGGCACCGTCGATGAAGAGGTGGCCGAGGCCGAGACCGATGACGTCGAGACCGATGACGTCGAGGCTGAGGCCGCCGAGTCGGATGCCGAAGATACCGTGGCCGCCGAAGCTGCCGAGGATCACGACGACGCCGCCGACGATGAACTCGTCGACGACGTTGACGATGACTTCGACGAGGACGCCGAGTACGACGACGACTATGACGAAGATGCCGAGTACGACGACGACCTCGACGATGACGAGGCAGACGAACCGGTAGCGGAAACCGAGTCCGAGCGGCGCGCCCGGCGAGGTGGATTCGACCCCGAGGCCGATCGTGAACGCAGTGACAAGCGGTACCGCTTCCGTCAGCGCGTGATGGCTGTGTTCGCGTTGTTGCTGGTTGCCGCCCTCGGTGCCGGTGTGCTCCTGGGCACGGCCGGCTGGGTCGCCGCGGCCGTAGTAGGCGTCGCTCTGCTCGGGTACATGAGCTTCCTGCGGCGGGCCGTTCGCAACGAACAGCGGATCCGCCAACAGCGCATGCGGCGACTGGCCCGCGCGAAGCGGCAGGAAGAAGAACGCCGCGAGCATCAGGAAGAGGATCCGCGTGCAGAGGTTCCTCGCAGGCTCCGTCGCCCCGGCGCGATCGTGTTGGAGATCGACGACGAGGATCCGGTCTTCGACCATTTGCCCAGGTTCGAGCGGGTCGAACGGGTCCAGCATGAGCCGTCCTACCGTCGAGTTGTGGGGCAGTAGCCCCGGGCTGTTAATCTGTTCGAGTTGCTTCTCACGAAGTAACGAAGGGGCTATAGCGCAGTTGGTAGCGCGTCTCGTTCGCATCGAGAAGGTCAGGGGTTCGATTCCCCTTAGCTCCACTTAAAGCGCCAGGTCACAGCCTCAGATTCGAGGCCGAGCCGTTAGCAATCTCTAAGCGTTCCGCAGAGGTTCCGCAGTAGAAACACTTTGGTTCCGTTTACTACCGGCGTCGGCAACGTTTCCGATGGCAATGTCGAGGGCGTCTGCCACGGCCTCAAGGTCATCGTCGAACAGGTCTGCATAGGTGTCGAGGGTCATGCTCGCCTTCGCGTGGCCGAGCATTCTTTGGACTGCCTTCACGTTCGCCCCGGCCGACACCGCCAAGCTGGCCGCTGTATGCCGCAGATCGTGCGGTGTGATCGTCGGGAAGGTCTCATCGCGGGTCTGGCACATCTTCACGGCCGTCGCGAACACGCGAGACCGGTAATTGCTCACGCGAAGGACGCTTCCTCGCGAGTCTGTGAACACGAGGTCGTCACGAGACTTCCCGACCATCAGAGCTGACAGTTCGACGCTCAGAGATTTCGGGAACGGCACCGACCGGCGTTCGTGCGTCTTCGGCGTCGACCACGTGAGGCCCTTCGCTTCCGTCACGCTTCGGGAGATGTTGACCCGGCGTCGCAACATGTCGAAGTCCTGGACTCGTAGCGCGGCCATCTCTCCCCATCGCAGCCCGGTATACGCCAGGAATCGAACCACCTCGGGATTGCGCTCGACGGCCTCTGTCAGAGCGGCCACTTGCACGTGCGACAGGTAGCCACGGTCGGCGTGCTCGCGCTTGGGCAGCTTCACGCCATCGCAGGGATTACGGGGGAGTCGTCGGTCTTCGACGGCGGCGCCGAGGACTTGCCGGAGCAGCCCGAATGCATTCTCAATGGTGGTGGTTCCGATTGCCTCATCGGCGGCCAAGCCAGCGACCCATAGGCGGATTTCCGATGTCTTGAGGTCGACTACGTTGCGCTGTCCCCATTGGTCGCGAACGTGGCAGATCCAGACGCTCTTACGGGTTCCTTCAGTCTTGGCCGAGATGTGGCCCTGAGCCTTCGCCCAACCGGTGTAGACCGTCTCGACGCTGACCTTGCCCGCTTGTGGAGTGACATAGTTGCCAGTCGTCATGGCTGTGTTGATCTCGGCAACCTTCGCCTCTGCGTCGGGCTTCGTCGCGAAGCTGCCACCGAACTGCTCATGGCCGTCAGGGTCGACGTACCGGACGTGCCAGCGCTTCCCCTTGCCGTTGTAGGCCGATGGGATTCGTTTTCCATTGCTATCTCGGCGCTTTGTGAACCAACGGTCGACTACTTGCGCGGCGCGCTGGTTGCGTTTCTGCCCGATCGCTTCAGTGCTCATCAGAAAATTTTTGCACACTGATCCCCGGCCGGGCGAAGATCCTCCACAATCTGCCGCACCGAGTCTGTGATGCACGCCACTAGCGTGTTCGTTCGTTTCCTGTCCGCGAACAGCCAACGGTGTAGGTGCCGATCGTAGTATTGAGAGCGCAATCAGATTGGAAAAACACCCCCATAGAAAGGGTCTATTAGACATGCCCGCAGACGAAATTCTTCCCACTCCGCAGGTCTCTATTGAGTATGGAATACCGCAGGGGACATTGCGGTTTTGGCGTAGCAAGAATGAGGGTCCGAAGTGCTTTCGGTTGGGTCGGAACATTGTCTATCGCCGGTCGGCAATCGAGGAATGGATTGCTGCGCAAGAGGTAGCCACCGCTCGCGGCGGAATTCGCGTGTAACCGAGAGCCCTTGCATTCTGTCATTGTTCGAGAAGAATTGGGTTAGACCAATTCACTCGAAGGACTCATGTTGCAACTCACTGAATGGCTGAGGCCAGCCGACGCGCAGGACTACCTAGGAATCTCGCGGCCGGTGCTAAACCGGATCCTTACTCAAAATCCACAGATCACCGTCATGCGGCCGACCGGCCCAGGCGGCCACCGCAGGATCTCACGAACCGATCTCGCCACGTTCGTCGAGGCGCGGCGAATATGAGACCGATCCTGCTAACTGACTTCTGCCGGTCGTTGCGCGTCGAGGCCGCCGAGGTTCAGACAGCCATCCGCGCCGGTGACCTCGACGCCACGCTGACCGGATCGCTGGTGCTGCTGAACAGCTCCGAGGCCGTCCGGTGGTGGCTCGCCCAGCGTGAGCGCAAATCCGCCGGACATTAAATCTGAAAGGGCTTTTCGTCGTGTCAATCTCCGAGGTCAATTCAGCCATGGGTAAATTGCATTGCAATACCTGCGGCAAAGACGTTCGCATAAACTCAGACTTCACGGTGCGTAAACATTCGCGCCGCGCCGCCGATGGTGGTGAAGTCTGCCAGACTTCCGGTATCGACGCATTTGGGGTAATGCTGCGAGCTGCGGAACTCGACACCACCCGCGATGACGCGAACCACAATTATCCTTGGTTGGCCGAGGAGTTCCACTATCTATCCGACAATCTGCGCGAAATACCGGTTAGTGAGTGGGCGCCGGGAACATACATGACCTAAGCGAATCGCTCCCATCAACGCGAAATGCGCCGACCGGCTAGTCGACGCATTTCCTTTCTAAAAGGATACGACAATCATATCAGATGACATTGAGCGCGGCCGCTCCACCGGACAGAATCCGTTCCAGAAATTGACGTGGTTTACAGCGACCCGAGGCGCGGACATTACCGACGGTGAGTTTCGCGTTCTCGCCGTGCTCGCCACTTTCAGTAGCGGGGGAGGCGGCAACGCACGTCCAGGAGTGGACCACCTGCGAGCGGCGACCGGCCATAGCCGCTCCTCAGTCAAGCGGCACCTCAAGTCTCTTGAGGCTAAGGGCTGCATTGAACTCACGCGAGCCGGTGGCGGCGGGTCGGGAGGCGATGCGAACACCTACCAGCTCGCCGATGTACCGGTGACCCCTTGCTACGCGTCGTTCCTCCGAAACCAAGACGCGTGGAAGAGATCCCACAAACAGCGCTGCGCTTGCAGTGAGCTGACCGCCGAATCACTCACTGAGTCCTCAGTGAGCCCTCATGTACGAGAGACTCCGGAGAACCTCCGCACAACCGAACCGGGGTCCAATTCAGCACTGACCGGGGTTCAAATCAGAACGAACCGGGGTCCACAGCTGGACCCCTATCAGGTTCTAGATCAGGTAAAAGAAGATCAGGTTAAAGATCTAGAGACTGGGTCCGCTACCGCGCACCCCACGCACGAACACACTCCGATGGTCGATGGAGACGTGGCCGAGGTAGGAACCACGATCCACGCCGGGTGGCACGTAAACGGAATCCACGTCAATATCGCTACCGGATACGGACTCCACGCCGGTGCCCTCGCAGGCCCGTTCAAACGCTGGGCACACAAGGAACGCATCGCTCGCAAGAGTTGGGATGCGACGTTCACCAACATCCTGCATGCCATCGCGGGCATGACCACTGGTGACCGCGTCGACCACGTATTCGAAGCAAGCGAGCACGTCGACAGCATCGCCGAATGCCTCAACCTTCCGGATGACTGGTACCTCGCCACCGAGTACCGCACCAGAGAACACCACGTAGTCGCCAATGCGCCACGGCCTGACCACACCCACGCTGTAGTCCCCGAAACAACTGCAACCCGCCGATCTGAAGGCTCGGCGGGCATCACGCGACTGTTCGCCGACGCCGGTGTCGGCACCGGGCATGCCTTGGAGCTTTCCGACTACGACGACGGACCAGGCTTCTGAGAATCGCTCAGCCCCGCCACCTTCCACGAACAGGATCCAAGACACCGACAATGACATCACCACACCGATACCGTGACCGGAACGGCACCCGCCGAGAACAGCGGCACGCGCTCGCCACCCTCGACGCGCTTGCCGGACAGATCCAAGATCAGGGCGTGCAGATCCACTCGCTACACAAGCAGGTCGAGCAGCTTGTGGCCAATCACATTGCCACCCTGGCGCTGCTTGCCGAGGCTGACGTCAAGGCGGGCGGCGGCCCACAATGACCGAACCAACATCGTTCGACCGCCTGCACGCCGTCGCAGTCCAGAACCTTGCATTGCAGGTCGACAACCTGACCGACCTGGTCGCAGGCGTCGTCGCGGCGTACGAGACTCAGCAACGCCAACTGATCTGCCTAAACAAGCGGATCAACGAACTCGTGGCCGCCGATGACTGACTTCTCCACGCTCGGCGAGCGTCTCCCGGCCGGTGATCCACGCGGGCCGATTGCGTACCGTCACCTGGGCATCCACCAAGACCGCTACGACTCGCGACTAGAAGCCGACCGCAGCAATCAGGTGGTGAGGCGAACCGCGACCGACTTGGAAGTTGCTCTGCTACGCCACGTCGCAATGCTGCCCGCCGAGGACGTCGACCATCCCGACAACCGCACGGTAACGACAGCGATTCACTGGTACGGCCCCGTCGCCGGCTACACGTTCGCCGCCGGCCGGCAACTTTTGATCGACACCCGACTCACGACCGAGGACACCGCTACACATGACTGACACCACGACCACCGACCCGGCCGCCCAGATCGACGCAGACGACGCGACGACGCTCGACCCGAACACCGGCACCCCTGGCATCGAGACCGACGACCAGGACGACGACACCGACCCCATCGAATCGCGTAAATACCGCAAGCGCGCTCAGGTGGCCGAGAGCGAACGGGATGCCTTGGCCGTCAAGCTCGCCGCCGTGCAGCGCGCCGAGATCACTCGACTGGCAACAGACCTCGCGGACCCGACCGATTTGTTCGAGTACGGCAATCTCGACCTGGCCGAGGTGACCGACGTCGAGACCGGCCATGTCGACCCTGAAGCTGTCGCCCGCGCACAGGCCGAACTCCTCGAACAACGACCGGGTCTGGCCAGGGCAGAGCTGAAGAAGCCGGTTCCGGGAACCTATGCCAACGCTGGCCAATTTCAACGTGGCGCAACGCCCGGCGGCAAGCGGTCGCCGTCCTTCGCATCGACGGTTTTCGGCATCTCTGAGTAAGCACTCCGAATGGCCTGGATTGGTAGAAAACACCGACAGATAATGGAATGAGCATTAAGGTTTGAGTCCGTTCGATTCGCCGGATTGCTGAGAATCGCCGCAGGTTCGCGGCACCACTAACGGCCGAACGCTGAACGTGAATCCACTTCGTATCTCGAAGGATTCAACCACTCATGACCATTTCCAAGACCACCGGCGGCACCGGCGCAGTGTCATCCGCCGAAGTCAGCTCACTCATTATCGAGCCGCTCATCACCGAGGCCGCGTTCGGACAGGTTTCGACATACGTACCAGTCAAGGGCAGCTCTCTGCGCATCCCCAAGGTGACCGACGGCACCAACGCTGGATGGGTTGCCGAAGGTAGCGAGATCAACATCGACAATCTTGCCATCACCGAGGTTCCGCTCGTCTTCAAGAAGCTCGCCGCGATCGTGCCGGTGACCGCCGAGTTGATCGCGGACGCCCACACCGAGGGCGGTGGAGTGCTGACCCTGGTCGGAAACTCGCTGGTGCGCCAGCTCGCAAACAAGCTCGACCTCGCCGCCTTCGGCAACACCGTCGCCGAAGGGCCGAACGGCATCCAGTCAATCACCGGAACCATCGACCTGGGCGATACCGCACTGACCGACGCCGACATCGTCGTTGACGGCATCGCGGCACTGAAGGCGAACGGCAACACCGCGACGCACGTCGTGGTGAGTCCGGCCCTGGCCGCGACCGCTGCGAAGACCAAGGTCTCGACCGGGTCGGCACAGCAGCTCTACGGCCCCGACGCCAGCCAGCCCGTGGCGGCAACAATCCAAGGCCTGCCGGTCGTCGCAGACCCGGCGGTCAAGGCTGACGCCCTCTACGTCGTGGACGCCTCGCGCATAGTGCTCGCCGTCCGCCAGGAAGCCACCCTGACCACCGACGCCAGTGTGTACTTCAGTTCCGACCGGGTCGCCGTCAAGGCAAACCTGCGCGTCGGTATCGGGTGGGTCGACCCCAAGGCAATCGCCGTCGCCACCTACGACGCACCGTAAAACACTTCCGGCCGAGCATCGCTAACCAATCTCAGGCGAACCGAGTGACGATGCCCGGCCGGGCCAGAACTTCACGACGGAAATCAGTCACCGTTCGTGAAGCGCGGGTGTTGTGCCCCGTGCCCTTTCCCGACCAGCCCTCACCGGCCGCTTTCCCGGTGAGGGCTGAGTTGGTTCAAGCACCGAAAGTATTGCGAGAGAGATGATATGACCATTGCACGCCAGGAACGCACTTCTTGGTCCAAGCGCGCCCGAGACTACGTCAAGGCCGTCGAAGCCGACTACGTCCTCAGCCACGGCGAAGAGATTGTGATCGTGTCTCTAGCGCGGGCGATCACTCGCGAGGACGCGCTTACGCTCGCGATGCACGGCGAACCGCTGGCCGTCGCGAACCGTTTCGGTGAGCTGGTGAACCACCCGCACGTGGTCGAGCTTCGCCAGGTCGGTGGCCTCATTGCAAAGTTGGTCGGGTCGCTGAGACTGCCCGAAATCGTTGAAGCGGCTGACGGCACCCGGACGGCCGGTAGGCAGGCTCAGAAACGCACAGGCAGCCGAGGCACCTACGCACCCGCCGGTGACGCGACAGGCGACGTGATGTTGCGGATCGTGGGCCATGGCTAGAGTTCGCCAGCGGCAGCCGACGCCGGTCGAGGTCGACGTCGGTTCACGCCTACCAGAACCGTTGTGCCACGGCCCGAACGTTGCAGTGTTCGCACCCGACGACTACGCCGCACATCGCGGCCATGAACCCACCGACCCCGCCGAAGCATTCGACATCATGCTCCGAGCGCGCCGGGCGTGGTGGGCCTACGCCAAGATGTACGCCGACGATCACGGTCTCGACCACGACGAACTACGCCACCGCATCGGCCGAGCAAACAGGCGCCCGTTTTGGCCGTAACCCCACAGCACACAAGAGCACCCCGACCACAGTGGCCGGGGTGCTCTGTCTTGCACTAGGTGTTGCTCAGCCGAACTGAGACTGTGCCGCTCGCCCGCTGATACCGAGCGCGCACCCGACCATTGCCCACGAATCGCCCGCCTCGCGAGCAAGGGAAATCTCTCGGGTTAGACGATCGCGGTCGCCGGATCTAACGGCCTGCCGGATGCGGTGGAAGTGCTCAGTGCCTCGCCCCTCGACCGTGTCGGGGTCAAGTTGGTCGAGCCACGCCTCTGCCAGTGCGAGTTCCTCTGCTTCATTCATCACAGTCAGCATATCGCCGCGACGTTCGCTTGACCCTGCTTGATGTAACGCACCGCTTCGATTGCGCAGTCGACGTCGCGCATCCGCGCATAGAGCCGGTCACGCGGGTCCGGGTCGTTGGCCGCCTCATTCAACCGGCGCATCGCCTCGCGCAGGTCCGCGTCCACCTCCTCGCGGCGCGCCGAGTAGTGGTCTTCGAGCATCTTCAGTTCGCAATCCTGGCGACGCGCCGACGCTGTAACACCCCGACCAGGGCGGACGCGGTTCGGGCGCGGGGTGCCATCGCCCAAGATGCCGCCGAGTAGGCCGACCATCATGATCGCGCCGAACACTATGTAGCCGGTCATCGCGACACCGCCATCGCCGCGATGGCCGTATCTAGCTCGGAGCGCAGTCGGGTTGCGTCAGCGAGTTCGAGGTCGACGAGTACGACGCCGCCCTGTTCGAGGACCACGATTGGCCTATCGCCGGGAACGTCTTCGACCACGGCCGAGACCAGGTGTGTACGCATGTTTGCTTGCTTTCGGTGGGTTGATGGATCGCGCCCTGTGAGACCTATGACGATCGGCACCCCTCAAGGGACTCAGGGCCTTTCGAGCTAAATCTTGGCGAACATGGGGTGAGCAGCGGCCATGCCGCGCCAAGCCAGTTCGCACCGCAAGGCCTGGTAGTACTCCGCATCGCCGTCCTGTGCCGTGCCGCGATCTAGGGCCGCGTAGGTACTGCGAGCCTCACGGTTGAGCGATGCTTCCGACGCCGAGCGAAGGTAGACGCGGTCGAGGTCGGTCTCAGTGGAAACGGGGGACTTGGCGAGCGAAACGGGTGCAGACATGGGGACTCCTCAGGGGAAGGTGTTGCGAGGGAATGTGATTCGGAGCGGCTGACGTGGTGGCCGACTGACACAAACCTAGACCGACCCGAGCCTCGCCGTCAAACGCGCAGGTCCGAAACCTGTTTGCCTGCAACAACATTCGTACGCGACACGCGACGCCCCTGGGGGCGGGGACCCCCTCGCGTGCGCGGACGCGTTTGCGCAGCGCTCTGGTGCTGACAGTGAGCGATAGCTGAAAAACCCGCTTAGCTGGCACATCTACGCAGGTGGCGGAGTCGCCCGGCGGCCTAGAGTGGGTCAAAAGTGGGCAATTGAGAGTCCGAACAGATGAATTCCGTCGCCCGACCGCGTCTTTTCGTACACGCCGCATAGGCTCAGGCGCATGTCTGACGATCCCCAGAATTGGTCGACCTTGAGCGGCGAAAAAGTGAAGGAACTTGAGCGTTGGGGATCGGCGTGGGCCGATCTCCAGCACGCTGGGATGGCTCTATTTGAACGGCAGCAGCTACCGAGAAGGCCATCATCACTGTTTCAGCGGCGAGCGCTCTGGGAATCTGCAGTCGTCGCGTATGCAAGGGCAGACCAGAGCAAAGACAGGCGTGACATCCAGTTCAAGAACTTTGTTCAGGAAATCACGGGGGACAGCGGTAGCGCGATGCACAAGCGCGTCATGGACTGGAGGCACGGCCACGTCGCGCACCGGAAACGCGCCGAGTTTGAGTCAGCAGAGACTGTCATCGCCTTCCGCAACGGGTCTGCGACTCCATCGTCGCTACATCTGGTCCTTGGGATCGATCTAGGACCGGAGGACGATAGCGAGTTTGTGGCAGCTTTCCGCCAGCATGTGGAGGTACTGAGGAACGCGATGTACGAAACGAGGATTTCACCGCTCGCGAAGCAGATCATCGACAACATCAACGAATCAAAGATAGTCATTCCATCGGAGATGCGGCCCGCAGATGACCAGTCGAGCTCGGCGCGATACGTCATCAATCATCTCTTGCTAACACTCGACGCGGTGCCGAAGACCGATTGACCGGCGCCAGTCGCGATTGCTTAGGGAGAGGGGTAGTCCCTCGCGACTGCTCCCAGCGCGATAAGCCCGTCTTGGATTTCAAGCTCAACAGTGACTGTCGAGCCGTCTCGGCAGCCGAGCGTCACGGTTGCGTTCGGTTCGCGTAGCTCGACTCGTCGCACGACGAGGTCATCGAGTACCAGGTCCGGGAACCGCCGCACGGCCATTTGTTCCGCCCAGCCACGGGCCTCGCTTTCCTCTAGCGGGCGAGGAGGTTCCGACTTTCGCCCGCCGGTGACCGCCCTGGCGAACGACTTCAAAGCCTCCCAACCAATGCTGCCGATAACTCCGCTCGCAGCGGCCTGAACTACGAACTCGACGACGGTTGCGTCGGCACCCCAGCTGTGGTGGTGCACGTTCTGGTCCAAGATGTAGTCGGGTCCACCCGGGATCATCTCGGCCAGTCTTCTTAGCTCATCGAGATCGACGGGTCCTGACGGGCTAACCATCAACAGAAGGCTGTGCTGCGGCGTCCTGTCCTCTTCAGACCAGGGCGACCGGATCTCATGATAGGTAACGCGGACTTGGTCGACGTGGGTCAGACGGTCAGCGCCATCGTGCGCGGGAGTGCCGGTCATTGTTCGAGAATATCTGCGACCCGAACGGGATTCGACCAGTTATTGGCCACTCGCGTTCCGCAGCGGTTCCGCAGTAGGTTCGCAACCTGCCGACCGGATTCAACGTGATAAACGTGTTGACCTCGCGAACTAGGCATCGATCAACAGTTCAAGCAAAGTTAAACGCACAGGTCAGAGGCTTACGGTCCCGTTCGCATCGAGAAGGTCAGGGGTTCGATTCCCCTTAGCTCCACAAGAAGAACAGAAGATCAGAGGCTCCACTCGACTCAGTCGAGTGGGGCCTCTTTCCTCTTTTGTCCGGTTCTTCCCAGCAGTTTCTCGCCAGCGTTGGATTGCAACGTCGAGTTCATCGGTAAAACGCATACACGCGCCTTCTGGTGGCCTCGGCGAGGGTCACCAGCGGTGGTGGACGCAGTCCACCACCGTGACCGTGCACATCCGACCGGTTGGCAGCACAAAGAATCGTTCGTCGCCCACCACCGAACCAAGTATCGCTTGGCCGAGAGGCGAGTCGGGCGAGCAGATCTCGACATCGACCAGCTCGTGCTGCTCATGTGCACCGAGCAGAAATCGGGTGCGGTCGGTCTGGTCGTGATCGAACTCGACGGTGACTACGGAACCGAGTCGGATGGTGTCGTCTCCTACGTCGGGCTCATCGATGGTCTTGAGCGCAGCGTGGATGCGAGCTATCTGGCCGTCGAGGGCTTCGAGGTCTGCCACGCTTCGGTGGTAAGCGTCGTTGTTCTCCAGATCTCCCTGGCAGCGATGGTCGATCATCTCGGCGCTGACCGCGGCTCTCAACAGACACAGTTGAGACAACTGTTGGTCTAGACGGTCCCTGGTGTCGAGGCGTTTTCCTGACGTGGGCACGATGGTCATTGCAGTACGTCCTGTGCGGCTGACACCATAGGGGCCACCAAGCCGTCAGAAGCGCTGCCGGCGCTGGTGTGCAGAGTCGGGTGCCGGTCAGTCATCTGACGTCTGTACGCGGCGTCGGCGTCCGTCGTCAGCGTCAGAATCCACGGAACGGTCTCGGTTGACGACCCCGCAGTGTCGATTTCGAGCGTGGCCAGGATGTTGCGGGAAAGGGCCTCGAGTTTCGCTGGGGTCAACCGGGCCGGGTTGTCGGCGAAGGCCAAGCACACCTCCCGGCACTGCGGCTCGCCGAGACGTGTGACGTCGTTGTGCATGTGCCACTGGCGCAGCAGCAGCCGGGACCCCGAATCGACGGCCGCGCTCGAACGGCGCGTTCGTCCCGAGAACGCCGCGTCGGCGAGTTGCTCCGCGCGCCGTCGAAACGATAGAAACCGCGCCGGCGTCGCGCACACTCGAATTCTGCACTCCATGACAACCGCTTTCACGGCCACACTCCTTTGTTTATCAGTTACCTCGGACTCTAGCCCGAAAAAAAATAAAAGCCAGTCCGCTCCAGTTTTCCCAGATGTTTCCGAAATCAACTGCAGAAGAGACGATGTCGGGATCACTGCGCTGCGTTGAGGGTTCCTTGGTGTTTTTCCGTGCGGGCTGGACTTTATTTTTTTCTGGGCTATGGTCGGTCGGTGAGCGGCCTTACAGCCGCGATTCAACTACGGCATTGAGGGACGATGGCGGAAAAGAGTTCGAGTTCGAAGAAAAAGCGTCTGGCAATCAAGGAAAAGCGCGACCAGAAGAGAGCGCTGGCGGAACGGACGATCGTACCGAGGCGCAAGAATGCTTGACCCCGGTCGACGCAACCGGACACTCGCCGACGTACTGGCCGCTCTGCACGAGCATTTCTCCACCTCTACGCGTCTGGACCGTCGTGCGTCTTTGTTCCGAGTCGGTCACGAGGCGGGTATGCGATTCGCCAGGATCTGCGTGCTCGACAAACTGACATCGGAGGTCGGTCACACCAGCGGTTCGGTAACCGGAGGACGCCCCGACCGCCGTCGCGAACGGGCGAGCCTGCAGTCCATCGAAGTTCGGTTGACCAATGAACTCAGCACCGCCACCAAACGCGATCCCGAGTATGACGCGGGATACAGAGCGGGCGTGGAGTTGGCACTGCGCTACCTGGCTCTGGCTCACACCACGATCGACTTGGAAGCCGCCGCCGTCGACGGCACATCGGACCGAACGGCGAAGAGCTCGACGACGAAAATCTGCTGATCGCCCGAACCAGAGGGAAGGGGGTAGTTGTTTACTGCAGAATTGCGACATGGTCGACGACGGCAGGCCGATTCGGCCAGATGAGCGTTCCGGTGTCTTGACGCCGACGAATCTCGAGCGGTTTGCCGCGAACTGGTTCGATCCGGCGGACGCCGCACGGAAGGCGGTCGACACGTACTGGAGCGTGTCCTGGCATCTGCCTGCAGGGCAAACGATTTCGCAGAAGGTTCTTGAGTTCCCAGCAATCACAGTGAGTATCGAGAGCGGATCGGTAGCGTTCCCGTACGTGGTGACGGCCGTCCAGCGGCGGGCTTGGACGAGAACGATCGAGGGGAGTGGTGAGGTCTTCGCGATTCGCCTGCGGCCCGCGGGACTTGCAGTGGTGTCGGACCTCGATCCGCGGAAGCTTCCACCGGAGCAGCCCATCACCGCGGCCCTGGATCCTGGACTGTTCGAACTCGTGGAAGCCATTGCCCGCGAGGGGTCGCCCGCTGCCCGGGCTCGTCGAGCCGATGCCGTTATCGAGGGCTTGCTTTCCCGGCGGCCACCATCGCCCGAGCATGTGCTGGCGAACACGGTCGTCGACGCACTCGATCAGCGCGTCCGGGCACGAACCGGACCGCTGTTGGCAGCCCAGATCGGCGTGAGCGAACGTGCCATGCAGCGCGCGCTGAGCCTGACGCTCGGTATGGGGCCCAAGGCTGTTGCCCGCCGAATACGGCTTCAGGAAGTGGTGCGGCGGTTCTCCTCATCAGATGCTTGCGCCGAAGTGGATGCAGCTGCCGTCGCCAACGATCTCGGCTATGCAGATCAATCGCATCTGATCAACGACTTTCGCAGCGTCACCGGCATGTCGCCGGGCGCGTACCTGCGAGCACTGCGTGCCCTGTCACAGACGCCCGGCTAGCGGCAGCAGTTGGGATCGAGTACTTGTCGCAGCGCTTGTAGTGCGTCGGTGTGGGCGCGGTAGAAGACGTTCATGCCGCGTCGTTCCGGGCGGACCATTCCCGCTTTCTTGAGTTGTCCGAGGTGATGGCTGACGGTCGGTTCGGACAGGCCGACTGCGGCGGCGAGATCGCAGGTACAGACCTCGCCTGCGTCGTCGGTGAGCAGGATCGACATCAGCTTGATCCGGACGGGGTCGGCGAGAGCCTTGAGCCGAAGCGCTACCTCCAGGGCCGCGGCATCGTCCATCGGCGTCGCAGAAACGGGTGCGCAACAGATGGGTGCGGTCATGTCGATCACCGGTAGCGACTTGGGCATGGAATCGATCGTAGCTACTCTATTGACATATGTCGAAGAGGTAGGCACTCTGGCAACTGGCAGTAATTCGATATATGTCTCACAGGTGGAGGTAATGATGTCCCGCATGCAACTGGCGCTCAATGTCGACGATCTCGAGCAGGCGATCGAGTTCTACTCGAAGCTGTTCAATGTTGCTCCGGCAAAGCGGAAACCAGGCTATGCGAACTTCGCGGTCGTCGAGCCCCCGCTGAAGCTCGTATTGCTGGAAAACCCGGGCCAGGGCGGCACCATCAATCATCTCGGGGTGGAGGTGGAGTCCAGTGAGGTGGTGCATTCGGAGATCGCGCGGCTGAGCGCTGCGGGGTTGTTCACCGAGGAGGAGATCAACGCGACGTGTTGTTTCGCCACTCAGGACAAGGTGTGGGTGACCGGTCCGGCGGGTGAAAAGTGGGAGGTGTACACCGTGCTCTCCGACTCGGACACCTTCGGAACGAGTCCGAAGTTGTTGACGCTCGACGATGCTCAGCCGGACGGCAGTGCCGTGTGTTGCGGCGCGGCCGGAACGTCCGCCTGCTGCTGATCCCTGTCGTCAGGAATTGGTCAGGCGCGCAGTGAGGTCGGTGACCCGGTCGGCGATGTCGTCGCGGATCAGCCGCATGCGGTCCAGCCCGTCGACGCCGCGCGAGGATGGTTCCACCGTCTCCCACACCTCGACTACCGTGCCTTGCGGAGCAATGACTTTCGCGGACGTGCCGAGAACCACGACCAGGTCGGCCGATCGCATCAGGTCATCGGTGAGTTGCTGCGGCTGGTGGTCGTCGACGCTGACGCCGACTTCCGCGAGCGTCTGTGCGGAGAGTTCGTTGACGTGGCCACCCACTGCGGCATCGGTGCCGGCGGAGATCGCGGTGATGGCAGCGCCGGCCATCCGATTCGACAACCCCTGAGCCATCACGGATTTGCCGCGGTTGCTGACGCAGACAAACAGAACTGTTGGTGGCGTACTCATCGGACTCCTGATCCTACGGGTGAGTGCGGCGTGAAGCGCTTGCGTAACGCCAGGGAGACGTAGACAAGGCCCACCAGGACCGGGACTTCGATCAGCGGTCCCACGACCCCGGCGAGAGCTTGCCCGGAGGTGACGCCATAGGTCGCGATCGCCACCGCGATCGCCAGCTCGAAGTTGTTGCCCGCCGCGGTGAACGCGAGGGTGGTGGTGCGTTCGTACCCGAGACCCATCACCGCGCCGAGGGCGTAGCCGCCGCCCCACATGACCGCGAAGTACACCAGCAGCGGCAGGGCGATGCGCACCACGTCCCAGGGTTTGGAGGTGATCTGGTCACCTTGCAGTGCGAACAGGATGACGATGGTGAACAGCAACCCGTACAGCGCCCACGGGCCGATACGGGGCAGGAACTTCTCCTCATACCAGGTGCGGCCTTTGGCTTTTTCGCCGTAGTGGCGGGTCAAGAACCCGGCCAGCAGTGGGATGCCCAGGAAGATCAGCACGGACTTGGCGATCTGCCAGGGGGAGGCGTCGATGGTGGTCTGTTCCAGACCGAGCCAGCCTGGCAGGACCGAGAGGTAGAACCAGCCCAGGACGGCGAACATGACGACTTGGAAGACCGAGTTGATCGCCACCAGCACGGCTGCGGCTTCACGGTCACCGCAGGCCAGGTCGTTCCAGATGATGACCATGGCGATGCACCGGGCCAGGCCGACGATGATCAGTCCGGTCCGATACTCGGGTAGGTCGGGCAGCATGAGCCAGGCCAGGGTGAACATCAGGGCCGGCCCGAGGACCCAGTTCAGTGCCAGCGACCCGAGTAGTAGTTTGCGGTCACCGGTGACGGTGTCGAGGCGGTCGTAGCGAACTTTCGCCAGGACCGGGTACATCATGATCAGCAAACCGATCGCGATCGGCAGCGAGATGCCGTCGATCTCGACGGCACTCACCACGTCGTCGAGGCCCGGAATCATCCGGCCCAGCAGCAGGCCGGCGACTATGGCCACCCCGATCCACACCGGCAAGAACCGGTCCAGGGTGGAGAGTTTGCCGACAACTGCCGGTTGGTCAGTGGTGGTGCTCATGCCGACACCTCGTCCGAGGGGGCCTGCAAAGCAATGGCGGGTTCGCCGAGGACAGCGGAGAGCTGTTGCAGGGCCGCGGGAATCACCCAGTAGTACACCCAGGTCCCGCGCCGCTGGCAGTCCAGCAGGCCCGCCGACCGCAGCACTTTGAGGTGATGGGAGATCGTGGGTTGCGACAGGTCGAAGGACTCCGAGATGTCGCACACACAGGCCTCGCCGCCCTCGTGGCTGGCCACCAAGCTCAGCAACCGCAGACGCACCGGGTCGCCGAGCGCTTTGAACATGCGGGACAGATCGCCGGCCCAGTCCTCGGTCAGCGGTTCGCGCACCAAGGGCGTGCAGCACGGAGCGTCAGGCTCCGCGTGTTGATTCGACATGCGTCTATATTGACGGTCGCCGAATCAGTGGTCAAATGAACAGTTCTTGAAGCGGATTCGTTTGCCCGAGAATCGGGGGAAAGCACATCCGGCGATCAATCACCAACCAGGACGAATTGCGGGTTGTCGTGTCAGCCGAACAGTCCGCCCACCGATGATCCCGAGGACCCTGCAGGCGGTTCGGGTGGTTCAGGTGGTTCGTACGCACTGACGGTCACGGTGAAGGTGCCGAAGCCTTCTCCCTCGTTGGCGTCCTCGGTATCACCGCCGCCGGCGACCACGCACCTCACGGTCGTGGTGGCGCCTGCCGGGAATGCGCTGCCCGACGCGGGGGTGCACTCGGTCGCCGCCACCGTATCGGCCAGACCGGCGGGCAGGGTCCATTCGGCGACGGTGCCTGGACCCGTGCTCGTCAGCTGCTGATCGGCGGGTACGACGATCGTCTTGCTGAAATTCGCGCCGGTCATCGTGCTGTTCTCGAATCTTGTCCCAGATAATGTGGCGCCGGTGAAATCCGTATTCGTGAAGTCGCCATAGATCAGCCTGGTGCTGGTCAAGTCGACCTCTACGAAGCTGGCGTCGACCGCTATCGGGTCGGCGAGAAAACTGCCGGCGAAAGAGGCGCCGGTGAGATCGGCGTCAGTGAAATCCGTTCGAAAAATAGTCCTGGACGAGAAGTCCGCGCCGGAAAGGTTGACGCCGGCGAACGTCACTTGGTCCAGCAGGCTCGAACTCAACGCGAGACCCGACATGTTCGAACCCGTGAAGTCGGCGTAGTCCAGGTCCGACTGTTCCGAGAGGTCGATCCCGGACAGATCCATGTTTCGACAGACCGTGTGAGTGTCGTAGGTGGGGTTGGCGACGATGGTGCAGCCCTTGATCACGACATCGGCTGATGCGACTGCGGGGGTTGTCAACCCCGCCAGGGCAATCGCGGCGGCGGCGACGAGCAGTGGACGTACGCGTCGCAGATGCGAGCGGGTTGAGGTAGAACGGGGTTGGGCTGAACTGTTCATCAGGTTCCTGCCGTGGTTCGGAAAGCTCGGGCTATCAGTAGCTGGACGCCTCAAAGACCTTGTTCGAAACTGAACACCCGATGCGGGTCATACCGGGCCTTGATCACGTCCAGGCGGTCGAGGCCGGTGCCCCAGTAATCGGTTCGCCAATTCGCCGAGTCGGCGTTGGGGACGTTGCTGTATGCCCCAGACACATAAGGCGCCAATGCCTCATGGAAGTCTGCAACCCACTTCAAGCACGTCGATCCCAGCGGGTCGTCGGATGAGGACGGCCCGCCC
The DNA here is from genome assembly GCF_003217475.1 of Williamsia limnetica. Lineage (GTDB taxonomy): Bacteria > Actinomycetota > Actinomycetes > Mycobacteriales > Mycobacteriaceae > Williamsia > Williamsia limnetica. The sequence goes on along the minus strand of NZ_QJSP01000003.1, from coordinate 155,601 downwards.
CGGACGCCCCATCCCGCACCCGGCTCGGCGTAGAACAGCGCATTGCGGTGTGCGAACACCGACCCGCCCGTCGGTTCTGTGCGCACGACTTCGCCGCCGAAGGCGTTGGCGAAGTAATTGCACTGCGGCGTGGGAGCCTTCGACATGAAAGTGCAGATCAGATCGATTGCCTCGCGGGGGAAGGGTGTCGACGTGAACTGAGACAGGAACTTCCAGTTGGCCGGTTCGTCTGCGGTCGGGATCTGGAACGCCGTGTAGTTCTCCACCCAGCTCGCGTCCGTCATGGTGATCTCAGGCTCACCGATCGCGAAGATGGGAGCGAGTAGCTGCAGGGCTTCTGCCTTCGAGCCCGACACCAGCACACCGAGCACCTGCACTGCGTCGCCGCTGATTTCGATCTGACTCGTGAGTCGGCTGTCCGTCGCCGGTGCCGAACGCTGCCAGACCTCGAAGACCGCGGGCAAGAGGTCGAGCCCTTGCCAGGTTGCTGTGATGTAGATGGTCTGCGCCACCGGATGCACCCGAAAGGTCAGAGAAGTCACGACTCCGAAGTTGCCGTTGCCTGCGCCCCGCAGCGCCCAGAGCAGATCCGCGTGGTGCGTTTCGTCGGCGACGATGACCTCGGCGCCGCCGTCTTCGGAAGGGACCACAATTTCTGCCGCCAACAAGTTGTCAGATGCCATCCCGAAGATGCGGGTCAGCAGACCGAATCCGCCGCCCAGCGTGGCACCGACCAGGCCGACGGTTCCCTCGGTACCCGTCGGCGCCGCGAAACCTGCTCTTCCCAAGGCGGTTACGGCCTCGAGCTGGTTGAGGCCGGCGCCCACCGTCGCCGTCTGCCTGTCTGTGTCGAGCGATACCGACTTCATCTCGCTGACGTCGATCACCATGCCGTCGTCGACATTCGACCAGCCTTCGAGGCAATGGCCGCCGCTACGCACGCGAAGCGGCACCTCGTGCAGACGTGCCCACGTGATCGCATTCACGACGTCGACAGTCTCCTGCGCATACACAATGACCTGGGGGGCATGGGTGAACAGCAGGTTCCAGCCGGCGCTCGCCTCCGGATGGTCCGTATCGCCGAGCCTGACAACCCTGCCGGTCAACGTGTCAGGGGACGAACTCTGTGGCGTCATTCGGTCGACTCGACAACAGCGTCGACGGCGTCGCCACCGGACGGCTCGGTCTCGAGCACCTCTCGATTGAAGATCATCATCTTGGCGAAGTAGACACCGCCCAACAGGATGAGACCGGCGACGATGACGTTGGACGCCGTGGAATCGCCAGGGGTGACAAGAACGAACAGTGCGACGACAACCCAGATGAGGGCCGCAACGGCGATCGGCATCTCGAAGCGTCCGAGGCTGAACCCACCCTCCTTGTGCTCCAGCCGTTTTCGGACGACCAGGTAGAGAATGACGGTCGCGCCGTAGATGATGGCGGGCAGCAGCGTAGAGGCCGTGATCAGCTTGAGCAACGCATCGCCGGGCAGGACCAGTAGCAAGACGACGCCGACCACGAGGATGAGCAGGGTCGCGAATATCGGTGTCTGGGTGCGCGGGTTGACCTTGCGCATCAGCTTGTGTGCCGGGAAGCGTTGGTCGCGGGCCATCGCGAACGCCTGACGTGAGCAGGCGGCCATGACGACCATGCCGGCACCGAAGATCGCAAAAACGATGGCGGCCAGGAGTATCCGCTCCATCACCGGGCCGAGCTGGTCGCGGATGATGGCGGCCACCGGGGATCCGCTCTTACTGATGGCATCGATGTCTTCGATCGCAACCGTCAGTGCGATCAGGAACAGGAATCCGGCCACGCCCGCAGCGACCACGGAGGCGACGATGGCACGTGGCACGCTTCGGAACGGGTCCTTGGCCTCCTCGGCGAGGTTGGCCGCGGAGTCGAACCCCACCAAGGTGGTCAGACCCATGAGCATTCCGGCAGTCAGACCGCCGCCGATCGCGTAGTAGGAGCTGTTACCTTCGGTGACTCCGCGAGAGGTGAGGTTGCTGACATCCCCGCTGCTGGTGAACACGACGACTCCGATCAGCGCCACCACCAAGACTGCGACGATGGCGAGTTCGACACCAACAGCACCGGAGGTGATCAGGCCCAGCAGCCGAGTGGACGCGATGACCAGAATCGCCTGCAGGATCAGGATGACGACGGTGATGATGCGAGCGGTGTCCTCGTTCTCGTCCATTCCGACCAGCGGCATGAAGGCCTGGCTGGCCAGTGCGCTGTCCAGAGCGACCACCGCAATGGCCAGAAACCAGAACGTCAGCCACCCGAAGAGCCAGCCGATTTTCGGGTTGGCCAGCCTCGATGCCCACTGATAGGACGAGCCACTGAGCGCGATCCGGGCCGCGAACTGCGCGACCACCAGGGCTACCAGAGTTTGGCCGACGACAGCGATCAGCCACAGCCAGATGCCGACGGGCCCCGCTGTCGCCAACATCTCGCCGTAGGTCCCGAAGATGCCCACTGCGACGGAGATGAACGCGAAGGAGATCGCGAAGACCTGAAAACCACCGAGGGTGCGCTGCAATTCCGGGCCTGAGTCCGGTGCGGACGGGGGAGGCTCGGCAGGCGAGCTGTCAGTTAGGGGCGTGGACACGCGGAATACCTCAATCATGGGGGAAAGGCATTCCGGGCTGATGACCGGAACGTCGAAAGAATGCTAACCCGACTTACGGCGATCTGCTGCAAACTTCACCATTGTGCTCGGTCGCTTACCGACGTCAGGTGACGGGTGCCTCGAGCAGGGTTCGACGGGTGGTGAACGTCCGCGGAAGTCCTGATAGTGGATCGGTGAATTCCAGTTCGCGAGCGAGCAATTGCATCGGGAGAGAATGATCGTCCGGTGCCTCGGCCAGCAGATCGGGATACCAACTGTCGCCGAGTATGCCGATGCCGAGTGCGGACAGATGCACCCGCAACTGGTGCCGCCGGCCGGTGCGGGGGTGAAGCATCGTGTGCAACACAGCGCGACCGGAGGTGCTGATTCCGAACCCTCGCACCGTGATCACGGTCTCGGAGTTGGGCTCGAGTGCGTCATCGACGACCACCCGCAGGACGCCGCTGCGCGAGGCAATGTGGTTTCGGTAGACGACGGGCACGGGGTGACCGCCGAGCGCGGGACGGTCTGCGTCCCACTCCCGCGGCAATGCAGACACCGCCTCGTACACCTTGGTGACCTGACGCTTCTCGAAGAGGGATTGGTAGGCGCCGCGGGTGGCTCTGCGGGCGGAGAACATCAACAATCCGGCGGTCGCACGGTCGAGGCGATGCATCGGTACCAGGTCTGGATTGTCCAGGCGCGTCCGCAACCGCACGAGCGCGGTCTCTCGTAGGTATCGCCCGCCGGGGGTGGTCGACAGAAAGTGTGGTTTGTCGATCACGACAAGATCGTCATCGATGTGGAGGATCTCCTCTTGTGACGACACCGGGGCCTCCGCCGGCAGGTCGCGGTAATACCAGATGAACGGCTCCGCGCCCAAGCTCGTGCTCCGGCGCACAGGAGTGCCATCGGAGCCCACGATCTCGCCGTCGTCGAAACGGCGGTACAGGTCGTTCGCGTCGAGGTGGCTGAACGTCGCAATGACGTACTCGGCGATGGTCGCCCACGGACCGGTGACCGGGATGCGCAGCCTTGTCGCGCCGATCCCGTTCTTGACCGGTAGCGGTGAAAGCATCGACATATGGGTAATCATTCCATCGGCATGAGAGCCATCCGAACCGCTGACAGCTCCGAATCCAGATCAAGGGGTGGCTTTGCTGGTGAACGACAGTGAGGAGCGGTCGGGATGATACGAACACGAGGGCGCGTGGACGCGCTGGCGCCTTATCGGCGCTACGACGCAGCCGCGGACGCCAGCGCAGCACTGGTGATCAGGCACTACTCGTCGTCGTTCGGGTTGGCGACTCGGTTGCTCCGCGGCCAGATCTGCACAGACGTCTGCAACATCTACGCACTCGTCCGGGTTGCCGACGAGGTGGTGGACGCGCCTCGGCCAGGTCAGGACAGCGCCGACCGTCTGGTTGAGCTCGACAAATTCGAACAAGAGACATACTCCGCGATCGAAACGGGCTCGAGCGCCAATCTTGTTGTCCACGCTTTCGCCAGGACTGCACGTCGCGTCGGCATCGACGATTCGTTGATCGCCCCCTTCTTCGACTCGATGCGTACTGACCTCGAGCGCACAAAGCACGATTTCGGCAGCCTCGCCACGTACATCTACGGATCGGCGGAGGTGGTCGGCCTGATGTGCCTACGTGCCTTTGTCGCAGGAGAGTCGAATCCTTCGGCGCGCTACGAAGAACTGGCACCCGGCGCCCGGCGCCTCGGCGCCGCTTTCCAGAAGATCAACTTTCTGCGGGATTTCGGTGACGACAGCGACGGACTGGGACGCCAGTACCTCATCGGGCTCCGTCCGGACGACCTCGACGAGGACATCTGGAGCAGGTGGCTCGATGACATCGAAATGGATTTGACCGCCAGCGCAGAGGCCATCACCCGGCTACCGCGTGGCAGCCGCGTCGCGGTGTGCACGGCCCATGATCTGTTCTCCGAGTTGACCCGGAGACTGCGCGCGACCTCGGCGGCGCAGGCCCGGCGAGAGCGCGTGCGCGTGCCCACGCCCGAAAAAGTGCGCATCGCAGCCGCAGCCGCACTCCGCCGTGGCAGGCCCCAAGACCCCGCAGATACCGAAGACCCCAAGAGGGAGAACCACCAGTCGTGACGGCATCATCGAAAAGAGTCGTTGTCATCGGCGGCGGTGTGGCCGGGTTGGCCACTGCCGCTCTGCTCGCCCGCGACGGCCACGACGTCGACCTCGTGGAGAAGAACGACGACCTCGGCGGCCGCGCGGGCTCCTGGGAACACGAAGGTTTCCGTTTCGACACCGGACCTTCGTGGTGGCTGATGCCCGACGTCTTCGACCATTTCTTCGAGCTACTCGGCACGACCACCCAGGAGCAGGTCGATCTGGTGCGCTTGGACCCCGGCTATCGCGTGTTCTTCGAAGGCGTCGACGACAAGATCGACATCGAGGGAGACGAGGCGCGAAACCGCGCGCTGTTCGAGAGTATCGAACCCGGCGCCGGCGTCGGCCTGGCTTCATACCTCGACTCGGCACGCGAGGCGTACGACATCGCCGTCAAACGATTTCTCTACACCAGTTTCGATTCGCCCCGTGCGTTCCTCGGACTGGACGTGGTCCGCAATGCCCCGAAGCTGGCGGTGTTGCTGACCAAGTCGCTCGAAGGCTTTGTCTCGAAACGTTTCTCGGACCGAAGATTGCAGCAGGTCCTCGGGTATCCAGCAGTATTCCTCGGCTCGTCACCTGAGCGTACTCCGGCCATTTACCACCTGATGAGCTGGCTCGACCTGGCTGACGGGGTGCGGTATCCCCAGGGCGGCTTCACGACATTCGTCGACGCGCTGGCGAGGCTGGCCGCCGATAACGGCGTGAAGGTGCACACCGGTACCTCGGCGACCGCGATCCTCACACGTGCCCGGCAGGGTCGCCATGGCAAGGGACGCAGGCGAAGTGAGGTGACCGGGGTCCGACTGCGCGACCAGCGTGGCGCGCAGCGCGACCTCTCCGCCGACATCGTCATCGGTGCCGCCGATCTGCACCATGTGGAGACCCGGCTGCTGCCGAAAAAGCTGCAGACCTTCCCTGAAAAGTGGTGGGACAAGGCAACATCAGGTCCGGGTGCGGTGTTGGCCTATCTGGGTGTGCAGGGCAGCGTTCCTGAACTGGCCCACCATTCGCTGTTCTTCACCGACGACTGGACGACGAACTTCGACGCTATCTTCGAGGCTCCGACCCATATGCCCGATCCTGCGTCGCTGTACGTCTGCAAGCCCTCCGCCACGGACGATTCCGTTGCACCTGCCGACCACGAGAACATCTTCATCCTGGTGCCCTCACCCCCGGATCCAGGCCTCGGGCACGGGGGGATCGACGGCACCGGTGCGCCGGACGTCGAGAAGGTCGTCGACCACGCGATCGCGACGGTGGCGGAGTGGGCGCACATACCGGATCTCGCGGAACGCATCGTGGTCCGGCGTTCGGTGGGTCCTGCCGATTTCGTCGACACCGTCAACTCGTGGTCGGGGGGTGCGCTCGGTCCGGCACACACGCTGCGCCAGAGCGCCTTCCTGCGCGCCACCAACCGATCACGCAAGGTTGAGGGCCTGTATTACGCGGGATCGAGCACCCGTCCCGGTATCGGTCTGCCGATGTGTTTGATCAGCGCCGAACTCATCCGCAAGCGTCTGAAAGGGGATCGGTCGGTCGGGCCGTCGAGCTGAACCCGGTGTGAGGCGGGTGCGGCACCGGTTCACTGCCGGTGGCTCAGTGCCTCAGGACTGGCGCCACACGCACCGCTCGATCAAGCCCGTCAGCGCGGACCTGGTCACGTCGTCGACCGGCAGGTACTCCAGGATCTCCATGGCCTTGCCCGTGAGCTCGCGAATCCTGTCCTCGACCGCTGAATCGGCGCCCGTGGCGGTGAGCACCGATCGGACCGCCTCGAGATCGTCTTCTCCGACTGCCGGATTACCCAGGGCGTGGCGGAGTATCTCTTTCTGCGACTGGCCGGCTCTCGATTCCGCCACCGCCATGAGCAGGGTGCGTTTGCCTTCGCGAATGTCATCTATGGCCGGTTTGCCGGTGACCCGAGGGTCACCGAACACGCCGAGGAGATCGTCGCGCAGTTGGAAGGCTGCGCCGGCCGTCAGTCCGATCTGGTCGTAGAGGTGCAGCAGTTCATCGTCGCCGCCGGCGATCGCTGCACCGAGGCAGAGTGGGTGACTGATCGTGTATTTCGCGCTCTTGAGGCGGAGGATGAGGTCGGTGCGGCGCCGGGAGGTGGTGGCCTCGGTCTGGCTGAGCATGTCCAGGTACTGGCCGGCATAGGCCTCATCGCGCATCTGTGACCACATGGCCCGGACGGTGCGACGTGCCGCCGAGTCCAGGGAGTCGGTGGCCATCGCGGCCAGATCGTCCGACCACGACAGACACATGTCTCCGACGAGGATGGCGGCGGCGGAACCGTGGTTGTCGGCGTCGCCGAGTCGCTGCTCGCGAATGTGCTCATCGGCGAAATGGCGGTGCACCGTCGGCAGTCCGCGACGGGTGTCGCTGCTGTCCATCAGATCGTCGTGGATCAGCGCAGCGAAGTGGAAGAGCTCGATGGCGGCAGCGATCTCCGGAACACCCTCGACCAATTCGCCCCCGGACGCACCGAAAGACCCCCACATGGAGAATTGGGCGCGGATCCGCTTCCCACGGTCGAGCGTGTTCGCGATCGTTGCCGTCAACGACGTGACCTCGTCGCTCAACTCACCCATCGCCGCCGAGTGATCGGTCACGTGCGACGACAACACATCGTTCACGGAGCCCATGATCATCTGGTTGCGGTGCTGGACCAGGTCGTCCACGGTCGGGGCCGCGGCCTGGTGATCTATCGACATCATCTGACGTTCTCCGTGTCCGGCGTAAGTCCAGTTACAAAAGGCGTTCTCAATGAGTTCGGAGCCGCCTATGGGATCGGATGGGTGGCTGAGACGACGAATTTGCCGATCGCCGAGCGACTGCCGGCTGCTCAGCCGCGCGTGAGCTCGAATCTCACCCCTTCGAGATGAGGCGGCGTGCTCCGGCGTGACACATGCTCGACCTTGCGATTCACGCGGCGTCAAGGAGGCACGACAACGATGAATGACACTGGAAATGCGCTCGACCTGCAGTCGGCTCTGGAGACGATCGGTGTCCCCGATCGGGTGGAGACCCCGTTGGGAACTTACGATTTCTTCGATGGGGTGCCCACGCCGGAGACCACCCGAGCCCTCTATGACGGCCTGGACTACCTACGCGGCGTGGACGTGTTTCTCAACACTGTTCCCGGGGCCTCGCTCGTTGCGATGCGCCGTGGTTTCCGCAACGCCGGTATCGACGGCGTCAACGTTCTCGGGATCACCGACCCGCGCGCAAACTCGGGTTCATTCTTCTTGACCCCGAACACATCGACGGCATATGGCGTCATGTTCATCGATCTTCGCGACGGCCCGGTTGTCATCGAGCCGCCGACCAATTCGCTATGCGTCGTCGACGACTTCTGGTTTCGCTATATCGCGGACATGGGGTTGGCAGGCCCGGACAGAGGGGAGGGCGGAAAGTATCTGTTCCTACCGCCCGGATACGACGGCGACGAACCTGACGGGTACTACATCTACCGCAGCGAGACCTTCACCATCTGGACTGTTCTGCGAGCCCTCGCGGGTGTCGAGGCGATCAAACAAGCACGCGTCTATCGTCTCGCCGACGCGTCGGCTCCTCCGGACCTCGTCCACGTGAACATTGCGGAAAAGACGTTCAACACGGTCCATTCCAACGACTTCAGCTTCTTCGAAGAGATCAACGAGCTCGTACAGGAAGAACCGGCCGGGTCGTTGGATCCAGAGCGAGCGGGGCAACTCGCGGCCATCGGTATCGTCCACGGGCAGACGTTCGAGCCGGATGACCGACTGCGGGCAATCCTTGATTCTTCCGCCCGGACCGCGGCCGGTATGAGTCGGGCACTCGTGTATTTTCCCCGTGACCGCGAGAACTTCACCTTCGCGGAAGGATCATGGAAAGACGGATTCGTCGGTGGCAGTCACGAGTTCATCAAAGACAACGCTCGGCTCCTCGATGCGCGAACCCTTTTCCACTATGCCGCAACCGTCATCACGCCGGCGATGGCCCATGCACAGGTCGGAGCCGGGTCGGCATACACCTATACGGCTCAAGATTCCGACGGCCGGATACTCGATGGCGCCAACACCTACCGCATCGTGTTGCCACCCAACCCACCTGCGAAGAACTTCTGGTCGCTGGACATCTACGACACCCAGACCAGGTCTCTGCTGTGCACCGACAACCCGCACCCGAGCCTGATGAGCCTGAGCGGCACAGTCAAAGCCGAAACCGACGGGTCGATAGTGCTCTGGTTTGGGCCATCGGCACCGGATGGGCACGAGGACAACTGGATTCAGACCGTACCCGGGAAGAGCTGGTTTGCGCTGCTCCGGATTTACGGACCCCTCGAGGCTTGGTTCGCCAAGTCGTGGCAACCAGGCGAAATCGCCAAGGTGTGAGGACGGCTGTATGGCCGTCGTCGACACCCGTTCGTGCGGACGAATCCCGGCTGGCGCAGACAGCGCTGCGATAGTCGAAGGCGGATCAGTCCTCGGTCGTCAACGCCGATTTCGGGCAGCTGCTGACCACGAGCCGCATTTCCTCGCGCCGCTGCGCCGGCACGTCGGATTGCAGGACGACCAGGTAGTCGTCCTCGTCGAGGTCGAACACATCGGGCGCCATGCCGACGCAGACGCCGTTGGACTCGCAGAGGTCGAAGTCGGCCTTGATCTTCATGAGTGAACGCATCCCCTTCGTCGCCGTATTCTGACGGTCGTCAGAATTGCTGTGCACTCGCACAGCTTAGCCGTCCGCGACACATTTGTGTCCAGGTATCGGTGGAGAAGGGGTATCGGGGAGACGGGGTACAAGTGCTGTCAGGGCGTCGAGGGCGTGCTGCTGTCGACCTGTACGGGGACGGTGTCGTCCCAAGGCTGACGCGTCACCATGTCAGACACCCGCACCGAGCCGCGTTCGAACTCGCCGGTCGCCGCATCGACCAACCGATACGCCTGTGTCGGTCTGTGAATGGGCTGAGCGTCCAGCAACACGATCCGGACCTCACCGGGCTCGAAGTGGCAGCGCTCCTGCAGGGCATCGATGAGATGCTCGTCGCCCAGATGGCCGTCGCCGAAGTTCCAGCCCATCGCCATGCTGCAGATGCGCTCACCGTCGGTGATCACGTACTGCTCCTCGGGATGACCGGCCATGGCGCGATGAGCCAGAGTGAACAACGCCCGTCCGTGCGTGTTCATCGCGCGGAACGCGTATCCCAGATACAAGGGGATCTGCGCACCGTCCTTGCCGTAGACGCGCTCCAACTGCGCGGCAGGCATGGCTGCGATGGAGATGATTCCGTCTTCTATTTTCTTCGATGCGGATGGTTTGATGCACCACAGGGTGGTGTCCCAGTTGCCTGCGTAGTAACGCATGCCGAAGAGAAACGAGATCTTGTTCGGAAAGAGGTTTCCCAGCACGACGATGCCTGCGATGACCGCGAACAGGATTGCAACGGGCACGGGATTGGTGACATCGGACAGGCCGACGTCTGCGTGACCGATGAACAGGGTGACCACTCCGAAGATCATGAAGACGTTCCACTCCAACGGGACTCCCATCGGTATGGCGGTGAGAATGCCCAGGTGGAAACAGATCATGATGGTCGCGGCCACGGTTGTCAGCCATCCGCCGCCCGAGAAGAACAGCACCAGAGGAACGAGCATCTCGATTGCGGTGGAGACATGGGCGAAGGTCCGCGCGAGTCTGCCGGGTCTCAGGTCGTCGGGGAAGTGCTCGAAGAACTGTCGTTTGAGGCGACGGGTTCTGACAACCGGGCTGTTCGACATCATGGTCGCCATGACGAAGGGAAAGTGCTTGTTCAGTTTGGAGGTGGCCGCCCCGATCCAGATCACGAGGAAGACGAGCTTGGCTGCGACGATCATGTCGACACCGCTGAACAGGAACGTCACGGTCAGCGTCGCGTACACCTCGCCGCGAGCTGCCAAGAAGATGGTTTTGTCGCGGAGACCGGCCAGCACCAGAATGGTCAGGATGGCCGATATCAGCCATATCGGTAGCGTGCCGACCTCGCTGTCGAGGGCGGGTATCGGGCCGGTGCCGTTGCTGAACAGCGCGAACACGATCATCACCAGCAGCGCTGCGTAGAGCGCCACATCCACCGTACGACGGGTGTCGCCGGACGTCAACGGAACCCTGGTTGGCCACGGCGGTTGCCGAATGGTCTTGACCCGCAACCAGTACAAGATGGAGCCCAGTGGTGGGAAGAACCGGTTGTTGAGGGGTCCGAACCCGCATCCAAGGCCGATGACCTCGAAGAGCATGGTGTACAGCACTATCTTCTGAAAGACGATCGGCTCGGTCCACCACGAACCGACGTTCGTGAATCCGTCGATACCGGCGGTGCTCAGGACGATGAGCCACCCGACGAGAACGTACAAGATGATCTTGAGAACGTAGAACAGGTGGAGCACCACCGGTGTGCCGAAGCCGATCTCGGCCCAGTGTTTCGCCATGGGACGGATCTTTTCCGCCCTGGTTCCCTTGTTCCACTCGGCCAGGTCGACGACGGGCAGGTCGGGTTTGAGAAATCCCATCAGCGCAGCCCCTTTCGGGACATTGAGATGGTCTCCTCCACCTGGTCGCTGATCTCTGTCACCCGGCCATGTGACAGCCGCACGGAGCTGCCGAGTAGGTCCTCGGTTTCGAGGGCGGCCATCAGGTCTTGGTCCGAGGATCGGCTCCAGGTTCGTGCCCCGTCGGCGGTTAGTCCGACGATGATGGCCCGCTCGGGGAGTCCCCGTTGATCGTGTCGGACGGTGTACGTCTCCAAGTGAACTGTACCGCTGTGGTTTTCGGCCGGCACGCGCCTCGGACATGCATCAACCGCCTGCTGCGGAGAGGTGACCCTGAACTGTTCGCGGGGTGGTGTCGTCGAGTACAGGGCGACGGCATGCTTTGTGAGGAACATGCCGGTGGACGTCATCAATCCCATAGCGCCTGGATCCTTACGGAGCGTTTCGGTCATGGTTGCCAGTGAGTGTGTGCCGTAATTGTTTCCCGGTCCACCCCCGAATGTGAGACCGCCCGTCACGGTGAGTGGACGGTCGGGGTCGAGTACGGGGAGTCCGAGGGCGTTGGCAGCGATCTGGACCGCGGATGGGAAGCAGGAGTACAGGTCGATGTAGGAGACGTCGTCGATGTCGATACTCGCGCTGGCCAACGCCTCTCGGCCATTGAGTCCGATCGCATCGGATCGGTGGAGTTGGTCGCGCTCGGTGACGAACCAGTGGTCGTGGCTTTCGGCCGACGCGAGGGGAAACACCCACCTGTCCGCCGGTATGCCCAGGCTCCGTGCCTTGTCGACGGAGCACACAACGATGGCCGCCGCCATATCGACCCAGATGTTCGAATTGAGCAATTTGGTGTACGGAAAACTGATCATGCGGTTGTCGGCCCCCACCGTGGCGATCTGGCGGGCGTTCGCATCGATTGCGTTCCAGGCGTGCGGGTTCGACTGTGCCACCGACGAGAAGTTGTGCCACAACGCACCGAGTGTCGACTGGTGCTCGGCGATTGTCCTGCCGGACGCGCCACGCAACGCGTTCTCGAACAATGGGTAATAGTCGGTTGGCAGCACGGCGCCGGCTGCGAGTTCGCAGGGGTGGGAAGCTTCGGGGCGAGGATCCGGGTGGGTCTCGGCCACACGAACCGAGCTGGATTGCTCGGTCCACGGTAGTTCGATGCCGGCCGTGCCCGCAGAGCGAATCGACCGGAACGCCTCGCCGCCGGCGATGAGAACGATGTCGTGGTCGCCGGCCGCGATGGCGAGAGCGGCTCGATTGACCAGGGCCTGAGGCTGTTCGCCGCCGGTCGTGGAGGTGACCAGATGGCGTGGCGGTGCAATGCCGAGTGCCTCCGAGACGGCGCTCGGCGCATTTCGGTATTGCCAACTCGCGGTCTCCACGGTCCACAATCCGGTGGCCTCGCGCAGGATGCGGTTCGGGTCGCCGCCGGTGTCGTCGGCCGCCCGGCGTAGCGACTCGGCCATCATCGCGGCGGGTTCGCTGGGCATGACGTCCTTGTCCGGCCGCCTGGTCCACTGGCCGACTCCGACGATCACAGGGGTCGACCGGGCGACGCTCGAATGCAGCCCGCTGGTGAAGGTTCCGGGCATCGTTCTCCTGTCTGGGCGAAACGCCCCCTCGTTGATGGACGACTGTCTGGAGGCTATTCCATCGAGTGGGCGCCAGGCTGGCGTGTTCCGGAAATGGGTCGTTGTGGCGAACAAAAGCCCAGTTGAGCGTCGCCAAAACAGCACATCATTGGATAAGTCGGGTTAGCCTTTTGTCGACGTTCCGAGCGCCTGGCGCGGGATGCCCTCCACAAGACAAGGTGAGGTACCCACGGTGGCACAATCCCTGGCCGACGACACGAACTCGAGCAATGAGCCGCATGGCGGCACTTCCGCCACCGAATTGAAGCGAACCCTCGGGGGGTTCCAGGTTTTTGCGATCTCCTTCGCGTTCATCTCAGTCGCCGTGGGCGTCTTCGCGACGTACGGACAGGTGTTGACGACAGCCGGACCCGTCGGCATCTGGCTGTGGGTGATCGCCGCAATCGGGCAGACCCTGGTTGCTCTGGTGGTGGCGCAGTTCGCCGCCCGGATCGCGTTGAGCGGCTCGTCCTATCAGTGGGCCTCCCGTCTTGCGAATCCCAAGGTCGGTTGGTTGTTCGGGTGGCTCACGTTCTGGTACCTGGCCACCGCAGTCGTGGCGATGGACAGTGCGCTGGCGAGTCAGGCGTTCATGCCGCTGGTCGGGATGGATGAGAACGAAGACACCGCCCGCATCATCACGGTGGTGGTCCTGGTCATCCAAGTGGTGATGGTGATTGCCTCGACGCGATTGCTCGGCATGATCACCGCAGGTGCGGTGGCGGCGGAGATCGGGATCGTCGTGGTCTTGGTGCTCGCGTTGGCCGCAGTTGTGGTGTTCACCAGCAGCGGCGATGTCGGCAATCTGACCTCGCGTGGGGTCACCGAGGGCGAGGCCAACTACTTCGCGGTCGGTGGCGGTTTGATGGCCGGGATGCTGATGGGCATGACCACCCTGGTCGGATTCGACTCGGCAGCCAATCTTGCCGAGGAGGCGAAAGACCCGTTCCGTAGTGTGCCGCGTGCGATCGTCGGATCAGTCCTCGCAGCCGCCATTGCCGGCCTCGTGTTCCTGATCGCGCTGACGGTCGCGATCGAAGACGTGACCAAGGTGAGCGCCGATGGTTCCCCGGTAGCGGCCATCATCCGGGATCAGCTCGGACCGGTGGCTGAGCGAATCCTTCTGGCAGTCATCGTGTTCGCGATATTCGGAGGCGGGATGGTGGTGTTGGCAGCCTGCTCGAGGCAGGCGTTCGCCATGGCCCGAGACGCGCGTTTTCCGGCACACAAGTTGCTGCGGAGGGTGAATCCCCGGACGCAGACCCCGATTTTCGCGACGGTCCTCGTTCTGGTGATCGGTGTGGTCCTCATGGTTGCGCTACCGGGTGATGCGCTGATCGAGCTGCTCGTCGGTGGCACCGTGTTGCCGGCCATCATCTACGGCGGGATCGTCATCTTGTACCTCGTGGTACGAAAACGACTGGAGGTCAAAGAAGGCGGATTCAGCCTCGGCCGTTTCGAAGTGCCTGTCGCGGTTGTGGCGCTGATCTGGGTGGCAGCAGCGATCTTCGTTCTCGTGACGCCGGAGGAAGCCCGTGTTCCCGTCCTGATCGTGCTCGGATTGGTCGCCGCAGGCGGACTCTATTTCGTGAAATTGATGATCTTCAACCGAGAGGTTTTCGAAACGGAACCCTCGGGCGGCGACGCGGTGCACCTGGAGGCGCAACCGTCTGACTGAAGTCGGCGACCGACCGGCCAGGAGCCACACGGATGTGGCACCCGGCCGGTCAGTATGTCGTTGCTACTTGGTCTGCAGCGCTCTCATTGCGGTGATCTCAGACTGTTGCGTGCGGATGATGTTCTCTGCCATTGCCTTTGCGTCCGGATTGGTGCCTTTCGCCAGCTCGGTCCTCGCCATATCGATGGCGCCGGCGTGATGCTCGATCATCATGGCGACCCACGCCTGGTCGAACTCGGTGCCGGTCTTCGACGTCAGGTCGGCCATGTCTTGGTCCGACATCATCGCGCTCATGCCGTGGCCCCCATGATCTGTACCGGTCATGTCTGCGGGCGGCGCTGAGGTCGGGGTGGGCTGACCCCAAGCCTGTAGCCAGCGCGACAGCTGATCCATCTCGGGGGCCTGAGCGGCTGCTATCGCACCGGCCAAGCTCACGATGTCGGGGTTGGAGCTGCGGCCGGTCACCAATCGGGCCATCTCCACGGCTTGGGCATGGTGGGGATACATGTCGGACGCGAAGGCGACGTCTGCGTCGTTGAACTCGGCGGAATCGTCGGCCGTCGACGGTGCTGCGGTCGCCGAATCGGGCATCGAATGGCTGGTCATCGAGTCCATGTCGTGGCCACCATCATCACTGCAACCGGACACCACGATCAGTGCGGTGGCGGCGAGAGCGGGAACGGCAAGCCGGACGCGGGTGGAATAGGACATACGCATGGTGGATCTCCTCGAAAAGTAGTGCGGAACTGCGTTGTGGAGCGGGCAGGGCTGCCCGCAGGTACATCTCTGTGGCACCTCACCGAAGTCGGTGAGCGCCTGTCAGATCCGCAGTATCGACAACTTCTCGAGCGTGGGGCCTGCCCACGGGGGAGCGCGGGACAGGTGCCGTCCGACCCCGGTGCTCCGGGATCGGGCGGCGGCGTTCTGGTCACTGTCTGGTGAGAGATGCCAGATGACCAGCAGTGCCGCGACGGCTGTCACCATGGCCATACACATCGCCATGGGCACGTGGGTCGTACTCTCGACGCCGGACGACATCGTCGCGGTCAGGGTGTGTGCGGTGCCGGCCTGGTGGGTGACTGTTGCCGGCGCCGCGCCAGGTTGTTCGCCGGCAGGTGCCGAAGCGTGAAGTTGTTGGCCGGCGCTGTGGCCTCCCGGAGGATGAGTCATCGGCAATGAATGCAGCAGCAGAACGCCGAACGCGATGACCACTGCCGCGCTCGCCCTCCTGAATCGTGCTGTTGCGTCATTCATGCCGATAAGCCTCCTCCGTTCTCAGAATATACCCCTAGTGGGTATACCCGTGGCAAGGTGGCAGGCCAGGGCATCTGACACGGATGCACACCGTTGAGTCACAATCACACGTTTGATCGTGTGCTTTTAACGCAACGGTGTGCTTTTGTGGCGGAGGGTCAACGGAGTACTCGTATCCGCATTCGGCGCACGAAAAAGCCGGCCGATCCGACTCTGATCATCAGGGTCGAACCGGCCGGCCGGTGGTCGATCAGCTTATTCCAGACGCGGGTGTATCAGTGCGCGCTGGTGAACGCTTCGACGATGTTGGCAGGGATGCGGCCGCGGTCGGAGACCTCGTACCCGTTCTGCTGGGCCCATTCACGGATGGCTTTGGTATCGGTGCCGCCGGCCGACGTGGCCGGCTTCGATGCGGAACTCTGAGAGGGCGATTTCTTGCGCCCGCCGGTGCGACGCGACTTCGCGAGCAGAGTGGAGACGGGGAGGCGGCCGTTTTCGATGCGATCGAGATTCGCTGTGCTGGTCTCGAATTCGTACTCGACGCCCAGCCAGGCCCACTGAACGACGTTGACATCTTCTACGTCGAGGGGTTTGCCGTCGATGTCGTCGACGAATTCGAATCGAGTTACTGTTGCCACTTCGGCTGCACGTCCTTTTGGATTAGCGGTTGTCTGGTTCTTTGTCAACAATAGCGGGTCGCGGCGTTGATCTGTACTACGTTCGGTCTACTGGCCGGGTATCGGTGGAGTAAGTAGATCGACTTGGTGAGTCTTCATGAGATCGACCCGCGGCAACATGAAACCAGCTGCAGCGTTCAATGAGTGTGAAAATCGTTGTACGCTGCGGGGTTTCGATTCGGAATAACACGATCCTTCTCGGCTGATGTCGCTATTGAAAGATAGTTCCCGATCGTCAAAACACGACATCTGAAGGCTCGGATCCAGCCAAGATGCCGAGATGAGTCGTTGCTCACGCTCCATCGCTGATGCCGCGGGCATGATCGTTGCGCTCATCAGCGGTAGAGACGTGATGAGCATGAAAGGCGTCCGGAACAAATCGAATACTGCGCCGCCATCTCTTCGAAGATTTGACGGACAGTAGTTCGGTGCTCGAGCAACTTCAGGCCTCGGTTGGGTTCGGCGTTTCCCCGGACAAATCGGGGATCCGACGTCAGCGCCAGCCGAGTGCCGGGGCGACGTGCTCGAGGATCGATTCGATGACGTGGGCGTTGTACTCGACACCGAGCTGATTCGGGACGGTCAGCAGCAGGGTATCGGCCGCCGCGATGGCCTCGTCCTCTCGGAGTTGCTCGATGAGCCGATCGGGCTCGTCGGCGTAGCTCCGGCCGAACCTGGCGATTCCGCCGTCGATGACACCGACCTGATCGGCGTCGTCGCCACCGCGGCCGAAGTAGGCGCGATCACGATCGTCTGTGAGTGCGAAGATGCTGCGACTCACCGACACTCGTGGCTCCCGCACGTGGCCCGCAGTTTTCCAGGCCTCACGGAACAGGGAGATCTGCTCGGCTTGTAATTGGTGGAACGGGACCCCGGTGTCTTCGGTCAAGAGCGTTGAGCTCATCAAATTCATTCCCTGCTGGGCGGTCCATTCTGCGGTGGCGCGACTGCCGGCGCCCCACCAGATACGGTCCCGCAGGCCCGGGGACTGCGGCTCGATGCCCAGTGCTCCCGGCGGATTCGGGAACATCGGTGACGGATTGGGCTGCGCGAACTTCGCGTTCTCGATGACCTTGAGGAAGACGTCAGTGTGTTCACGCGCCATGTCGGCATCTGTGGTCTCATCACCCGGCACATAGCCGAAATATTGGTAGCCGTTGATCACCTGCTCGGGGGATCCTCTGCTGATGCCCAGCTGTAGTCGGCCTTCGGAGATGAGATCGGCGGCCCCGGCGTCCTCGGCCATGTACATCGGGTTCTCGTAGCGCATGTCGATCACGCCGGTGCCGATTTCGATGCGGTTGGTCTTCGCGCCCACTGCCGCCAGAAGCGGAAACGGTGAGGCGAGTTGCCGGGCGAAGTGGTGCACACGGAAATATGCACCGTCCGCGCCGAGCTCTTCGGCGGCGACCGCGAGGTCGATCGACTGCAGCAACGTATCGCCCGCCGACCGGGTCTGCGAGCCGGGCGAGTCAGACCAGTGCCCGAAGGAAAGGAATCCGATGTTCTTCATGACAGGTTAAATGAAACCACGGTCCGTTTAATTCCGCGAGGGGTGGGACGCCGCCATGCCGGTGGCCGCGATCGGTGTCAGGCGAGGGCCGACAGGATCTTTTCGGCGAGTGGTGCCGACGATGCGGGGTTCTGGCCCGTGAAGAGGGTGCGGTCGACGACGACCTTCGGTGCCCAGGGCTCGCCCTCCTGGTAGTCGACGCCGAGTTCCACCAGTCGGTCCTGCAGTAGCCATTTCGCCTTGTCGGCCAGGCCTGCCTGATCTTCCTCGGCATTGGAGAACCCGGTGACCTGGTACCCGGTGAACGTAGGAGAACCGTCGGCCCGCTTCGCAGCCAGGAACGCGGCGGGAGCATGGCACACCACGCCGAGCGGCTTGCCTGAATCGATCACGTCGTTCAGCAATGCACCCGAGGTCGGATCGACAGCCAGATCTTCCATGGGCCCGTGGCCGCCGGGATAGAACACTGCAATGTAGTCGTCAAGGGCCACCGCATCCAGTGAAATCGGTTGTTTCAGGGCAGAGTTCGATCGAACCTTCTCAGCGATCGCATCGGCGTTCTCCTTGCCGCCGTTCATTTCGGCGCTCAGGCTGCCCTCGTCCACCACCGGGACGACACCACCGGGGGTGGCGACCACCACCTCGTGCCCGGCTTCGGTGAACGCATCGTAGGGTGCGACGAACTCCTCGGCCCAGAAGCCGGTCGGATGCTGGGAGCCGTCGGCCAGTGTCCAGTGCTTGGCTCCGGTCACCACGAACAGAATTTTCGCCACGATAGAGCTCCTTTGGTTTCGCGTACGCACTCCCGCTTCGGTTCATGCGGGAATGACACTGGGGTGTACCCGGCCAGGGCGACCGCAAACCAGTGCACGTCCGAGGCCCGGGCCCTTGCCCGAGTCCTTCGAGGCAGGGCAGGATCACCGTATGACAGACGAAGCCGAGGCCCCCGTGGACGCTACGTCGTCACACGATTCCGACCACGCAGCGGCGTTGCGGGACATCGAACAACGGGTGCTCTGGACCGCGACGTCTATCATTCACCACGCCAACCGGATTCGGCCGAACGAGAGCGGCATGAAAGTCGGTGGCCATCAGGCGTCGTGCGCGTCGATCACCTCGATCATGACAGCGCTGTGGTTCGAGCACCTGCGCCCGGGAGATCGGGTCTCGGTGAAGCCGCACGCCTCGCCGGTGTTGCACGCGATCAACTACCTGCTGGGTGAACTCGAGGAGAAGTATCTGACGACCTTGCGCGAGTTCGGGGGCCTGCAGAGTTACCCCAGTCGCGTCAAGGATCCGGATCCGGTGGACTATTCGACCGGCTCGGTGGGGATCGGTGCCACCGCGCCCATCTGGGGCGCGATGGCGCGCAGATACGTCGAGACGACGTTCGGCGGTGCGGGTACGGGGAGGCAGTATTCGCTCGTGGGTGATGCGGAACTCGACGAGGGCGCCGTCTGGGAAGCGATAGGTGATCCATCGGTGGCGGAGATGGGCGAGATCGTCTGGATCGTCGACATGAATCGGCAGTCGTTGGACCGGGTGGTCCCGAACATCGCTGCCGGTCGATTGGAGAAGATGTTCTCCGCGGCCGGATGGCAGGTCATCACCGTTCAATTCGGCGCGATTCTCGAATCGCTGTTCGCGCGACCCGGTGGTGACGCGCTGAGAGCTCGCATCGTGCAGATGTCGAATCCCGAGTACCAACGGTTGCTGCGGTGTGACGCCGAGGCGGTGCGTTCCAGGTTGCCGGGGGACGGTCCGGGAGCGGATGCGGTTGCGACGATCATCGCCGACCTCGACGATTCCACGCTGCTCAGTGCGATCCGCAACCTCGGTGGTCATGATCTCGATGCGTTGGGCCAGGCGTTCGCGCAGATCGATGACACCAGGCCGACGATTGTCATCGCGTACACCATCAAGGGGCACGCGCTGCCCACCGAGGGCCATCCTCAGAACCATTCCTCACTGTTGACGGTCGAGCAATTCGCTGATTTCGCCGGACAGTTGGGAATGGACCCGGAACGGCCGTGGCTCCGTTTCGATGCGTCGAGCGATGCCGGGCGACTGTGCGTGCGGACCGCAGAGGCCCTGCGGCGTGAACCGGTTCCGGCGTCTGCTCCTCCGCCGGTGCCGACCGATTTCGGCCGCACTCCGTCGGGAACGTCCACGACTCAGGCCGCGCTGGGCAGGGCACTGCTCGATCTCACCCGTGAGTCGCCTGCGGTCGCCGAGCGTGTGGTGACGGTCAGTCCGGATGTCAGTTCGACGACGAACCTGGCGGGTTGGTTGAACAAGGTGGGTGTCTGGTCGACCAGTGAACGACGCGACTGGTTCGCTGACGACGCGCAGACGATGATGCACTGGACCGAGAATCCGACCGGCCAGCACATGGAACTCGGGATCGCCGAGACAAATCTGGTGGGATTGATCGGCGAACTCGGCGCGACGTGGAGCAGGTGGGGCCAGCCGCTGTTCCCGATCGGGGTGTTGTACGACCCGTTTGTCGGACGGGCGCTGGAACCGTGGTCGTACGGTATCTACGCGGGCGGTCAATCGATCCTGGTCGGCACTCCGTCTGGGGTGACACTTGCCGCTGAAGGTGGTGCGCATCAATCGATCACCAC
Organism: Williamsia limnetica; assembly: GCF_003217475.1. Taxonomy (GTDB): domain Bacteria; phylum Actinomycetota; class Actinomycetes; order Mycobacteriales; family Mycobacteriaceae; genus Williamsia; species Williamsia limnetica. Next base: position 134,931 of record NZ_QJSP01000003.1, on the reverse strand, counting down.
ACCGTCGATCGGCCTCGAGCAGCCCGACTGCGTGAGCTATGAACCGGCGTTCGCGCTCGACGCGGAGTGGGTGCTCTTGTCGTGTATCGCGCGGTTGGGCAGACCGAGCGGATTGTCGTCCTATCTGCGCTTGTCGACTCGCCCCGTGAGTCAGGCGCTCGCCGCGGTGCCGGACGATCCGGCGGCCCGCGAGCGTCGGCGTCGTCAGGTGGTGGCAGGCGCTTACATCGTGCGACACGTGCGGCAGCCTGCGGTGACCCTGGTCGGGATGGGTGCGGTGATCACCGAAACCCTTGCGGCAGCGGACCGTCTGGAGAAACAGGGAGTGTCCGCCGAGGTGATCTGCGTGACCAGTCCGGGTCTGTTGTTCGAGGCGCTGCAGGCCCGTCGCGGTCATGGTGATGCGCCGACCTGGATTCTCGACCAGATCTTTGCCACACACCGCGCGGCGCCGATGGTGACCGTGCTGGACGGGCATCCACACACCCTCGCCTTTCTCCCGACCATCAACGGCGTAGCGGGAACTGCGTTAGGGGTCAGTCGTTTTGGTCAGACCGGGTCGCTCGCGGACGTCTACGCCTATCACGGGATCGATGCCGACGGCATCGTCGCGGCCGCCCTCGATGTTGTCGAGTGAGGGGTTGTCGAGTGACAGGTCGTCAGAGGTGGCGCGAGGTCTGCCGCCGAAGTTGACCGCGACGAGTCCTGCGAGCAAGACTGCGGCGCCGACCAGTTGAGCGGCGGCCATCGTCTGGCCGAGCAGCCACCACGACGCTGCCGCCGATGCGACCACCTCGATCAATGCGACAAACGATGCCGGGGTCGCCCCGAGTAGGCGAACCGCCGTGACGCCGGTGACGTACGCGAGGCTCGTCGAGATCCCCGCGATGGCCAATGCGACGAGCCACCACGGCACCGCGGTGTCGGCGAGTACGGGGGAGGTGGTGCTCATCGACATCGGCAGCAGGCCGACGGCCCCCGCGACGGCGATCACGACGGTGCCGAGCATGAGTCCGCCCGCGGCGAGTGCGAGCGGATCAACGCTCCCGCCGGAACGCGAGAAGTCTTCGGTGGCAAGGATGAAGTAGCCTGCCAAGCCCACACCTGCGACGATCGCCCAGATCAGACCGACCGGATCGATGTCGCCGATCCCACTGCCCCCGAGGATGACCATGACCAGGCCCGCGAGTGCGGTGACGCAACCGAAACTGGTCAGAATGGTGGGTGTCCGGCCGCGGATCAGCCAGTCGTAGGCGACGACGAGGATCAGCCCGGAGTACTCGATCAGCAGTGCGACGGGGACGTCGAGGTAGCGGACGGCGTTGAAGAAGCTCAGTTGCACCACCGCGACGCCCAGTACGCCGTATGCGATCACCAGCAGAGGAGATTTGGCGAGTTCACGAAAGAGTCTGCGCCGCAGAAGAACAAGCGGTATCACGAGCAGTAGGGAACCCAGACCGAGGCGGACTGCGGTCACCGCGGCCGATGACCATCCGCTGTCGATGAGACTTTTGGCGAGCGGGCCCGAGGTGCCGAAGCAGACGGCAGAGGTGACCGCGACCAGCACGCCGTACGCAGGTTTTCGGGCGGTTCCCGGTGGGGATGGGTCGCTCACCTGGTTCTCCTCGGGGCAGTCGGTGGCAAGTCAGTACCAATATCGATTACACTCCTTACAGTGAAGCCGATCGCCCGTAAGGAGTCAAATGCTTTTTGCTCATGACACCGATCTTGCGTTGGTCGCAACAGCCGCGCTGATCAACACCGGGCGCAACGACGGCGACACCATGACCAGCCTGTCGCAGCTCAGTGAGTACCTCGATGAGCAGGGCTATTCGGGTCGACGCGACGGTGACGATGCCGAGCTGGGGGCCGTGCGGAAGCTGCGCAAACGCCTCGACACCCTGTGGTCCATGGAGGTCGACGATGTGGCTCGAGAGGTCAACGACATACTCCGTGAAGCCGACGCCCGTCCGTACTTGAGTCGGCATGACAACTGGGACTGGCACATCCACGTGACCGACGCCGAGGCTCCACTGGCCGACCGGATGGCGGCGGAGAACGCCATGGCGCTCATCGACCTCATCCGTACCGGCGAACTCGAACGACTCAAGACCTGTGCCGGCGATGACTGCGAATCGGTGTTCGTCGACTTCTCGCGCAACCGATCACGACGGTTCTGCAGCGATGGTGGTTGCGCCAACCGGGCCCACGTGGCGGCGTATCGTCGTCGCCTGTCCGAGGCCTGACCCGCCGCACTCGAGGGCGTTCCTTTCGCCGGCCCGGGCCAGGCGATCCGGTCAGTTGTCTTCCCACGCCTTGTCGCGTAGCAGTCGGAGGCCGTTGAGTGCCACCACAATGGTGGAGCCTTCGTGTCCGGCGACGCCCAGTGGCAGCGGCAGATGGCCGAACACGTCCCAGAGCACCAGAAATGTGATGAACCCGGCGGCGATCGCGAGGTTGGCGAACACCACCCGGCGTGCTTTGCGTGACAACGCGATCACTGCCGGCACGGCGCTGAGATCGTCACGGACCACGATCGCGTCGGCGGTGTCGATGGTGAGATCGCTACCGCTGCCGCCCATGGCAATTCCGCAGTGCGCGGCAGCCAGCGCCGGGGCATCGTTGACTCCGTCGCCGACCACCACAACCTGCTCGCCTGCCTCGACAGCGTCGGCGACGGCCTCCACCTTGTGATGGGGGAGTAACTCCGCTCGCACGTCGACGATCCCGACCGCTGCAGCCAGGTCCCGGGCCGCGACGACGTTGTCCCCGGTCAGCAGAATGGGGTCGTTGCCGGTCAGTTTCTTCACCCGCGACACGGTGGTTGCCGCGTCGGCGCGCACCTCGTCCCGCAGTGCGACCACAGCGCGTGGCGCTGAGTCGATCGAGACGAGAACCGCGGTGTGGCCTTTTCTTTCGGCGTCGCTGACGGCGTGTCGCAAGGTCTCGGGAAGGGAACGGCGCGGGTGTGACACCTCGACCCGGTGGTCGCCGACGGTCGCGGTGACGCCAAGGCCGGCATGTGCGAGGAAGGCGGTCGCCGAGGGGATCGGGATATCGGAAGAGCGCGCTGCTGCGACGATGGCCCGCCCTACCGGGTGTTCGCTGGATGCTTCGGCCGCAGCGGCAAGCGTCATCACCCGGTCGCGGGGCCATCCGGCGTCGACGACGACATCGACCACAACCGGTGCGCCTTTCGTGAGCGTGCCGGTCTTGTCGAATGCCACGACGGTGGCTGATCCCAGTTGCTCCATCACCACTGCGGATTTGACCAGCACCCCGTGTCTGCCGGCGTTCGCGATGGCCGAGAACAGCGGCGGCATGGTCGCGAGCACCACGGCACACGGTGATGCCACGATCATGAAGGTCATGGCGCGCAGCAGGGTTGGCTGCAGGTCGGCACCGAACGACAACGGGATTGCAAACAGCGCCAGCGTGGCGACCACCACGCCGACCGAATACCGTTGCTCGAACTTCTCGATGAACAGTTGGGTGGTCGCCTTCGTCGCGGATGCCGCGTCGACCATCGCCACGATCCGGGCCATGACGGTGTCGGACGGATCGCGTCCGACCTCGACCCGGAGGGCGCCGCTCCCGTTGAGGGTGCCTGCGAACACGTTGTCGCCAGGTCCTTTTCGTTCCGGCATGGGTTCTCCGGTGATCGAGGCCTGATCGACCTCTCCTGCACCCTCGATCACGTGTCCGTCGGCCCCGATGCGTTCACCCGGTCGGACCAAGATGTGGTCGCCGACGCGTAGCCGGCGGCACGACACGCGTGCCTCCGCGCCATCGGAGGTGACCAGGGTGGCCTGCTGCGGCGCGAGGTCGAGGAGTCCACGGACAGAGTTGGCAGTTCGTGAGGTAGCCACCGCTTCGAGCGCGCCGGACGTCGCGAAGATGACGATGAGCAGTGCGCCGTCGAACACCTGGCCGATGCCGGCCGCGCCGATCGCGGCGACGACCATCAGGAGGTCGACGTCGAGTACTCGATGACGCAGAGCTTGCAACCCTTCCAAGCCGGGCTGCCACCCGCCCGCGGCGTAGCAGGCCAGGTAGAGCGTCCACCAGATCCAAGGCGCGGACCCGGACAGTTGTGCAACACCTCCGGCGATGCACAGGGCGAGGGATGCGGTTGCCCAGCGAAACTCGGTGACCGACCACAGCCGATCGAAGCGGGGTGTGCGAACTCGCTGCGCGAGCGCAGTTGCCACGTTCGTGGGTGCGAGAACATTCATGTCGTGCAGACTACCGCACATATGATGAGCTATTCATATATGCGGTAGAGTCTAAGATGTCGACATGGCACACGGACCGTTGCACAACGCCGTCATCCCGGCGACCGCGCTCGACGCGGCAAATGCGGCGACCGTGGCCGAGACCCTGCAGGCCCTCGCAACGCCGAGTCGGCTGATGATGCTGACGCGTCTACGCCAGAGTGACTGTTCTGTTGGTGAATTGGCCGAGGCCGTCGGGATGGAGCAGTCCGCGGTGTCGCACCAGCTCCGGCTGCTCAGGGCGCTGGGACTGGTCCGTGGGACCCGGGCGGGCCGCAGCGTCGTCTACTCGCTGTACGACGATCACGTCGCGGCGTTGCTGGACGAGGCGATCTATCACATCGAACATCTTCGTCTAGGTGCACGCGGAGTCGACGAGACGTGATTGCCGATCTGGCCCATACGGTATGTTCTCATCCATGACCGATGGGGCGAGCGCGCTGAGCAGGTGGATGCTCGCTTTCGTCATCGGGACGTTCTTTGCTGTGATCGCCCCCATCGCGCTGGACAACCAGGCAGGCCTCGTTGCCGTCGGCGCCTCGGTGGCCCTTCTTCTGGTCTCTGCCATTGCACTGCATCGGATGCGCGATGTGCTGGTGCTCGTTGTCGTCGGACATACCGGTCCGGCCAGTGACGAGCGGTGCCTGCGGGGCTCATTCCGGCGGCAGACCAATCCTGACACCGATGGCCGTCCACGGCCTCGAGCACCCGGAAGTTGCCTGCGACCGGCCTAATTTCGTTGTGCGGCCGGTCGACGCGAGATCTTTCTTCCTCGTAGGCCATCGCCGCGTCGTCGCAGTGCATCCGTGCTCGCTCCGGAGCCCAGCCACGCGCGCCTCATAGTGAGGTTCCTTCCATGCTCGATCTGATCTGCTATCCCGTGTCCGCCATCTTGTGGTTCTGGCACAAGATCTTTGCCTTCATCCTGCACAGCCCCGACAGCGGAATCGGGTGGTCGCTGGCGGTGATCTTCTTGGTGTTCACCATTCGGGTGGCACTGATTCGCCCCTTCGTCAAACAGATGCGCACCCAACGCGACATGAAGAAGCTGCAACCGCAGATCGAAGAGTTGCGACGGACGCACCGAGGAGACCGGCGCAAGCTCGCGGCGAAGATGCAGGAGTTGCAGCGAGCCAACGGCGTCAACCCCATGCTCGGATGCCTGCCCGTATTGATCCAGATCCCTGTCTTTTTCGGGTTGTATCACGTCCTGCGTTCGTTCGACCAGACAGCCGGCGGCGCCTACCTGCCCTTTTTCGGATCGAATCCGATGACGATCGAGCAGAACGTCGACACGCCGAACTACATCTTCTCGGCGTCGGATGTTCAGTCTTTTCTCGATGCAAAGTTGTTCGGAGCACCCTTGTCCGCAATGATCACGATGCCCGGTGAGCAACTCGAGGCATTCGGTGACGTGAGCCGTCTGGCAATTGCGCTGGTGGCGATCCCGTTGATGGTGGCGGCGGCAGTCGCGACGCACATCACCGCTCGGGCGAACCGCGCCCGCGGCGCGGATGCGTCCGACTCACCTCAGTCGGTGTTGATCAATCGGCTTGCCGTGTGGGCCTTTCCGGCGGGAGCGATCGTGGGAGGCCCGTTCCTGCCGATTGCCATCCTGCTCTATTGGCTGGCCAACAATTGCTGGACACTGGCGCAGCAGCACATCGTTCTGCGAAGGCTCGACGCAGAAGACGCTGCGGCACAAGCGGTCGTCATGAAGTCTGTCGAGACTGCAGACAGGGTTCGCCCCGACCCGGGTAAGGGACGGCGCCGCAAGCGGTGAGTGAGTGAGTGGTGATCAGGACACGGTCGGCGGGGGTAGGTTGGTCACTCCAACCGGAACAGCATCGTTTCTGCGGTGAGTCCGGGACCGAAAGCCATGGCGCTGCCCAAGCCGGTGGGGCCACCAGCGGCGGCTCGCTTCATCATCTCGGCGAGAACGAAGAGCACCGTTGCCGACGACATGTTGCCGTAATTGTCGAGCACATGGCGCGAGACGGCGAGTGCGTCGGAGTCGAGTTCGAGGGCATTCTCGACCGCATCGAGGATTGTTCTGCCGCCGGGATGGATCGCCCAGAGATCGATGTCGTCCGGGGTGCGTCCGGCGAGGATCAGCTTCAGGTTCTCGGGATTGAGCGCCCTACCGAGTTGGCCGGGCACCTTGCCGGACAGCACCATGTCGTATCCGGCGTTGCCGATCCGCCAGGTGATGAGGTCGCGGGTGTCCGGCACCATCACCTGTTTGAAAGAGTCGAGTGCGATCCCGGTGGTCTCGGCGGAGATGACAACGGCCGCGCAGCCATCTCCGAAGATCAGAAATGACAACATGGATTCGAGGGACTTGGGCTTTTGCAGATGCACGGAGCACAGCTCGACGCTGACCAGGAGTACTTTTGCGCTCGGGTCGGCCCGGACGATGTTGTTGGCGGTCTTCAATCCGGTGATTCCGGCGAAACACCCCATGAAGCCGATCTGCGTCCTGTCGACGTTGGGGCTGATTCCGCAGTTCTCGATGATGTCGTAGTCGATGCCGGGCGAGTAGAAGCCGGTGCAGGTCACGATCACCAAGTGGGTGATGTCGCCCGCGGACGCCCCGAGGTCGAGGCCGTCCACCGCACGTTGGGCGAGCTTGGGGGCCTTGTCTTCGTACTCGATCATGCGGGTCTCGGTGTCGATGTCGCTCGGATTGTCTCCGTAGAACGTCACCGGATCCTCGACCGCAGACCAGCGGTGGGAGATGTGGGCGCGCTCGGCCATCCTCTTGAAGAGGAGCATTTTTCCGCGCGCGTCGATCAGCTGTGGAGCGAACTCGACGAAGGTCTCGTGGACGTCCAGTTCCGGAACGGCGGTGCTGATCTGGTTTACGTAAGCGGTGACCATGGGATGATTTCCGAATCTCGTCTCAAAATGCTTGGCAGAACCGTTGTCTCGCCTCGATGCAAACTAGTCTCGCCGCGATGCAAACTAGTCTCGTCTCGATGCAAACTTGGCTGACGCCAACGTAGGTCCGTTTATGTGATTCGGCAACCCGTGAGCCGTCGAGAACAGCACGTATCGACGTGAGATGTCGGTCATTCGTCCGACGGCGACGCCGGAAGGTGCTGTCCGGCATTCTGAAAACGCCCGTTGTCATGTGACAATCGGGTCACTCCCCGAAGAGAATGACGTAGACAGATGCGAAATGTGTTGTTGTGCAGCGCTCCGCTGACCGGACATGTTCAACCGATGATTAACATCGGTAAACAACTTGTCGATGACGGTTCGACGGTTGTGATGCTGACGGGCAACCGGTTTCGGGAGAAGGTTCGCAGGGCCGGGCTGGAACATATTGCGCTGCCTGTGTCTTCGGACTTCGATGATCGCGACCTCGACGGAGAATTCCCAGGTCGATCCCGGTTGCCCGGCATTCTTCGATCCCGCTACGATCTCGAGAACCTGTTCGTCGAGAACATCGCCGATCAACATCGGGCGGTGTCGAAAATTCTCTCCGAGCGGGCCATCGACGTGGTGCTCGCCGAGAACCTCTTCCTCGGGTTGCTGCCCACCTTGGCTGCCCGCGATGGCCACACGCCCCGCATAGGCACTGTGTGCACCTCGCCGCTGATGGCGTCGAGCCGCGACACCGCGCCGTTCGGTCCAGGCCTGCCCCCGTCGAGCACGCGGTGGGGGATGCGTCGGAACCAACTGCTCAGCGCGGCTGCCCGAGCGCTGGTGTTGCGCCGGGTACAGCGAAAAGCCGACGCCGCGGTGCAGGAGGCCGTCGGCCGCGACGCGGGAACTTTCATCCTCGACTGGCCGCTGCTCGCCGATGACATCTTCGTCCTCACCGCGCCGTCGTTCGAGTATCCGCGGCGCGATCTCGACGACCGGCTGGACTACGTCGGGCCGGTGCTCGACACCGCCGGCACAACTGCTCCCGCTCCCGCCTGGTGGCATCGGCTCGACGGTGCGGACCCGGTTGTGGTCGTCACACAGGGCACACTCGACAACGGCGATATGGGCAGATTGATCGAACCGACACTGTCGGCGCTGGCGCACACTCGTACGTTGGTGATCGCGACGACGGGTGGCCCCGCCGCCGAGACGGTGCGTGCCCCCGGCGCCAACTCCATCGTCGCGGAGTTCGTTCCATTCGACACGTTGCTGCCGCGCGCGGATGTCCTGGTGACCAATGGCGGCTGGGGTGGCGTGCACTTCGCGCTGCGACACGGGGTCCCGATCGTGGTCGCGGGGTCGACGGAGGACAAGAACGAAGTTGCGGCCCGCATCGTGCGGTCGGGCGCCGGAATTCGATTGCGGTCGACCAGGCCGACAGCCATCCGCCGAGCAGTGCGCACAGTCCTCGACGACCCCGGCTACCGGGAGAGGGCGCGGGCGTTGGCGAAAGAACTGTCGGGACTGGACGGAGCGAGGGGCATCAGTAAGGCTCTGAACGCCCCGCCCAAAAATGCCGGCCCCACACGCATTCCGCCAGAATATATTCAGCCCGAACATACTGAGCCCGAACATACTCACACCGAACAGAACCCACCCGAGCCCACTGCCGGAACCACTGTGTCGTGTCCTCCCAGGTAGTGATCGTCGGCGCCGGCCCGACCGGTCTGACGGCCGCCGCGCTGCTGGCGCGATACGGAATCGAAAGCACGATACTCGAACGTCACCGCGGGGTGTACCCGTTGCCTCGCGCCGTCCACATCGACGACGAGGTGTACCGAATCCTGCAGTGCGCCGGGGCGGCTGACGATTTCGGTCCGCACGGCAGGCCCGCCGAGGGGATGCGCCTGGTCGATGCCCAGATGCGGGTGTTGATGAGGTTTGTTCGTGACTCTCCCGACGGATATCACGGCTGGCGCCAGAGCACGATGTTCGACCAACCGGACCTCGAGCGGGCGCTGCGCGTCGCGGTGTCTCGGCAACCCGCCATCACCGTCCGGGAGGGGGTCGACGTCGAATCGGTTGAGGTCGTCGACGGGGTGACCACACTCAGGGTGCGCAGTGAGCACGGTAGCGAGATCCTCACCCCGCGATTCGTCCTGGGATGCGACGGCGCCTCGAGCGTTGTGTCAACTGCTATCGGGCGCAACGCGTTCGACCTTCGCTTCAGGCAACGCTGGCTCGTCGTCGATGTCCGTTGTGCCGCCGAACTGCACATGTGGCCCGGCGTGCACCAGGTCTGTACGGGAGCACAGGCATCGACGTTCATGCGTATCGGACGAGACAGATACCGCTGGGAGTTCCGGCTCCCGGATCGTGGCGACGACCTGGATGAGATGGACGATTCGGACGAGGTTGACGACCTGGACGAGGCGTGGGCGCTGAAGGCAGTACGCGCACACCTGCCGACCGACGTCGACGACGTGCACATACTCCGGACAGCGACCTACCGGCACGCCGCTCGCGTCCGTCGGCGCTGGCGCTCGGGTCCGCTGTTCGTCCTCGGGGACGCGGCGCATCTCACGCCGCCGTTCATCGGGCAGGGCCTCGGCGCGGGTCAGCGTGACGCGATGAACCTGGCGTGGAAGCTGGCGGCGGTCATCGGGGGCCGCGCAGACGCGCGGCTACTGGAGACGTATCAATCCGAACGCAGGCCGCATGTGCTGCGGTCGGTGGCCGCGGCGACCGTGGTGGGAACGCTGATGAGCGTTCGCGGCATGCCCGCGCAGACGGTGGCTCACGCAGCGATGCGTCTGGTCGACTCCGTACCGGGAGCAGCGGCGGTCGGCCCCGCCTTCATCTATCCGCCGGTGGGTCGTCGGGGCTCCCGATTCCGCGCATGGGCACGTCGTCCGCGGGGCATCGTAGGACGGCCGGTTCCTCAGTTCACGTCGCCCGATGCAGGCGGCGAGTCTCGGCGGTCCGACGAAATCCTCGGCTGCGGTTACGTTCTCCTCGTCGACGGGCACGCTGATGCGGCGCTGCTGCGGCGCGCCCGATCGGTGCGTGCGCGGGAGGTGGAGGTCGGCGACCTGGGGCCGTTCACACCTGCGATGCGCCGATGGCTGAACACCAATGGAGCCCGGGCAGTGTTGATCCGACCCGATCGGGTGGTGTCTGCGGCGGTGCCGATCACGTGAGCGGAGCAGTACCCGGCCGCTGGTAAGTTCGTGCCCGTGACGTTCACAAGACACGGATTTGTGGCGATTGCCGCGATCGTGTCGCTGGTTCTCGCTGCGTGCGGCACGGCCCAGCCCGCCACGCCACCCGATGAGCCGATGCCGACGACGTCGTCCATCGCCTATCCGGCTCCCGGTGACGTCGTCGACAGGCGCGACTGGGTGTCGACCACCGGCCTCGCTCCCGACCTGCGTGGCGTCCGGATGCTGTATCGGTCCACCGACACCACTGGCAAGCCGAATGTCGTGTCGGGAACGGTCTTCGAACCAGAGGGCACACCGCCCGAGGGCGGCTGGCCCGTCCTGGCGCTGGGACACGGGTCGACCGGGATCAACACCAACTGTGCGCCATCGCTGACTGGCAACCTCTATGGGCTCGCCCGATTGGTGACCACGTATCTGCGCGCGGGTATGGCAGTGACCCTCGCCGACTTCGCCGGCCTCGGGTCGGACAGCGGCCCGCACCCGTACCTCGATCCCTATTCTGCCGCGCGCACCATGATCGACTCGGTCCGTGCGGTCCGGCAGGTGTACCCGCAGGTGTCGACGACCTGGGTGACCTACGGGATATCGCAGGGTGCCGGCGCGAGCTGGGCCGCGGACGAGATGGCCGCGTCGTATGCGCCCGAGTTGCACCTGAAAGGTGCGGTGGCCCAGGTGCCGCCCACCAGCAAGGTACCGGTGGTCGACCTGGCCGCGGCCGGCGCGCTCACCAGAGAACAGCAGGGAAGCCTGCAGTGGATGGAGGAATCGCTCGCGCGGCGCAACCCCGACATGAACCGCGATGACTATCGGCGCGGTGGACTCGCCCAGCACTGGGATGCACTGAGCGCATGCGCCGAGGCGTCTGTGCGGGAGAAGGCGGTCACTCAGATCTCGGGGCCCGACTTCGTGCCTGCGTCGCCCGTCGCCACCGCTCGACTACGCGAGCTGATCCAGCAGATGGCGCTGCCCAAGGCAGCCCTCACTGCTCCGCTGCTCGTGCTGTACGGCGGGCAGGACAAGTTCAATGACCCCGCGTGGACGGCAGCGTCCATCCGGGACCAGTGTGTTCTGGGAGGTTCGGTGACTGTCGATCTGCAACCCACTGCCGGTCACGGCACCGTGAACACCGGCGGGATCCTCCCGTATCTGATCGACCGCCTCGCCGGGGCGCCCGTGCGGGATGATTGCCGGTCATGAGCACTTCCGCGCAGTCCCGCTCGATCAAACCGTGGTTGCTGCTGTGCGGCGCAATTGTCATGGAGGTCACCGCGACTCTCGCACTACGGGCGGCCGTGGATCATCCGGCCTGGATCGTCCTCGTCGTGCTCGGCTACAGCGGTGCATTTGTCTGCCTGGCGCTGGTGCTGCGTGAGGGCATGCCGATCGGTGTCGCCTACGGGATCTGGGCAGCATGCGGCGTCGCGTTGACCGCTGTACTCGCGGCCATCATCTTCGACGACCCGTTCACCTGGGTGATCGCGCTCGGGATCGGGGTCGTGATCGTCGGGGTCCTGCTGGTGGAACTGGGGTCCCACAGGGCCGAGATGGTGACGATGTCCACGGACCCAGAGTCGGAGCAACCCTGATGCAGTGGGTGTATCTGGCCATCGCGATCGTGAGTGAAGTCGCCGGGACCATGTCGTTGCGGGCATCAGACGGTTTTCGGAAAGCCGTGTGGCTCATCCCGACGGCGATCGGCTATCTGCTGGCCTTCGGGATGCTGGCGCTGACGTTGGCCGAGGGGATGCCGGTGGGCATCGCTTACGGGATCTGGGCGGCGTGCGGTGTCGCGATCACCGCGGTGGTGGCCAAGATCCTCTTCGATGATCCGCTGACCTGGCTGATGGGTCTGGGCATCGTGACCATCGCCGGCGGGGTCTTGATCATCGAACTCGGGGCTGCGCACCACTGAGGCCCCGATCCTGGTGGGTTCTGGCGAGTATCGACCCAGGTCACGCTCGCCAGAACCCACCAGGATGGGTCGGTACGGGCTAGGTGGCGAAGTTCGCGCTGATGCGTTGTTGCAGGTAGTCCTCGGCAGTGATGACAGGGTATTTTCCGTGCGGGCCCTCGATCGGCACCTCTCGGTTCGCCTGAGCGAAGAATGCGATGCTGTAGCGGGAACCGCGATGATCGTCGGGTCCCGGGCTGCGTACCCGGTGGAAGTTCGACGGCAGGACATCGTCGCTCCACCGCATCAGCATGTCTCCGATGTTGCAGGTGATGGCATCGTCTGACGGTTCCACCGACGTCCACACCTGATCGTCCATCTCCTTGCCCGGGCAGACCTGTAGTCCGCCCTGCCCGCTGCGCTGGAAAAGCAGCGTCAAGCAGTCGAAGTCGGTGTGTGCACCGGCCCGCCACACGCCGGTGAGATCGGCGTCCGCCGGCAACGCGTAATAGTGCAGCAGCCGCAGCGTGCTCTGGTAGCTCGGTGACGCGGGATCGTGTGCGCGGGTGAAGAAGTCGCGATCGAACCCGAGCTTGTCGGCGAACAGCGAGAGCAGTTCCATCGCGAGGGTCCAGCAGCGGCGTTCGAAGTCGAGGATCGTCTTCTCGAAACCGGCGAGCTCGGCGTCCGTCGGCCACAGCCCGTCCATATTCGACAAGGTGACCTGGTATGACTCCTTCTGATCGGGAGTTCCCACCGACGGTCGTACCTGGGTCAGGCTCTCCCATCCCGAGTTGTAGCGCTTGGGACGGAGGGCTTTGACGCTTTCGGGCAGCGCGAAGAACGCTTCGGCCATTGCAAACGCGTGGCGGACATCGGCAAGATCGATACCGTGGTCGATCACCTGGAAGAAGCCGATGTCGACTGCTGCGGACCAGAGTTCATCGGCGATGTCTGAGCGTCGACTGTCCAGGTCTGCGAGCGATATTCGCCGCACCTCACGGTCGCTCTCGGTGCCCAGGGCCCCCATACGGCGTTCGCGCTCGAGTTCTTTCATGTCGTTTGTCATGCGGAGAGTGCCTTCCGGTGAAGAGTGCTCGGTCAGGGGATCGTGATCGAGGGGTCGGTGAACTGGTTGGTGAACAGTTGCTCGGCGGTCATGGCGTCGGGAACCTGGTTGCCGCCGGCAGCGAGGACAGGACGCAGGTCGTCGACGTTGCGCTGCGTGCGCGCCTCGTCGTAGACACCGAACGAGCCGTTGTCTTCGTTTGCCAACAATCCTTTGTCCTTCAGCAGGTTCGCGCTGAAGGCAGCTTCACCCTCGCTGTAGGGGGAGTACGTCTGATCTTGCGACACCACGTCGACGATCACCTTGTTGGTGGCTTCGGGCGAGCCGATGTAGTCGACACCGGACTGCTGGATGATCGGTACCAGTTTATCGAGGCATGGGGAGTACTCGGCGACCTTGTCGGCGCGCACAGAGACATTTGACGCGTAGATGTCGTAACCGGCGTCTTTGACCAGTCCGTACGACACGGGCTTGTCCCAGGCAGGGGTTTCCTCGGCGTAGGTGTACGGCTCAGAGTTGGCGAAGCCCTGCTGAGCGATTGCGGGGTCCCCGACGAACCTGGACGGCGCCCCGTCGTAGCTGGTATCGAGCTGCGACTGCTTGAGCAGTCCTTTCGCCACCATCCACTGCGGGAAAATCTGATCCTTGGACACCACCACCGTGGCGTCGGTGGTGCCGACGTCGCCGACGGATTTCCATTCCGGATGGGTCGCGGGATCCCACATGAGAATGGCGGGGCTGTATTTGAGCAGAGGCGTCACGCCCACCACAGGCTGGTCGGCCGCTGCCGACACGAGCTGATCGCCGTGCACCACGCCGAGCATGACCGAGTCGTCGACGTACAGCTGCGAGGTCACCGACTGAAAGCCGATCGCGGGGCCACCGGACTTGAGCGTGATGTCGACGCCGGTGTCCTTACCGCCCGCCACCAGGGGGCCGGTGACCGACTTGTCGTCGGTGTCGACGACGTATCCGGGTCCCAGCAACCCGAACAGGCCACCCATGTCCGATTGCGGTTGCCACTGTAGCTGGACGCCGACATTCGCGGGACAGACATCGGCGAGACTCTGTGCTGCCGCGGCCGGCTCGATGGACACGGACTCTGCGGCCTCGTCCGAGCCATAGGCGCAGGCCGACAGACCGAGTGTGGTGAGGGCGACGACGGTGACACCGATGCGCCGGGTGCGTTGTGCTTTCACGGTTCTCCTTGGGGTGAGTTCGAACAATTGCATGTAATCACTGTTCTGTTGCGATGGTGTTAAGCATGGGGTTCTGCACGATGGGGAGTTGCGTAAAGGCGCGGTTGAGGTCGTCTTTCCCTACTTTCACCGCGGTGATGTCATCAAGTTGTAACTCTGTGCAACGAGAACGTCATGCATGTAATCAAAGATGAGAATCGGAAGTCAGCCCAGCCGTTACATGTACAGCCAAGCTCTTGGAGATGACCATGAAACTAGCCGACACGACGCGGGGAACCGACGCTCGGCGGCTCACCAAAGATCTGCAGATGGTGTTTGCAGATGTGGTGAAGCAGTTCGACACCGGAACCGTTGCCATCGAGAAGGCGGACCTCGAGGTGCGGCGCGGTGATTTTGTCGCGGTGGTGGGACCGTCGGGCTGCGGGAAGTCGACGCTGCTGCGTATGGCGGCCGGGCTCGAAAGCCCTACGGAGGGTTCGGTGGCGGTGGCCGGCGAATCCGTCGGCTTCATCTTCCAGGAGCCGACCCTGCTCCCGTGGCGCAACGTCCGCGCGAACGTGGAATTGTCGGCAGAACTGAAAGGGGGAGAACTCAGACGTGACCGGCGAGGCTATCGAGCAGACTACAAACGTCGTGCCGCGGAGGCGATCTCAGCGGTCGGGCTCGATCAGTTCGCGGACCAGTTGCCGAACGCCTTGTCGGGTGGCATGAAGATGCGGGTGTCGCTCGCCCGCGCGCTCACGCTGTCTCCGGAGATCATGCTGCTCGACGAGCCGTTCGGGGCCCTTGACGAGATGACCCGCCTGGAGATGCAGGCCGAGCTGCAGAAGCTCTATACCGCACAGAAGTTCACCGCCATGTTCATCACCCACTCGGTGTCGGAGGCGGTGTATCTCGCCAACAAGGTCGTGGTGATGACCCACCGCCCGGGAAAGATCGCCGCCGTGATCGACATCGACCTGCCGTACCCGCGTGACCCAGAACTGCGATTCGATCAGCGGTTCAACGAATACGTTGCCGATATCTCCGCGACCTTGCATGGGAGCATCCGATGACCCTCACCGCCACAACCGGTATGCCTGCCCGGACCCGCCCACGCAGCAAGACGGCTACAGGAGTTCAGGCGCGGAACCGGAACATCCGTCGCGTCCGCGGATTTGCGGCTGCGCTGCTCTATCCGCTGCTCTCGCTGATCGGGGCCCTCGCCGCATGGTCCGCGGTCAGCTACTGGCTGCTCGCACCCGAACGACGGTTTCTGCTGCCCCCGCCGTCGGAGGTGCTGACCAACTCTCTGCTCGAGTGGTCGCACCTGCAACCCATGCTGGCGGCCCTCGCTGTCACCGCACAAGTGGCGCTCGTGGGATTCCTGGTGGCCGTGGTCGTCGGGGTCGGCACGGGTGTGCTGATGAGCCAGGCCAAGTGGATCGAACGCATCATCTACCCCTACGCCGTGGTGATCCAGGTGATCCCGATCCTGGCCATCGTGCCGCTGATCGGCTTGTGGTTCGGCTACGGGATGTCGTCGCGCACGCTCGTATGTGTTCTCATCGCTGCGTTCCCCATCATCACCAACACCCATTTCGGTATCCGATCGGTGGATCGCGGTCTCCACGAACTGTTCGCACTGTCACACGCCTCCCGCTGGGATCGCTTGGTCAAACTCGAACTGCGCGCCGCACTTCCGACGATCTTGACCGGTATCCGCACAGCTTCTGGGTTGGTGGTGGTGGGCGCGATCATCGGCGACATGTTCTTCGCCAAGGGCCAACCCGGCATCGGAACCCTGCTCGATGTCTACCGGGGCCGGCTGCAGTCCGATGACTTGATCGCTGCCATCGTGCTCGCCTCGGTGTTCGGTGTGGCCGTGTTCGCGCTGATGGGCCTGGTGTCCAAGGCGGCGGTCGGCAGCTGGCACGAGTCCGCGAACAAATCCTGAGAACCTTCGGCGAAAGAAGCATCACCATGTTCACGACACCGTTCCACGTACCCATCATCGACATCAGCCCGTATCTGCACGGACGCGATGCCGGTAGCAGCGCGGAGTGCGCCGCCGTCGCCGCTGGACTCGACAACGCCTGTCGGGAGGTTGGTTTCGTACAGATCGTCGGACACGGTATCGACACCGCACTGACCGCTGACCTGGCCGATGCGCTCGATGAGTTCTTTGCGCTGCCGTTGGCGGTCAAGAAGGAGTATCGGCGCGACCCGGCCACCAACCGGGGATACTCCCCGCCGAAGTCCGAGTCGCTCAGCATGAGTCTGGGTATCCCGACCGCCAACCAGATGAACGACTTCTACGAGGCATTCACCGTGGGTACGGCCGCCGCGGATTTCGCAGGCCTCGACCTCCCCGAGATCAGCTATGCCGCCAACAACTGGCCGGGGGCAGTTCCCGGATTCGAGCCCCGGGTGAGGCGGTATTTCGCCGCCGCGCAGCAATTGTCGCGCACGTTGATGACGGCGTTCACCGATGCCCTGGGACTCGAGCCGCACCACTTCGGCAGCATGGTCGATCATTCGATCGAGGTCCTCAAGATGAACAACTATGCCCTGCCCGAAGGTGATACCGAGTTCACCGGTGATCTCCAGGGCATGGGCGCGCACTCGGATTTCGGAATTCTGACGGTCCTGTGGGCCGATCAGGTGCCGGGATTGCAAGTGCTCGACCGCGGCGGTCGCTGGCATGACGTGGAGCTCGCTGACGGCGCCCTGCTCGTCAATCTGGGCGACGCCATGGCCCGCTGGACCAACGACCGCTGGATGTCGACGATCCACCGGGTGAATCCGCCGGTGGTGAACGGGCAGATTCGGAGGCGACGTTCGGCAGCGTTCTTCTTCGACGGCAACCACGACGCCGTGATCGAAGCCCTTCCCGGGACCCTCTCGGACGGCGAGACCGGCTACGCTCCGATTACGGTGGCCGAGAACATCGCCATGAAAGTGGCCGGTCTGCGGACCGGTGTGGCACCGGCGGTCGACCTGCGTGAAACCGCGCGGGTAGCGGCGGCCGGAAACTAGTACGGGACAGGACAAGCGACGTGGCGTCAACCGAGCGTGCACTGCTCACCGACTCCGTGCATGACGCACTGCGGGAGTTGATCTTTTCGGGCGAACTGGCGTCAGGTAGCCCGCTGAGTGTCCCGGCACTGGCCGCGCGGTTGAATGTCAGCCGCACTCCCGTCCGGGAAGCGGTGCAGCAGCTGATCTACGAGGGACTGGCATGGCATACGCGGAACGCGGGCGCCCGGGTTGCGTCGCTGGATGCGGAGACGCTCAAAGCCGTGTTCGACGTGCGTGAGGTCCTCGATGGCCTCGCCGCCTTCACCGCCACCCGAACCGCCACGCACGGAACCGTCGCGCAGCTGCGCGCGATGGTGCAGATGCAATATGAACTGCTCGACGAGCCGGCCGATCAACGGCGTGATTCTCAACTGGACCTGCAATTTCACACCTTGATTCGGGAGACGGCCGGAAACCGCCCGTTGGGTGAGGCGCTGTCGAGGTTGGACGGGCAGTCCCATCTGTTCCGGTCGGACGTGTGGACTGCCGATCTCAATCGGCGCCTCGCGGTGTCCGAGCACGAGCGGATCGTCGCGGCGATCGAGGCAGGCGATGCAGAGGGCGCCCGCAGCGCGGCCTGTGCCCACGTCGCGGGCATCTTCGTGCGTACCCAGCGGGTCTGACCCACCGTTCCGCCCCCTGCCCATCGGCAGTCCTTGTGAGGAGTAGACCTGATGAAACATGTACTTCCCCGGCCGGTTTCGCGGCTTCGCGGCGCGACGTTGCCCGATGGCTCCGTCGTCGACGTCGATGTGGTGCGCAATGGTGACCACGCCGTGGTCGCCGCAGTGCGATCGACCGACGACCGTGCAGCGGAGAGAGCGGAGACAGACGATACAGCTGGGACCGTCGACCTGAGAGGGTTCGTGTTGATGACCGCGCCCGCCGAGCCACATGCGCACCTCGACAAAGCCCTCTCGTGGGATGCTCTGCAGCCACCGCTGGGTGATCTTCACGACGCCATCGCTAACTGGAAGCAGGGGAGCGCGTCGTTCGATACCGAATCATTCCGCGTACGGGCGCGGGCAGCCGCACTTGCCCTGGTGCGCAACGGAACGACAGCGGTCCGGTCGCATGTCGACATCCTCGCCGGCGACGATCCGCTGCGGGGCATCCGCGCCGTCGCGCAGGTTCGTGGCGAGTTGCGAGGACTGATCGACATCGAGATCGCCGCTCTGTGCAAGGCCTATTCGAGCGATGAGCTGCTGCACGCCGCACTGGATGCCGGCGCCGACCTCGTCGGAGGATCGCCGCACAGCGCTCCCGATCCGATCGGAGACCTGAACCGCTTGCTCGACGTCGCCGAAACGAGAGGGGTCGGGGTGGATCTGCACACCGACGAGTTCCTCGAAGGCCACCATCACACGATCGCCGCATTTGCCGAGCGGGTCCGGGGGTGGCCTGCCGACCGGATCCGGACCGCCGGGCACTGCACCCGGCTCGGGACCATGCAACGGGACGAGCTGGACGAATTGATCCCGCGTATCGCCGAGAGCGGGATCGGGGTGGTGACGAACCCGATCACCAATCTCTACCTACAGGGCCGCGATCACCCGATATCGATGCCCCGAGGTATCACCGCAATCGAACCGCTGCGAGCCGGCGGTGTCCGTGTGGCGGCCGGTGCCGACAACGTGCGCGACCCGTTCAATCCGATCGGGCGCAGCGACGCCCTCGAAACCGCGGCCCTGACCATCACCGCCGCGCACGTCCACCCCGACGTCGCGCTGGCCATGGTCACCGACGATGCGAGGACGGTGATGGGTCTTCCGCAAGCGGGCGCGACGGTGGGCGCGAGGGCGGAGTTTCTCGCGGTACGCGGAACAAGCGTGCTCGATGTCATCGCCAATGCACCCTCCGATCGCATCGTCATCCACGACGGCACCATCGTGTCGGTCAGCGAGACCCAGACCTGGACGGCCGCGCCCGCGTCCTAGCCACTGACCGCGGTAGAGCGTCGGTCAGGCCCACTCGGTGGCGCAGCTCTACCAGGTAGCCGCAATCTTTCTACCGGGGAGCCGGAATTCGACCCTCGAACGCCGCAGGAACAACGGGGCGCCTGAGAGGCTTGTGAGGTGAGTACCCGAGCACACCGAAGAACCGGACCCGCTGGTCCTGCGACTGAACGAGGTAGGTCATGACCGACGATCGAACCCAGCTCACGGACGACACCGAACTCGCGCGTCCGGGGCGCGTGAAGGTGCTGGCGTTCCCGGCGGTCGTCTACGCGTTCGCGGTGGTCATGATGGGGACGACGTTGCCGACCCCGCTCTATCCCGAATATGAGCGGGAGTTCGGTTTCGGCAGCCTGATGACGACGATAATCTTCGCCACGTACGCCGTCGGTGTCATCGCGGCACTGGTGGGGGTCGGACAGTTCTCCGACACCATCGGTCGGCGCCCCATGCTCTACGCCGGAGTGATCCTGTCCCTGCTCAGCGCGGTGCTGTTCCTGGTCGGTGGCAGTGTGGAGATCCTGTTCGTCGGCCGACTGATCTCGGGCTTCTCGGCGGGCATCTTCACCAGTACCGCGACGGTGGCCGTCATCGAGGCCGCCCCGAAAGGCCGCCGCAAGATGGCAACCGCAGTGGCGACGGCAGCCAACATAGGTGGCCTGGGGTTGGGGCCACTGGTGGCCGGCATCGTCACCGAGTTCGCGCCGTACCCGACCCGCACGATCTTCGTGGTCCACGCAGTGTTGCTGGTGATCGCCGGGATCGGTTTGATGGTCGTGCCGGAGACCGTGAAGGTCCTCAAGGGTGCTCGGCCGAAGTTGCAGCGGGTGAGCATCCCGCCGTCCGTGCGGGGGGTTTTCACCCAGGCCGCGGTCGGTGCGGTGGCCGGGTTCGCGGTTGCGGGTCTGTTCACCGCGGTGGCGCCGAACTTCATGGGCAGTGTCCTGGACGTGTCGTCGCCCACCATCACCGGCCTGGTCGTCTTCACCCTGTTCGCGACATCGGCACTGACCCAGATCCTGACGTCCAAGGCACCCGTGCGCACATCCCTGATGATCGGCTATGTCGCGCTCGCCGCAGGAATGATCGTCCTGATCGTGAGCCTGGAGGCATCGTCGTTACCAGGTCTCGTGGTGGGCGCGGTCATCGCCGGGGCCAGCCAGGGTCTGCTGTTCAGCAAGGGCATCGCGGCCATCGCGTCCCGGGTGGAACCCCACCGCAAAGCCGATGCGACGTCCGCCTACTTCGTGATCGCGTATCTGGCCATCTCGGTACCCATCATCGCGGTGGGATTTGCCGCCGAGGCTTGGGGTCTGACGACCGCGGGAGTGGTGTTCGCTGCGGTGATCGGGGTGGTCTCGATAGGTAGTCTCATCGGATTGTTGAGACGGCCGAAGGACGCGATCTGATCACCTGACCGTCTCGTCCAGCGCCGCGCTCAGGTCGGCGATGATGTCGGCGGGATCTTCGAGTCCGATCGAGAACCGGAGGTGTCCCCACGTCCGAAAGGGCTCGGGATAGGCGACGACGCGAGGGCCGTCGGTCCCCACATGCACGATCAGCGACTCGTCGTGTCCGAGCGACACCGCAGACGTGATCATCCGCAGGTTCGCGACGAAACGGTTCTGGGTGTCGGAGTCGCCGCGGACCGCGAAGGCCATCATGGCGCCGAACCCGCGACCGCCGAACTGCCGGACTGCGACCTCGTGTTGGGGGTGCGACGGCAGGCCGGGGTACGCGACGTATGCGACCCGGTCATCGGCCTCGAGGAACTCGGCCACCTGTTGAGCCGAGTCGAGATGGCGGGTGAGTCTCAACGGCAGGGTGATCGCGCCGCGACTGATCAGCCACGCGTTGAACGGCGAGATCACCCCTCCCACATCGACCATCGCATTCGATTTGATGGGCGCGATCATCGCTCGCGAGCCCACCACCGCACCGCCCATCGCATCTCCGTGGCCGTTGTAATACTTCGTCAACGAGTGGATCACCAGATCTGCGCCATCGGTGATCGGGCGATAGAGCGGCGGCGGGGTGAACGTGGAGTCGACGGACAACAGAGCGCCACCGGCATGCGCGATGTCGGCGATTGCCGAGATGTCGGTGACCTTCGTGGTCGGATTCGCAATGGCCTCGACATGGACGATCCGGGTGTTGGTGCGCAGGGCCGCACGGACCGACTCGGGATCGGCGGCGTCGACGAAGGTGGCTTCGATGCCGAACTTCTGCGGTAGCAGTTCGGTGAACAGGCGCCACGTGGCCTCGTAGGTCACGTCGGCGACGACGATGTGGTCGCCGGTGTTCAAATAGGTGAAGAACACCGCATGCAGCGCGGCAACACCGGAAGCGAGTGCGACAGAGTCCTGTGCTTCCTCCAGTGCGGCAATCTTCTCTTGCAGCGCAATCTGATTGGCGCCGGAGTTGCGGGTGTAGAGCGGTATGTCGGTGCCTGACCAGCTGACGTTCGACGGATCGTCCGGCAAGGCATAGGAGTTCGCCATCACGATGGGGGTGCGGATTGCGCCGGAACCCTTGTCGACCGTGTTGCCGGCGTGTACCGCGCGACTACCGAAGGCGAGGGTGGACGGGATGTCGTTATCAGGGCGGGCCATTGCATCAGATTACAACTGGGCGCCCGGAGTTCCCGGTAGTGATTCGGCGAAAACCATAAGTGAACTGATCGGGACATATCCGGCACTGGTTGCATATGTCACAAATAGTACGAAGTAACAAAAATCTAAGGCGTTGTTAACGTGACGTCCCTACGGTTGTAAATCATGCAGATGCTCAGTGAAAACTCATCGCTAAGTCGTCGGGGAAAATATTTCAGGGAGAACTTTCGGTATGACTTACCAGCGTCGCTGGTGGTTTTCCTTGTAGCACTGCCACTTTCGCTCGGTATCGCCATCGCCTCGGGCGCGCCGGTGATGGCGGGTCTCATCGCAGGCGTGGTCGGTGGCATCGTCGCCGGGATGATCGGTGGATCCCCGCTGCAGGTCAGTGGTCCGGCAGCGGGTTTGACCGTCGTCGTCGCCGAGTTGGTGGCCAATTTCGGTTGGAAGGTCACCTGCGCGATCACCGTCGCGGCGGGCGTCCTGCAAATAGTGTTCGGACTGAGCCGGGTGGCACAGTCGGCTCTGGCCATCGCACCGGTCGTGGTCCATGCGATGCTCGCCGGGATCGGGATCACCATTGCGCTGCAACAGATTCACGTTCTGCTCGGTGGATCCTCACGTAGTGACGCCTGGGAGAACCTGACGGCCCTACCCGGCCAGATCGTCGACTTCCGGACTGCCGACGTCTTGGTCGGTGGACTCGTCGTTGTCATCATGCTCACCTGGCCGCTGCTACCGGAAAACGTTCGCAAGGTACCGGCGCCGTTGGTCGCCATCGTCGCCGCGACACTGGTCGCCATTGCCGCCCCGATCGACGCCGAGCGAATCGAACTCGGCGGCAACTTCTTTGATTCGATTGCGCTGCCCGAACTCCCGACCGGCAACTGGAGCGCCGTCGTCCTCGGCGTCATCACCGTGGCACTGATCGCCAGTGTGGAGTCGCTGCTCTCGGCCGTGGCCGTGGACAAGATGCACACCGGTCCCCGTACCGAATTCAACCGGGAACTCCTGGGACAGGGCAGCGCCAACATCACGTCGGGCATGCTCGGCGGACTGCCGGTGACCGGCGTCATCGTGCGAAGCTCGACGAACGTCGCCACCGGTGCCCGGACTCGTGCATCAACGGTAATGCACGGGGTCTGGCTGCTGGTGTTCTCGGTCCTGCTGACGGGCCTGGTGCAGCAGATCCCGACGGCCGCCTTGGCCGGTCTACTCGTGGTGATCGGTATCCAGCTGGTCAAACTTGCCCACATGCGGCTGGCGCTGCGGACCGGAGACCTGTGGGTCTACCTGATCACCATGCTGTCGGTGATCTTCCTGAACCTGCTCGAGGGCGTCGGGATCGGACTCGCGGTAGCCGTCCTGGTGCTCATCTGGAGAGTGGTCCGGGCGGAGATGAGCGCAGAACAGTTCGGTACCGACGAATCGCGACAGTGGCGCGTGAGCGTCAGGGGTTCACTGAGCTTTCTCGCGTTGCCGCGGCTGACCAAGACGCTGTCGTCGGTTCCTGCCGACGCGCATGTGAGCCTCGAACTCGACACCGACTATCTCGACCATGCCGCAGCGGACATGATCGAGGACTGGAAGCGAGCCCATGAGGCGAACGGCGGAACCGTGCTGATCCAGCAGACCGGCGGGGCCATGATCGAAGACGCCCCGATGGCCCCGCCTGCGCGCCGCGCTGCCTTCGGCCGCGGATTGGGATTGGTGCCGTGGAAGTTCTGGCAATCCGGCACGGCGACGGACTCGCCGCGGGCACTGCAGCCGATCAGGGACGGTGTCGACGAATACCATCGGAACGGCGCAGATGAACTGCTGGGCTACCTGACCGATCTCACCGACGGGCAGGACCCGGACACGCTCTTCGTCACGTGCGCCGATTCCCGGGTGGTGCCGAATGTGATCACCTCCAGTGGCCCAGGGGATCTGTTCACGGTGCGTAACGTCGGCAACCTGGTGCCGGCCGCCCCTGCGACGGACACCTCTGTCGAGGCCGCCATCGAGTTCGCGATCGACGAACTCGGCGTGAGTTCGGCAGTGGTGTGCGGACATTCGTCGTGCGGGGCGATGAAGGCACTCATCGCGGGCGATGCGTCGGACGGCAGCGGACCCGTCGCCAGCTGGTTGCAGAACGCGCAACCGTCCCTGGCAGCCTTCCGCTCCGGCCATCCTGCGGGGTTGAGCGCCGCGGTGGCCGGATTCGACGAGGTCGATCAGCTCGGCATCGTCAACGTGGCCGTGCAGTTACAGACCTTGCAGCGGCATCCTGTGGTCGGCAGAGCCGTCGCCGATGGACGCATGCGGGTGGCCGGACTGTTCTTCGACATCAATACCGCGCGCGTGGTGAGAGTGACCACGAGCGGGGTCGAGGTGGGTGAACCCGACGGTGTGCCCCGTCGGGCGATCACGTAGCCGGTTGATGACTACTGCTGGGCTGCAATGGCTTTACGCACGCTCCGCAGTGTCATCGACTGCACCTTCATTCGGCCGGCAGCGCCGGTGTTGACGTGGTCGACCGAGGCGTAGAGCACAGCCCACATCATGTTGATGATCCAGGCCGCATCGAGTTCGCGGTCGATGGATCCGTCGTGGCGCCCGCGTTCGACCGCGTCGACGACGGTGCTGTCGGAGAAGCAGATGTCCTGGTCGTTGATCCCGGCGGCGAAGAACGCCACCGTCAGCACATCGCTGAGTTCGAAGTACTCCTGGCAGAGCCGCAGCACGGCGTCGAGACCGTCCCCGGAGGCGAGATCGGCTCTGGCGCCTGCCTCGGCCATGGCCTGCTCGCCGTAGCGTCCTACGGCGGCGAGTAGGTCGCCGCGTTCCGGGAAGTAGCGGTGCAGCGTGGTGCGGCCCACCCGGGCGCGGTCGGCGATCTCCGACAACGGCGCGGTGGGTGATTTCGCGAGGACGACGACCGCGGCGTCGAGTATGGCGCGGCGGGTACGTTCGCGGGCGCCGGTTTCGGCGGCGGGGTGCGTCGCAGTCATGACAGCGAGTTTAGTGCACTTCTGGCCCATACTGGTGCACTGTTGTTTTATGACGGAATAATCCTTGCCCGAACTGGAACAACTGTGTTCCACTATGAGGGTGGATACCTCCGTCGAGTTGAGCGAACAACCCCCCGTATCCGAGGCCGGTGGGCTGCGCAACGTCAAAGTTCTGATCGGTTTCGCGAGACCGCACAAGCGCAGAATCCTATTGGGGCTGGTGTTGGCACTGAGTGGCTCGGTCACCGTGCTCGCGACACCGATGGTGACGAAGTGGATCCTGGACTCTCTCGGCACAGGGGCGTCGATGCAGGGGCCGGTCTGGGTGTTGATCGCACTGCTCATCGTCGGAGCCGTACTCGGATGGGCTCAGTGGGTGGTGCTGGGGACCACTGCCGAACACATCGTGTTCGATGCACGTGCGTCGTTGGTCAGACGCCTACTCGGCTCCACGGTGCCGTCGGTGCAATCGAGGCCCGTCGGTGAACTGGTCACCAGGGTCACCTCCGACACCGTGCTGTTGCGTGAAGCCGCATCGACAGCCGCTGTCGGGGTGATCAACGCGACCTGCGTCACGATCGGCACCGTGGTGTTGATGGGTGTTCTCGATCTGATGCTCTTGGGTGTCACGCTCGCCGCGATCGTCATCGTGGGCGCGATCTTCGCGGTGCTGATGCCGCGGATTGCCAAGGCCGAGGCCCTGACCCAGGAATCACTCGGTCATCTCGGCGGTGTGCTGGAGGGCAGTTTGCGGTCGGTGCGGACGGTGAAAGCAGCCGGGGCCGAGGGCCGGGTCGGGGCGCTCATCGGCAAGAACGCAATGCAGGCGCGGGTGCATGCCATTTCAGGCGTGCGCATCTCGGCCGGGGCGTGGACCGTCGCCTGGACGGGGGTGCAAGGAGCGATCATCGCGATCTTGGCGCTGGGCGCGTGGCGGGTGGATTCGGGAACCCTGGAGGTCTCTGCCCTGATCGCGTTCCTGCTGTATGCGTTTACGTTGATGGGCCCGGTGGGCGAGCTGACGACAAACATCACCGCCCTACAGTCGGGTATCGCGGCAGCGATGCGTATCCGCGAACTCGAAACACTGGAAGCAGAGGCCGTACCGGCCGAAGGCGCCGAACCGCAATCACTGTCGAGGGCCGATACCGCTGCCATCGAGTTCGACAATGTCACCGTCCGATATGGTGCCGAACTCGACCCTGCGCTCGATCGGGTCGATGTACGTATCCCGGCCATCGGGCACACCGCGATCGTCGGGCCTTCCGGCGCGGGCAAGACGTCGTTGTTCTCCACCGTGCTCAGGTTCGTCGAGCCCGCTTCGGGAGTGGTTCGTCTCGGTGGTGCGCGGTACCCGGACCTGAGTGTGGAATCGGTTCGGGCGAGGATCGCGTACGTGGAGCAGGAGTCGCCGTTGGTCCCGGGGACCGTAGGTGAGAACCTCCGGTTCATCCATCCCGGCGCCACCGACGACGAACTGGCCGAGGTGCTGACGTTGTTGCAGCTCGACGAGGTGGTCGCAGCGCAGGTCCGCGGTCTCGACACGCCGATTCGCGACACCGACCTGTCCGGTGGTCAGCGTCAGCGGATCGCCATGGCGCGCGCAATGATTCGGCCTTCACCGATTCTGCTCCTGGATGAGGCGACATCGCAGGTCGACACCCTGACGGAGGCGGCAATCGTCGGATCCATCAAGAAGCGGGCGAAGACAGGCGCAGTCATCACCATTGCCCACCGACTCTCCACCGTGCGTCACGCCGACATGATCGTGGTGATGGAGGCAGGCCGGGTACGGGCAACCGGCGATCATGAACATCTGATGGACAGCGACGAGTTGTACCGGCGCATGGTGCACGCCGGCGGTTTCGATCTTCCGGCAGCGCAATTGGATGAGGCGGTGCGATGAAGGTCGCGGTGCTCGGTGCCAACGGTGCTGTCGGCGCGCGGATCGTGACCACCTTGTCCGGTCGCGGCCACGACGTCGTGAGGGTGGGGCGCCGGGCCGCGGCCGATGATCGGCTCGTATACCTCGGTGCCGCCGACAAGTCGGAGTACGTATCGGCAATCGCAGACGTGGACACGGTCATCAACGCGTCAGGCCTGGAGGATCCCGCGCTCGCCCAGCAGGCGGGGACGGCCAGATTCGTCGATATCAGCGCGACCGCCGGTTACCTGGAGAAGATCATCGCGGCGCCGGCCGCAGGTGGTGTGCTGGCATTCGTCGGGCTGGCTCCCGGTCTCACCACGTTGATGGCCGGCGAACTCCCGGCCGAATCGGGGGATCACATCGATGTGGCCTTGACCCTGGGAACGGGTGAGAGGCATGGCCGTGCCGCAGTCGAATGGACTGCTGGTCTGTTGGGGACGAAGTTCCCTGACGGTGCGAGCAACGCAATGATCCGTAACCTGACGCGTCCGAGAACCATCGAAGGGCCGCCGGGGAGCCGGAAGCGGTTTGTCCGGGCCGACTTTCCTGACCATCTCGTCGCCGGCGAAGACGGTCGACTCATCGAGAATTACCTGGCGCTGAGTTCGGCCGTAGCGACGTGGTCGTTGCGGGCAGCAAGTCTGCTGCCGGCCGTTGGTGGCCCGATGCTGCGTCGACTGCACCTTCCGGGGACCGACGAGTGGTCGGTGCTCATCCGGAACCGCACCACCGGGCGGTGGTCCCATACGTCAGGCCACAACCAGTCGGAGGCGACGGCCACCATGACGGTCGCGGCGGTGGAGGCGGCCGAGAACCGCATCGACCCGGTGCTGTTCACCACTGACGTCCTCGAGTCCCACGGACTCACGCACTGGGACATCCACATTCGTACCGGTCGCTAGGGGAGCAGGTTCATCCGTCGCGCGTTGGCCACTGCTTCGGCCCGTGAATGTGCGCCCAGCTTGCGCATCGCGCTGCGGAGATAGCTCTTCACCGTTTCGGCGCCGAGGGAAAGCCTCTTGGCGGCTTCGGCATTCGCGCATCCGACGGCGACAAGGGCCAAAACGTCGATCTCCCTGCGTGACAAGCAAGCCTGGTCTCGGACCTCGGTGTCTCCACCGATGACTCGGGCGAGACGATCTGAGAGAGCTTGTGCTTGTCGGCTCGTGACGGAGTCGAGCGAGGCACCGAGCTCACGAAGTCCTGCATGAATGCTCCTGAGCTCCTCGATCGACGCCGCGTCGGGCGCGCTCCGGGCGCCGGTCCGAGCGAGCGAGAGCATTTCGGTGCGTCTATCGACCTCGTCCCTGATGGCGATTTCTGCGGCAAGGCGTCGACACGCCGCGACCACCGCGTCGGCCGTCTTCCCACCCATCGGCGTGGAGTCTCTTCGGGCGGCGTACAGCACGGCGCGAGGTATGGAGTCGACGACGACCGGCACGGCCAGCACGGACCGCAGCCCTTCGCCGAGGACCGGGCGGTCGTAGTGGTGGGTGATCGCGTCGGCGCTGCGGTAGTCGGAGACCGCCGCCGGGCGCAGTCGGTCGATGACCCGCCCGCCCAGCCCGGATTGCGAACTGACGGCGAGTCCGCGCAGGCCATTCGTCCGGGTGCCGGCGAATTCCGTCAGGAGAAGCGACCCCGCGTGGACCTCGCCACCGAACAGGACCGGGACCTCGAGTGCCTTCGACAGGCGGCGCATCTCGTCGCGCAGCGCGTCGGTGTCGCGCGGTCGGAGCAACGCATTCCGGCCTGTCATCGTTCTCACCCCTTTTCGGGGGTAGCGGTTGGGCAACTGTGACATGGATCCTACCCAGAGACCGCCGACAGAACCGAGGAGCACATGACCACCACCACCGACCGTGTCGATGAACTGCTCGCGCAGTACGACCGTCCCGATGCCTGTGCCGCTGACCTGCTGTGCGACCGGCACCCCGCCGACGCGGTGGCGTTCACGGTGATCGAGACCGACGCCGCGGGCGACCTGGTGTCGCTCGACCTGACCTATGGGCACCTGCGCGAGCAGTCGTCCCGTTTCGCCGCGGCCATCGCCGGACTCGGCGTCGAACCGGGGGATCGGGTGGCGACCCTGATGAGCAAGTCTGCGGATCTCGTCGTCGCCGCATTGGGGATCTGGCGGCGCGGCGCGGTCTACGTCCCGTTGTTCACGGCGTTCGCGCCCGGAGCCATCGCGTTCCGCTTGCAGGCCAGCGGGGCGAAGCTCGTCATCTCGGACCTCGATCAGCTGCCCAAGCTGGCGGCCGGAGAGGACATGCCTGCCGATGCGCCGTGGCGAGTCATCGCGGCGGGCCGGTCTGCTGATCACGAACTCGAGCTCCCGGCGCTGATCGCCGCCCACCAGCCAGATGATCCGGCCGGTGCCGCAGTCGCCGTCGGCGGCGATGGGCTGCTCGTCGAACTGTTCACCAGCGGCACAACGGGGACGCCAAAGGGGGTGCCCGTGCCGGTACGCGCGCTGGCGTCGTTCCACGCCTATCAGGAGTTCGGCCTCGATGTCCGTCCCGACGACGTCTTCTGGAACGCCGCCGATCCAGGGTGGGCCTATGGCCTCTATTACGCGCTGCTGGGGCCGATGGCGGCGGGAACGCGATCGCTGTTCCTGCATGCAGGGTTCTCACCCGCACTCACCTGGCGAGTTCTCGACGAGTTCGGTGTCACCAATTTCGCGGCGGCGCCGACGGTGTATCGCGCGCTGCGGGCCGGGGATGGTCCCGTTCCGGAGATCAACCTGCGCAGGGCCTCCTCCGCCGGTGAGCCATTGACGCCGGATGTGGTGAGTTGGTCCGCCGACACCCTCGGCGTGGCGGTTCGCGACCACTACGGTCAGACCGAGCACGGCATGTTCATTGTCAACGCCTGGCACGACGAACTTCGTACCGACGTGCCGGCGGGTTCCATGGGCCGATCGCTTCCGGGGTGGTCCTCGACTGTGCTGCAGGAGGATTCCGATGAGCAGGCAGTCACAGGCGTCGTCGGTCGAGTCGCGATCGACACCCCCGCCAGCCCACTGCGCTGGTTCACCGCCTATGTCGATGCGCCCGAGAAGACAGCGGAGCGCTATTCCGACGACGGGCGCTGGTACCTCACCGGTGACTCCGGCGCGGTGGACGAGGATGGGTTCTTCTTCTTTTCCTCCCGCGACGACGACGTGATCATCATGGCCGGGTACCGCATCGGGCCCTTCGACGTGGAGAGTGTTCTCGTCATGCATGACGACGTCGTCGAGGCAGCTGTCGTCGGGAAAGCGGACGAGTTGCGCGGCGAGGTTCTGGAAGCCTATGTGGTGTTGCGTAACTCGGTGAGCGGTTCACCTGAGCTGGAGGCGCAATTACAACAACTCGTGAAGAAGAAGTTCGCTGCGCACGCATACCCGCGGACGGTCCATTTCATCGATGCGTTGCCCAAGACGCCGAGCGGAAAGGTTCAGAGGTTCTTGCTCCGGAAGCAGTGAAATCTGCGTCAGGAAGGCGTTTTTGCGGGCACTATCGTGCCGCAGAACTGTTTGGTGGCTTCGCGAACGATTCGGCGTGCCGATACTCGAGCCTTGGCCGACGAGTTTCCGGCGGAGGCAATTCCGGCTGTTTCTCCCAGAATTGCCACCGCCAGAGCCGACGATGTGCGATAGGGGATCACGAGCAGAGTGGCGGTCCTTTTCAAACCGGTCAGCGAGATGATGCGTTGCGCGACGGGCACGAGCGAGTTTCTGATGCCGTCATATTCGACAGCATCGAGATCGGGAAAAGCGTCGGAGCGTGACCAGTTGACCGAGACGTCGCGGACAACCCCTAACAGTGGATTGAGGGCGCTGACCAGCAGCGGCAACTCATTGCCGACCCGTGCCGTCTCCGGCCACCAGGCTCCGTCGATGTTGGCGCCCCGCTCGGTTGCGAGGGTGAAGCGTATTGGCGCCGACATCGGTCTGCTCATCGTCAGGCCCGATCCGAAACCGATACCGACGGAGCTTGTTGGCGCTTGGCGGCGGGATCGGTCACCAGATCGGAAAACACCGGCTGCGGTATCCGGCCGCTGTCGGCAGCTTTCTGGGGATCCTCGGAATGGCTTCGTTCTGGATGCGAGAAAAGATCTCGATCTTGTTGCATGTTGTCTTCTTCCTGCAGTGAACGCCACGTGGCGTCCGAAGTATGTGCCGGGCGGTCAGGGAGTGGTGTCTCGCTCTGACGGCCGGGGCGGGAGGTATCTGTATCTTGCTGTCGGCTGGAACCACACTGCTGCCTGGAGGCCCGGAACAGGGCTTGGTCAGCGTCGCAGCGGTGAGGATCGGCCTTTCGTTGCCGCTCGCGTGGTTGCATCGTCCATCCGGACCCGGCTTCTCGAAGCCTCATCGTGAGGGTCTCTTCAGGGAAGGTTACCGGCCGGTGAATGTGTCCGACGCCTCAAGTGTACGGGTAACACGTTCTCGCTGGTGGTAACGGGCACATAAGCCACGCCGAGCGTTTGCCGAGGGCGACTCTCGCCAGGGCAACGTTCACCCAGATGTGGCGCAGTAGACCCGCCTGTCGCATTGACGTGTCCACCCAACAGGGAAAGCATTGAAGGGGGAACGTGGACAAGGAGGTTCAAGGGTGAGCTCAACAATTGTGGTCGGGTTCGACGGTTCGGAATCTGCTCTCGAGGCAGTGATCTGGGCGGCGAAAACCGCAGACCGGCAAGGAAAATCGCTGGCGATTCTCGGTGCTTATGAAACGCAGACCGCTGCGTACGCGCCGGCACTGGTGATCCCGCAGGACGTCATCGACGTCATTCGCGCCGAAGCCGAATCGAACGTGCAGAAGGCGCTTGCGGCCGCCGGTGACGTCGCGCCCGGGGTGAAGGTCAAGATCAAGACAGAGGAAGGTCGGCCGGCTTCGCTGTTGATCGCAGAATCGGAGGGCGCAGACCTGGTCGTGGTCGGCAGCCGCGGTCTGGGCGGCGTGCGCGGATTGTTCCTCGGCTCCGTCGGGGTCGATGTGGCCGCCCACGCCAAGAGCCCGGTGCTGGTTCATGCCGGAGCCGGTGGTCAGGGCCCGGTCGTGGTCGGGGTCGATGGCTCGCCGCTCAGTGAAGGTGCCCTCAAAGCTGCCTTCGCATACGCGGCGGAGCTGGGCACAGGCGTCCGGGTGGTCCACACCTGGACCGATCTGTCGTCGGACGCCCTCTACGGGTATGGGCTGGAGCCGCAGCAGGTGCAGCGGCTCGCTGACGAGGCGCAAGAGGTGGTGGCCGAACGCGTCGCCGGATTCGGCGCCGACTATCCCGATGTCGAGGTGGAGCGGGTCATCGTGCCGGACGGCCCGGCCGCCCAGCTGGTCGAACACTCCACAGACGCGCAGCTGCTCGTGGTCGGCAGCCGTGGCCGCGGTGGGTTCAGGGGTCTGCTGCTCGGATCGACGAGTCAGGCGGTCCTGCACAAGGCCACCTGCCCCGTGTTGGTCGTGAAGACGCCGCACGAGTGATCTGAGCCCTCGCCGCCTGCCGATGGAATAGGTCGGCAGGCGGCGACCGGCATGCTCAGCCGACGTCGGATGTCTCCGGATGCGTCGACTGACGTGGATCGCCTGGTTTCGGGTCTGAACCCGACCCCGGTAGCAGTAATGAGACACCGAATCCGGCTATGAGCATCCCCAGGGTGAGGATGTAGGTGTCGGCAACCGCGCCGGCCAGCCCAGGTGCCGCCTGCAGCCGCGCCATATCAGGAAGTCCGAGTGCTGCCGCCATACCGCCGTCGGCGAGCAGCGGTACCCGGCTGTTGAAATAGGCGGTCAACAGCGTTGCGCTCGCCGCCGCGCCGATCGCTGCGGCGAATTGGTTGCCGGTGGTGAGGATGGTGGTTCCCGACGCGAGGTCGGGGCCGGTGATTCCTCGCAGGGCGGCGGTCATGATCGGCATGAATGTGGAACCTATCCCGACGCCCATCAGGACGCCGATCCCCGCGATCACGGCGTACGACGTGTCTGCAGCGAGCAGCGAGGTCATCAGCGACATGGCGACCACGGTGGCTCCGATACCGAACCAGACGATCTTCCGAGGGTCGATCCGGTCGACCAGGCGCGTGGCGATCTGCACCACCACGCCCGTGGTCAACGCCTGGCCGATCATGAGCAGGCCCGCGGTGGTGGCACTGTCGCCCCGAACCGCCTGTACATAGATCGGCAGGATCATCATCGAACCGAAGTAGGCACCTCCGACGAGCAACATGCTCGTCGCCCCGACAGCCAGCGAGCGTCGTTCGAGCAGTCGTAGATCGAGCAGCGGCCGTGCAGACCTGTTGGTACGCAGCACGAACAGGCAGAGCAGTCCGACCCCGAGCACGCCAGGCACCAACACTTGCGGCGTCAATGGGTCGCCGTGATCGCCGGCCCGGGACAGGCCGTAGACGACCAACGCTCCGCCCGGCGCGAGGAGCAGGAGACCCACCCAATCGAGGGGCTTGCGGCCACTGCCGGCAGCTTGGGGAAACAACTTGCCGGCCAACAGTATTGCGATCAGTCCGAGCGGCACGTTGATGAGGAACAGTGAACGCCACCCGACGCTGTCGATCAGGAAACCGCCGAGCGCCGGACCCAGTACCGGGCCGATCATCAGCGGCAACCCGAGCCAGCCCATCATCTTTCCTCGATGGCGTTCGTCGACGAGCTGCAGGGCGATGGTCATGCCGACTGGTTGCAGGTAGCCGCCACCAAGACCCTGGATTGCACGAAATGCGATGAGGCTCTCGATATTCCAGGCAAGCCCCGCCAGTGCCGAACCGGCGACGAAGAGGGTCAGGGCCGTGATGTAAACCCGGGCCGCGCCGAACCTTGCGATGGCCCAGGCTGCGGTCGGCATGACGGCGACCAGAGCAAGTGCGTAGGCGGTGGTCACCCATTGCACGGTCGACAGGTTG
This sequence comes from Williamsia limnetica, assembly GCF_003217475.1. Lineage (GTDB taxonomy): Bacteria > Actinomycetota > Actinomycetes > Mycobacteriales > Mycobacteriaceae > Williamsia > Williamsia limnetica. The sequence goes on along the minus strand of NZ_QJSP01000003.1, from coordinate 100,949 downwards.
GTGTCGAAGGACTCGGCGAGCCGGGGGATGGCCACCACGGTGACCGTGACGTCGAGCATCACCATGAGAGTGCCCAGTGCCAAGATCGCTGCGACCTGTCTGGCCAGTCGGTTCATCTCACGCCACCCCACGGGCGCGGGCGGGGCGCTCAGGCTTCAACAACTCTGCCCACCAGATCAATTCATCCATTGCCTGCCGGGCTGAGGCGGCAGCGGTGTCGTCAAGGGTGAGGATCCCGTCGTCGACGTGACTCCATGGTGCGTGAATCACAACACCGTTGCGGGTCCCCACCGCGTAGAGCTCTGCGAACACCGTGCGGAGATGCTCGACCGCGCGTAGGCCGCCGGACATGCCACCGTAGGAAACGAACATGACCGGCTTGTGCTTCCATTCGCTGCGATGAGCGTCGATCAGTATCTTCAGCTCGCCGGGGTAGGAGTGGTTGTACTCCGGGGTGACGATGACGAATCCATCAGCGTGTTCGAGCATTCGGGTGGTGCCTGCTCCGGTGGGTTCGGCGAGGTCGATGACTTCGAACTCCGGGCCACCGGCATCTATTTGTTCGAGGAACCAGCGTGCGATGTCGGGTCCGATCCTGCCGGTGCGCACACTTGCGATGATCGATACGAAATTCAGTGGGGTCGGTTTCATGGTTCCTGAGTATTCAAGTTCAAGTGAACTTGAAGTCAAGTACCATGTGCGCATGGGTCTGAAGAAGTTGGAGTTGACGGTCGGGGAGCTGGCGATCCGTGCAGGGGTGGCTCCCTCTGCCGTGCGTTACTACGAGGACCGTGGCCTGATCTTCAGTCGGCGAACGACAGGGAATCAGCGGCGGTACCACCGGGCCATGCTCCGGCGCGTGGCCTTCATCAGGGCGTCCCAGGCCGCGGGAATCCCGCTGGCCACCATCGGGTCGGTCCTGGAGGCGCTCGGTGAGCACGAGTCGCCGACGAAGTCCATGTGGCACAAGGCGTCACAGCGCTGGGTGGATGACCTCGACGAGCGGATCGCGCTGTTGCAACGCATGCGCGACCTCATGGACTCCTGCGTCGGTTGTGGTTGCCTGTCGATGAAGGCGTGTCACCTGCTGAACCCGGACGATGCCTATGCCCAGCAGGGGTTGGGTTCGAACCGCCTCATCACCGACACCTGCGAGCGCAAACTCGAGGCGGCGGAGTAGCGCAGCGGCACAAACCCAGGTATCCCAGGCAAAACCACGTGTTGCAGCAGCTGGTTGTGCCTGGGATACCTGGGTTTGCGTGATAACTCAGCCTGCGGCGTCGGCGCCGGCCTCGAGGTCGGCGATGCTCAGCTTGGCCATTGTCATCATGGCGTCGATGGCACCCTTGGCCCGGGCAGGGTTGGGATCGGACGCCAGTTCATAGAGTCTGGTGGGGACGACCTGCCAACTCAATCCGAACTGGTCCTTGAGCCAACCGCAGCGTGATTCCGAGCCGCCGGCGGAGAGGGTGTTCCAGTAGTGGTCGACCTCGTCTTGCGACGCGCAGGTGACGATGAACGACACGGCCTCGTTGAACGTGAACTCCGGGCCCGCGTTGATGCCGTGGAACTTCTGGCCCGAGACGGTGAACTCCGCAGCGAAGACCTTTCCGTCATTCTCGGTGATGTTGTCTATCGACGAATCGGGGAATGTCTCGGTGTAGAACTTCATCGCCTCCTCGATGTTCTGGTTGAACCAGAGTGACGGGATGATCTCGGTCATGGTGGGCTCCTCGGGTTGGTGCCGTGCGCTCGATGGTTCGGTGGCGGTCGAAAGGTAGACCCCGACGGCGACATGAACTCATCGCGGTGACCAATTCGCCGCATTTGTTGCGATGTGCGAACCGGTGTTGCGCATTACGCTGTTGGTAATGCGTCGACCTACGGATCGGAGGGCAATCTCATGATGAGTGCACACACGAATCCAGGATGGAACCCAGGGGCGTCCTGGCCAACCGTCAAACATGTCCCCGTCGATGAATACCGCCAGGTCATCGGCATGATCGCGCAGAATGTCCAAGCCGACTCCCTGGACGATCCGCAAGCCTTCGCCAGGCAGGCCAGACTCGCGGCGGCGCTGCTGCCGGCAGCCGTTCGCGAGTTGCTGCTCGATTTCCTGGTCGACGGCGATGGCGGTCTGATGCTCAGCGGCCTGGAGGTCGGTGCGATCTCGTCGACGCCGGACTCGCCGGTCGACGCCCCGACGCGCCATACGGACGTGGCGAAACAGTCGGCGGTGCTGTTGTCGAGCATCGTGCATCTGGTGGGATACCGGCCGGAATGTCGCGGAGAGCTCGTCCAGACCCTGGTGCCGATCCGCAGCCACCAGCGCCGACAGACCTCCACCGGCAGCGCGGTCGACCTTGAGAGCCATACCGAGCAGTGCCACAACATGGTGTCGCGTCCGGATTTCATCGCACTCGGTTGTCTACGCGGCGACCGAAATGCCGCGACGTACCTGCTGTCGGCCCGCGAGCTGCAACGGCAGCTGCCCGCTGAGACCGCTCGACTGCTACGTGATCCCGTCTTCCACACACGCGTCGACGGCTCGTTCGTCGACGGCGGTGTGCCGGACGAGGTCCGCGGACCCATCCCGGTGCTCAGCGGCTCGTGGAACGACCCTGTCATCACCTACGACGAAGATCTCATGTCGACCGACAGTCCACAACACGCCGCTGCGCTGGCCGCGGTCAAGGGCGTGTGGGCGACCCACCGCAGCAAGGTCGTGCTCGGTCCCGGCGACCTGTTCATCATCGACAACAGCCGAGCCATCCACGGCCGCAGTTCCTTCGCCGCGAGATGGGACGGTACCGACCGCTGGCTCTGCCGACTGCAGGGTCTGTGCAATCTGGCGGTCTCGCGCTTCGCGCGGCTGGAGGGTTCCCCGATCATCGAGAGTGAGGGTTGCTGATCGCCGCCTCCGACTGAAGGTGCGTCGAGGTGATGTCCTCGATCGCCTGCACGGGTGGGTGCAGTGCTGGAATGATGTTCTCCCCGTATGATTCCAAGGTCGCGCGTTTGTCATTGTGCTGGAGATACACCGCGAATTGATCGACACCGATCTGCCGGAGCACTTCGAGTTTGGCGAGGTGGTCGGCAGGGGTGCCGAGGATGCAGAACCGGTCGACGATCTCGTCGGGAACATAGTCGGTGTGCGACGTCCCGACCTTTCCGTGGTCGTTGTAGTCGTATCCTGCCCTGCCGACGACATAGTCGGTCAGCGCGGCGGGTACCTCGCCCTCCGTACCGTAACGCTTCACCAGGTCGGCGACGTGGTTGCCCACCATCCCGCCGAACCAGCGACACTGATCCCGAGCCAGCGCCATCGACTCGGGGCTGTTGTCCTTGGTCACGTATGCCGGTGCGGCAACACAGAACTTGATCGCCATGGGATCCCTGCCGGAGGCCTCGGCAGCCTCGCGGACCCGCCCGATGGTCCATGCCGCGATGTCGGGGTCGCCGAGCTGCAAGATGTAGCCATCGGCGACCTGGCCGGTCAGTTCGAGGGCCTTGGGCCCGTACGCGGCCACCCACAGTTCGAGTTCGGACCCGTGGCTCCACGGGAATCGGAGCCTGCGACCGCCGTAGTCCGCGTAACGAGAATTGGCCAGTTCCCGGATGACATGGATGGCCTCGCGCAGCGTTGCCAGGGTCGCCGGTTTGCCGTTGAGGGTCCGTACTGCGGAGTCTCCGCGTCCGATGCCGCAGATGCTGCGGTTGCCGTACAGGTCGTTCAGGGTAGCGAAAGTGCTTGCGATGACGGTCCAATCGCGATTGGCCGGGTTGGTGACCATCGGCCCTACCGTGACCTTTCTGGTCGCCCCGAGGATGGCCGAGTGGATCACGAACGGTTCTTGCCAGAGTAGATGCGAGTCGAAGGTCCACACATGCGAGAAGCCGAGGGCCTCTGCGCGGACGGCGAGGTCGACGAGTCGTAGGGCCGGTGGATCACACTGCAGTACTACGCCGATATCCATGGTTTCTCCGGGGTCCGGTCGGTGAATCGGGTGAGGTCGCGCCTTCAGATGAGGTTTTGGGACAATCCGCGTTTGACGAAGCTGCCGTGTCCCTTGGTTCCCAGGTACTCGTTCCGATCGATGATCACGGAGCCTTTCGAGAGCACTGTGTCGACGTGACCCTCGATCTCGTAACCCTCATAGGCCGAGTAGTCCATGTTCATGTGATGGGTCTTCTCGAGCCCGATGCTGGTGTGTCCGTTGGGATCATATATCACGATGTCGGCATCGGCACCCGGTGAGATGATGCCTTTGCGGGGGTACATCCCGAACATCTTGGCCGGCGTCGTCGCGCAGACATCAACCCAGCGTTCCAGTGAGATTCGGCCGTCCTTCACGCCCTGGAACATCAGGTCCATGCGATGTTCCACCGACCCGATCCCGTTCGGGATGTTTGCGAAATTGTCGACGCCCAAGTCTTTTTGACCCTTCATACAGAACGGGCAGTGGTCGGTGGCGACGGTCGCGACATCGCCGGTCCGGATATAGCGCCAGAGTTCGTCCTGGTGGCCTTCTTCGCGGGACCGCAGCGGGGTGGAACACACCCACTTGGCGCCCTCGAAACCCGGTGCTCCCAGCTGCTCTTCGAGTGAGAGATAGAGATATTGGGGGCACGTCTCCCCGAAGACGTTCTGTCCTTCACCCCGTGCTTCCGCGATCTGGGCGAGGGCCTGCTTCGCCGAGACGTGAACGATGTAGAGCGGGGCGCCGGTCAGCTGGGCGAGCATGATCGCGCGATGGGTGGCCTCTTCCTCCAGTTGCCATGCCCGAGATGTCCCGTGAAAGTAGGGCGCCGTGTCGCCGCGCGCGAGTGCCTGCTCCACCAGCACGTCGATCGCTATGCCGTTCTCGGCGTGCATCATCAGCAGCGCGCCGAGTCCCGCGGCCTCCTGCATGGCCCGCACGATCTGACCGTCGTCGGAGTAGAAGACGCCAGGGTAGGCCATGAACAGCTTGAAGCTCGTGATGCCCTCGTCGACGAGTTCGGCCATCCCCTTGAGCGATTCGGCGTCGACGCCACCGATTATCTGGTGGAATCCGTAGTCGATGGCGCAGTTGCCCGCAGCCTTGTCGTGCCAGGCCGCGACGGTGTCCTGGATGCGCATGCCCGGATTCTGCACCGCGAAGTCCACGATGGTGGTGGTGCCGCCCCAGGCAGCGGCCCGGGTGCCGGTTTCGAAGGTGTCCGAGGCGAAGGTGCCGCCGAAGGGCATCTCCATATGGGTGTGGCCGTCCACTCCGCCGGGTATCACGTATTTGCCGGTGGCGTCGATCGCGATGTCGGCAGACCCGGCCAGATCGGTGGCCAGTGCCGTCGAACCAGGTTGCAGCACAGCCACGATGGTGCCGTCGTCGACCAGGACGTCGAGCAGTTGGCTACCGGTGGGCGACACGACGGTGCCGCCATGGATGAATGTGGTCGACACAGCTACTCCTCGGTGTATGCGGTGGTCGTGCTCAAGGTTCGGTGAGGATTCCGTACGCGTCAGGTCGGCGATCTCGATAGAACGCCCAGCGGTCACGCACAGTTCTGATCAGACTCAGGTCGAGGTCGCGGACAACCAACTCCGGATCCTGGTCAGAGGCGACGTCGCCGACGAACTTCCCCTCTGGGTCGACGAAATAACTTGTTCCGTAGAAGTCGTCGTCGCCGTACTCGGATTCGATGCCCACCCTGTTGATCGCCGCGACGAAATACTCATTGGCGACGGCGGCCGCGGGCTGTTCCAGCTTCCACAGATAGCTCGACAGGCCTCGGCTGGTGGCAGAGGGATTGAAGACTATTTGCGCACCTGCCAACCCCAGGGCCCGCCATCCTTCAGGGAAGTGGCGGTCGTAGCAGATGTACACCCCGACCTTCCCGACGGCGGTGTCGAAGACGGGCCAACCGAGATTGCCGGGTTTGAAGTAGAACTTCTCCCAGAATCCCTTGACCTGGGGGATGTGATGTTTGCGGTACTTGCCCAGAAGTGCGCCGTCGGCATCGATCACCGCCGCGGTGTTGTAAAGGACTCCGTCCTGCTCGCGTTCGTAGATGGGAACCACCATCACCATCGCCAGTTCTCTGGCAAGTGTGCAGAACGTGTCGATGGTCGGGCCGGGGATGGACTCGGCGAACTCGTAGTATCTCGAGTCCTGCACCTGGCAGAAGTAGGGGGCGTTGAACACTTCTTGGAAGCCGATGATCTGTGCACCCTGGGCCGCGGCCTCACGGGCATGATCGATGTGGGCGGCGACCATGGATTCGCGATCGCCGGTCCAATTGGTCTGGACGATGGCGGCCCGCACGGATGTGCGCCCCTCGTTTGCCCCGCCGGCTTCCTGTGCGCTCATCTGTTGATGATGCTCGCGGCGACGTTTCCGTGCGATTGCTTCGGTGAAAACTGTTGAAGCGGAAAACTGTCAGTGCGGAAACTGTCAGTGCGGAAACTGTCAGGGCGAAAAACTCTCAGGGCGGAAAACTGTCTGGGCGGAGACTGTCTGGGCGGAAAACTCGTATTTCCACCTCGATATGGCGATTCAGCCCTGAAAAATCGCGCGAACGGCGTCCCGGACGATCTCGCGCCTGCGCTCCAACTCTTCGGGGGCAATGTCGATGTTCCCATCGGACCCGGGCGTGATCACCCAACTGGAGACGATCCCGAAGATCACCGTCAGTACGTCGGTGGGGTCCCACGTGGGCCCGATGATCTGAGCGGACTGGGCGCGCCGGATTGCTTCGAGGCGGACATCCCAGCGCGGATTCGCATTTGCCAGCCGCTGTGCGCGAGCGGACTGGCCCTGTAGCTGGCCCCACAGCATCAGCCGCTGTATGTGCGGTGTGCGGCGGAGATCGTCGAACACCGCGACCGCATACCCCGGCAGGTCGTCCGAGTCGAAAGGGACGGAGTCGAGGAAACGGCCGAAGTCTTCATCGAGGATCGCGTGGAACAGTGACTCCTTGTCGCCGTAGTACGCGTACAGCCGCTCTTTGCTGGCTCTGGCGGTGGTGGCGATTCGGTCGATACGTGCCCCGGCAAGGCCGTGATCAGCGAACTCCGTGCGGGCCGCATCGATGATCCGCTGCTTGGTCGCGCTGACATCTTTGACACTCATGCCTCACAGCGTAACCAAACGAACTAGTTCGTTTGACTCTTGGGGGTGGGCTGCCATACCTTTGCTCCTCGTGACTTCATCTCCTTCTGACGCCCCGGCGAGCACGGGACCGGTTCATCCCGGCCTCGACCCCGATACTTCGAACCACCGGGACAACCCGAACCACCGGCGGCGGTGGCTCGTCCTGACCATCGTCGCGATCGCGCAGCTGATGGTTGTGCTGGACGCCACGATCGTGTCCATCGCACTACCCGACGCCCAGGCCGAACTCGGTATCGGTGACGGCGACCGCGCCTGGGTGGTGACCTCCTACGCCCTGGCGTTCGGCGCCTTGCTCTTGCTCGGCGGACGGATCGCCGACTACTGGGGCCGCAAGCGCTCATTCGTCGTCGGCATGGTCGGTTTCGCCGTGATGTCCGGCATCGGCGGCATCGCGCAGAACGGAATCGAACTGTTCATCGCACGCGCCGGCCAAGGCGTGTTCGCGGCACTGGTCGCACCCGCTGCGCTGGCCATCCTCACCACCACCTTCACCCGAAATGAAGAGCGTGCCAAAGCGTTCGCCGTCTACGGTGCCATCTCGGGTGGCGGCGCGGCAATCGGGTTGCTGCTCGGTGGAGCGTTGACCCAGTACGTCGACTGGCGCTGGTGCCTGCTGGTGAACATCCCCATCGCCGCGCTCGCGATCGCGGCTGCGGTCCCGGTCATCGTCGAGACGAAGGCGCACGGCGACACCAGTTATGACCTGCCGGGCGCGCTGCTCGTCGCCATCGGTCTGGGATCGCTCGTCTACGGCTTCACCCGCGCAGAACACGGCTGGCTCGAGGCCGACACCCTCGGCTTCATCATCGGCGGGCTGGTGGTCCTGGCCGTGTTCGTGCTCGTCGAGAATCGGTCTGCGAATCCCCTTCTGCCACTGTCGGTTCCATGGGATCGCAATCGCGGCGCGGCGCTGATCGGCATCACGCTCGCCGGCGTCGCGATCATCGGTAGCACCCTGTATCTCGCGATCTATCTGCAGGCGATCCTCGAATTCAGCCCGATGATGGCCGGTGTCGCATGCCTGCCGATCACCGTCTTCATCGTGCTCGCCTCAGGACTGGCAGCCCGGCTGACGGTCACCGTCGGAGCGCGTATACCGCTGGCCATCGGCCCCGTGGTCGCGGCCGCCGGCCTGCTGTTGCTCGCACAGATCGATGTCGACAGCTCGTACTGGACCGGTGTCTTCCCGGGCCTGGCCGTCTTCGGGTTCGGCATGGGTCTGCTGATGGTACCGATGCAGAACGTGGCACTGATCGGAGTGCCCGATCACGATGCCGGTGCCGCCAGCGCACTGTCGAGCGCCACGCTGCAGGTCGGTGGTGCACTGGGGACCGCCCTGCTGACCACCGTCTACACGTCGGCGAAGTCGGATTCGTTGTCCGCCAATCCGCTCACCGAAGGACGGGTGGCGTTCGTCGCCGCCGAGGTATCCGGTTACACCACGGCGTTCGCCTGGGCGGCCGGGTTGCTGATCCTCGCGACACCGGTGGTGCTGATCCTGGTCCGGGTCAAGAAGGACGAGTTGCAGTCGATGACGGCTGCACACATGGGCTGAGGCTTTCGCACCGCGTCGACCTGTCAGGACGGGGACACGGTCACCGGCACGCCGTTGAGGACGGCGTTGCCGGAGACCGTGTCGAGGTGCATGGGGTCGGTGACATCATTCGCCGATGGTGCGTCGACCTGCCCGGCCACGGCCAGACGGACACCGGACCGTCGCTGACCGAAGCCATGGGGCAGGCTGACCACGCCGGGCATGATGTCGTCGGTCTCGGCGACCGTGACGGTGACACTGCCTGCGCGCGAACGCAACACCGCGCGATCGCCCGTGCTCAGTCCACACCCCGCGAGGTCCTTGGGGTGCATGAGCAGGTGATGTCGGGCTTGGCCTTTCGACAGCCTCGGCGAGTTGTTCATCCAAGAGTTGTTCGACCTCAGGTGCCTGCGGCCGATCAACAGCAACTGTCCGTCGGCGATGCTGACGAGGTCGGTGTGCAGGCGGTCCAGATCCGCCAGTAGCAGGGGCGGTGCCAACTGCACTGCACCCGACTTGGCGACCAGCTTGCCTCGCAGCCCTGGCCGTAGCGGGCCCAGGTCGACACCGGACGGTGACCGGAGCAAGGCCGACAGGGTGAGCTTGCCCGGTCCGGTCCGCAGTAGTAGCGCGAGCAGGGTGCGTGGGGTCGCACGCGATCGGGCCCTCGACTTGACCTGTGCCGGCATTCCCGCGGCCCGGCGTCTGAGGGCGTTGATCCCCCGACCATGCGAGGTCGCTCGTCGACGTGCGATCGCCGAGGTCAGATCGCGGAAAATCTCCCAATCGTGTTTCGCGCCTGCGGACTTCTCGACGACTGCGGGGGAGAAGCGAGCCGAATTGTGCACTGCGAGTTGGTGAAAGATCAGGTCATAGTGGTCGCGTTCGAAGATCATCGTCGGTGGCAAGATGAGATCGGCGTGCCGAGTCGTCTCGTTGACGTAGAAGTCGATGGACACCATGAAGTCGAGGCCGGCGAGCGCCTCGTCCAGGCCGCTGCCGCCGGGTGACGACGACACGGGGTTTCCGGCCACGGTTATCAGTGTCTTGATCTGCCGCTCGCCCGGCGTGGAGATCTCGTCGGCCAACGTCGAGACCGGGAGCTCTCCGCCGAACTCCGGGAGATCGCGAACCCGGCTGCGCCACTTGTCGAAATGTCCCCGGCCGCTGAGTTTGCGTGCCACCAGGTCGATCTCCGGATCGGTCAGCAGGGCTCCGCCGACACGGTCGAGGTTGCCGGTGACCGCGTTGATGGCCTGGATCGCCCACTGGCACAAGGTGCCGAACTGCTGGGTGGAGACCCCCATCCGCCCGTACGCGACTGCGCGCTCGGCCGCGGCGAAATCGGTGGCGATCGAGCGTATGTCCTCGGCGTCGACACCCGTGAGGGGTGCGGCCCACTCCGGGGTCGTACTGCGACATGCGGCCTCGAGCTCATCGAGTCCGGCGAGGGGGAGGTGCGCGATGCGCTTGTCGTCGACGCCCGCTTCGTGGACCAGCACGTGCAGCACCGCGAGCAGCAGGGCGGCATCGGTGCCGGGGCGAACGTAGTGATGCTCGTCGGCGATGGCGGCGGTCTCGGTGCGGCGCGGGTCGATCACCACCAACCTGCCGCCGCGGCGACGCAGCTCACGCATCCGGTTGCGGAAATCCGGCGCCGTCATCATCGACCCGTTCGAGACGACGGGGTTGGCGCCGATGATGAGCAGATGATCGGTGTGGTCGAGGTCGGGAATCGGTATCTGCAACTGATGGCCGTACATCAGATGTGCGGTCAGCTGTATCGGCAACTGGTCGGCGGAGGTGGCCGAGAACATGTTTCGGGTGCCCAACGCACCGAGGAACGGCACACCGTGGGTGACGAATCCGAGGCTGTGCACGTTGGGGTTGCCGGTGTAGACGGCGACGCCGTCGCGCCCGTACTTCTCCTGTGTCGACACGATCTTGTCGGCGACCAGGGTCGCCGCGGCCTTCCAGCTGATGTCCTCCCAGCCCCCGTCCGCCGTCTTGCGCAGCGGTGTGCGCAGCCGATCGGGGTCGAGGTGCAGGTCGGTCAGTGCGGTTGCCTTGGGGCAGATGTGCCCACGGGAGAGCGGGTCGTCCCGATCTCCGCGGATATCGGTGACCTTGCCCGCGTCGACGGTGACCTGCAGGCCGCAGATCGCCTCACAGAGGTTGCACACGCTGCGGGTGGTGATGGGGGTCATATCAGTTCACGCTAGCCCTCTCCGGCTTTGTCGCGGTCGATTACGCCGGACTTCAGAACACCCTGATGCCGAATCGGCGCCGGATTCGGAGGCCGGCGAGCATGACCTCGTTGTAGCCCTTGAGCAGTCCGGGCGTGACGCGGTCGATCCGTCGGTAGCGATCGATCGCCTTGCGGTAGCGGATGTCGTCGGCTGCCGTCCAGTCGAAACCCATGGCGCGGCGAAACGGTTCGGGCAGCGCTCCCTTGGTCATGAACAGTTGCTGCCGTCCGAAGAGCCGGTGCAGAACTGTCCCGAATCGACCGAGAGGTCGTGGGAGGAAACTGAGGTCGGCGAGCGAGACCAGCATGTCCCGGACGGGTGGGTCGATGGTGAGTTCGCGGGTCTGCTCGCCCCAGTAGACCTCGAACGCCGCTCGATCCGCGGGCCACATGTCGGGTTGAACGTTCAGGGTCGTCCCGAGCCTGGCGGCGTCGGCGTAGACGGCGTCGGCGGACGAAACGCTCAGCGGGCCGTACATGAACTCGTACTGGTCGACATAGAACCGATACAGGCACGCAGCAACCCACAACTGCAGTCGCGGATTGTTGGCGCTGTAACGGACGGGGCTGTCCGGGGTCGAGGTGACCTGGTCATGGACCGTGCGCAGCGCATCGCGCACGTATGCCGCGTCGTCGTCGTTGCCCTGGACCGCCACCGCGAGATACTGGCCGGTCGTGCGCGCCCGTTTGAAGGGGTGCTCGAAGGTGCTGCCGCTGTCGACCCTGCTCTCGAGGACGCCATAGCCGACTTCCGGCGGCGTGAGCTGCATGATCACATTCGCCACCCCCATCGTGGTGCCGAGCGCCGTCATCAGATCGGCCGTTCGGGTCGGATTCTTGTGCATCGGGGCTCCTCGGCGGTGCGCGGCTCTGATAACGATTGTTGTCAGATGGTAACGCGGTCTCACCGGGATCGGTATGGCTTCGCGGCACCTGTGCGTCGCCGACGTGTGCCACCGAGCGATTCGGGATTCGGTGCACCGCGGCGGTAGCTTGGCCACGTGAAGCAGATACCCCGCGAGATATGGGTCCTGCTCAGTGCCAACGTCGTCATCGCCCTCGGATTCGGGCTGATTGCGCCCGCCCTGCCGGCATTCGCCCGCAGCTTCAACGTCGGTTACACGGCGGCGTCGGTGATCATCTCCGCGTTCGCCGTGATGCGACTGCTGTTCGCACCCGCCAGCGGGCGGCTGGTCCGCATTCTCGGCGAGCGCCGGATCTACCTGAGTGGACTGCTGGTGGTCGCGGCCTCGACGCTGGCGTGCGCCTTCGCCCAGACATATTGGCAACTGCTTGTCTTCCGCGGACTCGGCGGAATCGGTTCGACGATGTTCACAGTCTCGGCGACCGCCCTGATGATCCGATTGGCGCCACCGGACATCCGGGGACGGGTTTCGGGATACTTCAGTGCCGGCTTCCTGATGGGCAACATCATGGGCCCGCTGGTCGGCAGCGCACTGGTCAGTTTCGGCCTCCGCATGCCCTTTGTCGTCTACGCGATCGCGTTGCTGATCGCGTCGGCAGTGGTTGCCACCCAGCTGCGCAGCGTCGGCGGGCGTCCGTTGCCCGGCGGCGACGGCCAGGTCGCGATGCCCTTCGCAGAAGCGCTGCGTGATAGCGCCTATCGGGCGATTCTGTCGTCGGCCTTCACCCAGGGCTGGGCTTCGATGGGCGTGCGGGTGGCGTTGGTGCCCCTGTTCATCGTGGACGGCCTCGGCGAGTCGGCCGCCATCTCCGGGGTGGTGCTCGCGGTGTATTCGGCGGGCAACGTCATCGCGATCATCGCAGCGGGCAGGCTGTCCGACTCCCTGGGACGCAGGCCGATCATGTTACCGGGGCTGCTGTTGATGGGTGCCTCCACAGCGGTACTCGGCTACAGCGGAAACATCTGGGTCGCGAGTGCGCTGACGTTCGTCGCAGGCATCGGGTCGGGACTGTTCGCGCCCACCCATCAGGCTGCGCTCGCCGACGTACTGGCCGGTCGCGGACAGGGCGGGCCTGCGCTGGCCTCCTATCAGATGGTTGCCGACCTGGGTGCGATCACTGGGCCCGTGATCGCGGGTTTCATTGCGCAGCAGTGGGGTTTCGGCCCCGCGTTCGCGGTGACCGGTGCAGTCGCATTCGTGGCCACGATCTTCTGGATGTTCGCGCGCGAGACGCTCCCACCGCGCGGGACCGACAACTTACGGGCGAACGAGAGCTGACGGCACTACCGTTGTGCTCATGTCCGACGTTTCCAGTTCTGAGGTTTCGAGTTCAGGGGTGCCGAGTTCAGGCGTGTCGAGTTCAGCGGGACCGTTGTTGGGAGCCGATTCCGAGGTCGGCCGGCTGCGCACGGTGATGCTGCACCGTCCTGGCGACGAACTGCGGCGACTCACCCCTCGGAACAGCGATCAACTGCTGTTCGACGGACTGCCGTGGGTGGATCGCGCACAGGAAGAACACGACGCATTCGCGGACGTGCTCACCGGTCGCGGCGTCGAGGTCCTGCTCCTCGGAGACCTGCTGAAGGAGACGTTCGAGAGCAGCGGCGCGGCTCGGATGCAGGGGATAGCGGCCGCAGTCAGCCCGCGCCGACTCGGACACCACCTCGCGCAGGACTTGTCGACCGAACTCCGGGGCCTGTCGGCGGACGACCTGGCCCGCGTGCTGATGGCGGGTATGACCTTCGACGAGATGCCCGAATCAGCTGCCACGGTCCGGTCCTCGCTGGTGTGGCGCATGCATCACGGTGCGGAGTTCGCCATCGACCCGTTGCCGAACCTGTTGTTCACGCGAGACAGTTCGTTCTGGATCGGCGATCGTTTCGCGATCACCTCCCTGGCGCTGCCGGCCCGGGTCCGCGAAACCTCGCTGACCGATCTCATCTACGCCCACCACCCCAGATTTCTCGGGGTGCGCCGCGCGTACGAGTCCCACACCGCGCCGGTCGAGGGCGGCGATGTGCTGCTGCTCGCGCCGGGTGTGGTCGCCGTCGGAGTCGGTGAGCGCACGACTCCCGCGGGTGCCGAGGCGCTGGCACGCAGCCTGTTCGACGACAACCTGGCGCACACGGTGCTGGCGGTGCCGATCGAGCAGCGTCGGGCGTCGATGCATCTCGACACCGTCTGCACGATGGTCGACACCGACGCCGTCGTCATGTACCCGGTCATTCAGGATTCGTTGTCTGCTTTCACCATCCACAGCGGTGAATCTGTCTCCGTCACCGGACCCCAGCCGTTCGTCGAGGCAGCGGCCGAAGCGATGGGTATCGAGAAATTGCGGGTGATCGACACCGGGCTGGATGCGGTGACCGCCGAGCGTGAGCAGTGGGATGACGGGAACAACACGCTGGCTCTGGCGCCGGGCGTGGTGGTCGCCTATGACCGCAACGTCGAAACCAATCGCCGACTGGAGGATTCGGGTATCGAAGTACTGACCATCGCCGGCAGCGAGCTGGGGTCGGGACGAGGTGGTCCCCGCTGTATGTCGTGTCCGGTGTCTCGTGATCGGTTGTGAGCATGACGATCGGCAACGGTCTCGGCCTCACACTCGATCCGGACTCGGACATCGCACCTTATGAGCAGGTCCGGCGCGGGGTCATCGAACTGGTCAACACCGGATCCCTCCTGGCCGGAAGCCGGTTGCCCACGGTCAGGGCGCTGGCACAAGAACTCTCGCTCGCGCCGAATACCGTCGCGAGGTCCTATCGCGAGCTCGAGGCCGAGGACGTCATCGAGACCCGAGGACGACAGGGCTCATTCATCAAGGCCCACTCCGATTCGACCCTCCAGCGCGCCGCCCTCCTGACTGTCGAGCATGTTGCCGCGCTGCGACAATTGCGTGTCGACGACAGTCACATCAAGTCGTTGCTCGACCAGGCTTTGCGCAGGTGAGCAGACCATTGTCCGAATTCAGACCAGTCGGCAAAAAGGTTACGAGCAAGTAGTTAATGTTCGGCAAAAGTTGAACAAACAGACCCAACACTGATGTTATTGAGTTCATGGCATTGAAGACCGAAACATCCGACGCGGTTCCGACCCCTGACGTGCCGGGGCCGAAACCGCGCATCGACCTGGTGGTATTCGGGGTGACAGCCGCCGCCGTGATCGCGTTTGTGATCTGGGGCATCGTCGACAAGGAGAGCCTCAACACCAGGACCCAGGACGTTCTCGCCTGGATAACCGAGAATTTGGGCTGGGTGTTCATCCTCTCGGCCACGTTCTTCGTCCTCTTCGCGATCTATCTCGCCGTCAGCAAGTACGGCAAGATCCCGCTCGGGCGCGACGGCGAGAAGCCGGAATACAACACCATCAGCTGGATCGCCATGATGTTCAGCGCCGGCATGGGTATCGGACTCATGTTCTACGGCGCCAACGAGCCTCTGACGCACTACGTCAACGCCCCACCGGGGCAGAGCGCCGACGACGTCGGCGTGGCGATGGCAACCACCATGTTCCACTGGGGCTTTCATCCGTGGGCGATGTACGCCGTGGTCGGTCTCGCGATCGCCTACAGCACCTACCGTTGCGGTCGGGGTCAGTTGGTGAGTGCGGTCTTCGCTCCTATCCTCGGTCACCGCGCCAACGGCTGGGGCGGCAAGGTCATCGACATCCTGGCGATCTTCGCGACCCTCTTCGGCACGGTCGCATCGTTGGGACTCGGTGCTGCACAGATCGGTTCGGGATTCGTCGAGATCGGTTGGCTCAACGAGCCGTCGAAGCTGTTGCTGGTCGCGATCATCGCTGTACTGACCGCCGCATTCGTCGCCTCGGCCGTCTCGGGTGTCGCCAAAGGCATTCAGTGGCTGTCGAACACGAACATGGTGCTGGCCATCGTGCTGGCGCTGTTCATCTTCGTGGTGGGCCCGACCGTCTTCATCCTGAACGTCCTGCCTACGACGATCGGCACCTACCTCAACGACATCACCTCGTTCTCCGCCCGCTCCGGCGCCACCGTCGACAGTGAGGGCGAAACCTGGCTCGCCGGCTGGACGATCTTCTACTGGGCGTGGTGGGTGTCCTGGACCCCGTTCGTCGGCATGTTCCTCGCCAAGATCAGCCGTGGCCGCACCATCCGCCAGTTCGTGGTCGGAGTGCTGTTCGTACCGACCATCGTCTCGCTGGTCTGGTTCGCGATCTTCGGTGGGACTGCGATCAAGCAGCAGATGGACGGCAAGAACCTGGCCGACATCGAGACACCCGAGAGTCAGCTCTTCGACATGCTCGGCAACATGCCGCTGGCCGGTATCGCCTCGGTGCTCGTCATGATCCTGGTCGCGATCTTCTTCGTCTCGGGAGCCGATGCCGCATCGCTGGTGATGGGAACGCTCTCGGAACGGGGAGCGCATGAACCCACCAAGCGGGTGACCATCTTCTGGGGCACACTGACCGGTGCTGTTGCCGCTCTGCTGCTCTGGGTCAGTGGCGATGACGCGCTACAAGGCATCAAGACGATGGCCATCATCGCGGCGCTGCCCTTCGTGATCGTCATGATCCTGATGTGCGTGTCGCTGTTCATGGACCTGCGTAAGGATCCACTGATCGTGGCGCAGACGCACTACGAGGGCAACCTCGACCGCGATCTGCGGACCCACGCGAACATCATTGCGATCGAAGACGATTCGAACGATGTGCTGCCGTCGGGTGAGTTCTCCGCGATCACCCCGGAGCAACTTGCTCAGGCCGACGCGATCGATTCACCTCGGAAGCCGAAAGACAAGTAGCTCGCGCTCGACTGGCAAACCCACTCGTTCCGGTCACACCCAAGGGTCCACGGCCCGTGGGTGTGACCAGAACAGGTGGGTTTGTTCGTTTCTAACTCCAGCTCGGTAGCCAGATCTGCATGTTCCACATCTCCCTCGAGATGGGCTCACCCGTCAGGATCGGCCACATCCACATGAAGTTGAGCACCACCAGCCCCAGATAGATGCTGACGCCCACCGTGCTGACGATCTTCCACTCGTAACCGTTGCGTCTGGCCCGGCGCCCCGCCTCGAGGATGTCGCCCGCGCACAGCGCCACACCCATGATGAGGAATGGGGCCATGGCCGCGGCGTAGAAGAAATACATCTGGCGGTCGAGGTTGGTGAACCAGGGCAGAAAAGCCGCGCCGTAGCCGACGAGGACGACGGCGTAGCGCCAATCGCGGCGGATCACCATCCGCCACAGCGCCCAGGCCAGCATCGGCAGGGCAAGCCACCACAGGATGGGCGTCCCGATGAACATCATCGCCCGCACGCACTCGGACTCACCGCATTTGTCGGGGCCGTACTCGATGTAATAGAGCATGGGCCGCAAGCTCATCGGCCAGGTCCAAGGCTTGGACTCCCACGGATGGTGGTTGCCCGCCGAGTTCGTCAGGTGGGAGTGGAAGTCCAGAACACCCGATTCGTAATACCAGAGCGAACGCCACGCGTCCGGCACCCACGCGAACGGGCCGCCGGTGCCGATCTGTCTACCGACTTCATAGCGGTAGACCGCGGTCTCCGAACCGAACCAGGGAGCAAAGGTGGCCAGATAGACCAGGACAGGCGTGATTCCCAGAGAGAAACCGGTGGGGACCAGGTCGCGGACCAGGACTCCGCGCCACGGTCGACGAACCTTGTAGGCCCGGCGGGTCGCGACGTCGAAGCCGAGAGACAGCACCGTGAAGGCGATGACGAAGTAGATCCCCGACCATTTCGTACCGCAGGCCAGCCCCAGGAGAACCGCGGCGCCGAAGCGCCACCACCGGAAGCCCAGGCGTGGTCCGTACGGCGAATCATCGATCCGGCCTTCCACGAATACCCGGTGCATCCGCGCACGCATCTGGTCGCGGTCACACACGATCGCCGCGAGCGCGGCCAGGACGAAGAAGATCTGGAAGATGTCGAGCAAGCCGGTCCGTGAACTGACAAACGCCACCCCGTCGCAGATCATCAGTACGCCCGCGATGCCGCCGACGAGCGTCGACCTGGTCAGCCGCCGGACCAGCCGGATGACGATCAAGATCATCAGCGTCCCGCAGACCGCCGACATGAAACGCCAGCCCCACGCGTCGTAGCCGAAGATCCACTCACCGGCCGCGATCATCCATTTACCGACCGGCGGATGGACGACGAGGCCGTAGGCAGGGTTGTCCTCGAGCCAGTTGTCGCCGGTGAGCACCTGATACGCCTGCGGGACGTAGTGCTTCTCGTCGAAGACAGGGGTGCCCTTGTCGGTGGGCGAACCGAGATTGACGAACCGGGTGAGGGCACCGATCGCCGTGAGGACCAGCGCGACGATCCAGCCGCGACGCCGATCGGTGGCACCGAACACCGGCGCCGGGATCGTGCGGGCGCCCCCAGGACTGGTACCGAGGTCCTCGGCGTAGGTGCCGGGCAGCTCTTCGGCTGCGCGGCGAGCTGAGATCGAGTCCTCCGGTGCGGAGATCTCGAGCGGCGGGGCAAACGTCACGGAGCCAATCGTAGGCTGTGCAGTGATGAACTCTCCGCAACCGCAGGGCCTACTGGTACTTGCCGCGACCCCGATGGGTCGCCTCGACGACGCTTCACCCCGCCTACGTGACGCGTTGGCCACCGCCGATGTGGTGGCCGCCGAGGACACCCGCCGGACGCGAGCCCTTGCCACCGGGCTCGGTGTGAGCATCGGCGGTCGCATCGTGAGCTACTACGACCAGGTGGAGGCCCAGCGGACACCCGCGCTCGTCGACGAGGTGCGCTCAGGTGCCACCGTGCTGGTCGTCACCGATGCAGGCATGCCGTCGGTCTCCGACCCCGGCTATCGGCTCGTGGTGGCCTGTGTGGAGGCAGGGCTGGCGGTGACGTGCCTGCCCGGACCCTCCGCTGTGACGACCGCGCTGGCAGTGTCCGGACTGCCGGTCGAGCGATTTTGCTTCGACGGGTTCGCGCCGAGGAAGTCGGGGCAGCGGAAGACCTGGCTGGCGGCATACGTCGAGGAAGCGCGGACGGCCGTGTTCTTCGAGGCACCTCATCGCCTTGCCGAGTGTCTGACGGATGCGGTTCAGGTCCTCGGACCGGATCGGCGCGCGGCCGTCTGCCGCGAGCTGACCAAGACCTACGAGGAGGTGAGACGCGGGACGCTGGCCGAACTCGTCGACTGGGCGGCGGGCGGTGTGCGCGGTGAGATCACCGTCGTCCTCGAAGGTGCGGTGGTAGGCGAACCCGACATCGACGACCTCATTGCACGCGTCGAACGGTTGGTGGCCGAAGGCATCCGGCTCAAGGATGCATGTGCGACGGTCGCGACATCCACCGGCGCTTCCAAACGCGAGCTGTACGAAGCGGTGCTGGCGGCGCGACAGGAATAGGGGAGTCAGGTCGGTTGCAGGCCGATGATGGCTGCGGCCTTGTCGAGGCATTCCTGCCATTCGGCGAGCGGGTCGGAATCGATGGTGATGCCGCCACCGACGCCAAGGTATGCCGCACCGTTCGGGGTGATCTGCACCGTCCTGATGGCGACGTTCAGATCGAGGCCTGCAGTGGGGGAGACGACGCCGACCGCGCCGCAGTACACCCCCCGAGGGAAGGGCTCCCAGCTCGAAAGCAGTTCCTGAGCGCGCATTTTCGGCGTTCCGGTGACCGACGCAGGGGGGAAGGTCGCCTCGATGAGGTCGGTGTTGGTCACTGCTGACGCGGTGGTGGCCTGGACCGTGGACACGAGGTGCCAGACTCCGGGTGCGGGATGGACGTCGAGGAGTTCGGTGACGATCACGGTACCCGGGACGGCCACCCGGCCGAGATCGTTGCGTACCAGGTCGACGATCATGATGTTCTCGGCAACGTCTTTGGCCGAGTTTCGCAAAACCTGCGGGTCGAGATCGATCGGGAGGGTTCCCTTGATCGGGCTCGATGAGACAACGTTGCCTCGTCGCCGCAGATACGTCTCGGGGGAGAAAGACGCGACGGATCCCCAGTCGCCCTGCAGCAGAGCAGATTTGCGTGGGCGGGTGACCGCGACTCCGTCGGCGAAATAGTTCGCGACCGACCCGACGATTCGTCCGGAGAACCGGGTACAGATGCAAGCTTGGTAGACCTCGCCTGCACGTATCGCGTCCAGACACAGAGCAATTGCCTCCACGTGTGGGCGCTGCGGCGGCAGCTGCCAGTTGACGGACCACATGTGGCTGTGGTGTTCGGTGAGACAGGCCCGGACCCAGTCGGGGCAGGTCTGACCGCTCAGCGAGGTCCACCACCAGCTGCCGGTGCGATCGAGGTGCAGCACGCTGTCGGTCGTACCGCCCGCGGTGGGCGGCAGCGGGCCCTCGTCGGCGCGATCGGAAAAGCTCCGATACCCGAACCAGAATTCCTGCGGGTCGTCCGGTATGTCGACACCGGCGCGCAGCGAGATGGACGGGGCGATCACCGCGTCGGTGTCGAGCCAATCGCCGATCAGTGCCGCGGGGCCGGGTATGCCGAGTCGCCGGGTGTGGAAGTCGAGGGCGCGCAACACATCCGCTGGGGCCGCCGGACCGAGCTCAACGCTGCGCAACGAACGATCAGTCCTTCGGGACTTCGAACCGGGGAAAGATCGGGGTGGGCTTCGGTAGCGTCGTGCCGGCTTTGAGGCGTGTACCGATGGAATCGAACGTCCTGGCATCTGGTCCGACGACCAGCTGATCGAGCAGGCGACCGGTGGATTCCGGCATGGCCGGCTGCGCCAACAAGGTGGTTATCCGGACGACCTCGGCGCAGATGTAGAGCACCGTTCCGGTACGTTCGAGGTCGGTCTTGGCCAGCTTCCACGGCTGCTCGACGGAGATGTACTTGTTCGTGTCGCCGAGAACTTCCCAGATCGCCTCGAGCGCAGTATGAATCGCCTGCTGATCGAATTCGACGCGCACACGGTCGAGCAACCCGTCTGCTTTGGCGAGCAACTCGTTGTCGGCGTCGGTGAGGTTCACCGGTTCGGGAAGTACGCCGTCGAAGTACTTGCCCACCATCGACAGGGTGCGCTGGGCCAGGTTGCCGAGTTCGTTCGACAGGTCGGCATTGACCCGCGCGACGATGGCCTCGTGGCTGTACGAGCCGTCCTGCCCGAAGGGCACCTCACGCAGGCAGAAGAACCGGATGGGGTCGAGACCGAATTCTTCGACGAGCACGTAGGGGTCTACGACGTTGCCGACCGACTTACTCATCTTCTCGCCGCTGTTGAGCAGGAAGCCGTGCGCGAACACGCGTTTGGGCAACTCGATCCCGGCGCTCAACAGGAACGCCGGCCAGTAGACACAGTGGAAACGGATGATGTCCTTGCCGATGATGTGCAGATCGGCGGGCCAGAACTTCTTCCACTTCTCGGACTCGGTGTCGGGATAGCCGGCCGCGGTGATGTAGTTCGTCAGCGCGTCCACCCACACGTACATCACGTGGTCGTCGTGTCCGGGCACCTTGACACCCCAGTCGAAGGTGGTGCGCGACACCGACAGATCGCGCAGTCCGCCGCGAACAAAGCTCGCGACCTCATTGCGCCTGGTCACCGGTCCGATGAACTCGGGATGCTCCTCGTAGAGCGCGAGCAGCTTGTCCTGGTAGGCCGACAGCCGGAAGAAGTAGGCCTCTTCCTCGGTCCACTCGACCTCGGTGCCGGTGTCGTTGGTGACGCGGCTGCCGTCCTCGAGGACCCTGGTGTCGGATTCGGCGTAGAACGCCTCGTCGCGAATGGAATACCACCCCGAGTACTTGTCGAGGTAGATGTCGCCGTTCGCGGCCATCTTCTCCCAGATCGCCTTCGACGCGACGTGGTGATCGGCATCCGTGGTCCGGATGAATCGGTCGAAACTGCTGCCGAGGGTCTCCTGCAACTTCTGGAAGGCCGCAGAGTTACGGTCGGCGAGCGCGCGGGTCTCGATGCCCTCCTTCTCGGCTGTCTGCTGCATCTTCTGACCGTGTTCATCGGTGCCGGTGACGAACAGCACCTCGTGGCCGTCGAGCCGTTTGAAACGGGCGAGGGTGTCCGCGGAGATGTATTCATAGGCATGCCCGATGTGTGGGGCGCCGTTGGGGTAAGCGATGGCCGTCGTGATGTAGAACGGCGGTTTCGATGCAGAAGCCATGGTGGGTGACAGCTTATCGGCCCACGCAATGGCCGCGGACCCGGCTGCCGCGGTCACCACAGAGCCAGGTCGCTACTGTCGTCTCATATGGACGACTCTGCGCGGATCCGGTTCACCGACGCCCGCTCTGCGGTGCTCGGGACAGTCGCGTCCGACGGTCAACCGCATCTGGTACCGATCGTGTTCGCCTGCGAGGGCGACGTCGTCTACACCGCAGTCGACGGAAAGCCCAAGTCGACGATCAGGCTCCGGCGACTGGCCAACATCGAGGCGCAGCCCGAGGTCAGCGTGCTCGTCGACCACTACGACGACGACTGGCAACAACTCTGGTGGGTCCGGGTCGACGGCGTGGCCACCGTGCATACCGACGGTGAACGAGCCGACCGGGCCCGGCAACTCTTGAGAGCCAAGTACGACCAGTACGAATCGGTGTCACTCGCCGGGCAGGTCATCGCCATCACCGTGACCCGGTGGTCGTCGTGGAGCTACTCCGGCTGAGCCACCCCGGCGCGGGCGAAGTTCTCCGTGAGTTCGGTGATGATCTGCGGCCACAACGGTTCGGGGATGTCGTGACCCATGTCGTCGATGAGAACGAGTTTGGACCCCTTGACCGCGCGAGCGATCGCCTTGCCGCCCGACGGACGCATCAGACCGTCGACCTTGCCGTGGATGACGACGGTCGGCGCCGTGATCGCGGTCGTGTATTTCTTGAGACTTCCCGTACCCATCACCGCAGCGGTCTGCCGCACGATCCCGGCAGGGTCATGCGCGCGGTCATAGGCGAGCCCCGCACGGCGCAACGACTCTTCCCACGGCAATGCGTACTTGGGGCTACCGATGGTCCGCATCGCCTTCGCCGCGTTCTCGACGTACTGCTCACGGGTCGCGCCCTTGCCGGGTCCGGTCAGCAGCGCCTTCAGCTTCCGTGGATCGGGCGGCGGCAGGAATGCCTCATTGGTGCTGGAGAACAGGATCGCGACCGACAGCACCCGATCGGGATGCGTGCCCGCGAGGACCTGGGTGATCATCCCGCCCATCGAACCGCCCACGACATGAGCCTGCTCGATACCGAGCGCATCCAGGAGTCCGATGGCGTCACCGGCCATGTCCACCAGCGTGTACGGCACATCACTCGGCAGTCCGAGTTCGTGTTTGGCGAGTCGGGCCAGGCCGGTCAGTGCATTCCCGCCGACACGGGCGCCGTCGAGATGCGTCGACAGCCCGATGTCACGGTTGTCGAACCGGATCACGCGATAGCCCCGCTCGACGATCGACATGCAGAACTCGGTCTGCCAGAACGTGAGCTGAGCGCTCAGGCCCATGATCAGCAAAACAGCCGGATCTTCCGGATCACCGATGTCCTCATAAGCAATGGTGATCTCACCGACCTGCGCGGTACCGATGTGATGTCTGGTCGAGCTCCGCTGCGCTTCGTCTCCGCGATGTCTGGTCGAGCTCCGCTGCGCTTCGTCTCCGCGATGTCTGGTCGCATCCTCGGGATGCTGCTGGGTCTCACTCATCCGCCCGACAGTAATGCAGACTTCGAGACCCGAGTACCTCCGACGACGCCTGGCAGGCACAATCTGGTCATGGTTTCCCGCTCATTCCAGCAAGTCGACGTGTTCGTGTCCGGGTCTCTCACCGGAAATCCGGTGGCCGTGGTCCTGGATGCGGAAGGTCTGACCGACGAGCAGATGGCGGCGTTCGCCCGGTGGACCAACCTGTCGGAGACCACGTTCTTCACCAGGCCACGCGACCCATCGGCTGATTACGGTCTGCGCATCTTCACTCCAGGGGAAGAATTGCCGTTTGCCGGCCATCCGACTCTCGGATCGGCACATGCATGGCTGCGAGCAGGCGGTGAACCGAAAGCCGGCACCATCATCCAGGAGTGCGGCGTCGGATTGGTCTCCATCCGCCGCGACGGTGACGCCCTTGCCTTCGCGGCGCCCCCGCTCATCAGGTCTGGTCCCGTCGACGCGTCCGACCTGGACGTGATCCAACGCGCGCTGGATCTGCGGCCGTCCGATGTGGTCGCGGCCAACTGGGTGGACAACGGGCCCCGGTGGATCGGTCTGCTGCTGACCTCGGCGCAGCGAGTCCTCGACGTGAGGCCCGATTTCGCCGCCCTGGGGTCGTTGCATGTCGGACTGATCGGCCCGTACCGGGACAGTGGACCGCAGGACCGTCCCGATTACGAGGTCCGAGCGTTTGTCCCGGAGATCGGCGTACCCGAAGACCCGGTGACCGGGAGCCTCAATGCCGGCCTCGCGACCTGGTTGCGCGCCGAGAAGGTAGCGCCTGCGCGCTATGTCGCGTCGCAGGGCACGGCGCTGGGCAGGGCCGGACGGGTGTTCATCGACGACGACGGCACGAACATCTGGGTGGGCGGCCGCAGCACGACGATCATCGCGGGCGAGGTCGATCTCTGACATGACCCAGCAGAGCCCGGCGCAACAGCCCGATGCGGAAGAGAAGAGCAACAAGCAGCTGAAGAAGGAACGTCGCCGGACGCCTCCGCCCGATCCGGAGCCGGTGGGACCACTGGTCGATGCCCATACCCATCTTGCTGCCTGCGGTGGCCGCGACCCCGAGTCGGTGAAACAGATCCTGGACCACGCCGAGGCGGTCGGCGTGCACGCGGTGGTGACGGTCGCCGATGACATGGTCGACGCCCGCTGGGCCGTCGATGCGGCGCACTGGGATCACCGCGCCTACGCGGCGGTCGCGCTGCATCCGACCCACGCCCATCAACTCGACGACGCCGCGAAGGCCGAACTCGAGCAGATGCTCGGCGACCCCAGGGTGGTCTCGGTCGGGGAGACGGGCCTCGACTACTACTGGCCGGGAAAGTCGGACGACTGCGCGACGTTGCCGCAACAGCACGAGGCGTTCGCGTGGCATATCGATCTCGCCAAGCGGGTCGGCAAGCCGCTGATGATCCACAACCGTGAAGCCGACCGAGACCTGCTCGATGTGCTGGAGCGCGAGGGCAGTCCGGAGACGGTGATCATGCACTGCTTTTCCGGTGACGAGAAGGTCGCGGCCGAATGCGTCGAGCGTGGGTACCTGCTGAGCTTCGCGGGAACGGTGAGTTTCAGGAGCTCGACCACCCTGCAGGCTGCGGCACGGCTGGTGCCCGATCACCTGTTGCTGATCGAGACCGACGCACCATTTCTGACCCCGCACCCGTACCGGGGACAGCCGAACCAGTCGTACGTCCTCCCTTACACCGCGAGGGCGCTGGCGGAGGTCCGGGGGTGCCCGCCAGAGCGCCTTGCCCGGTTTGTTACCGAAAACGCCATCCGTGCGTATGGCCTGGACCTGCGGTAACCCAACTTACTTTGCACGACCAACACCATCTCGTTATCTTGTTGTGATCATGTCTGTGCTTTCTCGTATCAACGAATCCACCTCGCGCACCCCGCGCATCGCCGTCGCTCTGATCCTGATCGTGTTGATAGCAGGCGGCGTCATGGGCACCGCGATGTACAAGAACGTCAAAATCGATGTCGACGGCAAGGTCGTCGAGGTCGCCACGATGCGGGGCTCGGTCGACGGGATTCTCGACGAACAGGGCCTGAATCCGGCCGACGGCGATCTCGTCGCGCCGGCTCCCGACTCCGGTGTGGGCGACGGAGAGACCATCACCCTGCACCGGCTCAAGACACTGACGGTGAACGTCGACGGTGAGCCGAAAGAGATCAAGACGACTGCGACGACCGTCGAGCAAGCGCTGGCGGAGGTCAACCTCGACTCCGACGCCAACGACATCGAAGGCCCGGCCACAGACCAGCTGCCTGTCTCGGGCGGCACGGTGAACGTCGTGCTCCCGAAGAAGGTCACGCTCACCGACGGCAAAGAGAAGTCCACCAAGGACATCGCTGCGAAGACCGTCGCCGAGTTGCTCGAGGACACCGGCAATCCGCTGGCGCCGACCGATGAGGTCTCACCTGCCGCGGACGCCCCGGTGACCGACAACATGACCATCACGGTGACGCGGATCCGCACCGCAGAGGTGACCGTCACCGAACCGGTGGCGCCTCCCGAGAACACGATTGATGACCCCCAGCTGATCACCGGTCGCAAGATCGTGAAGAAGCCGGGCACACCCGGTTCGCAGGAGGTCACGTACTCGGTGACCACGGTCAACGGCGAAGAAACCGAGAAGACGAAGCTGGCTGCCGAGGTGCAGGTGGAGCCGATCGCCGCGGAAGTTGCTGTCGGCACCAAGCCGGGCGCGCCGTATGTCCCGCCGGGTTCTGTCTGGGACCGGCTCGCCGAGTGCGAGGCCACCGGCAACTGGGCCATCAACACCGGCAATGGTTTCTACGGTGGTGTGCAGTTCGATCAGAACACCTGGGATCGCTGGGGCGGCCAAGAATATGCGCCGCGCGCTGACCTGGCCACCCGAGAAGAGCAGATCGCAATTGCCACGAAGACCCAGGCCGCGCAAGGATGGGGCGCATGGCCTTCCTGCTCGTCAAAACTCGGTTTGGGCTGACGACCATTCCCCACGCTGCACCCGAAGTCGCGCGGTGAGCGCCACGCCGTTGTTCCTGGGCCCCGCGGAAATCCGTGAGCTCGCGGCCGACCTCGACATCCGGCCCACCAAAACGCTGGGCCAGAACTTCGTGCACGATGCGAACACCGTGCGCCGCATCGTCACCGCCTCGGGTGTCGGCAGCGACGACGTCGTGCTGGAAGTGGGTCCGGGTCTGGGCTCGCTCACCCTGGGATTGCTCGCGAGCGCTCATCAGGTGCTTGCCGTCGAGATCGATCCCGTCCTCGCCGGACGGCTGCCGGAGACGGTGGCCGATCGTGCTCCGGATCAGGCGGCTGCACTGACCGTCATAGGCGCAGATGCGCTCAAGATCACAGCAGCCGATCTGCCCGCCATGCCGACCGCGTTGGTGGCGAACCTGCCGTACAACGTCGCAGTCCCGGTGCTGATCCACCTGATGTCCCAACTGCCCAGCATCCAGACCGCTTTGGTGATGGTGCAATTGGAGGTCGCACAACGTCTCGCCGCCGGGCCCGGCGGCCGGATCTATGGCGTCCCGAGCGTCAAGGCGCGGTTCTTCGGTGAGGTTTCGCAGGCCGGTTCGGTGGGCCGCAGTGTCTTCTGGCCCGAACCCAAGGTGGAGTCCGGGCTGGTACGCATCCGCCGCTATCCGCAGGCCCCGTGGCCCGTCGACGAGGCGCACCGTAAGCGGGTGTTCTCCGTCGTCGATGCGGCATTTGCGCAGCGTCGCAAGACTTTACGCGGGGCCCTGTCCGGTCTGGCCGGCTCTCCGGTCAAGGCGGAGGAGTGGCTGCGCGGTGCGGGTATCGACCCTGGTCTGCGTGGGGAACGGCTGGCGATCGAAGACTATGTGGCGCTTGCCGCGCAACTCGATTAGGCGGGCCGCATAGACTAGGACACCGTGTTGTCTGTCGTCCCTCGCCCCGTCACCGTTCGGGTACCCGCCAAGGTGAATCTGCACCTCGGCGTGGGTTTGCCGCGCCGTGACGGCTATCACGAACTGACGACGGTGTTCCAGGCCCTCTCGCTCTCCGACACCATCTCGGTGGTTCCGGCCGACGAATTGTCGATCACCGTCACCGGTGACAGCGCTCGCGAGGTTCCCGTCGACGGGACGAACCTGGCGTGGCGGGCGGCTGAACTGATGGCCAGGATCGCGGGCCGCGAGCCTGCGGTTGCGATCACGATCGCCAAGGGCATCCCGGTGGCCGGCGGCATGGCCGGTGGCAGTGCCGATGCCGCGGGCACGCTGGTGGCGCTGGCGCGGATGTGGCATCTGGAGATCGGACGCGACAAGATGCGCGATCTGGCAGCCGAATTGGGCAGCGACGTGCCCTTCTCGCTTCGTGGTGGGACGGCGCTGGGCACCGGCCGTGGAGAAAAACTCACCACCGTGCTCTCCCGCGGCGAATACCACTGGGTGCTGGCGGTGGCGAAAGAAGGACTCAGTACCCCCGAGGTCTTCCGCGAGCTCGATCACCTGCGAGAGAACTATTCGTCCGCCGACGACACCGGCACCTACACAGAATCACCCGACGAGTTGCTACAGGCGCTCGCATCCGGGGACCCGAGGAGAGTTGCGGATTTGCTGCACAACGACATGCAACCGGCGGCGCTGTCCATGCGCCCCGCGCTGCGCCGAACCCTGCGTGCGGGAGTGGATGCAGGCGCCCTCGCTGGCATCATCTCCGGCTCGGGACCGACCTGCGCATTCCTGTGCACCGATTCCGACGCTGCGGTCACGACCGCAGCAGAGCTGTCCGGCGCCGGCGTGTGCCGCGCGGTACGTACCGCGACCGGCCCGGTGGCCGGCGCCCGACTGATCGACGGTTCACTATGACATCGGCACGTAAACAAGGCGCCAACCTGATCTCGGTCGAGAACATCAGCAAGTCGTTCGGTATCAAACCTCTGCTGGAGTCCGTGAGTCTGGGCGTCCAGGAAGGCGACCGCATCGGTGTCGTCGGCCTCAACGGTGGCGGTAAGACCACCATGCTGGAGATCTTGGCCGGACTGGAGCCACCCGACAGCGGCCGGGTTGCCCGCGGCAGCGGTCTGCGTATGGCTGTTGTCACCCAGCGGGGACATCTGCCGCCCGAGTCGACCATCGGGCAGATCGTGCTGGGTCCGCTCGACGTCGCCGAGCACGAATGGGCGGGCGACGCTCGGATTCGCTCCGTGCTCGCCGGAATCGGCATCGGCGCACTGGGTTTGGACACTCCGGTCACCTCCCTCTCGGGTGGCCAGCGCCGTCGCGTCGCGTTGGCGGCCGCGCTGGTGCAAGACCTCGACCTGCTGATCCTCGACGAGCCGACCAACCACCTCGACCTCGAGGGCATCGCCTGGCTGGCGGATCATCTCGTGAATCGACGTAGCGCACTCGTGGTCGTGACACACGACCGCTGGTTCCTCGACACCGTCGCCACCACCACGTGGGAAGTGCAGAACGGGACGGTCGAGAGCTACGAGGGTGGCTACAACGACTGGGTCTACGCCCGTGCGGAACGGACACGCTTGTCCGATGCCGCGGAGGAGCGTCGTCAGAACCTGGCCCGAAAAGAACTCGCCTGGCTGCGTCGCGGCCCGCCTGCCCGTACCTCGAAGCCGAAGTACCGCATCCAGGCGGCCGAGAAGTTGATCGCTGACGTACCGCCGCCTCGAGACTCGGTGGCATTGGCCAGCTTTGCCAAGCGCCGACTCGGCAAGGTCGTGATCGAGCTCGAAGACGCCACCCTCACGACCCCGGATGGTCGAGTTCTGGTCGACGATCTGACCTGGCGACTCGCCCCCGGTGAGCGGATCGGTTTGGTGGGTATCAACGGTTCGGGCAAGACGACGCTGCTACGCGCCCTCGCCGGCGAGGTTCCACCTGCCGCGGGCAAGCGTATCGAGGGTCAGACCGTCGAAATCGGCTGGCTCCGGCAGGAACTCGACGATCTTCCCACGAACATGCGTGTGATCGAGGCCGTGGAGGACGTCGCGGGCCGAATCGAGCTGGGTGGCAAAGACGTCTCGGCGGGCCAGCTGGCCGAACGCCTAGGCTTCACCCCAGCGCGGCAGCGCACCCCCGTCGGCGATCTGTCCGGTGGCGAGCGTCGCCGGTTGCAGCTGACGCGGGTGCTGATGGCCCAACCCAACGTGCTGCTTCTCGACGAGCCGACGAACGACCTCGACATCGACACGCTGCAACAACTCGAGGACCTGCTCGACAATTGGGCCGGAACCCTGGTGGTCATCAGCCACGACCGATTCCTGATCGAGCGCATCTGCGAGAGCACCTGGGCGTTGTTCGGTGACAAGAAGCTGACCAATCTCCCGGGCGGCATCGAGCAGTACCTCAAGAAGCTGGCCTCCGGACCCGCTGCGGTGTCGGCGGCGCCGTCGACTCGGTCAGAGGGTTCGGCCGCGAAGAGCCCCGGTGGCAAAGGTTCCGGAGCCCAGCGGGATATGGAGAAGGCGCTCAAGAAGGTCGAACGTCAGGTGCAGCGTCTTGTTGTGAAAGAGAAGGAATTGCACGAGAAGCTGGCAACGGCAGGCACGGATGCCGATCGGTTGATCGAGCTGGGCGTGGAGCTCAAATCCGTGGTGGCCGAGCGTGAAGCCGCGGAAGAGTCGTGGCTCGAACTGGCCGAAGAAGTCGGCTGAGAAGGAGAAGGTCCGTGTCATTCATCCGCACGTCGGTGGGAAACGGTGTCGGCGAGATCATCCTCGACCGGCCGAAGGCGCTCAATGCGCTCGATCAGACGATGGTCGACGACATGTTCCCCATCCTCACCGAGTGGGCGGATGACCCGTCGGTGGAACTGGTACTGGTGACCTCGGCCAGCGATCGCGCGTTCTGCGCAGGCGGTGACATCCGAGCGATCCGGGATGCCGCGATCGCCGGTGACACCGCGGCCGTGACCCGCTATTTCAGCGCGGAGTACGAACTCGATCAACTGGTTGCGGAGTATCCCAAGCCATATGTGTCGCTGATCGACGGCGCGGCGATGGGTGGTGGCCTCGGGATCAGCGTGCACGGGGAGGTGCGGGTGGTGAGCGAGAAGGCCATGATCGCGATGCCGGAGACGGCCATCGGTTTCATGCCCGACATCGGCTCGACCTACTTCCTTCCGCGACTGCCTGCCGGAGTCGGACTCTGGCTGGGTCTCACCGGCGCCCGCGTGCGCGGCGCCGACGCCGTCGCGGTGGGCTTGGCCACCCACTATGTGCCCAGTGCCAAGATCGGAGAGCTGGCCGACGCAATCCGCTCCGGGATCCCGCTGGCCCAGGCGCTGAATGGGCGCGCCGAAGACGCGTCCCGCACCGACCTCCCGCTGGCCAAGATCGCCGAGTACTTCAGCGACGATCCGGTGAACGCGATCCTCGGTGGGCTGCGGGGAGCGGTGGGCGACGACTGGGCGGCCGAGATGGTGACGTTGCTCGAGCAGGCCTCACCGACCAGTCTCGTGGTCACCGCCGCGATGATCGAACTAGGGGCCCGATCCACTCTGGACGAGTGCCTCGAGAGGGAGTTGCACGCCGCCGAGCAGATCACCAGGACCCCCGACTTCGCCGAAGGCGTGCGTGCTGTGCTGGTCGACAAAGATCGCAATCCGTCGTTCAGTCCGGCCGACCTGCTCGATGTCGACCCTGATGTGGTGAACCGGATCATCGGCTGATCGGTTCGTTGTCGCGACGCAGTACCGCGATTCAGGCAGCGCCGGGAGTGACCGTGCCCTACCCTCGGTGATCAAGTGGGTCGTTTGACCCAGTTCTGGTGTGGGCGGAGGTGCGCAGTCATGGCGAGGATCTCTGTGGAGCGGCGCCGGGACCTGCTGGTCCAAGCGGCCTTCCGGGTGATCGCCGACCACGGTGTCGAAGCTGCGACAACTCGCCGGATCAGCGCTGAGGCAGAGATGTCCCTGGCCAGCTTCCACTATGCCTTCGCATCCCGCGATGAACTGCTGGCGGAGTTGGTCGCCCGTGGGACCTCCGACGAGTTCGCGACGATCACCGCACCGCTGACACCACCGGTAGCCGAGCCCGGCGGATCCTCGACGTCGTCGGACGGATCGTGGACACTGCCGGATGACATCGGCGTGCTGCTCAAGGCGGGCCTCATGTCATACCTCGACAGCGTCATCGCGGACCCCGGTCGGGAGGCGGCGATGATCACCCTTGCCCAATACGCACGTCGCACCGAGGGACTCGAGCATTTCGCGCGGCGCCTGTACGAGCGCTACTACGAGATCGCCCAGGCCTCGCTAGAAGCGGCCGCGGCGGCGATGGACCTGTCGTGGGCAACAGATCCGAAGGACCTGGCGCCGCTGGTGGTGGCCGCGACAGACGGCTTGACGCTGGCATATCTGAACACCGGCGACCGGGAGATCGCCGAGCGGATCATCGACTCGACGGTCGCCATGCTGCGCGGCCATGTGGCGGCCCGATGACGGTGCTCACCCCGGCCAGGGTCTCGAACCGCTGGATCAGTCTGTTCGCGCTCGCGTGGGTCGGGATCTGGATGGCGCAACTGGCTCCCTTTCAACTGTCGCTGCCCGAGCAGATCAACGACTGGCTCGGGCTCGGGTCCGAACTCCGGCAGGACAATTGGCAAGAAAGCGTCACCACATTCGGCACGATCTCGGGGATGTCGGCGCTGTGCGCACTGATCACCTTCCCGATGGCAGGTGCACTGAGCGACCGCACCACCAGCCGGTTCGGCCGGCGTCGGCCATGGATTCTCGGAGGCGTGCTGGCTTTCGCGGTCGGGCTCATCCTGCTCGGTCTGCAAGACACCTACTGGGGGCTGGCGTTCTGCTGGTGTCTGGCGCTCACCGGTTTCAGTGCCGCCTCGTCAGCGCTGACCGCGATGATCAGCGACCAGGTCCCTGTCGATCAGCGTGGGGTCGTCTCGAGTTGGGTGTCCGCGCCGCAGGCAATCGGAACCATCATCGGTATCGCGGTACTGTCCGTTCTCGCGCTCGGGTTCTTCGCCGGGTATGCGGTGCTCGCGGTCCTGCTGATCCTCCTCGTCGCACCGTTTGTGTACTTCGTCGACGATGCGGCTGTGCCGCAACATGATCGCGCACGGCTCACCGGCAGGCAGTTGCTGTCCGAGTTGTGGATCTCACCACGCGAGCACCCCGACTTCGGCTGGACGCTGCTCGGCCGAATCCTCGTCAACATCGGTAACGCACTGGGCACGTCACTACTGTTCTTCTACCTGCAGTTCGGACTCGAGGTCTCCGACCCCGAAGTGTCACTGCTCGCGCTGACTGCTGTCTACATGGTGTTCGTCATCGGGGCGTCGGTGATGTCGGGTGTACTCAGCGACCGGATCGGCAGGCGCAAACCATTCGTGCTCATCTCCGGTGTGCTGCAGGGGGTCGCAGCCGTGATCATCGCGGTGGTACCGAGTCTGTCGACGACGTTGATCGCCGCGGCCCTGCTCGGTGCGGGATTCGGGAGCTTCCTTGCCGTCGACCAGGCGCTGGCCACCCAGGTTCTGCCCGACGCCGACCACTACGGAAAAGATTTGGGGATCATGAACATAGCAATGGCCGTACCGCAGGCACTGGGTCCACTGCTCGGTGCCTGGATCGTGCAGGCGACGGCGGGATTCACCGGATTGTTCGTCGCCTCTGCGATTTTCGGCGTACTCGGCGGTCTCTCGGTGTTGCAGGTCAGGAGTGTGCGGTGACCGATCTCGATCTCGGCTGCGCGGTCATGCGGCCGCAGTGGCCGTGGGATGCCGATCCGGAGAGTTACTGGGGCGCAATAGAACACGCCGTCGGTGAGTACGGCGCCGTGGACAGTCCGGTGGCCGTACTCGAGCTGTCGGCGCTACGGCACAACCTCGCGGACCTGCGGGCTCGGGCTGGGGGAGTGCCGATCCGGGTCGCGTCCAAGTCGCTGCGGGTGCGCTCGGTCATCGAGCAGATCGTGGCCGTCGATGGATTTGCCGGCGTGCTCGCCTACGACGTTGCCGAGGCACACTGGCTGGCGACGGCCGGGGAGATCACCGATGTGCTCGTGGGATACCCGTCTCCGAATCCCCGTGCGATCGCGGCCTTGGTGGCCGATCCTGTCGCGGCAGCGCGGGTCACCCTGCTCGTCGATTCGGTGGAGCAATTGGGCTTGATCGGGAGAGCGATTGCCGGCGCGGCCGGCGGCGTGCGCATTGCCATCGACCTCGACGCCTCGTACAAGACGCCATTGCTCGGCCACATCGGGGTGAGGCGATCGCCGGTGCGCACCGAGGCCCAGGCCGTGGAACTCGCGCGCACCATCCTCGGCTGTGAGCGGATGACGTTGGTGGGTGTGATGTCGTACGAGGCGCAGGTCGCCGGGGTCGGAAACGAGGTGCCGGGGAAGCGTCTGCGCAACAGCATCATCGGCGACATGCAGCGTCGGTCGATGACCGAGCTCATCGAGCGCCGTGGGGCGGTCGTGGCCGCGATCCGAGACATCGCCGACCTCGAGTTCGTCAATGCCGGGGGCACGGGTTCGATCGAGGCAACCGCGCTCGATCCCTCGATCACGGACATCGCCGCGGGCAGCGGATTCTTCGGTGGTCACCTGTTCGACAATTACGCACACTTCAAACCGGCACCCGCGATGTCGTTTGCGCTGTCGGTCGCGCGGGTCCCGACGCGCGGCATGGTGACCTGTCTGGGTGGCGGCTGGATCGCTTCCGGCCCGCCCGGAGCCGACCGACTGCCGCTGCCCGTCTGGCCACCAGGATTGGGGTACGTCACCCGTGAGGCGGCCGGAGAGGTTCAGACGCCGTTGCAGGGAGCTCAGGCGCGTCGACTCACCGTAGGCGACCGGATCTGGCTGCGGCACACGAAGTCCGGTGAGCTCAGTGAGCATGTGAACGCAGTGCTGGTGGTCGACGGCGACACAGTCGTGGGCGAGCTGCCCACGTACCGCGGCGAGGGGAAGTGTTTCCTGTGAGCGCGCGATCGGCTCCGGGGACATGGCGCAATTGGGGCCGCACCGAGTCGGTGGTCCCGGCGCAGGTGCGCACGCCCCGCTCGGCCGGCGACATCGCTACGGCCATCGCCGACGCCCGCGCCGAGGGGCTGACGGTCAAACCGGTGGGTTCCGGCCACAGCTTCAGTGCGATCGCGGTGGCGGCGGGAATCCAGTTGGACATGTCCGCCCTGCGCGGACTCGTGTCGGTGGATGCCGGTACCGCACAGGCGACCTTCCGGGCAGGCACCACCCTGCATGAGGTCCCGGACCTGCTGGCGCCGCACGGACTGGCGATGCCCAATCTGGGCGACGTCGATGCGCAGACGCTCTCTGGTGCGACGTCGACAGGAACGCATGGCACAGGTGGTGGTTTCGGCGGGATCAGCACCCAGATCGTCGGTCTCGAGATCGTCACCGGTACAGGTGAGGTGCGAAAGGTCGGTAGCGATGAGCCGGCGTTGCTCTCTGCTGCCGCACTCGGCCTCGGCGCCCTCGGAGTGGTCACCGAGATCACCCTGCAGTGTGTGCCGAGTTTCGGGTTGCATGCGCAGGAGGGGCCTGAGCCCATCGACGATGTGATCGATTCGTTTCTCGATTCTGTTGCTGCGCACGACCACTACGAATTCTATTGGTTTCCGCACACCGCGATCGCCCTCACGAAGAAGAACGCGAGGGTCGGCGCCGATGTGCCGGCGCATGGACCGGGCACAGTGCGTCGCTACATAGACGATGAATTACTGAGCAACGGTCTGTTCGGGGTGTTGTGCGCAGTGGGGGCGCGGACTCCGAAGGTGGTCCCGACGCTCAATTCACTGGCATCCCGGGCGTTGTCGGCGCGCAGTTACACCGATTCGTCCACTCGGGTGTTCGTGTCGTCGCGAACCGTGCGATTTCGCGAGATGGAGTACGCGCTGCCGATCGAGCGGATACCGGAGGCCCTGCAGCAGGTTCGCGAGGTGATCGTTCGTCGCCGATACAAGATCAGCTTCCCGCTGGAGGTGAGGGCCGCCGCCGCTGACGACCTGATGCTGTCGACGGCCAGTGGCCGCGTAACCGGCTACATCGCCGTTCACCGGTACCACGGGGATCGAGCAGACGGCTACTTCGATGACGTCGAAGAGATCATGATGTCCCATGGAGGCAGACCGCATTGGGGGAAGATGCACACCGCAGGGACGGAGTACCTGCGCACGGTGTACCCGCGGTTCGACGAGTTCCTTGCCGTACGCGCTGACTTCGATCCGGATCGCGTGTTCGACAATCCGTACCTGCGATCGGTACTCGGACCATGACACCGGCACGTCGCGGGACAGGCAGCAATCACAACAGGGGGAGCGCGACCATGGACCATCCCGAATCCAGAGGGGCACGCGGACCCGAGATCTCGCGTCGGACACTGCTCGGCGCGGCGGCGGCCGGCACCGTGGTTGCGGGAACGGCCGGCGCGCTCGGGTTGGGGGCGACCGGGACCGCGGGCGCTGCATCGCCGGTGTACCTGGTGGGTGCGGGCCGGGCGGACATGACCGGCGCCGTTGCCGGACAGGGGATGATGGGGTACTCGCAGCCTCAGCAGATCGCACAGGGACTGCATATGCGTTATTGGGCACGAGCATTCATCATCGTCGACAACGCCACGGGTAATCGGGTCGTGTTCGTCACCGCCGATTCGGCATGCCTGTTCGAGTCGATCCACCTCGGTGTGCTGCGCGCACTCCAGAAGAGGTATGGCTCGCTGTACACCGCGAAGAACGTGAATTTGAATGCCACCCACAATCACAACTCGTGTGGGGGAACGGCTTGGGATTACGCGTACTCCCTGGCGGCTTTCGGATTCAAAAAGAACTCGTACGACGCCGAGGTCGGCGGCATTGTCGATGCCGTCGCGCGGGCACACGATTCGCTGGCCCCGGGAACGATCAGTTTGGGCCGCAGCGAGTTACACAATGCCAGCGCTCAAAGATCACGAGCGGCCTTCGATCTGAACCCCGCCGAGGACAAGAAGGTGTTCCCGGGTGCGGTGGATCCGGCGGTGACCGTGCTGCGACTGGCGCAGAGCGGAAAGGACATCGGGGTGATCACGTGGTTCTCGACCCACGGCACCTCTATCGCCGATCACAACCGGTTGATCACGGTCGACAACAAGGGCTACGCGAGCCATCGGTGGGAAACCGATCAACCCGGGCTGATCGCGGCATTTCCGCAGACCAACGCCGGAGACATGTCGCCGAATCTGAACCTGGTGCCGTTCAGCCCGTCAGGTCCCACGAAAGACAACAGGGCGAACTGCGCGATCATCGGCGAGCGGCAATACCAGGCGGGACGCGAGGCACTGGCGGACAGTTCGGCGATGACCCGCAGCGGCATCGACTCGGTGGTCCACTACGTGGACTTCTCCGACGTGGCCATCGACGGCTCGTACACTCTCGACGGCAAGGCGGCCAGGACCAGCCCGGCGATGATGGGCGCCGGTGCTGTGGCCACCAGCACCGAGGACAACTTCGAGCAGCCGTTGCCGTTCTTCTACGAAGGTCAGGTCAACCCGCTGGTCGCGGCTCTCGGAGGACTCGATGCACCGGTCTCGCCGTGGATACGGGATGTGCAGGCCCCCAAGCTGATCGCCTTCCCGCTCGGGCTGCTGCCGCCGTGGCCGTGGATCCCGCAAGTGATGCCGGTGCAGATCATGCGCATCGGAGACCTGGTGCTCGCCGCAGCACCCGCCGAGTTCACCATCGTGTCCGGGCTGCGGGTCCGGCGGGTGGTTGCGAACGCCCTCCGCATACCCATGGACAACGTACTGCTGCAGGGTTTCGCGAACGGCTACAGCCAGTACGTCACCACCCCCGAAGAGTATGTGTCGCAACAGTACGAGGGCGGCGAAACCCAGTTCGGGCGGTGGACGCTGCCGGCGTACATGCAGAGCTTCGACAAGCTCGCGAGCGCGCTCGCCCGTGGTACCGATCTGGGTCGCGGTCCGGCGCCTCTCGACAAGTCGGGCATCCAGCCGGATCTGGTGCCACCCCCTCCACCCGATGCGCCGCCGGCGGGACGTCGGTTCGGCGACGTTCTCCTCGCCCCGAAGTCCGGCTATCGCGCAGGGGAGAGCGCGATTGCCGAGTTCGTCGGGGCACACCCGAACAACAATCTGCGCCGGTCGGACACATACGTGTCGGTCGAGCGGCGCTCGGCTGATGGATGGATCCGGGTGTTCGACGACAATTCGTGGTCGACGGAGTTTCACTGGTCACGGCCGGAGGGGAGTCTCGACGCGTCGGTCATCAAGGTCATCTGGGCCATTCCGGTGGGGACCTCTGGGACCTTCCGCATCAGATACTTCGGTGATTGGAAGAATCCTGCCGGAGTGGTCACCGGTTTCGCCGGTACGTCGCGAGCCTTCGAGGTGACCGCCTGAGTGCGGTCAGCGGCTGGTGGTGAACCACCCTGACAGTGCCACCGTGGGTAGCGGCGCTGACTGGCTCGGTTCAGGCTCGGCATCGTCCAGTGGCGCAAAGGGATTGCCGAAGACCCGAGTGGCGGTAGGGCAGGTGAACTTGCCCGCCACGCCGCTGCTCGAGAGCGCGGTGATCGTCATCGAGCAGCTGTCGCCCTGGAACGTGGTGTCGCCTTGGGCTATCGCCACCCGGGCATTGACCCGCGTCGCGACGGTGAGGTCGCCGACGAGCATGTCGATCGTGACACCGTCTGCTGTAGGACCTTTGAACAGGAACAGCAGGCTGTCGAGTGGGACCGCGGGATCGGCGTTGCCCCAGCGCTGATAGCTGTAGCAGTCGGCCTGCCCGGTCGCTCCGCTGACGAGGACTGTCGCCGACCCTTTACCGAAGGTGAAGTCCTGCAGGCTGTGATCGATGGTGGCGTTCGGGGGTTCACGTCCGCATTCGCTGGTCGCCACCTTGGCGTTGGGAGCGGGCGTCGGTGCCGGGTCCGAGGACGAGACCTTCGCCGTATCGGGCGGGTCCGAGTGATCACTGCACGCACCGAGGGCGAGCGCAGCGACGACCACGGCGGTGGCCACGCGAAGGAGACCGTGCCGCTGCATCAATCCGCCGTCGCCACCAACGGTTCGAGGGTGAGGTCGCTGTGTTCCTTTTCGATGTACTGCAGGCGCCACTTGTCGCTGACGAGGGCGAGCATCGCGCCATCGGTGCGGGTGAACACCTCGACACCGCGTTGCCGGCCCAGTTCATCTGCGCTGGCTGCGTCTGTGCGACGCGCCAGTGTGTAGGGCAGAGGCTGGAAACTGGTGTCGACACCGAACTCGGTCTTCATGCGGGCGGTGACGACCTCGAACTGCATGGGTCCCACCGCGGCCAGGACCGGGGAGGCATCGCCACGGATGTCGTTGCGCAGCACCTGCACAACGCCTTCGGAATCGAGTTGATCGATGGCCTTGCGGAACTGCTTGTACTTGCCCGCAGATTCCGCGCGGAGCATCGAGAAGTGCTCAGGTGCAAACGAAGGGATCGGCGGATACTGCACCTTGGTGTCGACGTAGAGGGTGTCGCCGGGCGCAAGAGCCATGGCGTTCACGAGACCCACGACGTCTCCGGGGTAGGCGGTGTCGACTGTCGCGCGCGTTTGACCGAACATCGCCTGGGCGTACTTGGTGGCGAAGGGTTTACCGGTCTGGGCGTGGGTGACCACCATGCCGCGTTCGAACTCACCGGAGACGATACGCATGTACGCGAGTCGATCTCGGTGCGATGAATCCATCCCGGCCTGCACCTTGAACACCACGGCGCTGAAGGGGTCGGTGACCTCTCTGACGGTCTCGTCGATCGCCGCACGGCCCTGTGGGGGCGGTGCCAGTTCGACCAACGTCTGGAGTAGTTGACGCACACCGAAGTTGAGCATCGCTGACGAGAAGATCATCGGGGAGGTCTGTCCCGCCAGGAACATCTCCTGATCGTGATCCTGGCCCATCTCCGAGAGGAGTTCGCTCTCTTCGACCGCGTTGATCCAGTCGTCGCCCTCCTTCGCCAGAGCGGCGTCGGCGTCGAGGAGCTCCTCGGGCGCGATGGTCGCTCCACCTGCAGTGCGGGTGAAACGGATGTAGTTGCCGGTGGTGCGATCGAGCAGCCCCTTGAAGTCTCCGGCGATACCGACCGGCACGTACAGCGGGGTGGGGGTGAGGCCGATGCGCTCGGAGATCTCGTCGATGAGTTCGAGCGGGGTACGGCCCGGCCGGTCCCACTTGTTCACGATGGTGATGATGGGGATTCCGCGGTGCCGGCAGACCTGGAAGAGCTTGAGGGTCTGAGGCTCGAGGCCCTTTGCGGCGTCTATCAACATCACTGCGGCGTCGACCGCGGTCAAGACGCGGTAGGTGTCCTCCGAGAAGTCGGCGTGACCAGGTGTGTCGACGAGGTTGATGACCGTGATGTCGTCGGAGTCGGGGCCGTCGAGGCGGTAGTTCAATTGCAAGGCGGTCGAGCTGACGGAGATCCCGCGCGCCTTCTCCATCTCCATCCAGTCGGAGACCGTCGAGCGGCGGCCGGCCTTGCCGTGGATGGCGCCCGCTTCGCTGATCATGCGGGCATGCAGCGCCAACGCCTCGGTCATCGTCGACTTACCGGCGTCGGGGTGGGAGATGATCGCGAAGGTACGCCGGCGCGCGACCTCGCGGGCAACCACTGTCCGGACAGCAGAGGATGCTGCATTGGGGGTCGCGGCAACGTCGGAACTCACCTGGGAAAGATTACAGACCCACCCCGAGCAGGGACTAATCCACCGACCGTGCCGAACCGACCGCCGACCGTGCCGAACCGACCGGGGCCGCCTATTCGAAGGGGACCGGCGGGAGCTTGACGACCTGCGCCGCGTAGCTCAGACCCGCGCCGTAGCCGAGGAGCAGCGCGGTGTCACCGGGCTTGGCCTTGCCACGAGAGAGCAGGTCTTCCATGGCGAGCGGGATCGAGGCGGCCGAGGTGTTCCCGGTGTGCTCGATGTCGTTGGCGACGACGGCGTCCTCGCGCAGCTTGAGTCCGCGGGCGAGCAGTTCGTTGATGCGCGAGTTCGCCTGGTGGGGGATGAAGACGTCGAGTTCCGTGGCATCGATCTTGGCGGCGTCGAGGGCGCGCTGCGCGGCCTTGCCCATCTCGAAGGCCGCCCAGCGGAAGACGCTGGTGCCCTCCATGCGCAGGTACGGGCGCTGCTTGTGGTCGCTGTTGATGTAGGTCATCCAGTCGATGTCCTGACGAATCGCGTCGTACTGCGAGCCGTCGCTGCCCCAGATGACCGGGCCGACACTCTGCTCTTCGGCTGCGCCGAGGACCACTGCGCCTGCGCCGTCGCCGAAGATGAAGCAGTTGCTGCGGTCGGTGGGGTCGAGGGTGACAGAGAGCTGTTCGGAGCCGATGACGAGAACGTTGCTGGCGCTGCCTGCGCGGATCATGTCGGCGCCGAGGCCCATCGCGTAGCCGAAGCCCGCGCAGCCGACGGTGACGTCGAAGGCCGGCACACCGTTGGCGCCGAGAGCGGTCGCGACGGCTGTCGCCGCAGCCGGGGTCAGCAGGAGGTGGGTGTTGGTCGCGACGATGACGGCGTCGATGTCCGAGCCGCTGAGCAGTGCGTTGGCGATCGCCTTCCGGCCGCAGTCGATGGCCATGGTGGTCGCTGATTCCTCGGGAGCGCAGAACCGGCGGGTCTTGATGCCGGTGCGGGTGTAGATCCATTCATCGCTGGAGTCGATCTGCTCGCAGATCTCGTCGTTGGTGACAACGCGGTCCGGTCGGTAGGCGCCGATCCCGAGAATCCCGACGTTGTTGATCCCGGTTTTGTCAGCGATGACAGGCATAGCGTTCCTCTTCTCATTGCGGCTTGCACGGTGTATCGGTCGGCCGGCGCAGCTTGTAACAGGTTAGTTCAGGGCGGCTGCGAAATCTGCGAACAGGTCACCACGCATGGACTTGATTCTGGGCATCTTCGAGGCTGCGGCTGATGAGCAGTTCGATCGCGTCGGCTGCGTTCTCCAGCAGCAGCGGGACATCTGGACGTTCGGTGCTCGAGAAGGGTTTGAGGACGAAATCGGCGGGATCCTGGCGGCCCGGGGGACGTCCGACACCGAGCCTGACCCGCAGGTAGTCCTTGCTGCCGAGCGCCTGCGAGATCGACCTCAGGCCGTTGTGGCCACCTTCGCCGCCGCCCCGCTTGAGCCGGACTGCACCGAAGTCGATGTCGAGCTCGTCGTGCACGGCGATCAGCGACTCCGGTCCCGTCGAGTAGAACGCAGCCAGCGGACCCACCTGACGACCGGATTCGTTCATGAAGCACGTCGGCTTCGCCAAGACCACAGAAGTGCCGCCGAGCCGCCCGACAGCGACCTGCGCTCCGGACTTCTTGTGGGTTTTGAATTTCTCGCCGAGCTTTCCCGCGAGATGATCGACCGCCATCGCGCCCACGTTGTGGCGGGTCTTCTCGTATCGGCTGCCGGGGTTTCCCAGGCCGACAATTACGATCGCATCGGTCACGCGGCCATTCTGTCATCCATGCCCAGCAGCACCTGCGCGGTGCGTCGGGCGATGTCGGCGGCGTCGCGCTGTGCACCCGCCGTTCGCGCGACGATGCTGCCTTCGTGCAGCAACGTCAGCTGGCCTGCCAGAAAAGCTGGATTCGGGTAATCGGCTGCAGTGCAAGTGTATTCGAATAGATCTCGAACCCAGGTCTTCTCTTCGACGATGATCGGGACGCCGGGGTGCTCGGTGCCACCGAGCTCTGCGTATGCGTTCACGAACCCGCAACCGCGACCCCATGACGCCATCCACTGATCGGTGGCATCGAACACGGCGAGGGACTGCTCGGCACCGACTGCCTTGTCGGCGATGACATCGAGGACCAGCGTGCGCCAGCGGAGACTGCGTCGGTGCAGATACGCGACGATCAGACCGTCTTTCGAGCCGAACCGGTCGTAGATGGTCTTCTTGGTGGTGTCGGCAGCCTCGGCGATCGACTCGACCCCGACAGCTCGAATCCCGTGGCGGTAGAACAACGTGCCCGCCGCAGACAAAATGCGTTCGGCGGCTGGGGTCATCGGGGCTTCGACGGGCAAGGACAGTGTGGCGGCAGCGTTCATGGTGGTCTCTCCTGGTCGCCGGAAAATACACTGCAAGTATACCGACCGGTGTGTTTACCTGTCTACATGTTCAAAGCTTCGGTGATTCTGGTCCTGATGTGGAGCTCGGGATATCTGGGAGCCGAGATGGCGGCCAGATACTCGTCGTGGCACATGTTGCTCAGTTGCCGGTTCGCGGTCGCGGCCGTCCTCCTCATCGGGTTCTGCCTCGTCAGACGTCTACGCATCACCCGTGCCGGGATCGCGCGCCAGGTCGGCATCGGAGTTGTGATGCAGGGGCTCTACCTCGGTGCGATCAGTGCAGCGGTGGGTGCCGGCCTCAGCCCGGGGATCACCGCCCTCGTCTGCTCGCTACAACCTCTGGTCGTCGCGGCTGTTGCGGTGCCGATCCTCGGTGAGCGGATAGGGCCCCGCGAATGGCTCGGGCTTGCCGTCGGCATCGTCGGCGTCGGGCTCGTCGTCGGAGGCAAGATGAACTCCGGCGGCGCCCCGTGGTGGGCTTACCTCATGTGCGTGGGCGGCATGCTCGCGCTGGTCTTCGGCACGCTGACGCAGCGACGGATCAACGCTCCTGAACCGATGGCCGCCGCCCTCGCGGTGCAGTGTGTGGTAGGCGCCGCGATCTTCTGGGTGGTCAATGTCATTGTCGCCGACGTGGTTCCCCCGATGACGTTCGACTTCGCGTGGTCGTTGGCCTGGGCGATCGGATTTGCGACCTTCGGCGGCTGGGGTGCGTACATGTGGGTCAACCGAGAAGCAGGGCCCATGCATGTGAGCACCCTGCTGCTGCTGGTGCCGCCGACCACGATCCTGCTCGCCTGGCCGATGTTCGGCGATGCGGTCGGCCCCTGGGAGATCGTCGGTGTGGTGGTCAGTGCCCTCGGCGTCGCCATCAAACTCGTCGGCGGGCGCGCGC
Source organism: Williamsia limnetica (assembly GCF_003217475.1). Lineage (GTDB taxonomy): Bacteria > Actinomycetota > Actinomycetes > Mycobacteriales > Mycobacteriaceae > Williamsia > Williamsia limnetica. The sequence goes on along the minus strand of NZ_QJSP01000003.1, from coordinate 57,493 downwards.
ATGCCGAGAACGCGCAATCTGCGCCACAACGAACTCCGGCCCGCGACACCGAAGTGTGCGGACCGGAGTTGATACGAAATGAACGCGGGTGACTACTCGCTCTCGGCGGGGGCCTCTTCGCCCTCTGCGGCCGGAGCCTCAGGGTCGGCGTCGGACTCGGTCTCGGCCTTCTGGGCCTCGTTGACGGCCACGATGAGCGTCTCGGGATCGGACACCAGGGTCACGCCTTCGGGCAGCGTGAGTTCTGCGGCGGTGACGGAGAACCCGGCGACGGCGTCTTCGACCGACACGACGATCTGCTCCGGGATCGAGAGCACGTCGGCTTCGATCTCCACGAAGCTGGCGTCCTGGGTGACCAGGTTGCCCGGAGCGGCGTCGCCCTCGGTCACGATCGCGACCTCGACGGTCACCTTCTCACCGCGGGTGATGACGACGAAGTCGGCATGCTCGATGTAGTTGCGGATCGGGTGCACGTCGACCTGCTTGGTCAGCGCGAGCTGCTCGCCTTCGCCCTCGATCTTGAGGTCGACGACGGCGTTGAGGCCGTTGTTACGCAGGACGGCTGCGAAGTCGCGGGCCGGGACGAGCAGGTGGCGAGGGGTGGAGCCGTGGCCGTAGAGCACGGCGGGCACGTTGCCCTCGCGGCGGGCGCGGCGTGAAGCACCTTTTCCGCTTTCGGTGCGAAGCGCGACGTTGATGACGCTGGCCTGATTGGCAGATGCCATGGTGGATGTCTCCTCTGGTGATGCGGGTCTGAGTTCTGCGGGTCACGGCATATATCGGTGACAGCCACAGTCCACCCTGCGAGGAAGACCACGCCGCGCCGATCACGGTGACCACAGGTCACCCTCGCCGAGACAACGGGCCAAACTATACCGCACCTGCGCCGCAGCTCCGATTCGCGCTGATGGACGGGCCGCGAACCACTCGGCGACAACAACCTTGCCCCGGCAGGTAGCGTCGCCGGTATGGCAGACGCATTCGACACAGAGACCGACAGAACCGAAGCCGAGGTCGCCCGATCGTTCCTCGAGTTGTTCGCACTAGGGGACCTCGACGCCGCGATGGAACTGGCGCACCCCGACATCCTGTACACCAACGTCGGGGTCTCGACGATCCGCGGTAAGGCCCGCGTCGCGAAGGTTCTCAAGGTGATGGAGAACCCGCGCGCAGATTTCGGCGTCGAATTCATCAACGTCACGAGCGACGGCCCCGTCGTGCTGACCGAACGCATCGATGAACTCACCTTCGGCCGGTTCTCGATGCAATTCTGGGTGTGTGGCCGGTTCGAGGTCGAGAATGGCCTGGTCACCGTGTGGCGAGACTACTTCGACTTCTTCGACATGACGAAGGGCGCGCTACGGGGACTCGCAGCCATCGCTGTGCCGCGACTGCAGCGACGGCTGTCGAAGCCGACCTTGACCGCCATCGCGCCGTTCGGCGGATAGGGCAGACGGACCGCTCCCTACAAGATCTCGTCGACCGATTCGACCGGCCGCGTGAGCCGGGTGCCCTTGTCGGTGACGACGAAGGGCCGCTCGATCAGGATCGGGTTGGCGGTCATCGCGTCCAGCAACTGATCGTCGGAGGCGTCGGCGAGATCGAGGTCTTTGTACAGCGCCTCGCGTGTGCGTACCGCTTGGCGGACCTCGATCCCGGCGTCGGAGATCATCTTCTCCAGTTCGCTCCGGCTCGGCGGCGTCTGAAGGTATTTGACGATCGTCGGCTCGATCCCTGCATCGCGCATGCGTTGCAGCGTCTTACGCGACGTCGAGCACTTCGGATTGTGATAGATCGTCGCAGCCATGTGCGAACTCCTACGCGTTACCGTTGAAAAGGCTGGTCACCGAACCGTTTTCGAAGACCTCGCGGATCGTCCGACCCAGCAGTGGTGCGATCGAGAGCACGGTCAGATTCTCGAACTGCTTGTCCGGGCCGATCGGCAGGGTGTCGGTGGCGATGACCTCGCGTGCGCCGCAGTTGGCGAGACGCTCGGCGGCCGGGTCGGAGAACACACCGTGAGTCGTGGCGATGACGACGTCGCCGGCTCCGGCGTCTTTGAGGACCTTGACCGCTCCGGCGATGGTGCCGCCGGTGTCGATCATGTCGTCGATCAGGACACAGGTACGGCCTTCGACGTCGCCGACCACGCGATTCGACTTGACCTGGTTGGGGACCAGGGGGTCACGGGTCTTGTGGATGAATGCCAGTGGCGCCCCGTCGAGTGCGTCGGCCCACTTCTCGGCGACGCGCACCCGGCCGGAATCGGGGGAGACGACGGTGATGTCTTTGGTGCCGTACTTGTCCTTGACGTATTCGGCGAGCTGACCCTGGGCATGCATGTGGTCGACCGGACCGTCGAAGAAGCCCTGGATCTGGTCGGTGTGCAGGTCGACGGTGATGATGCGGTCAGCGCCGGCGGTCTTGAGCAGATCCGCGACCAGGCGAGCCGAAATCGGTTCGCGGCCACGGTGTTTCTTGTCCTGGCGAGCGTATGGGTAGAACGGCAGGATCGCGGTGATGCGCTTGGCCGATCCGCGCTTGAGCGCGTCGATCATGATCAGCTGTTCCATCAGGTGCTTGTTCAGCGGTGCCGGGCAGCTCTGCAACACGAACGCATCGGAACCGCGGACCGACTCCTCGAAGCGCACGAAGATTTCGCCGTTGGCGAAGTCGCGCGCGGTCTGCGGGGTCACCTTGATGTCGAGCTCGCGGGCGACGGCGTCGGCCAGTTCGGGATGTGCGCGACCAGAGAACAGCATCAGGCTCTTCTGGTTGTCTGTCGTGGTCCAGGTCACTGGGTGTCTCTTTCTGGTTGCTTGTTCTCGGCAAGTGGTGCGTCGAGTGCTTCGGCAGCGGCCCGGGCTGAGGGCGTACCGGGTCGCTTGGATTGCACCCAGCCGTCGATATTTCGTTGTTTGCCGCCGGAGACCGCCAAGGCGCCTGCGGGCACATCCTGCGTGAGAACCGTACCTGCTCCGGTGTAAACGCCATCACCGACGTTGAGTGGCGCGACGAACATGGTGTCCGAGCCGGTGCGACAGTGCTTTCCGATCACGGTCCGGGTCTTGTTCACGCCGTCGTAGTTGACGAAGACACTGGACGCACCGATGTTCGTGCCCTCGCCGATGGTGGCGTCGCCGACATAGGTCAGGTGGGGAACCTTGGCCCCGCGCCCGATGTCGGAGTTCTTGGTCTCGACGAACGTGCCGATCTTGCCGTCGTCACCGAGCACGCTTCCCGGGCGCAGGAAGGCGAACGGACCGACTTGCGTGCCCGCGCCGATCACCGACTCGCTGGCCTGCGTACGGATGATCGTGGCTCCTGCCCCCACCGTCACGTCGGTCAAGGTGCTGTCCGGGCCGATCCGCGCGTCCGTCTCGATACTCGTCCCGCCGTGCAACTGCGTTCCGGGCAGAATGGTGACGTCTGCCGCGATGACGACATCGACGTCGATCCAGGTGCTGGTGGGGTCGATGATCGTGACACCCGCGAGCATGTGGCGCGCAAGGGTGCGGCGGTTGAGCTCGGCTCCGAGGTCGGAAAGCTGCAACCGGTCGTTGCAGCCGGCCACCAGCGCGGCGTCGACAATATGTTTGGCGCGCACCACCTTCGAGTGGCGGTTCGCGATCTCGACGACGTCGGTGAGATAGAGCTCGTGCTGGGCGTTGTCGGGGGACAACTCAGCGAGCGCCCCACGCAGGTTGCGGGCGTCGAAGGCGTAGACCCCGGAGTTGACCTCGGTGATCCGGCGCTGCTGCTCCGTAGCGTCCTTTTGCTCGACGATGGCCGTCACGGCGCCGTCCTGGGTACGCAGCACCCGGCCGTAGCCCGTCGGGTCGGCAGCGGTGGAGGTCAGCACCGTCACGGCGGCGGCAGGCGACGTGGTGTGGGCGGCGATCAGATCCCGCAATGTGGGGCCGTCGAGCAGTGGGACGTCAGCAGCTGTGACGAGGACGGTGCCGTCGAAGTCGGCGGGCAGGGAGGCCAGCCCCGCGCGCACAGCGTCGCCGGTGCCATTCTGTTGCTCTTGGACCGCCGTCAGGACGTCGCGATCGAGGGTGGCGGCCACGTCTGCGCAGGCCGCGCCGACTTTTTCGCGATCGTGGCCGACTACCACCACCAGGTGATCGGGCTCGATGTCGGCGGCCGCATGCAGCGCGTGGGAGAGCAGTGAACGCCCGCCGATTTCGTGCAGAACTTTCGGGGTCGCCGATTTCATCCGGGTGCCGGCGCCCGCCGCGAGGACGAGGACGGCGGTCGGCCCTGAACGGGGTGCGACAGACGCGGTTGCCGCGGACTGGGTTGCCACGGACATAGGACTCCCTTGCCGGTTGGAAGCGGGGGAACGGCCCGATCCTACGCACCTCCGGAGGGCACTTGATACAACTGGTGGGGTTCGCCTGCGACACCTGGCGGGATGCTCACGGTGTCTGCGGCGATTGATCCGGGTTTCTTCGACAAAGGAGTTGATGTGAGCGAGCAGAGAACAGCGATAGTCACCGGTTCGGCGCGAGGGATCGGGGCCGCGATAGCCAAGAAGTTGGCTGCTGATGGTCTGGCGATCGCGGTCCTGGATCTCGACGAGGCCAGCACCGCTGACACCGTCAAGGCGATCACCGACGCCGGTGGCCGGGCGCTCGGAGTGGGCGCCGACGTCTCCGACGAAGACTCTGTTGCCGCCGCAGTCGAGAAGATCGCCAACGAACTGGGCGATCCGACGGTACTGATCAACAACGCGGGTATCACCCGGGACAACCTGCTGTTCAAGATGCCGGTGTCGGACTGGGATGCCGTCATGAACGTCCACCTGCGTGGTGCGTTCCTGATGACGCGCGCCGTGCAGCAGTACATGGTCGCCGCCAAGTTCGGTCGCGTGGTCAACCTGTCGAGCACCTCGGCGCAGGGCAATCGCGGACAGGTCAACTACTCGGCAGCCAAAGCCGGAATGCAGGGCTTCACCAAGACTCTCTCCATCGAACTGGGCAAGTTCGGCGTCACCGCCAACGCAATCGCGCCGGGGTTCATCGAGACCGAGATGACAGCCGCCACCGCGGAACGCGTCGGCGTCTCGTTCGAGGACTTCAAAGCGGCTGCTGCCTCGCAGATCCCGGTCGCACGCGTCGGCCAGCCCGACGACATCGCCAACACCGCGGCGTTCTTCGTCAGCGAGGGGGCGGGCTTTGTGTCAGGCCAGGTCATCTACGTTGCGGGTGGCCCGAAAGACTGATTCGCAGACGAGTGGTGGGTGCGTGTTCTCGCGCACCCACCACTCGTGGCACAATCGTTTTGCACAATCCGCCATGGTGTAATCGGCAACACTCCTGATTTTGGTTCAGGTATTCTAGGTTCGAGTCCTGGTGGCGGAGCAAACACGCTGGTGAAGACCAGAAATTGTCCTCGAGAACGGACTTGCGGACAGCATCGATCACCACGGTCACCCTGCCCCCGCCGGTGACCGAGACGGTGACTGAGCAAGCACCGGTGCCACCCCCGATCGTCCCGCCAGTCGCGGAGCCCACGGTCGAGGAGATTGCAGCAGCCCTCGGCGCAACGTGCGATACCCCTGGCTATGTGGGATTCGATGCCTCAGGAACTGAACTCGTCTGTCAGTACATGGGCGCCAACGGCGGCTACAGGTGGGTAAACATCGCGCCATCATCAGGACCCGGCCAACTCGGAGGTCAGTGCGATCCGGCAACCCAGGCGACGGCTCGCACCCCGGAGGGACAGGCTCTGCTGTGCTAGCCGGGCCCGAACGGTGAGCCGGGTATCTGGATGGACGGTCCCTAGCGTTCTGACCGGTGGGGCTCGCAGCAGCGCCCGCCGATCGTGCCCCTGTTGTCGCCGATCGTGCCTTTGCTGACGCCGAGCGTGCCCTTATCGCCGCCTAGCGTGTCGTTGAGTTCGTTGAACTCATTGAATTCGTTGAGTGCGAGCCTAATTCGATCGGTCGGCCTTCTCGGCAGCCTTCGGTGTCCAACGTGTTCAGGGGGTCGGCGGATAAGCCAGTTGTCCTAGGGTGTTGATATTCTTGCACTGAAAGTGCTGTGCTGCTGACTTACTCGTGAGCACAACTACGTAACTCGCTGCGCACCAATATCATTCGTCTGTTCATATGGTTGCGAACATGTGTTCGAGCCGGTAAGGTTGGTCGTAATCGATCGATCGGACGCGAGGGGGTCGCGGTGGACGTAGGCAAGGTAGTGGCGGAGCTGGTTGATCTGGCGGTGCCAGGGGATGCGCCGGGAGTGTTGGCGCTGGTTCGGAATCTGATCACGTTGCGCAATGCGACCGAGCATCAGGTGTCGGTGTGTGCGGCGGTGATCGACGAGTTGGGCCTGGCGCGGAAGGCGGGGTCAACGACCTCGAAGTTGTTGCAGGCCAATGGTTCCGCACCTGCGTCGGCGCAGCGGTGGGTGCGGATCGGCGCCGGCCTTGCGGGTTTGGATCGCACAGCAGGATGGGCTCGCGACGGGTATCTGTCGTCCGAGCATGTTGACGCGGTGGTCAAAGGCTTGGCCGGTATCGAGGGACGCTCGGTGGAGCCGGTGACCGACGCCCAGCGGTATGGGTTCGAAAGTCAGTTGCTCAATGCGGCGGTGTCGGGAGCGCCGCCGTCTGAGATCAGCGCCACTGCCCGGGCTGTGGGTAACGAACACGCCGCAGAGACCGGCGGGAAACCGCCCGCGGAAGATTCATCGCTGAACAGCCTCGATTATGCGGTCAGTAGCGACGGCCGCTGCGTCGGGAGGTTAGACCTGGACGTAAAGATCGGGGAGAAGTTGTTCTCGGCCCTGGACTTCTGGTCGAAACCACGTCCGGAGCCTGATGGGTCCCCGGATGCGCGTACACCGACGCAGGCCAGGGCCGATGCGTTGCATCAGTTGCTCGACTGCGGCGGTGGCGGGCAAGGCTTGGTGTCCGCGCCGCGGACCGAGGTCACTGTGACCGTGCCAGCCGATCACCCTGACCTGGCGTCGCTGCGGTGGATGGGCCCGATCACCGAAGCAACAGCAGCAGAGCTGGCGTGTGATTCGACGTTCACCTCGATCACCCTCGATGCCCGTGAGCGAAGGGTTGGGCCGCGGGCGATGCAGCGAGGAACGCGGGCGCGCAGCGACCACGTGACGAGCGAAGAGCGCGCAATGAGGCCCAACCCACGAGCGAACAATAAAACGCAGGGGGACGTGATCATGGGATCCGATGGGCACCCGTGGCTGATTCCCCCGGTCGAGATGGACCCACAGCAGCGACCGTTACCGGCCTACAACCGAAGAACCATGACGCTCGCCGCCTGAATCGTCTTACTGAACGACTCTGATTGACCTCTACAGACTTTCGGCCCAGTCGCACCCGGCTCACTCCGGGACCGCGCATGCAACCTTGACAACTCCATAGTGTGAAAGCGCACGGTGCTGCCTGCTCGAACGGGTCGGGTGGGCAGCACCGAGGCGGCCTCAGATATGTGGGCGATTAAGGTCCCCGTAGTCGATCGGCGCTCAATGTCCTGACGCAGTTCGTCAACGGCGCACACTGCCGATAGCGCGGTTGAGCAGTTGCCGGTTCGGATCCAGAACCGACGTGCGGCCTATAGTGAGCCGCACAGGTCAGCGTTCGTAACAGGAGGGACAGTGGTGACAGTCGACCGTCCCACCGCACAGGAAGACAAGGTCCAGCGCGCACCGCGCGCGAGGATGACCGGTACCCAACGTCGGCACCAGCTCATCGAGGTCGCCAGGGGACTGTTCGCCGAGCGCGGCTTCGAGGGTACGTCCATCGAAGAGATCGCACAGCGAGCAGGAGTCTCGAAACCTGTTGTCTACGAACATTTCGGCGGCAAAGAGGGGCTGTACGCCGTGGTCGTCGACCGCGAGATGGAAACGCTGTTGGAGATGGTCACCTCATCCCTGACCAAGAACAGATCCCGATACCGCGTTCAACAAGTTGCGCTTGCATTGCTGACTTACATGGAAGACCGCACCGAAGGCTTTCAGATTCTGGTGAGAGGCACCCCGACCTCAGGGGATTCGGGCCGCTATTCCAGTCTGCTCACCGACGCGATCAGTCAGGTCGAGCACCTGCTGGCCAGTGACTTCCAGCGCCGTGACCGCGACCCGGCGTTGGCCCCGCTCTACGCCCAGGCGCTGGTCGGGATGGTGACGGCCACCGCACAGTGGTGGCTCGACGTACGGGAACCCTCGAAAGAGGTGGTCGCGGCACATCTGGTCAACCTCTGCTGGAACGGGTTGATGCACCTCGAGCTCGATCCGCACCTGGTGGGACCCAACGAACCGCAGGACGACGCGACCTCCGAGTCCTGAATTGGTGGGTCCTGGCGAAGCCGACCTGCGGAAACGCTCGCCAGAAGCCACCAAAATCGGGAGGCCCGGGGCGGTCTACTAGGTCAGTTGCAGGCTGCGCTTGCTCAGGCCCATCCAAAAGCCGTCGATGACCTGCTTGCCGGCCTGTTCGGCGTCGTCGCTGGCACCGAGTGCGACGAACAGCGGCGACCAGTGCTCGGCGGTGGGATGGGCATAGGGCATCCCCGGGGCCAGCGTCTGAAAACGGATCAGCGAATCCACGTCGCCGGCCGCGAAGCGTTCGCCGGCCCAGAGGTCGAACTCTTTCGACCACGTCGGTGCGACGGCATCAGGTCGCCAATCGCGCAGGAATGGCAGTCCGTGCGTGGTGAACCCCGACCCGACGATCAGGACGCCCTCATCCCTCAGCGGCCGAAGTCGTCGGCCCAGGTCGAGCAACTTCTCCGGGTCGAGCGTCGGCAACGAGATCTGCAAGACCGGGATCTGCGCCTCCGGGTACATGACAGTCAGCGGAACGTATGCGCCATGATCGAGCCGGCGGTGCGAATCATGATGCACTGCCTGCTGATCCGGCATCAGCGCGGCGATCGTGGCCGCGAGCTCGACGGCGCCGGGAGCGTCGTACCGGACCCGATAGTAGTGTTCCGCGAACCCGCCGAAGTCGTATGTGAGGGGCACAGTGGGGTCTGTTGCGCCGATGGTCAGCGGCGCGGACTCCCAGTGTGCCGACACCATGAGGATCGCCTTGGGGACGGGCAACTCCTTGGACCACTGCTTCAACTCGGACACCCACAAGGCGTCGTCGACCAACGGGGGAGCCCCGTGGCTCAGATACAGGGTCGGCATACGCGTCATGGTCATGATCTTACTAACAGGACCGCGGTCCGCTTCATTCCGTGGTGAACCGCAGGCGCAGCTCAGGTCGGTGGCGCATCCGAATCGTCGAGGTCGAACTGCATCAGGATGCAGTCGACCCAGATCCCGTGCTTGTAACCCACCCGCTTGAGTCGGCCCACCTCTTCGAAGCCGGCCTTGGCATGCAGTGCGACAGATCCGGTGCCTGCACTGTCGGCAATCACCGAGATGACCCGGCGGACGGAGGTGGCGGCAACCGCATCGAGAAGGGCCCGCAGCAGCGTCTTGCCGTACCCCTTTCCGGTGTGATCCGGGCTCAGATAGATGGTGTTCTCCACCGTCCAGTCGTACGCCCGCTTCACCCGATACTGACCGACGTAGGCGAAGCCGACGACGGTTCCGTTTTCGTCCTCGGCGACGAGGAACGGCAGTCGTGCGGCATGGAGGTCGGCGCGTTTGATCTTCCAGTCGGCCGCAGTCGGGGCGTCGTAATCGAAGGTGATCACCGTGTGGTCGACGTAGTACTTGTAGATCTCGGCCACCGCGACGCAATCGGGCGCTGTAGCGGGGCGAATCATGATCGTCACAGAGCGAACCTGGTGCCCGTTGCGTCCTCTGCGTGCTCCCAGAGCAGACCCGCGGTGCGAAAATCGCAGGCGGCTGGGGTGCGCCCGACAAAGACGGGTCCACCGCGCAGACCGAACCTGCCGTCAGGTCCGACGTACGCACCCGAGGGCACCTCAGGAGTGAGGGCATAGAGCGTCATCGCCGCGCCCTGGGCAGGGCTGTTCGCCAGAACGTTTCCCGCCCCCTCGATGATCTTGTCGATCGGGCCGATGCCGGTGACCCCGAGAATGCCTGTGGTTGCCCAGCCCGGATGGGCGATCGCCGTCGAGACCCGCGACCCCGCGGCCCGCAGTCGGCGGTCGAGTTCCAGGGCCCACAGCATGTCTGCGAGCTTCGACTGCGAATATGCCTTCGGTCGGCTCCACCCGCGTCGCTCGAAATGTGGATCGTCGAGTCTGATCGTTCCGGTCTTGTGTGAGGTCGACCCCACGATCACCACCCTTTCGGCGATGTTCGGCAGTAGCAGATTGGTGAACGCGAAAGGCCCCAAAAAGTTGGTGCCGAAGCACATTTCGAATCCGTCGACGGTCTGTGTGTGTTCGCGCGCCATCACGCCTGCGTTGTTGATGAGGCTGTCGACTTTCCCCAGCCCCTCGGCGCACCGCCTGACCGATGCCAGATCGGCGACGTCTAGTTCGACCACTTCGGTACGGGCTCCGGTGGTCTCGGCCGCGAGCTGGGCGGCGCGCTCCTTGCCCCGTTCGAGGTCCCGGACGGCCAGCACCACCTGAGCACCCACCCGCGTGAGGCCACGCGCGGTCTCCCAGCCGATGCCGTTGGTCGCGCCGGTGACGACGACGCGCTTGCCGTCCATCCGAGGCAGGTTCGCCGCAGACCAGCGTGTTGTCATCCCGCCAGCTTAGTGGAGAACGCGGCCTCGGCGGGGTCGTGGACTACGGCCTCGCCGCTTCACCAAGCCCGGTCACCTCAGGACCGTCCACGCAGGGGAGACACTGCGTGGTCGGGTGTCGGACGGCACCCGTAAACTGGTTGTTGTGACTGGGCCCTCTGCTGCATTTTTCACGGGACAGCTGTCGGGACTGGCACAGATCGCGGCGTCCGACGCCGCGCTCACCGGTCTCGTGGCCAAGCTCGGAACGCCGGAACAAGAGTTCGTAGGACCGCCCGCCGCGCGGCCGTTCGTGATCGCCGCGATGGCGGCCGCCGCGCCGGGCCCGATCCTCGTGGTCACGGCCACCGGGCGCGAGGCCGACGAACTCACCGCCCAACTACGCGACATGATCGGCAAGACGGTCAGTCAGTTCCCGTCCTGGGAAACACTGCCGCACGAGCGGCTGTCCCCGTCAGCGGACACCGTCGGTCAGCGCCTGCGTGTGTTGCACCGTCTCCGCCACCCCGAAGACGAGAGCTACGGTCCACCACTGAAGGTCGTGGTGACCACCGTCCGCTCGCTCGTGCAGCCAATGGCGCCCGGTTTGGGCGACTTCGATGCGATCACGCTGCGCGAGGGAGCCGAAGTCGACTTCGACGACCTGATCGCAAAGCTGGTCGAACTCGCCTACACCCGCGTCGACATGGTCGGCAAACGGGGTGAGTTCGCCGTCCGCGGCGGCATCCTCGACGTGTTCCCGACGACGACGGACTACCCCGTGCGCGTCGAGTTCTGGGGCGACGAGATCACTGAGCAGCGTGCGTTCTCGGTTGCCGATCAGCGCAGCCAGCCCGAAGTGGACATGAAGCTGGTCCACATTCATCCGTGCCGTGAACTGCTGCTGACCGACGGGGTCCGGATGCGGGCCGCCGACCTCGCCGAGCGGGTGTCCGCGTCGGGTACAGACGCCGAGAAGGGTTCCACCGGCCCGCTGGTGGAGATGCTCACCAAACTCTCCGACGGGATCGCGACCGAGGGCATGGAAGCCCTCATCCCGGCGCTGGTGCCGGGGCAGATGCAACTGCTGACCGAGGTCATGGCCACGGGCACCCACGTGTTGGTCCTCGATCCCGAGAAGGTCCGGACCCGCGCCTCGGATCTGGCCCGGACCGGTGCAGAGTTCCTCGAGGCGTCCTGGACTGCCGCCGGTGGCGGCGCGGAGGCACCCATCGACCTCGGTGAGGTCCTGCATCTCGAGGACAGTGCTTACCGGTCACTCACCGAGGTGCACGCGCAGACCGTCGCTGCCGACCGGTTGTGGTGGACGCTGAGCCCGATCGGTATCGGCACGGAACTCACTCTCGCTGCCGGCCCCGCGCCTCGCGGCGATGAGGGCGAGGTCGCGAAAACCTTTGCTGCGCTGCGTGTGCACATCAACGCCGGAAATCGTGCGGCCATCGTCGCGGCCGGAGCGGGCACCGCCGAACGTATCGTCGAACGCCTCGGTGAGGCCGATGTCGCGGCAAAGCTGGGCGAGGCCGGCGAATTGCCCGAACCCGGCATCGTCTCCGTCCTGCGCGGTGCACTGACCTCGGGGCTGGTGTTGCCGGACGCCGGACTGGTGATCGCCACAGAGCCTGACCTCACCGGTGCGCGGATCACCGGGGCCAAAGACGGTCGCAGGCTGCCCGCCAAGCGCCGCAACCAGGTTGACCCGTTGGCGTTGACCGCCGGCGACATGGTGGTGCACGACCAGCACGGCATCGGCAAGTTCGTCGAGATGATCGAACGGACCATCGGCGGCGCGCGCCGCGAGTACTTGGTGATCGAGTACGCGCCCAGCAAACGCGGCCATCCCGGCGACCGATTGTTCGTGCCGATGGACTCGCTCGATCAGCTTTCGCGCTACGTCGGCGGCGAGACCCCGTCGCTGTCGAAGCTCGGCGGCTCGGATTGGCAGAACACCAAACGCAAAGCGCGCAAAGCTGTTCGGGAGATCGCGGGTGAGCTCGTGCAGCTCTACGCTGCCAGGCACGCCGCGCCCGGTTACGCCTTCGAGCCCGACACACCCTGGCAGCGCGAGATGGAAGACGCTTTCGGGTTCACCGAGACGATGGACCAGGTGACGGTCATCGGTGAGGTGAAGGCCGACATGGAACGACCCGTACCGATGGACCGCGTCGTCGTCGGCGACGTCGGATACGGCAAGACCGAGATCGCGGTGCGCGCCGCGTTCAAGGCCGTGCAGAGCGGCAAGCAGGTCGCTGTTTTGGTGCCGACAACCATTCTCGCGCAACAGCACCTGGCCACCTTCACCGAACGCATGCAGGGGTTCCCGGTCACGGTCGCGGGGCTGTCGCGTTTCACCGACACCAAGGAATCGCGCAAGGTCATCGACGGACTCGCCGACGGCAGCGTGGACATCGTCATCGGAACCCACCGACTGCTGGCGTCAGGTGTCCGCTGGAAAGACCTCGGTCTGGTTGTCGTCGACGAGGAACAGCGGTTCGGTGTCGAGCACAAGGAGCACATCAAGGCGCTGCGTACCCACGTCGACGTGCTGACCATGTCGGCGACTCCGATCCCGCGAACGCTCGAGATGTCGATGGCCGGAATCCGTGAGATGTCAACGATCTTGACCCCTCCGGAAGAGCGGCATCCGGTGCTGACCTACGTCGGCGCCTATCAGCAGAAGCAGGTTGCGGCCGCCATCCGTCGCGAATTGCTCCGCGACGGACAGGTCTTCTACGTACACAACCGCGTGAGCACCATCGACAAGACCGCGGCCCAGATCAAGGAGATGCTTCCCGAGGCCCGGGTCGTGGTGGCGCACGGTCAGATGGGCGAGGATCTGCTCGAACGCACCGTCACCGGCTTCTGGGACCGCGAGTACGACGTTTTGGTGTGTACCACCATCATCGAAACGGGTCTGGACATCTCCAACGCCAACACCCTGATCGTCGACAGGGCCGAGGTGCTCGGACTCTCGCAGCTCCATCAGCTGCGTGGCCGCGTCGGCCGCAGCCGGGAACGCGGTTACGCCTACTTCCTCTACAACGGTGACAAGCCGCTGACCGAAACCGCGTACGACCGCCTCGCGACCATCGCGCAGAACAACGAGCTCGGCGCCGGCATGGCGGTGGCCCTCAAGGACCTCGAGTTGCGCGGCGCCGGAAACGTGCTGGGCGCGGAGCAATCGGGTCACGTCGCGGGCGTCGGGTTCGACCTCTACGTCCGGCTGGTGGGCGAGGCCGTCGAAGCCTATCGAGCAGCAGCCGATGGCAGGCCGATCGCCGCAGAAGAAGACCGCGAGGTCCGGATCGACCTTCCTGTCGATGCCCACATCCCACCTGATTACGTCGACTCCGACCGGTTGCGCCTCGAGGCGTACCGGAAGTTCGCGTCGGCCGACACCGCGGAAGAGATCGCCGGCGTCGTCGATGAACTCGTCGACCGCTACGGTCCGCTGCCGCCCGAGGTCTCGCGGCTGGTCTCCGTCGCGAAGCTGCGGCAACTCGCGCGTGAACTCGGTGTCACCGAGGTCGGTGTTGCGGGCAGCCAGATCAAGGTCTCGCCGCTCAAGCTCCTCGATTCGCAACAGGTCCGGCTCAAGAGGCTGTACCCGAGCGTCGTCTACCGGGCTACCACGGGAGTGGTCGGGCTACCGATTCCACGGACCGGCGGCATCGGCAGCGACAGGGTGCGCGACGTCGACCTGGTGCAAGTGGTCGCCGACCTGATGCTGGTGGTGGACGGCCGCACGCCGGGTTCGGTCAACATGCGCCTGCCCGGCGAGGCGACGGCAGAGGCCGCGGGCAAGAAATGACCGACGAGTCCGGCGGCGTCGGGCAGCCCAACGGGTACGAGTTGCTGGCAGCGGTCGAGCTGATGGACCGGCTGCGGCGCCACGGACCCTGGGAGCGGGACCAGACCCACGAATCTCTGCGGCGCTACCTGGTGGAGGAGACCTACGAACTCCTCGACGCCATCGATTCGGGCGATCGCGATCACCTGCTCGAGGAATTGGGCGACATCCTCCTGCAGGTGCTCTTCCACGCCCGGATAGCCGCCGACCGCGCCGACCGGCCCTTCGATATCGATGATGTGGCAAGGGCTTTCACCACGAAGATCTCCGCACGCACGCAAGGTGTTCTCAGCGGCAGCGAGATCGATCTGCAGACGCAACTCGAGGAGTGGGAGACACGTAAGGCTGCGGAGAAGGCGCGGGGATCGGTGTTGGACGGCATCGCGACCGGTCAGCCGTCACTCGCATTGGCCCAGAAGGTTCTCGAACGTCTTGACGCAGCGCATTTTCCGCGCGACCTCCTGCCGCGGAACGTCACCGACATCCGGGTCACCGCAGAAGGGCCGAGCATCGAGGATGACCTCCGTCAGTCGGTGCTCGCCTTCATGGCAGAGATCCGACTCGCTGAAACCGCCGCTGCACCCGGTGAACTCAAGAACGCGGACTTCTGGCGCACCCACTATCCCCGCTAGCCCGATGTTGGTGGGTTCCGGCGAAGCTGACCTGGGAGTTCAGTCGCCACAACCCACCAAAACCGGGGTCGGGCGGGTCATTCGAAGAGTCGCTGGCCCCAGTACTCGCCTTCTTGCAGCCCGGGGGGACAGGCGAACAACGCCGTCCCGGTGTGCATGAGGTACTCCATCATGGCGTCCTTGCTCGCCAACGCCCGCTGCATCGGGACGAACTGGGTGTGCGCGTCGCGGCAGTAGGCGATGAAGAACAAACCGGCGTCGAGGTGACCGAACCCGTCTGATCCGTCGGTGAAGTTGTATCCGCGCCGCAGGATCCGGACACCGCCGAGGTTGTCCGGATGTGCCAGTCGCACGTGGGCAGTGCGGCCGATCAATGGTCCGGTGCCGTCGCCGAGGTTGAAGTCGGGGTCGTCGAACTCGTCGACCTTGCCGAGCGGTGCGCCGTTGCCCTTGAATCGTCCGACGATCTGCTCTTGTTCCAGCAACATCGCCCGATCCCACGGTTCGATGTCCATCCTGATCCGGCGGGCCACCAGGTACGAGCCACCGGTCATCCACTGTGCCCCTGGCGGATTGTCCGCGCCTGCGACCCAGACGTGTTGGTCGAGCGCTGCAGTGTCATCGGACTTGATGTTCGAGGTGCCGTCCTTGAACCCGAACATGTTTCGCGGTGTCGCCTGCGCTGTGGTGGTCGAGGAGGTCCGGCCGAAGCCGAGTTGGGACCAGCGGACGCTGACGACCCCGAATCCCATACGCGCGAGATTGCGGATGGCGTGCACCGCCACCTGGGGATCGTCGGAGCACGCCTGGACGCCGATGTCGCCGAAACTGCGTGGACGTTCGATCGCGTCGGCGACGAAGGCCGGCAGATCCTGCAGGGCAGGCGGTTTGCGGTCCGCGAGACCGAAGCGGTCGACGCCCGTCGGGTTGGCTGCGCTGGGGCCGAACAGCCCTGGCCCGAAGCCGATGGTCAGGGTCAGCGAAGCCGCCGAGAGCCCCAGCGCTTCTCCGGTGTCAGCCGGGGGAGTGTAGTCACCCAGCTCGAGGGCGCCGCCTTCGACGGTGTCCAGCCCCCGGGTCATCCGCTCGGCTGCGGCGGTCCATCGCTTGAGCATGTCGATCAGCTCGTCGCGGTTGTCGGTGATCACATCGAACGAGGCGAAGTGCAGCCGGTCCTGTGCCTCGGTGATGATGCCCGCTTGCCGTGTCCCGTAGAAGGGGACGACGTGGGCGCTTGCATCGGCTGCGGATTCGGCTGCGGTCGACCTGCCCACCGCAACACCTCCGGCCGCTGCAGCAGCGACCACACCGACGCCGGCAGCGCCGAGCACCACCCGGCGGGTCACGCCAGTGCGGTGCTCGGCGCCTGATGGCGCGGTCTCTTCGGGGCCGGTGCCCCCGGGTTCGGTCATGAGTGTGCTGCCTGGGTCACGACTGGCCCATCACCAGTCCTGGTACGAGGCTCAAGCTCTGCGAGAGCGCATCGATCTGATCGGAGAAGGTCTTGCGGGCCTCCTCGGGGACCTGGTCGTATGACTGGAAGCCGTCGGCGGTCTGGTATTTCTCGATCGAGGTGCGGACCTCCGCGAACTGCGCAGTGATCTTGTCCATGAGCTCGGGGTTCTTCGCCGAGATGATCGGCTGCATCGCCGCGATCAGCGTTTCAGAGCCGTCTACGTTGGCCGCGAAGTCCCACAGGTCGGTGTGGCTGTAACGGTCTTCCTCGCCACCGACCTTGGTGGCCGCGACCTCGTCGATGAGCGCCTGCGGGCCCTTGACGAACGAACCGGTCTCGAAGGTGAAGTCGGTCTTGTCGACTTCTTCTTTGAGGGTGTTGACGTTGGCCAGCAATGCATCCGCGGCCTTGTCCGCTTCCGCCTTGTTGTCGGTCGCGATCGCGTTGTCGAAGTCGGCCTGGGTCACATCGCCGGGGTTGTCGCCGATGTCGGCCTGCTGCGGAGCCCACAGGAAGCGCTCGAGACGATGGAAACCGGTGAAGGGTTGCGCGCCGTCTTCGGTATCGTCCCACCGCATGTCGATCGCGGGGTCGAGGTCGGGGAACGACTCGGCCACCGGCTCGATGCGCTCGTAGAACGTACGGGTCAGACCGAACTGGCTCTTGGCGGCCTCGAGGTCGCCTGCTTTCACCGCGGCGGTGAAGGTCGCGGTCTGCGCCGCCAGCCCATTGACCTGGCCTCGGACGTAATCGAGGTAGGAGGCCTTGGCCTGCTCGACGTCCGCAGGAGTCTTGGCCTTTTCTTTGGTCTCACCGGTGACGTTGAGTTCGGTGCGGATGCCGGAGCCGACCATGCCCGGCTTGCAGGCGGTTTCGTACTTTCCGGGCTCGACGATTTCGACGGTGAGCTTGCCGGTCAGGCCTGGCCCGATGTTCTCGACCTCGCCGAGGACCCGATTGTTGTTGCCGTAGACGTAGAACTCGGTGACCTTGTTGCCGTTGTTGGTGACGTTGAACGAGACGTTGCCGGTCTCCGCGTCCGTGCTGGCGAGATCGCAGCTGTCGTCGGTGGTGGACACGGCGATGTCACCCTCGGACGCCTCGGTCTTGTCGGTACAGGCCGCCAAGACGAGTGGGCCGGCGACCGCCGCGCACATCAGCGCCACGACCTTCGTCGATCGGGTTCGTTTCATGTGGGGAGTACTGCCTTTCTTAGGTGACCGGAGCTAGGCGACGGCCGACGTGGGAGTTGGTCGAACTGGTGCAGGCTTTGTCCGTCGCGGCCACAGGAACGCGGTCATGACGACGGCGACGTAGGCCGCCCACCCGACCACCTGCAGCACGGTGGGGTCGGGGCGGAAATTGAAGATCCCGGCAAGAACGGTTCCGTACCAGGATGATTGGTCGTACCAGGAGGTCAGGTCGAACGCCGTGTTCGACATGCCGGGCAACCAGCCGACGGTTTGCAGGGCGCGGATGGCGTAGGCGAGCATGCCGGCGGCGACGAAGACCAGGAAGATGCCGGTGTAGGTGAAGAACTTCTGGAAGTTGATCCGGACGGTGCCCTGATAGAGCAGCACCGTGAGGACCACGGCGATCAGGACACCGAGTATCAAACCCACGAGCGGCCAACTACTGCCCGAGGTGTTCTCGGCGTAACCGACCATGAGCAGCGCGGTCTCCACACCCTCGCGACCGACGGCCAGGAAGGAGAGCAGCACCACCGCGCCGGCGCCTACCTCCAGGGCCCGGGCCATCGACTCCTTGAGTTCGCCGGAAATCGATGCCGCCGCGCGCTTCGTCCACAGCACCATGAAGGTCACGATCACCACGGCCGCGAGCGAGGAGACCCCGGCGATCGCTTCCGCGGTCAGCCCGGTGACGGTCGAGGTTCCGTAGTGGATCACCGCGAAGATGATCAACACCATCGCGATCGCGGCGCCGACCCCTAGCCAGACCCACTTCAGTGCATCGCGCCGATCGGACTTGACGAGGAACGCGACCAGGATCATCACCACGATGCCGGCTTCAAGACCCTCTCGGACGCCGATGAGGCCGCTGCCGAAGAGCTGGGTCGCGACCGAGGGTCCGGAGCTGCCAGCAGCAATGTTCAACACGTCAGCTCCTTTACGGATCGTTAGGGTCGCATTGCCTAACCGGGCGATCGTAGCGCGCAAACCGGGGAACCATTGCGTCCGCCCGGGAGTTGGTCCGTATTGGGGAGAATGTCCAGATTTCGCGCTGACCTGCAAATTCGTACATAACGGACATGGGGTCTTGTATCCGCTTTGGCCGACGACGGCGATTCGATACCCGTAATCGACGCATCCATCAGGCACAGTGGAACGACGGCCACATCAGGTGGGCCGAACGCGCACGAGGAAAAGTACTCCAGTCTTGGAGACGGTGAGGATCACGGTGGCGGCAATGGAGCGTCGAAAGGCGATCGGTGGCGGGAGTTCGTTCATCGGTCGGGTTGCGGCGTCGATCGCACTGGCGTCGAGCGTGCTGCTGACCACGAGCTGCCTCGACCTTCCGTCGAAGCCGAAGGTGGCCATCCCGGAGGGCATCCCGCCCAACCCCGGCGCGCCGCTTCCGTACTTCGACATCAACACCCCCGGCCGGACGGCTGAGCTGTTACGGGATTGGGCGACCCCGATCGCGGAGCAGACGAAGATCCCTCTGGTATCGCTCGAGGCCTATGGCAACGCGGCAGAGATCCAGCGGCAGCAGCATCCCGAATGCGGCATCTCGTGGACCACACTCGCAGGCATCGCCGGAGTCGAGAGCAAGCACGGGACCTACCGCGGCTCGCAGATCGCTGCAAATGGCGACGTCTCCCCGGAGATCCGCGGCGTACCACTGGACGGAACCTCCGGAAACGCGCGCATCGCCGACACCGATTCCGGCACCCTCGACGGCGACGATCAGCTCGACCGCGCCATGGGTCCGTTCCAGTTCATTCCTGCCACCTGGGAGCGGTTCGGGGTCGACGCCAACGGGGACGGTCGCGCCGACATGGACAACATCGACGACGCCGCGCTGTCGGCGGCCCGGTACCTCTGTGTCTCCGGTGGCGACCTCACCACGCCGGAGGGCTGGGAGAAGGCGGTCAAGGTCTACAACAACTCCATGCAGTACGTCCTCGACGTGCGTGATCATGCCAATGCGTACTCGGTCAACGTCGCCTACTGATCGTTAACTGACGGCTCTACCGGTGCGTCAGTCGATGGCGGACAGTGTTGGGCATTAGGCTCTGTAGCGATAAGCCGAGACCACCTGCGTTGTCGGCGGTGAGTTCAAGACCCGAAGGAGTTATGCCGTGGCCAGCATCGATCAGGTCGGAGCGCGCGAGATCCTCGATTCGCGGGGCAACCCAACAGTCGAGGTGGAAGTGGTGCTCGATGACGGCACGTTCACTCGTGCAGCAGTGCCGTCGGGTGCGTCGACCGGTGAACACGAAGCGGTCGAACTCCGTGACGGTGGAGAGCGCTACGGCGGCAAGGGCGTGACCAAAGCGGTCGAGGCCGTGCTCGGCGAGATCGCACCTGCCGTGATCGGCATCGAGGCCGACGATCAGCGTCTGGTCGATCAGGCGCTGCTCGACCTGGACGGCACCCCGGACAAGTCACGCCTCGGCGCCAACGCGCTCTTGGGCGTTTCCCTTGCAGTCGCCAAGGGTGCCGCCGAGTCGGCGGGTCTCCCGCTCTTCCGCTACATCGGCGGACCCAACGCGCACATCCTGCCCGTGCCGATGATGAACATCATCAACGGCGGCGCACACGCCGACAGCGGAGTGGACGTCCAGGAGTTCATGGTCGCGCCGATCGGGGCATCGACGTTCAAGGAGTCGCTGCGCTGGGGTGCCGAGGTCTACCACTCACTCAAGTCCGTTCTCAAGGCAAAGGGACTGTCGACGGGCCTCGGTGACGAGGGCGGTTTCGCCCCCGACATCGCGGGCACCAAGGCGGCACTCGAGCTCATCAGCGAGGCGATCGGCAAGACCGGCCTCAAACTGGGCACCGACGTCGCGCTCGCGCTTGACGTCGCAGCCACCGAGTTCCACACCGAGGGAACCGGTTACGCGTTCGAGGGCACCAACCGCACCGCTGCGGAGATGACGGCGTTCTACGAGCAGCTGATCAACGACTTCCCGCTGGTGTCGATCGAGGATCCGCTCTCGGAAGACGACTGGGACGGCTGGGTCGCCTTGACCGAGGCCATCGGCGACAAGGTCCAGCTCGTCGGCGACGACCTCTTCGTCACCAATCCCGAGCGGCTCGAAGACGGCATCAACCGCGGCGCCGCCAACGCGCTGCTGGTCAAGGTCAACCAGATCGGCACGCTCACCGAGACCTTGGATGCCGTGGCCCTGGCCCACAACAACGGCTACAAGACGATGATGAGCCACCGATCGGGTGAGACCGAGGACACCACCATCGCCGATCTCGCCGTGGCGTGTGGTTGTGGCCAGATCAAGACCGGCGCCCCCGCCCGCAGCGAGCGCGTCGCGAAGTACAACCAGCTGCTGCGCATCGAAGAAGGTCTCGGTGACGCCGCACGGTATGCGGGCGACCTCGCCTTCCCCCGGTTCTCGTTCGAGGGCTGAGCGGAACTCCGAAAGTCGATGGTCGCCAAGTGATGGCTGAGAGACGGAACCGGAAGCGGGATGGGGCCACCGGTCCCACCCGTTCCGGTACGCCCACCCGTTCCGGTAGGCGCAGTGCGGCCCGGCCGGCCGCGTCCCGGGTGCGGGCGTCCACTCGGACGTCCGCGAAGCCGTCGATGACGTTGCCACGTGGGGCCGTTGCGTTGTCGTCGAAATGGGAGAGCATCAACCCCAAACGCGCGGTGGTGCTGGCGGCGGTGTTGAGCCTGCTTGCACTGACCCTCGCCGTTCCGATGCGCACTTATTTCTCTCAGCAGACCGAGTTCGACGAGCTCCGCTCGAGCAATGCGCAACTCCAGAGCGAGGTGCGGGATTACGAGGAAAAGGTCGCCGAGCAAAACGATCCGGCGTACATCGAGGCGCAGGCGCGCGAACGCCTGCAGTTCGTGATGCCGGGGGAGAAGCCGTTGCTGATGCAGTACCCCGTGCCGCCGGGCAAATCGGACGAAGAACGCAAGGCAGAGAAGCAGGCCGGTAACCCCTGGTACACCAACCTGTGGAATTCGGTATCGGTGCCCGAGAAATAATGTCTACTCCCGAACCGAAGTCTGTTGTCTCGCAAGATGATCTCGATGTCGTGGCGCGGCAGCTCGGGCGCGCACCGCGTGGTGTGCTCGAGATCGCCTACCGGACCCCCGATGGGCAGCCCGCGGTCGTCAAGACCGCCCCGCGGTTGCCGGACGGGACGCCGTTCCCGACGCTGTTCTATCTGACCGACCCGCGGCTGACCGCCGAGGCGAGTCGCCAAGAATCGGGTGGGGTGATGCGGGAGATGAGTGCCCGGCTCCTCGACGATCCGGAACTGGCGGCGCACTATCGGAGAGCGCACGAGTCGTATCTGACAGAACGCGACGCCATCGAGGAACTCGGAACCGATTTCACCGGCGGCGGTATGCCCGATCGCGTCAAATGCCTACACGTTCTGATCGCGCACTCGCTGGCGAAGGGCCCAGGAGTGAATCCTCTCGGCGACGAGGCGGTCTCGCTGGCCGCGGACGCCGGGTTGCGCGGTACGGCGATACCTGCGGACTGGCCGCCCACGCGGTCACCGGTCGAAGAATGACGGAGATCGTCGCCGCAGTGGACTGCGGTACCAACTCGATCCGGCTACTCGTCGCGCGCGCAGGTGACTCGGGGCTCGTCGACCTGCACCGCGAGATGCGGGTCGTCCGACTCGGTCAGGGTGTCGACGCCACAGGCTCATTCGCCGACGAGGCGATAGAACGAACCCGCGTCGCCCTCGCAGACTACGTGGCGACGATGAAGCAGCATGGCGTCACCGCAGTCCGGATGGTGGCGACGTCGGCGTCCCGAGATGCCGCCAACCGCGACGAGTTCTTCGCCATGACCCGCGATCTGCTCGGACAGGTGGTGCCGGGAACCGTCGCCGAAGTGATCACCGGCGATGAAGAGGCGCGGCTGTCGTTCGCCGGCGCCGTCGGCGATCTGGACCAGGCCGAAGGCCCGTTCGTGGTGGTCGATCTCGGGGGAGGTTCCACGGAGGTCGTCTTCGGGGACGTGAACGGTGTTCACGCCGCCTATTCTGCGAACATCGGCTGCGTCCGCCTCACCGAGCGATGCCTGCACAGCGATCCGCCGACCGATGAAGAGATTGCCGCCGCGCGGTCCATCATCGAAGAACTTCTCGGCGAGGCTTTTTCGCGCGTCCAGGTAGACGGTGCCCGTACCCTCGTCGGAGTCGCAGGCACGATGACCACGCTGGCTGCACTCGCCGCCGACCTACCCGACTACGACCCCGAGCTGATCCACCTCTCGCGCGTCGACTTCGGGACGCTGGCGGACGTCTGCCGGCGTCTGGTCCGGATGCCCCGCAGCGAGCGGGCGGCCCTCGGACCCATGCACGAAGGTCGTGTCGACGTGATCGGTGGAGGGTCGCTGATCACTCTGGAACTGGCCCGCATCATCGCGGAGAAGACGTCGATCACCGAGTTGGTCGTCTCGGAGCACGACATACTCGACGGAATCGCGCTGTCGCTACTCGCTGACGACTGACCCGCGGGCCGCCGGCTCAGAAATGCCCGGGTCAGAATCTCTCAGCGAGATGTTGTTGCATGCCTCGCACACGCTGTCCGGGATGACTCCCCGCCGCTGAAGAAAGCCGAAGACAGCACAGCCCAGACAAAACCCCAGTACGGACTCGAGCAGCGCCGCGACGATCAGAACGCCGGTCGTGATCTGGGCGGCCAGGCCGTAGCCGAGCAGTGAGAGCACCAGCGCTGTTCCACTGACGAGAAGCCCGATCGTTTGCGCGAAGCGCTTCGGCGGTCCGGGAACGAGCTTGGTCTTCTTGATCACGTGCGGCACGATCACCCGGACCGACAGCTGACCGAAGGGCGACAGTGTCGGACCCGACGCCACGCGCAGCGCGAAGCCGATGGCCAGCACCGCGTAGACCAACGGGTTGTCCACAACGATCGCGACCACGGCCAGCAGGACCACGAGACCAGCGGTGGATCGCGCAGCGTAGTCGTTGACGGGGTTCGGAAAAGTCAGCACAGGCACACGCTACGCACCAAAACCTTCGTCTCCCACCTTTGAACTCACCGTGACCCGAACCCCATCATGGGGCGGCGGCAGGGGCTTGGGCGGCGAGCCGAGCCTCTTCGATCTCGGCAATCCGTTCTTGTTCTTCGGCGTGCTTGCGGACGGCGCCGAGGCCCGGGAGCAGAAAACTCGCCAGGGCGCACAGGGCATAGCCGATGATGGGCACCCAGGCCGCGACGGACAATGCGTGCAGTAGCTCGGGTTGGGAGTATCTGCCCGCCTCACCGAAGAACAGCACGCCGGTGACCGCAACCCCGACCGCTCCACCGACCTGGGCGAAGGTGTTCAAGGTGCCCGACGCGGCGCCGGAATCGTTGACGTCGACGGTCGAGAGGGCGATGTCGAGCAGCGGCACGAGCATGATCGTCAATCCCAGACCGGCGAGGCCCATGGGGATGACGGTGTCCCAGCTGGAGAAGGCCGCGTCCGACGACCGGATGACCTGGATGGTCCATGCCGTGCCGGCACTCATCATCACTCCGCCGATGAGGGGCAGACTGCGGCCCAGCTTCGTCGTCAGCGCCGCTGCAACCCCGGCGGCCAGTACGGCACCGATGCTGAACGGCAGGGTCATCGCACCGGCGGTGATGGCCTCGAAGCCCAGGCCCACCTGCACGTAGAGGGCAAGGATCAGGAAGAACGAGGTGATGGACCCCTGGAACAGGAACTGGATGGCCGAGCCGCCGACGAACCCTCGGTTGCCGAACAGCCGCAGTGGGATCAGTGCGCTGCCCTCGGCGGTCCGCCGCTTCTGCTGCAGGACGAACGCCGTCAGCGCGACGGGGGACAATGCCATCATCACGAAGGACCACGCAGGCCAACCGAGCTGTCGTCCCTCCACCAGCGGATACACGAGCAGCAGCACTCCACCGACCGCAAGTACCACCCCGACGAGGTCGAGATCGGTGACCTTCTCGGACTTGGTGTTGGGAACCAGGAAATATCCGGCGACGGCGATGATGATGCCGATCGGGACGTTGATGAAGAAGATGGACCGCCACTCGCCGCCGAGGGGGTTGTTGGTGACCAGCCAGCCGCCGAGCACCGGACCGATCACCGCGGCCATCGCCGTGATCACACCGAGGATCGCGAAGATCGGCGCCCGTTCCTTCGGGCGATAGAGCACCTGCACGTTGGCCAGGACCTGCGGGACCATCAGGCCGGCGAAGAATCCCTGGAGTACGCGGGAGGCGACCAGGATGCTGCCGGTCTGTGCGGTCGAGGCCAGCACCGAGGCCAAGGTGAAGCCGACGATGCCGATCAGGAAGATCCGTTGCCTGCCGTAGCGATCACCGAGTCGGCCTGCGGTGATCAGGACGCCGGCGAACGCCAGCACATATCCGCCGACCAGCCACTCGATCTGGGCCGGGCTGGCGCCGAGATCATCGCGGATGGAGGGGATCGCGACGTTGACGATCGTCACATCCATCAAGTCCATGAACATGGCGAAGGCGAGGATCGCCATCGCCAGGTTCCGGCGCTTAAACGTCTGTGGTGTCATCGCGCCGCGCCTTACGAGCCGCTTCGCGCATCTCGATCCCGTCGGTGATCAGATCACCGATCTCATGGGTGACGTCGATGACTGCCCCGGTGATGATCGAGGCGATCCGGCCCACCCGGTGGGCGGTCGACTCGATCAACTCCTGGGCGATGTCCTTGTTCCGCTCGAACTGCGAGACCATATGAGCCTTCCGTTCCGATGCCGACACCCGACCCGGACCCCCCGAGCGGCCCCCTAGGCGGCAACTTTCGACTCGACCTTAACACTGAACTGCGCGTCGTCGGCCACCCAGGAATTCGGCAGCGACAGGCGCGCGATCTTGCGCCAGGTCGAACCGATCTGGTGACTGAAACTGCCGGTGTTGTAAGGCAATCCGTACCGTTCGCACAGCGCTTTGACCTCACCCGAGATTTCCGGGTAACGGTTGGCCGGGATGTCGGGGAACAGGTGGTGTTCGATCTGGTGCGAGAGGTTTCCGCTCATGATGTGGAACAGCGGAGTGCCGGTGATGTTCGCCGAGCCGAGCATCTGGCGCAGGTACCACTGGCCGCGGGTCTCGTTGGCCGTCTCCTCCTGGGTGAAAGTCTGTACACCCGAGGGGAAGTGGCCACAGAAGATGATCGAGAAGGTCCACAGGTTACGGACGATGTTGGCACTGGCGTTGCCGACGAGGGTCGTGACGAAGAACGGGCCGGTGAGAGCCGGGTACACAACGTAGTCCTTGAGGACCTGGCGGCTGGCCTTGCGCCACATTCCCTTGGCCAGGCCCTTGATGTCGGTCCACTTGCGCTTGCCCTGGACGATGTTCTCCGCCTCGAGGTCGTGGAGCATTACGCCCCACTCGAACAGGATCATCAGCGCGCTGGCGTAGACGAGGTTGCCCAAATAGTAGGGGTTCCAGCTCTGGTCACGGTCCATGCGCAGGATCCCGTACCCGATGTCGCGATCCTGGCCGACGATGTTGGTGAAGGTGTGGTGCATGTAGTTGTGGCTGTGACGCCACTGATCCGCAGGACAGACTGTGTCCCATTCGAATTCGCGCGAGTTGAGGCTCGGCTCACGCATCCAGTCGTACTGGCCGTGCATGACGTTGTGGCCGATCTCCATGTTGTCGAGAATCTTCGACACGCTCAACGCGCCCACGCCTGCCAACCACGCGGGAGGGATGAACGGGAAATACATGAGTGCGCGGCCTGCGACCTCGAGGGTGCGCTGGGCCTTGATGATCGAGTAGATGTAGTCGCGGTCCTTGTCGCCGAGGTCGGCGACCACGCGGGCCTTGAGGGCGTCGAGCTCGCGGCCGAGCTCGTCGACCTGATCTTCGGTGAGGACTAGTTCCGTGGTTGTCATGGTGACTCCTTGGATAGCTGTCGAGGTGGTGCTGGGGCTGGACTGAAAACGTCCGACGACGGTCAGATGTCGACGAGCGTCAGATGTCGATGACGCAGTCGCCGACGGGCTTGCTGATACACAGCTGGATGTGTTTGTCGGATTCGGTGTCGGTCTCACCGGTGAGGATGTTCTTGGTCAGACCGGACTTCTTCACCGCGGTGCATGAGAAGCAGATACCCATGCGGCAGCCGAATTCGGGTGTGAGACCGGCGTTCTCGGCTTGCTCGAGAATTGACGTGCCGTCGTTCTCGGCGTCCTTGCCGCTCGTGGCAAAGCTGAGCTGCCCGTGCGCCGGAGCGTCGTCGTCCACGTCTGCCGGTGTGACGAGCACGAATTGTTCGGTGTGCAGATTGGCCTCGGCGTCGGCAGCGGCGAGATGGTCCGAGACCGACTCGTGCAGAGCGGGTGGCCCGCAGAGGAACACCTGTGTCGCGTTCAGATCGATCCCGCTCAGATGATCGGACCGGAAATGGCCATCGGTATCCGCATCGGAGGTGGGCCGAGTGAAGTGGGTGGTGATGGTCCAATCGGGACGGGCCGAGGCGATGTCCGCCAGTTCAGCCGCGTACGGGTGGTCGTCTTCGCTTCGCGTGTAATGCACGAAGGTGACGTCTCCGCGGTGGTTCTCGGCTACAAGTGTTCTCAACATTGAGAGTACGGGTGTAATGCCGCTGCCGCCGCTGATGAACAGAAGGCTGTCGGGGCGTTCGGCGGGAAGCGTGAAGGTGCCTGTTGCCGGCTGCAGGCCCAGTACCTGTCCTGTCCTGACGGTCTCGCGCAGGTGCTTGGAGACGAAGCCGTCTTCGTGGCTGGTGAGGGTCAATTCAATGGTGTCAGGGCTGTGGGCGCTGTTTGCGGGCGAGTAGCAACGGCTGTGCCGAACGCCCTTGATAACGGTGCTGAGCTGCACGAACTGTCCGGCATCAAAGCCGGTCCATTGCCGGGTCGGACGCAGGGTCATCGTGACCGAGCGGGGTGACCGGCGATCGACCGCGATCACTTCGGCGCGCAGGTCGGTCCAGGTGATGCGCGGATCGACGAGTTCGAGATAGCGGTCGACGGGGTGAGGTGTCAGGGCTGCTTCGAGCACCGAACCGAAGAATCCGGAAAGCGACTTGGTCATCCGTGTGTCCTTTCATTTCAGTGCACATCTGTACACAGACAGTGTGGCATCACCTGACCCCATGAAGTCAAGGAATGAATGTGTAACCGCCATCACGTCCGGCTTGGTGCCTCCGCAGCCCAGCGGGTGCACAGACGTACACTGACCTGCGTGTCGCGGACGTCGAAACACCACAGCTCGGGGACTCGCAGTACCCGGCGTGTTCCACCGTCGGTCGAGCGACTCGACGACGCGACCCGCACCAGGGCTGAACAGAAGAGCAGGACCCGCCAGGCTCTGCTCGATCAGACCCTCGAACTCGTGGGCGAGCGCAGTTTCGCCTCGATCAGCCTGCGCGAGGTCACCAAGCGCGCCGGAATCGTCCCTACCGCGTTCTATCGACATTTCGCGTCGATGGAGGAGGTCGGGGTCACGCTGGTCGAGGATTCGATGCGGACGTTGCGCCGCATGCTGCGCGACGGCAGGCGCGACCTCGCGGCCCGGGCGGCTGTACCCACGGCGAAGGAGTCGCTGGCGGTGCTGGTGCGGCAGGCTCGCGCCAACGAGGCGCAGTTCCGCTTTCTGGTGCGCGAACAGTACGGCGGGATCAGTGAGGTTCGCCGAGCGATCGACACGGAGCTGAAGTTGTTTTCCCGCGAGCTGGCCATCGACCTGTCTCGGATACCGGAACTGGCCAAATGGCCTGCCGATGATCTGGAGGTTGCCGGAGATCTCATCGTCACGGTGATGCTCCACGCGGTCGCGGAACTGGTCGAGCTCGACCGCCGCAACACCAGAGAAGAGGACGAGCTCATTCTTCGAACGGAAAAACAGCTGGTCATCGCTTTTCTCGGGATGGGTCGCTGGCAGCCCTCGCACGAGTGAGCGGACGCAGCCGACTCAGGTCCGCAAGGGTCGGAGCGGGTGCCATCTGTTCAGACCACAGGGCTGCGTGCGGTGTCGTACCCGATTAACATTGTTTCCCTTGAGCAGCCAGAGCCGGCCGCGCAGGTTTCGGAGACGAAGCGCAGCGAAGCTAGACCAGACATGCTGGGAGGCAAACCAATGGTCGAAGGTTCGCGGACGGGCACTCGATTCGGGGCGTACCGCCTCGATGCCCTGATCGGTCGAGGCGGTATGGGTGAGGTGTACCGCGCCTACGACACCGCGAAGGACCGTACGGTCGCCTTGAAACTGCTGAACCTGGACCTGGCGCAAGATCCGACGTACCAGGAGCGCTTTCGCCGCGAGTCCCATGCTGCGGCGCGGTTGCAGGAACCGCACGTCATCCCAATCCATGACTGGGGCGAGATCGACGGCGTCCTCTACATCGACATGCGCCTCGTGGCGGGTCAGGATTTGCGGGCGGCGCTGCGCGAGGGCGGCGCCATGGACCCCGCTCGCGCCGTCACGATCGTCGAGCAGGTCGCCGGCGCCCTCGACGCCGCCCATGCCGACGGGCTCATCCATCGTGACGTCAAGCCCGAGAACATCATTTTGGCAGAAGGTGACTTCGCCTACCTCGTCGATTTCGGGATCGCCCACTCCGGTGACGATTCTCAGTTGACTGCCGCGGGGCTCGCCATCGGGTCCTATCGGTACATGGCACCGGAACGGTTCGACAATGCCCGGCTCACCCCGATGGCGGACGTGTATTCGCTGACCTGCGTGCTGCACGAATGTCTCACGGGTTCCACGCCGTATCAGGCCGACACGATCAGTTCAGCGGTCAAGGCACATGTGCTGAACCCGGCGCCGCAGCCTTCTCGGGTCCGCCCAGGGGTCCCTACCGGATTCGATCAGGTCATCGCGCAGGGGCTCGAGAAACAGCCCGAGCATCGTTACCAGACCGCCGGTCAGCTCGCGACCGCGGCTCGCGCCGCACTCACCGGTTCGAGTATCCCGGCGCCGCAGACCATCGCGACCGGGTACTCGGGTGCCGGATTTCCGTACGCGCCGCCGACGGTCGCCGGTATGGCGCCTGCGGGGGCTGGCCTTCAGTACAACCCGACCGTGTACAGCGGCCCGGTGGCCCCACCACCCACCTTCGGGACAGGTCAGCAGCAGTACTTCACCGGCCCGCAGCAGGGCGGGTCAGGAAACGGATCCCAGTCGAAGGTCATCATCGGCGTGCTTGTGGGATTGATCGTGCTCGCCCTGGGCGGGCTTGCGGCTCTGCTCCTCTGGTACACGGGCTCCAAGGACGATGCCGACGGCGATCCTGCGGTCGCGGTGAGCACGGTTACCGAGACCGCTGGTGGTCAGGTCCAGAACACTCAGGCCCCCGCTCCGGTACCTGCCGGCCCGCCGCCTGGCTCCACTCCGTGTCCCGCGGTCTACGGCCAGGTCGGCACGCTCACCGGTTCGGCGATCGGGTCAGCGGTGACGAGTTGCGCTTTCGCGGAGGAAGTCCGGATCAGCTATGCGGGCAGCGGGGCACCGGCGCAGCCGCGGCAGATCTTGGCGACCAGCCCGGTCACGGGCGTCACGTATGTGATGATGTGCACGCCGGCCGGTCCTGCGGTCACCTGCACGGGCGGAGAGAACGCTGTTGTCCATCTTTTCTGACGTGACGGGATCGCGTGGCATGCGAGCGTCCGTACTCGCCATCGCTGCTGTCTGTGTGGCTCAGTCATCGGTGGCCTGCACCGGTTCCGATGACCCGCCGGCGTCGATCTCGACCTCGACGTCGACCACCACCGTCACCGTGCCCAGCCCCAACCCGTCGGCAGACCCGGCGACCAGGACATCGGCGATCGCCGCCGATGTACCGGGGTTCTCGCGGCGGCTGACGCAGAGTCTGCAGGCGATGCTGAACGAGCAACCCGGCTCCGTCGGTATAGCGATCGGGCCGGTCAACGGGACCGCGCCCGCCCAGTATTTCGGTGATCTGCCGACTGAGGTGTCGTGGTCGACCATCAAGGTCCCACTCGCGTATGCGGCCTTGCGTGAGAACGGCGCGGCTGCGCAGCCCGACATCGACTTGGCGATAATGAACTCGGACAACGCTGCCGCAGAACGGCTCTGGGGCATGTTGGGCACGCCGGTCGAGGCCGCGGCCGCGGTGACCGAGGTGCTCCGTGAGGCAGGCGATACGACCACGGTGGTGCAGTCGCAGAAGGTCCGGGCCGGATTCACGGCCTTCGGGCAAACCGAGTGGAGTCTGGTTGATCAGGCGCAGTTCGCGTCGCAGTTCCCGTGTATGCCCGACAGCGAGGGGATCCTGGCATTGATGCGCGAGGTCAGTGGAACTCAGCAATGGGGTGCCCAGTCGATCGAGGGGACCGCGGTCAAGGGCGGGTGGGGACCGCAACCCGACGCCGAAGGGAACTACTTGGTGCGTCAGATGGCCGTCGTTCCTGCCGGATCCGGCGATGTTGTGGTCACCCTCGCCACAACACCTGACAACGGGACCTTCGAAGACGGGACCGCCGTCCTCGACGATGTCGGCGCGTGGATCGCCGAGAATCTCGACGAGTTGCCTGCGGGGCAGTGTTGAGCCGGGCGCGCAGGACCGCCATCGCTCTCGCCGGGTCCGTCGTCCTGATCGCAGGGCTGGCGGGCTGCGGCGACGACGAGCCGTCGGACCCGGGGAATCAGCGGTCGGTGACGGTCGTCGGCAACGGCGAGGTCGAGGGGACGCCCGATACCCTGCGCGTGAACCTCGGCGTCGAGACCACCGGCAGCGACGTCTCGACCGCCATCAACGCGGCCAATCAGCAGATCGCAGCGATCACTGAGGCGGTGGTGAACGCCGGGGTTCCACGCGAGAGCATCCAGACGCAGCAGGTCACCTTGAGTCCTGACTACTCGAATCCGCTGCCGGGTGGGTCCAGCGAGATCTCCGGGTACCGGGCGACCAACTCGTTGCGCGTCGACATCACCGACCTCACCAAGGCCTCGAATGTCCTCGAGGTCGCTGTCGAGGCCGGCGGCAACGCGACCCGGATCAGCAACGTCGCGTTTGTCATCGACGACGACTCGGATCTGGTTGTCAACGCCCGGGAGCAGGCGTTCAAGGACGCCCGCGATCGGGCGAATCAATACGCCGGACTGTCGGGCGACGAATTGGGCAAGGTGCTGACCATCGACGAGACCTCGTCAGGGCAGCAGGTGCAGGTCAGTGAGCAACAACGGTCGACCATGGACAGCAGTGCCGTCCCACTCGAACCGGGTCAGCAGACCGTGAGTTTTGCGGTCACGGTGAAGTGGCAACTCAAATGACAGTGCGCGAGAGGTGGGGGCGATGAGTGAAGTTGTTGGGATGAACGGCGAGTCGATCGTGTTCGACGGCGCGACGGTCGCGAAATTCCGTCACTATGGCAAAGACGAGGCGGCACGCAACCCGGTGTCCACGTTCCGTGAGTGCACCATCAAAGAGAAGACGTCGTTGCTGGGCAAACCGAAGAAGCCCCCGCAGTTCGACGTTCTGCTGGCGATGTCGTCGTTCATGAGCCTCACCGTTGACGAGATCGGAAAGTCTGCCATCGAAGCACTGGTGGCCGAGGTGCGCTCGGCCGCAGGAAAATGAAAGTCGGCCCGCCCCACCCAAGCGGTGAAGCGGGCCGAAGTTCGCGGCGTGGCGATCAGTCGTCGGTCACAACCACGTCGACGTCGATGTTGCCGCGCGTGGCGTTGGAGTAGGGGCACACCTCGTGCGCTTTGTCGGCCAGCTTCTGGGCGGTTTCGTGGTCCAGATTCGGCAGCGTCACCTCGAGCTCGACGGCGAGACCGAAACCTCCGTTGTCCAGGCTCCCGATCGACACCCGTGCGCCGACGGTCGAGTCGGTGACGTCTGCTTTCTCCTGGCCGGCGACCAGACGCAGGGCCGAGTGGAAGCACGCTGCGTAACCGGCGGCGAAGAGTTGCTCGGGGTTCGTACCGATCCCGTTGCCGCCCATCTCCTTGGGGATCGACAGGTCGAGATCGACCTTGCCATCGGAGGTGCGTGCGTGGCCGTCGCGGCCTTCGCCGGTTGCCAGTGCTTCGGCGGTGTAGATCGCTTTCATCGGTGGTGCCTTTCGTCGTGGATCATTCACGAGTCGGCGGATGTGCCGGCGTCGCGTAGGACATGTGTGAGTCGCTGGACCGCATCTCGAAGGTTTTCGATCTCGTCGACCGTGAGACCTGATGCCCCGAACAGGTTTTCGGGGATGCACAGTGCCTGGGATTCGAGTTCACGACCGGACTCGGTGAGTGTCACTTCGACAGACCGCTCGTCGGCGACGGACCTCTGGCGCTGAACGAATCCGATGGCCTCGAGTCGCTTCAGGAGCGGCGAGAGCGTGCCCGAATCGAGGTGTAACCGCTCGCCCAGTCGGCGGACGGTGACCCGCTCGTCTTCCCACAGCACGAGCAGGACGAGGTACTGCGGATAGGTGAGTCCGAGTTGATCGAGCAGCGGACGGTAGGCGGCGGTGGTGGCCCGCGAGGCCGAGTACAGCGCGAAGCACAGTTGGCGATCGAGATGAAGTGCGGTCACCACCAAAAGATAGCCCACAATTCAGTTGTGCACAAGCTAAATGCTGATCAGCTCATCAGCTCTGCAGTCTTCGGTACACGCCCGCGACATACGCGGCCTGACCCGCATGTTGCAGATCGTCGGCGATGACACTGATCAGTCGCACTCCGAGGGTGACCGCCGGAGTCCAGTTCTCGTCGACGACGACGTCGAGATCCGCGGGCGACAGCGAACGCAGGTACTCGAGCGTCCGCTTGTGCGTCGCATCGTGATAGCCGAGAAGCAGCTCGCGCTCGGCCGGGACGGCGGCGACGTCGGCTGACGACTGGCCATAGCCGATATCAGACGAGTCGAACGGCAGCCCGAAGCGCTCGGCCCACCCGTTGGAGGTCCACACCTGTTCGGAACCGGCGACACCTGCGACGTGATCGTCCTGCACCCGGGTGAGGTGCCAGACCAACCACGCGATCGTGTTGGCGTCAGGATCGATGCGATACGTCAGGGCCTCAGGTGGCAGGTCCTCGAAGACGGCATGGACAACTTCGTGTATTCGGTCGAATGCGTCGACCAAGATGTCGGACTGCTTCACCGGTTTCCTTCCCGTTGAAAGTCACCGAGTACCCGTTTCGTGCTCCACTACGCACCCCTGACCGGCAAACAGTGCGCGGCGGGCACGCGCGTGCGACCGTGGTAGCCGTGAGTATCGAAAGCCCTGCGCTTGTCCTCGGCCCCATCCTGCGTTTCGTCGACACCACGCGTGCCACGGTGTGGGTCGAGACAGATCGTGAGTGTGCCGTGGAGGTCACCGCATCGACCGGCCAGTCCGGGATGGAACAGACCTGGGAGGTCAAGGGTCATCACTTCGCGATCGTCCAGTTGATCAATCTGCCGTCGGGCGCCCTCATCGATTACTCGGTGACATTGTCTGCGGCCGCCGATGTGGGTGAGGCGTCCGTGACGGTCCGCTCCGGAGGTCGCCTGCGCACCGCGGCGGTCGACGAGCCCGTGACGGTGGCGTTCGGTTCGTGTCGACGTGGGGACACCTATGACGACGAGACGCTCAAGGCGATCGGCGCCGATGGGCTCGCCGGATTGGCCGATCGGGTGGCCGGCCAAAACCCGGATCAGTGGCCGCAGTTGCTGCTCTTGCTCGGCGATCAGGTCTACGCCGATGACCCGTCGCCCGAGATCAAGGTGCTCCTCCGGGATCGGCGTGCCACCCAGAATGATCCCGAGCTCGGGGATGAGGTCGCCGAGGAGATCTGCGATTTCGAGGAATACACGTGGCTCTATCGCGAGTCGTGGGGCGTGGATGAGGTCAGCGGCCTCATGGCATCGGTCCCGAGTTGCATGATCCTCGACGACCACGACTTGCGAGACGACTGGAACTCGTCGCTGGACTGGCGCAAGACCATGGAGCAGAAATCGTGGTGGCGACGACGTGTGATCGGCGCGTTCTCTTCCTACTGGATTTATCAGCACCTGGGCAATCTCTCACCGGACGAGCTCGCCAAGGACGACCTCTACGGCGCCATCCGGGGCGCAGCGAACAGTGCCGAGCGGGAAAAGATGTTGGCGGACTTCGCGATTCGCGCTGACAGTGAGCCCGAGTCGGCGCGCTGGAGTTACGTGCGCGATCTGGGGAACACTCGAATCATCATGATCGATTCGCGCTGCTCTCGCGATCTGAATCCCGACCGCCGGGCAATGCTCGACGACGTCGAATGGGCCTGGCTCAGCGATCGGGCGAAGGAGACCTCGGCGCGGCACATCGTTTTCGGGACCTCGCTCCCGTACCTCATGCTGCCTGCGCTGCACCATCTCGAGCAGTGGAACGAGGCGGTGGCTCAAGGTGCGTGGGGAAGGCGGTTTGCGAAGGTCGGGGAGAAGCTGCGACTCGAACTCGATCTCGAACACTGGGCCGCGTTCGGCAACTCCTTCCGGAACATGGTCGGTTTGGTCGACGAACTCGTGGACCACACACAGCCTCCCGCCAGCATTCTGTGGCTGTCGGGAGATGTGCACTGCTCGTACGTCGCCGAAGCCGATCTGACCGATCGGGGAACCGAGCGGACCGCGTTGTATCAGCTGACCATGTCCCCGTTCCGGAACCCGCTCGAGCGGCCGATCCGTGCGGTGAATCGGGTGGCCATCCGCAAACCCATCGTGAAGTTCATGCGATTCCTCGCCCGACGTGCCGGCGTCGGCGACGTCCCGATCACCTGGCAGGCGAAAGCCGGCCCGTGGTTCGACAACGGCGTCATGTCGTTGCGGCTCGACGGCGAACGGGCGTCGGTGCAGATCGATCACGCGTCGACCGGCACGGACGGCGCGCAACGCCTCACCCGCACCCATGAGATGGAGCTGACGCCCTGATGGCTTCTCCGCAGGCCTGACCCCACGATCGCTTCAACGCGCCGTACGGGCAGCGGGGCTCTACGCTGTGCCGGTGATCCTCGTTCCGGGTACCCGAGTTGCCGGTCTCACCGTGCGTGCCCATCTGGGCAGCGGCGGGACCAGCGAGGTCTACAAAGTGCACAATCCGGTGGCCGACCGGATCGAAGCCCTCAAGATCCTCGACACGGAGTTCACCGACGTCGAGGTCGCGCGAACGCGGTTCGAGCGAGAGTTCGAGATCGCGCGCGCCCTCGAGCATCCCCACATCGTGGCGATGTACCGCAGCGGCGAGATGACGGGCGAGGTCCTCGGGCCGCACCGCGGTCACAGTGCATTGTGGATGACGATGCAGTACGTGGAGGGGACCACCGCGGCGGTGCTCGTTCCGACAGCCCATGGGCAGGTACGACTGCCGCTGATGCTGCGGGTGCTCACCCAGATTGCGGACGCCTTGGACTATGCGCATCGCATGGACGTACTCCATCGCGATGTGAAGCCGTCGAACATCCTCATCGGGCACGATGACGAAATATCTGCTGTGCTCACAGATTTCGGTATCGCGCGGTTCCTGGACGACACCCGTCCGGTCGCGCAGAATGGACGTATCGTCGGGTCGATACCGTATGCAGCGCCCGAAATGCTTCAGGGGCAACAGCTGTCGACCGCCACGGATGTCTATGCGCTTGCCTGCACCGTGGTCGAGCTGGTGACGGGCAGGCCGCCGTTCCCGTATCCCACGACATTCGGGATCGTGCACGCTCACATCGCCGGCATTCCTCCGAAGCTCAGCGAGCGGCGCAGTTGGATACCGGTGGCGGTCGACTCGATCGTCGCCAAGGCGCTGGCCAAGAAACCGGCCGAGCGGTACCAGAGGTGCTCGGAGTTCATCGGTCTGATCGAGAATGCGCTGCGGGACGTGCCGGTGCCACCGGACTCGGCCCGCCCGTTCGCGTGGTCACGATTTCGGGGCAGAGGTCGTTGAACTCGGTTCGCGTAGCGCGATGTCCGATCTTACGCAGTGTTTACGAGCCTCAAGTGTCGTGAATTGCGCACCGCGGTTAACGTTGCACACGTCTTATCTAAACAGTTGGATAGACAACTGAGACGCACCTTCAGGTTCGGTCCATCGCCGCTCTGAAGAACCTTGAGCCGTGCGACCCCGTCGTGCTGCCGACAATCGTGAGGATTACGACGATGAGTACTACTCCGGTAGAGAGTTCGGGTTACGACAACTCCGCCCTGGCCCACGAAGACGAGGGCTATCACAAGGGTCTCAAACCTCGGCAGATCCAGATGATCGCGATCGGCGGTGCCATCGGCACGGGACTGTTCCTCGGTGCGGGCAGTCGCCTGCGAGACGCCGGACCAGGACTGTTCATCGTGTACGCGATCTGTGGTGTTTTCGTGTTCTTCATCCTGCGTGCCCTCGGCGAATTGGTGCTGCACCGCCCGTCGTCGGGATCCTTTGTCTCGTATGCTCGCGAATTCTACGGTGAGAAAACAGCTTTCGTCACCGGCTGGTTGTACTTCTTCAACTGGGCGATGACCGCCATTGTCGATGTCACGGCCATTGCGCTCTATGTCCACTACTGGAGCATGTTCGACGGCGTTCCCCAGTGGTCGATCGCCTTGGTCGCGCTGATCTTCGTGCTTCTGCTGAACATGGTCTCGGTGAAGTGGTTCGGCGAGATGGAGTTCTGGGCATCGATCATCAAGGTGTTCGCGCTCGTGGCATTTTTGGTCGTGGGCACCATATTCTTGGCGGGACGCTTCGAGATCAACGACAAGGCAACGGGTTTCAGTGTTCTCAGCGACAACGGGGGACTGTTCCCCACGGGCCTGTGGTCGTTGGTGCTCGTCACCTCGGGGGTCATCTTTGCCTACGCCGCAGTGGAACTCGTGGGCACGGCGGCCGGTGAGACAGAGAATCCGGAAAAGATCATGCCGCGGGCCATCAACTCGGTGATCTTCCGCATCGCGATCTTCTATGTCGGTTCGTTGATCCTGCTCGCGTTGCTGTTGCCGTACACCGACTACGCGCCGGGGGAGAGTCCGTTCGTGACGTTCTTTGCGGCGATCGGTATGCCCGCTGCGGGCGGGATCATGAACATGGTGGTGTTGACCGCCGCACTCTCGAGCCTGAACGCAGGCCTGTACTCGACCGGCCGCACCCTGCGCTCGATGGCGATGAACGGAAGTGCTCCGCAGTTCACCGGAAAGATGAACAAGAACGGCGTACCTTTCGGCGGCATCGCACTCACGGGTGTGCTGACGTTGCTCGGAATCCTGCTGAACCTGGTTGTGCCGGAGGAGGCGTTCAACATCGCTCTGGATCTGTCCGCACTCGGGATCATCTCCACCTGGGGCATGATCGTGTTGTGCCAGATCCAGCTCTACCGCTGGGAGAAGAAAGGCATCTTGCAGCGGCCCGCCTTCCGCTTGCCCTGGACGCCGTGGACGAGCTACGCGACGCTCATATTCCTCACCGCCGTCACGGTGCTGATGTGCTACGACAACTACTGGAACATCGTCGCCATCGTGGTGATCATCCCGTCTCTCATCGGTGGTTGGTTCGCGGTACGCGGAAAGGTTTTGACCATGGCGGAGGCTCGGGTGGGTTACACCGGCGAGTATCCGGTTGTTCCCGGTATCGTCCCGCCGGTCCCGTTTCCCGAGCACGATCGCACACCTCGTGACGACGACGGTGGCAAGTGAACTGAGGCGGCAAGGCCTGACTCGGTGGTGACAACGCCTGGCCCGGGGGTGGCGGTATCGCTACCCTCGGGTTCATGGGCATAAAAAAGAACGACACCGTGTCGTGGAACACGTCGCAGGGCGCTACTGAGGGCAAGGCCGTCGAGAAACGGACCAAAGAGTTCACCTTCGATGGTCAGAAGTTCAAAGCCAGCGATGACGACCCCTATTGGATCGTGGAGTCGTCGAAATCGGGCAAGCAGGCCGCTCACAAAGAGTCGTCGTTGAAGGCGAAGTGATCGAACGACGAGTCGAGAGTCCCCTGGTCACCGGATCTTCACGCCGTTGACGGTGCTTGGTGCCGGGGTCTTATAAAGACAAAAAAAGTGAGCTGGCGGCGATTGCTTCGCTCAGCCAGCTCACTTTTTTGAAGTTTGGCGATCTAGATCGCGGTTACTCCGGTGGCCTGCGGGCCTTTTGCGCCCTGGCCGATCTCGAACTCGACTCGCTGATTCTCCTCGAGGGTGCGGAAGCCGCCGCCCTGGATCTCGGAGTAATGAACGAAGACGTCATCCGAACCGCCATCGGGGGCGATGAAGCCGAAGCCCTTTTCGCCGTTGAACCATTTCACAGTTCCCTGTGCCATATTAAAGTACTTCTCTCTTTTTTCCTGCAGAACGCATGAACACGCCCCTGCACATAGTGTTGCACGGATCGGGCGAAACCGATAGCGCTGATCGACATTGATTTTTTCGTCGCAGGTGAGAGGGCATATGTCGGGCGTGCCGCGTCGGTGACGCGGCCTCGAGGTCGCGAGCCGCTCGGAGCCCGGAGCGTCGCCGTCGATGTCTGCGGGGGCTGTCGGTGCGTTCGGTTATAGGTCGCCGACTTCGGTTGTGGCGCAGACGATCCGAATATCATTCGCTGCTGGCGGGGATGCTTGACGCTGTTTTGTGTGATCCAATCGCGTTCCAATCCGAGATCGCTATCTTGCAGCGATGAACCTCTCGAAGATCGGATCGGCCACCGCTGTCGTGGCTGTGGCGCTCGCGCTGACTCTTGCCGGGTGCGGCAGCGACAGCAGCTCGGACGGCAGCGCGTCCTCGACCACGTCGTCGGCTGCGGCCACGAGTTCGTCGCAAACCACCAGTGAATCCCTCGAACCGCGGGACCTCGAGAACGCTGCCGGTACGAACTACACGATCGCCGACTACATCAAGGACAACAACATCACCGAGACGCCCATCAAGATGGGTGATCCGGACGCTCCTGCCATCGATCTGCCGATCCCGGAGGGATGGTCGCCGGCCGGGGACGACACCCCGGACTACGCCTACGCCGCGATCGTCTACACCGGAGACGACGCTTCAGGGTCGGATTACACACCCAACTTCGTGGCGTTGCTGTCGAGGTTGGGGGGGAATGTCGACGGGGCAGCACTGATCGAGGCAGCAGGTGGTGAACTCAAGAACTTGCCGAGCGCGGAGATCGTCGACGAACGAGAAGCCACCCTGTCGAGTTTCCCGGCCTACGAGATCGCGGCGACCTACGACCTGGAGGGCACGGCGGCGCTCAGCGCGCAGAAGACCGTGGTCATCACCACCGCCGACGGGGCCACCTACATCTTGCAACTCAACGGAACGAGCGATCAGGCGCAAGCCGAAATCCTGGGAGATGCCGCCAACACCATCGACACGGCGACCATCGAACCCTGATCAGCCTGTCGACTCGGTGAGGCGGTTGCCCGCAGGCCGGATACCCCGGCGTGCGGGCAACCGCTGTTCCCACACCCGCTCGCCCGACGCCCGGGCCGTCATCGCAGCGCGGTGCAGGGTGCTCCGGGCCTGCTCGAGATGACCGTGTTCGGCCTCGGCCTCGGCGAGCAGCATGAGGTAGAGCGGCACGAATATCCTGGTGCCGCCGGCGGTGTGTTCGAGTAGCGCGTCACGTATCTGCGATGTGGTGTCCGGCCCGCCGGGTTCGAGCGCGCGTGCCCAGGCCTGGATGAGGTGGGCTGACCCCAGCAGATCTGCCGTTCCCGACACTTGTTGCAAGTCGGTGATGAGTTCGGCAGCAGCGTGTCCCGTTCCCGCGACGTCACCGACAATCGCGCTCACCTGGAGCAGATTCACCGACAGTATCGCCGCCGCAAAGCCGTTACCGCGTGCGCGGGCGATGTCGATCCCGTTCTGCGCCACGGCGCGGGCACGATCGACATCGCCGCGCAACGCGTACACCTCCGCGGCCACCCCGAACACACGTACGTCGAACGAAAGGATGTTGTCCTGCGTCTGTGCGGGCACCTCGTCGACCAGGTCATCTGCAGCCCGTAGGGCAGCATCGAGGTCACCGGCCATGAACGCGGCGACCGCGCGGTTGTAATAGCCTGCGGCACCCGCGATCGGATCGCCCGTGCCGGCGTAGAGCGTGAGCAATCCTTCGCCGAGCGCGCCGGCCTCGGCGTAGTTGGCAGTGGTGACCAGCAGTGCGCACCGTAGCGCCACCGCTGCTGTGAACCCACTGTTGCCGGACATCGCAAGACCGGCATCGAACGCGTTGGTGAGCGCGGCGGTGGCGTCTTCGGAACCATGGCCTCGCAGTACCGCCAGCACCGATGCCCGCTGTCGCCAGTACCGGGCCTGGCGCTCCAATCGAGAGTCACCTTCCGGCAGCCTTCGTGTCATCTCCAGGGCGCGCTCGGTGAGTTCTGCGACCTCTGCATACTCCGACCGCGAGACCGAAAGGCGCACGGCAGTGTCGAGCAGATCGGACGCTACTTCGGGCTCGAGTTCGCCGCCTGCGCGCCAGGCGTGCTCGGCGGCAGCGATGGCGCGGTCATAGCCTGCGGTGTCTGCGAGACCGGCGTATGTTCGGGCAATCCGCGCATGTGCCAGCTTTTTTCGATCCGGTGGATACTCGGATGCGGCCACTTCGCGTACGACGTCGTGGCTGAACCAGTACCGCTGGGGCCAGTCGGTACTCACCGAGAGAAGGCCGAATCGGCATGCCGGGGCCAGACGCCCACGCAGGTCCTTCCGGGTGGTCTGGAGGACATCGGCGAGCAACCGTGACTCGACCGTCACGCCCATCATCCCGGCGACCCCGAGGGCCTCGCGCGTGCGCCCACGCAGGTCGGACATACGTCGGCGCACCACTCCCACAACAGCGTCCGGCATCCCGTCGATCTCCACTTCTGTGGTTGTCGGGTGCAGATGCCCCTGGCTGTGCAGCAGGCGGACCAGTTCGCGAATGTAGAAGGGGTTGCCGCCGGTGCGTCGTTGCAGCGACTCGACGAAGACCGGGGTCGCTTGAACGCCCGTCTCCGCGCGCACCAGGTCGGCCGAAGCGTCGTCGCTGAGGGGCCCGAGACCGATGACCACGACGTCGGACCTGCTCAGGAGCCGGTCGAACACGCGGGGCCGCAGCGGACGATCCGCTGCCCCGTCTTGCCACGTCACGACGATGAGGAGCGGGATCTCCTGGAGGCTGCCCGTGACCACGTCGAGAACGGCACGACTGGCTTTGTCTGCGCGGTGGAGATCGTCGAGCACGACGATGGTCGGGGTGTCGCCGATCAACCGGGCAATCACCGAAGCGATCTCCGCGGGCGCCTCGAAGCGGGATTCGACATAGCCTGCGGTCGTGTGGACAGGGGGTGTCGTCTCGTGCCCGCTGGGCGCACCGAAGATGTTCGGAGCCATCGCCCGCGCCCGTTCGAGCGCCGGAGGGTCAGCGCGTTCGGCGAGGCGGCGAATGATGCGTAGCCACGCCCACATCGGAGGCTCGCGGACGTCGGCCGGTTGTCCGGACCACGCCGACGGCATGCCTCGACGCGTGCCGTCCTCGATCACTGCAGAGGCCAGTGTCGTCTTGCCCATCCCGGAGATTCCGCGGATCACCGCTACCGCACCATGACCGCGCGTCGTCCGGTCCAGGAGGCCCTGCAGTCGCGACAGTTCGGTGGACCGGCCGATGACACCGTGGCGTAGATCGGTGTCGCCGTTCACAGGCGCGATCTCGACCCGCAGCGGGGCGTAGTCGAGATCGGGGGACTGGCGTGCGATGTCGTCGCGCAGTCGTTCGAGGGCCATGCCCGGCCGGACGCCGAGCTCCGTATCGAGTTCCGTGTGGGCGCGGTGATAAGCGCGTAGCGCCTCGGCCCGGCGTCCCGATCGATACAGCGCGAGCATCAACTGGCCCCAGATTCGTTCATGAAGGGGATCCGTCGAGAGCTGGTCCTCGAGTCCGGCGATCAGGTGGAGTCGCGGCCGAGCAGCAGTCCTGCTTCGAAAAAGCCCTCGATGGCGACCGACC
Source organism: Williamsia limnetica (assembly GCF_003217475.1). Classification (GTDB taxonomy): domain Bacteria; phylum Actinomycetota; class Actinomycetes; order Mycobacteriales; family Mycobacteriaceae; genus Williamsia; species Williamsia limnetica. The sequence goes on along the minus strand of NZ_QJSP01000003.1, from coordinate 14,807 downwards.
GCAACGCGCTGAGCCGGTGGACCTCGTTGTCGGCGAAACGTTGATGCCGAAAGTCGGCGAGCGCTGGTCCGCGCCACAGATCGAGGGCCGCCTGCAGGTGGCGCTCGGCGGCAACCGGATCGGCCACCGTGAGTGCTTTACGTCCGGAAGCGGTGAGCTTCTCGAACTGCGTGATGTCGACGTTGTCGGCGTGGGTTTCGAGGCGGTACCCGTGGCATCGGTGAGAAGACGCCCTGCGCGGGCACCCCCGTCGAGGGTACGGCGCAGATTCGCGACGTAGGCGCGCAGTGACGTGATCGGTTTGGCCGGTGGGTTGTCATCCCACACCAATTCGGTCAGTCGATCCACGTCCACGCAGGTCCCGGCGTTGAGAACGAGGATCGCCAGGACGGCGCGTTGTTTTGTTCCTCCGAGCGGCAGCGGGCGGCCGGCGTCGCCGACTTCCATGTGCCCGAGCAGCAGGTATTCCACGCGCGGATTCTATGCGCGTTATGTGATCGGCGTGATGGTTCGCAGCCCGATCGTACCGGCGTCCGGAGTAGCCGGTCGCTTCACCGCGGACACAGGCGGAACTCGAGTACATATCGCTTTGAATCGGTGTCGCACGTTTTCGCAATTCGTCAACTAATTTGTGTTCTGCTGAATTTCGTCATCGTAGAAGCGAAAGATAGGGGTGTTTTGATGCTTGCCAGTTTTCGGCGGTTCATAACGGTTGGTGCAGTGGGTGCGGCGGCAATTGCGCTGGTGGCAACGCCGGTTGCGCAGGCCGAACCGGAAGCCAAACCTGACCCGTTGGCAGCGATCGAGTCGACCGAGGCGGCGCTGCCGACCGATATTCTCGGACTCATCGAGACTGCGAATGAACAATTGTCCGAACTGGGCATCGATCCATTCCTGTGGCCGACCGCCGCACTCAACTGTTCGCAGGTCCCGGGCACGCCGCTGGGCCTCGTACCTGCGGTTGCAGGTGCTGCGCCGGGTCCGACGACTCCGCCCATAGGTGATCTCTCGCTGCCCAACCCCCTCGATCCAGACAATCCTTTCGACCTCAACGCGGTCAAGAGAGGTGAGGTGCTGTACGGCTTCGTTCCGGCAGGCATAGTCAATGACAGCGGCGATAAATCCGGTATGAATGTCGCCTGGTTCAATGTCGACACATTCAAGGGTGGGTTTGTGCCGATGGGTAGTTTGACCAGCGCAGTTCTCAACCCGATCAAGTCTCAGATCGCCGAGCTCCCGGTATTGCTGAGGCCGGTGGCGAATGCGCTGATCGCGCCACTCGAAATTGCTCTGGAAGCACTTCCGCAGGCCGGAACCAGGGCAGCAATCGTCAAAACCGGTTCGGGAACGGTGCTGTCACTGGTCCTCGGGTCTGTGACCCATTCGAGTGGTACCTGCTACTTCCTGCCGACTTTGGGAATTCAGGACGTCGGCTGAGCCCGACAGAGGTCTGTGTCGCGTTCATTTGAGTGCCGAAATTGCCTGCGAGCCGAGTTGCTCGTACCTGATCGGATCAAATGGGGAACAATGGCAGATGCGTCTTGTCGGGAAAAGGACGTCGCCCGCACCGCATAATCGCGCGCGGTGGGTGGTGATCATCGACAGGGGGTGAGAATGCGATCGTTTCCGGCGTTTCGGTTGACTGCGGTGATCTGCAGCGTGCTGGCTGCATCCACAGGCTTGTTCGCATGCTCCACGGAGTCGCCGTGCACGGTCGACACGACATCCGTCGATAGTTCCGCGTCCACGTGCCTGCGGTTCGGAGTCGGTACTCCGGGTGGACTGTCTGCGGGTCAGGAGGTGGCCGCGGTGGCCGACCTGGTCGGGGAACGGCCCAGTATCGTGCTGGCCTTCGCCGACTTCACGACGGCCCCTCCGATCGCAGGTCTCGATGTCGTGCGCAACGCGGGCGCCGACCCGGTCGTCACCTGGGAACCCTGGAAGCATCTCGGCGGTGACAGCTATGACCGATCTGCGTTCACGATGGCGTCGCTCATCTCGGGGGCGCACGACGACTACCTGTACCGATGGGCCGACGAACTCGCTGCCTGGGGGCAACCGGTGTATCTGCGTTTCGCCCACGAACCGAACGGCACCTGGTATCCGTGGAGTCCGGCCGGAGGCACCTCGCCCGAAACCTACGTGCAGGCGTGGCGGCATGTGCATGGCATCTTCGCCACGAAGAACGTGCGGAACGTGCGATGGATATGGGCGCCGAACGTGATCGTCGCCGGCGAGAATCTGGTGCAGTGGTACCCCGGTGACGATGTCGTCGACGTCATCGGCATCGACGGATACAACTGGGGTACGTCGATTCCCGGCGGAGAATGGACCTCACCTAAAAACCTGTTCGGTGAATCGTTTGCCCAGATTCGAGGCTTTGCCCCCGATAAACCGATTCTCGTCACCGAAGTGGGCAGCGCGGAGCAAGGTGGCTCCAAACCCGGCTGGATCGCGGACCTCGTCGACTATTTGGAAGGAGCGGCAAACGTTTCAGGATTTGTGTGGTTCGACTTCGACAAAGAAGCCGACTGGAGGATCGCGAGTTCTCCCGGATCGGCGGCGGCCATGACCGAGGCACTGCAGAAAGCGTTGAACCGATGAGTATTGACACCCAGATCGCAGAGATCCAGCTCGTCCTTCCGCCGGAAGCCGAGGAAAGGCGATTGCGCTCTCTCGATCAGCTGCAGATTCTGGACTCTCCGCCCGAAGACCGATTCGAACGGGTCACCCGGATGGCCCGGCTCGTATTCGGGGTGCCGATGGCGTCGGTCGCGCTTCTCGATCGAGATCGATTGTGGTTCAAGATGGTGGAGGGACTGCCGTTGTCAGAGGTGCCGCGCGCCGAGACCGTCTGTCAGACAACGGTGGCGCGCACTTACACCGAGCCCGCTGATCCGGCACTGATCGTCGACGACCTGGCGCGGGTACCCGAGTTCGCCCGGCTACCGGGAGTCGGTGGCGATGGCGGTGTGAGGTTCTACGCCGGCTACCCCCTGTACGGTCCGGGTCATCAACCGGTCGGAACGTTCTGCGTCTACGACACCTCACCCCGGAACTTCGACGACTCACAGCAGGCGACATTTCGCGAACTGGCTGCTTGGGCACAACGCGAACTCGAGCGTGCCGACGATCTGGAGCGCGCGGCCGCCGTCCAACGGCAGTTGCTACCCGCCCCGATGCGTGGGGTGGACGGGTATTCGGTGCGGTCGATGTGTGCGCCCGCCTATGCCGTCGGCGGCGACTTCTACGATCACTACCTCACCGGTGACGGCGTGGTGTTCACGGTCGCGGACGTGATGGGGAAAGGGCTGGGCGCGGCGATCCTGACGGCGAGCGTCCGATCCGCATTGAGGGGCGCCTCCAAGGCGCTGGACCACGCTTGTCCGGGAACGAGTCTGGGCGAAGCGGTCTCGCTGGTGGCCAACCATGTGGCTGATGACCTCACCAGCACCGAGAGTTTTGTGACGCTGTTCCACGCCCGACTCGAGCGGTCGACGGGCAAGGTCGAATACATCGATGCCGGGCACGGGCTCGCCCTCGTCTCCCGGAAGAACGGGGATGTCGAAGCGTTGCCCGGATGCGGCCTGCCGCTGGGCGTCCTGATCGACGACGAGTGGACATCGGAGGCCGTCACCCTCGACCCCGGCGACATGCTGATCATCGTGTCCGACGGTCTCCTGGACCTGCTGTCCGAGGACAGCGACGCCGGCACGGTTGGGGACTTCGCCCGCGGGCATTCCGACCCGCAGATTCTGTGCTCCGCGGTGGCGAGCCTCGCGGCCAAATGTGCTCCACTCGACGACGTGACGGTGGTGGCGGTACGCCGGGACGACTCCGGATGACGCAGCGCCGCGTGCAGGCCGAACATGACCTCGGGACCACTCCGTCGCCGTGGCTCCGACTGTTGATCGTGGTGACGGCGATCCTCGGCATCAACTACGTGGTCTGGCGCTGGCTCGTCTCGGTGAACTGGGAAGCATGGTGGATCGCAGTACCACTCGTGGTCGCCGAGACGTACAGCCTCATCGACTCTTTGTTGTTCGGGTTGACCATGTGGCGTCTGCGGCGGCGCGGCGACCCAGGCCCGCCGCCGCAGGGTGCAACAGTCGACATCTTCATCACCACCTACAACGAGCCGATCGAGATGGTGATGGACACGGCACGTGCCGCTCTGCGCGTCCGGTATCCGCACACCACGTGGATACTCGACGATGGTGACCGACCCGAGCTGGCTCAGGTGGCCAAAGAACACGGCATCGGCTATCTGACCCGCACCGAGAGTTGGGTCGACAAACCGCGACATGCCAAGGCAGGCAATCTCAACAACGCACTGCTGCAGACAGATGGCGAGTTCATTCTCATCCTCGACGCCGATCAGATTCCCGAGCCGGAAATTCTCGACCGCACCCTCGGCTATTTCGAGGACGAGTTGATGGCGTTGGTGCAGACCCCGCAGTACTTCGTCAACGTTCCGCCCAATGATCCGCTCGGTAGCCAGGCGCCGCTGTTCTACGGGCCGATCCAGCAAGGCAAGGACGGTTGGAATGCTGCTTTCTTCTGCGGCTCCAACGCGGTGTTGCGGCGCGAGGCACTGATGCAACTGGGCATCACCGGGTACGTGCGCGCCATCGAGGAGGGCATCGAGGAATCGCTGCGTGCAGCCAAAGCGGTGATCAAGAAGACCCGCAAGCAGGTGGGAAAAGGCAACCTCGAAACGATCGTCGCATTGGACGCGGTGGACGAGGCAGTTCGGATCGCTCGCGCCGACCTCAAGGCGAAGAAGCCACTCGCCGACGTGACCTACGACTTCCAGCAGCGGGTGGACGTGGCGGCGAGGGGACTGGTCGAATCCGACATGGAGTTGATCCGGGCAGACCTCGAGGCGATCGCCGCTCTCACCGAGCTCGCCGAGCAGGAGTCGGGTGCAGCGCCTCTCGACGAGGACGCGTTCGCAGCCCTGGCCAGTCGTGATTGGTCCCCGCTCGGGGCACTGGAGTCCATCCGGGCGATGATCCGCGCGGTGGACGTCGGTCGGGACGACGAAGCGCAGCCGATGTTGCCGCTGGCGACGATCTCGGTCACCGAGGACATGGCGACCTGCATGCGACTGCACGGGATGGGTTGGCGGTCGGCCTACCACGATGAGGTACTCGCGCTCGGACTTGCGCCCGAAGACGCCAAGACCATGATCACGCAGAGGCTTCGGTGGGCACAGGGCACGATCCAGGTGATGCTGCGGGAGAACCCGCTGGTGCAGAAGGGTCTGTCGATCCCGCAGCGGCTCATGTACTGGGCCACCATGTGGAGCTATCTCGCCGGGTTCGCGGCCGTGGCATACATTGCGGCACCGGCGGTCTACCTCATCCTCGGTATTCTTCCCGTGCAGGCGTTGAGCTTCGACTTCTTCATCCGGTTGATCCCATTCCTCCTGCTCAATCAATTGCTGTTCTTCATCATCGGGCGCGGTAAGTCCACCTGGCGTGGTCAGCAGTACAGCCTTGCGCTGTTCCCGGTATGGATCAAGTCGTGCACCACGGCTTTTCGCAACGTCTATTTCAAACGCCCACTCGGATTCGCCGTGACGCCGAAGACACGGCAGAACCAGGAGGCGGTGCCGTGGCACCTCATCAGGCCTCAGCTCGTCGCCATGACCGTGTTGGTGGTGGCGTCGTTCATCGGGATCGTGCAGCTGTACCGCGGGTCGGTCTCGGTGCTCGGTGTCGGCGTGAACCTCTTCTGGGTGCTGTTCGACCTCGTTGTACTCAGTGTCGTGATCCAAGCGGTCCGCTATCGCGGGTCGACCACAGAAGGAGAATGATGACCAGCTACGAAACGCGCACCACCGCCGGGGGTGCCGTGGTTCTCCGGCCGCAGGGCAGGCTCAACATGGTCGCCGCTCCGGCAATGCGCGAACAGTTGCACAAGCTGGTGGAGTCGGGGTCGACCAAGATCGTCATCGACCTGTCGGCGACCGACTTCATCGACTCATCAGGCCTCGGCGCGCTCATCTCCGGTCTGAAGGTGGCTCGGCAGGCCGGCGGTGATCTGCGTATCGCCGCGCCGTCCAGTCAGGTCGAGTCGGTGTTGTCGCTGACCAATCTCAATCGCGTGCTGCGTTCGCATCCGTCGGCCGACAGCGCGTTCGATGTCAGCTGACACGCCGCCCGTGGTGCGGGTGCTCGAAGAGTTCGCCAAGCCGGAAACGGTGGAACGGGTGCATCAGCTCCTGTCGGAGCTGCTGACCGCAGCTCCGGTGGACGATATGGATGCGATGCAATTCGAGTTGGCTCTGGCAGAGATCGCCGCCAACATCATCGAGCACGCGACGAAGACCGATGGGGGACAGGTGTCGCTCCGTGTCGAGTTGGAAGTGCGCCCGGACAGCCTCTACGCGAACCTCTCCGACGATGGAGAGCAGGCCCGGGTGGACCTGAAATCCGTCGAGTTGCCGGACGAGTTGTCCGAGCGCGGCCGCGGTCTCGCGATTGCTCTCACCGTGCTCGACGAACTGTCGTATCGCCGGGCGGGTCATCGCAATCAGTGGACGCTGGTTCGGCATCGCACCCTGTGACTGATCTCAGTGCCCCCAGTCGGACTCGAACCGACACTTGGCGGATTTTAAGTCCGCTGCCTCTGCCGATTGGGCTATGGGGGCGAGCCGTTCGGCGAACCTCAACAGAATCTCATGGCCGTTTCACCGCGCGTGGGATGGGGCGCCACAACACCCGAGAAACGTGACATCGACCATGGTCAAGATGGGTGCCGCGTGCCATAGACCTACTTATGGAATGGCAGACTCATAGCCATGTCTGACGTTTCTTCCCGACGTAGCCGAGGCCGACCACCGGGTCCCGGGGTCGACCCCGAAGCTCGCCGCGAGCAGTTGCTCGACGCCGCCGAAGCCGAGATCGCCACTCATGGAACCGATTTTGGTCTGGCCGGAGTGGCGAGCAGGGCCGGGCTGACCCGGTCGGCGGTCTACGCCGCCTTCGCAGATCGTGACGATCTCCTGACCGAGCTGACCCGACGGCACACCGATCGCATCATCGTGGGGATCGCTTCGGCGCTCAACGACGTCGAGGAGCCCCGCGCGCAGACGCGGGCAACGGTCGACGTGCTTGCCCGCTGGATGGAAGAGAACAGCAGGCTCGCGGCCGTCCTGGCGCCCAGAATGCAGTCTGGCGTAGGGGACTCGCACGTCACAGGTTTCCTCGAACAGGTCCTTCAGGTCGGATTCGAGCAGGTCGGTGGGAATCCGCGGGCGGCAGCGCCGTGGGCGCGCGCGTTGGTGGGGGCCATTTGGACGACGGTCGCCTGGTGGGGAAAAGCGAGAACGATGGACCGTGCCGAACTCGTCGATCACGTGACCGATCTGGTCTGGGAGGGGTTCGCGGGCGCCGGCGGGGCCGGCATCCGGTTGCCGGAGATGCAGCTACCTATCTCGAACGAAGTGCGGATGCTTGACGTGCTGGAACAATAAAGACACCATGTCTTTATGGATGCTTCCGATATCACTGGTGCACTGAATTGGGACAGTGTCCGGGCACGCCACCCCGAGCTCGTGGACAAACTCGACGGCGGGCTGAGTCGGGGCGATCCGCTCGCCCAAGCGGCGATATCGGAAATGGTCGGTCTCGCTGACTTCGGATGGCGTGACGTCGTGCGGATTCTCGACGATCCTCTCGGTCGTATGGATGAGGCACCGCCAGCGTTGCGCGCACTTCTCGACGCAGCGTCGTCACCACCGCCCTGGTTCGACGAGGCGGTCGCCGAGGCAGGTGGGCGCGCGTGGTGGAAGTTCGGAACCCTGCAGTCGAGCACGCTGTACCAATCGCTGATCTACGGCTATCAGGCCCGGGGATTCGTCCGACCCTTGGTGGCCACGGGTCAGCTCGCCGACCACACCTATGACCGAGTGCTCAGCACCGGTCGCTGGGTTGCCCTCGCGACCGCACCAGGCCAGATGGCCCCGGGTGGTCAGGGTTGGTCACAGACGCTGAAGATCCGCCTCATCCACGCCATGGTGCGGCACAGCCTCCTGGCCGATGGCGAGTGGAACGTCGCCGAGTGGGGCGTCCCCATCAATCAGACCTACTGCGCGCTCACGATCGGAGGGGGGTTCTTGGCGCTGCCGATGACGGTGGCCGGCGACTTCGGAATCAAGTATTCAGCGGCCGAGCGTGAGGCGATTGCGCATCTGTGGCGCTGGATCGGATGGGTGATCGGTGTCGACGATGCGTTGCTGCCCAAGAGCTTCGCTGCAGCGAGGCAGTTGTTCGAGATCGGGGCCCAATTCGAGCTCGAGCCCGACGAGTCCTCGAAGACCCTGACCAGGGCTCTGCTGCGAGAGGGCTACCGGATCGAGCTCCCGCTCGTTCCCGGCTCGGTCACCGACGTCCTGAACGTCATGCTGCGCCCGATGCTGTCCATGTCTTTCTCGTCCATCTCGACCCGGTGGGTGGGCAGGCCTGCTGCAGGCAAGATGGGTCTGCGTCGCACGCCGCTGCATCATCTGGTGGATGTGGCACGTCCTGCTGTGCGATTGCGGGAGGTCGTCCGGGCGATCGGGTTGCTCGGCGATGAAGATCAGGTGGTGAATCGGGAGATGCGCACGGTCATGCGCGGTTTGGGAATGAACTCCGCAGAGATCGACAGAGTCAGAACGGTGGCCTGACCCGGTGCGGACGTTGGAGCTGACCCAGGATCTGCCCTGCACGATCGAGCAGGCCTGGCGGCTGATGACCGATCCGGACCAGATGAATCGGTGGTCGAGCGCCGAGATCGTCGGGAACGATCCCGGCGTCGACGATCGCTACGACCGTGCAGGTGCACTGCGTACGGTGATCACCCCGGCGCCGGTGCGGTCGGTGCTTCGGGAGGTTGTGGTCGCTGCGGCGCAGCCGGAGTGGTTCGAGTACCACGTGTACGCCGGTCCGGCGACCGTCCGACATCATCAGGGCCGCATAGACTTTTCCCGCATCGACGCCGGGTGCCGGATCACATGGACAGTCGAGATGGACTTCGTCGTTCCGGGAATCGGCGCTCTCGTCGAGCGGGGGCTCCGCGGTGAACTGGAGAAATCGCTACGCGACCTCGCGGACGAAGCCATCCGGCCGCCGGCGGATGCCCCATCTCCCGCCGCAGCCGGCGAGATTCGCTGCATTGATCTGAAACCGCTACGAGCGACAGCGATCTCGACGCTGGCCGAACAACAGTCGATCGCAGCCGAATTGCGCGTTGACGAAGATCCGAAACAGTGGTTCGCCAGGGTGTACGCAATCGTCACCGAAGAGATGATCGGTCTCGTCGACCGCGGTGTGTTGCAGTACCCCGACTGGGCACTGCGTCTCATCCCCGACTTCCACATCCACTATGCGCGAAATCTGCAGAACTACAGGTGCGGCGGCGTGGTCGACAAGCCGTGGCAGGTGGCCTGGTCGCGGTGCGAGCAGACCGATTCGAGGCGACCCATCGTGCCGATCATCGGCGGCATGCTCGCGGGAGTGCGTGCGCACATCGAGAGTGACCTGCCGAGGTCGCTCTCAGACGTATATCTCCAGAACTATCGGAATACTCACCATTACAAAGACTTCCGCGCTGACTACCTAGCCATGGCGCAGGTGTTCGGGATCGCCTCGGACCGTTTGCTGGAACAGATGCCGCAAGACTTCAAGCCGCTCTGGGTGCGGGCCTCGGTTCGCCTTCCGGCGCAGATCCGGTCGGCGTTGCTCAACAAGCGAACCTTCGACATCCCTAAACATCGACTCGCCGCGTTCGGCCACGGCTACGACATCGTCCTGGAAGCGCCGAAGACCGTCGGTGAGATCGACCTCTCCTCTGGCCCATGATCGGTCGACGCACTGATTGACGACCCTAAGATAGTGCTGTTAACTTAACGGCGATCACCCAGGAATTCACCGAAGGGAAGTCCCAGTGCTGTCGTCACTTGCTCGTGGTGTGATCTCCGCACCCAAACGTGTTCTCGGTGGCGCGCTGCTGGTGCTCATCATCTGCGGCGTGTTGGGCTCATCTGTCGCGGCCAATCTTTCGGGCGGCGGCTTCTCCGATCCAAACTCCGAGTCGGCTCAGGCCAATCAGGTCCTGAGCGACACCTTCGCGCGCGGCGGCCTGCAGGTCGTCATCCGGGTGCATCAGGACGGCACCGCGGACATCGTTGACAGCCCCACCGCACGTGCGGCGGGCGAGGCGATCGTCCGAGAACTGGATGAGATGAGCTTCGTCGAGGATCCCATCGTGTCCGCCTGGACCAACCCGGAAGCGGCGGGGGCTCTGGTCTCCCGTGACCGCGCTTCGGGTTTGGTCGTCACCACGGTGTCCGGGGGCGACAAAGAGGCAGAAGAAAACGGGAAAAAGATCGACGACCGTTTCACCGACCGGTCCTTCGCCGCGCAGTACCCCGGCGTCGACGTGCTGGTGGGCGGTCAGGCCCTGGTCTATTCGCAGGTGAACGAACAGACGAGCCATGATCTGTTCATCGCCGAAGCGATTGCGATCCCCATCAGTTTCCTGCTGCTGATCTGGGTGTTCGGCGGGTTGATCGCGGCAGTACTGCCGCTGGCGATCGGCATCTTCGCGATCATCGGAACCACCGCTGTGCTGAGGGGATTCACCGTGTTCGCGGACGTGTCCGTGTTCGCGCTGAACCTCACCACCGCCCTGGGTCTGGCGCTGGCGATCGACTACACCCTGTTGATCATCAACCGTTATCGCGAAGAGGTGCAGGGCGGGCGGGACCGCGACGACGCGTTGACGGTGACCGTGAAGACCGCGGGACGGACCGTACTCTTCTCCGCAGTGACGGTGGCGCTCTCGCTGGCTGCCATGGCGATCTTCCCCATGTACTTCCTGCGCTCGTTCGCGTACGCAGGCCTGGCGGTGGTGGCGTTGGCCGCTGCTGCCGCGCTCATCATCGCCCCGGCGATCATCGCTCTGCTCGGCCCCCGGATCGATGCACTGGACGTACGCAAACCGATCCGGAAATGGCTGGGGCGCAGCGAACCAAAGGTTCCCGAGCCCGAAGAATCCATGTGGTATCGCTCGACCCGGTTCGTGTTGCGTCACGCCGTACCGGTGGGACTGTCCGTGGTGGTGCTGCTGCTCGTGCTGGGCGCGCCGTTCCTCGGGATCAAGTTCGGTTATCCCGACGACAGGGTGCTCCCGACCTCTGCCTCCACCCATGTGCTCGGAGATGAGTTGCGCGAAGACTATGCGCAGAATGCATCTGCCACGGTCACGATCGTCATCCCGGACACCCGGGGATTCGACGACGCCGCGCTCACCGACTACGGGCAGGCTCTGTCGCAGGTCGCCAACGTGACCGCCGTAGGTACCCCCGTCGGGTCCTTTGTCGACGGGCAGGGCGCGGGCGGCCCCGGTCCGAACATGGCTGAGGGCGACGCTGCGCTGATCACCGTGTCATCCACGGTGGACCCGTTCTCGGACAGTGGACGTGACCAACTCGACGCGCTGCGCGCGGTGTCGCCGCCGGGTGATGCGACCGCGCTGTTCAGTGGTCTGGCGCAGCAGAACGTCGACAATGTCGACAGCATCATCGATCACCTGCCCGAGGTGTTCGCGGTGATCGTCGTGACCACGTTCGTGTTGTTGTTCCTGCTGACCGGGTCTGTGGTGCTGCCTCTGAAGGCGTTGGTGCTCAACGTGTTCTCGCTGACGGCGACATTCGGCGCGATGGTGTGGATCTTCCAGGACGGCAATCTCGGCGGACTCGGGACCACGACCACCGGGACGCTGATAGCCAACATGCCGGTGCTCATGTTCTGTATCGCGTTCGGATTGTCCATGGATTACGAGGTGTTCCTGCTCTCGCGGATCCGTGAGGAGTGGCTCAAATCAGGCCGCACGCGTGCAGACAACGATCACGCCGTCGCCTACGGACTGGCCCGCACCGGCCGGGTGGTCACCGCGGCCGCCCTGCTGATGGCCGTGGTCTTCGCGGGTATCGCGTTTTCCCAGGTGTCCTTCATGAGGATGTTCGGACTGGGCCTGGCCCTGGCCGTACTGATGGACGCCACCCTGATCAGGATGTTGCTCGTTCCGGCCTTCATGAAGATCGCCGGCCGGGCAAACTGGTGGGCGCCCGCGCCGCTACGCAGATTCCACGACAGATTCGGGTTGAGTGAAGAAGGTGGTCATGACAGTCGATCGACTCCGAAGACGGAGGTCTCCGCGGGGCTCAGGTGAGCAACTGCGCACGGAGATACTCGAGGCGGCAACGGAATTGCTGCTCTCCAGCGGTGACGAGTCGGCGGTCTCGATCCGGGCGGTGGCCAACCGGGTGGGAGTGACGCCGCCGTCCATTTACATCCACTTCGCGGACAAGGACGCCCTGATCGGTGAGGTCGTCGCGCACTACTTCACGCGGCTCGACGAGGTGATGAGGCAGGCAGGCGCCGAGCACGACAACACCTGGGAGGCCGCGCACGCACAGGGCATGGCGTACGTGCGGTTCGCCGTCGAGAACGCCGAGTTGTACCGGGTGGCCACCATGAAGGTCTGTGCCGAGGGCACCGACGCCGACGCAGTGCTGAGTCAATCGGCGTTCGTGCACTTCGCCGAGACCATCGAGCGCCTGATGGATGAGGGCTTCGTCGACAAGGGCGACCCCACGCCGGTGGTGATGGAATTGTGGACGGCGGCGCACGGCGTCGCAGCGCTCATGATCGCCAAGCCATATGTCGCACTGGGCGAGAACTACGAACTCGCCGATCGGGTCCTGACGTCGGTGTGTCTGGGGCGGGCGATCAAAGACGTCATCGGTGGTGACGTGGGCCCGCACGAGATCAGGACGTTCGTCCTCGAGCAGCGGTCACGAGCCGGGGACCGGATCGCACTGCCGAATCCCGAGTGAACATGTTCTAGTTTCGCTAGTGTCTGCCGCATGGGCGTACTCGATGGAAAAGTTGCACTGATCACCGGCGGCGGCAAGGGAGTGGGCCTGGGCATCGCTCAGGCACTGAGCAAAGAAGGCGCGGACATCTTCATCTGCGGACGGCACACCAAGCCGCTCGCAACTGCGACCGAACAGTTGCAGGCAAACGGGGTCCGCGCCGAATATCTCAAGGGCAACGTCAGTGACGGAGATGATTGCGCTGCGATCGTTGCCGCCTGTGCCGAGCGCCTCGGGGGTGTCGACATCCTGGTGAACAACGCCAACGACGCCATGCCCATCCCGCTGCTGGATGTGAGCGACGACGACTTCACACGGTTTTTCCAGACCGGCCCGCTGGCGGTGTTGCGGCTCATGAAGGCGTGCCATCCGCTGATGGTCGCTCGGGGAGGCGGATCGATCATCAATCTCGTGACGTCCGCCGCCGTCCGGTGGGACATGGCGACCTTCGGGCCCTATGCCGCGGTCAAAGAGGCGACAAGGTCGCTGACCCGCGCTGCGGGCTGCGAGTGGGGTAAGGACAACATCCGGGTCAATGCGATCGCGCCACACGCCATGACGCCGTCACTGCAGTGGTGGACCGACACCTACCCGGAGGAGGCCGACGCCTTCATCAAAAGCATCCCGCTCGGGCGTATCGGGGACGCGGAGGCCGATATCGGCCGGATTGCGGTTTTTCTGTCGAGCCAGGACGCCAGTTACCTGAGCGGCGTGACGATCCCTGCGGACGGCGGGCACAGTCGCTGGGGCTGAGCGCGGCGATCGGCAGCGGACAGATGCGCCGTGACCACGGGCCTCGGCCTGTCTGCAGCAAGAGTCAAGAGAAGGTAAAGTCGGAACTCGAAAGTCACATCGCTCGTTGAGCGAACATCAGTCAGTCATGAGAAGGGACCAGAAACGGTGCGTGAAAGCAGCAATCCGGTGATGCGTGGTGTTGTGCGCAGCAACCAAGGCCCAGGCGGGTACGCCGGCTTTGGCGCTGGTGCGGCCGGCGCCGGCCAGGCCGCACAGTGGAATCAGCACGCGGGTCAGCCACAGGCCGATCCGTACGCGCGTCCGGGGCAACCGGCCGGGACCCGAACCCTGACCATCGACGACGTCGTCACGAAGACCGCAGCCACCCTCGGTGTGCTGATTCTGTCGGCCGCCCTGTCGTACTACTTCACCAGTGTCAACGAGTCCTTGGCCATGCCGCTGATGCTCGTCGGCGCGCTCGGTGGCCTGGCGCTCGTACTGGTCGCGACCTTCGGTCGAAAGCAGGACAACCCGGCCATCGTGCTCAGCTACGCGGTACTCGAGGGCCTGTTCGTCGGCACCATCTCGTACGTCTTCGCCAACTGGGTGGTCGCCGGTGACGTCAGCGCCGGTGCATTGATCGGCCAGGCCGTTCTCGGAACATTCGGTGTGTTCGGCGGCATGCTGATCGTCTACAAGACAGGTGCCATCCGCGTCACCCCGCGGTTCACCCGCATGATCTTCGCCGGCCTGATCGGCGTCCTGGTGCTCATCCTGGGCAACCTGATCATCGGCTTCTTCAACGGTGGTTCCGGGCTGGGCCTGCGCGACGGCGGACCGATCGCGATCATCTTCTCGCTCGTCTGCATCGCGCTCGCCGCGTTCAGCTTCCTCATCGACTTCGATGCGGCGGATCAGCTGATCCGTTCCGGCGCTCCGTCGAAGGCGGCCTGGGGCATCGCGCTCGGCCTGACCGTCACCCTGGTCTGGCTGTATGTCGAGATCCTGCGCCTGCTGAGCTACTTCAACTCGGACTAGCATTCGACACCAGAAGAGCCCGCGACCATTCGGTCGCGGGCTCTTTTGTTTGGTTGAGGTTCAGCTCAGGCGCTCGAGGACCATGGCCATGCCTTGTCCGCCG